>JBCCVQ010000010.1:0-167307 GCA_039194965.1 Pseudomonadota bacterium | reverse complement strand
CGTCAAATTTGGGTATAGGGGCGAAAGACTAATCGAACCATCTAGTAGCTGGTTCCCTCCGAAGTTTCCCTCAGGATAGCTGGAACTCTTGTGCAGTTTTATCAGGTAAAGCGAATGATTAGAGGTCTTGGGATTAAAACCAGAGACGCGGCGGTCATAGATGACCGCCCCGGTTTGCGTTTTGATCTTGCGCGGCGACAGTCGCGCGACCGCGCGCTCACCCGCAATCGTGCCAATTTCGTTTGGTGAGGGTCGATCTTCCAAGCGCCGCACCGAACGGCTTTCATAGTCTCGTTCCATCGCGCCATCGCACTCAGCGACAGCGGCCAGCCCGAGCCCGGTTGAGCCAGAGACCTTGTGAAACGCGAACCCGTTGCTCGCCGCGACCCAAACCTCTGAACCGCTCCAGCCATTTCCGCAGCCAGAGACTTGTTGGACCCCAGAAACCGCCAGAGCCGCAGCTTCGGCTTCAAGCGCCTCTCGCTCGAGCGTTTCGATTGCGATCTCGCCATCACCGGTCAAATCAAGCGACGGCATGTCGCGCGCGAGATCGACTTCGGGCGCGATCCCGCAATAAGGATCTTCGGGCACCACTTTGGCCATGGCAACACAGCGTTCAGCGAGCGTGGTGAGACCTTCCAGTGAGGTGTCTGAGCCAGAAACCGAGGCTTGCCGCTGGCCGAAGAAACAGCGCAGCGAAACGCCTTGCGATTCTGACCGTTCAATTCCCTCAAGCTTGCCTTCACGGACTTCGACGCTGACCCCATCTGAGCGCGCGAAAGACGCATCTGCAGCACTGGCGCCAGATTTGCTGCAAGTCTCAAGCAATGTGGACAGGATCGATTCGGGAGATAACGCGGATTGTGTCATGCGCCCCATGTAGAGAGCGCGCCGCGAAATGCCTAGTCCCTCTCTGCGGCACTTGAGCGCCACTTCTGAAGCAGCACTGCGGTCGTTTTGCGCATACTCTGCGCTTGCTCTGCGCGACACCTCTGCGGCATTGCGCTTGACCTATCGCCGCATCACACGCACATCCGGGCCATGACCAAGATTGATCCCATCCACATAATCGGCGGCGGCATGGCCGGCTCAGAAGCGGCCTGGCAAACAGCCAATATGGGCGTGCCCGTGATCCTGCACGAAATGCGGGGAGTCAAAGGCACCGATGCTCACCAAACGGACCAACTCGCAGAACTCGTCTGCTCCAACTCATTCCGCTCCGACGATCATCAAATGAACGCCGTCGGTGTGCTGCATGAAGAAATGCGCCGCGCCAATGGAATCATCATTCCAACAGCAGACCAGCACCAAGTCCCTGCAGGCAGCGCCTTGGCGGTCGATCGAGAAGGTTTTGCTGAAGCGGTAACGGCGACGCTAGAAGCGCATCCCTTGGTCACCATTGTTCGCGAAGAAATCACAGGATTACCGCCTGCGGATTGGTCCAGTGTCATCATCGCCACCGGTCCTCTCACCTCAATCGCGCTGGCCGAAGCGGTGCGCGCAGAGACGGGCGAGGATGACCTCGCTTTCTTCGACGCGATCGCACCCATCGTCTATCTCGACAGCATCGATATGAGCAAAGCCTGGCGCCAATCTCGTTATGATAAGCCTGGGCCGCATGGCGATACCGCGGCCTATATCAACTGTGCGATGGATGAGGCGCAGTATAACGCATTTATTGATGCCCTCATCGATGGCGAGAAGACCGAGTTCAAGGACTGGGAAAAAGACACGCCCTATTTCGAAGGCTGTCTGCCGATCGAGGTCATGGCGGAACGCGGCCGCGAGACGCTGCGATTTGGTCCTATGAAACCGGTTGGCCTCACCAATCCCCACAATCCAGACGTCAAAGCCCATGCGGTCGTTCAATTGCGCCAAGACAATGCGCTCGGCACATTGTGGAACCTGGTCGGGTTTCAAACCAAACTGAAATACGGCGCCCAGTCGGAGATCTTTAAAATGATCCCGGGACTGGAAAATGCGCAATTTGCCCGGCTTGGAGGTATTCACCGAAATACGTTCTTGAACTCTCCGAAATTGCTAGATGAGCGTCTGCGATTGAAATCGATGCCGCGGCTGCGCTTCGCCGGACAAGTTACGGGTGTTGAAGGCTATGTCGAGAGCGCTGCCATGGGGCTTCTGGCGGGCCGTTTTGCCGCCGCAGAAAGACTCGGCATCGAGTTGCCTAATCCTCCGGAGACGACAGCCTTAGGCGCCCTCGTCAAGCACATTACGGGTGGGCATTTAGAAGGCAAAGCGACGTTCCAACCGATGAATATCAATTTTGGACTTTTCCCCCCTGCAGATCCAGATTCCTTTCTGACAAAGGACCCCGAAACGGGCAAACGTCTGCGCGGCAAAGAAAAAGGAAGAGCTAAAAAGCGAGCCCAAGCGGCGCGCGCTTTACGGGACGTTTCAAATTGGCTTTCTAGTCAGTCGGTGGAGACCATGCCTGCGGAGTGAGTATGGTGAATACGACTCAAAATGCGCCAGACCATTGGCGATCAGATTTGCCAGTTCCGCTGTCCAACGGACATAAGTATGATCGTGGTCACGCGGTTATCTTAGGCTCTGACAAATACACCGGTGCAACGCGATTGGCGGCCGAGGCGTGTTCCCGGATCGGCGCGGGCTTGGTTTCCGTATTGAGTGACGTCCAAGCCCAAACCTACCGTGTCACTCTGCCTCCAGACATTATGGTCTCCGATGAAGCCCCTGAAACCCTAAACCGCGTCAATACGCTTTTGGTCGGCCCAGGCGGATGTTCCAAAATGCAAGCCTTGATGGTGGTGGCTCAAAATCCTGATATCAAACTGGTGCTCGACGCGGACGCCATACGGCTTTGGCCAGAACTGCAGGGCCGTGACGTCGTGGTGACCCCACATGAAGGAGAGTTCGCTCGATATTTCGGCGATCTTGAGGGCAGCGCCGCAGAGCGCGCCGCACAAGCGGCAGAACGGTCTGGCGCAGTTATCGTGCTCAAGCGACCTAATACTATGATCGCCGCCCCTGATGGCCGTGTGACCGAGAATACAACGGCCTCTCCCTACCTCGCCAAGGCCGGCTCAGGAGACGTGCTCGCCGGTCTTATTGCTGGATTGGTGGCGCAAGGCATGCCGAAGCATGAAGCAGCTTGCGCAGGCGTTTGGATCCATGGTGCTGCAAGCGAGCGGGTCGGGCCCGGATTGGTCCCGCAGGATATGTTCCCAGAATTCCGCCCGTTATTGCGAGATCTGCTATTTTAATTGGTCGCGGACGCGAGCGTAGTGAAGCCCGATATTCTCGAACTCCTCGTGCGGGCGCCAGCGCATGACACCGCAGAATCCGCACGTCAGATAGAGTGTAATATCTGCGATTGAAAAACGACCGGCGGCGATCCAGTCCTTCTGGTAGAGATGTTCATCCAGGCGAGCCGTAAACGCTTTGACCGCCTTTTCGGCCTTCGCCGCCGCTTCGGGCAGCTGAGGCTTTTCCAGCGGCGCCATGACGGGATGGGCATTGCGGAACCAGGTCGCGAATTGCATCATCATCATAAACTCGACACGGCGATCCCACATTTCGATCAGCCCCTTCTCCATCGCGTCGCGGCCCAACAAGTTTGGCTCTGGAAACATGTGTTCAAAGAAACTGCAAATTGCGCGGCTTTCAGTGATTGTTGTGCCATCGTCGAGTACCAGAACAGGGACCTGCGAAAACGGAGATAATCTGCGATACTCAGGCTGTTTATGCTCACCTTTCATGATCGATATTTCGACAATATCAACGGCTTCCAACTGACCTTTGGCCTTGAGAAAATTATAGGTTCGTTCGGGATTTACGGCCTGCGGGGCGTGATAAAGCTGCATCTTTGTCTCCTGTGCCTATCTTGGCTAGTTCAGCTGTTTGCGAATTCCGAATGTGACATTTAGCGGTTCTCCCGGGAAGTATCTTTCATTGCCGAACGCAAAATCTGCGCGGTCGGCATAAGTCTCATCGGTTAGATTGCGGACGATAAGGAAAGTTTCCAACGAGTCAGAGACATCATATGTGGCTCTGAGATGCCCCACTAAGTGTCCCGGATAGTCTTGCGTGTTGGCCGGGTTGGTAAAATATTCGCCAACATAATCTGTTGAAATTGACAGACTGAACGCATCGTTTGCCCTCCAGGTGAGCGAGGCGTTTGCCAGCCATTCAGGGGCGGTGTCGATTTCGTTGCCGTCCCGGATAATCTCAGACCCATTTCCGACAATCCGATCAAATGTATAGGTCTGATCCGACCAGCTGACATTGCCATTGAAGACAAATTGATCGCTGATTTGCCACATGGCCGCGAGCTCGATCCCTTGATGCCTCGTTGATCCGTCCGTGACATTCAAACCATCGGAATCTCGGAAAAAGAAATTGTCTTTGCTGGCCGTATAAGCGGCGACATCGAACACCAAATCGCCGTCGGCGAGTGTTCCTCGCGCGCCCAGTTCGAAACTGTCGAGCGTCTCGACTTCTGCTTCAGCTGTGCCCTGTTGAGACTGCAATCTGTAGAGATCACTCGCCTGCGGGGCGCGGCTGCCTCTTGCATAATTGCTATAGAGGCTGATTTGATCGCTCAGCTCATAAACCAAGCCAAGTTTTGGCGTGACAAAGCTGAAATCATCGGTCCGATCAGCGGGAACGTTGAAGCGACCATTGATACCAACCGGTGCATCGGTTGTGTAATCGTAAGAATGCGCCTCGCCGCGCAGGCCTGCGACCATTGTCAAACGATCTGAGAGCGCCAAATCCGCTTCGCCCCAAATGGCGCCGACAATTGTATCGACGTCGTAATCATAGTGAATGCCGACCGGAAACCGCGAGTCGCCTGGGAAAAAACCAAATGGCTCTGGCTGCGTCTCCCTCAAATAACCCGTGGCCAGATCAACGTCTGCGCCGACGCGCCAAGTGAGCGCATCAGAAACTTCGCGTTCGTAGCGGCTCATCACACCAAGGCCGGTATGCCCGTTCTTTTCAAAGCCCCGATAGGGCAAGAAATGCTGCCGGAAATCCATCTGTTGGATGCGCGCGAACGGGATTAGCGTCAAAGTTCCTTCGGCCACTTCGCGTTCAAGCCTTAGGGCGCCGCGGGCCGCCCAGGCGTCGCGATAAGCAAGCGGATCATCATTGGCTCGCACCAAGTCACGATCCTCAAAGGCGTCCGGTCCTTGGACAAAGTCTGCCGTTTCTTGCTCAAGATAAGCTGCCGAGGCCCAGGCCGTGACATTCCACCCCGCATAGACTGTTTCAGCGACAGAAGAGCCTTTCAATTGGAACAGGCCCGTATTATCTCGCCATCCGGTATCCTTTTGGACCGACAGAGAGGCCCGTCCGAGATAGCCCTGATCGTAAATCAGGTCGCCTTTGTAGCGCCCCAGGCTGCCATAAGAGGCATTCACTTGGCGCAAAGCTTCTCCGCTTGGATCAGTCAAAATGACATTGACCAGGCCATGCACGGCGTTTGAGCCATATTTCGCAGACCCAGGCCCGCGCACGACTTCAATTGCCTCCGCGGTCTCATGATGCGGCTCAAGCAGGCTGTTGACGTTCCCAAAAGCCGGGGAACGCGTTGGAACTCCGTTTTCAAGGATCAGAAAGCTACCCTGCCCTGCACCGCCCGTCAGGACGGGGGAACGGATGGCGAGCAAGTGCTCTTGGCCTGAATTGGTATGGATATTGACGCCTGGCAAAGTGTTGAGCACTTCAGCTGGGTGATCTGCAGCAATACTGGCAATCGTATCGGCATCAATGATCGAGATAGCACCCGCGGCTTCAGGACTACGATCGCCGAAAGTCGTGATCGTTGCCAGAACGCGATTGGTTTTTTCCGGACAGAATGGCGACGTCTCGTCGGCCGATAGACCGCGCGCTTCCAAACAGGCAGCGACGTCTTCAGAAACGTCCTTTTCGGCCGTTTCATAAGCAAATTGAGCATTTGCCGCTGCGGCACAGCCAAGCGCTGCAGTGGTCAATAAGATCGATCGGATCATTGAGTGAGATTAGCTCCCGAAGAACAAATTAGCAGGCAGTGCCCCCACAACGGCCCCGGACAAACAGGTCGCCAGCGTGCCAGCAACTAGGGTTTTCCAAGCCAATTCCAAGAATGTTGTGCGGCGAGCTGGTTCGATGATCGACAGCCCTCCAATGAGAATCCCAATCGATCCAAAATTCGCGAAGCCGCAAATCGCATGCGCTGTGATCATGCTTGACCGCTGCGACAGACCTTCACCGCCCTCGCCTGCCAATTGTAAGAAGGCGACGAACTCAGTGAGCACTGTTTTGATGCCGATGAGCGATCCCGATTGCGCGGCTTCGGACATCGGCACGCCGACCATGTACATGATTGGTGCGAAGACCCATCCAAGGACGCGTTCAATTGACAGGGGCGCGCCCGCTATATCTGGAAGCGCGCCAAGGCCCGCATTGACCAGGAATAAGAGCGCGAAAGCCGCGATCAACATCGTCACAATATTGGCGAGGATTTTTAGCCCGTCTGACGCCCCCGTCGCAAACGCATCCATGGTTGATTCATACTCAAAATCCGGCTCATGCGCGCGAAGTTTAGAATCGATCGATTCCGGAACCATGACCAAAGCCAAGGCGATTGCCGCTGGGGCCGCAATGAGCGAGGCCGCCAGGAGCTGCCCCAAGGCATTCGGCAGAACGTCTCTGAGGAAGACGCCGTACAGCACCAAGACGCTGCCTGCGACGGTCGCAAAGCCAGCGACCATCAAGATGAAAACCTCTGAACGGGTCATGCCTTTCAAATACGGTTTCACCAAAACCGGCGCTTCCGTCATGCCCATGAAGACGTTGGCCGAAACCGCCAGCGACGTTGCGCCGCCTAGGCCCATCAAGCGGCGAAAGATCGAGGCAAAGCCCTTCGTGACCCATCGCAGGATATGCCAATGCCAAAGAATGGCGGACAGCGCCGCGACGACGATGATCAGTGGAAGCAAGTGAACCGCAAAAATCGGCCCTGGCTGGCCGGTCAATTCTTCCCATCCGGCCTGTGTGCCGAAAGCCGGCCCGAACACGAATTGCGTGCCATAGGCCGTCGCATCGATGAGACTATCGACTACGATATTGGCTGCAAACAAGGCTTCTCGTATGATCGGGATCCCGAAGAGTATAAGCGCGAACCCAAATTGTATCGCCACGGCACCGAGCACAATCTTCCAAGGGAAGGCTTTTCTATTTTCCGACAAACCCCAGGCAATTGCGAAAATCATCGCGATTCCCAAAAACGCGCGCGCGTTGTCCCAACCCCATTCCATCCGCAGGTCCTCGTTGTTTTCGTTTCCTAAACATGACCTAGCCCGCGACTTCTGCGCGGGCTAGCCTTCATGTCAGCGGACCCGTCTAACCGAGTTTACAGACGCAAATCTTGTGACCGTCTGGATCGCGGAAGTAGGCGCCATAGAAGCCTTCAACACGTTGACCTGGTGCGCCGTCATCGGTCGCCCCCAATTCAAGGGCCTTCGCATATGCCCGATCAACGGTGTCAGTGTCACTCACGCCCAGCGCTGGCATCACACCATTGCCGCACGTCGCCGCCTGTTCGTCATAAGGACCACCAATGGCCAACATCGGTTGGCCAGGACCCGCGCTGTAAAAATATAGGCGGCCATTGTCGAAGACCCGTTTGGCACCAATCTCTGGCATCCACGCATCGTAAAATGCGGTGGCATTTTCGATATTGTTTGATCCGAGCGTGACATAAGCAATCATGGTGGTCTCCTTGGTTCCATATTTGTGATTTAGCCATCATGGCGCTTGCGAATTGGCAAGACGTAACGCAGCGTCGGAGCTTGACGTTTACGTCAGCGGATGGTGCAAGGCGTTCGCACTCGCACAATGAGTATAAGTCTTAGGAGACACATCCATGTCTATTCGTTTTGATGATCGCGTCGCAATTGTAACTGGCGCTGGTGGCGGCTTGGGCCGCGAACATGCACTCGAACTGGCGCGTCGCGGCGCAAAAGTCGTCATTAACGACCTTGGCGGCGCTATGGACGGTTCTGGCGGAAACTCAGAAGCCGCTGAAGCGGTTGTGGCCGAGATCAAAGCCATGGGCGGCGAAGCGATCGCTAATGGGTCCTCAGTCGCCGACGATGCCGGCGTTCAAAAAATGATCGAAGACACAATGTCTGCCTTCGGCCGGATTGATATCATTATCGCCAATGCCGGTATTCTGCGCGACAAATCATTCTCCAAGATGACGACAGAAGACATCAACCTCGTGCTCGATGTCCACTTGCGCGGTACATTCAAGCCGGTACACGCCGCTTGGAACATCATGAAAGAGCAAAATTACGGCCGTATCGTTGTGACGACGTCTTCCACCGGCCTGTATGGCAATTTCGGTCAGGCGAATTACGGCGCCGGTAAGCTTGGCGTGGTGGGCATGATGAATACGCTGAAAATTGAAGGTGCGAAAAACAATATTAAAATCAATGCCGTGTGCCCGATTGCAGCGACGCGCATGACGGAAGGGCTGATGCCACAGCAAATGCTCGACAATCTCAAGCCGGAATATGTCACGCCTGGCGTCATGAACCTGGTGAAAGAAGAAGCGCCGACCGGCATGATCCTATCCGCCGGCGCAGGGGCCTTCTCTATGGCGCAAATTGTCGAGACCAATGGCGCGTTCGTCGGCCAAGGCGCCGCCCTGACGGCTGAAGCGGTTGAGGCGAAGTGGGACGAGATTACCGATACCAGCGTTCAAACTCACTTTGATTCTGGTTCAGGCCACGGCGCAAACATCTTTGCGCGTTTGCAGGAAGCGGCAGAAAACGCCTAATTCCCACGCAAATCAGAATAAATTCACCGAAACCGGCGTCGCCCTATGGCCTCGCCGGTTTTTCTTATCTAAGTTGGGGCGAGGAAAAGGGACTGTAGGGGAGTACCCAATGCGTGTACTTATCTTGTCAGCATGTTTGGCTGTCCTGGCCGCATGCGGCGGCGGCGAAGAAACGAGCTCGGATCCGGTCGAATCAGAGACCCCAGCCACATCAATTTCCGAAACACCCGAACCGGTGATTGACCCGACTGGGGAAATTTGTGGCGGGATTGCTGGCCTCCAATGCCCTGCCGGATTCTATTGCGAGCAAGCACCGGGCGAATGTGTGGAAGTCCAAGACGGCGCTGGCACCTGTCAACCGCGCCCAGAGGTCTGTACACGCGAATATCTGCCGGTTTGTGGTTGCGACGGCCAGACCTATGGCAATTCCTGTGATGCGGCGTCAAATGGCGTCAGCGTGGCGTTTGAAGGCGAATGTGCCAGCCCGGACACGGACTAAGCTTACAAAGACCGGGCCATGGTCTGCGACAGCAGCGCCAATCGGTCGGGCATATGCTCGTCCGTTACATCGCGGTCCTCAGTCACCGTGCGCAGCAATTGTGCGCCGGCCTTTGACTCGATCGGCGTGACAAGGCGGCCTTGCTTCGACAATTGGCTCATCAGGACAGAAGGAATGGTTTTCACCGCCCCTGCCAGCAGAATCCGGTCAAAGGGACCATGCTGAGATAGGCCTTCAAGCCCGTTGCCATGGCGGATCGTGACATTGTCGACGCCAAGTTCATCTAAACGCGCCCGCGATTGGATCACCAGACGCTCATAGCGCTCGACGCCATAGACGTGACGGCTGATTTGGCTGAGTAAAGCGGTGGTGTAGCCGCTGCCGGAACCGATCAGGAGAACGCGGGCATCTTTGCCTGGCTCTATCTGTAAGGCCCGCAATAGGCGGGCCGTAACGATGGGGCGTGGGATGCTTTGTCCGCACGGAATAGGCAGCGCGCAATCTTTGGCCACCATAGGGCGCAATTTCTGATCGACGAAAACACCGCGATCAACCGTCTCCATTCCGGTTAGGACACCATCGTCAGTGATCCCCTGCCGACGCAGAGAGAGAATCAAGCGCGCTGCGCGAAGAGGGTCAGGAATCAGGTCCGCCATGCCTCTCGCATCTCAGCGAGAAATGCCTCATGCGTCAAATCCACATGCAACGGGCTGACCGAGATGTACCCGTCATAAATGGCCCGCAAGTCCGTTCCTTCATCTGGATTAGAGAGTTTACCGCGATATCCGATCCAATAATACGCGTTACCCCTTAAGTCTTCTCGTGCTTCTGTACGAATGATTCGTTCATCCCTGAAGCCCTGACGGGTAAAACGTACGCCTGCGACGTCTTCTGGGGCACGATCTGGGAAATTAACGTTAATAATCAGATCATTGGGCCAGCCACGTTCAATTATTGGACGCAGAACCTTTGCCCCCCACTCTGTCGGCGTTTCCCACGGACAAGACTGCGGATTTTGAAAGCCGCGGGATTGACTGAGCGCGATACTCGGTACGCCATGCTGCATGCCAAACAGCGCCGCAGCAATGGTTCCTGAGAAAGTTGTGTCTTCCGCGATATTCTGCCCAGCATTGACGCCTGACAGAATGAAATCCGGGCGCTCTGGCATCAACTCATCCAAAGCGAGCAAGACACAATCGCTGGGCGTCCCGTTCACTGCGTAGCGTTGCGGCCCAGTTTCGCGGACGCGGACAAACTCCGTCAAAGAAATCGCCCTGCCCTTTCCGGACTGTTCCAATTCCGGTGCGACGATCCAGATATCGTCTGTCAGCTCGCGCGCAATATGCTCGAGAACTTCGAGCCCCGGGGCGTTGATACCATCATCATTGGTGAGGAGGAGTTTCATCTGGTTCTAATCTCATTTTAGCCGCTCATCCTGAGCGAAGTCGAAAGAGAAGCGGCGGGCTTCTGAACGTTCCGCATCATCCTTCAACTTCGCTCAGGATGAGTTATGTCCTTAGCCAATCACCTCGAGCCCGCCCATATAGGGTCGTAGCACCTCCGGAACGGTTACCGAGCCATCTTCATTTTGATAATTCTCTAGCACCGCCACCAGTGTCCGCCCGACCGCCAGGCCTGAACCGTTCAGCGTATGCACAAATTCCGGTTTCGGTTTGGCATTCTGTTCACTCGGCGCCGGGCGCCACCGGGCGTTCATCCGGCGCGCTTGGAAATCACCGCAATAAGAACAAGAGCTTATCTCGCGATATGTATTCTGGCTCGGCAACCAGACCTCCAAATCGTAAGTTTTACGGGCCCCGAAGCCCATATCACCTGAACAGAGGAGCATCCGCCGATATGGCAGATCGAGTGCCTCGAGAATGCCTTCGGCGCACTTGGTCATCCGCTCCAATTCCGCCAAGCCTTCGTCTTCGTTTCGGACGATAGAGACCATTTCGACTTTGTTGAACTGGTGCAGGCGGATCATGCCTTTCGTATCCCGCCCGGCACTGCCGGCTTCAGAGCGGAAACATGGCGTGTGGCCGGTCATACGGATCGGCAATTGGTCCGCGGCTAGGATTTGCTCGCGGACGAGATTTGTGAGCGGGACTTCGGCAGTCGGGATTAGCCAAAACGGTTCTTCAGTTTCTGCCTTTTCAAGCACTTCGATCAAAACTTCCGAGGCGTTAGTCTCACTTCGTTCTGCAACAAGGCGATCATACTGCCCGCTTTCCAAGGCTGCTTTAAGGGTTGCTTCTCGTTCCCCCTGATCTGCCGCAAAGTAAAAATCTCGGGTGAATTTTGGTAATTGGCCGGTTCCCCTCATGGTGTCATTTTTCACCAAAAGCGGCGGACTGACCTCCTCATAACCATTCTCGAGAGTCTGCTTATCCAGCATGAAACTCGCCAAAGCTCGCTCCAAACGCGCTAAATGGCCACGTAATGCCACGAAACGCGCCCCACTCATCGCCGCAGCCGCTTCGAAATCCATCAAAGGCTGGCCAATCGCATTCTTCAGACCCGCGCCGAGATCGGCGTGATCTTGCACATTGTTACGACCTGCGAGGTGCGCATTTGGCTGACCCCAATTGTGCTGTTCGACATTGCCAGCTTCGTCTTCCCCGACGGGCACATCTGGCATCGGAATATTCGGAGTGCCGAGTAGAAGCTTGTCCAATTCCTCGCGTGCTGCCGCCTCTTGTTCTCCAGCCGCCTCGATGACTTGTTTGGCGTCCGCCACTTCAGCGCGCAGCTTTTCGAACAGCGCATCATCGCCGCTGGCTTTGGCTCTACCAATCTCTTTCGATTTGGCGTTGCGCGCGCTTTCTGCGTCTTGCTTGTCGGCGACCGCTTGGCGCACAGCGGCGTCATGATCGAGCATCTGCGAGACCACCTCGCCCAAGCCTTTTTGCTTGCGCTCAAACGCCGCTTTATAGGCGTCGGGATTGTCGCGAATGGCGCGGATATCGAACATGAGAATGGCCTTTTAATTCAACGCAGACGCTCCTACGCCGCTCTTGCGGATTCGTCCACAGGGCGGGGTCATGTTTGATGGGGGTAAACCTGGGCTCTGCCTCTTTCGCTCCCGCCCTTCCGACGCAAGTCGACAATGGCGGTGCTACTTTATTGAGCCTTTACTCCCCCCACCGGAGATACCTGTGCAAACAGGTATCCAGGGACAGTACGATCCTCACGCGCGATAGGCACCTATCGTCCCTGGATCCCTGCCTACGCGGGGATCAGCGGAGATAAGAACAATCTCGAGCGGCAAGAACGCTGCCCTACGACTCTTTCACCTGCGGGGCCAAGCGAATGTGTAGATCGCGCAATTGCTCATCCCGTACTGGGCTTGGCGCCTGCATCATCAGATCGCGGGCTTGTTGGTTCATCGGGAATAGCGTCACGTCGCGGATATTGTCCGCATCAGCGAGCAGCATCACGATCCGGTCAATGCCGGGGGCAATTCCGCCATGTGGCGGCGCGCCATAGCGGAAGGCGTTCAGCATGCCGCCAAACTCGGCTTCGACCACTTCGGGACCATAGCCCGCCTTTTCGAATGCTTTCAGCATGAGGTCGGGGCGATGGTTTCGGATCGCCCCTGATGAGAGCTCATAGCCGTTACAGACAATGTCATACTGATAGGCCGTGATGGCCAGCAAATCATCGTCTGTCTGGGCGGCTTCAAGCGCTTCCAGGCCACCTTGCGGCATCGAGAAGGGGTTGTGCGAGAAGTCGACTCTCTTGTTATCTTCGTCCCACTCATACATTGGGAAGTCGACGATCCAGCAGAGGCGGAAGACGCCGTCTTCGATCAGCTCCAGCTCTTGTCCGACTTTCGTCCGCGCCGCGCCTGCCAGTTTGTAAGCGTCGCCTTTCTTGCCGGCGGAGAAGAAGATACCGTCGCCATCGCCTAATCCGGTCTGTTCCAGGAAGGCTTTGAGATGGTCGGCTTCGAAATTCTTGAGCACAGGATCCTGACTCACGACGACGCCATCATCGCCCGCCCGCAGACGCGCATAGCCGAGACCCGGCGCTTGCATTTCTTTCTTCGCCCATTTGTCCATGTCGTCGAAGAATTTACGAGACTGAGACTCAGTTGCTTTCGGCGCCGGAATAGCAATCACTTTGCCGCCGCCTTTGATGATTTTGGCAAAGATCGAGAAGCCCGTTTTGGAATCGTCTTCGAAGAACTCAGTGACGTCGACGAGCTCAATCGGGTTGCGCAAATCAGGCTTGTCCGAACCGTATTTAGCCATCGCTTCGGCATAAGGAATACGGGGGAATGGACCATCTGGAACGACTCGGCCTTTGCCTTTCCAATCAGCGAATTCATCAAACACGCCGCGCATGACGGGTTCGATCGCTTGGAACACGTCTTCCTGGGTGACGAAGCTCATCTCGATATCGACTTGATAGAACTCACCCGGCGAACGATCGGCGCGGGCATCTTCGTCCCGGAAACAAGCCGCGATTTGGAAGTACCGATCAAAGCCGGACACCATCAAAAGCTGCTTAAACTGCTGCGGCGCCTGCGGCAGCGCATAGAATTGGCCAGGATGAAGCCGGGACGGCACTAGGAAATCGCGCGCGCCTTCTGGTGAAGATGCGGTCAGGATTGGGGTTTGGTATTCGGTGAACCCCTGCCCCACCATGCGCGCTCGGATTGAGGCGATGACTTGTGCCCGCAATATCATGTTGGCATGCAAGGTCTCGCGGCGCAGATCGAGATAGCGGTGCTTGAGGCGGATGTCTTCAGGGTAATCCGGCTCGCCAAACACTGGCAGCGGCAATTCAGCCGCTTCAGACTGAACGGTCGCTTCTTTGACTCGAATTTCAATCTCGCCTGTGTCGAGATTCGGATTTACCAGCTCCGCATCGCGGGCCATGACTTCGCCTTCAATGGTAATGACGCTTTCTGTACGCAGACGCTCAACCACTGCAAAAGCTGGGAAATCTGGGTCAAAAACGCACTGCGTCAGGCCATAATGGTCGCGCAGGTCGATAAACATGACGCCGCCATGATCGCGGCGCCGATGCAACCAGCCAGAAAGTTTAACGGTCTCACCCACATGAGACTGACGAAGTTCGCCGCAAGTATGGCTGCGATAGGCGTGCATGATGCGCTCCGTTAGGGACGGGAAACAAAGGCGGCTTTTGGCGTTGCCGCACCGCGAATGTCAAGAGCATCAGACACCTCTTCTCTCCCGACGTGAAATTAACGGGTTTTTCAGGGCTTTGAGAGACCAATAGGATATGACCCATGAGATACCAGAATCAGCAGCTCCGACGCCTGCCGCGCCTGTAAAGCCGCGCAATCGCGCTCAGGGGCGCGTGATCGAGTGTAACGGCACGGAGGCGAAGATCGCTGCATTCGCCCAAAGCGGCGATGCGACTGGAGAAAATTGGGCGGTCGGGCAGCTCATTTCGATCCAAACTGGCGACAATCGCGTGGTCGGCCTTCTGTATCGCGTTGAGAATGATTTGGTGGCCCAAAACAAGGGCGTAGAGGGCGCGATCATTCTCTGCGTTGAGCTATCGGGTGAAGTTCGCCCGGATCAACATCGTGGTTTCGTGTTTTCAGGCGGTATCTCGAACTATCCGCATATTGGCGCCATCGCTCACCGGATCCGCAAAGAAGACCTCGCGACAATTTACAAAGCCAGCGATAAATCCGCGGTGACGATCGGATCGTTAAGCCAAGCGGCGGATATTCCAGCGGTTGTGTCGGTAGATTCGCTTCTTTCGCGCCATTTCGCCGTCGTCGGGACGACGGGTACAGGTAAGTCAACCGCGGTGACGTTGATCCTACATTTGATCGCCAAGCATAAGCTCAACCAGCGTATTCTGATCCTCGACCCGCACAATGAGTATACCAGCGCCTTTGGACCGAAAGCCAACACAATCACCGCAGATTCGTTGGACTTACCTTTCTGGTTGCTGAACCTCGAAGAGTTCCAACAAGTTGTCTTCCGCGGGCGTGAAGGTTCAGAAGAAGAGCTCGATGCGCTGCGGGAGTTCATACCCAAAGCCAAAACGGTCTATCGCTATGGCGCAGGTAACGGCGTGCGGCGGAAAGCAGGCGCGGGAGCTTCTTTTACAGCAGATACGCCTGTTCCCTATCGTCTGGCCGACCTCCTAAAGCTGATTGAAGAAGAGATTGGGTCGCTTGATGGGGCGCTCAGACGTCTCACTTTGCGTCACCTAAAAGCCCGTCTTGAAGCTGTGATCGCTGATCCACGGTTCAACTTCTTGTTCGGCTCGCATGATGCGACCGATCGAATTGAGGACGTGTTGTCGAACATCTATCGGGTGCCGTTGAATGGGAAGCCGATCACCGTGTTCCAGATGTCAGGCATTCCATCGGAAGTCGTGAACTCGGTTGCTTCTGTGCTCTGTCGCTTGGCCTTTGATATTGCGCTCGCCAGCAATTCCAAAGTCAAGACTTTGGTCGTTTGCGAAGAAGCTCACCGATACATTCCGGCGGACGTCGCCAGCGGTTTTGCCCCCACCCGCGGCGCGATTGCGCGGATTGCGAAGGAAGGCCGTAAGTATGGCGTCTCGCTCGCGATTATTACGCAGCGTCCGAACGAACTCGATCCAACCATTCTCTCGCAGTGTAACACGATCTTTTCGCTGCGATTGGGCAATGATGCCGACCAAGACGTCATGCGGAAGGCGATATCGAACGGATCGCGCTCGACCCTCGCATTTCTGTCGTCGCTCGCCGACCGTGAGTGTATCGCCTTCGGTAGCGCGGTCTCGACACCGATGCGAATGCGGTTCCGCAATCTCGCGGCGAGCGCCCGTCCATCGAGTCAAAATGTCGCCGATGGCGAAGATATCCAAGCCTCCGCTGATGCAAGTTTAGGTGACATCGTAACCTCGCTCCGTGGCACTGGCCCAAGTGAAAACGCCGATACGCAGAGCGAAGAGTGGATTGTCCTCGACGAAGACAGCCCGGCGACTACGCCCGTCTCTGCGCCAACACCCGACCCGGCTCAGGATATGACCGTAAAGCGGCGCTCACTGTTGCGCCGCAAGACCGGGTAGTTCGCGCTATTTTGCAGATTTCCACTCGCCATTCCGGGCGGCTTGATTTAGGGGCGGTCGCATGAGTCGCGTAAGCCTTACCCCAATTGTCGATCAATCTGACCTAGACGTCGCCTGCCAACGCCTTGCTGAAGGCACTTTTATTTGTGTCGATACGGAGTTTCATCGCGAAACCACCTATTGGCCTGAACTGTGTTTGATACAAGCCTCATGCGAAGACTATGAAGTCATCATCGATCCGATGGCCGAAGATTTGGATATCGGTCCTTTCTTGCAACTGATCGCCGATCCGTCGCGCCCCAAAGTGTTTCATGCTGCGCGACAGGATCTTGAAATCTTCAATCGCTTGATCGGCCATCCGCCTGGACCGATCTTCGATACCCAGATCGCCGCCATGGCGCTCGGCATTGGCGATTCCGTGTCGTACGACAATCTCATCCAACGCGTATTGAAACGCCGGATCGATAAATCGAGTCAGTTCACCGATTGGAAACGCCGCCCACTGACCGACAAGCAACTCGACTATGCAATGGGAGATGTCACGCACTTACGTGACGCCTATCAAGAGATGCTCAAGCGCTTGGTTGATCAAGATCGCGTAAGCTGGGTTGAATCAGAAATGGCGGATCTGATTGATCCGAAACTCTATGACACCTCGCCGGAGAATGCCTGGAAGCGTTTGAAAATGCGCAAGCCGAACAAGGAATACGCAGCTGTATTCGCCTCGGTCGCAGGATGGCGTGAAGAGAAGGCTCAAATTTTCAACAAACCCCGGCGGCGGATTCTAAAAGATGACGCGATACAAGAGATCGCTGACCAGAAACCGCAATCGGAAAAAGCGTTCGAACGCCTTCGCGCGGTTCCCAAAGGGTTCATTCGATCGAAATATGCCGAAGGACTGATGGATGCGGTTTATGCCGCGACCTCTAACCCGGACGCGCATGCGCCAAAACTGCCAAAGCGACAGCACAACCCAGAAATGCCCGCTGGGGCGCCGGAAATGCTAAAGGTGCTGTTGAAAGCGGTTAGTGATGAGGCGAACGTCGTGCCGCGCTTGATCGCCAATTCAGCCGATGTCGAAAAGCTCGCCCGCGGTGAAACCTCAGACGAGATCGCAGCCCTTAGCGGTTGGCGCTACGAGCTGTTCGGCCGCAAAGCGCAAGCCCTTTTGTCGGGTAAGCTGGCATTGTCATTCGAGAACGGACAAGTGCGCCTGTTCGAGCTTTAAGCGTCGCTAATGAGCAAACGCGGATGCAGTTTCATCAGTCCAGCCAATTGCCCTAATCGGCGTTCCACGGTTTCGGAAACCAAGTCGCTAAACTCCTTCTGAACATGCATGCAGAGGGTCTTGTCTTCGATCTTTAGACGCGCCGTCTCAAGGATCGGACCTGATCGACCGGAATACACACTCGCCAAGCGCATCGCGGTGCCGAGGACCTTTGCGCGGCGTTTGGCACGCAATGACAGCAAGCGGGCATAGTTGGGGTCTTCTCGGTATTTGAACGTGTACCGGGATGCCGCAGCATACGCACCGAACAGCCGCTCCGAATGGTTGAGCGACGGTAGAGGCGCTCGCAATACTTGCTCAAACACCAATTGCGCGCGGTGATCTGGATGCATTCGTGCGCCAGCATCGGCCATCAAGCAAATCGCCCGCAGCACGGTCTCCCGGCGCTTGAAGAATGCGGCTAAGGGGTGGATGAAGCTGTAGAGCTCTTTGCCAAATGACAAGCTCTGCGGAGATGACCGCAAAAACAGAGGCACCGCATCGAGTAACCCACTCGCGCCGTCGACATCGATGCCTTCAGCAGCGACACCATCGCGCAATCCGAATGCGGAGAACACGACTTCCTTGCTTTCAATGTGTTGCATCAGGGCTTTCAACAGCAAAGCGGCGTGCGGTAATGTATCGAAGCGGCGCTTAGAAACGCCCATCAATTGTTCGCGCGTATGTTTGTCGGACTGGGCGAGCTCTGCAGCTTCAATGACATCTTCAACGTCTTTGATGCCCATGCTGTAGCCATGTGGCACGCGAAGCGGATAGTTTCGAAGCATCATATGGACCGCGGCAACATTGCGCCACGCCCCGCCGACTGCGAACAATAGGCCAGAACTGTCTTTGACTTTGAACCGGCTGTTTGAGAGAATTTTACTGATTTCTTTCAAGCGCTTATTGTATGGCAGAGTCACATCGTCTTCGCGCGCCAGAGGACCGAGAAGGAATGACTCACCGCGTTTGTCGCCTTTTACGGGCCTAAGCTCCATACTCGTCCCGCCGAGATCCGCAATCAAACCCGTTGGCGACACAAAACCTGCCCGGACTCCCAAGGCCGACAACCGGCCTTCGTCTGCCCCTGATAGGATTTGCACGGGAACGCCGAGAATGTGCTCAGCGCGCTTCTTGAAGGAATTGCCATCATCGGCTTCCCGGACCGCCGCGGTTGCCACAGCGCGGATATCTTTGATGCTCAGACTGGATGTGATGGCCCGAAACCGATGAAAGGTTTTAAGCGCTAATTCCTGCCCAGAGGGAGAGAGTCGGCCTGTTTGCGATAGATCCCGGCCCAGCCCAGCCATGGTCTTCTCGTTAAAGTACGGGATCAAGGCGGCCCCAGATCGTTCGTAAATCACCATCCGACAGGAATTCGATCCGATATCGATGACGGCGATTTTTTCGACCGGCTTCATTTCGCTTTTCGTTCGCGTTTGCGTGGCGCCAGGCGCGGCGGTTCACTAATCACCAAGGCGCTGCCGCGACCGGACAGGCTGGGATTGTCCATGAAATAGTGGTGCGCACTGAACCCAGGCTCAGCTTCACCGGCGTGAATACGGGTATAATTTCCGCTGCTCTCCATTTCCCAGCTCTGCTCATCATCGTTCAGATTCGCAACCATAATTTGATTGAGGACCTGACTGTGAACCGTCGGAACTTCGATCGGGACCAGGGCTTCGACGCGGCGTTTTAAATTGCGGTCCATCCAATCCGCCGAGGACATGTAAACCTTGGCTTCCGACGATGGGAGGGTTTCGCCATTGGCAAAACAGACAATCCGCGAGTGCTCGAGAAAACGTCCGACCAGGCTTTTCACTTGGATCGTTTCAGAAAGGCCCGGAACGCCTGGGCGCAAACAGCATATGCCGCGAATGACTAAGCGGATGGGCACACCCGCCCGGCTGGCTTTGTATAAAGCGTCGATCACATCCTGATCGACCAAGGAATTCATTTTTGCCCATATGCCACTGGGTTTCCCTGCTTTCGCGGCGCGCTCTTCTTTTTTGATTTGGGCAATCAAGAAGTCCTCCATGGCGAAGGGCGACATGATGATCTTTTCGAGCTTCGGTCCCTCTTCCGGCGGATCTTTGTAAGCGGTGATGTAGTTAAACAGCCGCCCGGCATCGCGCCCCATGGCTGGATCGGCGGTAAACAAGGCCAGATCGGTGTAGATTTTCGCTGTCACAGGGTGGTAATTGCCGGTGCCAAAATGCGTATAGGAGCGCAGGCCATCTGCCTCGCGGCGGATGACTAGAGAGACTTTGGCGTGGGTTTTATAGTCGATAAAGCCATAGACGACTTGCACCCCGGCCCGCTCCAGATCGCGGGCGAGCCGTAGATTTGTTTCCTCGTCGAACCTGGCTTTGATCTCGACCAAGGCGGTGACGTTTTTACCCTCTTCCGCGGCCTCGATCAGGGCGGCGACGACGGGTGAGTTCAGAGTTGTCCGATACAAGGTCTGCTTGATCGCCACGACATTCGGGTCGCGCGCCGCTTGACGAATGAATTGCACGACGACGTCGAACGACTCATACGGATGATGCACCAGGATATCTTTGGCGCGAATGGCTTCGAAACAATCGCCGCCGAGTTCGCGGATCCGCTCGGGAAAACGCGCTTCGAACGGTTGGAACAGTAATTCGGGTCGATCTTTAACGATCAATCCCGAGAGATCCTTCATTCCCAAAAGCCCGTCCATGAGGGCAATGTCACGGGGCTCCGCGCCAATTTCGCGGGCGATAAAGTCCCTCAGAGGAGCTGGACCGTCTGCATCTAAGTGGATGCGCACAATCCGCCCTCGCCGACGTTGGCGTAACAGGACTTCGAATTCGCTGATCAGATCTTCGGCTTCTTCTTCGATCTCAATATCGCTGTCGCGGACGATGCGAAACACGCAATGTCCTTGCGATTGAAAGCCCGGAAACAACATGTCTTGGAAATGCGCTATGACGCTTTCCAGACGGACAAATCGCAATCCTCCCGCCTTCTTGTCTGGCAACCGAATGAACCGCGAAGAGAAAGCTGGCATCGGCACAAGACCAACCATCGGCTCATCCCCACCATTCTCAGGTGTCAGTTGGAATGCGACTGCGAAACCCAAATTAGGAATGAACGGAAAAGGGTGTGCGGGATCGACCGCTTGCGGCGTCAAAATCGGAAAAATTTGCGTTTCAAATCGCTCTTTCATCCAAGACATGTCTGATCGCTTCAAATCAGAGATGGAGAGAACTTCAATTTCCTCGTCACGCAATTCGTCGCGCAATTCGAGCCAGCAGGTTTGCTGGTCCGTGGTTAATTCTTCAACGGCGGCTTCAATCTCTCGGACTTGTTCAGCGGGCGTGCGGCCTTCAATGCTCAGCTTATGGATGCCAGCACGGGCTTGTTCGCGCAAACCCGCATAGCGAACCATGAAAAACTCATCGAGATTGTTGGCCGAAATCGACAAGAAGCGGAGCCGCTCCAATAGCGGGTGCTTGGTGTTGCGGGCTTCTTCGAGCACGCGCACATTGAATTTGAGCCAGGACAGCTCGCGATTGATGTAACGCTCAGATCGTTCCGTGGGCGCTTTTACAAGATTGCTCATGCGCCAAATACCTTTGTCATAGCCCTACCCGGTTTCGTCACCCAGAATTTCTCTCGCCAGAGGAATGGTCAGTGGTCGATCACCGCTCGCGCCTGACAGCACCTCCGCGACGTGTTCGATCTGCGAGTAGTCCAGCCCAACGCGAGTGACAAGATAATCTTCAACCGTTTTAGGAAGCGCTAAGACAGAGCGTGAAAATGCCCGTCGCAGTCGCGCGCGCATCAATTCTTCATCCGGCGCTGGAAGCTGTGCCAAAGGGGCAGCTTGAAGGCGCGAATTGAGATCCGGCGATTGAAACGTCCAGGTGGCAGGCGCTGTATGCGCGGCAAGCAAGATCGCTTTCTGATGTCGTTTGACGCCGCCGAGCAGCAGCAACAGCGTTTCAGCGCGCTTCAGCTGGTCGACATCATCCACAACGAGATCATTTTCGGTAATCGTTTCGAGTTCCGCTAAGTCGAGCGCTGAAACATCCGCAGCGTCGAAATAGGTCGCGCTGCGTTCCTCCGCCCAAGCGCGCGCCACGGTGGTCACCCCACTGCCTTTTGGGCCAATCAAACAAAATGCGTGATATGGCCATCGGTCGACATTTCGCACCGCGGCACAAATAGCGCGGTTGGCCGAGGTGATGGCCATGTCTGCGAAATTGAGAGGCGCCTCCGGAAATTGCAGGGGGATCTGCCTCGAAGGCGGCATCAGCTAATTGTCCTCAATTTGCGGCGCAGAACTGACCGCAGATGACATGACCCAGCCAATGGTTTCGGCTGTAATCACGACGCCGCGGTCGCGTAGATCAGAGATCAGCCGCTGGCCATCGCCGGCAAAAGCGAACGCGACAAACGCGCCATCGGTTGAAATTGCGCGGGTTTGGACATTGGAGACGAGCGGTGACTGAACCAGCGCCCGCCGTAGCGTGATCCACTCGGCAAGCGATGTGTAAGAGACGGTCGCTTCGATCAAAGTTCGGGTGGCATCGCGGATGATGGAGTTTTGTTTCCAATCATCATTAAGACGCAATGCGACAGCCTCTATCGCCCCCTCCAAAGTCGACGCGCGGCGCGTTATGCCGATGCGACGGGGTCCTGAAGGCGTGACGGAGATCAGCTCTACGACATATCCGCCAGCGCTCCCGCGCAAGTCTGCGAAAATCGCACGTTGGGCGCCGTAGAGTGCGATTTCTTGCTGCAATACATCCCAAGCCGTATCCGGCGCATAACCCGCACTGCGGCTGATCAGTAACGGTACGAGGCTGCCCTGTGGCGACTCTTCCCAGGTCATATTCCAGGCAAGATCCATGCGGTTAGACGTGGTGGTAAACAGAACCGCTTGCGGGGCGAGACTGTCTGTGAACGGCAATCCGACCTCTGTAAGCGCCGCCCGTACTTCTACAGGGTTGTAGACAACTGCGAGACTGCCTCGATATCGACCGGCACCCGCCACTTCTTCTTCAACGTCGACGGCCGCGGCGATGCGATCGGCGAATGCTTGGTCAATAATCAAGTCGGTCGCGGCCAAACGGTCTTCCGGCAGCGTCAGGCGTTCAACTAAGCGCACAGCGCCCGCCAACCGGGCGGCGGCAAACGCCTGCAACTGCGCCTCACCGACGGTTTCTGCACGCTCATCCACCGCAATCGCGTTGATTGTATACGCATCTCGGCTCTGTGCGTTGGCCATCAACGCAAAGCCAAAAACAAAGACACAAGCGGTCAGGATCAATCGAATCATAAAGGGCGCCTCATTGTTCGAGCATTTCATATCAACACTCAGAAGACTCGTGAACCGTAGAAGCGTGCTGGTCAGCAGCCAACCTGCATGCTAACGCGCGCAGCCATGACAACGAACCCTTCTGATTCCCTGACTTATCGCGACGCAGGTGTCGATATTGAGGCAGGCGACAATTTGGTCAAAGCTATCGGCCCGCTCGCAAAAGCCACGCGCCGAGCCGGCGTTATGGGCGGTCTTGGCGGCTTCGGGGCGCTGTTCGATTTAAAGAAAGACGGATGGGATGACCCTGTTCTGGTCTCCGGGACCGATGGCGTTGGCACCAAGCTAATGCTCGCGTTCGAAACCGGTATTCATGACACGGTTGGCGTCGATTTGGTTGCGATGTGTGCAAACGATGTCCTGGCACAAGGCGCTGAGCCTCTGTTTTTCTTAGATTATTTTGCAACCGGTCACCTAGACGGTGGGGTCGCTGAAAGCGTCATTGCCGGTATCGCTGAAGGCTGCAAGCAAGCTGGATGCGCACTGATTGGCGGCGAAACTGCCGAAATGCCAGGCATGTACCCCCCTGGCCACTATGATCTAGCGGGATTTGTTGTCGGCGCGGTTGAGCGCGAGCGCGTATTGCCCCGCATGGACAATATGGCAGCCGGTGATGTGCTCATCGGCATCAGCTCGAGCGGCCCACATTCAAATGGCTATTCGCTCATCCGCAAAGTCGTAGAACGGTCGGGACTTTCCTATCAAGATCCTTCGCCATTCTTAAGCAATCAATCGCTCGGCAACGCATTGCTGATCCCGACGCGGCTCTATTCCGAAGCGGCCCTGCCCCTCATCAGAGACGGCTTGGTCAAAGGTCTCGCCCATATCACCGGCGGAGGATTGACCGAGAACACACCCCGCATGTGCCCAGATACATTGATCCCGCGTATTGATCGTAACGCTTGGTCCGTGCCGGATGTTTTCCGCTGGCTGCAGGAAACGGGTAATATTGCTGAGGACGAGATGCACAAGACGTTCAATATGGGCATCGGAATGGTGTTCGCCGTAGGACCGGATGATGTAGACTCTGTCGTCAACGCGCTCGAAGGGCTTGGCGAACAGCCTGTTATTATTGGTGATCTGGTTCAAGCATGACCCGTCTGCGTACGGCGATCCTGATTTCTGGTCGCGGCACCAATATGCAGGCGATCTTAGAGGCCGCAAAACACTTAAACTACGCCGCTAAGCCGGTTCTGGTGCTGTCTAATCGCCCAGACGCGGCCGGGTTGAAGATTGCCGCTGCGTTTGGCGTCGCTACCGCTTCGGTTGATCATAAGCCGTTCGGAAAAGATCGCGAAGCGTTTGAACGTGCGCTCCAAGCAGAGCTCGTTTTACATCGCGTTGAAATGGTGATCCTCGCGGGGTTCATGCGAATATTGACCCCGTGGTTTGTCGGCCAATGGTCGGAACGGATGATCAATATCCATCCATCCTTGCTGCCAAAGTATCCAGGTCTCAACACGCACCAGCGGGCGATTGATGCCGGCGATGAGGAAGCCGGCTGCTCCGTTCATTGGGTGACTGAAGGGGTCGATCAGGGCACGGTCATTGAGCAAGCACGCGTGCCCATCCTGCCGGGGGATACCGCCGATAGTTTAGCGGCGCGGGTGTTGCCAGAAGAACATGCTTTGTATCCCAAGGCCGCGCATTCAGCCGCGAAGCTCATCCTGGCACGCGTTAAAGCCACTCAAGCATAAAAAAACGGACTGCCCTAAGACAGTCCGTTTCAATTGTCTCGGATGGGACAGCCTTAGCCGACAATGTCTGCTTCGCTGAAGAATTGAGAAATCTCCAGAGCAGCGTTCTCGTCACTGTCGGAGCCATGCGCAGAGTTTTCGCCAATTGATTGCGCGAACAGTTTACGGATGGTGCCGTCTGCAGCTTCCTCAGGATTGGTCGCACCCATAACTTCACGGTAGCGGGCAACCGCATTCTCGCCTTCGAGAACCTGAACAATGACAGGCGCCGAGGTCATGAATTCAACCAGTTCACCGAAGAATGGGCGCTCTTTGTGAATTTCATAGAAGCGTTCAGCTTGAGCTTGGGTCATTTGAATGCGGCGCTGTGCAACAATGCGCAGACCGCCCTCTTCGATGACTTTATTGATCGCACCGGTCAGGTTGCGAGCCGTTGCATCCGGCTTGATGATGGAGAAAGTACGCGTGCCAGCCATGAATGGCTCCTGTTGATTACATAAACGGGTTTGGCGCGCCTATAGCGACGCAAAAGCGCCCCGGCAACCGTAACCCGCAGGCTGGCACGAAATCTTCATATCCAAATCGAATTCTGCTACGAACAAAGCCGAGTTTAGGAGAAAGACAATGGCTGGAACTTTGCGCATGATGCTCGCCATCGCCGTGTTGATTGTGGCCGGTTACGGCATCTATTATTTATGGACGGGCAGCATTCCCGCGCACGCCATGCAAGTGCTCGGCACGTATGCGATCATCACCGCCATCGTCTTCGTTATAACGCTGATCACAAAGCCAGCGGGCGAAAAGCACTGATCAACCGGCGCTTTTCGGTTTGAACTTGGTCGGGTCGAGCGTCCAAGGTTCGACTTTCGCTTCCTCAATCAATTGCAATGACAAAGGATGCGATAACACCGCCTCAGCATAGGCCGCCGCCGCGGCTCCCAAAGCATAGCCATAGGTTCGGAACCTCGTCGCCACAGGCATATAAAATGCGTCCGCGGCCGACCATTCGCCGAAAAGATACGGTCCGTGAGAGGCATAAGTGCCACGCGTTTCTTCCCAGATCTGTAAAATGCGCTGGATGTCCCATTTCAGCCCCTCCGTCATCGTCGGCAGGGCGAGACGTGAGCGGATATCGACACCCATGAAGCTTCGAATATCAATGAAGCTTGCATGCATTTCGGCGCAAAGACTGCGCGCTCGTGCCCGTTTCTCGGGATCGCGTGGCCAGACTTTACCGGGCTCTGCCTGTTCGGCCGCCCATTCGGTGATCGCGAGACTGTCATGCACAACCAAGTCACCCGTTTTCAAAGCAGGTACGCGGTGCTGACCCGTCTCGGTATCGAGCAGCGCGTAACTCGCCTCCGCGCCGATCGGGAGCACTTTCTCTTCGACGTCCAAACCCGCACCGCGAGTCACCAAAACGGCGCGGATCGACCAAGACGAGTAATTGAGATTGCCAAGATAAAGTGTGGTCATATCCCCGCCTCTTTCCATCCACGTCCACTTTGCTGAAAATACCTCGCCGTGAGTCCGGCATCTTTTGCGGCTTTAAATTGTTCGCGGGCTTTTTGCCGTGTGGCGCTGTCGCCATCATCGAACATCACCATACAGCGCTCAAAATCCGCATCGACCGGCAGCTCGACGCCATCCATAAGCAACGCAACGGCCGCGCTGTTGGCATTCTCGACCTGACTGGAGATCAGGACCGGCTGCGCTTCGGGCGCCAGTCCTTCGGCTTCAGCTTGGCCATGTGGCAGAAAGCTTTGATCATCATAAGTCCAAAGCGCCTCATCCAACGCTGCCCGGCGTGTCGCGTCGCTGCTGATGGCAAGCACACGCCACCCCCGTTCGAGGCATTTTTCAAGCAAAGGCCCGACCGCCCGTTCCAGCGTGGTCCGCTGGAGATGGTAAAACCACCATTCGGGCTGGCCGGCTTCGCTCATGCCTAGCCCTCGTAATTATCCGCAATCCATCGGTCGAGCAGACGCGGACCAAAGCCAGACGCCCAACTTGGATCGGTTGGCGCTTTTTCGCCTTCAACCCAAGCCACACCGGCAATGTCCAAATGCGCCCATGTTTGCCCATCTCGAATGAACCGTTGAAGGAATTGCGCCGCCGTGATCGATCCCGCCGCACGTCCGCCAATGTTGCGCATATCTGCAAATTTTGACTTCAGTTGGCGATCATATTCAGGACCAAGTGGCAAACGCCAGACCCGTTCTCCTTCAGCGAGACCGGCTGAGGTCAGCTGATCTGCCAAGCCATCATCATTCGTAAACAGGCCCGCATGATGGTGCCCCAGACCGATGACAATCGCACCGGTCAAAGTTGCCAGATCGACAATTGCTTTCGGCTTATAGGTCTCTTGCGTGTACCAAAGCACGTCGCACAGAACGAGCCGGCCTTCGGCGTCCGTATTCTGCACTTCGATGGTCTGTCCGGACGCTGACTTGAGAATATCGCCCGGACGGATCGCGTCGCCGTCTGGCATATTCTCAACCAATCCAACCAGACCAACGACATTGGCTTTGGCTTTGCGTTTGGCAAGCGCCAGCATGGCGCCGACCACAGCGGCTGATCCGCCCATATCGCCGCGCATGTCTTCCATGCCAGCGCCGGGTTTGAGCGAGATCCCGCCCGTGTCGAAACAAACGCCTTTGCCGACAAGAGCAACCGGGGCTTCATCTTTCTTGCCCCCCATCCAGCGCATGATGCCGAGTTTGGAGTCTTTGACACTGCCCTGCCCGACGCCGAGCATCGAATTCATGCCGAGCTTCTTCAGCTCTTTCTCACCAAGAATTTCGATTTCAAGACCGTGCTCGGCGAGCGATTCAATCTTTTCGGCATAGCTGCCCGGATAAAGATCGTTTGGAGGCATATTGACCAAGTCGCGTGCGAGATACGTCCCATCCGCACCCGCGCTGAGCGGCTTAAACGCGACGCGCGCGGCTTTGGTGTCAGCCGTTACGAAGCCGACATCGGTCAAGCTCGGCTTGTCTTCCGGTTTGAGTTTGGTGCGGTAATCATCGAAGCGATAAGCGGCGAGTTTGACGCCCAAACCGATTCGCGCCGCTGCCGTAGCATCTTCGACATGCAGGCTGAGCGATTTAAATCCACTGTTGGCTTGGGCTTTATAGATGGTCCCGCCAATCCGCTCGAGCACGCGGTCTTTGCGGTCTTTCGCTTTTCCACCGCCGACCAGCAACGCACGCTTTGCGCTGGCGCCTTTCGGCAATACCACAAACGCTTGCTGGCCTACTTTGCCAGTGAAACGTCCGGCCGTGAGAGCTTCAGAAAGAAGCCCTCCTGACTCTTTGTCCAAAGCCTCTGCCGCTTCTGGCAGTTTGCCGCCTTCATCGATGAGAAACCCAACGATTTGAGACTTGGCTGTGTCCGTGAATGTAATTTTCATGCAACAACTCCATTTGAGGCGCAAAGTAAGCATCGACGCGCGCGGCGCAACTCGCTAAGCCGGAAAAACAGACAGGAAAACAAACAAATTCACCTATGAATCGAGTTCAGCGCTATCTCTTCAACCGCGTTTTGCGGTCTGTGTTGATTATTGTCGGCGGACTAACCCTGCTGGCGATCCTCGCGCAGGGACTGTCGCAGACGGAGATTATCGTCGATAATCGCCAGGGCGCGTTGACGTTCTTCAAGATTGTGGCGCTCGGCGTTCCGCAAATTGTCGCGCTACTGACGCCGATGGCGATGTTTGTTGCGACGATTTGGGCCCTCAATCGGCTCCACCGCGATAGTGAAGTCGTGGTTGCACAAGCTGCCGGCATGACACGCTGGCAAGTGGCCTCTCCGATCCTTCGATTGGCGATCCTCGGCGCAGTGGTGCATCTTGGCGTGAACTTGTGGGTACAGCCATCGGCGCAACGCGAAATGCGGGCGACGATCAATGATGCCCGCGCCGATTTGGCATCTTCGCTGGTTCGTCCAGGTCAGTTCACCACGCCGGACGCAAATTTGACCGTATTTGCGCGCGAGCAACGTGGCCAAGATCTCATCGGCGTACAGATTGCTGAGCGCGTGGGCCATCCGGATGGCCGCGACTATTTGGCCGAGCGTGGACGGTTTATTGAAGTCGATGGCTTACCCGCCATCGTGATGTTCAATGGACAGATTCACCAACTCGATGCGAACGGCGCTTTGAGTATTTTGGACTTCGAACAGTCGACGTTCGATCTCACGCCGTTCGTCAAAGAAGACAGCAAGCTGATTCTGAAAGCCTCTGACCGGTATTTGCACGAGCTGCTTTTTATCGACCGCTCAAGTTATAATGAACGGCGTAATGAAACAGAGTACCTTGCCGAAGCGAACTCGCGATTGTCCTCGCCCCTGATCAGTATCGCCATGGCGATGCTGGCAATCCTCGCGGTGGTTGGCGGAAATTTCAGTCGGCGCGGGTATTCCAGGCGTATCGTTCTGGCGTCATCTGGCGCTTTGGTGCTGATCATCATCCAGCTCTCCGTGCAATCGAGTAGTGGCAGCAACGCGGCGATGAATGTTGGACAATGGGTGGTGCCGATCGTCGCCATTTCAGTGCTCTCTTATGTCCTGTTCCGCAGTGGACAGCGGATTAAGGGGGCGCCGCGATCATGATTGGAAGCCGCATTCAACGCTATGTGTTCTCGCGCTGCCTGATCGCCCTTGGACTGGTATTGGGACTCTTCGCGATCACCATCATGCTGGTCGATGTGGTAGAACAGTTGCGGACCGTCGGCGGCGATATCGAACTTTCGCCGATTACCGCGATTCAACTCTCATTGATGAAACTGCCAGGGTTGTTGGAAGAGACCTTATCCTTCGCCATCCTTGTCGCGGCGATGATCGCGTACAATCAGCTGTCCAAAAGTTCCGAACTCTCTGTCATTCGCGCAACCGGCCAGTCGGCTTGGCAATTTCTCGCGCCGGTCATGGTGATGGCCGCGGGTCTTGGCATCTTCGCGATGATGATATTGAACCCGCTGGGCGCGCATTTGTCCGAGCGGTTTGAGTCGACGCGCGCAAACTTGCTGCAAGAAGGCGGGCGCGTGGTCGAACGCCAGAGATCAGATGTCTGGCTGCGGCAAGGTACAGATGATAGCCAGATCGTCATCCACGCCGCATCGGTCGACAGTACAGGTCAAGTCTTCACTGACGTCCGTTTCCTAGAAGAAGGCCGCGTCTATGAAGGCGCGCGCCCCACGTCTCGATTCCGCTTTATTCGCCGCATCGATGCCGACACCGCGACCATCTCGGGCGGGTTTTGGCAGCTCACCGATTTGGTTGAAAATACGCCGGGCAGCCCGCCACAGCGATTATCGAGCCTGGCGATTGAGACCGATCTGGATCCGAACACATTGCTGTCCCGATTCACGTCGCCGGACACGATTGGCTTTTGGGGATTACCGACATTTATCAGTCAAACGGGACGCGCTGGTCTCGATACATCGCGCTTTTCGATGCGTTGGTTTGGGCTCACCTCGCTGCCGGTTTTGTACACCGCGATGGCGCTGATTGGAGCGATCGTGTGTCTCAGATTGTCGCGTCTTGGTGGGACAAGCCGGTTAATTGCCACTGGAGCTGGCGCAGCTGTTGCGCTCTTTTTCGTCACCCAAATCGCCTCAAGTTTCGGCTCTTCAGGCGCGGTTCCGGCCGTAATAGCCGCATGGGCGCCAGCCCTTTGCGCCTTGTTCATCTCGCTTACAGTTTTGGCCTATCAAGAAGATGGTTAGAGAAATCCCTTCTTGACAGCGGGCCCGGCCACAACCACTTTCCGCCGCCTTGAAGCCCTGTCAGGAGCCGTCCTCCCATGAACGTTGTTGTTGTTGAGTCCCCCGCCAAAGCGAAGACAATCAACAAATATCTCGGTAAAGACTATAAAGTGCTGGCCTCATACGGTCACATCCGAGACTTGCCCTCTAAAGATGGATCGGTCGATCCAGACAATGATTTCGAAATGGTCTGGCAGGCCGATTCGAAAAGCCAAGCGCGCATTCGGGAAATTGCCGAAGCGGTCAAAGCCGGCGGCAAATTGATTCTTGCGACCGACCCGGATCGCGAAGGTGAAGCCATTTCTTGGCACTTACTGGATGCGCTCAAAAAGCGCCGGGCCATCAAGAAAGACACCCCGGTCGAGCGCGTCGTGTTCAACGCGATCACCAAATCTGCGGTCACCAGCGCGATGGAAAATCCGCGCCAGATCGACCAGGAATTGGTCGACGCTTATCTGGCTCGGCGTGCGCTTGACTATCTGGTTGGATTTAATCTCTCGCCGGTGCTCTGGCGTAAACTCCCAGGGTCTCGCTCTGCTGGCCGGGTGCAATCAGTGGCGCTTCGCATTGTTGTCGATCGCGAGCTCGAGATTGAGAAGTTTAAGCCAGAAGAATACTGGACCATTGGCGCCAAGTTACGCGCCCCGGATGGGTCCGATTTTGAAGCGCGCTTGCAGTCTTTGAACGGCAAATCTCTCAAGAAATTTGATCTTCCAGACGCTGCGGCCGCCCAGACCGCGCTCGATGCAGTCAAGCTCGGTGGCTATTCGGTCGCGAGCGTCGAAGCGAAACCTGTTAAGCGCAACCCGCCCCCGCCCTTTATCACATCGACGCTGCAGCAAGACGCATCCCGCAAACTTGGCTTTTCCGCCAAGCGGACGATGCAAGCGGCGCAAAAACTCTACGAAGAAGGTCGCATCACCTATATGCGGACCGACGGCGTGAATATGGCCGAAGAGGCCTATCACCACGCCCGAGAGCACGTGAAAGAGAATTACGGCGCGCAATACCTACCGGAAAAGCCTCGCCGATATTCCTCAAAGCAAAAGAATGCGCAGGAAGCTCACGAAGCGATCCGGCCAACCGTCTTCAGCCTACGCCCTGAGGATTACAAACAGACAGACCAAGACCTCTGGAAGCTCTACGCGCTGATTTGGCGCCGCGCCGTCGCCTCGCAAATGGAACCGGCGCAGTTCGAGCGCACGACCATCGACATGCACAATAAGGACAAATCGGCGACGCTTCGCGCGACCGGTCAGGTCCTAGTCTTTGACGGCTTTATCAAGCTCTACACCGAAGGCCGCGACGATACGGACAAGGATGAAGACGCCGAAGCGCGTTTGCCGAAAATGGCAGAAGGCGATCATGCTGACCTGCTTGAAGCCAAATCCGAACAGCACTTCACCAGCCCACCGCCGCGTTACACTGAAGCCTCGCTGGTCAAGAAATTGGAAGAGCTCGGAATCGGCCGCCCGTCGACCTACGCCTCCACCATGTCGACGCTGGTCGATCGCGACTATGTCCGGATCGAAAAGAAGCAATTGGTCCCGGAAGACAAAGGGATTCTGGTCACCTCCTTCCTGGAGAATTTCTTCCAACGCTATGTCGAGTATGACTACACGGCGAACTTAGAAGACAAGCTCGACGTGATTTCGGACGGGAAGCTCGACTGGAAAGCGTTCTTGAGGGAGTTTTGGACGCAGTTCACAGCGTCAATAGCCGAGACGAAAGACTTACGTGTCTCAGCCGTCCTCGATGTGTTGAATGAATCACTGGGTCATCACGTCTTCCCGCCCGTCGACGAGAGCGGCAACATCAAAGAGAAGCCGCGCCAATGTCCGCTCTGCAGCGAAGGCGAGTTGAGCCTCAAACTTGGACGCCACGGGGCTTTCGTTGGTTGTTCGAACTATCCAGAATGTAAGTTCACCCGCCCCTTCTCGACTCAAGAGGAAGCCGAGAACGCGATCAATCCGGATGGCGAAGAGGTCGCGGTTCATCCCGACACAGGCCAGCCTGTCTTGCTCAAATCTGGCCGGTTTGGTCCGTATCTCGAAATGGATATCGGCGAAGAAAAACCAAAACGCTCGAGCCTTCCGAAAGGCTGGAATCCAAAAGAACTGGAGCCTGAGCAAGCAATCATGCTGATCAGCCTTCCGCGCGAAGTCGGCAAACACCCCGAAGACGATGAACCGATCATGGCCAACCTTGGTCGCTATGGACCGTACGTTCAGCACCATCGCACGTTCGCGAATCTATCGAGTGTCGAGGAGATGTTTACGATTGGGTTGAACCGCGCTGTGTCACTGATCGCAGACAAGAAAGCCAATGGTGGCCGCGGCAACCGCGCCGCACCAAAAGTCTTGAAAGATCTCGGCGCACACCCATCAAGCGGCGATCCGGTTCAGGTGCTTGAAGGCCGTTATGGACCTTACATCAAGCACCAGAAAACCAATGCGACCCTGCCGAAAGATATCCAGCCGACCGAGGTGAATATCGATCAAGCGCTCGAGCTCATAGCGGCGAAAGAAGCCAAAGGCGGGAAGAAAAAGCGCGCGACGAAAAAGAAGAAAGCGCCTGCGAAGAAATAATCAGGCGTGCTCACTCGCGCCCGAATTTCTCAACACTGAGCAGAGCTGGATACTCAAGGATCGGTTGTTCTTCGAGCGCCTTTGGCAATTCCATGCCCGGGATCCAAATATATGGGGTCAAGTAAACGACCAGCTCATTCTCGGACTCCAGCGAGTCCTGTTCGGCGGTAAAAAAGCTGATCAGGGGTATTTTTCGCAACCATGGCAGTCCTGATTTCTCGGTTATGCGATAGCGCGATGAGAGCCCGCCAATCACGATCGTCTTGCCGCTGCCTATGATCATAGAGGTGGTTGCTGTGTTGCGCTCTTTAGCGATCAGCACATCGCCTGCGGTGGCGCTGAACCGTGAGTCTTCGATGGTTAGATCCAGACGGACGGAGGAATCTGCCATAACAATTGGTGTAATGGTCATTGAGATGCCAGCCGTGATCGAGTCGGTTGCGATGATTGAAGAGTCATCTGTCGTCGTATCCACGCGGACGAATTGATCATCGACGATTTCAATCGTCGCCGGCATCGTGCTCCGGGTCGCCACATAGGGCCGGGACAGGACTTGCGCGATGTTTTGAGCCGCTAGAAACTTTATCGTCGCCGTCAATTGCGCCGTGTTTCCGGCAAGTTCCTCAAACGTCGCTACCACATTGCCGCCGGTCGTGTTGGGTACGATGCTGGAAATACTGAAACTGCCATCCGCCATATCCGAAAAATCGATCCCCAACGTCTCGACCGAAGACGTGTTCACCTTGACCACGATCGCCGAAATAATCACGTGAGGGACCGGTCTGTCTGCGCGGGCTACGATTTGCGCGACCTGCGACACCATCGTCGACGTACCGGTGACATAAACCGCGTTGAGTTCGGCAACACTGCTGACTGCGAGACGTTCTTGGTCATCATCGTCTTCATCGGTCTCAAACAAGTCGTCCAACATGGTTTCGACTTCCGAGGCCTGTAAATTTTTGAGCACAATCTCTCGGCTGACAAAGCGGTCATCGGCTTCCGTTTCGGAGGTTGAAACGATCTCCCCGCCATATGAGAAACTCAGCACTTGGTTTTCCTCGCGCGCGACAATGCCTGTTTCGGCAAGCAGCATATTGATCGCTTGTAGCAGCGGCCGGTTATCAAATCGCGCGGATATACGTCCAGAAAAGGGAATTGACGGCGACAGGTACTCGATCGACCTGGCCCCTAATATCTCGTCCATGACGATCGCTAAATCGGCCTGATCTAGATCGACACTCAAACGCATCGCCTGCACGGTCCCACCATCCGTGAGTTCGAGATGCTTGATCGCGCCGCGTTCACGACGCGCCGTCTTTGAAAGTTCCGCTTCGTTCGCTTCAATTAAGTCTTCGAGCATTGCAGCTCTCGCGTCGCCCACAGCAAATTTGGGATCCGCGACGCAGCCGCTCAAGACGATGAGCAACGTGATCGCGGCTCCCGTAAACGAGAGCCGCAAGACGTTTTCACGAGACGTGTGTAGCCTCAGCATTTGATTGGATCGCCTGTTCTGGAGACTTAGTCTTCAATATAGGTATCGGCGCCGCTGAGCTTGCCGCATTTGTAGCTTGCGGGATCAAGCGGCTTACCGTTCGCGTCCGTGGTGACTTTGTCGGACAGGCTGGAGATTTCAAGCGTCTTCCAACTATTCGAAGTTGTTGAGCCGGCGACTTTTGCAATGATCTGACACCCTGGGGTGAGGAATAGATTTATATCCTTGCTTGGGCCGCTCTTAATGTCGGTTTTGAGCTTGTAAGAGCAGCTGGCGGGCACAATGAATGTGTCATAATTTCCGGCTGGAACATCTGCAGAGAGCTTTTTGTCAAACCCTTTGCAAGATTTGTGGGTGGCTGGGCTTGGTTGGGAGCTGTGTGCATTGAGCGCGACCCAATTGAGCGTGTAGGTTCCAGCATTGCCCATGACAACAACACCGCAAACCGCATTGGAGCCTTCGCAATCAGGGTGGGTATAGCTGGCCTCTTCTGATGATGCAGCATCAGCGGCACCAAGCATGCCGAGCGAAACCGCCATCGCTGCCATGGCGGCACCGACGAGGCTTTTCGAGATCTTGTTCATGACTCTCCCTTCATTTGTTTGGTTGAGAGATCTCCAGGGGTAGCCAACACCCGCTGCGGCTTCGACTGTCAGATTGGACAGTTTCGAAGGCCCAGCCGCCGCGCAAGGTTAGGTCAGAATTTTGCAAACAAGGAGGATCGGATGTCCTTGAATCGAATGTCCTGGGCCGTTTTGTCGGCGATAAGCGTGATCGCGCCGCTTGGTTTGGCGCACGCGGAAGCGTCCATCTTTGAGTTGCGGATTACGAACAATACGGACAGTGATCTGACCTTTCGATTGCACGATGGTCAGTCCAAACATGCGCGGCTGACTTATAACAACAAGTCGGTCAGCAGCCACACGATCAAATCGGGCACGTCTGATACGATTGGGGTACAACCCGCGGGCAAAAAATGCTCTCCCAATTGCGGGGCGTGCACTCCGACCATTGGTAAAGTCTACGCCTATTACACCGACTCAAAAGGCAATGAACAACGCAGCAATTATTACGAGCCGTCAGTCGAATTTTTCGAATATTGCGGCGTGGCAGGCACCAAACCGATCACCACATATACGTCGAATTGGTCCTTTGATCATGGCACCGGAAAAGGCACAGGTGTGTTCAATCATCAGCAAAGCGCGTCGCATAATTCCTACACGTCGAGCAATCCCGCCCAAGGCCTGACAGTGGACGGCAAATACATTAGCGGCCACGCAACCATCACTTACTCGGAACAATGATTGTGCGGTACTTTGATTATTTATGGTCGCGACGAAGCACAAATTGAACGGCGCGCATCGCGCGGGTCAAACCCATACGCAAGCGCGGCAGCAACCACCGCTTGAACCGTAGTTGCAACTCCCAAACGGGTCCGTGCATTGTTGATGTGATAGCGCAGTGTTCGCTCACTAATTCCGAGAATAATCGCTGCTTCGGCCAGAGTTTTCCCTGATGCGAGCCATTGCAAACATTCGACTTCCCGGCTCGATAAGATGCCGCCGTCTCGATCCTTGAGTGGCGTGTGCGCATCGTGTTGAGTCTTCGTGTACAGAAACCGGTACGCATTTGCGGTGGTTTCGAGCATGCGGGAGATCAATGCCGCATGCGCGTCCGAGACTTTCGTCGGTGTCTTAGCGAACAAGATCAAGGCCCGGTCGCGTTCTCGACAAATCGGAATCGCAAAAAATTCCGCCCAAGTGCGCCGGTCGTGATCTTGCAGTATCTGACGTTGGAGATCAGACAAAAAGTAGTGCTCAGGCGCGTCATGGAAAATTTGGAACACGCCGCCACGCTGAATCTTCCAAGTTTGGCACGCTTTTGTATTCGTCCCGTGCTCATTCAGCGCGACCGACATGGATTGCGCTAAGGCGCCTTTCAGAGAGGCACTTTCGCGCCCAAAATACGGCGCGTAATTATCCCAAATCGTCGCGTCATTCTTCAGCATGGCGGCATCTGGACCAGGGGCTGGCGTCCAACTCAGCGATAACAGCGGTAGCCCGATAGATTGGCAAACGTCGGCCGCGCAATTCAAAAGTTCATTCAGCGAGTCGCATCGGTAAAATTGAATTAGCTCTATTTCCAAAACCACGTCATCCTTCCTCTCAACGTCTGTGACGTTTTCAGTTTGAAAGTGCGTGCACACGTAACCTGATAGTGGTACGCAGCGACGCCCCCTCAGGGGTAATAACGCAGTATATACAGTATTCACTGATTCATTTACTTTAACAGTGTCATTCTTAATTTCTTTCTAAAGTTGTTTTATTTGTGGCACGTGGTGAGATGACGGACAATCTCACCGGTAGACTCACGGTCAAGTCACCCGTTAAATCAGCACAATGACAAAGCCTATTGTTCGATCTGCCCGTCTCGACGACCTGCCGACTTTGCTTGCGTTTGAGCAAGGGATCATTCAGGCGGAACGCCCCTTCGATCACATGCTCAAACCAGATCCCATCAGCTATTATGACATCGGCGAGATGATTGAAGCCGCCGATGCCGAAGTCGCCGTCGCCGAGTTTGAAGGGCGCTTAATTGGGTCGGGATATGCCAAGAAAAAGCGCTCCCGCCACTATCTGTCGCCCGAGTATCACGCATTCATTGGCTTCTTATACGTCGATCCGGAGTTTCGCGGTCGTGGCGTGAATCAGAACGTGCTAGATCATCTATTTGAATGGGCGCGCCAGAATGAGCTGCCCGAAGTGCATCTTACCGTTTACCCAGCTAATCAGTCCGCCGTTCGAGCTTACGAGAAAGTCGGTTTTGAGCCTTACCTGCTCGAAATGAGAAAAAATTTAGACGAAAACACCTAGCCAACTTGGCTGACACTTCGCATTATTCAGGCGGGGACCTTAACCACGAATACTGCGTTGAGGTGACCCATGCTGTCCTATCCCCGACGTATACGATTTCTGCTTGTCTTTGCGACTTTTCTTCTGACGACGTGCGCGACGCCATCGCCACCAACAAAGCAGATCCAACCCCCTCCAGTCGTCGCCAAGAACACGTCTGCTTCCGTACGCTCTAATAGCGTTCATGCGATCGCCGCGGCTCCGAGCCTCAAACCTAGCCGCTTACATCAGTTCATGCGCAACCTGGCGGCGATAGAACAAGCAACGGTTTTTCCAGCCACGCTGTCCTTATGCCCCCGCATGACAATATCGAATGCGCCTACGGCTGATAGCCACCGGCGCATTACCAATTACCGACCATTCGTAGACGTCAACGGACAGCAGATCGCGGTGGCTCCGGTTGAGGATGGCTGTTTGTCATCAGGATTTGGGATCAGGAATGGACGCCCCCATAAAGGAATAGATCTGTACCATGCCGATCCCGTGAAAGTCTTTGCAGCCGCGAAAGGCACCGTCCGCGAGAAACTCTATCGAAAAGACTATGGAAACATGTTGGTGATCGAGCACGGCGATCGCCTGTTTGCGCGTTACGCGCATCTTGAGCACTTTGCCCGAGGCATCCAAGTCGGCGCCACGGTCAATGTAGGTCAAACCATTGGTTTTATGGGAAATACTGCGAGCTATCGGATTCCACGCCACCTTCATTACGAGGTGTTGACGGGGGATTATGGCACTGCAGCGGGCTCGTTTCACCTCACGCCGGTAGACCTATTCGCAAAATTGCCGTGAAAATACCACAAGCCAAGCGCCGCGACTTCCTGTATGGCGCGCGCCATGAGCTTTCCAGACAGACAGACGGTTCTCGAGTTTCTCAAGCAGAACCCTGATGCGACAACCAAACAAGACATTGCACGCGGCCTTAAAGTCAAAGGGCGTGAACGACAGACGCTGCGCGCCATTTTAAAGGAACTTGAATCGGATGGAACGCTGACCAAAACCGGGCGCCGGGAATGGGCACAATCTGATACACCGCCACCAACTTGCGTTGTCCGCTTTGAGCGCACCAATCAGGATGGCGAATTGATCGCCCGCGCTTTCGGAAAAGAAGGTGCCTACGGACCAGATCTCATCTTTGATGGATATTCGGGAAAATCTCGCGGCCCTGCCCCAGGCATTGGCGATCGCGGTCTTGCCCGAGTAAAAGAGCAGAATGGCACGTGGACGGCGCGCTTGATGAAGCTGTTCGAAGCCAAGGATGAAGAACGGCCGGTCACAGGGGTTTATCTCAGCACGGCGCGCGGCGGTCGGATAAAACCCGCCAGTCGCAAGATAAAACACGAATTGCAAGTTCGCGAAGCCGATCGAAACGGCGCTGAAAATGGCGACCTGGTGATGGCAACGCCTTATCCGCAACGCGGCTATGGGCCGGTTCGTGCGCGGATCACCCAAATCCTAGGCCGACAAGAAGATCCGCGTGCTGCGTCGCTCCTGGCCATCGCTGCGCATGATATCCCGACCGAGTTCCCTGCGGCGGTAATCGAACAAGCGCAAGTGGCACAACCAGCGTCGGTGAACCGCACCGATTTGCGAGAAACGCCGCTGATCACCATCGATCCGGCCGACGCACGTGACCATGACGACGCGGTGTATGCAGAGGCTGTGAAAGACGGGTATCGGGTCATCGTTGCGATTGCCGACGTCGCCGCTTTTGTGACACCGGACAGCGCTCTGGACAAAGAAGCGATCAAGCGCGGCAACTCAACTTACTTTCCCGACCGAGTTGTACCGATGCTGCCCTTTGAGCTCAGCGCAGATGCTTGCTCGTTAAAGGAAGGGGTCGACCGGCAGTGTATGGCGGTCGAGATGGTGTTCGATAAATCTGGGTCCAAGCGGTCTCATAAATTCATGCGCGCGATCATGCGCTCGGCTGGCGCCTTGTCCTATGAGGAAGCGCAATCCGCCATAGATGGTGAACCATCGCAGCGCGCCAAAACCCTTCTAACCTCCGTCCTAAAGCCGCTCTGGTCGGCCTATGATGCCCTCTCCAAGGCGCGCGAGAAGCGCGGCCCATTGGAGCTCGACCTCCCCGAGCGAAAGGTCGAAATAGGAGCAGATGGTACAGTTTCAGGGATTCGTACAAAAGAACGGTTTGATGCGCACAAGCTGATTGAAGAGCTTATGATCCAAGCCAATGTTTGCGCTGCAGAGGAGCTGGAAAAACACAAATCTAACCTACTCTATCGCGTCCATGATGCGCCGTCGGACGCCAAAATAGCGGCGCTGTCTGAGTATTTGAAGACGCTCGATATTAAGTGGCCACTTGGCGAGCGAACGCAGACACATCGGTTCAATCGCCTATTGTCGGACTTCGAAGGTTCGGACAATGCTGAGGCGGTGTCTGAGATCGTACTGAGGACACAAAGCCAGGCGATCTATAGTCCTGAGAATATCGGGCATTTTGGCCTCAATCTGAAAAAATATGCGCACTTTACCAGTCCGATCCGGCGCTATAGCGACCTGATTGTCCACCGCGCCTTGATCTCAGCGTTAAAGTTCGGACCGGACGGTTTGACCGACAAACAAGCCGTGCAATTAGACGAGCTCGCCGAACACCTGGTGCGTACGGAACGACGCTCAATGGCCGCAGAACGCGATGCGACGGACCGCTATCTTGCACATTTCTTAGCGGATCGAGTCGGGGCGGAATTTGAAGGACGCATCACGGGTGTCACCGCGTCCGGCCTGTTCATTCGTTTAGAAGAAACTGGCGCAGATGGGTTCTGTCCGGCCTCACGGATATCAGAGGAATATTGGGGTTATTACGAAGCCGCTCAAGCGCTGGTCGGTGACTCCTCAGGCAAACGTTACGAACTTGGGCAGCCAGTTCGCGTCCGATTGAATGAGGTCACACCTTTAGAGGGCGGGTTATTGTTGGAGCTCATTTCAGACCCTCGCCCGCGTCGCCCCGGCGAGAAATTGCAGCCTCGGACGCAGGGGAAGCGCTTTGATCGCCGCAAAGGCTCTGGCAGCATAAGCCGGGGAAAAGGCAAAACAGGCGGAAAAGGAAAGCGGCGGCGATGAGCAAACCAAATCTCGGCACGGCGTTCGATGGTGAAAACGAGGGTGAGACCATCCAGACCGATCGGCCGAGCCCGCGTCCGCGTGATGCGGCGACACTCATTCTGGTGCGCCGCGATGATCGGCAGCCGCGCGTCTTGATGGGCAAGCGCTCCGGTGGGCACGACTTTATGCCAGACAAGTACGTGTTCCCGGGTGGCCGTGTTGACCCACAGGATAGCCGCGTGCGGTGCCTAAGCGAATTGGCAAAGATGGATGATACGCGGCTGCGCTTTCAATCCCGCCGCGCCCCCCGCGCCTTTGCCCTGACTGCGATCCGAGAAACGTTCGAGGAAACCGGATTGATCATCGGTCAGTCAGCTGAAATGCCATCTAAAGCACCGCAGGGCTGGCAGCCACTCTACGATATGGATATTGCGCCCAGCCTGGAGCACTTTCGCTTCATCGGCCGCGCTGTAACGCCGCCGTATCGCCCGAAACGCTTTGATGCGCGCTTCTTTATGGCCGAGGCCGAAGACGTATTGATCGATGACCGCCCGCCGCTTGATGGGGCGGAACTGCATGATCTTCAATGGGTGTCTTTGAAAGACGCTATGGGATTAGATCTTCCGAGTGTCACACGCTTTATGCTCGGTGAAATCGAAGAACGCCTAACCGTACGCGATGATCGCGGCGCACCATTCTTGCGGTGGACGCGTTCTGGGCATTCCGCCGATCGAATTTGATGCGCAGAGCCGGTTGACTTCCAGCTCGCAACCCATCATTAGACGCGTTTTCGAGATTTAGCCCTCAACAGAAGGTGCACCGCTATGGCCAAACCGGCAACGATCAAAATTCGCCTGAATTCGACCGCAGGCACCGGCTTCTTCTACGTAACGAAGAAGAACCCCCGCAACATGACCGAGAAATTGGTCAAGCGTAAGTATGACCCGATTGCGAAAAAGCATGTCGAGTTCAAAGAAGGTAAGATCAAATAAGATCTGCCGCTTACAGCGCGAAATGAACAAACCGGGCCAAAGGCTCGGTTTTTTTATGCCGCTTTGGTCTCGATACGGTTCCGGCCGTTTTGTTTGGCGCGATAGAGGGCTTGATCTGCGGCATGGAGGAAGTCTGCGAGCAGCCCCTCCTCACCATTATAGGTGGCAATACCGGCGCTGACGGTGACTTTAATATCTTCGTCTTCGCGTTCGATATGGAATGGCTCAGCTGCAATGGCCTCGCGGATGCGCTCGGCGCCAATTTCGGCCAATTCCTCACGCGTGTCGGGCATGATCAATAGGAACTCCTCGCCGCCGGGCCGGCAAGCGATGTCCTGGGGTCGTATATTTGTTCGCAAACGCGCAGCAAAGCTCTGCAAAACGAGGTCACCGGCTTCGTGACCGTAGCGATCATTGACGTTTTTGAAGTGATCCACATCCAGCGCGACAATCGAGACTGGCTTCTCATTGACGGCGCTGCGTTGCATCCACAATTGCAGACGCTCCAGCATGTATCGGCGATTATAGAGGCCGGTCAGATGATCTATGACGGAAAGCTCAAGTCCACGATCCACACGGCGACGCAAAATGTCGACAAACCGCTTGCGCCGCGTTTGCGTGCGAACACGGGCTTGCAATTCGAGCATATCCAACGGTGTTAGGATCAAGTCTGACGCGCCAATTCGGAGCGCTTCAAGACCTTTCGGTTGATCAGCAATCGAACAGGTTACAATCATCGAAAAGTCGCGCGCTTCTTTGAGAGCGCGCAAATGAGCACACAGTTTTAGCGCATCATGCTTCTGATCGGACAGCGCGATGACGACAATATCGATTTCGTCGAACCGAATTCCCGAAGCCTGGGCATCCATCCAAGTTGCTGCGGTATGGCCTACCGCCTCCAACGACCTCGCGACACGTCTCGCTTCGAGATTGTTTTGGTCGATGACCAGGATGCTGGCAGGTTTATCTAGGCTCTCTTGTTCAAAATCAGAAAAGTGCTCTTCGCGCGCGCCTGCAGAGTCGCGTGTTCGCAACTCGTTGGCGACCATATTGTAGCGCATCAATGCCTCAAGCCGCGCGAACAAGCCGAAATCGTCGACCGGTTTGCTGAGGAAATCATCGGCGCCTGCTTCGAGGCCGCGCAGTCGATCATCTCGATCGGTCAGCGCTGTGAGCATCACAACGGGAATGTGCCGAGTCGCGGCATTCGCTTTCAATCGCCGGCAAACTTCATAGCCGTCCATTCCGGGCATCATCACATCGAGCAGGATAATGTCGGGCTCGTGCCGTGACGCGCATTCCAAAGCGTGCGGGCCGTCAGCCGCCATGAAGACGGTATAATACTTCGCCTCGAGCTTCGCCTGCAGCAGTCGGCGATTGGTCTCCATGTCGTCGACTACTAAAACGCTGGCAGTCATGCGGGCGCCTCGCTCGCGATCAACTCGTCAACGGTTTGCAGGAACGACCGCACCTGAATGGGTTTTGACAAATAGCCTTCGCACCCGGCTTCACGGACCAAAAGTTCGTCGGTTCGCATGGCAAAGGCGGTGACCGCAAGCACGGGAATCTTGGCCGTCCGCTCATCATCTTTGAGCCAGCGGGTAATGTCTAAGCCTGAAACATCCGGAAGTTGAATGTCCATAATGATTAAATCGGGCCGTTCTTCCAAAGCTAAACCGACGGCTTTTGCGCCATCCACACATTGCAGCGTTTCGTAGCCACTCGCTTCAAGCAAATCGGAAAACAAACGCATATTCAATGCGTTGTCCTCAACGATCAGGACTTTCCGAGAGGTCGTTGCTGCCATGGGCTCGGTTCCGAATCACACGGGCTTCCATTTGCCCCGATTCTTTCTAGCGTAAAGTTCGTTAACGTTTCTTTTCCATTTGCTTGGGATCGCGGAACATGGCATGAACAAACATGCCCTCCCTCTGCCGAGATTGTGACGCGCATATCGCTGACCCGATTGAGGTCTGCCCGGAATGTGGATCATTCCGTATCATCTCGCATCCCGATCTCGAGACATTGTCGATAGCGCACATTGATTGCGACGCGTTTTTCGCGGCGATTGAGAAGCGAGACAATCCCGAACTAAAGCATAAGCCCGTCATTGTCGGGGGCGGCAAACGCGGCGTGGTTGCGACGTGTTGTTATATTGCGCGGTTGAACGGGGTTCGCTCCGCAATGCCGATGTTCAAAGCGCTAAAAGCCTGTCCGGAAGCGGTGGTCGTAAAACCGCGGCGAGAGGCCTATTCAGAGGCCTCCCGCCAAATTCGAAAGAAGTTCGAATCCCTCACCCCAAAAGTTCAAATGCTGAGCGTCGACGAGGGTTTTCTCGACCTCTCCGGGACGACGCGCCTGGCCCAAGCGTTTCCAGCCTTGTCGCTTGCGCGTTTGGCGCGAGAGGTTGAGGCGGATGTCGGCATTACGATTTCCGTCGGCCTGTCGGAGAATAAGTTTTTGGCCAAGACCGCCAGCGAATTGGATAAACCACGCGGTTTCGCGCTGATTGCCAAACATGAGGCTGAGGCGTTGCTGGCGCCCAATCCTGTGAGCTTTCTCCACGGGGTGGGCAAACAATTGGCCAAGAAATTGGAGCGAGATGGCTTTCGATTGGTTTCTGACCTTCAGGCTGGCGAATCCCGAGATCTCATCAGGCGTTATGGCGAGACCGGGCTTTGGTTGCACCAACGTTCGCGGGGGATAGATAACCGCCCTGTGCGCACCGACGGTTTGCGAAAATCCGTGTCCGCAGAGCGCACCTTCAATACTGACATCTCCAATTATGCCATCTTGGAAGATCGTCTTTGGGAAGTTTGCGAAGAAACCGCGACCCGCGCCAAACGTCATAGCGTCGAAGGCTCAACCGTTACGCTGAAGCTTAAGACGAAAGACTTCAGAACGCTGACCCGGTCGATCACGCTTCCGAACGGTACGAACCTGGCAAATGCGATGTTCCGTGTCAGCAAACCCCTACTTGAGCGTGAAACCCAATCAGGCCGAGCCTATCGCCTGATCGGCATCGGATTATCGCATTTACAAGATGCCCGCTGGGATACGCGAGACCTGATCGATCCTGGCATTGAAAAACGGGCGAAAGCTGAGCGTGCCAGTGACGCCGCCCGGTCCAAATTTGGCAATGCCTCGGTCGTCACTGGACGCTCAATCAAACTCTCCGCGTCAAAACAAAAAAAGTCGGGCTAAGCGCTTGCCGGGCGGCGTCTGAACCGGCTAGCAAATCGAGGCTGGAATAAGGAAAAAAACCATGACAACCCCTGAGTCCCGTTTGGCCGAGCTCGGCATTACGTTGCCTGAACCCATGGCTGCGGTGGCCAATTACGTGCCATTTGTAATCACCGGCCAGCAATTGTTCATCTCAGGCCAAGTCAGCGCGGGTCCAAACGGCCTGGTCAAAGGTCGACTTGGACAAAACATGGACCTGGAAGCCGGACAAGCGGCAGCCCGTCTCTGTGCGATCAACTTAATCGCCCAATGTAAAGCGGCACTAAGTGACCTCTCGCGCGTAAAACGCGTGGTGAAGCTTGGCGGCTTCGTCAACGCGCACCCCGATTTCGAAGCCATTCCACAAGTGATCAATGGTTGCTCAGATTTGATGGTCGACGTTTTCGGGGATGCGGGACGACATGCGCGGTCCGCAGTGTCTTCGCCGGTTCTGCCGCTCGGCGTGGCGGTCGAAATAGATGGTGTGTTTGAGATTGGCTAAGCGATTCCAAGTCTCTGATTTTGTCTATGCGCATCGTGGGTTGTGGACCATGTCTGGACCTGCCGAGAATAGTATGGAGGCTTTTTTAGCGGCGGCCTCACAAGGTTTAGGGATTGAGTTCGATGTCCGTCCGGCGGCGGATGGTGTGCCGATGATTTTCCACGATCCTATTTTGGATCGAATGACCCAAGCGACAGGATGGGTCGAGGCCCATTCTAGTTCTGAATTGGCGGACATCCCTCTGAAGAACGGAGGTCGGATGTCCACCCTTCAGGATCTCCTGGACAACTGGCCTTCGGAAACCCCGTTACTTTGCGAGCTCAAAATTGATGGAACCACGGATCCCGTATCATTCGCCAAAACGGTGGCCACTCATTTCGAAAGCCACTCTGGCCCCGCAGCGATGATGAGCTTTTCTAGAGACGCCGTTGCAGCAATCCCGGACAGCATTATGCGTGGGCAACTGATCCTTCCTTCCGCGCAATCCGGCGCGACGGATCTAGCAGCAACCCCAATCGTCTCCGTAGACTATCTCGCCTGTCACACCAGCGATGCAGAAAATGTCACTCTTCAAGCGGCGCGCGCGCAGATGCCCTTGGTCACTTGGACAGTGATCGATGTCGAGGCTAGCGAGCGCCTCGCGCCATTCACGGACAGTCAAATTTTTGAAGCTTTCGATCCAGCGCTCGCAAAACGACACATTCTGAATACATAAGACCTTATGGACGATACCACTTTCAAAGCGCGGATAATGACGAGCCTTTCAGACGTGACGGCCGAGGCGTGGAATCGCGTCGCGAACCCGCCCGGTCTGGCACATGATCCTTTCTTATCCTGGGAATTCCTGGAGGCGCTTGAAACGTCAGGAGCGGCCCGGCCTGAAACCGGCTGGTCACCTTGTCACATCGTGATTGAAGGCCCTGGTGACGAAGTCCTCGCGGCAATGCCACTTTACGCTAAGACGCACAGCCAAGGGGAGTTCGTCTTCGACCACAGTTGGGCTGACGCTTACGAACGCGCTGGTGGGCAGTATTTTCCAAAACTCCTCGCCGCAGTGCCGTTTACGCCGGTGACCGGACGACGGTTCTTAGTCCCCCCTGGACCGGATCAATACCGGTTAGAAAACGCCCTGCTCTCTGCCGCCATTCAAGTTGCTGCGCAGAACGATTTTTCATCGCTGCATATCAATTTTCTGGCGGCCGACGCGGCTGAGCGAATGGCCGAGACCGGTCTGCTGGTTCGTAACGATCAGCAATTCCATTGGCAGAATGATGGTTATTCAGATTTTCCCGATTTTCTCGCCGCCTTGTCGTCTGCGAAGCGCAAGAACTTGCGCAAAGAACGCGCCAAGGCGCAGGCCGGTCTAACCTTCAAACATCTCACCGGCGATGCGATAACCGAAGACCATTGGGACGCTTTCTTCGAATTTTATATGGACACGGGGTCACGAAAATGGGGCTACCCGTATCTCAACCGCGAGACCTTTTCGATCTTGGGCGAACGATTGGCCGACAAGATCCTGCTCATTCTGGCCTATGATGAGGAAGTACCCATCGCCGGTGCATTGAACCTCATCGGGTCAGATACGCTGTATGGTCGCTATTGGGGATGTATCGACCCGCGCCCCTTCCTTCATTTCGAGACCTGCTATTACCAAGCCATTGATTTCGCCATCGCAAACGCGCTCTCAACCGTCGAAGCGGGCGCGCAGGGCGGTCATAAATTGGCGCGTGGCTACGTGCCGGTGACCACCTATTCAGCGCATTGGATCGCGCACAAAGGCTTACGTGAGGCGATAGACCACTATTTGGAACGAGAGCGCAGTGCAGTAGAGCAGGAATCTGAATACCTCATGCAACGCACACCGTTCAGGAAGGACCCGTCATGACGCTGCACGCCGCTTACGACCCCGACAATATCTTTGCCAAAATTCTAGCCGGAGACATGCCGAGCGTAAAAGTCATGGAAGACGATGTTGCACTCGCCTTTATGGACGTCTTCCCGCAAGCCGATGGCCATACATTGGTCATCCCGAAAGATGTTCAGGCGCGAAACTTCCTAGACCTGCCGACAGAAAAGCTCGGGGCCTATATGGAACGTGTCCAGACCGTCGCGCGCGCCGTCGAGCAAGCGATGAAACCTGATGGCTTGGTGGTGACACAGTTTAATGGTGCGCCAGCGGGTCAAACTGTATTTCACCTACACTTCCACATTATTCCGCGCTGGGAGGGCCGAAGCCTTAGAGGTCATGCGGCGGGTCAGATGGCAGACATTCAAGACTTAGAGTCTTTGGCACAAAAAATTCGCCCTTTTGTGGCGTAATCATGCTACAATGTCCCCGACGGGGACGAAAATGGCGAGCCTGGAATCGTTCATCGCGCAGACGCAGAATAGCGAAACAGAAGACGGTCTGTATCGCGCCCTCTCGCAACACCTAAATACTTACGGCATCGAATACTTCGCCTACTTTATTATTGCGCAAAACTTACGTGCGTTGTCTCCCTATGCCGGGCTTGTGACACAGAATTTTCCGCGCGACTTCGCGACCCTCTATATCGAGCGGAACTTTTTTGAGGTCGATCCGATTATCCGGCAATGCCTGACCGAGTCGAAACCATTTCATTGGCGTGAAGTGACAGAGAAACAGCCGCTAAATGAACAACAAAAACAGATGCTTAAAGATTACCAGGCCGCCGGCTTTATCGATGGATTAGCGGTCCCGGTATTTGGTCCCATGGGCACGATTGCGGTGTTCAGCCTTTCAAGTCGGCGAAAAGAATTCGAACTGTCCGACGCCCAATTACAGTCGCTGCAATATGCCTGCGTTCAAGTTCACAATCGCTATTTTGAGATCGCCAAAATCAATAATGGTCCGCCAGTAAAGCGCCTCAGTCCGCGTGAAAAAGAGGCCCTTTCCTTGGTCGCCGAAGGTCTCGCCTCCCCCGCTATCGCTGAACGATTGGGGGTGAGCGAAAATACCGTCGACACCATGCTCAGGCGGATCTTTGCCAAACTGGACGTCAACAATCGCATCAGCGCCGTGCTGAAAGCGATTGGGTCTGGATCGATACTCCCGTGATCGCCTAAAGCCCAAGCTTGTCGCGGAGGATTTTGTTGACGGCTTGAGGATTGGCTTTTCCGCCTGAGGCTTTCATCACCTGTCCGACAAACCAACCCATCGATTTTGGCTTTTCTTTCACGGCGGCGGCTTGATCTGGATTCGCGGCGATGACCTCGTCTACGATGGCTTCAATCGCGCCGGTATCCGTCACTTGTTTCAAACCATGCTTGTCAACAATGTCAGACGGATCGCCTTCGCCATCAATCATACGTTGGAACACGTCTTTGGCGATTTTGCCGGAGATCACGTCACCACTGATGAGGTCGATTAGACCCCCGAGCTGCGTCGCAGAAACCGGGCTGTCGGCGAGCACCAATTCGGCTTTGTTGAGATAGCCAAACAGTTCTTGCGTCACCCAATTGGCCGCAAGCTTCGGATCGCGCCCTTTGGCGACCGTCTCATAAAAATCTGCGCTCTCAACGTCTGCCGTGAGCACACCCGCATCATACCGCGATAAGCCATAGTCTTTTTCAAACCGGGATCGCTTCTGGTCTGGCAGTTCCGGCAGATTGACCCGAATGCCTTCGATAAATGCGTCGTCGATTTCTAGCGGCAATAGATCAGGATCCGGGAAGTAGCGATAATCATGCGCATCTTCCTTCGACCGCATGCTACGTGTTTCGCCTTTGTCTGGATCGTAGAGCCGCGTCTCTTGGTCAACGCTGCCGCCGCCTTCGACTATCTCGATTTGGCGTCTCGCCTCGTACTCAATCGCCGCCTGGATGAAGCGGAATGAGTTCATGTTCTTGATTTCGCAACGCGTGCCAAGATGACCGAAATCACCTGTCTCGCGAAACTTCTCATACGCCCCTGGTTTACAGATCGAGACATTTACATCGGCGCGAAGGTTGCCCTTTTCCATGTCGCCGTCGCAGGTACCAAGCGCGACCACGATGGATTTGAGCTTCTTGACATAGGCCGCGGCTTCGAGCGGCGTACGGATGTCGGGCTTGGAGACAATCTCCATCAGCGCCACACCGGACCGGTTCAGATCAACATATGTCGCGGTCGGGTCCATATCGTGGATCGATTTACCTGCATCCTGTTCCAAGTGCAGACGTTCGATGCGCACCGAGAAGGCGTAAGCCGCATCACCATGCGACGGCTCTACGTCGACTTCGATTTCACCTTCGCCAACAATCGGGTGCTCGAACTGACTGATTTGATAGCCTTGCGGCAAATCGGGATAGAAATAGTTCTTGCGATCAAAGCGCGAGACTTTGTTGATTTGAGCGTTCAAACCAAGCCCCGTCCGCACCGCCTGCTCTACGCAAAACGCGTTGATCACCGGCAACATGCCAGGCATTGCCGCATCAACCAAAGAAACGTTTTGGTTAGGCTCTGCCCCGAACGTGGTCGACGCGCCTGAGAACAATTTCGCATGCGATGAGACTTGTGCATGGACCTCTAGTCCAAGCACGACTTCCCAAGGTCCGGTGTCCCCTGTCAGCGTATATGTTGGCCGGTCACTCATTGCCGAGGTCCTTATCTGTTTGATCTGTTTCATTAGCGCGCTTTTGCGCCGCTTCAACCCGCGCGCGACGCTCAGCCAGGCGGCGGTCTATGGCATGTTCTTTCTTACCGAAAAGGCCGAGCCCAAATGCACCCGCGCCTTCTTGGTCTTCTCGCGCGTCGAGGATTTTGCCCGCGATCATCGAAATCCGGATCGAGGCATAAGCGGCCGCAATCAGAGATAGCGCCCATATGTGCCTTGATCTTGGATGCAGCGGATCCGCGCCGACGCTATAGGCTGTCATCAATACCAGACCGCAACATATCACGAATGCTGCCAGCGAGATGACCCAAAAGCGCGTGCGTTTGCTCATGGCGACAGATTACCACCATTTCTCCGGTTTCGCGACAAACCCTGCGGCATCCTCAATCGCGCCAGCGACCCGGAAACAGGCGGCTTCGTCGAGAGCTTTGCCGATCACTTGCAAGCCGAGCGGTAGCCCGTCATTGTCGACACCTGCGGGCACGGAAATACCAGGCAAGCCGGCAAGGTTCGCAGTGACCGTGAAAATATCATTCAGGTACATTTGAACCGGATCATCATGTTTCTCGCCGTACGCAAAAGCGGCGCTTGGGCAGGTCGGTGTGAGCAACGCGTCTACGTCTTGAAACACGGTTTCAAAATCCTGCAAGATGCGGGTGCGGACTTTTTGCGCGCGCAGATAGTAAGCGTCATAATACCCTGATGAGAGGACATAGGTGCCAATCATTAGACGTCGCTGCACCTCAGCGCCAAACCCTTCGCCTCTTGTGCCCTCATACGTCCCGATCAAGCCATCGCCGTCCTGGCGCGCGCCGTAACGCATGCCATCATAACGGGCGAGGTTTGATGAGGCTTCCGCGGGCGCAACGATATAATAGGCCGGCAAAGCGTACTTGGTATGTGGCAGCGAGACATCGACAATCTCAGCACCCATTGCTTTGAGCCACTCAATGCCTGTTTGCCAGAGATCTTCAATCTCCTGCGGCATGCCTTCGACACGATACTCTTTTGGGACGCCAATTTTCATGCCTTTGACGCCTTTCGACACCTCAGACACCCAATCAGGGGATTCGACATTCAAAGACGTCGAGTCCTTGTCATCGTGTGAGCACATGATTTCGGTCAGTAAAGCCGCGTCTGAGACGGATTTGGCGATCGGCCCCGCCTGATCGAGCGAGCTGGCAAATGCGACCATCCCCCAACGCGACGCCCGGCCATACGTTGGCTTTATGCCAACAGTTCCGGTAAATGCCGCAGGTTGGCGAATAGAGCCGCCAGTGTCTGAGGCCGTCGCGGCGAGGCAGAGATCCGCCGCAACCGCAGTCGCTGACCCACCTGAAGAGCCCCCTGACGTCAATGTCGCGTTAGAACTTCCACGGCGCCACGGATTTGACGGTGGGCCAAATCGAGACGTCTCATTCGAAGATCCCATCGCAAACTCATCCATGTTGAGCTTGCCGAGCATGACCGCGCCAGCGTCCCATAGGTTCTGAGTCACAGTGCTCTCATATGTGGGTGTAAACTCACCCAAAATGTTAGAACACGCCGTGGTGCGCACGCCTTTGGTGCAGTACAAGTCTTTGACGCCAATCGGCGCGCCATCTAGGCGTCCGGCATTGCCCGCTTTGCGGCGCGTATCCGACTCAGCCGCCATGCTGAGCGCTTGCTCTGGGGTCTGGACGACATAGGCATTCAAAGCGGCGTTTGAGGCTTCGATCGTATCAATAAAGGCTTGTGTCAGCTCAACCGCCGAGAAGTCGCCTTTCTCAAGGCCTTCTAGCGCGTTGGTCAATGACAGATTTGTGAGCTCGCTCATGCGATCTTCCATATTGTGGGACAAATATTTTGCGCCTTCGTATGCCGCCTTTGACTGCAAATACAAGCCTTAAACACCGTTTTGGATGTCGGATTGTTGTCTGGCGTTCAGGCTCAATATGATTTGATTAGCGGGCTCCCAAATTAGTTCTATACTCGTCCCTCTCGAAAGGAGCCGCCATGTTATCCCACCGTATCGCTTTCGCGGGCATGCTATTCATCGTTTCAGCCTGTGCCACCGCGACCACACCCGAAGCCTTGGAAGCCCGAGAACAGGCCCGTGAACAAGAGCGCCGTGCAGAGGTGTTTGCAGATGACCCAAGGCGCGGTGAAGAAGTTCGGAAAGTTTGCTTTGCTAGCCAGATTGATAGCTTTGGCGAAACCACTGACCGCGCGGTCGTGATCCGCGAAGGTCGGGATTACTATCTGCTCGAGACGTTTGGCGGCTGCTTTGATCTTGATTGGGCCCAATCCCTGGCCATCGATTCCGCAACCAGTTGTTTGACCAAAGGCGACCGCATCTTCGCATCGGACAGCGCGTTCGGACATCGTGGCAACGGCCTATCTCACGTCCAGTCGTGTCGCATCAAAACCATCTATGAATGGGATCGCGACGCAGAGACAGACTCTGAAGAAACGAAAGACGACGAGACCATTTCAGAAGAGCCTATTGAAACAGCGCTGGTCGAATAGTCTTTATTCGACCGCTTTCGGGACGACAAAGAACCCTTCGTCAGATTTGGGCGCATTGGCCAAGACCTGATCTTGGATATTCCCGTCAGTGACCACATCATCGCGCATGGGCAGCGTCGCTTCCACGACCGATGTCATCGGAGCCACACCGTCAATGTCGACTTCGTTGAGCTGTTCGATCCATCCCATGATGCCGCTGAGCTCCCCGGCCAGGGTCTCTAGCTTATCTTCTGGGACTGCGATCCGACTTAGACGCGCGACTTTGCGGACATCGTCTTTTGTGACACTCATCTCTGGGCAACTCCAATTGACCGCGGCAGCGATACGCGCCACTGAGCGCTAAGACAAGCCCATGCCTGAACTCAATCTCACCGAACTGCCCCCGAAAGGGTCTCTACTTGGAATCGATCCAGGATCGAAATCCATCGGCGTGGCAGGCAGCGATGGATTGAGAATGATTGCCTCGCCTTTGGAGATCATTCCGCGCGGACGCAAACTCAAACCGGCACTTTTACGTTTGTTTGAACTCTATGACGAACGAGGCAGTGTTGGGTTGGTCATGGGGTTGCCATATAATCTCGATGGCTCTTCGGGCCCGCGCGTACAGGCCGCGAAGGCGCTTGCGCTCAACATTTTGCAGTATCGTGATATCCCGCTCGCCTTCCAGGATGAGAGATTGTCGAGCGCCGAAGCTGAACGCGTCATGATTGACGCAGACCTTAGCCGCGCCCGGCGGGCTGAAGCGCTCGATGCATCTGCAGCCGCGATCATCTTGCAAACCGCATTGGACCGTTTGGCCAACCAATCCGTCTAATGCAACACTGCGTTTAAGAGTGCGTTCAAACGCGCCGCGAATTGTTCGCGGTGGATTTCTTGACTGCGGGACAAAACTTCAAATTCGCTGCCCCGTGACAACGCCACCAACATGCGCGCGGCTTCCAGTGGTCGACTCGCGCCGAGGCGTTCGAGGGGATCAGACAACCAGCTTTCGAGCGTCCGCGACCAGGCCGCGACACGCATCCGCATCGCTTGGTCGCGACCGGCAAATAGAACCATTTCATACTCAATCGCTTCTAGTCCCGATTGTTCAGGGTTCAGCGTGGTTATGCCCCCAAGAAATCGGATGAAATCTTCGCGTGTCTCAACGGGGCGATGCGTCAATGTTTCAACCAGAGTGCGCTGATAATCGTCTATGTACAATGAAAACGCGTCTCTCACGAGATCTTCGCGAGTCGCAAAATGATAGGTGGTCGTGCCTGGAGAGACACCCGCCACAGATGCCACGGCGCGGTGCGTGACCTTGTCGACGCCTTTTTTGGAGATGATGTCCAAGGCTGCACGTAAGATTCGCTCGCGATTCGCGCCGCGTGGCGCAGATTTTTTCGGCGAATTTGATTCAGACATCTGTTTCGCCCCTTTCGCACACGCGTACGATCATTACGGTTTCGTAGTAATATCGACAAAACCGTCAACCGAAGTCAAACGCCGTTTCGAAGGTTTTCGCAGTCTTTTCACAAAATAACGGATAGAATGTCCGAACGCTTGTTAAAAAATGTCATGACATCTCAAACGGCAGCCCCGCCTTGACCTTCCAAAACAGTGTCAGGCATAAGGCGCACCAAGGTTTGAGGGCGATATGATCTGGTTTATTGTAGGAGCATTTGGCGGATATCTGCTGGGCTCAATTCCATTTGGATTATTGATTACCCGGATCGCCGGCCTGGGTGACATTCGTCAAATCGGGTCTGGCAATATTGGCGCTACGAACGTCTTGCGCACCGGCCGCAAAGACTTGGCATTGGCCACCCTAGTGCTCGACAGTTTCAAGGCGGGTTTAGCGGTTTTGATCCTGACCATGGTTTCAGGTGATCGAAATGTTGGTCTAATCGCGGGTGCCTTCGCCTTCCTCGGACATTGCTATCCGATTTGGCTTGGCTTCAAAGGAGGCAAAGGCGTCGCGACCTATGCTGGCCTTTTGGCGTTTGCGTCGCCATTGGCGCTCGCGGTCGGCGCGCCGATCTGGCTTGGCCTGTTCGCGCTGACGCGGATTTCATCCTTGGCGGCGCTTACGGCAGCAGCCTTTGTTCCGATCGGAGCGTTCTTACTGGGTGAAACTCGGTTCGCAGCATTCACGCTTCTCGCCCTCAGTGTGCTTGTATTTTGGACGCACAGAGCGAACATTAAACGCCTTCTCAACGGCACTGAACCAAAATTCGGGAGCAAATCAAAATAGTCATCAGACCGGGGGGACTGACGCATAATGAAACCAGAGACTGGCTCCGGCTCGCGCGAACTCCGAGAGTTGGACCGGTCACTTTTTTCAAACTCCTCGAACGGTTCAAAACCGCTAGCGCTGCGCTGAAGGCATTGCCAAATCTCGGCGCCAAAACGTCGCCGATTTCGCCCTTGAGTAAGGATGAGATAGAGCGCGAAATGGCGCGGATTTCCGACCATGGCGCGCGCATCCTGTGCGCTTGCGAAGATGATTTCCCAAAATTACTCAATCAATTCACGCCGCCACCGCCCGTGTTGATCGTTCTCGGAGATATCGCCCTCGCGAACCGGCGATGTGTCGCCATTGTTGGAGCGCGACAAGCGTCGGCCGCGGGCAGAAAACTGGCACGCGATATCGCATCTGCGCTTTCAGCCGCCAATTTCACAATTGTCTCAGGCCTGGCACGCGGCATTGATGGCGAAGCACATGCAGCCAGTTTGAACGGCGGCACAATTGCGGTCCTTGGCGGCGGCATAGATCACATCTACCCGCCGCAGCATGAACGCCTGTATACGGAGATCGCAGCCAATGGATTACTCGTCAGCGAAAGCCCGTTCGGGCACCGGGCCACGGCGCGCGATTTCCCTCGGCGGAATCGGATCATCACCGGTTTGGCAGAAGGAGTTGTGATTATTGAAGCTGCAGAACGATCCGGCTCGCTGATCTCGGCCCGAACGGCGCTCGAGCAGAACCGCGAAGTGATGTCAGTGCCCGGTTCACCACTGGACCCGCGAACAGCTGGAAGCAATCGTTTGCTGCGCCAAGGAGCGACCTTGGTCCGGCATGCCGATGATGTGATTGAAGCACTGGCTCGGCCGACACCGCGGCAGATGAGTGCTCCAAGTTCGCCGTTCGATGACGATGCGCGAGAAAACCACGAAGACATTCCGCCCTCGCAACGGGAATTGGTGCGCGAATCGCTCGGACCAACGCCGGTTCGCATTCAAGATATCGCCCGCGCCACACAGCTCAGCGTACCGCGCTGTGCCAGCATATTGGTGGAGCTCGAACTGGCCGGCTTAGCGCGCACGTATGCGGGTGGACTCGCCTCAATCGCGATTTAGCAACGCGAAACTATAATACCACATCTCACTGCTATTTAATCTGTTTCTCAGCGCCGATCACTGGACGCTGAGACCCCCACGCCTTAAGCGAATCTAGAGTTTGTGTGTTGGAGTCGCTAAATGCAAAAGTGGCCTTGGTTATTGCTATTTGCTGCCGGTTTTGCCCACTCCGGAGTGGCGATTGCACAAGAGCCAGCGGCGGAAACAGAAGCGGAAGCCTCCACAGTTGTCCTCGATGCGGACAATATTTTCGTCAACGAACTCGAAAATACCGTCATTGCCGAAGGGAATGTCGAAGCCAAATATGAAGGTCGGGTCCTTCGTGCGGATCGGCTCACATATAATCGAAACACGGACCGCGTGCGTGCCACCGGAAATGTGGTCATCATCGACGTCGATGGCACCGAAACCTATGCCGATGAGGTCGAAACCGATCCAAATTTGATCGATGGCTACGCGATTGGCTTTTCAACTCGGATTGAGAATGGCGGCCTCGCGGTGGCTGAATCTGCGGTGCGCACGTCAGAGGGCTACAACGCGCTAGATAAGATCGTGTATACGTCCTGCGAGCTATGCGAGGATGATGATACGCCAACTTGGGCGCTGCGGGCACGTCGCGCGGTCTTGAATGAAGACGCGCAAATGATGTCTTACCGCGACGCGGTGCTCGAAGTGGCCGGTATTCCGGTCTTCTATCTTCCTTGGTTCGCGCATCCAGACCCTAATTCCGAGCGGCGATCAGGCTTATTGGCACCTGATTTTGGGACATCGTCTAAGCTTGGTGTGTTCTACCAGCAGCCTTATTATTGGGCGATTTCGCCCTATCAAGAGTTGACCATTTCGCCGAAAGTCATGGCTAATGTGAACCCACTTCTAGAACTCAATTATCGCAAACGGTTTTGGTCTGGTTCAGTCACCGTGAACACCAGTTTTACGGAAGAAACGGATTTCGATTCTGATGGCCAGCGGTTCGGCGAAAGTGAGTTTCGCGGCCATCTCTTTGCCGAAGGGGCATTTTCGATACGCCCCGGTTGGAATTGGGGATTTGCGGTCGAACAGGTCAGCGACGATTTGTATACGCGCCGGTACGATATCTCCGGCGAAAACGTAGATCGTGGTCTGTACGCTGGGCAACCGCGATACTTGCTCAACCAGTTATACACCCAAGCCCAAAGCCAAAATTGGTATTTTGACGGTTCACTTCTGTCATTCGAAACCAACCGCCTGAATGATACAGACGCACGCTTACCGCGGGCGCTTCCTTTGATGTTCGGAGAGCGCCTATTTGATTACGGTGCCTATGGAACGCTTGGCGTTTACGGATCTACGGCTATTCTAGAGCGTGAAATTGGTGTCGACAGCTATCGCGCGTCAACCGGTGCGGATTGGTCCGCTTCGAGGGTTCTGCCTGGCGGAGTCTTGGTGACGCCGTTTGCGGATGGACGGTTTGACTATTACCAAATCGATGATCCGGATACGGACGCGTCGACCATTTCCCGCACAGCAGCGACTTTGGGAACACGTGTGTCCTACCCGCTCTATCGACCTGGAAAGTCGGTCGACATTCTCATCGAACCCGAGGCGATGGTCGCCTATGGAACGGCTGGCACGAATGATCCAGAAATCCCGATTGAGGATAGCCTGTTCTATGAACTCGATGAATCGTCTCTTTTCGAAGCCAACGCCGCGTCTGGGTTCGATACTTATGAGGGCGGCAGTAAAGCTTCTCTCGGCGCGTCGGTTTCTGCGCGTTGGAAAAATGGCATGTCGATCTCTGCCCTTGGGGGACGACGCTGGCGTGACACATCCGACCCTATTTTTGATGTCGGATCGAACTTGGACGGCACTGTATCCGATTGGGTGGCGGGTATTTCCGCAGATTTCGGCAATCCCCTCAAAATCGAAACGCGAGTGCGATTGGATGACGATGATTTTGCCCTCAACCGGATCGATGCGCGCGTAAAGACGAATTTCTGGCGCTTCCGAAGCGATTTGAGATATTACAACATTTCCGGCGATGTCACGACGTCCACTCTGAGCGACGAGGGGGTCACGGTTGCCGCCGACTTCAAGATCACAGACAATTACTACTTCTTGTACAGCTTGAGCCGGGATATCTCCGGTCGGGCCGATGAGACTGGGCGAATCAGCGACCCACGCGACATTCGACAAACGCTTGGCGTCGCCTATGAAGATGATTGCTCTCGTTTCGAGATCTCTTTTGAGCGTTCAGAGGCCATCGACCGTACAATTGGGCCTGAAGATTCAATCAAGTTCCGGTTCGCGCTCAAAACACTTGGCGGGTTTGGGTCCAGCGAAGTCGACTGAGTCTTTTTGCAGCCTCGACACATTGCAGCCATCTCCGTTGCGCATTGTTCAGCAGTCGTTATGTTTCGCTCGCATATGGTGCGGTGATTAATACCGTCAGGAGACTTCAGTATGGTTCGTTCATTGGCCTTGGCATCCATGATGGCGCTATCGGCAGCTTGCGCTGCGCATAGTCAATCTGAATTGTCCACGCCTCCGTCGGCGCAACAAATCGAAGGCATTATTGCGGTCGTAAACGATGATCCGATTTCGTTTACAGATGTGCGTCAACGCGCGCGGTTATTGCTGCTCAGTTTGGGTGGACAACAGCCCACCCAGGAACAGATCCAACAAATCACGACACAAGCTTTAGAACAGCTGATCGACGAAAAGCTGCAACTTCAAGAGGCCGCCGAGTATGAGGTCGAAGTCTCTGATGATGATATCGCCAGCTCGATCAATCGCCTGGCGCAGCAATCCGGCATCACCCGCGATATTTTGCTGCAAAGCCTGATTCAATCAGGCGTGAACCCCGCGAGTTTAGAAGAGCAAACGCGTGCTGATATTGCCTGGCGACGCATCATGGGTGGGTTGTATGGCTCTCGCATTCGGATCTCTGACAACCAAATCAGTGAGCAAATCAAGCGACTGGAAGCCGATGCGCTGAAAGAGCAGTATTTGGTCTCAGAGATATTCATCTACGCCCCCTTGGCAGAAGACAAGGCCCAAGCGCTGCCTGCAGCAAACTCGATTGTCGAACAACTTCGAGCAGGCGCACAATTCCAAGTCGCCGCGCAGCGATTCTCCATGGCGCCGACCGCCGCGACAGGTGGCGATATGGGGTGGATCGTCATCGAAGACTTTGATGATGCGCGCAGGGATATCCTCAAGAACATGGATGGCCCGGGAATCACGAACCCGATTGAAGTCGATGATGGAATCTACATCATCAATATGCGCGGCAAACGCGATCCGTCGCAGTCCACCACCCTTGTCGATGTCACGCGCGTGACCGTGAATGATGGCTCGGAAACAAACCTCAAGGTTGCGCTGGAGCAAATTGCCGACTGTTCGGCAATCGACGCGGTCGTTGATGCGGATGATAATCTTCGCGCCGTCGCGCTCGAAGATCTTGATGTCGAAGATCTTGGTCCCGAAGGAAAGTCTATGGTCCTGTCGACGGAAATCGGACAACGCACTGATATATTTGCACAATCCGGCACTCTAGCCGTGATGTATGTCTGCGATCGCAAGAGCGATGTCGCCGCAGTTCCAGATCGCACACAAGTCGAAGATCGACTTTATAGCGAGCAACTCGGAATGATCTCAGAACGCAGCTTGCGCAACCTTCGCCGCGAAGCGACGATTATTCGTCGTCAATAATCGTCCATGACGCCCGCGACCGCCCCACTCGCCCTGACCATGGGCGACCCAGCCGGGTGCGGCCCGCAAATAACTGCCCGCGCCTGGCAAGCGCGCGAGCGTCATACGCCTCCCTATTATGTGATCGGCGATCCTCGGCTTTATTCCGAACGGGTTCCAGTGGCGACGATCAAGTCTCCGGATGCGGCACCCCGCGTCTTTCCTGACGCCCTACCCGTTCTTCCGCTCTGTCTTTCAGAGTTTGACAAACTCTCTCCAGGCACGCCCGATCCATCATTTGCCGCCGCAACGATCGAAAGTATCGAGATGGCGTGCTCGGCTTGTCTCCGCGGTGACGCAATTGGCATGGTAACCAATCCGATATCAAAGGTCGTCCTCTACGAAGAAGGCTTTGAATTTCCGGGACATACCGAGTTTATTGCAAGCCTCTGCCAAGCCGCAACAGGTGCAGCCGTGACGCCCGTCATGATGCTTGTTGGCGGCGGTTTGCGGGTCTCACTGGCAACCATTCACATCCCCTTAATGCGGGTTTTGGACCATCTCACAGCCGAGTCTTTGATGGACATTGCTAGGATTACTGCGACAGCTTTAAATCAAGCATTCGGGATCTCGTTACCGAAAATCGCATTCACAGGGTTGAACCCGCATGCTGGCGAGAATGGCACTATTGGCTTGGAAGAACGCGATCTTATTAATCCCGTTGCTGAACAGCTTCGCGCAGAAGGGTTCGATATCTCAAACGCCCGCCCCGCCGATACGGTTTTCCACGAAGCATTAAACGGTCAGTTTGATGCGGTGATTGCGATGACCCATGACCAAGGCCTTATCCCAGTCAAAACCTTGGATATGTGGGGGGGTGTTAACACCACGCTCGGCTTGCCAATTACACGCACCAGTCCAGATCATGGTACCGCATATGATGCAGCGGCGGCGGGCACCTGCAGGGCCGACAGTTTACTCGCTGCCTTGGACCTTGCGAGCCAAATGGCAGCGCATAGAGCCAAAGCCAATGTCTAATCGACCTGACCTTACCCAAGCCCCGGCGCGCAAGGCGCTCGGACAACATTTCTTATTTGATCCGGACATTTTGCGGCGCACCGCCCTGGCCGCGGGGCCGGTCAAAGATCGGCACGTCATTGAAGTTGGACCTGGTCCAGGTGGTTTAACCCGCGCCATTCTCGACAATGGCGCGAAAGCTTTGACATGTATCGAGGCGGATGCTCGTTTTGCGACCGCACTCGAAGCTTGGCCAGAGGCCGTAGCGCGGCAGCTCAGCGTCATGCAAACAGACGCACGAAAAGTCGCCTGGGAGGCACTACCCGTTGTGAGAACGGCACCAGACCCAGTGATGATCATTGCCAATCTGCCTTATAATGTCGGCACGCCACTTCTCGTTCAATGGCTCAAGGCTGGCCCCTGGCGGGGGGAAATGGCGTTGATGTTTCAAAAAGAAGTGGCGGAACGCGCTTGCGCCAAAACTGGTGACCCACACTATGGGCGCTTGGCAGTTTTAACCGCCGCCGTGTGCGATGCCGCAATCGCCTTTACTCTACCACCAGGTGCATTTCGACCGCCACCTAAAGTCGACAGCGCCGTCGCCGTGTTTCGTCCACTCGCCCCGGGAAAGAGATTTAACGATCTCGACAGTCTCGAAAAAGTCACGACCGCAGCTTTCGGGCAGCGACGAAAGATGATGCGCGCCGCACTCAAGGCGCTCGCAAAAAGCATTCAGATCGAACCCGTGGCGTGGCTAGAAGCCTGCGACATTGATCCCACGGCGCGCGCCGAAACACTCACTCAGACGCAGTTCAGAGCATTAGCGCGGATGTTTGAGGTCGCTCGATGAAGCGTGTCGCATTATCAAACGGCGATCTGTTTCTAGAACTTGATCCAGAAGCGGGGGGTACCGTCAGCGCCCTACGTCATGGCCGCTTACCGATATTGCGGGCCGGTCCGGATCGCACGGGATCTACTTTTGACGCACGCGAATACAGCGCATTTCCGATGTTGCCTTTTGTCGGTCGAATTCACAATGCCCGTTGTCCATTCAACGGCCGGACAGTTCAATTACCCATGAATCTCCCACCGGAGCCTCACGCGATACATGGCCATGGCTGGCAGTCCAATTGGCAGGTCGAAAACAAATCTCAAGTCGCCGCAACGATGACGTATCAGCATGTGACGGCTGAGTGGCCATGGCACTATTCTGCGCGCCAGTCTTTCCGGCTCCACGCAGATGGTTTGGACGTTACTTTGTCGCTCACTAACCGAGCTGAATCACCCATGCCCGCGGGATTCGGATGGCACCCTTACTTTCCGAAGACAGATGCAACGTTAAGACTGGCCACGACGCAGCGATGGACTTCGAGCAACACAACAGGAGACAATCAACCGCGTGCACTCACCCGCCACGACGATCTTTCTTATCTTAGACGCGTTGAAAGCCTCCAACTTGACACAACCTTCTCCATCCAGCCAGAACCCATTGAATTGGTATGGCCAACGCATTCAATTACTATTGAATGTGATCGGATCTTCTCACACGCAACAGTCTTCACTCCATCTGGCAAAAACTATTTCTGCGTGGAACCGGTATCGCATGTTCCAAATGCGGTGAATAGCACGCTGCCGCACCGCGAAACGGGGCTCCATTTGCTTGCGCCCGGCGAAACGATGTCTGGTTCATTGACGCTTAGAATTGCCTTCTAAAGCTCTCCAAGCAACCGCCTGACATGATCTTCCAGCTTGTGTTCGCGCAACCGTTTGGTCCGTTCCACAAGCAGAATTCTTCGCAATTTCCCGTACGCTTCTTCTAAGTCATCATTGACGATACAATAGTCGTAGCGTCGCCAATGCAGGATCTCGGCCTGCGCGTCCCGCATGCGCCTAGCGACCATTTCATCAGACGAGCCTTCCCGCGCGGCCAGCCGTTGCTCTAGGGCTTCAATGCTGGGCGGTAGAACAAACACCGAAACACAATCGTTTGGCATTTGATCGTGCAGCGCATCTGCGCCTTGCCAGTCAACGTCGAACAAGACGTCATTTCCCGCTTCGAGTTGTGCTACTGTGTCCGCCCGCGGGGTCCCGTAATAGCGATCGAAGACTTTCGCCCATTCCAGGAACGCCCGATTGGCGATCATCTCGCGAAAGTCGGGTTCTGACTTAAAGTGGTAATCAACACCATCAGTCTCGTTTGGACGCGGTTCGCGTGTGGTCGCGGAAACCGAAAGCACGACATCGTCGAATTCTTTCATCAGTTTGCGGGCCAACGTCGTTTTTCCAGCGCCCGATGGGCTCGAAATGACCAACATTAAGCCGCGGCGAGGATCATGATCCGAACTATTCGACATTCGCAGCTTGCTCCTTGAACTGATCCACCACGCTTTTGAGGGCGAGTCCGGTATTCGTCAAATCTAATGCCGCAGATTTTGAGCAGAGCGTATTGGCTTCTCGATTTAATTCCTGGGCCAAAAAGCCCAAATCTCGTCCAACCGCTTCGTCTGCGTCGAGAAGCGTCCGTCCGCGCGCGATATGTGCCTCTAAGCGATCCAATTCTTCTGTGACGTCCGCTTTGGTGGCAATGACAGCGATTTCTGTCACCAGACGCTCGTCCGAAACGAGACCTTCTGTATCGAACTCGGCAATGCGTTGGCGATATTTCTCTGCAAGGGCCGATTTTTGTGCTGCCGCGTGCCCAGCAGCTTGTGTGCGGTGGGAGTCCATTTCGGACAATTGTCCAGATAGAAGCGATTTTAGCGCCTCGCCCTCCATCGCCCGAGCTTTTGCGAGTTCCGCAATCACGTCTGCCCCTGTTCGGATTAAAGCCTCCACAGCGCCGTCGACTTCAGCGAGATCGCGCAATGAGAGCGTGTCAGCTTCCACCACACCCTTGATCCCCATCAATGACGCCAAAGCGGCGCCAGTGGCCATTGCGCCCTCGGCTTTCTCATAAGCTGTCAGAAGGGTTTGCAGCACGGCCTCATTGACGGACACGGTGTCGGCGCCTTCGAGTTCGATACGCAGAGCGATTTGAAGATTGCCGCGCTTAAACGTGTCGCTTGCCGCTTTGCGAACCGTCTTTTCGACAGCTTCCAGCCCAGATGGCATGTTGAGGCGCATATCGAGACCGCGCCCGTTCACGCTGCGCGCTTCCCAATGCCAGGTGCCCCAATCCGCTTCGCCACTGACCCGCGCAAAGCCGGTCATCCCTGAAAGTGCCATTAATTCTCCCGTTCGCGAGCAATTTCTCCGCGCTCATAGGCTCGGTAAGCTGCGACATTCCTTTGATGTTCGGCATAGGTCTTCGCGAAAAGATGTCCACCCTTCCCGTCAGCGACGAAGAAGACGTAGTCGGTTTCAGGTGGGTTCAAAACGGCTGCGATCGCATCGCGTCCCGGATTACAAATCGGGGTCTTTGGCAAACCATCGATTTGATACGTGTTCCAGTCTGTCTTCCGGCGTATTTCCGAGCGATATAGCGTGCGGCGCTGGCCTTGATTGTTATACAGCGGTTCGCCCCGAGAGACCCCATAAATGATGGTCGGGTCGCTCTCTAAGCGCATGCCTTTTTTGAGACGGCCGACAAATAGACCAGCGACGAGTGGACGCTCGTCAGCACTCGCCGTTTCCTTTTCGACGACAGAGGCGAGGATGACGGCTTCGTACGGCGTGCTGACGGGCAAGTCCGCTTGGCGCGTCTCCCAGATTTGTTCCAGGAGTGCATCCTGAGCGGCTTCCATCCGTTCGACAAATTGTGTGCGGGTCGTGCCAGCGCCGAACGCGTACGTGTCAGGCAACAGCACGCCTTCATCAAACACGCGCTCTGGCATGTCGCCCGTAAGTTGATCTGCCGCTTCAACCCGGCGGAGAATTTGAGCGGTGGTGAGTCCCTCGGGTATCGTCAGGCGAAACTGAACGACGTCGCCTTCAACCAATTGCGTCAGCACCTCAACAACGCTGGCGCGACCCGGGATGATATAGGATCCCGCTTTGATATCACTCTCAACGCCTTCCAATCGTGCATGCAGACGCAAGACGCGCTTGTCGGGGATAAGGCCTTCCAGCTGCAACCGATCTGCGATGCTGGCTAAACCCTCGCCTCTTTCGACGGTGAATTCGGTTTCTTGCACCATCGGGCCGGGCTTCGCGACCTCGTTCTGTAGCCAGAACCAGCCATAGGCGGCCGCAGCCGCCGATAGGATCGATACAACTAGAATTAAGGCGAACAGAGCTTTCAAGAAACGCATAGAGTTTCAGTCCTGATTTGGCCCGCCCCTGACGTTCGTCGCTGTACTCGCTGGTCTAGTCAACCTGCTTCAAGATGAGCGATGCGTTAGTTCCACCGAAACCAAAAGAATTGGTCATCGTCGCCCGAACTTGCGCTTTCTTGGCTTTGTGCGGGATTAGATCGATGGGGGACTCAACGCTCGGATTGTCGAGGTTCAAGGTCGGGGGCATCACTTGGTCGCGAATCGCTAGCGCACAAAACGCCGTTTCAATCGCGCCCGCTGCGCCCAGCAAATGACCCACAGCTGACTTGGTCGACGACAAAGACAGGTTTGGTGAGTGATCGCCGAACAGACGCTCAACCGCACCGACTTCACCTTCGTCGCCACGCGGCGTCGATGTGCCATGCGCGTTGACATAATCAATCTGATCTAGCGACATGTCGAGATTGCGCACCGCGTGATCAGCCGCCATTTTCATCGCGCGATAGCCACCTTCCGCACCTTCGGCCGGCGCCGTAATGTGATGCGCATCGCCGGTCAGACCATAGCCCGCCACTTCAGCGTAAATCTTGGCGCCGCGCGCTTTGGCATGCTCGTACTCTTCGAGCACGAGTATGGCGGCGCCTTCGCCCATAACGAATCCATCGCGACCTTCGTCATACGGACGGGACGCGCGTTTTGGTTCGTCATTGTATTTGGTCGACATGGCTTTGGCGGCGCAGAAACCGGCAATCGCCAATTCGCAAATTACCGCTTCAGAACCACCTGCAACCATCACATCGGCATCGCCATATTGGATCAGACGCGCTGAATCACCGATTGCGTGCGCGCCAGTCGCACAAGCCGTAACCACAGAATGGTTCGGCCCCTTAAACCCATGTTTGATCGAGACTTGGCCAGACGCCAAGTTGATCAAAGCCGATGGAATGAAGAATGGGCTCACTTTACGCGGCCCGTTCTCGTAGAGATTGATTGAGGACTCATAGATGCTTTGCAGGCCACCAATTCCCGATCCGATCAGAACGCCTGTGCGCTCTTTGTCCTCATCGGTTTCAGCAACCCAGCCTGAATCCTCAATCGCTTCAGCTGACGCACCGATTGCATAGAGAATGAACTCATCAATCCGGCGCCGTTCTTTTGCGCTCGCAACCGCATCAGGGTCGAACGCGTGAACGTCATCCTCTGATCCACCGCCGCGGCCACTCTTATAGGGCACTTGGAAGGCAATTTTGCAGGCCGTATTCTCTGGATCGAACGTATCGATCGGTCCAGCCCCAGACTCACCGGCAATTAGCCGTTCCCATGTCGCTTCTCTGTTCGCAGCCAGAGGCGAAATGATTCCAATACCCGTAATGACAACACGACGCATCGATCAGCCTCTAACCGACGTGAGCGTTAATGTGAGACACCGCATCGCCGACGGTGCGGATATTTTCCTGCACGTCGTCTGGGATCTCGATATTGAACTCTTCTTCAAATGCCATGACCAGCTCGACCAGGTCGAGTGAGTCTGCGCCAAGGTCATCAATGAAGCTTGCGCTCTCAACAACCTTATCGCCCTCTACGTCGAGATTTTCGACAACAATTTTTTTAACACGCTCAAGAACGTCAGACATGGATACCTCTCTGATATTGTCTGATGGATAGGCTTCTACGGGCCATGGTGTTGCCGTTAGCACACACTTTGCGACAACGCCAAGCCCTGCATACTGCGGAAAGTGCAATGCCCAGGGGGAAATCCCTAGATCATCGCCATCCCGCCATTCACATGTAGGGTCTGACCCGTCACATATGAAGCTTGGTCGGACGCCAAATAGACAGCCGCAGCTGCAATATCTTGTCCTTGTCCCAATCGACCGGCCGGAATTTGGCTCAAAAGCGCTTCTTTTTGCGCGTCTGGCAGCACATCAGTCATCGGCGATTCGATGAATCCAGGGGCGATCGTATTCGCGGTAATACCCCGGCTCGCCACCTCTTGAGCGAGCGATTTGGTAAACCCAATCATCCCAGCTTTAGAGGCACAATAGTTTGACTGACCAGGATTTCCGGTCACGCCGACAATCGAGGCAATGCCGATGATCCGGCCGCCGCGGGCTTTCATCATCGGGCGCACGGCTTTGCGGCAAAGGCGGAAATAACTTTCGAGGTTTACCCGGATAATATCTTGAAAATCCTCATCTTTCATCTGCATGAGGAGTTTGTCCCGGGTCACGCCTGCATTCGCGACGAGAATGTCGAGCTTGCCCGCGGCCTCAATTGCCTGACCGACCAGCGCGTCAGCTTGGTCGGGATTGGAAAGATCACATGGCAAGATATGCGTTCGCTCTCCCAACTCGCTCGCCAGGGCTTCTAATTTCTCAACTCGGCGACCGGACAAAGCCACTTCCGCACCTGCTGCGTGCATAGTTCGCGCAATCGATTCGCCGATGCCGCCTGTTGCACCCGTCACGAGCGCCGTTTTTCCTGATAAATCGAACATTCTGCCCTCTCCTACCTCGTTTTTTTAGCCGTTCAATCGCTCTGCGATGGTGGCAATTTCATCCGGTGTGCCCATTGTCAGACCTTCAAGCGATCTCACGGTTCGGCGATTCATGACGCTTAGAACTTTTCCTGCACCCGCCTCTACGGTGAGCTCAACCCCTTCCCCGGCCATGAATTGAACCGATTCGGTCCAACGGACTTGGCCAGTGACCTGCTCAACCAGTTGTTTGCGAATTGATTCTGGGTCGGAGCCGGCGGCCGCAGTCACATTCGCGACCAAAGGCGTGGCTGGCGCTTGAATGGAAATACCCGCAAGCGCTTCTGCCATAGCGTCAGCGGCAGGCTGCATCAGCGAGCAATGGAAAGGAGCAGAAACGGGCAGAAGCACGGCTTTCTTTACGCCCGCCTCTTTCGCCCCAGAAATGGCCAGTTCGACCGCCGGTTTGGCGCCAGATATCACGATTTGGCCAGGTGCGTTGTCATTCGCTATTTCGCAGGGACCCTCAGACGCGCCATTGGCACATAAAGCAGCCGCTTGTTCAGGGCTTGCACCGAGCAGTGCTGCCATTGCGCCTCTTCCAGCCGGTACAGCGTCCTGCATCGCGTTGCCACGAATTCGTAGAACTTTCGCGCAATCGCCGACCGAAATCGCGCCAGCGGACGCGAGGGCGGAATACTCGCCAAGCGAGTGGCCTGCAATGAACGCCGCTTTGTCAGCGCCAATACTATGAGCACTCTCCAGAGCCCGCATGGCAGCCACACTGACCGCCATCAATGCGGGTTGTGTGTTCGCAGTGAGTTTGAGCTCATCCTCTGAACCGTTCCATATCAGGGCGGACAAATTTTGGCCGAGCGCGTCATCAACTTCTTCGAAAACCGCTTTCGCAGCAGGGTAAGTCTCAGCCAGATCTTTGCCCATGCCGATAAACTGACTGCCCTGCCCTGGGAAAATAAACGCAAACTTGGTCATATGCGCTCCTTCACTCTATTTGGCGCCCGCTTAAGACGCTGCGTCGAAGTGCGCAAGTATCGGGTGGTACATCATCGGCGTGGGATTTACAGTTTCATCTCATCGAGAGGAATTTCCATGACGACGCAATCTCAAAAAGCCGAAGCGTTTCGAGCCCTCCACCAATCAGGGTGTTTTGTCATTCCGAACCCCTGGGATGTTGGCTCGGCGAAATTAATGGCCAATATGGGCTTCAAAGCCTTGGCCAGCACCAGTTCAGCATTTGCCAGATCAACCGGGGTCAATGACTATGAGCTCTCACGTGAACTGGTCATCGACCATGTCGCAAGCCTTTGTCAGGCCACCAGCATCCCGGTCTCAGCAGATTTAGAGAATGGATTTGGAGATACGCCCGAAGACTGCGCCAAGACCATCCAGCTCGGGGCGCAAGCAGGTCTCGTCGGCGGCTCGATCGAAGACTATACGGGTGTGCCTGGACAGCTTTACGACTCGGAACTGGCCAAAGACCGCGTCGCTGCGGCCGTCGAAGCGGCGCGTAATCTGCCTTTCCCGTTCACACTCACAGCCCGCGCAGAAAATCATTTCACCGGCGATGGCGATCTGGCCGACAGCATCAAGCGTCTACAAGCCTACCAAGACGCGGGCGCTGATGTTCTTTATGCGCCTGGTTTACGATCAAAATCCGATATTCAAAGCGTGCTCAAATCTGTCGATCGACCGATCAATATTTTGCGGGGACCGAAGGACGGACTCATACCGGTGGCCGAATTGGCGGAGATGGGCGTCCGCAGAATTAGCCTTGGCGGCTCACTCGGAATTGTCGCGATGGACGCGCTTTACAAGGCTTGCCAAGAGCTTCTCGGGCCGGGCACATTCGAGTATACGAACGACATCACACCCGCCCCGGAAATCATTGCCCTGATGGTGGATGACTAATTCGGCTCAAATGCCCGTCTTTCCTGCAAGAATGGGCTTGATTTTCACCCTTCACTGCGCTTTACACGCCGCTTCGCAAGGTTTGCGGTCCTCAAACTCGGAATGAGCCGAATGCGAGGGGCCATCGTGGAAGAGTTTTCCCGCCCATCTGCGCCGCAAGCTAAACTTTAGGGAAAGACAATATGGCATTATATGAGCACGTCCTCATTGCGAGGCCGGACATCTCACCTGCACAGGTCGAGGGTCTGATGGAAGAGCTCTCAACCTTCCTCGACAAACAAGGCGCGAAAGTCGCGAAATCCGAATATTGGGGTCTTCGCAATCTTTCATACCCGATCAACAAGCAGCGCAAGGGACACTATTCCCTGTTCAACATTGACGGCCCAGCCGATGCGATCCACGAGCTGGAACGCGCGCACCGCCTGTCAGATGACATCATGCGCTACATGACCATCAAAGTAGAAGAGCTCGATGAGAACCCTTCTCCAATGATGAGCCGCAAAAACCGTCGTGACGACTAGAAGAAGGAATTAAGATTATGGCTTCTAGAAACACTTCTGGCATGAACATCACCAACATTCCGGCCCGCCGGTCTTTTGGTCGTCGTCGTAAGGTCGATCCGTTTTCCGGCGATAAAGCGCCGAAGATCGACTATAAAGACGTCAAGCTGCTGCAGCGCTACATTTCTGAGAAAGGCAAAATCGTGCCGTCTCGGATCACGGCTGTGAACTTCAAGAACCAACGCAAGCTGGCCAAGGCGATCAAACGCGCCCGTATGCTGGCTCTGCTGCCATTCACCGTGAAATAAGGGAGACTGTACGATGCAAGTTATTCTCCTCGAACGCGTTGAAAATCTTGGCAGCCTCGGTGACGAGGTGAGCGTCAAGAACGGCTTTGCCCGCAACTTCCTGTTGCCAAAAGGCAAAGCGCTGATCGCAAACAATCAGAACCGTGCCCGCTTTGAAGCGGAACGCGAAGCGCTCGAAAAGCGCAACGCTGAAGCACGTGATGTGGCAACAGCCGCTGGCGGAAACCTTGAAGGCCAATCCTTCACATTGATCCGTCAGTCTGGTGCAACCGGTCAACTTTACGGTTCCGTCTCGGCTCGCGACATTGTCGAAGTCGCCGGCAATGCCGGTCACGCGATCAAGCGTGAGCAAGTTCGACTGAACGCGCCGATCAAGACCCTTGGTCTGCACGAAGTCGGCATTCGTCTACACGCTGAAGTTCGCGTCGAAATCACCATCAACGTCGCCCGCTCGGAAGATGAAGCTGAGCGCCAAGCCGCTGGTGAGAACATCATCGAGACGCTTCAGGCCGAAACGCAAGCTGCCGCGGAAGAACAAGCTTCTGAAATGGCGGAAGCAGCTGCTGAACTCGACACTGCGCCGGAAGGCGACGAATAAGTCGAGCACGATCCATCAAAAAGAAAAGCCGTCCGATCGTTCGGGCGGCTTTTTTTTATTTTTTGAGCAAGCTGTTAGCCGGAATGCGCCTCGTAGCGGAACGTCATCATCCGGGTGAGAAGGTCGCTCTCATAATTCCCAGGCACCGTTTTCTGTCCGATCAACCATGCATAAACTTCCCAGTCCGGCGTCGACAAAAGTCGTTCAAATTCGGAGAGGTCCGCGTCGTTCATTTGTGCAATATGCGCATCCGCGAACGAGCCCATCAGCAAATCCATTTCACGAAAACCACGTCGCCAGGCGCGAAACTTCAGTTTTCGTCGTCGCTCATCCAATACGTTTTCGTTCATCACAGTCACTCCTACTGAGTTTGATCTAGATCGGGAAACGCGTTTTGCACAGGGACGTGGTGCCGCGGAGGCGCATCCATGCTTGTAAGCCGATCAAAGATCAGCACATACATATGCATGCGCGACGAACGCCTCTTTCCGCTGTTTCAGCCTCTCGACGCCCTGCCCGGGATTGGTCCGAAGCTTAAACCGACGCTGGAGCGGCTGGTTGGCGGTGAGACGATTTGGGATTTGCTTTTGCATATGCCGGAACGTTGGCTCGACCGGCGCCCGCGAGAGAATTTTGACGAATTGGTGCCTGAAGAGGTCGCCACGGTCCGCGGCGAGGTGCACGGCGTGAAGGCCCCGTACAATGAGCGTGCACCGACGCGAATACTGATGTTCGACGGTAGCGGGTTCCTCACGCTTACCTATTTCCGCGCCGACAGTCGTTGGCTGCAAAGCCAGTTTCCCGTTGGCAAAGAGCGGATCGTTTCTGGCAAAGTCATCGAATGGCAAGGCGAACGACAGATGAGCCATCCTGACTTCGTGATGGATCCGGCCAAGGGCGAATTCCCGCCGCCGGTTGAGCCTATTTATGGCTTAACCGCGGGCCTCACGAATAAGCGGGTTCATGCATCTGCCAAAGCTGCTGTCGACCTTATCCCAGACGATTTGCCCGAATGGATCGATGACAATCTTATCGCGCAGAAGTCGTGGCCCGGCTTCAAAGCCGCGATGCGTGGTGTACATGTGCCTGAGCAATGGGATGAAACGTCGATCGAGCGGGCGCGGACGCGCCTCGCCTATGACGAAGCGCTCGCCCGCGAACTCACCTTCTCGCGGGCGCGCACAACCCGGAAAGCTGGCGAGGCGAATGTTGTCCCGTCGCAAAGCGAAGCGCTCAATCGCTTGGTCAAAACATTGCCTTACAAACCCACCCAGGCCCAAATTCGCGCCACTAAGGAAATCATGACCGACTTGGGCGAAGCCTTCCCGATGCGCCGGATGTTACAAGGCGATGTCGGCGCCGGTAAGACTCTGGTCGGCGCATTCTCAGCCGTGCAAGCGGCCGAAGGCGGGTTTCAGACAGCGTTCATGGCGCCAACTGAAGTGCTTGCGCGTCAACAATTCGATACGCTTGATCAATTGCTGTCCCCCCTTGGCTACACAGTTGCTGTCTTAACCGGACGAGACAAAGGCAAAGCGCGAGAGGCAACATTGATGGGCCTCGCTGATGGCTCAATTCAAGTCGTCGCGGGCACCCACGCGCTGTTCCAAGAGGGTGTGAGCTTCGCGCGGCTCGCAATGGTCATCGTCGATGAACAGCATCGCTTTGGAGTCGCCGACCGGATGAAGCTGATGAGCAAAGGCAAATCACCGCATATGTTGGTGATGTCGGCGACACCGATCCCGCGGACTTTGGCGCAAACCGTTCACGGCGATTTAGACGTCTCTCTCTTGGATGAAAAACCGGCCGGACGCCAACCCGTCGAAACGCGCGCGATCCCTGACACGCGACTAGATGATGTCATCACCGCTGTGGGCCGCGCCTTGGAGCGCGGCGAGCGTGCATTTTGGGTTTGCCCCCGGGTTGACGCGGACGAAGACGATAGCTCCGCCGTGGCTCGCGCTGCGATGCTGAAAGATGCGTTGAAAACCGATATTGGTCTCGTTCATGGCCGCATGAAAGGCGAAGACAAGGATGCGGCACTGGACGCTTTTCGCACAGGACAATCGAAAATTCTGGTCGCAACGACCGTCATCGAAGTCGGGGTCGATGTCCCGGAAGCCACCATCATGGTGATTGAGCGCGCCGAAGGATTTGGACTCGCGCAGCTACATCAGCTGAGAGGGCGCGTGGGACGCGGCAGCGCCGCGAGTTTCTGCCTGCTCTTGTACCGTGCCCCGCTAACGGAAATGGCGCGAGAAAGGCTCGATACGTTACGTCGTACAGAGGACGGGTTCGAAATAGCAGAGGCAGATTTCAAGTTACGCGGTCCAGGCGATTTGCTTGGCAAGGCCCAATCCGGACTGATCAACTATCGGCTGATCGATTTACCCGCGCATGGTGAACTCATAGAAATTGCTCGCAAGGACGCAGAAATGGCTGAACAACAAGCCGACACGATCGCGCCGACGCGTGCCGAAGGCTTAGGCTTGCTCAGTCGGCTTCTCAGTCCCGATCTCAGGTTCAACGACTGAGACGGATTCTGATTTTGGCTCGAAATCCGGCACAACCAAACCCGCGGTGAGGATCATTTTTGCGCCCTCTTCCACCGTCATCTCTAGCGAGATGGTTTCAGATTCTTCGACATAGATCAGGAACCCCGAAGTTGGGTTTGGCGTGGTTGGCACGAAGACGCCAATCTTCGATGTCCCAAGCTTAGAACCAATTTCGCCCTTGGCGTGCGAGGAAACAAAGCCGATGCACCAGGACGCTTTTTTGGGATACTCAACCATAACGCAGCGGTCGAAGCTCGCTTGTTGATTATTGGCGAGCACCTCGGTCAATTGTTTGAGCGCCGCGTAGACGTTTTTGACGATGGGAATCCGGCTCAAGATCCGATCCGTCGCCGCCAGAAGCGAACGTCCGATCAAGTTTGCGGTGACCGCGCCCAAAATGGTCAGTGCGATCACCAAAACCAGCACACCAAATCCCGGAATGGCGTAATTTGTGTACGTCTCTGGCTTCAACAATGGCGGCAGGAGCGGCTTCACCCGGTTGTCGATAAAGGTGATCAGGAATTGCAGAATAAAGAACGTCGCCGCCAGCGGGGCCGCGATCACCATACCGGCGAAAAATCGACCGCGTAGCCAAGCGAATAACCCGACGGGTTTCGGCTTCCCCATTCCAGGGATCATTTCTTCAGGGGTTTTTCCCGTAGACATCGTAAAGTCCTCAGCCAGGCCTGCCGCACCGTTATAGCTTGGCGATACCTAGTTTGACGTTAATTGTGGCGAAGATGGGAAACAATTCTGATTTTGAAACCGCTTTACGCACTCTTTTCACAAGAGTTTTCGGCGACACCGGGTCTCTAGAGGCTTTCAAACGCCTATCGGGCGGGGCGAGTCAGGAGACTTGGGCGCTTTCTGGCGGTGAGCAGTCCGTCATTCTACGACGCGCACCGGGGGGAACCAGCATGGCCCGCTCATCGGCTGCGATTGGGCTTCCGGCCGAAGCGAAGCTTATTCAAGCCGCCGGCGCCGCTGGCGTCCCCGTGCCGAGCGTGTTGCACGTCCTAGATGAACGTGATGGCTTGGGAGATGGCTTTTTGATGAGCCGGATCCTGGGCGAGACGATCGCCAGACCCATATTACGTGACGACGCATTTTCGAATGCGCGCGCGCAGCTGGCGGAGCAATGCGGTATTGCGCTCGCGGCGATCCACGCCATTCCGACAGACGGCCTTCCACCCGAGCTGGCGGTGAGTGACGGCTTGGCTCAGATTGCCCAATATGAAGAGATCTATCGTGGTTTTGAAGCGCCACGACCTGTTTTTGAACTGACCCTCCAATGGCTCAAATCCAATCTGCCTGAGTCAATGCCCAGCGTCCTGGTTCATGGAGATTTCAGACTGGGAAACTTGATGGTCGACGAAACGGGCCTCGCCGCTGTTTTAGATTGGGAACTCGCGCATCTCGGAGATCGGCGCGAAGACATTGCATGGGTCTGTGTCAATTCCTGGCGGTTCGGACAGAGTGAGAATCGCGTCGGGGGCTTCGGACAAATCGAAACACTGCTCGATGCTTATAACCAAAAAAGCGGTCTCTCCTTGACACCCCGCGATATAGATTGGTGGGAAATGCTCGGCTCGCTGAAATGGGGCATTATGTGCATGATCATGTATGAGGCCTTCCGCTCCGGCGCGGATGCGAGCGTTGAGCGCGCCGCGATTGGACGCAGGGTGTCAGAAACCGAGATTGACTTGATCAACTTATTGGAGGCGGCTCATGCATGACCAACCAAGCGTCGCTGAGCTTGTGCAAGCGGTGAAGAACTTTATCGACGAAACGGCCGGGCCAAACCTCTCGGGACATGCCGCGTTTCACGCTCGTGTGGCAAGCAATGCGCTGGCCACGGTCCTGCGGGATCTGGAACAACGTCCAGTGGCTGAGTCGGAAGAACGCAAGCGTTTGATCACCCTTTTGGGCGCCGACGATGCGGCCACGACAGAGGCGTTGAATCAAATGCTGAGCGAGCAGATCCAATCCGGTGCGATGAATACTGAGACAGCCGGATTATTGGCGCATCTGAAAGCGACAACGATGGCGCAAGTCGAAATCGACCAACCCCGCTATTCCGGACTAAAAACAGCGAAGTCTTAAGCCGAACAACTGCCGCCGCCGAGCACGCAGAAGCTGGCACAATAGGAATGGTTGAGCGGCACGCTTTTCCGGGCGTCTTGAAGTGTTTGGCCAAGCTCAAATTGCCGATCGTACGGCAATAGTGTGCATGCCACGACCGTTGGAGACTTGGCCCCTTTGCGTTTCACCACCATGCGCTGCGAGGCGCACATGAGTTCGCGCGGATCTTTGTCGAGAATGCCCCAACACGCGGTGGTGATTTCAGGGGGATCGCCATCCGGCCGCATCTCAGGAAACAGAACCAGTTCTGTCGCGTTTTCGGGATCCACAGCCAGGCCCTCAGTCTTAATCAAAGCCGCATAACCTTTGCGCGCAATCTCTTCTTCTTCACCCCAAATGGTGCGACCCGCGAGCGCCAGATTGAAGTCGTTCTCTGACAACCAACGCAGGCCCTTCATCGCAAGATCGAAGGCGCCTGGTCCTCGTTCTTTGTCATGTAGGTCTGGAGAAAAGTGATCTAAGCTGACCCGCATAATCAATTGATCGTCATACGTTTCACGCAGCTCCATCAAGCCTCCTTTGACGCGCGGGCGCATCATCGGCTGCATCGCGTTGGTGAGCATTAAAACAGAATGGCCGCGCGCCAGAACGAGGCGCAAAATGTCGATCATTTCCGGAGCCATAAACGGCTCACCGCCGGTGAAGCCAATTTCGATGGCGGTTTCGCCGGCGACGTCCAACTCATCTAGATAGGGTTCGACATCGGAGACAGTGAGATAGACCAATCGGTCATTCGTCGGCGAACTCTCAATATAGCAATTGGTGCATTCGATATTGCACAGCGTGCCCGTGTTGAACCAAAGAGTCTTGGTGCGCTCGTACGAGACGCGCGCTCGCACTTCGCCATTCGCGGTGACCTTCGGATCCTGGAATTTTTCAATAAGAACAATGTCGGACATTCAGACTGTCTATTCGGTTTCGGCAAAATACGAAGTCACAAAGACGTTAGCTTCGGTAAACAATTAGCTAAGCTGATTTGGCTCAGGTCCGTTTTCGAGGAAGGCAATGACAGCATCCCAGTGTGCCAGAGCGTCGACATCCCCCATTGCGGCCACTTCGGCGGCGCGGAGCGTTGCGATGACACTGGCGTCTTCGCCATATTGGCGGAGCAGTGTCATTGCCGCGTCGCGAGCGCTCGTGTCGCCGCTCATCGCCAATGCTCCGCGATCCATGGCGTTGGCTTGACGTGTTTGTAGATTTTCTTGTGCAGTGGTGCCCGCCACCTGCCGTCTCGCGCTTCGTCTGGGTCGGGGCGCCCCGTAAACGCCACCACTTTGGTTTCGCCGGGGAGTTTCGGCGTTACGAACCAATTCATCGGAAATTTCGGCATCAGCGAGTGTTTAAAACTCACACACCAATCCTCTGGCCAATAAATTTTGTCGGGGATCATCGCAGAGACATATTGCTGGCTGGCCCGAAACTCTGCGTGAATGGGGGTGCTATCGCGCATGTATTTTTCAAAGATCTCGGTATGCTCACCAATGGTCCATTTATAGACGGACTTATTACCAATCCCCATGCCCTTTTGGGTCCAATTCTCCGCTATGCACATCTTCCCAGGATGAAAATCCCAGAACGGGTCCATATTGCCCGTGACGATCAAGTCGACATCTAGAAATAGCACTTCCCCTTCCAGCCCGCCCAAGCCAGCTTGCCAGAGCGAGATTTTACGCCAGGGCCACCAGCGATATTTCTCGGGAAGTTCAATCGGTGGCAATGGCTGATACTCGACCTCGGGCAACAGCCCTTCCTTGTCGTCGGTGAAGCAAACAAACCGCAAATCGCCTGTGACATTGCGGCGAACCATATTGTACAACCGGTTGGCAAAATGGGCGGGATAGCGTTCGCCCCATTTCATACAAATCACAGTCTTCGTCATGCCCTTTGCCTAAAGGGTTTTGACGCCTAGCGCTACCGGCTGGATTTCACAGATTGCAGCTCTTCGCGAGTTTTTTGAAATCCAATCCGGAAAGTGTGCCGTATCAAGATCATACAGCTTTAACGCGTGGAGATTTGGCCATTTCTATTCCGTCATCAACGCCTTCAATCGTGTGGTTTCGACGCGATTTGAGACTAGATGACAATCCGGCCCTCGCCGCGGCGACCGCGGCCTCCCATGAAAGTGTGCTCTGCCTTTATATATTGGAGGATTTGCCCAACGCCCGCTCGATGGGCGGCGCGTCTAAGTGGTGGTTGGATAAGTCATTGAGAGCGCTTCGCACTAGGATTGAGGCGCTGGGCGGCACACTCATTCTCCGGCAGGGGAACGCGCAAACTGTCATCGATGACGTGATCTCCGAAACCGGCGCGCAATCTGTGTTCTGGAACCGTCGATATGAGCAACCCGGCCGTGATATTGACGCAGCATTGAAGACTCAGCTTCATGATCGTGGCGTCCACGCCGAGAGCTTCAATGGAACGCTGCTCACCGAGCCTTGGACACAGACCACCGGTTCTGGCGGCTATTACAAAGTCTATTCTCCGTATTGGCGCGCAGTCCAAGCAAAATATGTAAGTGCTGATCCCGCAGAGACGCCAAAATCGTTCGCGTCGTTTAACATCGCCAGTGATAATTTGGACGATTGGGAACTGCACCCCCAGTCGCCTGATTGGTCCATCGGATTTGAAGGTCCTTGGCAACCCGGCGAAGATGGCGCCAAAGCGCGTCTCGCTGCCTTCTTGGATGGCCCCGTATCTTCCTATAAAGACGATAGAAACCGCCCAGATGTCGAAACCGGAACATCCGGACTGTCGCCACACCTCGCATTTGGTGAAATCAGCCCGGCCCAAATTTGGCGCGCGACCAAAAACCGGATGGATTCCGGATTGGTCAAAGAGACCGGCGCGCATCATTTCCTCTCAGAAGTCGTCTGGCGCGATTTTGCTTATGTGCTGCTGTTCCACAATCCGGACTTAGCAACCGAGAACTTCAAACGCGATTTCGACTTGATGCCTTGGCAAGCGGACGAAGCACTGCTCAAGGCATGGCAACGCGGTCAGACGGGGTATCCTATCGTCGACGCCGGAATGCGTCAGCTCTGGCATACCGGCTGGATGCACAATCGTGTGCGGATGATTGTGGCAAGTTTCCTCACCAAGCATCTGCTCATTCATTGGCGGCATGGCGAAGACTGGTTCTGGGACACTTTGGTGGACGCCGATCCCGCCTCGAATAGCGCGAGCTGGCAGTGGACCGCCGGGTCTGGAGCAGATGCCGCGCCCTATTTCCGAGTATTCAATCCGATCACGCAAGGCGAGAAGTTCGACGAAACGGGCGACTATGTCCGCAAATGGTGCCCTGAACTCGCCCGCCTTCCCCGCAAATATCTCTATCAGCCTTGGGCGGCCGGACCGCTCATTCTGCAGGAGGCTGGGGTTAAACTCGGAGAGACTTATCCCGAGCCCATTGTCGATCACAAATTCGGCCGAGAGCGCGCTCTGGCCGCCTATGAAACGCTCAAACAAAGACGAGACGCAGCATGAAACGAATTGCCATTATCGGCTCTGGAATTTCCGGATTAGGCGCTGCTTACGCCTTGAAAGATACAGCTGACGTGACGGTGTTTGAAGCCAATGATCGCGCCGGGGGTCACGCGCATACGATGGATATCGACTATGATGGTACGCCCATCAGCGTCGATGTTGGCTTTATCGTTTACAATGCCCTCAACTATCCGAACTTAATCGGGTTTTTAGACGTTTTGGGCGTTGAGACCGAAGCCAGCGATATGAGCTTCGCCGTCTCCAATCCTGATGGGTACGAATGGGCCTCCACGCTGAACGGTATTTTCGCGCAACGCCGGAACTTCTTTAGGCCAAAATTCCATAAATTCTGGCGCACCATCCTGAAATTCAATGATCTCGCGCGCGCCGAATTGGAAGCGGGTAAGATCGATGACATCTCGCTCGGATCCTGGTTGAGCAAACATGGGTTTCATCAAGATTTTCTGGACAATTATGTCCTCCCCATGGGCGGTGCGATTTGGTCCACGCCTGAAGCGGAGATGCTGGATTATCCAGCGCGAAGTTTCTTTCAGTTCTTCGAGAACCATCGCTTGATGCATAAAGAGCGGCCGAAATGGCGGACGGTGACTGGCGGCTCGCGAAATTATGTTAATGCCGTTAGCCAATTGTTGGGCGCTCGCCTGAAACTTTCTCACCCCGTGGCAGCTGTCGCGCCGTTCGGTGAGAAGGTTCGTGTGACGCTGCAATCAGGGCAAACTGAGCTGTTCGACGATGTCATTCTCGCGACCCATTCAGATACGACGTTAACCCTTCTCGACGCACAGTATGAGGACCAGCGCTTCCTGCTACGATCGGCGCGTTATCGGTCTAATCAAATCTACGTCCATCGCGATCCCAACCTGATGCCTAAGCGCAAAGCTGCTTGGGCGAGCTGGAATGTGATGAAGCAAGACACGCCTGAAATGTGTCTGACCTATTGGATGAACCGTTTGCAGAACCTGCCTTCCGACAAACCGCTCTTCGTCACGCTGAATCCGGAGACGCCGCCTGCTACGGATTTAACCTTCGCGACCATGGAAAAGGCGCATCCGCAATTTGATGCCCCTGCTGAAGCCGCGGTGCGGGCGCTAAAACGCGATCTCGGTCGCAACCATATTTGGCTCGCGGGTGCTTGGCTGGGCAGCGGTTTTCACGAGGATGGTCTCAAAGCTGGTTTGTCCTGCGCGCTGTCCCTTGGCGGACGCGTGCCATGGATAGCCGAAGGCGTAGAAATAATGACCCCGCAGACGCGCGCGCCAGAAAGTGATACAATGGGCGTTGGAGCAGCAATATCGTGACGGAGACTCCTGCCTTACGCCTTCTAAAAGGACACACCGTGCATCAGCGCTCGGTTCCTTTTACACATCGCTTTAAGTATGGGTTAGGCCTGATTGATATCGATATCGATCGATTGGATGAGGCAGCCCAGAGTTCCGCGCTTTTCAGTATCGATGGTAGCAATCTGTTTTCGTTCAATTGTCGCGATCATGGGGCGCGTGAGAACGGCCCTTTGCGTCCTTGGGCAGACTCGGAGTTCGCCAAAGCGGGAATTGAAATCGCTGGCCCGATCCGTCTGGTGACATTCCCGCGGCACGCTTTTTACAAATTTGCACCGATTTCATTGTGGTTGGGTCACGACTTGGAGGGTGCCCTCAAGGGGATCTTATACGAGGTTAATAACACGTTCGGGGAAACGCACGTCTACGCGGCCGCAACACCTGAGCCAACACGCCATATGCATGCGACCGGCAAAGTGTTTCACGTCTCTCCGTTCTTTGATGTTTCGGGCGCCTATCAATTCACGCTCAAACACTCTGAAGAGGCTCTACAGCTCATCGTCGCGACGATGCAGGAAAAGACCCAAACCCATGTCGCAACGATTAGCGCCAAAGCGTATCCTGCCACATCTGCCAGCTTGATCTCGCTTGCGTTCACCAAACCATTTTCCAGTCTTGGCGTCACCGTTGCCATTCATTGGCAAGCTTTGAAGCTGTGGCTGAAGGGCGCGAAATATCATTCAAAACCAAAACAGTCGTCTGTGCGTACAACGATTGCAACACCAAGAAGTGTGGCGTCGAAAACAGCCGCTGTCGGGGAGACTAACGTATGAGCTTTACCACACTAGATCGCGACATTGAGGACCATTCCAACCACATCCTCGCCTCTCCCGAAACGCTGCGCCAACTGGCGGGAGTCCCTGCCGGATTTCGTTTGGCGGGCATGATGTTACTGCGCGCAAAACGCGGCTCGATACTATTCGATTTGCCGGATGGCCGACGCGTATTGTTCGACCATGGTGAGAAAGGCCCGAATGCGGTGGTCGAGGTGCATAGGTTTGACTTTGCTCGTCGCGCGGTCGCGGGCGGTGACGTGGGCTTCGCTGAGAGTTATATGGATCAAGAATGGTCGACGCCAGATTTGACCTCCGTATTGGAATTCTTCTCAGAAAATTTCGAAGCCGCCGGGCAACTCGCAGTGGGCGGATTCATGGTCCGAATGGGCAATATGGTGCGCCACATCTTCAACCGTAACTCTAAGTCAGGCTCTAAGCGCAATATCGAAGCGCATTACGATCTTGGGAACGACTTTTACGAGCTCTGGCTCGATGAGACGATGACGTATTCATCGGCCCTGTATGATGGCAAAGCTTTGCGGCTGGAGGATGCCCAGACTGCGAAATACGCCCGGATCGCCGACGAGCTTGAACTCGCTCCCGGACGATCGGTTCTTGAGATCGGCTGCGGCTGGGGTGGATTTGCAGAGTTCGCTGCAAAAGAGCGCGGCGCTAACGTGACTTGCCTGACCATTTCCCCGTCGCAACGCGACTGGGCGCTCAAGCGCATTCAACGCGAGGGCTTGAGCGAAAAAGTCGAAATCAGGCTGCAAGATTACCGCGACCATGTCGGCAAATATGACGGCGTTGCATCGATCGAAATGTTCGAAGCCGTCGGCGAGAGCTATTGGCCGAGCTATTTTGCGCGGGTCTCTGAATGTCTCAACCCCGGCGCTAAAGCTGCATTGCAAATTATCACCATTCAGGATGCGCTTTTTCCGCGTTATCGCAAACGCGCTGATTTCATCCAGCGCTATATCTTCCCGGGTGGCATGCTCCCAAGCGAATTAGCTTTGCGTGAGCAAGTGATGGATGCCGGTTTGCGCATTGAAAACACGCACTATTTTGGTCGAGACTATGCGAAAACGCTACGCCTTTGGGCGAAAGCCTTCGAAGAAAAATGGGGACAAATTCAAGGCCTTGGGTTCGATGAGAGATTCCGCCGCATGTGGCGGTTCTATCTAAGCTATTGCGAAGCGGGTTTCGACAATGGCCGCATCAATGTCGGCCACTTCACTTTGACTCGCTCGTAGGGCAACGAATTTGCCCGCGCGGTAAAGGCTCTCTTTAGACATCCGGACTACGATTACCGAACCAATCGGAGGTTGTAGAGTATGTTAAACTGGCTGAAATCGCTGCTGCAAGTCGAACCCGCCCCTCAAAAAACCATGGAATTACAAGCTAAATTACTGCCCACGAATGGCGGGCAGATGTTTGGTGAGGCCGAGTTTGAGACTTATGACAATGACGGTTGGGAGCTGGAGGCGGAAGTTGACTTCCGCAATGGCGAACGCCCGAGCCCGTTGATTATGTATCTAAAAGGGCAACCCGTCCTCAATCTTGCGCCCGATCACGATGAGTCAGAAGGTAAGCTGTCGTCACGACGCGGAGATATCCTAGGGGTTGTCCCTGCCGAAGGTATGCCGATTGAGATTAAGCGGGCCGGTCAGACGGTCCTATCGGGCAAATTTGAGCGCCATCCACGTTTTCAATAAAGCAGGTTAGTAGAGCTGGTTCAGGACATATTCGATGTCCTGACCGCGTACCTTGAATGCAAGCTTTACCCAGCGCGATTGCGTATCATACCAAAGATCCACCGTAAGGTCGGATTTAAGGCGATAGTGCGTCGCTTGAACGGTGTTCCCGCCGACCAATACTGTGTCTTCACCAATCATCTCGACTTCGATGTCCAAAACCTCGCCCGTTTCGGTCGAGAGCATCTGGTCCTGATAGACCTGCAACCGGTTCCAATGACTCGATGGGATCGTCGACAAGGGCAGAGCACCCTCGAACTTGGTGCTATCGACAATAAGCACCCCGTTTTCTGCGGTCGCCGACACGCGTGCTTTTCGGCCATCGCTGTTCGATGTGCCGTTCAGTCCGACAAGTTGACCATCGAGCCAGTTCTCAATGCTGTCTAAGCGATACCGAAATGCCGTGATTGGGCCGAATTTGACTTGTAGATCAACATCCGTGGTCACCGTAAGTTTGCCGGTCTCATCACGACGAAACGTCAACAAATGCCGCCCGAATGGTTTGCCTTTGCGGAGCACGGTAAAATCGATCACGTCACCATCGCTGGCGACCCAAGGTGTTGGCAATGAGACTTGCTCAGCCGCGTCTTCAGCTTGTGCGGAAAAAGCGACAATGGCCCCCAAAATGCCCACGACCGCTGTTCGGAACATTAGCTAAATCTCCAAAATGGAAGCGCATCTTGTGCGACATAGCAGATGCACATGGTGTCACCGAAGGCCGCAGGGCGATGACGTATACCCGGACGCCCTAAAACCAGGTCACCTCGCTTATAAACGCCATGGCCGTCTTCAAACTTGCCTTCCAACACCACGGTGGCTTCTAGAACCGAATGGCTATGTTCCGGCGCGGATTGGCCGGGGTCCAGGCGCATTAGTTTGCCTTTGCCTTTGCCACGCTTGGCATAATGGACACCAGACATGCCCTTTTTCCACGGTATCGTCTCGAAATCACCAATCGCAAGCTCGAGCGCTTCGGGTAAACTCTCATGCTCCACGGCGCGAGTTTCATTCGCCCACAGACCAATCACATCGCCCGTTGCATTCCAAATATCTGCGGTCTCATGACCACGATCTGACAAAAGAATATGCAGTTCCGCCGCAAGCGCCATATCGGGCTGTAAGGCCCCGGTCGCATGGTCGAGCATAAAGGCGTGATAAGCGTCAGAATTCATTCAGCAAAACTCACAAAACTGTTCTATTGGGTTTTACGCAGCGAATCCCCAACTGGATCACCGAACCACAGTTGAATTCCAGAGGCGGTCCGCCTAGCGTGACGCCGAACAGAAAAGGTAGACCATGACCGCAATCACTTCCGTGCTCGATCTCATTGGAAACACACCGCTTTTGCGCCTGAATCGTCTGTCAGAGGAGACCGGTTGCGAGATCCTTGGCAAGTGTGAATTCCTCAATCCGGGTCAATCCGTCAAAGACCGACCTGCACTGGGTCTCGTTCGGGATGCAGAAGCCTCGGGTCGTCTGAAGCCAGGCGGAACAATTGTTGAGGGGACTGCCGGCAATACAGGTATCGGACTGGCAATGGTCGGCGCAGCGCTCGGCTACAAAGTCGTAATCGTCATGCCGAGAACCCAATCTAAAGAGAAAAAAGACGCTGTCCGTAATCTCGGCGCAAAACTGGTTGAAGTGGATGCAGTCCCCTATTCCAATCCAAATCACTATGCCCGTTACTCTGGACGCCTCGCCGAGGAGCTGAACGAAAGTGAGCCGAACGGTGCGATCTGGGCCAATCAGTTCGATAATCAAGCCAATAGACGGGCTCATTATGAGACTATGGGTCCCGAGATCTGGGAGCAGACAGACGGGAAAGTTGATGGCTTTATCTGCGCCGTCGGATCAGGCGGCACACTGGCGGGCACAGCCATGTCCTTGCGTGAAAAATCGAATGGAAGGGTGAAAATTGGGATCGCTGATCCAGGCGGTGCAGCGCTCTATGAATACTATAAAAATGGCGAGCTAAAGTCTGAAGGCACGTCAATGACTGAAGGCATTGGGCAAGGCCGGATCACGGGAAATTTGGAAGACCTCACCGTCGACTATGCCTATCGTGTACACGACAGCGAAGCATTGGAGATCATTTTTGACATGATCGAAAATGAAGGCCTGTGCCTTGGCGGCTCGGCCGGCATCAATATCGCTGGCGCGGTTAAACTGGCGAAGGATATGGGCCCCGGGCACACGATCGTCACCATCCTGTGCGACTATGGCAATCGCTATCAAGACAAACTGTTCAATCCTGAATTTTTGCGATCGAAAGATCTACCTGTTCCTACTTGGTTAGAGGGCTAGTCGTTGACACAGGACCCGCTCATCTCCGCAGATTGGTTGGTGGCAAATATCGATCAACCCAGCGTTCGCGTGCTGGATGCCACCTGGGTTCCACCATTCTTGAAAGACCGCCCTACGGGAAAAGTCAGTTTTGCAGAAGCTCATGTTCCAGGTGCGAATTATTTCGACATCGACGATATTGCCGACACAGAAACATCGCTCAGTCATATGCTTCCGAAGGTGTCGCTTTTTGATGAAAAGGTCAGCGACTTAGGCGTTAGCAATGACACACATGTGATCGTCTATGATAGCAATGGTTTCTTTGCATCCGCCCGCGCCTGGTGGATGTTTCGCGCTATGGGGCACGAGCAAGTCCACGTCCTTGATGGCGGCCTTCAAGCGTGGCGAAATGCAGGTGGCGAAGTGGTTTCTGGAACCGAACAGCAAGCTCCACGCGGACAATTTCAAGCTCTGCGTGGTCCTGAGCTGATACGGGACATGCAAGCCATGCGAATACACGTTGATCGCGGGGATGCCAAAATCCTAGACGCCCGCGACCAAGGGCGATTCGATGGCACGTCTCCCGAGCCAAGGGCCGGTCTCGCCTCGGGTCACATGCCAGGCAGTTTTTGCGTTCCAGCCTCGGGTTTGCTCGACAGTGATAAGAAAATGAAAACAGCAGAAGACCTCGCCCCCTTGCTCTCGGACTTCATCGACGCTCCGGTCATAACCTCATGCGGATCTGGCGTGTCGGCGGCCGTCATCGCGCTGGCCTTGGCGCGGCTCGGCAATTGGGATGCGGCGGTGTATGATGGCTCTTGGAGCGAATGGGCGGCGCACCCTGACAACCCGATCGCGGCTAAACCATGAAAGACGATACCAAGCTCATCCATACGCGCTTAGGGCGCGGCCCGGTCAACACGGTGAACCCTCCAATTGAACGCGGCTCCACGGTCCTTTTACCGACGCGCGAAATTCTATACGGCGATGGCAAAGTCTACGGCCGAATGGGTCTGACGGTGCAACGCGAGTTGGAAGCAGCGCTGTGTACGCTTGAGAATGCGAAACACTGCCGCTTAACCGCCAATGGCTTGCAATCTGTCGCCCTCGCTGTCGGAGCTGTTCTTCATGCGGGCGATCACATCCTCATCCCAGATTGCGCTTACGGCCCAACCCGGCGCTATTGTATGCGGCGCCTGCGGGCGATGGGCATCACATCCACGCGGTTTAATCCAACCATCGGCGCAGATATTGAATCTCTGATCCAAGACAACACCAAGGCGATTCTAATTGAATCGCCTGGCTCGTTGACAATGGACATCATGGACACCCCTGCCTTGGTCACGGTGGCAAAGCAGCACAAGTTACTAACCTTGTTCGACAACACTTGGGGTGTTGGGGTGTTCCATCGGCCACTCGATCTTGGCGTTGATATCGTTGTGCAAGCGCTGACCAAATATCCAGTCGGCCACGCAGACGCGATGGGCGGTGCGGTTTTGACCAATTCCGACCGGCTTGCCAATCAAATTGCCATGTGTAGCGAAGACTGGGGCATTTCACTTGGCCCCGACGATGCGTACTCGGCGCTGCGAGGCCTGCGCAGTCTTCACACACGCCTGAAACAGCATGAAGCGAGCGGCCTCGCCGTTGCGCGCTGGTTGGAGCAACGACCTGAAGTCGACACAGTGCTTCATCCAGCCCTAGACTCTCACCCCGAACACGACCTCTGGCAGCGCGACTTTTGCGGCTCGAATGGATTGTTTTCGTTTATTCTGAAAGCCTCTGACGACGACCATCTGGACCGTTTTCTTGAAGCTATGACATTGTTCGGAATGGGATTTTCCTGGGGTGGATTTGAAAGCTTGTTGATATCCTGTGACGACCAATTGGATCGTATTTCAGGTGATCGTATTCATGACCGAACCGGACCGCTCATGCGCATTCATGTCGGGCTAGAAGACCCTGAGGATTTGATGGCTGATCTCGACAAGGCCTTCGCGGCGATGCGCCTTTAGCGGACCTGCCCGCGCACTTGACCCTGATGCAAAGCGCAAATCAAAGTGAATAATCGACGAGACGTGTCAAAATCGACTTTGACTTTGCCCTCCAGACGTTCCGCAACGAGGTCTGATCCTTCATTGTGAATGCCACGGCGAGCCATATCGATAGCTTCAATTTGGTGAGGGCTGGAGCTGCGAATGGCGTCATAATAGCTTTCGCAAATCATGAAATAGTCTCTAATGACCCCCCGAAACGGGGTCATCGAAAGCAAGAATATGTGCACGGGATCACCGGCTTCGGTGCGAATTTCGAACACCAATTTGCGTTCCTGCATCGAAAGTTTCAGAGCATACGGCCCGTCATCCTTACCTTCGACCTCGAACCGGTTTTCTTCCAAGAGATCGAAAATAGCCACGCGTCGCTCATGCTCCGCGTCTGGACCGGACGCGGCGAGCGTATCGTCATCAATATCCACGCTGACCAGTCGATGTTCGGCCATTATGTCTTTCGCGCCTTAGCTCTTGTTCGTTCGAATAGATACAGACCGCGCATGTGCAGGCAGCCCTTCAGCCTCCGCGAGGCGTAACGCTGCTGGTGCTAACGCGGCGAATCCGTCCGGTCCGGCCTTTTGTACACTCATTCTTTTTAGAAAGTCATTCAAACCAAGCCCAGAACTGAACCGCGCGGCGCGGCTCGTAGGCAAAACATGATTAGAACCAGTGACATAGTCGCCCAAAGCTTCTGGTGTGTGGTGCCCTAAAAACACCGCGCCTGCATGTTTGATCGCGGGCAATAGCGCCTCTGGTTCAGCAATCGCCAATTCTAGATGCTCCGCCGCAATCTGATTCGCGACGTCCGCGGCCTGTTCTAACCCTTCGGTCAGGATAAATGCCCCATGCGTGTCCCAAGCTTGTCTCGCACGCGCTTCTGTTGTGAGCGAATTCAACTGGTTCTCCACAGCCTCATCCACAGACTTAGCCACAGCTTCGCTCGTCGTGATGAGGATGGATTGCGAGCTGGTATCGTGTTCGGATTGACTGAGCAAATCGGCGGCGATCCAGCTTGGATTGGCCGTTTCGTCGGCAATTACAAGGATTTCTGAGGGACCAGCAATTGTATCAATGCCGACTTGCCCGAAAACTTGTCGCTTGGCTTCGGCCACATAAGCGTTTCCAGGACCAACGATTTTATCCACAGGTTTCAACCGCCCTGCTCCGAATGCCAATGCCGCCACAGCTTGAGCGCCGCCAATCGGATAATACTCGTCGACCCCAGACTTCAGAGCGGCGTAAGCAACAGCTGGCGCGAGCTGACCTTTCGGCGCGGGCGCCACCATGACCACCCGATCTACACCGGCGATTTTCGCGGGCACCGCATTCATCAGAACTGAACTTGGATAAGAGGCGAGCCCGCCCGGAACGTAAACTCCAACACTGTCGAGTGCCGTCCACCGCCACCCGAGTTGCACCCCTGCATCATCCGTGAACTGGTGGTCCGCCGGGCGCTGTTTCTCGTGATAAGCTGCGATCCGACCCGCGGCGAAATCAACAGCCGCTTTCAAGTCTTCCGGGCACGCATGCGCCAGCCGAGGCAGATCTACATTATCCGATTGCAGCGTGGTCGGATCGAGCACCAATTGATCGAATTGTGCGGTATAGCGCGCGACCGCTTCGCCGCCATTGCCACGGACATCATCAATAACATCGCGAACGGTCTGCGCGACGTCCTCAACGGCGCCGCGGGGTTCGTCCAAGAAGGCTGAAAAATCAGACTCAAAACCCGGTTTTCGGGCGTCAAATGTGCGGGCCATGGCTATCGCCGTTTCTTGTCATGATCCGGGCGGTGCCGGGTCGTCCATTCATACGCGCTGTCGAGCAAAGTGGCGTCAATGGTTTCCACGTCAAGCACCAGTTCTCCATCGCCCGCAAACAGAATGGAAATTTTACCGCCAGGCGGTTCGTCGGCAGGGGCGAATGACAAAGTCAGAACCGAAAAGACCAGGTCCGGATCAGCCTTGGTCACCGCCCGGGTTTTCACCCCCAACACGCCGTCAAACGCCAAAAGCGCTCTTACGCGTGTTTGTGGCCCCTTCTTCGTCTTGGAGTCTTCCCATTGGAAGCGATTAAGTTCGAGCGTGAACCGACGGCGTTTGCGGTCGTATTTCAGGTTTTCCGCTTTCAAAACAGCATCTTGAACGGCGCTGGAAATCACTTCCAAATCAGCCGCATCTTCCGCGATCAAACGCAAAGCCCTGCCCTCAGCCATGAAACCCTCTAGTCGCCGTCAACTCGTTGTATTTTGGCACCGCAGGCTGAGAGCTTTTCTTCCAAGCGCTCAAACCCACGATCCAAATGATAGATTCGATTCACCTGTGTCTCACCTTCGGCGGCGAGTCCAGCGATGACCAGTGAGACAGAGGCGCGCAAGTCCGTTGCCATCACTGGCGCGCCACGCAATTGGTCGACGCCGCGTACAATTGCCTCTTTGCCACGCACTTGAATGTCAGCCCCCAAACGCGACAATTCGGGTGCGTGCATGAAGCGATTCTCAAAAATGTTTTCGCGGATCACGCTGGTCCCGTCCGCGATCGACATGAGCGCCATGAATTGTGCTTGCAAGTCAGTTGGAAAGCCGGGGTGTGGTTGCGTATCGATATTGATCGCTTTGAGTGATGAGCCATTGCGCCGGATGCGAATGGTCGATTTTGCTTCATCTGCATCCACGGTGACACCGCAACGCTGCATAGCATCTATCATTGCGCCAAGCGCAACAACGGGCGCGCCTTCGAGCGTCACATCTCCGCCCGCGGCCGCAGCGGCCATGGCGTAAGTCCCAGTTTCTATGCGGTCGGCCATAACAGCGTGTTGCGCGCCGGACAAAGACTCGACGCCCTCAATCCGTATAACCGATGTGCCGGCACCGGTAATCTTCGCGCCCATCTCGTTCAAACAATCTGCCAGGTCGACCATTTCGGGCTCTCGCGCGGCGTTCTCGAGAGTCGTTGTTCCCTTTGCCAATGTGGCGGCCAACATCGCATGCTCGGTCGCACCGACCGTGGTGAATGGAAAGACAATTTTGGCCCCTTGGAGGCCATGAATCGCCGCGGCTTTGACATATCCGGCTTCGACTTTCAGATCAGCGCCCATCGCCTCCAGCGCCTTAAGGTGCAAATCGACGGGACGCGCGCCAATGGCGCATCCACCTGGTAATGAAACCGTGGCATGGCCTTCTCGCGCCAACATCGGGCCAAGCACGTTAAAGCTCGCGCGCATCTTACGGACTTGATCATAAGGCGCGATGGTCGACGTTAACTCAGCCGCGTTGAGCCGGCATTCGCTATCGCCTTTTGGCCAATAGACCTCAACGCCGAGGCTTGTGAGCAGCTGACTGAAGAAGCGAGTATCTGCTAAATTCGGCATATTGGTCAGCGTCAAAGGCTCACGCGTCAGCAGGCACGCGGCCATAAGTTTTAGGGCGGAATTTTTAGCGCCGGAAACCGGGATTGTGCCGTTAAGCGTGTGCCCGCCGGTAATTTTCAAACTGTCCATGCCCCGCTTCTATAGCGACGCCAACGGCGAACGAAAGGCGCAATTGCGGCAGGACCGCAGCAAGGTCTTAACAGAGTTTGACATTTTATCGAATATCGATATGTATCGAGATATGGCTGATAAATTTCATGAATATGAACCGGGCGATGTGATCGCGATTCCCTTCGGGATCGGGCTTTCGCACTATGGCGTCGTCACCGCGCAAGGCACCGTCATTTCGAACTCGCGAAAACATGGCGGCGTCATTGAGCAGAGCCTGAGTGCGTTTTCGAATGGGAAACGCATTCGCTTGTGCGAGCGCACCGATCCTCTGAGCGGCGCCATTGCAGAGAACCGCGCCCGTCGTGCAAAGGGGCGCAGCTATAGCCTCACCGAATCAAATTGTGCGCATTTTTCTCGTTGGAGCCATCGCCAGAAGCCGACGACGATTCAAATCGCTTCGGCCACAGCTCGCACGTTCGCGGATATGTTGTTTGGCGGTCGTCGCTAGACCAAATGCCTCAAGCCGAATCGGTTTTCGGTTTGTCGTCAGCCTTGGCCTTTCGCGAGGCGGCTTTGCGGCGTTTCAAATTATCCCGTAGGGCGGCTTTCAACCGATCTTCGCGCTCTGGTGTCTTAGTCTTGTCGGCCATGATTGCAGTCTTTGTCCACAAACTCTCTTTTCATCGCTTCTAGCTTAGGCTAATCCCCGGCAACACAAAAGGCCGCGGTAGCTCAGTGGTAGAGCGCATCATTGGTAATGATGAGGTCGGGAGTTCAATTCTCCCTCGCGGCACCATTTTATTCTGCCAAATTGTTCGGGTCCGGTTGCACTGAGGACAACCATTTCAGATCGCCCTCATTGCTCTTACTTAAGCCGATGGCTCAGCCGGGGGCATGCCCGCATCGGCTATACCATGCGATTGCCTTGTTCCAGGGACCCGGATGTCTTCCACCAAATCTTGAATATCCTGCGGCGGCGCGTCAGTTGCCGACGAGATTACGATTCCGAGGCCGATCGATACCCACATGAAGACAAATCCGATGCCTTCCGGCGAGACACCAAACAAGTATTGATCCGCCGTGCCGCCCCCGAACTTGAAGTAGACGATGTAAGCAAAGGTTGAAACCAAGCCGAACAACATAGCGACGATGGCCCCTTCTTTGTTCATTCGCTTCCAGAAAATACCCAGAAAGATAACCGGAAACAAAGACGCTGAGGCCAAGCCAAAGGCAAACGCGACGACCTGTGCGACAAAGCCGAGTTGGGCGGAGAAGATGCCGAGCAATCCTGCGGCGACCACTGCGCCAGCTGCGGCGCCACGGGCGACGCGAAGTTCGGTCTTATCATCCATGTCTTTGAAGAATGTTCGACGGCAAAGATCGTGGCTCACAGCTGACGATATGACCATCAGCAATCCCGCAGCCGTGGATAACGCCGCTGCGAGACCGCCAGCGACGACAAGCCCGATGACCCAAGCCGGTAGCTGTGCAATTTGCGGATTGGCGAGTACGAAGATGTCATTGTTCGGATTGACTTCATTCGCAATCCCATCCGGCGTATTTGGCCCGCGATACTGCATGATGCCATCGCCATTCTTATCTTCATACTCAAGCAGACCGGTTCTCTCCCAGGTCTTGTACCAGGTCGGCACAGGCTTTCCGCCAGCCGCCTCAATCTCTGCGGCGCGGGCCTCATAGTCTTCCCCATCCTGAATATAAGTGGCTTCGTTGACCGTATCGATGAAGTTGATCCGCGCAAAAGCACCAACCGCGGGGGCCGTCGTGTACAGTGCAGCAATAAAGATCAGCGCCCAGCCTGCCGATAGACGCGCAGCTTTCGCGCTTGGCACTGTGAAGAATCGAATGATCACGTGCGGCAGACCGGCGGTTCCGAACATCAGCGCGCCGGTAATCGCAAATACATCAAACATCGACTTGTCGGTCTGAGTGTATTCCTGGAAGCCAAGATCGGTGACAACGCCATTCAGCTTCTGCAACATCGAAATGTCTTCGCCTGCAGCGTTACCGATAAAGCCAAGCTGTGGGATCGGGTTGCCGGTAATGATCAGAGACATGAAGATCGCTGGAACGGTATAGGCGAAAATGAGCACGCAATATTGCGCGACTTGCGTATAGGTCACGCCTTTCATGCCGCCGAGCACGGCATAGAAGAACACAATCACCATGCCGATGATGATCCCGATATTGAAATCGACGCCGAGGAAGCCGGAGAAGGCCACACCAACGCCTTTCATCTGTCCGGCAATGTAAGTGAAAGAGACGAAGAGCGCGCAGATCACTGCGATGATCCGGGCGATGTCTGAATAGTAGCGATCACCAACGAAATCGGGGACAGTAAACTTGCCGAACTCGCGTAAGAATGGCGCGAGTAAGACCGCGAGCAACACATAGCCGCCGGTCCATCCCATTAAATAGACTGAACCGCCATATCCAAGAAACGCAATCAAGCCCGCCATCGACAAGAATGACGCCGCCGACATCCAATCGGCTGCCGTTGCCATGCCATTTACGGTCGGGTGAACATCGTGACCTGCGACGTAGAAATCATCAGTGGAACCGGCACGCGCCCAAATCGCGATTCCGATATAGAGCGCAAATGTCGTGACGACGAAAAACAGGGTCCAATCCATCACCCTATCCTTTCACGCCGAATTTGCGTTCAAGCCGCGCCATGGCCCAACAATAATAGAATATCAGCGCTACAAAGACATAGATGGAGCCTTGCTGCGCAAACCAAAAGCCGAGCGGCGCGCCGCCGATCGCAAACTGATCTAAGAAATCTCGAAACAGAATGCCGGCCCCAAATGAGACGACGAACCAGACGGCGAGCAAACTAAGTGTGAGGCGGACTGTGGCGCTCCAATAGCCTTTCGCGTCTGTTTGATTGTTATCGGACACGATTTTGCCCTCCCTGATATTATTTTGACCGTACCTGTATCGCAGAATCATCGCGGCTCACAGGTTCGCATTGTAGAGATCGAAATTTCTCTATGGCTGTTTATCTTTCAGGGCCTCACGCGCGACTCGGCGCTCTTTCAACCCTAGATAAATCAGGGTCGACGCGATCACGATACCGCCCGCAAGATAGAGCTCGGCAATGCCCCAACCCGGCACCGATATGGCATTGGCCAGACGAAAGCTAAACACCGCAGCCATCAGCAAACCAAGCGCAATCATAATATGGTGCTTCATGTTTTAACCTTCCCATACTCAGCCATCATCCGCGACCCTATCAAAGATTTTTGTGGTCCGGCAATCAGGCACGCGAGACCGAATCCGCGATTCAAGGTTGCATCGCGCTTTGGGAATATGCGTACTAGAAGATTGTCGGTTTCCTGATTTTGAGAAGAATGACTAATGCACCAAACCTACCGCGCTGCTTACAAATCTTGGCAAGACGATCCTGAAGCGTTCTGGCGGGATGCCGCAACCCAAATCGATTGGATCAAAGATGCTGATCAGGTCTTCGATCCAAGTGCCGGTGTATACGGGCGTTGGTTCGTCGGAGCGACGTGCAATACGTGTTTCAATTGTGTTGATCGCCATGTTGATAATGGGCGCGCAGATCAAGTTGCACTGATCTATGATAGCCCGGTTACCGATCAGAAGACTTCTTACTCGTACAGAGATCTGCAGAAACAAGTCTCCAACGTCGCCGCGGGCTTAGCGAATCTGGGTGTCGGTAAAGGTGATCGAGTCATCATTTATATGCCGATGATTCCGCAAGCTGCGTTTGCGATGCTCGCATGCGCCCGGATTGGCGCTATTCATTCTGTCGTGTTTGGCGGCTTTGCGGCGAAGGAGTTGGCGACACGAATTGATGACGCGAAACCGAAAGTCATTCTGAGCGCGTCTTGTGGGATTGAGCCGAACCGGGTGGTTTCCTACAAGCCCTTATTGGACGCCGCGATCGCTCTTTCGGACCATAAGCCCGATGCCTGCGTCATTTACCAACGCCCCCAACAGCCTGCCGATCTCAGCCAAGAGCATGATTTAACTTGGACGGAATTCCTGGAAGACGCGGATACTAAATCGATCGTACCTTGTGCGCCCGTCGCCGCAACAGACCCTCTCTATATTCTATACACATCCGGAACGACGGGTGAGCCAAAGGGGGTCGTGCGCGACAATGGCGGCCACATGGTGGCGCTAAAATGGAGTATGAAAAACATCTACAATACCAAACCTGGCGAAGTGTATTGGGCCGCATCCGATGTGGGATGGGTGGTTGGCCATAGCTACATCGTTTATGGGCCCCTTCTTCACGGATGCGCGACGGTCTTGTTTGAAGGTAAGCCGGTAGGCACCCCAGACGCGGGCGCATTCTGGCGGATCATCGAAGAGTATAAGGTCTCAACGCTGTTCACCGCGCCCACAGCCTTAAGGGCGATAAAGAAGGAAGACGCCGACGGTAAACAGCTGACAATGTATGACACGTCATCGCTTCGCACATTGTTTCTCGCTGGCGAACGCGCAGACCCGGATACAATTCAATGGGCCGAAAGCCTGCTCAATGTCCCCGTGATTGACAATTGGTGGCAAACCGAAACCGGGTGGCCAATTGCAGCAAACCCCATGGGCGTCGAAAACCTGCCCGTAAAGTATGGCTCACCAAGCGTCTCAATTCCGGGCTATGATGTGCAAATCCTCAATGATGCCGGAGACTCACTGTCCGCCGGTGAACTTGGAAACATCTGCATAAAACTCCCCCTCCCTCCCGGATGTCTGCCAACCTTATGGAACAAGGATGACCGGTTCCGAGACAGTTACTTGACGACGTTCCCTGGATTTTACGAGACGGCTGATGCGGGCTTCATCGACGAGGATGGCTATATCTCAATCATGGCGAGAACCGATGACATAATTAATGTCGCGGGGCATCGATTATCGACAGGCGGGATGGAAGAAATCATCGCCGGACACAGCGACGTGGCCGAATGTGCGGTGATTGGAGTCGCCGACAAACTTAAAGGACAAATTCCAATCGGTTTCGTCATCGTCAAAGACGGCGCTCATAACAGCGTTGGGAATATAGAGGCTGAATGTGTGCAGCTCGTCCGTGACAAATTAGGCGCCGTCGCGGCCCTCAAAACCGTCATGAACGTCGAACGTCTACCAAAAACGCGGTCGGGTAAAATCCTACGCGGGACAATACGCAAGATTATTGATAGCGAACCTTGGAGTATGCCGGCGACCATCGATGACCCATCCATTTTGGACGAGATCCAACAGGTTTTGGTTGAGCGAGGATTGATTTAGCGCTCGGCCCATCAGGCGACACGAAAAGCGCTACAGCTAAGGTGATCTCCTCTGCTATCACTCATCGCCCGCATAGTCGCCACGTGGACGATCGATCAAATCAGAAAAGAAAATGGCATTCATCAACAATTTCTCTGACCCTGGATAAGTCCCTCGAAAGACTGGGTTATCGGCCATCAAAACCACGGCCCCGCCGCCCATGCGCTCTGCCACCACGGATGGACTTCCACCAATCTCTTCTTGTCGCCGTTCTGACGCGTAGCCGGTCAGCAACGGATCGTCGGCATACTGGACCGGAATTGCATACGGATTGTCTTCCGGGCGCTCGAGCGTGAAGCTCACGTTGCGATGAACCGGTAAATCGCGGTCAGAGAATCCAAAACCTATGGGATGGCTTGTATCTAAATCGGCCGCGAAGATAGCGCCGCCAATGATATGTTCTGCATCGCGCAAATTCATCTCGGAGAAGTTCAATCGCTCTGGCGGGGTATTCGATTCAGGTGCGTCTTCACTTGCGGGCTGGGACACGCCATCTTCGCCCTCATTGTCCATCGCTGCTTCGCGGTTCTCAATGGCGCCCTGCGCCCACAGAGCTGCATCGCGCAGCGCGACAAGTGTACCGCCCTTCTCGACCCAGCTGAGAACGGCATCGGTCATTCCTTCGTCCAATACTGGCGGTTGCTCTCCCCCAGGCGCAGGCAAACTACCGGCGAGGATCAAATGCGTATATTCATCCCAGTCCAAATCGCCGAGTCGGTTTTTGTGCACCAAGGTCACGGGCATGCGGTGACGATAATCCAGCGTCCACCATACCTCACCCACATCATATCGGGCTAAGCCGCCATCATATGCCAAAACGATGCGAGGCGCTTTCAAGGCCCGGAATGTTCTATTCGCGCCAAGGTCGCGCCCGCTCACGGGGGTGAGACCTGACGTGGCCGCGAATACGGGCACGCCATCTTCAGCAGCAATGCTTTCCATGACAGCGTGGATGTCATCGCGCGAAGCGTCTTGGCGATCCAAAGGCACAAAGATCGCGCCGCGGCCGAGATCGACATTTCCTGTCGTCGTTCTGACGGTCGTCTCTTCCATTGTTGCCCGTACCAATAGATCGGCAGCCAGTATCCGGTTGAGCGCGCGCGGCGCGTAGGAATGCGACCAATCAAACACATAGCCATAGGGCGCGCGGTCTGGGACGGGAGCGGATTGGAATGCCCCATCTGCAAGATTGCCCACAGATACTGCCCGCGCGGCACGGCTGCTGACGGGTGCATAATCCAAGTCATAGGCCAGTGGCAGCGTCCACCCCGAGACATCATAGAAGATGTTCTCTTCAAACTCGGTGAACCGTTCAAAAATGCCGCGCACCATGCGGTTATTGATCTGCGCGGTTGGCACGTAATAGCTCGCACGCGCCGGATAGGTGCGCGCTTCAATCGTCAGACTCGCGGTCAGGGGACGCACATCAATATCGTGCATCCGCAACAGACGAACAAATCGCGCGGCGCGTTCGGGATCGCCTTGCGCGGTAAACACCCATCCGCCCTGTCCGCTCTGTTCAGCTTGGCGCGCATTTTCAGCGAAGAAATCCCGCTGATAGGCGGTAATTTCAGAGCGCAAATCCAGCGAACCCTTAATGGTGGTCAGCGCGGTTCGAAACTGCGTTCGCACATTGTCGGCCGTCTCTACCAATCCACGTTCGGTTTGAACCGCACCACCGCGGGCGGCCCCAGCTTCGAAAAGAATGCCGAGCGAGCCATTGATCTGCGGGTAGGTCGAACCTTTCCCGATATAGAAATTGTCGAAGCCCTGTTCGGTCCAGTACAAACGCGCTTCGCTGTCTAAGAACGCGGCGTGTCGCTCACCAATTCCCTTGGTGAGCTCGCGGGCTCGTTCGGGAATAAGCGGATTACGCCGAAGCTCTTCACCTGGGTGGAAATAGTACGGACCGGCCGATCCCATCTCGTGATAATCGGCAGAAACCATTGGCTTCCATTTATGCCACTCCTTTATCCAGGCTTGGCTTTCCGGCTGCGTTAAGAGAAGCCATTGCCGGTTTAGGTCGAACCAATAATGGTTGGTGCGAGCTTCGATCCACATATTGTGGGCCGCATCGCTTAAATCCGTGTTCTCCGCGTAAGACCAAAACGTCTCGACATGATCGATCCGTCGGGCATGCCCATCAGGGTTGAAAACGACAGTAAAAATCATCACCGCATCGTTAAGTTGAGATTCGATCTCCGCCCCTTCCCCGGCCGCATAGTGGTAGAGCAATGGAATGGCCGCATCCATGGAAGAGGTTTCGGCGCCGTGAACGCCGAAATTTATCCACAAGATCATCGGCGCTGCATCCGCCTCTGCCCGACCTTCTAATCGCGCAAGATGTGTCTCGCGAATTGTCTCCAGATTGGCATGGTTCGCCGGACTGGTGACTGTGAATGTCAAAATCGGGCGGCGTTCATGAGAATAGCCAATTGTTTCAACGGTGATCCGATCCGAACGCTCAGCCAAGTCTTGCAAATAGACAATCATGTCGCTGAACCGAACCGGCCGATCGCCAATTCCGTAACCGACCTGCTCTTCAAAGGCTGGGATGCTTTCATCATAGGTCACGCCGTCGACTTGGAAATAGCCCACGGGCTCCGCCATGATCGGCGCAGTGGCAAATAGAGATAGAACAGCGAGAGTGGTGAAGGCGCGGCGCAGCATGGCGACTCCTGTTTCGGCATTGAGCATGGATCTGCACTTAGAGGAGGTGCGCGGACGGTCAAGCACGGACTCCTCCGCGCTAGCAAAAATGTTACAAATGCAACTGCAAGAGGTGCAGAGCACCAGCTTAGCTTGGCGGTTCGCTCACTTTGACGACCAGCTTGCCCAGATTGGCGCCGGTGAATAGGCGGCCAAGCGCTGCCGGCGCATTCTCGAGCCCTTCAACCACATCCGTCTCGTATTTGATTTTGCCTTCCATCAGCCATCCGCCCATAGCTGCAGCGCCTTCCATGAACCGGTCTAAGTAATCAATGATGATGAAGCCCTGCACTTTCGTGCGGCGCATTAGCAGATTCTCAAAATTCTTTGGTCCCGTATTCGCCTCAGGATCTGCGTTGTACGTCGAAATCAATCCGCAAAGGGGCATGCGAGAGAAATCATTCAGTCGCCCAATCACGGCTTCCATGATTTCGCCGCCGACATTCTCAAAATTGATATCAATGCCATCAGGACAATGTCGATCGAGAGCCGCACCGACATTCTCGGTCTTGTAGTTGATCGCAGCGTCAAAACCGGCAACCTCTGTTAGCCAGCGACACTTCTGATCCGAGCCTGCGATTCCGACCACACGGCAGCCTTGTATCTTACCGATCTGGCCGACCATAGACCCTACCGCGCCCGCGGCGGCGGAGACCACGAGTGTGTCACCGACCTTCGGGCGCCCAATATCCATCAACCCGAAATAAGCGGTCATGCCGGTCGCGCCTAAGGGCCCCATATAAGCGGTCAATGGGACGCCAGGGATAACTGGCAATACGTTCACCGCCATCCCGGGTAGGTCATTATAGAGCGCCCATGTCGCAAGCCCGGTATTGACGATACTGCCAATCGGGATGTCAGCAAAATTGCTTTCTTCTACAACCCCAATGGAGCCACCACGCATCGGCGTGTTCAATTCAACGGGGGGGAGATACGCATCCATATCGCTCATCCAGATACGGTTGGTTGGATCGAGCGAGAGGTAGATGGTCCGAACGCGCACCATGCCATCAGCAAGGTCCGGCATGATTTCCGTTACAAGTTCTAAATCCCCTTCGGCCACTTCGCCCGTCGGGCGCTTGCGTAGATACCAGGATTGATTGTTCGGCATGGGTGTTTTCCTCCGTTCGTTCTGTCTGAGATGGGTTGATCGAGGTCTGAGGCAATCGTACTCCCGACGGCACCCCCTCACTCAGTTCGTATATTTCTGCGCTGTTTTCGAAGTTCGCGAGATCAGCCGACGACGTTCAGGCACTTTTATCAGGGTTTCCAATTCGCGATACGCGCACCTTCCCACCCAAGCTTTTGTTGAGTCGCCCATCTCGATGAGATCCAACGCCAACAAACAAGCCTGCTCATGGCTTTCAGTATTGCTCTTGCCAAATTCTCTCAATGCCCAACAGCTTGCTTGGCGCACGTGATCGCGTTCATCCCCCGCGACATTCGCGATGATCGACAGGATCGTAGCGGATGCGTCGGCGTCGAACTTAACCGCCCGCATGCAGTAATTGGCGATCACGGCAAGTCCTGCGCGCCGGGTGTATAGATCCGTGCTTGTTGTCCATTTCAATGCCCAATCGATGGCATCAGCGCGGGGCGCCATAATGGATTTCGCAAACAGATCGCACGTGCTCCAGTCTTGGATCTCGGTGACCCAGCTCGCGATCAAATCCGGCTCTGCGGCTTTTACCGGCAACAGCAGTATCGCTAAGGCTTTCGTCTCTAAATATGGTTCCCGCCAAAGCGTTGCTGCGCGGTCGGCATCCGGCCCGATTTTCTTTGCAAGCTCGCGAAGGTCTCCTGTGGAAACACCCAAGACTTGCTCGACAGGAACCAATCGGACATTTGAGACGTCATCGGGATTTTTGCTGCGCAATCTTCGGAGTTGCGCGATGACCTCGTCTACGAACGCCGCCATAATTCCTATAGTGTCTCGACGTGCCGATTAAAGCTGCGCCGATTGCGTTGGAAATGCATCAAGCCATAGGTGCTGAATGCGAGCAGACCAAAGAAGCCAAAAACGAAAATCGATCCGGCCAGCATCGTCGCCAAGTTCTCGCTTGCCCCCATGGTCTCGTCCATCAAGTCTGGGTGAATGCCGAACACAATCCCGAGCGCGACCGCTAGAATGAAGATGCTAATGGCGTAATAGCGCACCGCGCGCCAGACCCGTCTACGACGAAAATAAAACCGGAATGGAAACACCAGCATGGCGATGATCAGCAAGACCATGAACATCGTTCCGAAAAAGTCTAACACGAAGGACCCGGTGGTGATTTCGCCAGTTTCGTAATCAACCCCACCCGCAACGCTCAGCGCGCCCATGATGACAGCAATCAGCACCTCGTACCATTTGAACGGCATGAAGTCGCGCCGGTCCTTGGTTGAAGCTTCGAGTTTTTCGCTGGCTTCAACCAGTTTCTCGACCGTTTCGGCCGGGATTGTTGGCTGTTGAGCTTGTGCAGCGACTGAGACGGGCCGCATCGACGTGGGCGCGGTTGGTTGGCTCAAAGGCACAGATCCAGTGGCGCCAACCGACGCCCCACCTGGCCCATTTGGTGTCCGCAACTCGAATGCTAAGCGCCCCGCCAATTCGTCCATTTTGGTTTCTGGATTGGGGAAGACGCGCAGCCAATTTCTGGCTGAAAGCTCATATAAATAGTGGCCTTTTGGTTTAGTGTCCTCAATCAGAACCGGGATCACTTCTTTGTCCAAACCGTCCGCGATCGAAAGCTCCTTTTTGAGCTGTTTCGACGTATTGCATTCTTCTGAGAATAAAATCACCAATGATCGCGCCGCGGTCAGGTTCTCCACAATCGCTTCGCGCCAATCTTCGCCGCCTTCGATCATTTGATCCCACCAGACTCGCACGCCCTCACGCTGCAAAGCTTCGACTAGGTTTTGTGCGAGCGCTTGATCGGTCCGCCGGTAGCTAAGAAAAACATCATTCGTCATCTGTCCCCTCCCTGAATGAGCGCAAGGAATCGCTTGAAGGAGACACGTTGCCAATAAAGACCATCACTCGCAACTGATGCTTTGGGCGTCCGAAAAAATAGTGTTTGAAATCAAGCAAAAAGCCAATTGATTGTAATATTGGTTGGGGCAGCTGGGCTCGAACCAGCGACCTTCCGGATCAAAGCCGGATGTTCTTCCAACTGAACTACACCCCATGAGCTGGAATGCGCGCTCGCTCTGAAGCTGTAGCTGGCGGGTCATAGCGGACTTGAACCGCTTTCTCTGGATCGACAATCCAGTACCTTAACCACATAGACGAATGACCCTGATGGTACTCCCGACCGGATTCGAACCGGCGTCGCACAACTTGAAAGGCTGGCAGCTTAGACCACTAGAAGACGGGAGCGTCTTCTAGGCGCGCTCTCGCGGCGCATCGCTCTGTCGGAGCGTCATATCGGTGGGTCGTCTAAACATGGGACGGGCCGTCTATGTGACGATGATTGCAAAGTCAACTAAAACATTGGGCAGCGGCGGCATCGCAGAGTTTATCATTCTAGTTCATCGCCCGCAGTACGGCATCCGTCGCCTCATCGCTTGGAAAGAAGAGTTCAATCTTAAGGTCGTCCAAGGCCAAATCTTCTGGCGTTCCGAACTGAGCTATTGTTGTGAACATGGATAATCGCAAATCCCCGGCGCGATAAACCGATGGGACCACTGGACCGGGCGGCGTAACTTTTGGGAACGGCGTTCGAGACAGAGCGACTATCGCCTCCTCCAATTTCGGATCCCCGCCCAGGGCGGCGCTTTCTGTACGTAATCTATGGGCAGAATGATGCGCAACTTCCGGCCAGTTTTCGATTAAACCCTGAACGTTGGGATCTAACAAGATGTCGATCAGACTGACGCCTTCAGCGGCTCCGATCAGGGCAAAGATCTGCTGAGCAGGCTGATTCATTTGCAGAATGGTCCAGTATCGATCAATCGCGATGGCCGGGTAAGGTGTATGTTGCTTGAGCATATAGGTGACGGCCGATCGGATCGGGGCCATCTCTTCCGTATCCCAGTCGCGCTTTGAGTAACGCACTGCGAAACCCGCTTGGGTCAGCATTTGATTGCGTACCGCCAATGGCAAACTCAAAGCATCACCCAGCCGCGCGACCATTTCCCGGCTCGGATTAGCCCGCCCGGTTTCCAAGAAAGAGAGGTGCCGGGATGAGATTTCTGCCTCTCCAGCAAGATCTAATTGACTGTAACGGCGGACCTTCCGCCAACTTTTCAGAGTTTCTGCAAATTGCGTCATAGATTGCCTATTACCGTAACGCTTGCGATCCGTCATTTACCTCTGAGGTAATTGATTTGATGCGCCCGAGGATCATTCTCCATGACACAAGTCGAAGGAGGACGGATCATGTCCCAGTCATTTCATAAACGCTGGCTGAAGGTGACAGCCTTTATTGTCGGCTCATTCGGGCCAATCTTTTTCCTGGGGACGATGCTAGAAACAGTGGAACCCGCTCGGTGGACGCTCGATCTGCTGAGTTGGCCAGTCGATGGCGCAACGACGTTTGAGTCTCCCGACACAAGATTTTTATCAGCTCTAGCGGGCGGATTCTTGCTCGGATGGGGCGTCACGATTTGGTGCTTATCCGAATGGGTTTACGAGGCGGCGCCGGAAGGTGTCCGAAAGACCGTACTTCTCGGCATTCTGTCATGGTTCATATTGGATTGCGCGGGGTCCGTGGCGTCGGGCAATCCGTCTAATGCGTTGTTCAACACGATCATCCTGTTCATCGGCGTCGGCCCTTTGTGGCGCCGAGCATCCGATACCCCGCATTCAACTCGAGAGGCTTCAGCATGACTCTGTTTCGTATCTTTTTGGCCGCCTTGTTCATTGCCTTACTCGTCTACACTCTGATGGTCGGCACGGCACATGGGTGGAATTTGATCCCACCATTCTTTGCCGAAATTCAGGCGATGAGCTGGCAAGGTCAGTTCAATTTTGACTTTACCGGCTTCTTACTGATTTCAGCGATTTGGTGCGTCTGGAGGAATAATTTCTCCGCATTGGGATGGCTTTTGGCGATTCCAGCAGCGACGGGTGGGATCCTATTTCTGGCGGCTTATCTGCTCTTTTTGAGCTTTCAGACGCAGGGGGATGTTCGGGCCATGCTCATCGGCTCAACGCCGCGTCCAAGTGAATAAGCAGGTCCGACCGGTAATCCAATCCCCAATGGCGACCCCTGCAGGATTCGAACCTGCGACCGTCCGATTAGAAGTCGGGTGCTCTATCCAACTGAGCTAAGGGGCCGTTAGAGGGCCTGCCTTAATCCGAAAGCAGGGAAAGTTAAAGTCGAGAAATGTGCTTCGCGACTGCATCCAAATCGATATCTCATTGCATCTGATAGAAAAAACCGACGGAACTTGGCGCCATCAGCGTTAAACCTTTGTCATATCAGGGACCAAATCTTCACGTGAGCAAACTCAATTCATTAAAGAATTGCAGCGACACTTTCGATGAAGGACCGGGGAGGACGGGATGCGACCACGCAAACTAGCACTATTCGCTCAAAGCGCAGCACTGGCTCTGCTGCTCGGCTTGTCGGCCTGTGGTGGCGGTGGAGGCAGCGGCAATGGCGGCACCGTCCCCGGCGGTGTCGGGACATCACCTCCTCCGCCTCCGCCACCACCACCTCCGCCTCCGCCGCCTCCAGCAAGCACTGCGTTTGAGACGGCTGAATCGACCGCGCTGTTTCTGACTCAGGCGACTTTTGGCCCGACGTCTGCCGATATCTCGCAGCTTTCAGGCTCATCGCCATCAGACTGGTTGATCGGAGAGTTCAACAAGGCCCCTAGCCTCAACCTCGATTATGTTTTGGCCGAACTCTCGGATCCAGATGCGCGGAATGCCGACGGGGAATTCACTTTCGAAGCTAACAACACGCCGACGTTTTCATTTTGGATAAATGCAATTGAAGGCGACGATCAGCTGCGTCAGCGCATGGCCTTCGCACTCTCGCAAATCGTCGTGATTTCGCACACCGAAAACAGTTTCTTGTTTCAAACCCCGAGCACGGTTGCGCACTATCAGGATATTTTGGTTCGCAACGCTTTTGGAAATTACCGCGACCTGCTGGAAGAGGTCACTTATTCGCCCGCTATGGGTGTCTACCTCACCTATCTTCAAAACATCAAAGGCGATCCGACCACGGGCCGCATGCCCGATGAAAACTACGCCCGTGAGGTTATGCAACTTTTCTCCATCGGATTGGTAGAGTTGGAACAAGACGGTGATTTGGTCACCAATGGTGGAGCCACGGTTGAAGTCTATGACAATGGCGATGTCACTGGATTGGCCAAAGTATTTACCGGGCTCAGCCTGAAAGGCGGAGAGTTCTTTTTTGACTTCCGCACCCTCCCCGCCGACGCATTGTATTCGCCTATGGAAGTCTATCCGGAATGGCACTCGGACCTTGAAAAAAGCTTCCTTGGAACAACCATACCAGCCGGAACCGGACCGACAGAAAGCATCGACCTCGCCTTGGACGCATTGGTCGATCACCCCAACACCGCACCGTTCTTGGCCCGCCAATTGATACAACGATTTGTCACCAGCCACCCAGAGCCTGACTATATTGGACGAGTTTCAGCCGCCTTCGCGGACGGCCAATATGCGCTTCCTAACGGGACCATCGTTGGCGATGGCCGACGCGGCGATCTATCCGCCACCATCGCGGCGGTCTTGTTCGATCCAGATGCCCGCGATGTGAGTGCCCGTAACGATGATAGTTTCGGTAAGATCAGAGAACCCGTCTTGCGGTTCATTCAATGGGCCCGGGCGTTCGATGTCGGAACCGTCACGCCAGAAAATACTTTCCCGCTCTACAATACAACCTTTGGCGGCGGATTGGCACAAGCCCCGTACAAGTCGCCTTCTGTGTTCAATTTCTATCGCCCAGGCTATGTCGCACCAGGCACGGAAACCGGCGCTGCGGGTTTGACCATGCCGGAATTGCAATTGCTGAATGCCAATTCGATCAGCAATTACGCGAACTTCATGACGTATTTCATTTTCGCGTTTGCCACGAACAATGCCGGTGATCCTTCTGCCACCAGTTTCATCCCCAATTATGCTGATGAACTCGCGCTCGCTGATGACCCGGCCGCGCTGGTCGATCATCTTGATTTACTATTGGCCTTTGGCACGACGTCCGATGCCACCAAAGCGACCATCATCACCTTCTTAGAAGACATCGCGCTCGAGAACCCAAGCGACCCAAATTATAACGGGCCATTTTTGCGCGTGGGCTTGGCGATTTTGATGATGATGACGTCGCCCGACTTCACTGTGCAACGCTAGGAGGCGATGATGAAACCGACACGCAGAACATTCCTCACCGGCGCAAGTGCTTTGAGTGCAGCAACCCTCGCGGGTTTCGGCAGCTCTCTGGCTGCGTTCCAAGCCAGCGCAGCGAATACGTCCGGATACAAAGCAATTGTCTGCTTATTCCTGCTCGGTGGACTAGACGGACATGACACCGTGTTGCCATTTGATCAGGCCTCTTACGATCAGTACGCGCAAATCCGTGCCGCCTTGCTCGGTCAGTATGAAAATATGCAAGGTGGATCGACGCGCGCGCGCGATCGCCTATTACCATTGGCCCCTAGCAACGCGGCCAGTTTCGGATCTCGTCAATTCGCGCTGCCGGAAGAATTGAGTGGAATCAAAGGCTTATTCGATGACGGCAATGCCGCGATTGTCGGCAATGTGGGTCCGCTCATCCAGCCGCTCAATCGTCAGCAATTCGAGGACGAGACGGCGCCGCAACCGAAACGGCTCTTTTCCCATAATGATCAACACTCGACTTGGATGTCGAGCCAACCTGAAGGCGCACAATTTGGCTGGGGTGGACGTTTCGCAGACGCCGTTTTGGCTGCAGGCGCCAATGCGGGCAATCGCGAGTTCTCTACCATAACCAGCCTTGGCAATGAACTCTTCCTGACCGGCGCCGATGCCCGCCCCTATCAGATCGGCCTCGATGGCGCCCCAGAGATTGACGCGCTGAATTTCTTTGAAAGTGATGGCGGTTCAGGAACGCAATCGGAAATCTATCAAAAACTTCGAAATCACTTTGAAGCGATTGACTATAACAGTTCCAATTTGATTGATCGCGACGTCGCCAATGCCATGCGCACGGCTCTGATTACGAATGAGACTTTCAACGAAGCGTTTGAAACCATTCAACCTTTTACAACCGAATTTCCGGGCCATTTCCTCGGACAGCAATTACAAGCCATCGCGAACACGATCGCCATCCGAGACGCGCTTCTGATCAGCCGTCAGGTATTCTTCGTCGCGATTGGCGGCTTTGATACACACTCCAACCAAGCCGATGACCTGCCTGGATTACAGAGCCAAATCGACGGGGGCGTGGTCGCCTTCTATCAAGCGATGCAGGAATTGGGGCTGGGTAGTGACGTCACCCTGTTCACGGCTTCAGACTTTGGACGCACCCTGGCCATCAATGGCGATGGCACTGACCATGGTTGGGGGAGCCACCATTTTGTCGTCGGTGATGCCGTGCAAGGCGGCCAAATCTATGGCGAAATGCCACCTTATGACCTCGGCCATGATCAGGATGCCGGTAGCGGTCGCCTGATACCGACCACATCGGTGGAACAATTTGCCGAACCCCTCGGACGTTGGTTTGGCCTAAATGACACTGAAATAGCCGCAGCACTGCCCAATCTTGGCAATTTCGGTGCTGGTCCGGCCTTCGTTTAGTGTGTCCAGGGCTGTTTGCGGGTTGCTGAGAAGTTCTCGGAGTAAGACTTCACCATGCGTTTGACTTCGCGCGGCTCTTCGACGGCGAACGTCAGGCCTTCACGCTTGGCATAGGCAATGGCTTGTTCGCGGCTATCGAAGTGTAACCGGACTTGCCCGGTCGTGTCGTCAATACTGGTCCAGCCCATAACAGGATCACTGGACCGTTTACCTTCAGAAATGAATTCTAGGACCCAATCCTTCGAATTGCCGCGGCCAGATTGCATGGCAGTCTTCGCAGGCTTGTAGATACGGGCATCCATGTAGACCATCTCCCAAGGAAGAAACTGGTCGGAGCGATAGGATTCGAACCTACGACCCTCTGGTCCCAAACCAGATGCGCTACCAGACTGCGCCACGCTCCGGCCTCCCGGTATACTGTCGGTTTTATGGGTTTCAACCCTGTTTTTGCCGTCGACGCAGTGAACGGAATGTCGCATCTGCACGCGCGGCCAATTTCTCGCCATCGATCAACATGTCGGCCTTCACATGCACCAAGTCATGCGCATAACTGACTACAGTCGGATGCGCTTCGAGCCAGGTGTGAAGTCGAACCGTTTCGAGGAAATGCAGGGTCAGCTTAAGAGTTACCGAAGGCCGACTCGTCGCAGCCCAAACCGCCATCGCCAATGACCGGTCGGCGAAGGCGCTCGCCATACCGCCATGCAGAAAGCCCATACTGTTGCAGTGACGGTCCAGTACGAACAGTCCGCTTCGGACGTCACCATCGCCACTGGCTTCGTAGACAGGACCATTATGATTAGAAAACGCACCGCGGGATTTCGAAAGGGCAAATCCGTCTGGCACAATTAGATGCGCGGGTAAGTCTTCCTCGCGCATATGAAATTATTCAGCGGGCGTTTCGGGAGGAACGTTGTCAAACAAAGGATGTTGGACGGCATCCCCCGGCTGAATTCCAAGTTCAGCGGCCTGTCCGCCATTGATTTCAAGCACCGCGCGGACAGGTACGCCGGGCGAAATCGTGCGCAACGACCCCGGGACGGTGTTCCTCGCAATCATCTCAATGCTGCCATCCTCTGAAATGAAAATCATATCCAGTGGGATCAGCGTGTTCTTCATATACATGGCTGGTTCGCGCGGAGGATCAAAGTCGAACAACATGCCTTTATCCGCGTCCAAGCTTTCGCGCTCCATTAAGCCAAAACTGATTTCGTCTCGGTCATTCGCAACTTCGACCGAAAAAACATGAACTGTATCGGCGCTTACAACCGTCAGCGGTGTGACCTCCATCGGGTCTGCGTGTGCTGATACTGAAAAAGCTGCGAAGCTGGCGAGCGCAAGAAGAGATATCCGAGTCATGGTTTTTCTCTAGCCGTGCCACTAACCTACGGCAAGCAATGGCCACAGGCGAATTCTATTTTTTCACGACGATGACATTCTCGCCTTTTTGCCCGCGTCCGGCGACAATATTCAGTTCTGAGCCCGGCTCAAGCGCGTCAATTCCAGCTTTTCGGAGCACAGAGATGTGCACGAATATATCAGCCGGATCGTTCGGACGATTGACGAATCCGAAGCCCTGTGCGGCGTTGAACCACTTCACGATAACCCGTTCAAAAACAATCGCTTCGCCTTGATCACGCATGACGGATGCTTTCGGCCGATCCATTTCAATAATGTTCAGTACTTGCCAGCCGCGTTCGCGTTCAACGATATCGCAAACAATCCGCGCACCTTCATCCGCCGCGTTTTCACCAAACGCACGCAAGCACGAAACATGCAGCATCACGTCTTGGTTGAGGACCACGCCCTCAACGGATTCAGGGACAACAAACCCATAGCCCTTGACCGTGTCGAACCATTTGACACGACCAATCAGGCGCACACCTGACTCTGCACTCAATTTAGCTACCTGTTCAGCCGCGTTACTCATGGGCCCACCCCCAATTACGCTCTTTGTTAACCATCCGGGGCGGCCCTGTCACGCAGCTTTAGTCAGCGAACAGACATAAATTCAATTCAACGTGGTAAAATCAGCACTCTCAAACCAAGCTTCGGTCGCCGTTTTGTTGTCACTGCTCAGTCTAGAATGGACGAGATGCCGGATTGGCAAAACAAGCAATAATACGCGCTAAGCGCAAATCAAGCGCCATTTCTCGTATGCTTGGTCTTAATTGCGAAGAAGAGTGGCACTCCCTAGGGGAATCGAACCCCTCTTTCCAGGTTGAAAACCTGGCGTCCTAACCGATAGACGAAGGGAGCGCGCTGTTCGAATGGCGGATATATACAAGCGTGATTTCGCTTGCAACCTTCTTTGACGGCGGAAATGGGTTTTTTGCAGCTTGGGACGAGATTTCCTAGTGGTGGAACGTCCGAGATTTTCATTGTTTACCGCTGATGCGGAGAAAACCATCGCCGAACTGATCGGGATTAGTCGGACTTGCCAACCTCTCCCAACAGTCCGAAACTCGACCACATGGACATCAATCTCTCAGGCACAGACTTAACCCGCGCGCAGTTGCGTGACTGGAAAACAGTTGCAGACATTACCGGCGAAGCGTTCGCCGAGGACCCCGTCAATCAGCACGTATTCGGCAAACCCACTTCGATTCGCTCGATGTTTCGCGTCATGGCGCGCGAAATGTATTTGCCACAGGGCCTTTGCTACCTGCACAAGGCGGGCGGCGCGACCATGTGGATGCCCCCAGGGGTCAATGCCGCACCCAGCAATTTTGGGCTGTTAAAGTTCGCGCTTGGACAATTGCGCCACGGCACGCCAGGCGCCATTCAGCGCGGCATGGCTTTGTCGCAACTGATGCAGGATTGGCACCCGAAAGACCCGCATATGTATCTGTTCACGATTGGCACCACTCAGGGCGCAAGAGGCAAAGGGGTCGGTAAAGGCTTACTCGCGCCGGTATTAGCGGCGTGCGACGGGGCTGGGCTACCGGTCTATTTGGAGAATTCCAATCCCGCTAATTCCGGATTCTACGCCGCACACGGATTTGAGCGCATGGGTATTTTCAATATCGATGGCGAAGACAGCCCGGTAATGGAACCAATGTGGCGCGAGCCGAAGGATCCCTAACCCCGACTCAGCGAGTAATTCGGCGCCTCGCGCGTCATCTGCACATCGTGGACATGGCTCTCATGCAAGCCGGCGCCGGTGATTTGAACAAATTCAGCACGTTTGTGCAGCTCATCCATAGTCGGAGCGCCGACATAGCCCATCGCTGCTCTCAATCCACCAACCATTTGGTGGACGATCGGACCAATCGGGCCCTTAAATGGCACCTGGCCTTCAATCCCTTCTGGCACCAATTTGTCGCTCGCAGCATCTTTTTGGAAATACCGGTCAGCTGAGCCGCGCGCCATCGCGCCGAGGCTACCCATGCCGCGATAGGCTTTATATGACCGGCCTTGATACAAGAAGACCTCACCCGGCGCCTCTTCGGTTCCGGCAAACATCGACCCCATCATTGCGGTCGAGGCGCCAGCAGCGAGGGCTTTCGCAAAATCACCCGAAAATTTAATACCGCCATCAGCAATGATTGGAACGCCTGAGACGGAGGCTGCATTGGCGCAATCCTCAATCGCCGTCAGTTGCGGCACGCCCACGCCAGCGACAATCCGCGTTGTGCAGATGGACCCAGGACCAATGCCGACTTTGACCGCATCTGCACCGGCATCAATCAACGCTTTGGTGGCGTCGCCCGTGGCAACATTGCCGGCGATGATTTGAACGGCGTTGGAAATCTGCTTTGCTCGCGCGACAGCCTCACCAACAGCTTTTGAATGGCCATGCGCCGTGTCGATAATCACGGCGTCCGCGCCCGCATCTATCAGGGCGGCCGTGCGCTCATAGCCTGCATCGCCAACGGTAGAGGCAGCTGCGACCCGCAAACGCCCGCCATCATCCTTGGCGGCGTTTGGATTGACCGCTGCCTTGTCCATATCTTTGACGGTGAGCAAACCGATACAATTTCCAGCGGCATCGACGATGACCAATCGTTCAATCCGGTGCTTGTGCAGCAATGTGCGCGCCTCTTCTATCGGCACATCCATGGTCACAGTGACCACATCACGGGTCATTAGACTGCCGACTTGCTGGTTAAGATCAGGCGCAAAGCGCATGTCGCGATTGGTCACGATTCCGACCAGCCTACCGTTCTCAACCACTGGAATGCCGGAAAAACCAGTTTGCTCTTTCAGAGCTTTTAGCTCGGCCAAGCTCGCAGTAGGCGCGATGGTGACGGGGTTCATCACCACGCCGCTTTCAAACTTCTTCACTTGCGTCACTTGCGCCGCTTGTTCCTCAATCGAGAAGTTTCGGTGAATAACGCCAATGCCACCCGCCTGCGCCATGGCGATTGCGAGGCGCGCTTCGGTCACCGTATCCATCGCGGCAGAGATGAGCGGAATATTGAGGCCAATCGATTTTGTCAGCTGGGTCGAGACGTCGACTTCTGACGGTGTCACCTCACTCGCGCCCGGCTGAAGGAGCACGTCGTCAAAGGTGATCGCTTGTCGGATATTCATGTGGGGAGCTCCCTTTTTGGCTCCCTAATTGAGTCACCCCATGAGGGCAAGCCCCGATTGTGTGACGATTTGAAGTCATCTGCGCCCAACCTGAGACGTCAGGACGATGACAGGCCGGCCCCATCCGCGATGCTGCGCCGCCGCGGCAATTCCCGTTCTTGCACGCGAGAAATTAAGGCAATGCGGAATCCTACTGTGTCAAAAATCCTGATTTTCGCTTTCGTCCTAACTCTCTCCACAACCTTGATGTTCAACTTTGCCTTCCTCGCTCGTGGAGAGCCGCTCCCAGAACCAAATGTCGTGAGAATCGGCAAAGGTGCGGTCGATGAACTGCATCTAAAAATGCTCTCTTATCAGCAGCGCCAGCACATCACCAATATCTCGTTCGGCGTATGGCAAGACGGTGCATTGGTGACAGAAGGCGATTACGGCCCGGTTAGTGAGACGTTCGCCGAACCAGTGACTGACACCACCATTTACCGAATTCGCTCCATGACCAAGCCGATTACAGCGATCGGGCTGCTGATATTGATGGAGCGAGGTCACTTTGACCTCAGCGATCCGATCACAAAATTCCTGCCAGAGTTTGAGGACACAGAAGTCATCGCCGACTACGACGCGAGTGGGCAGCTTTACACCTATAAATGGCTCTACCCACCAACTATGAAACAATTGCTCAGCCACACCGCGGGATTCGCATACTATCATCCAAAAGGCGGTGTGATCGAACAACGACTAAATGCAATGAACATAGCGGAATCACCAAACACGGATGCGCTCGTGCGGACGATGGCGACGGTTCCTTATGTTTCTATGCCAGGAGCTGAGTGGCATTATTCCCTTTCATCGGACCTACAAGGCGCAATCATAGAGCGGATAACCGGGCAAACCTTATCCGCCTTCCTAAAGCAGGAGATCTTCGATCCGCTAAACATGAAGGACACCGGTTTTCACGTTGCCGCGAGCGAAACACATCGCCTTAGCGGGGTCAGCCGCATCGTCGACGACAAAGCAGAATACATCGCTCTCGAAGCGGCTGACACTGTAACGCAAAGTCAGATCTATGACGAAGGCGGACACGGTCTTTATTCGACCCGCGCGGACTATCTCAAATTTCTAGACATGTTGCGAAATCGCGGCCGTGTCGGACGTCACCAATTAATTTCCCCCGACACGCTAGATCGGTTCAACACCAATGCCATTCGATATCGCGGCGGCGAGGGACGACAACGATCGCATGGTCAAGGCGCCGGATTAGGTTTTGGCTTAGGAATAGGCACCGTAGAAAATCCCACGATCGCAAACTTAGCCGCCCCCAAAGGTACAACCTATTGGACGGGCGCATTAGGGACCTGGTTCTGGGTCGACCCCGTCAACGATATTGTCTTTATCGGGATGATACAAAATGATGGAGTGATCGAACCGGACATTATGAAATCAGCGATGGCGGCTATATATGGCGAACCCACGCCTTCAATTGAAATCAGCGATCAACACAGTCGCTAATACCGTCAGGCATCCGAAGGATCAGGCTGTCCTGGAACTTCGTCCGCTTGATCTGCTGGTCGACCCGGGATCGCATATCCCCCTTTAAGCCATCGCGACAAATCGACGTCGGCGCACCGCTTTGAACAAAAAGGTTTGAACTCGGCGCTAACTGCGCGGGTTTCACAAACGGGACACTTTTTCTGGCTCACGTACGTCGCACCTCACTCTTTTCGGCAGTGGTTTTATCCAGTCTGACGCGGCCTGAAAAGGCCTCAACCAGCGCTTGATCTGTTTCCGATCTCCGCGCTTGGTAAGCCCGCCAAACCTGTTCGCTTAACGCAACCTCAAAAAAAGCATTTGGTTGAGCATCAGCCTCTCGCTGAACATCGCGGAAGAGATCCAAGAGTGTCGTTTCCGCCAAATCATCGTTTCGAATGTCTTGAATCGGTCGCACCCGCCAAGGAACCGAAGCCTCTAACAATCCCAGCGGCGACGGCTTGAGGAGCCTTACATTTGATAGCCCGTAGGCTTCAAACGCAGAGCGGCCTGTGTCTCGCAGACGCCCGCTGGCGTCCGCATTGATGGGAGACAAACAATCCAGAACCATCAAACCACCCAGACCGCGCAAACCAATTTGCCGCGCCATCTCGGTAATTGCGTCACGGTTGATAGATAGCGCGCGCGCACCTGCGCTGCCTTTATCCAACCGCCCTGCCGTGTCGACATCAAACGCGGTCAGAGCGCGTGTACGACCGACGTGTAATGTTCCGCCATTCGGTAAAGTCGCGGTCGGCGATGAAACATCGTCAAATGCAGCGGTAACTGCTTCGCGATCCTCACGCATCTCAACCTGCGCGGAAACACCGTTCGACTCGCGCCACAAGTCGAACGCGTCACGCGCAATGCAGGGGTCCTCGGTCTTCGAAACGCGTGCCAATTTATCGTCACGAGCTTCACTTTCAATTTTTACGCGCAACGCAGCGCCTTGGCTCAATCCATTGCGAGACTTTAGACGTAGGAATGCCTCCTCGCCGCTGGAAAGCTCGCAGAACGCACCGCGTAGCTCGTCTGCAAAAGTTCTGATGCGCGCATCCATAACCGCGCCGTATCGTGCGGGTTCACCTTCGCCAGACCAGCGCTGCGTAAACAGCCGAACGGGGCGTCCATCCAGTCCGCAAGCCACGGCGCGAAATGCTCCGGGCGACGTCTGTGTCAATATCGATTTAACGGCATATCGCGTCATTCGCGCTGACAGGCGCGCACGCCGAGCACCGGTAGTTTTGTCAGCCAACCTTCGCGATCCGCGAGGCTGAGAAGACCACTCTCAATCCTTTGCCCACCTTCAAGCAACTCACCCGGCACCAATTCAAGAGTTAGGACGCGTCCATCATTCGAAACATATTCCAACCGGGTATTGAACTGCCCAAAAATATCACCCCCGGCCCGCGACTGCGTTAATTGTATCGGCTCTTCGTCTTGAGCGAATACCGCCACGCCCGTTAATGCCTTGGAGAAGAAAATAAATTTCGAAGTATCCGTCTGGCTCCAAAGGAACAAGCCGCATTCACTGCTCTGCAATTCTTGCGGCCCGAGACCGGAGGACGGCACACTATCTATCGCCGGTTTGATCATCGCCAGACGGGCTCGTGGGTCATCAGTTTCTGCTGGTGTCGACTCGCATCCAACGCTTGCCAGAACAGCGGTCAAAAGAATGGCGCTCAAATGTTTCATCGTTGAAGTCCTACTTGTCGCGACTGCCGATAGACGAATTCGCCGTTTTCGCGGGCAAAGCCAATTTGCGTCAGCGCGATGATGATTTGTGCGTCCTGAGTTTGGACCCGGGTCGCAAATTCGCCCTGCCCTGCCAGTGATGCACGCGCATCAATCTTGACACGATCATTCGACGGTGAGCTGCCTTCCATGGCTAAAACAAATGCACCATCCTCGCAGCTAATCGGACCCGCAATCTCTCCGAATTGGCGACCATATTGTGCTGCCAAGGTGGTCAAAGTGTTGGTTGATAGCTGGCCCGAGGCCGATTGGCATCCCGTTTGAGTCAAACGAAATGCGCCGTCAGTTACGTCTAAGCTTCCCCCCATCGCGCGCACCGCTGGATCTAGCCCTTCGAGCGCTCCGATTTCCTGACGCATGCGCACGTCCTCGCCGGTCAGCGCGCTGCGCGAGAGAGTCAGCACCGCCGTGCCTTGTCCGCCTGCGCCCCCCCATTGGATGTCATAAGACGGGCGCAGGGTGAGAAGCGAAAGTGGTCGCAATTCTAGAGAGACGTCACCAATTGGTTGCGTGCCGACATAGAGCCCGCTGATACGACCGTTCAGCAGCGTCCCATCCGCTTTCGCCCAACCGACGCCCAGGCCACCAGCACCAGACTGTCCGAGAATAAATCCAAGCGGTGTGAATGCGATAACGCCGCCAAAGAGAAACAGCACAAATAAGAGCAGTAACAACAATCTCCGCATCATCCACCTCCGGCTACCAAATCGACATTTACGCGTACCAAGCCGTTTCCAGCTTGCTCCATATTAAAACGGGTAACTTGTGCCGAATGTTTGGCCTGTATGTCTTCCAACCACAAAAAGACCAAACGCGGATCTGAATTTTCGAAAACCAGCCGGACACTGGTCGTGTCATTGCCTTGCAACCGCGCAATGGCGAGACCGATATCCCCGGCAGACCCGGTGACCGCGGCTTTAAAGTCTTCGATATTCCCGGAGGTCGATCGCGCCGAATTGGCATTCGCGGCGCCTTGCGCGCGCTTGAATACATAGTTTTCCTGAATTTGCGATAAGACGCGATCCGCCTCATCCAAACTGGCGCGGGCTTCCGCGCGGGCGGCGACGGTCGGCACAAAGATAAATTGCCACGTGACCACAATCACCGTGAGCAAACCCGCCACTCCAATTAGCAGACGCTCTCGCGGGGCCATATTTTGCCACCACTGGCTCATCCATTCGCCTCCAGCGTGAGATCACCGATCACTTTTGAGCCACTTTGCCGGGCATCACCCGATCGCGCTGACAAACCGCCATTGTTCAAGATTGCCGTTAAACGGTCGACATCGGCAAAGGATTGAAAAGCGACGGATGCTGTCATTTGGCGGCGCACGCGATCATAGCGGACCGACCGTAATTCGCTGCCATCGACTTGTGCCATCGCATCATAGAGTGCCGCGGTGGCGTCGAGCAGATTTAGATAACCTTGTACCCCTTCACCGCCAGACGAGCGGGCCGTCGCTAGAGCTTGCTGCACATTGCCATCGAGCTCTGGCCATCCTACACGCGCGAACTCTTGCGTCAGTGTTTCCAACGCTTGGGCGCGATTGCTCATGGCATTGGTTTCGAGCACGACGGACCCAAACCATCCCAAGGCCGCTATGGCAGCAAGAATGCCGGCAAACTTCCAATGGCCGAACCCATCCATGTCGACATGCCGCCGTGCTTCAAATGCGCCTTGGCGCAGATCGATATGCGGTCGATCCGCTTCGGCCCAAGCAACCAATTGCAGCAACAACGCCTCGAGAGTGGCCGCGCCAGATCCTTGTGCTTCACGGCTTATCGCACGCGCCACTTGAGCCCCATGAATCTCTATTTCCGAATGGGGCTCGCTGATCCCGATCAGCACGTCACGCCCGAGGGACGGGTCCAGTGTGAAGCTGCGACCATCCAGACGCCCGAGCACCAGTCCGGGCGCTTCAAACAAAGTGTTTGTTGCCGGTAACAGACTATGCGCCGCGACCAAATTCGCCTCCGCTAACCCTTGCTCGGTCAACGTTTTCACAAGTTCAGTCATCGTCGCTGCCGAAACGATGTTCACCTCTCTGGCCTGCGCAGGCTTCTCTTTATCCATCTCAGACAGCGCAACGTGGCTCTCTTCGACTGATTCCGCGAGATCATCCTCTACTGCAAATGGTGCCGCGCGCCGGGCTTCTTTATCATTCCGCGCCGGGATCGAAACACTAAGACCGAGCACATCCAGGCCGTTTAGAAAAACAGTCAGATTCCGGCCGCGCGCTTCAATTCCACGCCGTTCGCCGTCGACAACCCACTTGTTCCCACGTTGTCGTGCGAAAAGCAGCCCTCCATCGGGCGTCAAAAGCGCATAGTGTTTTGCCACTAGCCTATTCTCTCCCGGCGCAAAGTGCGGATCGGACGACCCGGCACGGCTTCAAACAAATAACGCATGGTCATATCATGTCCGCGATAAGACACATTCGCGGAAACTTCCACTAGACTAGACACAATGCCGAGGCGATCGGTCTGAATACGCGATGGATCGATACGGTTCACCACCGGGTCTTCCAGCAAGCTCTCAACATCCGGCCACCCCCCTTGCGGACGGTTGGCGATCACCGAACGAACATCCTCCAGAGACAAGGCATCGCTCAAAACAGCCTGCATGAGCGGTGCATGGCTTTCCGTCAGGGTGTTGATGTTGAGTTGCTGGCGAAGCAACGACGCGCCGTCTGGGAGCGCGCAAATTACTGGGGCAATGCGGGCCAATATGTCTGGCGTATAGCCGCGAACGGCACGCAACTCTTCGATATTGGCGAGCTTTTGGCTTGATGTGCGATAGGACGGAGACTCGCTAAGATAGTACGAATCCTCCGCCCCACCGTTCCCAGGGACCGAGTTGGCGTCCATCCAATCTGTCAGTGAGGCCACCAAAGCCGCAACATCCGACGCATAGCTCTCTTCAATCGTTGCCGTTAGGAGCGATTGATAGACCTCTTGTGCTCCAGCATCTGCGACCAATCGGCCTTCATCGCCCGCAGTGGCGATCGTGTTGACATCAAAACAATTCGTGGCGTCACGCGCGGTTACTGTAAACGCCCCACCGTCGACCGGAATAATCTGAGGCGCGCCCAGGCCGGGCATTTCAGCAAACAGTTTGTTCTCTAGCGGCGCAAGAACCTCCGCCATACGCGCTTTAGCGACTTCTTCAGCAGATACGGCATAGAGCGCTAATTGTGCTTGGCTGTCGAGTGCGACCGAGCGTTGCGTCGCATCTGTTACAGCTTTGGTGATTGCCAACGCCGCGACGGACATAGCGGCGACAATCATCAACACCGTCAGCAGCGCGGCCCCACTTTGAGCGTTCGAAGCGCGCATCATGTTCGCCCTCCGGTTAAGGCCGCCAGCGACAAGCTGGTGCCATCCTCAAAGAAAAATTCCAGCTCAATCATGTCCGGCAAAACGATGCGCCCGACCAGCGCTTCGCCTAGCCAGAAATCAGAGCGTTGGTCGCCGCGCACAAAGCCAAGTTCAATCCGTGAGATGCCGTCTAACAGAATCCTCGAAGAAACGGGTGTGCCCCGGGTCGGATCTGGCCTTAAAGTCGCTTCGCGGATCAACACGCCGCTGCGCAAACTATATTCAACAGACTGCAATGTCCCACGCGGCTCGACGCTACCAGGGTTTAGCCAGCCACTGCGAACGAAGGTCAAGAACGGCGCCTCGCCGCGAGGGGCTTCGCCATACAAGTTGGCCGCCGGCGAAAAGCCATCCGTCGGCTGCACGGCTCGCGCGCTCAATGCCGCGATATCCTGTCGAATCAAAGACTGAGCGATATCGAGTGTTCGTGCCGTCGCTTCGCGTTCGCGCACTTGTTGGCTGGCGCTCGTCGCACTGATCAGCAGCGCGGCGCCTGCTGACGAGACAATCGCCAAGATGAACAGCGCCACCAGCGTTTCAGCAAGCGTGAAGCCTTGCTCAGCTGCGCGGAGCCTACTCATGAGCCATCGCCTTCATTCGGTGGCGGCGTTTCAACCGCCCCCGGGAGATTTTGCGGAATGTATTTTAGACTCACCAAGCTCGCTAATATTTGCTCGCTTTCGGCCGGACGAACATCCACCCGCAGATTCTGCAACTGACCTTGCTGTGCTTCAGCTGCTGTTCTCACCCAGTTATAGGTTCGACCCATCTGGACTTCTTGTCCGGCAGAAATGCCTGCATCGATAATCTCGGCACGCGCCATTGACCGCGCCATAACATTTTCGGCTACGGTGCGAGCCAACAAGCGAGACTCTAGGTTCGCAGCGTTGCGCGTAGCATCGGTCGTGACTTGCATAAGCGGTATAGCCGTCAACGCTAGGATACCCATGGCGGCCACGGTTTCGACGAGGCTGAAGCCGGATTGGTTTTTAGGCTTAGCGTTCGACAAGGCGCACCTCGCCTGATTCCACCAATGTAATATCGATCCGCACGCCACGGGCACGCAATTGGAATTCCACAGGCTGAACAATTCCGGTCGGATCGAAGACAATTTCTGGCCATCCTTCGGGCCGCGCCTGTTCTTCGGTTTGAAAATCAATATCCATACCGCGCGGCAGGATCACGGCGCCGCGTTGCGGACGCCAAAAATCGCGACGCCATTGCACCAGAGCGTAGCCTTGATCGTTCAATTTCAGACCGACGGGCTGTCCTGCCATTATGGCTTGGTCTTGGGCCTCGCGCAGAACCCTCGCGAAGGCCTGAGCGCTGGCTTGCTCAGCCGTGGGTCGATTAGGCAATGTCAAAGTGACCAACCCAGCGGTCAAACCGATAATGAAGAGTACCGTCATGACTTCGACCAAAGTCATGCCGGCCTGTCTTCTAAGTCGATATGAACCGTTCACCGGGGCCGCCTTTTACGCTTGGGCCTTAGATTTCCCAGATGCTGATATCGGCATTATCCTCTTCACCGCCTTCACGGCCATCCGCGCCTAGCGAGTAAAGATTATAAGGGCGATTATCGTCGCCAGGGACTTCATATACATATGGTCGTCCCCATGGGTCATTTGGCAGTTTTTGGATATAGCCCCCAGGACGATAGCGATTTCCATCCGGAGCATTATCCGGTTTGGTGACCAACGCCTCCAAACCCTGCTGTTGGGTTGGGAAGGTGAACATATCACCACTATATGACTGCAACGCCCCTGACAGACGGGTAATATCGGTCGCCGCCTTTGTGGTTCGACCTTGGCTCATCGCGCCGGTCACGTTGATCAGAACAACTGTCGACAACAGGCCGATAATGAACACTACAACCATGATCTCGGTCAGTGTAAAGCCGCGCTGGCGGTTGCGTTTTTGTTTGCGCTTGTCGATCATTTTACAATCTCCTTAGGCACCAATCGCCATCGTATTAAGCTGCAGAATGGGCAACATGATGGCCAATACAATTAAGGCCACAACCCCGGCCAACATAACAATCAGTAATGGCTCTAACAGGCCGAGTGCTACTGTTGCGTTACTATCTAGCTCTTCTTCCATATAGTCCGCGGCGCGCCCCATCATGGCGGGCAGATCGCCGCCGCGCTCGCCGCTCGCGACCATGTGCACTAACATCGGTGGAAACACGCCGGTGCTGCGCATGGCACGGTTGAGGGGCTGTCCCTCCTCGACTTGCCGGCGTACGGTATTAGCAGCTTGCCGGAAGAGTTCATTGCCGACCGATCCACGCGCTGCGACAAGTGCATCTGGCACGGTCGCCCCGCTTCCAGACAGCGTCGCAAACGTCCGGGCAAACTGAGCTGCATTGGCGCTCTTAATGACTTTGCCGAGCAGAGGCAGGCGCAATACCAACCGGTCCCAACCAAGCTTTACCGCAGGTGTCCGAAACACGCCGCGAAGCAACCAGGCTCCACCAAGCACCATAGGAATCACCAATAGTCCCCAGCCGCGCATAAACTCAGAGACGCCAATCACCGCATTGGTGAGCGGCGGCAACTCCTGTCCAAGCGTCTCAAACTGCTCAATGACCGCAGGAACGACGAAGATCAGCAACAAAACAACAACCAACATCGCAACCAGCGAAAGCACCATCGGATAAATCAGCGCAGATAGGAGCTTGTTGCGGAGTTTGCGGGACTTTTCCAAATGGGTCGCAAGGCGGTCCATGACATCACCCAACCGACCAGATGATTGTCCTGCTGCAACGACAGCGCGATAATAAGGGGGAAATGCTTTAGAGGATTGGCCGAGCGCTTCTGAGAATGAATAGCCTTCTTGGACATTGCCACGAACGCCCATCAAAACGCGCCTTGTACCCGGCTTTTCAGCTTCGCTGGCAATCGCTCCCAGGGCCTCTTCAACCGTCGCGCCGGATTTGATCAGCATCGCCAGCTGACGCGTTGTCAGCACCAAGTCGGTGCCAGAAAGGTTCCCACTTCCAGACGCTTTTGCAGCTGACTTTTGGCGCGCTTCTTTGACATCTAGCGGCGACAATTGTCGAAGGCGCAGCTCCTTACGGGCTGAACGAGCCGAGTCTGCGGTGATGACACCTGTGGCGCGTTTGCCGTCGGTGCCGATCGCGACATAATCGAAGACCGCCATGACTAGCGTTCCTCCTCACGGCGGCAGACCCGAAGCACCTCCTCAACACTGGTTTGCCCGGTTTTGACATAACGGGCAGCGTTGCGGAATAGGTTATCGTGGCGGCTGAGCGCCATGTCTTCGATCTGATCTTCCGAGCCATCAGCGCGAATCAAATCGCGTAGGCCCGCATCCACTGTAATCAGCTCATACACACCCAAACGGCCATTATAGCCACTATTCCCGCACGCCATGCAGCCTACGGGACGCCATAGTTCAGGCGCCTCCGCCGCGTCGAGACCGAACATCGCCAATTCTTCGGGAGTCGAGGCATGCGGCTTGCGGCAATGGTCGCAGAGTTTGCGGACGAGACGCTGCGCAATCACTGCCTTCAAAGTCGCAGCGATCACATAGGGCTCAATACCCATATCCCTCAGACGCTGAATCGCGCCGGCGGCGCTATTGGTGTGGACGGTCGATAGAACTGGGCGACCTGTTGAGGCGAATTCAAACGCCACTTTCGCGGTTTCAAGATCGCGTATCTCACCAACCATGACGACATCTGGGTCATGCCGAAGAATTGCGCGCAGCGTCGCCGCAAAGGTCAGACCAACCTTGTGGTGCATCTGCGTTTGGGAAATGCCTTCCAACCCATATTCAATCGGGTCTTCGAGCGTCATCACATTGCGCTCACCATTGTTGAGCACCGACAAGGCTGAATAAAGCGTCGTCGTCTTACCTGACCCGGTGGGGCCGGTAACCAGTGTGATCCCGTTAGGTTGTGCCAGGATGTCCCGAATCCGCGTCAGCGTCGCTTCATCCATTCCGAGCTCATCAAGCCCCAGGAGCGCATTGCGCGTATCAAGCAAGCGCATGGTCACGCGCTCACCGTAACGGCTGGGCAATGTCGACACACGAACGTCTATGCTGCGCCCACCGATAGACAAGGAAATACGACCATCCTGCGGGATGCGCTTCTCGGCAATATCGAGCCGCGCCATCACTTTAATTCGGCTTGTAAGAGGCGCTGCAAGACGGCGCGATGGCGTCAACACCTCTTGTAAAACCCCATCGATTCGATAGCGCACGGACAGCGTGTCTTCATGCGGTTCAATATGCACATCGGACGCTTTGCGATTGACCGCCTCATAGATCAGACCATTGATCAATCGGATGACAGGCGCATCATCATCACCATCCAGCAAGTCTGCGGTCTCAGGTATGCCATCGACCAAGCTCGCAAGCCCGCCTTCGCTGTCCAGTGCCGCTTCCGCCTCGTCGCCGGAAACGCCCTCGCGGGCATAATGTTCGGTCAATGCGCGCTCAAAGTCGGGGCCCGCGAGTGGTTGTAGTTTCAAAGGACGGCGCAGCACGCGACGCGCCTCAATCAGCGAGAATGGGTCTGCACCATTGCGCACACCGACTTTGATCCGCTCGCCGTCCCCTTCGAGCACAACAAGTCCTTTGTCACGGGCAAAGGCATAAGACAGATCCGTATTCGTCAATGACACTCGCTACTCTTACCTGATTTCGGCAACACTGCCGAACTTTTAATCGCCACGTCCACGCAAGGCCGGGGTTTGTTCGATGTCTAAGTCGAGGACTTCTGAGATAAACCCATCGATCTCTGATGGACCATCCTCATTGCCGTCGCGGAGCATCTCCTCCGCTTGAAGATAGCGGTAATTGCGCGACGTGACCCGGCGCGCGTCGTCGCGGTCCCTCACGATAGTTGGGCGGATGAACACCATCAAATTGGTGCGGTCCACGCGATTGGTTTCTGACTTAAAGAGATTTCCGACCACCGGGATATCGCCCGCAATCGGAACTTTTGATGTGCTCACACTGCTGGCTTGCTCGATCAATCCGCCGAGTACGATGATTTCGCCATTATCAGCCAGAACCGTGGTTGTGATCTGTCTTAGATTGGTCGCAAAATCATCAATCCCGGCGCTCAGCACGTCTGAAACACTTGAGACCTCCTGGAATATGTCCAGGTGAATCGTATCATCCGCAGAGATTCTAGGGGTCACATTCAGTTTGATACCGACATCTTGGCGCGTCACCGTCCGGAACGGGTTCGAATTGTCTGAGCCGAGGGATTCGCCTGTCGCAATCGGGATCTGTTGACCGACAAGCAGCTCAGATGAGCCATTGTCCAGCGTCAGGTTAAACGGCTTCGAAAGAACCTTTGAATTTTCATCCGTTTCTACGGCGGTGAGGATCGCTCCGAACAGCGTATCGCCGCTGCGTCCGCCCGCTCCAAATGCAGGTTGCAATCCGAGGAGCGAATCAGTTGCGCCCTCGATAAATGGATTGGCTCCACCGAATGCGCTTGCTGGCGCTAACGCTCCGGCCAATTCCAGCAAATTCGGCGCTTCGCGAGAGAAATTGGTGCTCAAAAACGGTACGGACGACTCTCCGGTGCCAGAAAGCAAGAACTGCACACCCAAACTGCGCGCTGTATCGTCCGACATTTCAACAATGATCGCTTCGACGAGCACCTGTGCGCGGCGTTTGTCCAAGGCCTCGACGACGCGCTCCATGGCCAGAATCGTATCTGGAGAGGCGCTGATGACCAGCGAATTGGTCGGCTGGTGATGCGCTATTGTGGCGCGACCGGCCTGTGTTTCGCCCGGCGCGGCCTGTTCTGCCATCGTATCGGCCAAACGCTCTAAGATTGGAACAATATCCACTGCATTCGAATTGCGCAGCTCGATGACGCGTAAACTGTCGCGCACCGGATCTGATTGATCAAGCTCTTGAGCAACCCGCACAGCCCGCGCGACCGTGGCTTCATCGCCTTTCAAGACGATCGAGTTAGACGTTGTTGCAGCCGATACTTCAAAGCGATTGTTCGGATTATCATCACGGTCGCTCAAAAGGTCGGTCAAAATGCCTTCGATTTCCCGAGCAGGCACATTGCGCAACTCAACCGTTTCGACCTTTGTACGGTCATTTTCGTCGAGCCCCTGAACAATATCGCGCAAGCGCGGCATGTTTGACGCGTAATCGACCAAAACAAGCGTGTTTGAACGCGCATTTGCGACGACCTGGCCTTGCGCATCGACCAATGGCTTGACCATCTGCGCCGCCTCTATGGCACTGAAATTATTCAGTTTAAAGACTTGCGTGATAAAAGCATTTGGTCCCGTGTTGCGAACTGAAGCGTCGCCGATGGCCATTTGCTCCGGGACGATACGGTAGACCCCTTGCCCGGCTGGCACGGCGGCGAATCCATGCACCCGGAGCGTCGATAGGAAGACTTGAAACACTTCCGCGGTATCCATCGGGGCCTGCGACATCACCGTGACTTTGGTGCGCCGGACATCCGGGTGGAGAATGAATGTATAGCCCGTAATGATCGATACATCATCGATCAGAGCGGTGATATCGACATCATTCAGACTCAACACATGGCGTTCTGCGCGCGGAGAATTCATCTCCGCGACGGCCACGCCTTGCGCTGCTAATGCGATAGCAGATGCTGCAATCAGCTTCTTCATGATTCGTATCCTACTCACCGAACCTTAAACGAATGGTTTGCTCCGATCCGTTCCGGTTAACACTCAAATCCACTGTTTCGGCCGAACTAATTCGGTCAATCACATCAACTGTATCGAGTTGTGCGACAGAAACGCCATTAATTTGCTGCAACACATCTCCAGGCATCAATCCGGCTTGCTGCATAATATCGGGACTTCCAATCGGATCGAGCCGATAACCCGTGATTGCTCCGTTGATGCGCACGGGGCCCGCATTAACGCTGCTCAAAAGCAGCTCTGGTGCCGCAATTTGCGCTTCAATGGTGCGCGAAGGCGCTGACGCTGCGCTATTTTCATCGGATTCTGACAAATCCCGCGCCGAGCTGGTTTGGGAATCATCGGAGATGACGGACAATCCGGCGCCGCGACCACCGAGCATCAATGTCTCGCTGGCGCCATCGCGATTAATAATGACACGGTCGGACAGAATGCGCTCGAGCGTTACGCCGGCGAGGATTTCATCTCCAACACTGTAGTTTTTGCCGATGCCGTCAGGCGTGCGGATAATCGCATTGCCAGCCTCGCCGCCTTCGGTCGACATCCGCAAGCCATCGAGGTTGAGATTCAAATTGGTCTCCGGGACATCCTGAACGACCGCTTCTTCTTCGCCTTGCTGAAACGGGTTAGATCTGATCAACGCGGTCCGATCAATTGAAATTCCAAGTGAACTGGTGCCGCCCCGCATGGGTGATGGCAGAGGTCTTTGTGTGTAATTGGCGACCGAATTAGACGGCGAAATGACCAGCCATCCAATCCGCGCAACCAGCAAAGCGAGCGCAATCACGAGCAAGCATTCAACGACCCATCTGACCGGACGCTCAATGCTAACTAGCTTCTCAAGTGCCGTATCTGCGGCGCTTGGCATTCCACTTCTCCTCAATCACCCCAGCTCACATATTTATCTTAGGCATTCGCCTTACGCTTTGTCACGTCTACATTTTTTAAGCATGAACCCTCACGACACGGTTAATACCGCGTGTGAGGGTTCCGTCTAGGCATTCACGATTGCGCTTTTGTGACAGCGCTGCGTTTGCGTTAGAACTTGGCGGTCAAACTCGCGGAGAGGCTGGTGCCACGTTCATAAGTGTTGAACTCGGTGCGTCCGAGTTCGCCCCCGTTGAGCTGGAATTCCTCATTCTTTTCGCCCAGCAGGTTGCGCGCGCTCAGACCCAATGTGAGATCTTTACCGCCAAAACTGATGTCACGGCGATACACAAAATCCAGCTGAACGCCCGGATCTTCGAGCACATCGGCAATTTGCGAGGTCCCGTCTGGCCGGCCTCGCTGTAGAATACGCTCATCCACCCAGTTCAGCAGAAGGGTTGCCTGCTCCACATCGCTTTCCCAGCCAAATTGCAGGTTAAAGATGTTTTCTGGCGTGCCCTGCAGCTGAGCGCCATCAAGGCCGAACAGGTTCCCTGGCACAGGAACTGGACTAAACGGCCCGGCAACCAAGTCGGTCTCCGTCGCCGTGATCTCAGTTTCTGTGTAGGTATAGTTGGCAGAGAACAGCCAATCCCGATCATTGAACCAGACTTGATCAATCGGCATTTCAAACCGCGTCCGGAATTCCAGCTCAAGCCCCGCAAGCTCCGCTTCAGGCGCATTGATAAATGACGTTTGCAGCGCACCGCCCGGATTAATGAACGAGAATTCTTCGATCGGATTGATGATTTCCTTATAGAAAATCGCGCCCGTCACGAATTGGTTGCGGCCCATATAGTATTCAAGACGCGCATCATAATTGGTGAACTCGGTGTCCTGCAGGGCTTCGTTACCCTGATAAATCCGATCCGAATCTGGATCATTAAAGATCGATGGCGACAATTCTCGGAACTGAGGCCGCGAAATCGTCTCCGAATACCCTAAGCGAAGCTGCAAATCATCGGCGAAGTTCCAAGTGAGGGTTGCCGCCGGAAGAATGTAATCATTCTCGAGATTGGCGGTCGATCCGATGTCGCCAAACCGGCTGGTGGTAACAATACTTTGCTCAGCTTCTTCGTAGCGCACACCAATCGTGGCGTTGACGAAATTGGTGATATCCATCTGCCCTTGGGCAAAGGCTGAAGCGATGTCCAATTCACCGATATAGAAATCGACATCCCGGTCGCGAACATCAAGCACAAACCTTGCCGGGTCTATATTGTCCGGTGAGAACAAGAAGTCTGGGCGAAGCGCTGCTGTGTCATCATCAAGCGAGTTCCCGCCCTGAAATTCGAAATTCAAGATTTTTGAATCGCGCTCGGTGGTTGAATAGTCGGCACCCGCAGTGATCACCAATTCACGGAAATCACCAAGTTCGAACGTGTAGCCACCATCACCGCCAAATGCGAAATTTTCGTCTTCCAGTTCTGAGAATGAAAACACGGCATTGTTGCCGGTCGCTGAATATCGGATCACACCATCCGGTTCGACAAATCTCAACAATGTCCGCTCATAAGGCGCGTCGCGATTAGAGATGGAGTAAGACCCACGCCAGTTCAAATCGAGATTTCCAAATTCGTGCTCACCAGCGAGTTGAGTGAACACCAGTTCCCGCTCAAACCAGCCTGAAGACTCTTCGAAAATTGGCAAGGACTCAGATTGCAGATCGCCTTGGTTGATCTGAGCTTCTTTGGACGTGGTGTGGACGTAAAACAGCGTCGCTTGAACTTCATTCGTGTCCCAGCCGACCGCGACCGAACCCAACCCGTTCAACGTCGCGTCGAACGTCGTCTCAGTGGTGCGAATGTCAGAGCGAAGTTCTGTACTTGTCAGACGCGCGGTCTGGCGAATGGACTCTTCAGTGGTCCATCCGTTTTCAAAACTCACGACGCCAACGACGCCGACATCAAAATTGCCCATATCAAACGCGCGGCCAAAGTCGACTGTCGCGTTAAAGTCGGGATCATTGTCGCTGCTCTGAATGACAGTGAGCGGAGAATTGACAAAGCTTTCACCGATCGCCTCAACAAAGGCATCGTCTTGATCATCAAGATCGATACCTTGGGCGACCAAGCTGACCACTGGGCCAGGCAAATCTCTCAGGCCGTCATCAAAACCGGACCAATCCGTGTCACTGCCACGAACGAATAAGCCATCATTTCCGGTATACTCAGTATTGTACCCGGTCCCGATTTTGACGTTCAGAAAATTCTCACTCGGAATGCGGACCGTTTTTAAATCGATCACGCCGCCGCCAAATTCACCTGGATAGTTCGCTGAATAGGTCTTTTGTACCGCAGCACCACCGAGAATATTGGATGGGAACAAATCCAGCGGCACCGTCCGACGCAGAGGCTCAGGACTTGGCAGCGGCGAACCATTCAGCAAAGCCGAAGAGTAACGATCCCCCAAGCCGCGAACGAATGCGAATTTGTCGGAAACGACGCTTAAGCCACTGACGCGCGTCAAAGCGAGCGCCGCGTTGGCATCGCCTTGGCGGATCAAATCTTCTTCTGACAGGAAGGACGCCACTTGCGAGGTTTCTCGCTGTGGCTCGGGAATAAAGGCCCCTCGGACGACAACCGTTTGCAAGGTGCGTTCGTCCTGCACGGGTTCGACCGGATCGGAAGTTTCGGTCGTTGGGTCTTCGGGCTGTTCTTGGCCAAACGCTGCCGGCGTCGCGGCCAGAGTAAGCGCTGTCGATAACAAGAGCATGTTAGAAAGTGAGCGTTTCATTTGAATTATCCTGTGGCCTCTTGCCAACAAAAAATGGATGAAGCCGAGGCGCCTGTTCTGGGCGCCTCGGCTCGCTTTATTGGTTGCTTAGCAAGGATCGCTAGCTTCCAGGCCGCAAGACCAACCTTGCCACCAGGTGTCGCTCGCATTCTCAACCGCACCGATATAGGTGGTGGTTTCGAACCATGGATCGACAGTCGCCGCATCGAAGGCCGTCACAGCTGCTTCGGTTGCGCCATTGACGAAGGTCGACGCCAGTGAGTTCGTGGTCTCACTATTGTTCGCGTCAGCCGCCAGAGCCAGCGGCGCAACGGTGGTACCGTTGGCGGTGGAGTTGGCAGCGGTCAGGGGTGAACAATCGAACAGGACCGAATTGAAGCTCGGATCTTCGGCAGCTTCGAAGGTCGCATTGTCATTACCAGCATCCTGCCAGCGGAAGCACTCAGCCTCGTCGACAACTACACCATTCATGTAGCGGCCCACGGTTCCTTCGTTCAGGCGCAGACCGTTGCCGCGCTCAAAGCCAATCGCCGTGAAGTTTGAGATGTTATAGTTCGACCGCTGCGCCAAAGGCACGCTTGGACCGGTGGTCGACGAAGCCTCGAACAGGTTGTCGCCGCTGGTTGGGCGCTGGGTGATGATCGCAAACTGGATGTTGCCCTGATAGCCGGTGTCAGTGTCGACAGAGTCGTCATCATTACCGGTCAGCACCAGGTAGCGTACGTTGACGGTACCGCCAAAGAACTCAACGCCGTCGTCCGAATTATTGTGAACCTGCACATATTCGACCGTCGTCGTGTCACCCACTCCCCCAAACGAGATGCCGTTCAGTTCGTCACCAGAAGCGAGCGGGTTACCCGCGTGCTTCACTTGAATGTAGCGTAATGTACCGCTGCTATCAGCTGGTGTCGCGCCGCCGAACAGAGCCACTGGCTCCACACCTTCGATGCGGTTTTCACACGCTGCGGTCTGCGGCGTTGCGGTGGTGTTACAGTCATTGATCGGCGCTTGGCCGAGGATGACCAGACCGCCCCACTCACCAATCGCATTGGTCGGATCGATTTGCGAATTGGTCAGATCGTCTTCTGAGGTGAAGATAACTGGGTTTGCTGCGGTGCCGTTTGCGAAAATGTCCGACCCGCGATTCACGACAAGATAGTCGTCGCCGCTATCACCGAAAACCGTCACGCCAGACTCGATGGTTAGCGTGCCAGCGTCGCCGGCTGGAGCAGTTCCATCACCGCCCACATCAACACCGACATCGACACGGTCAATCAGCTCATAAATGTTGCCACGTGTGAGGCGCAGATCGCCAGTGATAACACCGCTTACCTGACAAACATTCTGGCTGTTAATATCGACACCTGAATCCGTGGTGCCGGTTGGGCAAGCCGCGTCTGGGAAGAGAGCGAATGTCCAACCTGCAGCCCAGTTGCTGGTTTCCGTATCATCCGGTGCGAACGCACCAATATAAGTCGTGTCGTCGAAGAAAGCGTTCACAGATGATGCTGCGAAAGGCGTGACGCCGGTTTCGTTCGCGCCCGGGAGAACGCCGGCGAGAGAGCTTGGCGTCTCGACGTTGTTCGCATCTGCGGCGAGAGCCAGCGGTGCGACGGTCGTGCCGTTGGCGGTCGAGTTTGCAGCAGACAGAGCTGAGCAATCGAACAGGACCGAATTGAAGCTCGGATCTTCGGCAGCTTCAAAGGTCGCATTGTCATTACCGGCGTCCTGCCAGCGGAAGCACTCAGCCTCGTCGACCACAATGCCGTTCATATACTGACCGACAGTGCCTTCATTGAGACGCAGACCATTGCCGCGCTCGAAACCGATCGCGGTGAAGTTTGAGATATTGTAGTTTGAACGCTCCGCCAGGGGCACAGTTGGGCCTGTCGTCGAAGAGGCTTCGAACAGATTGTCGCCGCTCGTCGTGCGTTGACGGATGACGGCATACTGAATGTTGCCTTGGTACCCTGTATCCGTGTCGATCGAGTCATCGTCATTGCCGGTCAATACCAGGTATTTCACATTGACGGTGCCACCAAAGAACTCAACGCCATCGTCTGAATTGTTGTGAACCTGGACAAAGTTCACCTGTGTCGCATTACCGACGCCGCCGAACGAAATGCCGTTTAGCTCGTCACCAGACGCCAGAGGGTTACCGGCAAAACGGACCTGCAAATAATCCAGTACGCCGCTATTGTCGTCCACCGTTGCGCCACCAAACAGCGCCACTGGCTCAACACCTTCAATGCGGTTTTCACAGCCCACAGATTGTGCGGCGACCGTCGTGTTACAGTCATTGATCGGGGCGCGTCCCAAGATGACCAAGCCACCCCATTCGCCGGTATTGTTGCCGCCATCATCATTTGATGGGTCAGTGTCGTTCTGACGATCAAGGTCTTCGTCACTGGTCATGATGATCGGCGAAGCGGCTGTGCCGTCTGCGATCAGTTGAGAGCCACGATTGACCACGAGATAATCGTCACCGCTATTCCCGAAAACAGTCACGCCAGGCTCAATGGTCAGCACAGCCGGGTCGCCGCCAGAACCGTCGCCGCCGACATCTTGGCCGACATCAACCCGGCCATCGAGGCGGAACGCCGTGCCGCTAACAAAAGGAAGGGTCAGATCGGAAAGGATGGTGCCTGAAACAACACACGTCGTGAGGCCACCCGTTGTTGCTGCATCTTGAGTAAAGCCAGTTGGGCATGATGCGCCGGTGCCGCCACCGCCACCGCTGCCACCGCCGCCACCCGTGGTTGGCGGAGTCGTTGGCGTCGTGGTGCCTGGAGAGGCAATATTGCTGCCTTGCGAACAGGCCGCCAGCAAACCAAGCGCCAAGGCGCTCGCAGTCATACGAAATTTCATTGTATACCCCGATACAGTTTCTCAATCGAACTCAAACGAGGCCACCCCTCGCCCGACTCAGGACGGGGGATTATTGAAAGTGAGTGACGGTTTTTTCTCACTTAAACTACGGTTATATGACACCCTGCGTCGCAAATCCGACACATAGGTTAACCCCTGTTAACGCTAGATATTCAGTGATCGGACGGTAGTGAATTGGGTGTTTTTGAGCCGACGGTCCGCGCATCCTATTGGCGTTACAATGCGGTTCGAAATTCGTATGTTCCGGTTCCGGACTTTATAGGTTCGGAAAACTGCCCCAACACCAAACGATCCAAATCGCAAATGCGAGGCTTGGACCAAACGCGATTGCCGTTTGGTTCTGCGACAATCGTGATCTTTGTGACACGGATAAAGCCACCAATAAGCCCGTTCCCGACGCAAATAAGAGAATCAGCGGCACGCCCATAACGCCCACCCAGGCCCCTCCGGCCGCGAGAAGTTTGGCATCCCCGAGGCCGATTCCTTCATATCCGCGCAACCTGCGCCAAACCAATCCAAGCCCGGCGATTAAGCCATAGCCGATCACCGCACCTGCCAGTGCAAAGGCGAGTGTCCCCTCATATGCTGCATAACCAAGACCGAATGCGACCAAAGGCCAGGTCAGCATGTCGAGCAACAGTCCCGTGCGCAGGTCAATATAGCTGAGGAGGAGCAGTCCTGCGCCAAGCCCTAAGGAACTGATCAGTTCAATCGATGTGGTGAGATGAGGCCGCCCAAAAACCACAAAAACAAGCCCGTAGAGCGCCGCCAATATCGTCGTAAAAATCAGCGCCCGCGCCGCGTTCGTCCGTACATCGGGGAATGGGTCATCAGGCTCGGCGTTTTCACTCGTCACTGACCGCGAAATCCTTTGGCGACAACAAAAAGTTCCGGCGATCCTGCCCGACTCGCGGGCGGCTTAATATGTTTGACCGTCTTAAAATGGGCTTTCAATCGCGCCATTGTTTCAGGCGTTGCGCCGCCCTGGAAGACTTTCGAACAAAACGCACCGCCTCGCACCAAATGCTGGATGGCAAACTCCAACCCCATATCCGCAAGAGCGGCCGTCCGCAGACTATCGGTCTGCTTGTGTCCGGTCGTATTCGCGGCCATGTCTGACAAGACCAAGTCTGGCGCTCCGGTCAGGCCGGTCATCATCTCCGCCACATCTGCTGGTTCGTTGACATCACCTTGCACGATGAACGCCCCCGGCACGGGTTCAACCGGCAAGAGGTCAATGCCGACCACTTCTTTCACGCCGCGCTTGACGCAGACTTGCAACCATCCACCAGGCGCGCAGCCAAGATCAACCACCCGAATTCCCGCTCGCAAGAGGCGCATTTGTTCGTCGAGTTGTATCAGCTTGTATGCAGCGCGTGCGCGATACCCTTCCGATTGCGCTTTTTGGACATATGGGTCCGAAAGTTGCCGCTCGATCCACTTTTTCGAGCTTTCTGATTTCGCCCGATACGCGATCACTTTGCGTTCGCCAGTGCGTCGCCCGGATGTCTTTTTATTGCCGGTAGGTCCCTTCCAGCGCCGCTTGCCATCATCGCTCATGCTGATGCTCCTTGGGCGCTCGCGGGACGTGGTCCGGGTCCGCGCCGGCGACGTCGCCGAGATTTGCGCTTCGGACCGAACATCATGGACAGCAATAAGCCCTCGCGCAGTCCGCGATCGGCAATTCGCATATCGCCCTTCGGCGCCAGCGACCAGGTGCCTTCGACGATCGCACAGCCTGCTAGCATTAAACCTGCTCGGTCGGTGCCGATGGTCGGGAAGCGATGCATTTTCTCGATTCCTGCCGCGCGGAGTTTCTGCACGGTTTCCATCATGTCGTTTCGCGTCACCCACGCGCCATCAACTTTGTCCCGGCGGTATTTCGTCAGTCCCATCGTGACGCCGGTCAGGCAGGTCACAGTGCCGGATGTCCCGATCACATGCGCCGCGCCATTCGAAAACGCTTCGCGAATTTCTGGGGCTCGCTTCCACTTGTCGATTTGCGCCATAACGTGCGCCAACATTTGCGGATAAGCTTCTTCTTCCGGCAAATGCGCGAAGGCTTCGGTCAGCGTCACCACACCGACTGGCAAACTCCGCCACGCCAAAATCGGCGGCTTCCTTAGCAGACCTTCCAATCCACCTTCGTGGGCTGGCCCAGCATCGACGAATGACAGCTCAGTGGACCCGCCGCCAATATCAATCACCAAAACTCGGTCTGTGTTCGGCTCGATCAGATTGTGGCAACCGATCAGGGCCAAGCGCGCCTCTTCCTCCGGCCCGATTATTTTGAAGGTTAGACCGGTTTCCTCGCGCACGCGCTGAATAAAGGCCGGACCGTTTTCGGCGCGCCGGCATGCCTCGGTCGCGATACAGCGCACCTGCGCAACTTTTTTGGCTTTGAGCTTTTTGGAAATCTTAGTCAGCGCATCCATGGCGCGCTCGATAGAGGCGTCTGACATACGCCCTGTGGCTTCAAGCCCTTCGCCTAAGCGCGCAATTTGGGAGTGAGAATCGAGCACAGAGAAGCTATCGCCGCGACGTGCGGCGATGAGCAACCGGCAATTATTCGTCCCCATATCCACCGCAGCATAGAGCGGTGGCTTACGGCGTTTGCGAGACCCGGATTTGCTCTTCGCTTTCCGGTCATCTCGCACTTTATTTGTAGTCATGTGCTGACCAAATCTTGTATGTTGAGCAAAGCTGTAGCACACAAATAAAGGGTGAGCTACGGACTGACCGTCATGAAACGCTTTATGCGCCTTTTCGGGGGAGAAAAACCTTCGAAGTCACAACCCGTTACCGAAACGCCGGAGGTCCCGGACCTTCCGAATGCCATCCCTATGCGCCAAGCGAAATATCAAATTGGTCAAGTCTTACGCCACCGTTTGTTCGATTTTCGCGGAGTCGTGTTCGACGTCGACCCGGTGTTTAACAATACCGACGAATGGTATGAATCGATCCCAGAAGAAGTGCGTCCGTCAAAGGATCAGCCCTATTATCACTTGTTCGCCGAGAATGAGCGCACGCACTATGTCGCCTATGTCTCCGAGCAAAACTTGGTGCCTGACGAGTCCGACACACGGGTTAGCCATCCTGACATTGCCAGCATGTTTGAGCTCACCGACCAAGGCTACGTTCTGAAATCCGCCCAGCGCAACTAAGCCGGTTTAACCGCTTCAGGCGCCGCCCGTTGGAACGCTGAAATCTGCTGACACTTTCGATCGATTTCCAAAAGCTTTGGAAAAGCTGACAAGTCGAGCTCGAACCGGCGCGCATTATAGATTTGCGGGATCAGACAAATCTCGGCCAGTCCGGGATCAGCGCCGAACAGATATGCCGAGCGAGACGCCGACGCATGGACCTCGAGCGCTTCAAATCCGCGCGTAACCCATGTGCCATACCAGGCTTTCACTGCCTCGGGCGTCGCCGAAAACTGCTCGCGCAAATACTTTAGGACACTCGAATTGTTAAGCGGGTGAATATCGCACGCGACTGTGTCAGCAAAGGCGCGTGCCCGCATCCGCGCGTGCGGGTCTGACGGCAAAAATGGCGGGTTGGGATGAGCCTCGTCCAACCATTCTAAGATGGCCATAGATTGAGTATGCGTTTGGCCATCAATAATCACCGTCGGGACGCGCTGCTGTGGATTGATCGCGCGATACGCATCGCGATTTTGCGCCAGCACATCTGGGTGTAAGCTCACTTCTTCGGATTCATAAGCTAAGCCCTTCAAATTAAAGGCAATCCGCAATCGGTAGCAGGCCGACGAGCGCCAATAGTCATAAAGTTTGATCACAATACGTCCTCATCAAAATCTGTTTGAGAGCGAATATGCCTCAAGACATATTCAGACTCACTTGCTATATTAGTTGCATGAACAACCATTTTGCGAAACCCGCTCACGCGAATTCGGACTGGACGATTGATCAGGGCTGGTCTGATTATACCCACGAACAGCACGCCGTATGGGACACCCTGTATGAGCGATTGATGCAAGTCCTGCCTCATCGCGCCGCGCCAGAATTCTTGAACGGCTTAGAAGCCCTCGACTTACATCGTGGAGGCATCCCCAATTTTGAAACCATGTCGGATGAGCTAGAAGCCTTGACCGGCTGGCGCGTCGTCGCTGTGCCGGGCTTGGTACCGGACGATGTTTTCTTCGACCATCTCGCCAATCGGCGCTTCCCAGCTGGAAATTTCATCCGCAAACCGGACCAGCTCGACTATATCCAAGAGCCGGACGTGTTCCACGATGTGTTCGGGCATGTTCCAATGCTGACCGATCCAGTCTTCGCTGATTATATGGAAGCTTATGGGAAAGGCGGTCTACGCAGTTTACGCCATTCCTCACTCAAGAATCTGGCAGCACTCTATTGGTACACGGTCGAGTTTGGCTTGATCAAAACCGACCAAGGTCTGCGCATATATGGCGCTGGCATTGTTTCGTCACCTGCCGAAAGCGTATTCAGTCTCGAAGACCCCTCGCCGAACCGCATCGGCTTTGACCTTACCCGTCTGATGCGCACGGATTACCGGATTGACGATTTTCAGCAAACATACTTTGTCATCGACAGCTATGAGCAATTGTTCCGCGCCACTGTCGATACCGACTTCGCACCGCTCTACGCGGACCTTCAAGGCGAGTTCGATCTGCGACCAGAAGATGTCCTGGAGTCAGACACGGTCCTGACCCATGGCAGCCAAGCTTATGCCAAACGCGGCGGTCGTTTTGCGGCGTAAGCGCTAAGGCAGCAACAAACAAGCATCGCCATACGAGTAGAACCGATACGCTTGCGCAATCGCGTGGGCGTAAGCGGTTTGCATAATGTCTGTCCCCATCAGCGCACAGACTAACATAAATAAGCTGGACCGCGGTAAGTGGAAGTTGGTCATCAACGCATCAGTGGCGCGAAACGCATAGCCGGGCTGTAAGAAGATATCCGTCGGTCCAGATGCCGGCTCGATCATCCCGTCAGGTTGGGCGCAGCTTTCTAAAGTCCGTAACGCGGTGGTGCCAACGGCAACGCATTTGGCGCCCACTCCGCGCGCCATGTTCAAACGCTCGGCAACATCGGGCGCCACGTGCCGCCATTCTTCGTGCAATTTGCCGCTCGCAATTTGTTCGTCCTTTAACGGCGCAAACGTGCCGAGCCCGACATGTAACCGAACTTGTTCGCGTCGCAGACCTGCCGCATCAAGTTCACCTAATAAGCGCGGTGTGAAATGCAGGCCGGCCGTCGGCGCGGCAACCGATTGGGCATCTTCGCCAGCAAATTCTGTCTGATAGGTCTCGCGATCCTTGGCATCAGCCGGACGCCGTCGCGCGATATAGGGCGGCAGCGGCATCGCGCCTGCAGCATCGATCGCAGCATCCAAATCTGCACCTGATCGCGAGAAGCGGAGCAGTAATTCGCCATCAGGCTGTTTCGCCATTATCTCGACGTCCAGCGCATCTGAGATATGAATGACATCGCCGGATTTCAGCCGCTTACCTGGCCGGGCTAAGGCAAGCCAGTCGGACTCAGACTTTCGCCCCACCAAGTTGATATCGACTTGCACGTCGCGGCCCATCGCGTCCCTTGCAGGCCGAACCCCAGTCAACGCTGCGGGGATCACGCGGGTATCATTAAACACCATGACGTCACCGGTGCTCAGATAGCGCGGCAAGTCTCGGACCATTGCATCTTCTAAACGGCCATCCGCATACACCACGAGCAACCGCGCCGCATCCTGTGGTTCGACAGGACGCAGCGCGATATGGGTCTCGGGAAGATCAAAATCGAAAGCCGAAAGGTCGGTCAGGAGACGCCCCTATTCCACCACCGCTGGCACAGCCGGGATGTCGCACAGCGGCACTCGCCGAGAGTCAGCATTCGCCAATATGGTCTGCCACTCTTCCGTATCAGTCCGCTGAACAAAGGCCTGTGGACGCTCCTCTTCCGGTAGATCTGCAGCCAGCTTGGCTGAAATCACAGTGTCGGGATTAGCGATCGGAAAGCCATCTGGCGACGGCCCAAGCTGAATCGACGTGATGACATCCAACCCCGTCAGTGCGCGGCCTTTGGCGGTATACTTATAGTCGAGATGTTGGCCCTCATCGCTGATCAGGAAGAATTGCGCATTGGCCGAGTCCACATCATCGGTACGAGCCGTCGACAACACACCCGGACAATGCGGGATCCAGCTCTCTACCAAACCATCCTTAGACATTTCCGCAAGAAATCCGGGCTGGGTCGCCATCGGGAAGCCAAGATAGAAGCCGCCATCTGCTGAATCTGCTGGACCAATTGTGTCCATGGGCACGTCTGTTGGATTGCGACGGAAGACAAATTCTGCCTCCATCGGTTCCAGCATACTGTCCGGTCCATGGGCTTCGGCGACATCACCGCCCTGCGCCATGAAGCCTTTGATCACGCGATGAAACTCGGTTTGGTCATAGAGACCGGAGCGCACATAGGTTTTAAACTGCTCCACGTGCACCGGCGCGGCGACCGGCAGCAATTCGATAACAATCTGACCTTTGCTGGTCTCCATAATGACCAGGTTTTCCGGGTCGACCGCACGCCATTTATCGGGTGCGGCTTCGACATCCGCCATTGTATAAGAGACCGGCTCTATTTCGACTGTCTGCGCCCCCGCACATGCTACAAATCCCATCACGGCAAAGCCCGCCAGCAGGGTTCTCAGTGTCATTGGTTATACTTCTCCAGCAATCTTTCTTTTACGCCAGGCGTGACGAAGGGGGTAATATTCCCCCCAAATTGTGCGATCTCTTTGACGAGGCGCGACGCCACGGCCTGATGCTTTACATCGGCCATTAGGAACACCGTTTCAATCTCGCGATTCAGTTGTTCATTCATTGCGGTCATTTGGAATTCATATTCGAAGTCTGACACCGCTCGCAGACCGCGAACGATAACATTGACCTGCTCTTGCTCGGCAAAATGCATGAGCAAGGTTTCGAACGGTTTGATTTCAACCGTTGCGCGGCCTGGCCCTTCCAGTTTTCCGCACTCTTCCTGCATCATCTCGATACGCTCTTCGAGCGAAAAGAGCGGGCCTTTGGATTCATTGACAGCGACGCCGATGATTAATCGGTCGACCAATTTCATGCCGCGACCGATAATGTCCAAATGCCCCATGGTGACCGGATCAAAGGTCCCAGGGTACAGCCCAACGCGCTCCATGCTCTTCCTCCGTACGCCTGGCTAGCTAATCGAAGTGTTTCCAGGCGTTCTTAGGACTCTTCTGTATCGTCTTCACCATTGTCTGCAAGGCGTGCGACAGAGACAACGCGCTCGTCTTCCTTGGTGCGCAGCACCCAGACGCCAGAAGTTGCTCGGCCGGCGATGCGAATCTGGTCGACAGGTGTACGAATGAGCTGCCCAGCATCGGTGACCAGCATCACCTCATCATCATCATCGATGGTGAAGGACGACGCGATCTGTTTGATATGACCGGTCTTTTTGTTGCTGCCCCAAATATTGTGCGCGACCAGACCTTTTCCGCCACGTCCGGTAACTCGGTAGTCATACGCGGATGAACGTTTACCCATACCGTCATCAGAAATGGTCAGGATAAATTGCTCGGCGGCGCCCAGTTCGGCAATCCGCTCTGCTGACAAAGCAGCTTCTTCTTCGCCCTCATCACCATCATCATCTGCGATCGCGTCGACCACATCTTCATCCTCGCCGGTGGCGGCGCGGCGCATAGCGGTCGCGTGCTTGAGATAAGCGCGGGATTCGGCGCTGGTCACATCGATATGGCGTAGAATGCCCATCGCGATGACATGGTCGCCATCTGCCAAACGAATGCCGCGAACGCCGGTCGAGTTGCGTCCCGCAAACACGCGGACATCGGTGACTTTGAAGCGGATGCACTGGCCAAGCGCCGTGGTGATCATCACGTCTTGATCTTCTGAACAGAGGCGGACGCGAACAATTCCGTCGCCTTCGTCCAGCTTCATCGCGATCTTACCGTTGCGATTGACGCGAACAAAATCTGACAGTTTGTTGCGACGCACAGTGCCTGAGCGGGTGGCGAACATAATGTCCATCTGCGCCCGCGTCTCATCGTCATCTGGCAGCGGCATGACGCTTTCAATCCGCTCATCTTTTGACAGCGGGAAGATATTGACCAACGCTTTGCCGCGGGATTGCGGCCCACCAATCGGCAAGCGCCAGACTTTCTCTTTGTAAACCATGCCTTCGGAGCTGAAGAAGAGGATCTCGGTATGCGTGTTCGCCATGAACACCCGTGTGACGAAATCCTCGTCCTTCATCGAGATACCGGATCGACCCTTACCGCCGCGATGTTGCGTGCGATACGTCGAAAGCGGGGTGCGTTTGACATAACCGCCATGAGTCACGGTCACGACCATGTCCTCGCGTTCGATTAGGTCTTCATCATCCATATCGGCACCGCCGAACGTGAATTCAGAACGCCGCGGCACGGCGAACTTCTCTTTCACTTCATTCAGCTCAGCTCGAATAATATTGAGCACCCGCGGGCGCGACCGCAAAATATCGAGATAGTCCGCAATCCTCTCCGCTAAGCCCTTGGCTTCATTGCCGATTTCGTCACGGCCGAGACCTGTCAGACGAGACAATTGCAGCGCCAAGATCGCGCGCGCTTGTTCGTCGGATAGGAAGATTGAATCTTCCCCTTCCCAACGCGTTCGACGGTCCGCCACCAGCTCAAGTAACGGCCCCATATCCATGATCGGCCATGCTTTCGCCAGTAAGCGATCGCGCGCTGTGTTTGGATCCGGCGCGTGGCGGATAATCGCAATAATCTCGTCAATGTTGGCCACGGCCAGCGCCAAGCCGACCAAGACATGGGCCCGATCGCGGGCTTTGTTCAGCTCGAACTTGGTCCGACGCGCGACAACTTCTTCGCGGAAGCGAATGAAGGCTTGCAGGATTTGACGCAGATTGAGCTGTTCCGGCCGTCCTCCATTCAGCGCGAGAATATTGGCCGGGAAACTTGTGCGTAGCTGTGAATATCGATGCAGCTGGTTCAGAACGACATCGGCGCTAGCGTCTTTTTTGATCTCGATGACCACGCGAATGCCGTGGCGGTCAGACTCGTCGCGCAGATCGGCAATGCCTTCGATCCGCTTATCGCGAACCATGCCAGCAATTTTCTCCACCAAGGAGGCTTTGTTCACCTGATACGGGATTTCGGTGACGATGATCGCGTCGCGTCCATTGCGCATTTGCTCAATCTCGGAGCGCGCTTGCATGATGATCGATCCGCGACCTTCCAGGAGCGCTTTGCGTGACCCGGTATGGCCCAGGATCAGCCCGCCTGTCGGGAAATCTGGACCTGGTACGATTTCAAGCAGTTCTTCATCTTCAATCACCGGATTGTCGATCATGGCCAGGGTCGCGTCGACCACCTCGCCGAGATTGTGTGGCGGAATATTGGTCGCCATACCGACGGCAATACCGCCTGCCCCATTCACCAAGAGGTTCGGGAACTGAGCGGGAAGAACCATTGGCTCTTGCTGCGAGCCGTCATAATTGTCTTGGAAGTCGACTGTGTCCTTATCAATATCTGCGAGCAGATATTGCGCGGCCTTTTCCATGCGCGATTCTGTATAACGCATGGCCGCAGGTGGATCATTGTCGATTGAGCCAAAGTTGCCTTGGCCATCGACCAGCGGCAAGCTCATCGAGAATGGCTGCGCCATCCTCACCAAAGCATCATAAATCGCGCTGTCACCGTGCGGGTGATAATTCCCCATCACAGCACCGACAATATTCGCCGATTTCTTATACGGTTTGCTCGGCGTATTGCCGTTCACCTGCATCGCGTAGAGGATGCGGCGATGCACCGGTTTCAGGCCGTCGCGGACGTCTGGAAGGGCCCGACTGACGATGACGCTCATCGCATAATCGAGATAGGACCGCTTCAGCTCTGTTTCGATGCTGACCGGATCGATGCCGTCACCTTCTGGTGGCAGAATAGGGTCTTCTGGCGGTGTCGTTTCGTCGCTCACAGGGCTTCGCCTCTTATTGCCAGAACAGGCGCCGAATCGCCCGTCTTTGTTAGCGCAAAGACTAGCAGGATGAGGCCAGGGTTACAAATTTTGAACTGAGGTTTTAGGGTGCCATCAACGCAACAAAATGGGATCAAAAAATGTCAATGTTTTCAATGTCTCGCAGGACCATTTTGCTTAGCGGAATGGGCCTTACCATCAGCGCCTGTTCCGGGCGTCCGGAAGCCGTCGCTCAACCAGACAGCCAATCGTCAGTTTGGCGCCTCGGACCGCCCTTGCCATATCGTGTTCAGGAAATTTATCCGGCCCTACATTCGGGCCGAATTCACCTCGCAGGCGGTTTCATTTCTGATGCAGATTCGATTTCTGGAGTGACCGATCACCACATTGCGTTTGATATGGCGACACAGACCTGGGCCGAGCTCCCCCCGCTGCCAACGCCGCGCCATCACCCCAATTTGGTTAGCTTCCAAAGCCGACTATTGGCGATTGGCGGATTTCAAGCAGAGTCTGAGGACGCTGTCTGGGTCATGCAACCCGGCGTATGGGCGTTTGATGGCGAAGCTTGGAGCGACGCCCCGTCTCTCCCGCAACCGAACGCAGAAAGCGTCACGGGCGTAGTCGATGGCGTGTTGCATGTCTGCGGGGGCCGCAAACCGAGCGACGCGGAAAACGCCGCCTGGACACACCACACCGATATTGGCGACCACTTCGTTTTGACCGATCTAAGCAGCGATTGGTCATCTGCCGCGCCATTGCCAACCGCCCGAAACAGCGCCGCCGCGGCGATTATCGGCACGAACTGGCATGTGGTGGGCGGGCGAACAGTGGCGGGCGGCAACACCCCGGCGCATGAAGTCTATGATGCCAAAGAAGATCGCTGGCGCACCGCCGCGCCCATGCCACAGGGCCAGGGCGGTCTCGCGGCGGCCGCGGTCGGTGGCCAGATTTATGCGTTCGGAGGCGAGTATTTCAACAATGGCGGCGGGGTCTATCCCGAAGCTTGGGCCTACAATCCACAGACCGATTCTTGGACCGCCCTGCCCGACATGCCGCATCCAAGACATGGTCTCGGCGCGGTGGCTTTGGGTGACGAGATCTACGTCATCGGCGGCGCGCTGCGTGTGGGCGGCAGCCAGACGTCTGAGCTGGTGGAGATTTTCACGCCGGGGCGTTGAACCATCGAACCAAAAAGTTCGTCGACCAGGCCCCGTATTGCCAACGAAAGTTGGCACCTATGGCAGCTGGCTGGAGCGTTTATCCTTGCGCCCGGCCGCCATAGATCCTGACTTTCGTCAGGAATGCGGGACATAAAACCGTTTTCCTAGAACGGGATCTCGTCGTCAAAGTCCTGGCTGAAATCCTGGGCTGGACCGTCCATTTGGCGCGGACCGCCTTGGCCTTGATTGCCATAGGCCACGGAGTCTTGAGCATATCCGCCACCGCCGCCGCCATTGCGGCTATCAAGCATGGTCAGCGTGGCCCCAAATCCGCGCAAGACAACTTCGGTTGAGTACCGGTCTTGGCCGTTTTGGTCCTGCCATTTTCGGGTTTCGAGTTGACCCTCAATATAGAGTTTCGAGCCCTTTTTAACATAGCTTTGAACAACCCGGATCAGGCCTTCACTGAACACTGAAATCCGATGCCATTCGGTCTTTTCCCGACGCTCACCGGTATTCTTGTCTTTCCAATTCTCTGAGGTTGCGAGTGAGAATGAGCAGACTTGTCCACCATTCTGGAATTGCCGCACTTCTGGATCCTGGCCGACATTGCCGACGAGAATAACTTTGTTCACTGATCCTGCCATTTTCCGTTCTCCGTTCTTGGCTTCCGATACTTGTCACGCGCTTTAAGAGGCCGAATCGCCTCTTGTCGCGCGGTCTTTGCATCTATCCACAAAGGATCACAAAGTCAAGCGTTTGTTCCTTTTTTGTTCCCGACCCCTAAGCGACTGATCATTTTGGCCCATTCTTGGAACGGGAACCAAAACAACCTTAAGAAGTGCTCACCGGGATTGCCCGGAAAGCCAAGTGGCGCCTGGCAAGGACCCGGACAATAATCGGTTCCAAACAAGCGATCCCAAATCGAAAAAATCCCTGAGAAATTCTTGTCCCAGGCATCCGGATGATTGGCGTGATGCCAGCGATGGAAGCGCGGGGAGACGAGGACCCATTTGAATGGTCCATGCCCCCAATCGACATTCATATGGACATATTGCTGGTGAAACCCTCGAAACAAGACGACGCCAATGACCGCGGCGGGCGACGCGCCCATCCAGGTTGCGAGCAATGCATAGCTACCATGAATCACCACAAGCTCGATAATATGCGCTCGGTACCAAGTCAGGTAGTGCATCTGGGTGTCAGAATGATGCACCGCATGCATCGGCCATAAGACGGAGACGTGTCGGAGGCGATGGCTCCAATAATCGACAAAATCAGCAACAACCAAGGCCACCAAGGCTGGCACGATCGCGGGAGCGAACATCCAGAACTCTTCCGGAAGCCGCGGAAATCCCGACTCACGAAACGCGTGATCGACAATTCCGATAAGCGCAAAAGCAGATGGCGCCATTAAGCTATTCGTGCCGATAAAGACCCAATTCACGCTGGCGCTTTTGAGCAATTGAGTATCCCATTTCAGCGCATCCCCTCGACGGGCGACGAACGCCAACACGGTAAAGCCAACAAATTGTAAGAGATAAAGGGTGGCCAAGGCGAGAACCGCCTCAGCTGTAAGAGTCAGTCCAATAAATTCCATAGTCACACTCGGGGCGTTGCATCCCCAAGCCTGTGCCGATAGTTCGAAATGTTTAAGATTGTGCTTCCGGCACAAATGTTCTTAATACGTTCTTGTCGTCAAAATGGACTCACGACACATATCGCGTCTTGCAAGAACACAAATCATCAGGTTGCTATCCGCATGCCCTCCCTAGAATCTCCGTTTATCCGCGTTCGCGGTGCCAAAGAGCACAATCTCAAAGGCGTGGACGTCGACATTCCGCGCAATCAATTGGTCGTCGTCACCGGTCTGTCAGGCTCGGGAAAGTCCTCGCTTGCGTTTGATACGATCTATGCTGAAGGCCAGCGACGGTATGTTGAAAGCTTGTCTGCTTATGCCCGGCAATTCTTAGAGCTGATGCAAAAGCCAGACGTCGAGAGCATTGAAGGCTTATCGCCCGCCATTTCGATTGAACAGAAGACGACCAGCCGTAATCCGCGCTCCACGGTCGGTACGGTGACCGAGATCTACGACTATATGCGGTTGCTCTGGGCGCGCGTTGGGATTCCGTATTCCCCCGCCACCGGCCAGCCCATCGAGAGTCAGACCATCAGCCAAATGGTGGATCGGACCATGGCATTGCCAGAGGGCACGCGGCTCTATCTGCTCGCCCCGATGATCCGCGGGCGCAAAGGTGAGTATCGCAAAGAGTTTGCTGAATTGCTCAAGAATGGTTTTCAACGGGTCAAAGTGGATGGCGAATTTTATGATCTCGAGACGCCGCCAACTTTGGATAAAAAGTTCAAGCACGATATTGATGTCGTCGTTGATCGGATCGTCGTACGGGAAGGCATGGAGCAGCGCCTGGCGGAGAGTTTTGAAACGGCCCTTCCCTTAGCGGACGGGATTGCGGTGGCCGAGTATGCCGATCTGGAAGACGGCGAGACGGAACCAAAGCGCATCATCTATAGCGCTAATTTCGCGTGCCCTGTCTCTGGCTTCACCATTCCGGAGATCGAGCCACGGCTTTTCTCATTCAACAATCCATTTGGCGCCTGCCCGGCCTGCGACGGACTTGGCCAACAATTGAAGATCGACCCAAGCTTAGTCGTGCCAGACAAAGATCTGGATCTCATGAACGGCGCCATCGCGCCATGGGCCAAGCAAGCCTCGCCTTACCAAACCCAAACGCTGCAAGCGCTCGCCGATCATTATGATTTCAATCTGAAAACGCCTTGGAACAAACTCTCTGAAAAGGTCCATGACGTCGTTCTCAACGGCACGGGCGAGGAAGAGATTGAGTTCGTTTATGATGACGGCCTGCGTCGTTATGAGGTGACCAAGACGTTTGAAGGCGTCATTCCCAATCTTGATCGTCGCTTCCGCGAAACTGAGAGCCAATGGGCGCGTGATGAGATTGCGAAATACCAATCCGCTGCGGCCTGCCCGAAATGTATGGGGAAACGGCTTCGCCCCGAAGCCCTCGCCGTGCGGATTGCCGGATTGGACATTTCCGACGCTGCCAGTTTCTCGATCAGAGAAGCCGGCGAATGGTTCGATCAAGTCAACGACACACTGACCCCGCAAGCGCAAGAGATCGCTGGGCGCATCTTGAAAGAGATCAATGATCGATTGATCTTTTTGAATGCCGTTGGGCTGGACTATCTTTCAATGTCGCGGTCGTCTGGCACGCTGTCCGGCGGCGAAAGCCAACGCATTCGCCTCGCAAGCCAGATCGGCTCGGGCTTAACGGGCGTTCTATACGTTCTCGACGAGCCGAGCATTGGCCTGCATCAGCGCGACAATGAGCGCCTGCTCGAAACGCTCAAACGGCTCCGCGATCTCGGCAATTCTGTGATTGTGGTCGAACATGATGAAGACGCCATTCTAACCGCTGACCATGTCATCGATATGGGCCCGCGTGCGGGTGTGCACGGCGGGCAAGTGATCAGCCAAGGCACAGCGGCAGAAGTCATTGCGGATGAGAAATCTCTCACCGGCGCCTATCTCTCGGGCCGCGAAGAAATTGCCATCCCAGACCGCCGCCGAGTCAGCAAAAAGGGGCGCAGCCTGACGATCAAAGGCGCGACCGGGAACAATCTGCAAAATGTCACCGCGACCTTCCCTCTGGGGACATTTACAGCGATCACGGGCGTCTCTGGCGGCGGCAAGTCCACCTTGGTGATCGAGACCCTGTACAAAGCCCTGGCCCGCAAGCTCAATCGGGCGACCAAGGTCCCGGCACCTTATGAGACGATTGATGGCCTGCACCATCTCGATAAAGTCATCGACATTGACCAAAGCCCGATTGGACGTACACCGCGCTCAAACCCGGCAACCTATACGGGCGCTTTTGGCCCGATCCGCGATTGGTTCGCTGGGCTGCCAGAATCCAAACAGCGGGGCTATAAGCCAGGGCGGTTTTCCTTCAATGTGAAAGGCGGGCGCTGTGAAGCCTGTCAGGGCGATGGGGTCATCAAAATTGAGATGCACTTCTTGCCCGACGTTTACGTCACGTGTGAGACGTGCGGCGGCAAACGCTACAATCGCGAAACGCTTGAGGTTTTGTACAAAGGCAAGTCGATCGCTGACGTCCTCGATATGACCGTCGAAGAAGCTGAGAAATTCTTCTCCGCGGTGCCGGCCATTCGTTCGAAAATGGAAACGCTCAACAGGGTTGGCTTGTCCTATATCAAAGTCGGGCAGCAAGCGACGACCTTGTCCGGGGGTGAAGCGCAGCGCGTGAAACTCGCCAAGGAATTGTCAAAGCGGGCCACCGGAAAAACCCTATACATCCTGGATGAGCCAACCACTGGCTTGCATTTCGACGATGTCCGAAAACTCTTGGATGTGCTGCATGAGCTGGTCGACACCGGCAATACGGTTTTGGTCATTGAGCACAATCTCGACGTCATCAAAACAGCTGATCATATCATCGATCTCGGTCCGGAAGGCGGCGATGGCGGCGGCCAAATTGTTGCCACTGGCACACCGGAAGACGTGGCAAAAATCAAAGGCAGCTGGACGGGAAAATTCCTCGCCGAAACGTTCCAAAGGCAGGACGAAAGACGCGCGAATATGAGCAAGCCCGCGGCGAAGCCAGCGCGCAAGACGAAGCCCAAAAAGAAAGCCCCAGCAAAGCGCAAAAAAGAGACGTTAAGCTAATTATTCGATCCTCGAATCTGTCTGAATACCGCTTGAAGAGCTCAAACTTATCGAGAGGGTGGCCGGGGTATGCGCGTCTTTATTGCGGGATTAAGTTTCGTGATCGGCTTAGGAGTGATGTCGGTCGCGACCCCCACGTCCAAACCGCCAGCTATCCCTGATGGATATTATGATCTTTCCGAGCTGCCGGACGAAATCGCCGAGAAGTTTGCCGACCCTGCCTATTTGCAGCTTATCATCAAACAAGAAGAAATGCGGGCCAATCTCATGGCCGAGAAGACGGCCAACGCTACCACCCGTATTGCCAAAAAAATCCCCGATAGAATGCCAGCGCTTCTGGAAGGTTTGGTGCTGTTTGAACCCGACAACACCATGCACTGGCCAACCTTTGTCGACCCGAGTTTGCAAACCGAATTCGACAACGCGAAATCAGACTGGGTGATTGTCAATTATTGGGCGAGTTGGTGCGCCCCCTGCATTGCTGAGCTCCCAGACATCGAACGGGCAGCATCGACGCTCTCGGAATTCGGGGTGCGGCTTCTGCCACTCAACGCCGATCCGCAAGGCGCAGATACGCTAGCGACAGTGGATCAGATTTATCAGAAGCGAACGGTCACCACACTGCCGAAGCTGATCACGGCAGGCGATGACATCTCAATCGCCCTGGCCGCTGCCGGGATGTCGAGGCAGCGCACCACGCTCCCCTTCAACATCATCTACGCCCCGGACGGCGAGCCTTACGCCTATTTTACTGGCATACCGGTCACGTCCGGCAATCAGGACTTTTGGAGTTCAGATCAAATGCTGCGCTTTTTCGAGGCCCTTTCGCGCCTCGAATAGAGTTCCGTCGGTTGGCCTATTCCGGCATCAACGGGTCGAGCGCGTTTCCGTTCTCGTCTGTGAGTTGATAGACAATCGGATACACCACACCCGTCCGTTTCACGGCCTTGCCATTCACGAGCTTCGGCGCGAACCGCAAGGTCGCGATCGCATTGCGGGCTGACGTAACAAATCCCGGATGTCCGCACTTCACCTCGAGATTGATGACATAGCCATCCGGGCTGACATCGAAATATCCGTCGCAATGCGCGCTAATATTTTGGATCGCCATGTCTTCAGGATATTCAGGTCTCGGATAGTCAATCGGCTGAGTGTCTCGGTCCGCAAAACTCGGAGCAGAGAAAAGCGCCGCGCCTGCGAAAGTAGCGGCGATGAGGCCACCGACACCGCCAGTGGTTTTGATTGGATTACGAACCAGTGTCATCGAAATTTCCTTTGCGATACGTTTCAGTCTGACCGTGCGCGATCGCTGCAAATACGCATCAATAAAGGTCCGAACAGCTTCGCTGACGGTAATCCCTTCTTCTTCGCAGGCCCGTTTGAAGGCTTGCTTCTTGGAGTGCGGCAGGCGCACTTCAATCATTTCCGTCTTCTTCTCAGGGCGTTGCTTTGTCATTCTCAGCTCTCACACGTGGGTGGGTCGCATCAGTGGCAATTCAGCCACCAGACAAAACTGTTTTCAAGTTCATACGCGAGAAATTTCGTGTCCGGACACGCCGTTACGAGCGAGATTTCCGCTTAATTGTTGCCAAACCGGCCTCGTTCCAAGTCGAATGACAAGCGGATAGGTTCCGGCTCGCCGCTCAAGCGGTGGCGATAAACTTGCGTATTCTCCAACACCCGTTGGACATAGTTCCGCGTCTCGCTGAATGGAATGAACTCCACCCAATCGACCGGATCGATTTCCCCGGCGCGCGGATCACCATACTCACCGATCCAGCGCTGCGGACGTGAAGCGCCTGCATTATAGGCCGCGGCTGTCATAATATAGCTGCCATTAAACCGGCTGAGCAGTGTATCCAAATGTGCGCCGCCCAAAGTCATATTATAGCCCGGATCGTCCGTCAGCCAGCTCTTGCGGAACGGCAAGCCTTGGCGCCGTGCTTCGAGCTGCGCGGTACGCGGGACGAATTGCATCAGGCCACGGGCATTCGCATGGCTGATCGCCGCCGGGTTCATTTCGCTTTCTTGACGTGACAAAGCGAGCATCAGCGAACGCTCAACTTGTGGCTCACGTAGCAATGGGTACTCAACCACGGGATAAGCCGCATCCGGGGCAACCACACCTTTGGCAAGTCCAGCTTTGGCGCCGCGCACGCCGATATCGATATAGTGATATTCCCGACCGAGGTCCGCGAGCAGATCGAAATCCTGCGGACGGGTCAATTGGTCATCCAGGTGATACGCAAACTTCCGGAAAGATGCATCCCATCCATTTTCCGCAAACAAGCGCATGGCGCGGACCAATGAGCGATTGTTAAAATTCGCGCGATCTGTATCGGTCAGCGAGTAGCCTGCGGACAATTGAATTGTGTCCTGCATGACTTTCTCTGCAGCCAGTTGCCCATAATAGGAAAACCTATGCGTTGCGGCAGCGGCGAAGGCGGCATTCGCCTCCTCCTCATTGCCCAGCGCTTCATGGGTACGACCTTTCCAGTACAGAGCCCGCGACAGGCTAATCGGTGTTGAAACGCCGTTTTGCAGCGCTTCAAAGTGCTTCAAAGCCAATGGCGCATCGTCCAGATGACGCAAAGCAATCCAGCCTGCCAGCCATTCAGCTTCGGCAAAATCGCGTCCCGTCGTCATACCGTGCGGGGCCGACAGCTCATAGGCAAGGCGCCAATCACCATCTTTGAGGGCAACCCGCGCTTGTGGATGACGGGCTTTCCAAAGGCGGCTGCGTCCAGCGGCGGGGACATCTTCCCCGTCGATTTGCCGCAAAAGTGGCACCACGCGATTGGTCATCCGCGCACGGCGGCGCCACTCAGCGCGATCGTAGAGCAATCCAGGATGGCTTTGCAGATCCCGTGAAATCGAGTCGACGGCAGCATCGACGCCGCGCGCGCGGCGGATCAGTTTCGAGCGGGCATCGACCAGCGTTTTCCAATCTGGCGTCAGCAGCGGCTTCATCCGCGCCGCGGCGGTGGTCTGGCGCGTCCAAAGCAAAAAGTCCGCCCGCTTGCGGTGGTCTGCTTGCGTCAGTTTATCTTTGTATTTCGAGTAGGTCCGCTGGCTCACATCCTTGGTCAGCGTTCGGCCATGCCATGCAGAGCGGACTTCGCGCAGCGCTTCTTCATCACGCCCAATCGCTTCAAGCGCTTTTGCGTAAGTAATGTGGCCCGCGCCCGTTCGGGCACCGCCATGCGTCTCAAACCATGCCACACGCGCGTTGGCATCGAGCGTTGAGCCATCGATAAACTCTTCAGCACGCGCGCGAATGGTGTTGATCTCAGGCCAACCGCCAAGACGGGTCAGCGCCCGGTCCATTTCGTCAAACAACATGCGCGAATCACGGCGCGCGCGGTACCAGGTCAGGATATCGCGCGCTGTGGTATCGCGAATCTGCGACTCAGCTTGGCGCACTTCGAACCAATCGCCGCGATCGACGGCTTGTAAGCCATCGCGTAGCAACGCGGCATCGCGCGTTGCAACCACGTCAGATGCAGCCACCAGTTTGGGCTTTAAACTCGGGGCGGTCGCAACCTGCGCCAGGGCGGGTGTAGAAAAACCTGCGGCGAGAGCGATCGATAAAAAACTTAGGCTGATGAAGCGGTTGCGCATTTGCTTTTTCAGTATCCCTTTACGTTCCTGCCGTTGATACATTCCGATTCAGGTTTATAGGCCGTATATGTCCAAACTCTGGCAGTTTGTTGCCAGGTCAACCCAATGTGTGTGTATCTGACAGATGTTTCATGGTTCCATTCCGGCTCTCGTTACCCCTTTCAAGAATGGGGCCATTGATCGAGATGCCTTCGCAAATTTGATCGAAAACCAGATTTCAGGCGGATCGTCGGCCCTGGTGCCGTGCGGCACAACCGGCGAATCCGCCACTTTGTCCCATGATGAACACCGTGAAGTGGTTGAATTATGTATACAAATTGCTGCCGGACGCGTGCCAGTGATTGCTGGTGCAGGCTCGAACTCGACCAGTGAAGCGATTGAACTTGTCGCGCACGCCAAAAGCGTCGGCGCAGATGCCGCTTTGGTGATTTGCCCATATTATAACAAACCGGACCAGGCTGGCCTGGAAGCGCATTTCCGGGCGATTAATGATGCCGTTTCGATCCCGCAAGTGCTGTATAATGTGCCCTCGCGCACAGCCTCAGATTTATTGCCAGAAACCGTCGCGCGACTCGCCAAACTGCCCAATGTCGTGGGCATTAAGGATGCGAGTAATGATCTCGGTCGGGTGTCCATGCACGCGGCTCTGACAGGTGGCGAGCAATTCACTCAACTTTCCGGTGAAGACCCGTCAAGCCTCGGCCATCGCGGCATGGGCGGCGCGGGCTGCATCTCGGTTACCGCCAATGTCGCGCCAGATCTATGCGCTAAGATGCATGCCGCTTTCGATGCTGGTGATTTGGAGACTGCTCAGAAATTAGATCAGCGGCTAACGCACATCCACAAGGCGATGTTCTTTTCCCCGTCTCCGGGACCGGCGAAGTACGTTCTGTCAAAAATGGGCGTCTGTTCCGACGAAGTACGATTGCCGATTGTCGCGCCAGACGCTAATACCCGCGCCCGGATTGATGCCGCGCTGAAAGCGGCGGGATTAGAGTAGGATCAATGGCCAAGAAAGCGCAATCCAAGGGACGGTCTGACGGCCTCGTCGCCGAAAACCGGCGCGCGCGCTTCGACTATGCAGTCGAAGACACCCTGGAGGCTGGCCTGGTTTTAACCGGCAGCGAGGTCAAATCATTGCGCAATGGCAAGGCCAATATTGCCGAAAGCTACGCCTCCGTCGAAGAAGGCGAACTGTGGTTGATCAATGCCGATATCCCGACCTATGAAGGCGCTAATCGTTTCAATCATGCGCCCCGGCGCAAGCGTAAACTGCTCGTGTCGAAGCGCGAACGCACCCGGCTCGCCCAGTCTGTTGAGCGCGCCGGACGGACGATTGTGCCTTTGAAACTCTATTTCACGGATCGCGGCATCGCCAAACTGCTGATCGGCATCGCCACGGGTAAGAAAGCGCACGATAAGCGCGAGACGTCGGCCAAACGTGATTGGCAACGCCAAAAAGCGCGACTGATGAAAGAGACTTAAATCTCGCGGCTGAGCACTTTGGCATAGAGCCGCGAGTCGACATTGCCGCCGGTCAAAACGACCCCCACTGTCTTGCCCTTGGCCACATCTGGCAGCCGAAATAGTGCTGCAGCAAGCGCCACAGCGCCGCCTGGTTCGACGACCACTCGCAATTGGCGGAAGGCCAAGCGCATAGCTTCAAACGCGTGTGCGTCGGTCACAACGCAGCCACCACTTAAGTGCCGCGACCCGATGGCCCACGGGATGTTACCCGGCTGCGGCGTCAGGATCGCGTCGCAAATCGATCGTGTACCCGGCTCATTCGCAACGATCTTCTTAGCTTCGAGCGAGCGTTTCCAATCATCATGTCCTTCGGGTTCCGCCGTCCAAACTTGCGTCTCCGGACTGTGCGTGCTCAGGCCCAGGCATATTCCGCTGATCAGCCCACCGCCTCCCGCGCAACAGATCAAATGATCGAGCACGACCTCGCGGGCTTTGGCTTGAACAGCGAATTCAGAACCGACCGTTCCCTGCCCCGCAACAATCATTGGGTCGTCAAAGCTGGGCACCAAAACGGCGCCGCGTTTCCGCGCGATTTCAGCCGCGATCTGTTCTCGGCTTTCCGTGTTGCGATCGTATAGATACACATCCGCGCCATCGGCTTTCACGCCATCTGTTTTCACCCGCGGCGCATCGGTTGGCATCACGATCAGGGCGGGCATACCCAGGCGCTTGGCGGCGCGCGCGATGCCCTGTGCATGGTTCCCGGATGAAAAAGCAACGACACCGGCGGCACGTTTCTTTTCTGGGATCTGCAGCAAGCGATTGGTGGCACCGCGAATTTTGAAACTGCCAGTTTGTTGTAGACATTCGGCTTTGATGAGCAATGAAGCGCCCGCAATCTCATCAAGCACCCGCGACCGGAAAACCGGCGTCTCGTCCACATAGGGTTTGATACGTTTCGCAGCAGCGGCGACATCAGACCGCGTCGGCAGTTTGAGTTTCATAGCGCCGCGCTAAACCGAAGCCTGAGCAGCGTCAACTTATACGTTAGAAATCAACCCGCGCGCGCCGGCACCAATCTCCGGGTGGTCAATCGCATGCGCGAGAACCGCCTCGAAATAGCCAAGCTTAGAGCCGCAATCATAAGGCGCGCCTTCAAACTCATAAGCATAGAAGTCCTGCATTTCCATCAGACGGGCCATGGAGTCGGTCAGCTGGATCTCACCGCCTGCGCCAGCCCCTTGGTCGGCCAAGAGTCCAAAAATCTCTGGCTGCAGGATATAGCGCCCGGTAATTGCCAAGTTAGACGGCGCTTCTTCACGCGGCGGCTTTTCAACCATGCCGCTCATCTGAATGAGGCGTCCGTCCCGCTCGCCTTTCGGGGCGATGACGCCATACGAAGACACGCGTTCTTCAGGCACTGGGTCGACCGCAATGATGTTTCCGCCAGTTGTGTTGTAAGCGTCAACCATTTGCGCGAGGCACGATTTCTCGGCCTTAACGATCACATCTGGCAGCAGAATGGCGAACGGCTCATCGCCGACAATGTCGCGTGCGCACCAAATCGCGTGCCCAAGGCCAAGCGCTTCTTGTTGCCGCGTAAAACTCGCGCCGCCAGCGGGTAGGCGCGTTTTCTCAACTTCCGCCAAGATGTCTGCTTTACTGGCTTTGCCGCGCAGATTGGTTTCAAGTTCGAAAGCAAGATCGAAATAGTCTTCGATGGCGCTTTTGCCACGTCCGGTGATGAAGACGATATGCTCAATCCCGGCCTCAATCGCTTCGTCGACGACGTACTGCAAGGCAGGACGGTCAACGACCGGCAAGAGTTCTTTTGGAATGGCTTTCGTGGCTGGCAGCACGCGCGTCCCGAATCCTGCAACAGGCAGCACCGCTTTACGTATCGTCATCAAATTGGCTCCGGATTAGTCCCCAGGTCCTCTTAACCGAATTTTTTCAGAACGCTAGGTCGTTTTAGACGATTGAAACGCCGCCAGAACCGCCGACCCATCCGCCGACAAAGGCAAACGCGACTAGAAGCGAGACGAGGATCACGGACATGCGGCGGCTGAGCGGCTGATAGTGTCGCTCTAACTGCGCTTGCAGCTCTTTGGCTGGCGACGGCACGGCAGCGGGTTTGTCCGCTACTTTGACCGACTTGATCGCCGCGGCTTTCATTTTCGCATCGCCCGTTTCGTGGGCTCTTTTTTTGCGTGCAGCACTCATTGAGGCCTCCATCAAGACGGTCAGTTAGCACTAGAAGCGCTAATGGCATCTTAATAAACGGTCTTTGCCCGATGCTGATTCGGGGTCGGCTAGACCGTGCGTTTGGCCTTATCTTTTGCGTTCGTGGCCTCAATCGCGTCGCGCGCTGCTTGCCATTCAGCGTCGCCCCAGGCTGCTAGTCCTGCGAAATTGCCACCCGTGGCATTATACATCGCTCCATCGATCGCGATGGTCTGGCCATTCACATATTCCGCGCCAGGTCCCATCAAGAACACCGCGAGATTAACCAGCTCGTGCATTTTCCCAATTCGGCCCATGGGATTTGCGCCATCGCGGCCCATGTCTTCAGTGCTTTCTGCCTGGGGTGCCAAGCGTTTGGTCATACCTTCAGTTGGAAACGGGCCTGGCGCGATCGCGTTAAACCGCAGGCCGTAACGCCCCCACTCGACTGCCAGTGATTGGGTCATCGTATTCACGGCAGACTTTGACATTGCCGAGGGCACAACAAACGGCCCGCCATTCCAAATCCAAGTTGTTAGGACTGAGATGACATTGCCGCGCTTGCCCTCATCAATCCAGCGCTTGCCGATATTGTGGGTCATGTAGAACGTGCCGCGAAAAACGATATTGGCGATCGCATCGAAGCCACGAATGGAGAGGTCTTCTGTCCGTGAAATGAAATTGCCCGCGGCATTGTTGACCAGCCCAGTCAGCGCCCCGTGATTGGTCCAAATCTCGTCGGTCATATCATTGATCGCCTCGGCGACGCGGATATCACAGCCATGGGCCACGACTTTCCCACCATGCGCGCTCATCAATGCGTCGGCGGTTTCTTCACAGACCCCACCGCGGCGGCCGCAAATGTGGACCTCGGCGCCGAGCTTGAGGAAGCCTTCCGCCATTTCCTTACCAAGGCCGGTGCCGCCGCCAGTGACCAGCACCCGTTCGCCTTCCATGAGGCCGTCTCGAAACATCAAATGATCCATATCCATCGCGTCTTCTCCCGAAATTGTTTGATCGAAAGACTAATCCGTTTTGCCTGCGAGGAAAGTTGTGCCGAAGGGGAATGTGGTTTGTCTTACGTCGAGGTTGGGCCCTATTTCCGAAATGGCAAAGACACAGCGCGCCAAAGCAACCAAATCGGTAAGACGATCGTCGCCCCCGCCAAAGCGGGCTTCCAGAAATTCCGGACCGCCCAAGAGGCCAATCCACCGAGCGAATTCAGGAAGCTTTGCATCGCGCCCATGACATTTACGTCTGGCGAGGCGGGGTCAAACTCGCTTGCCATCACGAAGAAACCGACCAGAATGCAAAGCAGAGCGAGCTTGATCCAACCCCACAAAGAGATACCCAACAGGCGTAAGAGAATATGACGTTTGACCCCAGGCAGTTTGCCCGTCTTTGCGGCGGTTTCGCCAATATTCTCTAGCGCCGGATCGGTCACGGCTTAGGCGACCTCTTTGTGAATCTCGACCTGATGCGGATACGGGATAGAGATGCCATTCTCGTCGAACGCTTCTTTGATCTGCTGCAGCAAGTCGAAGCGCACCGCCCAATAATCAGACGAATTGACCCAGACGCGGCTTTGGATATCGACTGAACTGTCGCCGAGATTGACGCACCGCGCGAACGGCTCTGGGTCTTTCAGGATACGATCATCGGCATTTGAAATGCGTTGAATGATGCCAATCGCCTGATCGATATTATCGCCATAGTCGATCCCGAATGTGAGATCGACGCGGCGCGTGCTATAGCCGCTAAAATTCTTGATCACGCCATCGATAGCCTGGCTATTCGGGACCATGATTTGAACATTGTCCGGGGTCGCAAGCACGGTTTGGAACAGGTTGATGTCTTTTACTGTCCCGGCCGTTCCTGCCGCTTCGATATAGTCGCCGAGCCTATACGGACGGAAAATCATGATCATGACTCCGGACGCGATGTTCCCGAGCGCGCCCTGCAAAGACAGACCAATCGCCAAAGTCAGCGCACCGAGAATGGCGACGAAGCTGGTCGCTGGCACACCGAACACTTGCAACACCGCGATGAAGACCGCCGCAGTGACCGCCCAACGCACCATTGAGCCGAAGAAATTACCAAGCGTGTCGTCAATGCTTTCTTGCTGCATCGAGATGGAGCGGACCAGGCGGCCAAGCCATCCAGCTACGCGCAATCCAATGATCAAGACGACCAATGCACCAAGCGTTTTGATCCCAAATGCTAGAATTTCATCGCCATAATCTGCCCAGAGCTGAGCGAAATCGAGTTCCATGAGCCTACCCCTTTTTCACAGGCTGTTTGTTTAAGCGCCACACCCCGGAATCTGGTCGTCGCCGATCCGGAATCAAACGCTTCGAAGAGACCGGAATAACCGCTTCGCGGGACATCGCAAAGACCATCATGCCACCGTCTGGGAAACACGGCGCAAAGGCTTCATCGAGGACATTCAAACCGCCCGTGAAGGCGCCGAGCGCTGGCATGATCAAGCGCTCGCCATCAGTAACAAAACACCTGCGGCGCAGCGCCCGCACCCGGCTCAAGACTTTGGTGCACGGATGCAAGTGTCCGGCGATCTCACCGCTTTCTCCAGTCGGCTCATGCCGAAATACCAAGTCGGCCATGCGCAGGATCTTGCACGGTCGACCACCGAGATCCTCAGGCGGGTCAGGATCGTGGTTGCCTTCGACCCAAATCCAGTCTGTGCTCGCCGTCAGAGCGCGCACACGTTCGGCATCTCCCAGCGCCATCCGCGTTTCAGCTTTTCGGTCATGAAAACTGTCCCCGAGCGAAATCACGCGGTGCGGAGAAAAGTCGCGAACCAAGGCCTCAACAATCGTCAAAGTGGCGGTGGTATCATAGGGCGGTAACATCTGGCCGCGCGCCGCAAAACTCGAGCCTTTTTCGAGGTGCAAGTCAGAAACGATCAGCGTCTTCTGCGCCGCCCACCACAAAGCGCCTTCCGGCAAAGGCGTGAGCAATTCTCCGCGCAAATGGAGATGCGTTTCATTGATCTTTTGCTGCGCCGCCTCGCTCATAGCGTCAAACTGACCTGCGCCGGGGAGCGGGTCAATCTTGAATTGTATGCGCCCGTTCGAGACCGCCCGCCGCGCCTTACATATGGATGACGCGCCCCTCTGAAGCCAACACGGCCTCATGCATCATTTCCGACAGAGTCGGATGCGGGAAGATGGTGTGCATTAAGTCTTCTTCGGTCAGCTCGCCTTCGCGGGCGATGACATAGCCTTGGATGAGTTCGGTCACTTCCGCCCCAACCATATGCGCCCCGAGCAATTCACCCGTTTCGGCGTCAAAAATGGTCTTGATCAAGCCTTCCGGTTCGCCGAGCGCGATGGCCTTGCCATTGCCGATGAACGGGAATTTCCCAACATTCAGCTTCTTGCCAGTCTTCTTGGCTTCGTCTTCGGTCAGACCGACGCTAGCGACTTGTGGGTGGCTATAGGTGCAGCCCGGCACGTTCCAATTGTCGAATGGATGCGCATCATCAATCGCGCCAGCGATCTTCTCAACGCAGATCACGCCTTCATGGCTCGCTTTGTGGGCCAGCCAAGGGCCGCCAGTTAAGTCACCAATCGCATATAGGCCTTTGACGCCCGTTCGTCCAAAGCCGTCGACTTTGACATGTGTGCGGTCGATTTTCACGCCGAGTTCTTCGAGGCCCAGGCCTTCTGAATTGGCGGCGATGCCGATAGCCAGGATGACCCTATCAACTTCAATCTTCTCGACCTTGCCGCCGGTTTCGACTTCCGCCGTAACGCTATCTTTGCCTTTCTTGAGACCTTTGACTTGCGCGCCGGTCATGATTTTGAGGCCCTGCTTTTCGAACGACTTATGCGCAAAGGCCGAAATCTCAGCGTCCTCTGCCGGTAAGATCCGGTCGACGGCTTCGACCACGGTCACTTCAGAGCCGAGCTCATTATAAAAGCTCGCAAATTCAATCCCAATCGCGCCTGAACCGATGACGAGCAAACGCTTCGGCAGCGCCTCTGGCACCATGGCTTCACGATAGGTCCAGATCAGTTTGCCGTCTGGTTCCAATCCAGCTTGCGGAATCGCCCGCGCCCGCGCGCCGGTGGCGAGCAAAACGTGTTTGGCTTGGTACGGCGTGTCTTTGCCCTTGGCATCTTTAACGATGACTTTCGGCGCGTCTGCGCCTTTTTCCAAGCGCGCATCGCCTTCGATCACCGTGATCTTATTCTTCTTCATCAAATGCTTGACGCCGCCGGACAGTTGCGCCGCGACACCCCGCGAACGTTTGACGACGCCTTCCAGATCAAAGTCCGCTTTGTCGACTTTCAGTCCATAAGCTGCCGCGGATTTGGCGAGATGCAGGACCTCCGCCGAACGCAGCAAAGCCTTGGTTGGGATACAGCCCCAGTTTAGGCAAATTCCACCCAGGCTCTCGCGTTCGACAATCGCGGTCTTCATCCCCAACTGGCTCGCCCGAATGGCCGAAACGTAGCCGCCTGGGCCTGAGCCGATAACAATCAGGTCAAAATCAGACACGGCGCGCCTCCAATGCTTGTGAAAGTTCTTCGTAAATCATCCGATAGATCATCAGATCGTTCCCATAATCATTGTCATCTTCCCAAGCGTCCCGCTCGGCTTCCGTCATATCGCGCGCTTCTTCGGCGAGTAATTGATCGATTTGGTTCTTGATCGCTATTCTAGTGAGAACCACAAACTTCGCGGGCAGCTCTATAGAGATGCTCACAACAGCATGCTCTCTGGGGTTTCGACATAGCGTTTAAACGCTTGCAGCCAGCGCGCCCCTTCTGCCCCGCCAATCACGCGGTGATCGCAGGTCAGGGTCACGCCCATCAAAGTCGCCACCGTCAGCTCACCATTGGCACCGACCACAGGCTGTTTCTCGCCTGCTCCAACCGACATGATCATGCCTTCGGGTGGATTGATGATCGAGGCGAATGACTTGATGCCAAACATGCCGAGGTTCGAGATTGAGAAAGTCCCGCCCATATATTCTTGCGGCTTGAGCTTACGTTCGCGCGCACGGCTGGCGAGGTCTTTCATCTCGATTGAGATTTCGGCCAGGCCTTTTTTCTCTGCATCTCGAATAACCGGCGTAATCAAACCACCATCAATCGCAACGGCGACAGAAATATGCGCGCCGTGATGATAGGCGATCCCATTGTCGGTAAAGCTGGCATTGCAATCTGGCTCAGCCATCAGCGCCATGGCTGAAGCTTTGATCAGCATATCATTGACCGAGACTTTAACGCCTTCCGGCGCGGCCTCGTTGATGCCTTTGCGGGCCGCCAGCAACTTATCGAGCGCGATATCTACGTTGAGTGGGAAATGCGGCACTTGCATAAAGCTTTGCGTCAGGCGCCGCGCCACGGTTTTGCGCATGCCGTCGAGCGGCTCCAAGCGATACGTGTCTGGTGCATAGACGCGGTCGTTCAGAATTTGCGGCAAGATCAAGCCATCCGGAGAGGCCGGTGCACCGCCAGAAGCCGGCGCGGCCATGCCGGGCTGCGCGTTCTCAACGTCCTTCTTAACAATCCGCCCATGCGGGCCAGACCCTTTGCCCTTCAACGCCGTAAGATCGACGCCTTTTAAAGCTGCAATCCGACGCGCCAGTGGGCTAGCTTTGATCCGATCATCGCCTGAGCCGAGTGCCGGCATGGCGACAGGGGTGGACGCGACCGGCTTCGGGGCTTCTTTCGCGGGTTCAGGAGCGGGTGCGGTTTCAGCCGGCGCTTGCGCCACCGGAGCTGGCGCAGAAGCTTCTGCCGAAACGCTAGAAGCGTCCTCCCCCTCTTCCGCCAGCACCGCGATGATGGCGTTGACCTTTACGCCCTCCGTGCCCTCCTCAACTAAGATTTGCGCCACGGTGCCTTCATCCACGGCTTCGACTTCCATCGTCGCTTTGTCGGTTTCGATCTCAGCGATGACATCGCCCGCTTCAACCGTGTCGCCTGGTTTAACATTCCATTTGGCGAGCGTGCCCTCTTCCATAGTCGGGCTGAGGGCGGGCATGGTGATATTGATCGACATGTTTACATCCCCTCACAAACCGCTTTCGCCGCGGTGATGATATCATTTGTGTTCGGCAAGCTGAGGTCTTCAAGATTCCCAGCATAAGGCAGCGGCACGTCTTTTTGTGTGACGCGCATCGGCGGCGCATCCAGATAATCAAAGGCGAGTTCGGTCACACCCGCAGCAATTTCGCCACCCACGCCCATATGTTTCCAACCTTCTTCGGCGGTGACCAGGCGATTGGTCTTCTTCACGCTTTCAACAATCGTTGCCATGTCGAGCGGACGGATGGAGCGCAAGTCGATCACTTCCGCAGAAATCCCCTGAGAGGCGAGTTCCTCCGCCGCGTCCATAGCGAAGCCCACCATGCGCGAATAGCCAACCAGCGTCACATCCGTGCCTTCACGAATGACCGCCGCTTTGCCAATCGGCAGCGTATAGTCTTCAAGGTCTGGGACATCATATTCGAGGCCATAGAGCAGCTCATGTTCTAAGAAGACCACTGGGTTAGGATCACGAATGGCCGACTTGAGCAGGGCTTTGGCGGACCCGGCATCCCACGGCGCGACGACTTTCAGGCCTGGTACCTGACCGTACCACGCCGCATAGTCCTGACTGTGCTGCGCCCCAACGCGCGCCGCAGCCGCATTTGGGCCGCGGAAAACGATCGGACAGCCCATCTGACCGCCAGACATATACAGAGTCTTGGCAGCCGAGTTGATGATATGGTCAATCGCCTGCATGGCGAAATTGAAGGTCATGAATTCAACTATTGGGCGAAGTCCCCCAAACGCCGCTCCAACGCCCAACCCCGCAAAACCATGCTCGGTAATCGGCGTGTCGACGACCCGGCGCGGGCCAAATTCTTGCAGCAACTCGCGGGTGACTTTGTAAGCGCCTTGATATTCAGCGACTTCTTCACCCATCACGAAGACGGTTTCATCACGGCGCATTTCTTCGGCCATCGCATCCCGTAAGGCATCGCGCAGCACGGTTTTGGTGAAGGTCGTGCCGGCTGGGATATCCGGATTGGTCAACACAGGCGCCGATGGTGCATCCGCGGCCGCTTGCGCCTCGAGGACTTCTGGCTCGGCGACTGGCGATACTTTCTCAACGTCCGCTTCAGCGGGCGCTGAGGCTGCGGCGGCGCTGGCATCTTCACCATCTTCTGTCAGCACCGCGATCACGGCATTCACTTTCACCCCTTCAGTCCCCTCCGGGATGACGATTTTCGCCAGCGTGCCTTCGTCGACGGCTTCGACCTCCATGGTCGCTTTGTCCGTCTCGATTTCAGCGATAACATCGCCTGCTTCGACTTTATCGCCTTCGCCTTTTAGCCATTTGGCGAGTGTGCCCTCTTCCATAGTCGGCGAAAGTGCAGGCATCAAAATATCCACAGCCATGATTACGCCTCCACCGGCAGCAGGACGTCGGTCCACAATTCAGCCGGATCCGGCTCTGGACTCTCGAGCGAGAAGTCGGCGGCGTCTTTGACGATCGCACGAATTTCTTTGTCCAGGTCTTTTAGGTCGGCTTCGCTGGCAAGGTTTTGCGCGATGATTTGCTCTTTCAAACCTTCGATTGGATCATTGTGACTTCTAATGTCGTCGACCTCTTCACGTTTTCGATACTTGGCCGGATCAGACATTGAGTGACCGCGATAACGATAGGTCTTCATTTCTAGGATGTACGGGCCTTTGCCACTGCGCGCGTGCTTCACGGCTTTCTCGCCGGCTTTCTTCACGGCATAGACATCCATGCCATCGACTTCTTCGCCTTCGATTTCGAAAGAAATGCCGCGCTTGTATAATTCGGTTTCGGACGCATGCCGCTCAACGCTGGTGCCCATGGCGTACATGTTATTTTCGATCACATAGACGACCGGCAATTCCCAGAGCGAGGCCATGTTGAATGCCTCATAGACTTGCCCCTGATTGGTCGCGCCGTCCCCGAAATAAGCGAGGCAGACATTGTCTTTGCCGAGATATTTGTTGGAGAAGGCAAGCCCGGTTCCAATCGGCACTTGCGCGCCGACAATGCCATGGCCGCCGAAGAAGTTCTTTTCGCGGCTGAACATGTGCATCGAACCACCCTTGCCGCGCGAATATCCCCCGGCGCGTCCGGTCAGTTCCGCCATCACACCGCGTGGGTCCATGTCACAGGCCAGCATATGTCCGTGGTCGCGATATCCGGTGATAACTTGGTCGCCTTCTTTGAGGCAGGCTTGCATGCCGGTGACGACTGCTTCTTGGCCAATATAGAGGTGACAGAAGCCGGCAATCTTGCCCATGCCATACAATTGACCGGCGCGTTCTTCGAAGCGGCGGATCAAGACCATATCGCGATAATATTTGAGGGCTTCGTCCTTTTTAAGCTTCGGCGAGCTTCGGCGCTTGGGGGTCGCAGCTTTGGCCATAATGGCTCCCTATATGTGACATTTTTGCATTAAATACGCAGATGACTGACGCAACGTCGAGTCTTATCAGTTATGCATTTTTGCATTCTTGTTAGCGCTGTCAAATAACACCAGTTCACCCGGATACACGAAGCCGAGATCGCGCCGGGCGAGGAATTCAACCAAGTCGGGGTCAACCTGGCCTGGAATCAAGCGAGCTATGTCTTTTTGCAGTGCAGCATTTTCGGCTTCTAGCCGGGCTAAGTGCGCTTTCTTTTCCGCCAATTCAGCTTGTTTGTCGGTCCACGCCCCAAGGCCCTGCTGACCCGCAAATGCGTGATAAGCAAAATAGGCAACAGTCAGAGACATGGCCCCAGCGGCCCATTTTGAGGTCATCTACGCGCACTCCAATGCGCCAAAAGAATCACTCACGCTTGGTTAATATTTTGCTAAGCCTTGGAACTATTCAACACGTCTTGAATAGCCCCGAGCCGCTCCTCTTCGTCGAGCGCAAACAGATCAATCCATTGCCGCCCGATCAGAAAATACTCAATGTCTTCGGGCATCGGCGCTTCATCCAATCGGATCGGCACCATGGTCTTCCCGTATTTGTCAGCCAAGTAGACTTCTCGGCGGACATGATCGGACTCAAACGCTTGCGAAGAACACATTAGGCAGAACCGATCAGATGCCTTGATCGCCCGCACAATCTGTCCGGCCCAATTCTGACCCGCACGCATCTCATCGCGATCGATCCAGACCGAGAGGCCCGTCTCTTCGATCGACTCAATAATCGGCAGCACGGTCTCTGCATTGGCATGCGAGTAGGAGACAAACGCATCATGCCCTTCGGGTTCAACCGAAGGCACTGGTTTTGGCGCCGCAGGTTCTGGGGACGGCGTTGGTTCCGCCTCCGGCTGTAAGTCGATGACCTCTTCGGCCGTTTCCTCCGTGACCGGCGCCTGTGAAGCTTTTTTTGTTGATTTGGGGCGCCGCAGAATGAGCGCGACTAAGCCAAGTAGGATAACCCCTCCGATCGCCGCCCCCCAGACCATTAGATTGCTCATCATCGCCAGTTGCGGGGTCTCGCCTCTTACGCGGTCTTGCGCATCGACGATGACCGGCTCTGGCGGTTGCGCCACCGGATCGGTGGCGTCAAAGGCGCCGCCAAACCCGAACCAGCCCGACATATATGCAAAACCGGCAAGGCCCGCCAACATCAGAACCACGACCAATGTGAGAAACGGAAACCCTTTGGATTGCGCCGCAGCCGATTCACGTGCGAGACCAGTGGTCGAGGAGGATTCCGGATGCGAGGCTTGGCGCCTTGTCGGCATCGGCGCTTCAGCAGCACCCGAAACCGATTCAGACGACGGTGGCGGCGCCATGGCGGTCGCACTTCGCTTTGACAGCATCTCGCGGTCACTCGTGTCGTGCAACTCCTGCTGGACGCGTTCAACCTCCGCCGCCTGTAAAGCGGACCTTCGCTGATCTTCCATCCCGCGTATTGCGTTCAGCACATCATGATAACGATGCTCGCGCGCCGCTGCGAAGGTGAGGTCGACCATGTCGAGATCGGCCAGGCCGCGTGGACTTAAACCAGGATCCATCCGCGCCATCACCAAACGTCCCTCTTCCCAGGCATCAATGGCGCGATTGGTCAGCATCATCTGCCGAGACGACATCATCGCATTGCGCGACCATAGCGCCAACGTGAATTCGCCATGCTGGGCCGGCGGATAGGCCATTTGGCCAAACTCCGTTCGGATGAAGACACCAAAGCGCTTCAAATACTCGCCAAGCTTTTCCGCCTCTTCTTGATCTTCAGGCGCAGCAATTAGGTAAACGCGCATCGCTTTCCCCTCTCCGTCGAGAGCGTTTTGTTAGCACGCTTGGTCTAACCCGTCGCCTTACAATCTATGCGATCGAATGGGCGCCAGCCTCACTCCCCAACAAGCGAGAAATCCGTGTCGATCGCGCAAGCTTCATCTAGTATCCCACCAGCCGGTTCGAACGCCGCGATGGCGGATATGTTAACGGGCAGAACTTCGCCCTGAATCTCTGGTTTCTGGGTCAATAGTTGATTGACCAGAAGCACCGACTTTCTGCTCATAACACCGCCCGATAAACCGCGCTCTGGCTGATCGAGAATCGTGTTGATGCCGTCCATGAAATAGATCCCCCCGGCCTCTACCCGCAAGATTGGCGCCGCCTCTCTAAAACACATGCTGGCATACATCCGGAAATCGTAAGATGAGGCCCGTTCTTTGTATCGAAGGATTGCGTAATCACCTGGCGGAATTGCGCTTTGCCCAAAGATGACTTCCACCCCGGCCTGTAAATTCCAACCCAACTCCGCTTGAATTTGATTCAATTTCGGGTCGGTCATCAACGGATCTGACTTCATCCGAACCAGGTGCGCCTGCGGGCCATCTATGGCTGGGAGTATATGATCATCGCGTTCCGCCTGCCGCTTTTGCAGATCAACTCGCCTGAGATGAAGGTCTCCATAATTCGGTGTATAGACGAGCATAGCCGTCGCTGATGATGGATTATGCGGCAACTCATTCTCGCTCGTAGAGGCACACGCCGTTACGAACCAAAAAGATAGCCAAGCGACTAAAAAGCGCATGTGTCAGTCCTCATCCCCGTTCGGGCCGGAAGCGATGGACATCGCGTATGGACGTCCATACCGACTTAAGCGTTGATCAGCGCCGATCCCGCATACAGCGCAGAGGCGCCCAGCTCTTCCTCGATGCGGATCAGTTGATTGTATTTGGCCAAACGATCTGAGCGCGCCAGAGACCCTGTTTTGATCTGCCCGCAATTCACCGCCACGGCGAGGTCGGCAATGGTGGCATCCTCGGTCTCGCCCGAGCGGTGAGACATTACAGCGGTATACGCATGGCGGTGGGCCAGCTCGACCGCATCAAGGGTTTCCGACAAGGTCCCGATTTGGTTGACTTTTACCAAGATGGAATTGGCTGCACCGCGCTGTAGCCCCATGGCGAGACGCTCTGGATTGGTCACAAACAAGTCGTCACCGACGAGCTGACACCGGTCGCCGACCATTTCGGTCAGAATGCCCCAGCCGTCCCAATCGTCTTCGGCCATCCCGTCTTCGATCGAAACGATGGGATAGGTGTCGACCAGGTCAGCGAGATATTTCGCCATGCCTTCGCCATCCAGCGTTTTATCTTCGCCAGCCAGAACATATTTGCCGTCTTTGAAGAATTCGGTTGATGCTGCATCGAGCGCCAATGACACGTCTTCGCCGGGCTGATATCCCGCGGCTTCGATGGATTTCATGATGAAATCAAGCGCATCTCGTGTTGATGAGAGATTTGGCGCAAAGCCGCCTTCATCGCCGACGCCAGTATTGTGTCCTGCATCGCTCAACGTTTTCTTCAACGTGTGGAAGATTTCAGAACCAACTCGAACGGCATCGGCAATGCTGTCTGCATTCACAGGCATGATCATAAATTCTTGGATATCAATCGGATTGTCTGCATGCTCACCGCCATTGATGATATTCATCATCGGCGTCGGCAGGACCCGCGCATTGGTGCCGCCAATATAGCGATAGAGTGGCAAGCTGCAGCTTTCAGCCGCGGCCTTCGCGACGGCCATAGACACGCCCAGAATGGCATTGGCGCCGAGACGCTTCTTGTTCTCGGTGCCATCAATTTCCATCATCAGGCCATCGATCAGGCGCTGCTGTGTGGCATCCATTCCGGTCAGCTCATTGGCGATTTCGCTATTCACCGCATCCACGGCATTCATCACGCCTTTGCCTTTATATGCCTCACCGCCATCGCGCAGCTCATGGGCTTCGTGTACGCCGGTCGAGGCCCCAGATGGCACTGCGGCGCGGCCGAATGAGCCATCTTCTAGGGTCACGTCCACTTCGACGGTCGGGTTGCCTCGGCTGTCGAGAATTTGGCGGGCGTGAATATCTACGATTTCGCTCATAGCGGGGTCCTTTTACGACGCGGAATGCTGAGTTTGCGGCTGCGTCTAGAGCGCAATGCGCCAAAGAGCAAGTGGCACCGGGTTGGGAGAAAGGTCGCAGCGGGTTTTGCTCACGCCAAACCGCCTCACAGGGTCATCCCTTGAGGGTATAAAGAGCGAGGCGCGCTTTGAGCAAACGCGAAACAGATGACCGCTCTTTCGAGACGGTCGGTATAGCGCTTGTCCCAAGCGCGCCTGCGATGGCATATTTTTCATGCGTTAGG
>JBCCVQ010000009.1:0-178032 GCA_039194965.1 Pseudomonadota bacterium | reverse complement strand
GTATCCGACCCCAGCCAAAAAGCTCTCTGCGCCAAACGGAATTGCAACGAGGATCATGAAGAGACAAAATCCGAAGGAGAAAACCCAGGTAAACAATGAAACTGCATTGATGGCCGCGTGACTGCCGTCCAATACAGATTCGACTCTGACTTGTGTCTCATTCACTCCGAACGGGAACAGCCTTTCCAGAGCAGGAAGTTCCTCTATGGCCATAATCAGAATGTCGTTGAAGCTCGGTGGAAAATCCATATTCGGAGTAGTCGTATAAAAAACTGGCGGCAGAACCGCTAGAACGTTCAAAACGCCCCAGACTATCAATGGAATGCCTATTATTACTGCCGCGAAACAACCAACCCCGATTGCTGCTTCTTTCATCTGATCCCCCGTCTGTAAGCTATACAGCCCTCTTCATGTTCGCCAAAAAGTAACGGGTTACAACGCAATCGTCGATCCTAGCATTACGGTTGGGCTAGTTGCATTAAGCACGCCAACGAACCAGAGCTGGTAGTTTCACGCTTTGAGACGCCCTATAATATCCGCTTTGACGCCGAAAGCGGACATAGCTTGAAACTGTGGAGGCGATGAAAAACGAGTGTCTATCTTGAAGTGCTTTCGATGCGCACGCTAAAGTATCGAATGGTAACATTTGAAGCCGTCGAGAAAAATCTCATTCGTCAATCAGTGATCTCGATCGGCTTCCAGTTCATGGTTTTAGGCATTGTGTTCTGGTTGATGGGACGCAACGGCTCATTGATCGCTCCCATTTGGGTTTGCACGATTGGGACAACAGCGGTCTTGGCGTTTTGCGAAGTATTCTGGAGGCTCGTTCCAAGTCTGCGGTCCCATCACCGCAACAAACAAGCAGGGGGCAATCGTTACCGAACCAAGGTCGAGGCCGCGCTAGCGGAAATAGGTGTGCGGAGAATGTTGTATCAGCATTGGTTCGTCCGAAAGTTGGATGATGTTCTCAACGATGAAAAACTATAACGTCCGCTCCGACGCCAAAAGCAGACCTTCAGCTCTCGTCTCCTATTGCTCACGCACCAGGTTTCAATTGTGATCAGATACGATCGTCCCTTAGTCAGAAGGTGCTTCGAGCAAGTCTTTCACCACATCATAGCCTGACATGATTGCCCCATGCACGGTGCCTTCCTGTCCATGTCGTTGCAGCGACGCGCCAGCGAAATAGACTTTACCATCGATTGGCGCACGCATCAGGTTCATTTGCGCTTGGTCCCCAAGATCGCCGGTCCAAGTGCCCAACGTATAGGCGTGGCGCCCCCAGTCGGTGAGCACAAAGTCGCCCGTAAAGGCGTCCGACGCTTGGCCGTCATAGATCAAATCCAGCTCAGCAATCATGCCCTGGACGATTGCTGTTTCATCGCCCAGATCATAAAATTCACTTGCGGCGGAACCGGTCACCAAAACCGCCATGACATGATCGTTGCTGTCTTTACCGAAGGCCGCGTCGATATAGGTGCGATCGCCATCCTCGGTCGTGAACTCAACGATATCGGCATAGAAATCGCGCTCGAACTTCAAGAAGAGTTTGAACCCGGGGAGAAGTTCAATGCTGTTTATGGCGTCTAGCCGCTCAGACGTCAGCGTGGGCAGAAAGCTGATCACATCTGTTTGAAGCACCGCGGGAGAAACCGTAACGATCACCTTGTCCGCGCGATAGTCTTGGCCGTCGCGCGTTGTGATGACGACCCGGTCCCCGCGATAATCGATCCTGGCGACCACCTGGTTGAAGATCATTTGATCTTTGACGGGTTGCGCAAAATGCTGGTCGACAAAATCATACCAGGTCGTGTTTTTGAATTTGTATTCCGGATAACTCCACTGACCCAACGCAATTTCCGCTTTCGAGATGGGCGATAATTCCTCCCCGTCCCAGGCATAAATCTCGTTGGGCGTATAGGCGATCAGTTCAACCGGCGGCTCGTCAGCGTCCGATCCGATCAAACGATTGAGGATGGGCGCATCGTGATGAATCCATTCCGCCCCCAAATCGATGGGAAAGTCGGCAAACTCGGCATTTTTCTGAACCCGGCCACCATAATGGTCGGTCGCTTCTAATATCGTGAACTCGACCCCGTTGCGCTTCAGGGCGTTGGCGGCCGCGAGCCCGCTAGCGCCCGCCCCTATAATGATCACATCACCGCCGAAACTGTGATCAATCTGCTCAACCAATCTTTCCGGCGAGCTGTCGGCCAGCCTTGTATACCATCCGCGTCCAAACATCAGAATGGATGCGATAATCACGATGAGAACGAGTATTACGATGATGATTTTTGTCATCTGGTCTGAGTATATCGTATAGGCGCTTCGGCAAAGCGATAAGCACTGTCACGCCCAGCGCGGCCAAACCAGCGTTTCGCGTTCGCGCGCTATTCGATGACTGACAGGTTTTGTTTGAGAAAGTCGACCATCGCTCGCACCTTCATCGAGAGATGCGCTCTGTGCGGGTAAACGGCGAAGATGCCAATTGGCGGATTTTCGTAATCCTCCAGGACAATTTCCAGTTCACCCTCCGCAAGCTCGCGTTGGCACGTGAAGGCCGGCAAGCGCGTCACGCCTTTGCCGGCGACGGCGAAGGCGGTCTCCAGCTCGGCACTGTTACAGAGCGCCTTTATCGGCACCGTGACGGTTTCGATTTGACCGGAAGGCGCCGCGAACGTCCATTTGTTTGGCGTGCCCAAATTCGAATAGCTGATGCAGACGTGTCGCTGCAGATCCGCCGGGGATTCCGGGCGGCCGTGCTGATCCCAATAAGACGGCGCCGCGACAACCACGCCGCGCGTGTTGGCCAGGCGGGTGGAAATCAGTGACGAGTCGCCTAACTCACCCACGCGAATGGCGAGATCAAACCCTTCCGCGACAAGGTCAATCATGCGGTCGTTCAGCTCGACATCCAAGGTCACATCCGGATGGCGATCCATGAATTTCGGCAGCATCTCAGATAAATGCGACAGGCCGAAACTGACCGGCGCAGTCAGGCGGAGTTTCCCTGCCGGTTGGGCATGTCTCTGCTCTGCGAGCATCGAGGCTTCTTCAGCCACATCGAGGATGATCCGGCAGCGCTCATAATAGGCGCGGCCATCATCCGTAAGGCTCACAGAACGCGTCGTGCGATTGAGCAGACGCACGCCAAGCCGTTGCTCCAGCGCGGCCACCGACTTGCTGATATGCGATGCTGAGTGACCGAGGCGTTTTCCCGCTGCGCCAAACGCACCGGCTTCCACCACGCTCGCGAAGATCACCATACCATCAAGAAGGGTCGAATTATAAGCCATATGGAAATAGTATTTCTCAAAATGGCGTGATTATCAACAAAACGTCTTTCTCCTAGATCAGTTCGAGACTGTGAGGAGACACAAATGTTGGCGATTGAAAAAGTCGATCATGTTGGGATCAGAGTGCGTTCGAAAGAGATTTCGATCGCCTTCTATGAGCGCCTGGGATTCGAAACCCTGTCCGATACGGGGTTCGATCGAGGCCATCCGATTATCATGCAGCATCCATCCGGAGTTGTACTGAACCTGCTTGGTCCGGCCACGACGACCAGCGGCACCAACGTTTTAATGGATCATGACGAGAAGCCTGCAGGCATCACGCATGTCTCCTTCAAAATCGCTGACATAGATTCGGCAAAGGCCACCCTGTCCGACCGCGGTATCGCGCTGAGCGGCGAGTTCAGTTTCAAAGACATGCATGCCATTTTCATCCGCGACCCCGACCGAAACGTGATCGAGCTCGACGCCTATGAAGGCGCTGAACCCGAAACACGCGCAGCGCCAAGTGATGAACGCATTGCCGGTTACCAATCCCACCCTGACTGACCCATGCCGATGGAGGGCCTGATGTCTCAAGACAGCGCGCCGAAAACCTACAATCCGCTCGCCAAAGCCTTTCACTGGATCGTCCTGGCGCTGTTGATCGGTCAGTTTGTGACCATATTCATCGGCCAGATCGCATTGAAGAGCGGAGAGGATTATTTGCCACTCGCGCTGACCAGCATCGCTTGGCACAAGACGTTCGGTCTGGTGGTCTTTTTGGTTGCCGGCGCACGCTTAATCTGGCGTCAGATTGGGGGGTTACCGGAATGGGCACCCGGCCTCGCCGACTGGGAAAAATCGGCAGCGCATTCGGTTGAGAACTGGCTCTATCGCTTGCTCTTCTTTGTTCCGGTGTCAGGTCTCGCTTATTCGATAACCAGTGGGCATCCGACGGCCTTCTTCGGAGTGTTCGAAGTGCCCGCTTTTGCTGAGCGATCGATTTGGATGTCGAACGTCAGTTACATGCTGCACATTTTGAGCCTGTACGTTTTTGTCGGCGTGTTCGCGCTGCACCTGGGCATGGTCCTTCGTCGCAGCGTGTTTGAGAAGGATCGCTTCATAGCTCGCATGTTGCCTGGCAAGCCGTGACCGCAAGTCTCAGACTCTACAATTGCGCGCGTCGCCGCTATTTGAAGATCAGGTCAACGATCGCATCGGCATGCGCCATCAATCCAGACTCCGATTCAATATCGTCTCCAGGAAAAGCGTTGGTGAGCGCAGGCAACGCCATCGGAAAAGATCCGCCATGCGTGATCATGAAAAAGATCGTTCGTGTCGAAACGCCTGGGATCGTGCCTTCCGCCTTCGCCCCTTCGATCAGTTCCGAGAGAAGATGATAAAACGGGGCGACGAACTGGTTTTTAATATACTCGCCGCGGGCATCTGACTTATCGCCATCGAAGACGATTACCCGACTGACTTGCGGCCATCGCGCAGAGGCGATGACGAAGGCTTTGATCAGAGCCTTCAAAGCCTCCGCTTTCGAGCCCTTTTCGAACGCATTCGCTGCGCTTAATTCGGTCACGAAACACTCAGAAAGGTGGTCCATCGCGGCGATCCAGAGCGACGCCTTTGAGCCGAAATAGTAGCGTGTGAGGCCGACGTCCGCGTCAACTTTAGAGGCGACCTGGCTGAGCGACACGCCTTCGAACCCGCGTTCCGCAAAGAGATCAATAGCTGCGCGGAGCAGCGCCACTTTCAAGTCAGGTCCATCATTACCGCGCGGCCGTCCGCGCTTGCGTTCAACGGCGCCTTTCGCGCGGTCTGTGGTGTTCTGGCTCATATCGGCTGGCTCTACTGATTCATGTCTATGCGCATCCCATCACGTGCGACAGTGATGTCGCCTTCGTAGAGTTTGTCCATACCTGCCGTAAACTCCGCTTCGACAAATCCGTTTGCCGGGATGGGGGGAATGAGATGCGTCAGGACGAGGTGTTCGACATCTGCTTCGGTTGCCAGTTTGGCGAGGTCGTCGGTGGGGGTGTGGACGCTGATGATCAGGTCCATGCGCTCCGGATCAATGCCGCCGCCATGCTTGCGTAAGGCGCCTGAAATGGTCTGCATCATATCGACGTTCAGGGCTTCATGGATCAGGATGTCGACATCTTGGGCGTGACGAACCAGTTTCGGCGCATAACGCGTATCGCCGCTGATCACGATTGCTTTGCCCTGGAATTCGAATTTGTATCCATACGCATGCGCCCAATTTGGATGCTCAACCCGAAACGCGCTGATGCTGATCCCGTCTTGTTCGTAAACCACCATGAGATCGTCGCCTTCGACCCGCACGTCGCGGCCTGTTCCCATACTGGTATCTGCTTCGCTATATTCTGAGCCGAGCGTGTTCCACCTTTCATCAAGGTCTGCCGCAAAAGATTCAGCGACACCCTCGCGAAGACGTTCTGTGCCCGGCGGGCCGACGATTTCGACCTGCTGCTGGCGACCATAGAGCCAGCTATTGTGCAGCACATCGCCGAGGCCGGACATGTGATCGGAATGCAGGTGGGTGAGGAACACCGCTTCCAGACTGTGAAACGGAACAGCGGCGCTCTGAAGGCCTTGCGCCGCGCCTTGGCCGGTGTCGAACACGAACAGTTTTTCGTCAGCGACAATAGCGGTGCAAGGCTGGCCCCGGTCCGGTTGGAACTGAGGCGATCCCGTGCCGCAGAAGATGATTTCAAACACTTCATCGCTAACCTGTTGTGCCGCGATTGCGTCGCCAACCTGACGCTCGATTTGGCTCGCAATGATGGTTGAGCGATTGGCCTGAACCAGCAGAAAACCGACAATCAGAACCGCTACAAGTCCGCCCGCACCGATCAGCATGTACTTTCGCATTTCAGCCTCCGTTATTAAATTCCATGACCTGAGAATAAAGGTTGACATATTCTATGATTGGGGAATATGTCAACCGGAAACCGGAGGAAGCGCTATGAAGAAATGGTTCACATTGGCCGCAATCGCTTTGCTCATTGTCGTCGCGATTTTCGGCGTTCCACCGTTTGGAGGCGGCCCCACGCCCGGCTATGCTGAAGGCGAACCCGGTTTCAAAACTGAGGTGAAACGGCTTCCTAACGGTATCTACGAAGTCTCGGCTCTGACGCCCATGCCGGGGGTCACGCCGGAAATGGTTCGATGGTGGTTCGCAGACTATATGCAGACTTCCGAGCACTATCAGCGCTGGTATCCTGGCGCGCATGTCTGGATGGATTGGGAGAATAAGGTGCCGGGTAAGTATGTCGGCGCTAGCCACCTGGTGCATGAGTATATTGGCGAAGACATGCAGAAGCTCCGCATCCAATTTGTTCCGCCGGAAGAGATACTCGGAGACGTTCAGCTGCGCGATGGCGACGTCGCCGTTTGCGCCAAGCCGGGCCTGCTTGAACAGCCGATCAATGGCGGCCAGATGTGCCACATTATCCGCGCCACGGCGGACGGTGCGGAAATGCGCAGCCGGTTCTGGCTCGGCATGGTCGCCAAGCGCGATGGCAATGAACAGATCGGCTCGATCGAGGGGATCGTCGCGAACACCTACCTCGCGCGCAAACTCGGGGTGAGCAAGGCGGCGGCAGCGGATCTGATGAACCACTGCACCGAAGAGATGAGCATCCTCGCCGGTTTTCTGCCTGAACTCTACGCCGCAGAGACCGGGGGGCCATCATGAATACGAGGATGGTCTTACAGGTCGCAGCGTGTCTGTTCGGCGCGGCAATCTTGAGCACTCCTGACGCTTATGCCTTGTCTGCGACGGAGGAATGGGACGCTGCAGCGCGGGCCGCATTGCCCGTGCACATCAAAGTCTGGCTTGGCGCGATGATGCTGACAAATATTGCTGCAATCGGCTTCCTGAAAAACCACGTCGCGGCGAGATGGGTGTTTGGCGGGTTTGTCGTCAGTCATGGACTGGTCATGGTGATGTGGGCGATGGGACAGACCGTTCTGGCCGGACAGGTGTCTCTGTTTCACATCATCTTCTGGACCCCGGGCGCGATCATGCTGTTGCGACAGCGAAGCGAAGTCCAATACCCGTCCGCGTACGCCATCTGGGCAACGCTCTCTCTGATCTTCTATTTTGGATCAATGGTGGTGGATGTTCGGGACGCGGTCCTCTTTATTCAACATGCGCTTGCGGGATAAACCCGATGGAGGTTCTATGATTTATGCACGAATTGGCGCGATTGCTTACGCCTTGTGGTCGGTCCTGCACATTGTTTTAGGGGTTACGCGATTGGCGGACCGGGCCGCAGATGGCAGTTTGGCGGAAGCGACGGGGCGATTGGCGCAAGGGCATTGGACCTTGTTCTATTTGGGCGTTTTCGGGCTCATCCTGTCTTGGTTCAACTGGAAGAATAGCGCTGTGGCCTATTGGGTGGCGGCCTTCATCATCTCGGCTGAAGATATCGGATTTTTGCTATTTCCAGTTTGGCAGGGCGGCACAGGCTTCCCAGCGGCCGCAATCGGACCCGGCCTTTGGATTATCGGCCTCGTGTGCACCACGATCGCTTACGTCTCTGCGCCGCGCACTGCCTAATAGGCCGAGATCCCGTTTCCGAGCGTTTCCTTTTGCGGGCAATGCGAAGCTTCGCGAGACCGAGCAAACCTGGCCGAGTTTAGAGTTCAAGCTTGTCGGGAATTGATTTCCTGAGTTCAAACTTGAGCACCTTTCCGGTTGCATTGCGCGGCAGGGCATCGACGAAAGCTAAGTGCCGTGGCCATTTGAATTTCGCCAGCGATTTAGAACACGCATCGTGTATTTCGCCCAAGTCGAGATTAGTCCCCTCTTTCAGGACGATGACCGCACAGCCGGATTCACCCCACTGATCGTCCGGAACCCCGATAATCGCGGCTTCGGTAACCTGATCGAATGCGTAGAGGACATTCTCGATTTCGGCAGGATAGACATTCTCGCCGCCGGAAATGTACATGTCTTTGATCCGGTCCTCGATATAGATGAACCCTTCCTTGTCCCGGCAGCCAATATCGCCTGATCGGAACCAGCCATCGACAAAGCTCTCCTGATTGGCTTCTGGCCGGTTCCAATATCCGGGCGTGATGGTTGGGCCTCGCATCCAAATTTCTCCGAGTTCGTCCGGGTCCGCAGTGGATCCATCTTCGCGGACAATTCGCATCTCTGAATGCATCAATTGCTTCCCAGCTGATCCGACTTTGGTGGCGACATAAGCTTTTGGAAGAGCGCAACTTGAAGCGGCTGTCTCCGTCATGCCGTACCCCTCCTGGATGTGTATGCCGCGGTCCATCCACCATTCGACGAGCGCTGCCGGCACGGTCTCAGCGCCGGCAAGCATCGTGACCATCCGGGAGAAATCCGTGGTTTCAACATCCGGGTGCGCCTTCATGGCATTATACATTGCCGGAACGCCCAGAAAGCTCGTCACTCCTAGATCCGGGTCATTGAATGTGCCAAGCGTCTCTCCCGGCTCGAACGCCCGCTGAACGATCGCTGAGCCACCGGCGTAGATCGCATTGGTGACCATAACGAAACCGCCGATGTGAAAAAGTGGCATCGTGGCGAGGCTCACGGTCGAACGGTTCATGTCGAAGCCGGTCTGTGCATTGATGCCGGCAAATGTCATCATCTCGTGCGTGATGATGACGCCTTTGGGTTTGCCGGTTGTGCCTGACGAGTACATCAACATCGCTTCGTCGGAAAACGTGTTCCCGATCTCGGGCGCGAAAAGCGGGGTCTGGCTTGCTAGGGTGTCCTCGAACGGCGAATTCCCACCCAAGCCATCAGTTTGGATCCAGTGTTCGATTGTGGTTTCCGCTTTCAGCTCCGCCGCAAGGTCGACCAACGCAGTGTCCACCAGAATGGCGCGTGGGGTTGCGTCATCCACAATGAACGCAAGCTCTGGCGCTGTGAGACGAAAATTCAAGGCGAGCGCAGACGCGCCGATCCGCCAGCACGCAAAGACCAGATCTGTGATGTCCGTCGAATTGAACGCTAGAAAGGCAACGCGATCTCCCCGCCCTATGCCCAATTGTTTGAGGAACGCAGCCACCTTCCCGACGCGCTCGTCGAGCTGCTGATAGGTGAGGTAGCGACCGCTCGCGAGGTCCAGCTGCGCTCTTGCGTCCGGGTGAACAGATCGATGATAATCAATCCAATCTGTGGCTCTCATTGAGCTATCCTGCAACGCATCTGTCATGGGCTCTCCCTCCTGAACGCACTTATTTGGGTAACGCTACAAATGAGAGCAGGTGCTTGCAAGCGGGTGAGGAAAACGGCAGCAATCCGTTCAGCAAATGAAGGAAAAATCCGTGTGTGTTCTTTTCCGCGCTAGTCTGGCGTTGACCCGATCAAAGATCACACCGATCCCGCCATTGATGTCGAGTATGCCAGTGCCGTTGAAGGAGATGGGCAGATTCGCCCGAAACACCGTTTGAGGTCGCCGCGTCATCCGAACATCTCGAACCAAGCTAAAAGCCAGAAAGCCGACGGCAAATGCAGCCAAGCAGACGCACGATATTGGCCATCACATCCAAAGCTGAACCCTTCGCGGCAGGTCATTCTTACGCAAGTCTCGGCGGGCGCCAAAATCCGCTTAGGCTCGCAACCAGACTTTGGTGCGTTCACTGCCAACAAGGCCGCAGCAGGCGATCAGGCTGGATTGGTCCAACGCGAACGACGTACGACTGACTCCGGTTGGAATTTGTTCACGCTAAGTGATCATTCGCTCTTTTTCGAGAATTGGAGGCGGCGATTGCGACGGCGACGATAAGCAGTGCCAACGTCACGGGCATCACGGGAGGGGTCGCGAGCGCGGCAGAATGGAACAGTGCGTGCGCGGCGACCGAGGTGCCAACCGCCGCGGCGGTGCCGACCTTCAGAATGAATGCAACTGAACCAGCTCGGGCGCTCCATAAAGCACCAATGACCGAAAGGGTGAGCCCCAACCAGAACATTGCAACGAGGCCCGCGCCTTCTATCCCAAACGCTATGGCGCTCAGAAATGTCAGGGCGAGCATGGCTGGTGTGCCCCAGACAACCGCTTCCCACCCGGCCTCCAGCCGCGGCGCCGGTCTTCCTTTTTCGCGCCGACGGACAAAGTAAATCCTCATCCCGCTTGCAATGATCACTGAGAGGGCGAGTCCAAACACCAGATATGCGAGCTTCACCGGCGCACCGCCCCAATTGCCAAAATGGACATTGTAAACTGAGCCGATAATCTGCTGGCCGACTGTGCCATCAGAGATGCCGGTATTGCCTTCATAAAAACCGTCGGCATCGAAATTGTAATACTCACCGAAGATCAATCGATCGCTGTGCTCTGCGATTATTGTCGAGTGTTGCCCGGCTGTGCCTGGATCATGCAATATGAAATAGGTCGGCAGCAGGTCAGGATAATTCGAATTCATGTAAGCTATCGGCCCGGCGATTTCAGCCAACGGCGCAGCGCCCTCCACAGGCGCCGGTTCGGCGCCAAATACCGGGCCGAACACTTTGGTGATGTCGCCTGAGAAAGACTGCGAAGCAATTGCGAAAGCGAGGACGCTGGCAAGGCCAAGGACGGCGCCCGTCAGGGCGTTGGAGATATGAAATGGCGCGGTCCAGACGCTGAGGCGATTGTGCAAGTCCGTCAGCGGCACGCGCCCGACGCCGCGCCGGAAAGTGAATGCATCCCTAAAAATCCGCGGATGCGCCATGAAACCTGATATGGACATGGCGATCAGAAACGCCCCGAGCGCGCCGACCACGGTGAGCCCGAGAATGTGCGGCAGGTGCAGATAGTAATGCAAATCCAGCAGGAACTCTGTCCATGGAAAATGCTCGCGCGGCCCAACTGTGCCATCCGAATTGGCGAAGAAGGCCTGTGTATCGGTCGTGATCACTGTGCGCGGCAGATCAGGCTGTGGGAAGTTGATATACAAATGCGTTGTCGGCGTGTCTTCGCTCTCGAAAACCGTTTGTGCGGCAAGCGCGGCGGCTTCAGGCGATATTGTTGTCATCTCCGGCGCGGTGGGCTGCTCCCAACGTTGCAGCTCATGATTGAACACGGACAGTGTCCCGGTCACCGCAAGAATGTAAATCAATCCGCCCAGCGCGAGCGCGATGACGGCGTGTGCTTCGAGCGATTTCGCAACGCGGGCGGACGATGCTTTCGGCCAAATGGTTTTTGCCATGATTTGCTCCCTCAACCGGCGCTCAACAAATAGGTGAACGGCAATAGACCGGTGCCAATCACGGCCGCACTCTTTCGCAGCAGGCGCGGTTCAAATCCGCTGAAGACGGCAAGGCCCGCCCAGACAAACGGGAAGGCCAGCGACACAACCGTCAGGTTGATCGTGTGCTCGACTCCCAGCTGCTTGAAAATTGCAAATCCAGCTACGCACACGGTCAAAGCCGCTATGCCGCCTATCGGGCCGATGAGCAGGCTGACCCAAATCCGCCTGACGATGGTCAGCCCAGTCAGCGTTTCAGGCTCGGCGGTGCGCGCGCTGAGCGGTCGCGGCTCGCGTTCGTCGGCTGACAAAGCTTGTCGAACCAGCACGACCAAGACCGCCGCGATGACCACGGTGATTCCAAGTGCGGTACCCTTGTCGGCACCACTTGTCATCGCCCACAAAATTGTCGCGCCGCAAAGCAACCCCCACCCTCCGACCAGGCGCAGGCTATTCGCGGTTCTCGCGCGCCACGCGGCATGCAGCAGATAAATGCCACAAGCCGCGATGAGGAACGCCAATCCTCTGATTAAGATGACCTGCTCCACGCGCTAGAACCGATACGCGGCGCGCGCCGTAATCGTGCGACCTTCGCCCGGGAAACAATCGCCGCGTGACAGGCACGTGGCGTAGAAATCCTCGTCGGTAATGTTGCGCACGTTCAGGGTCAGATCCACGGCGTCAAACGCGTACCCGACCATGCCGTCAAATAGTGTATAGCCATCGGTGACCACGCGGTTGGCGGTCGGGGCAAAGCCGTTGGCGGCCAGGAAGGCCGTGCCGTTGCTTTCGTTCTCGCTGGCATAACGCGCACCGGCGCCGAACCGGAACCCGGACAGACTGCCAATGGATGGTTCCCAGGTCGCCCAGATGGATCCGGCATTTTCCGGCAGGCTCGGCCGTGTCGTCGCATTGCCGTTGGCATCAACGTCACTCGCATCGAGATTGCGGAAATCGACATCGACCTGAACGTCCCCGAAATTCAAGACAGCTTCGACCTCAAAGCCCTCAGTTTCGATGCTCAAGCCAGGCTGCGTCTGGCCACCTGCAACGAAATCGACCAGATTGTCTTCTTCGAGATCAAAATAAGCGACTGTGACATAGCTGCGACTTTCGGGAGGTTGATACTTGAGACCGACTTCGACCTGCTCACCTTTGCGTGGCTTCATGGCGGTTCCGGTGACCACATCCGTTCCGACCGTGGCCCGAAACGACTCGGCATAGCTGATATATGGATTCAGCCCTAACTCGGTTTTGTACAGAGCGCCGAGCGTGATTGGCGTCTCTTCGTCTTCCTGATCACTCGCGGCATCCTCGGACTCGACGGACGAGAACCGGACGCCAGCATTGACGACCAGGTTTCCGATGTTCATTTGATCTGTCAGGTAGAAATCGGTGGCGATTGTCTGAGTTTCGCTGCGCGATCGCACCGCATCAAACTGCGCTGCTGTCGGCACTTCAGAGCCGTCATAGACCGGATTGAATATGTTGAATGTGGTCGGTTGAGCGTACAGGAACGCTGTCTCATCAATGGTCTCGACGTCCTGGTAGTTCACTCCGCCCAGGACCTCGTGCTGGACCGGACCGGTTTCAAATGTCGCTCTCAGACGAGCATCAAAGGCGAACTGTTCGGACCCTGCAGGTGCGCTGCTCCAGCTTCGCCCAACCGCTGTCCCATCCGGCAGGATGCGCGGATTGCCATCACCAAGGAATGATAGCCATGTTTGATTATAGTCAGCCTCGTTGTCGCGATAACGAGCTGTGCCTTCAAAATTCAGGAATTCATTGATCTGATAAGTACCGAATAGGCTGAACGTGGTCGACTGCGTGTCATAGCGATTGAAGTTCGGGTCACCAACATAGGTTGAATTGTCGACTTCCTGCCCGGTTGAACCGGCACAAACATTGGGTTCCGAAATGGTGACATCCGCGCTGCCGCACGCTGCGGCCGCGAGAGGCAGGAATTGCGCCGCTGTGTCGCCCTCGCGATCGGTGTAGTTCAGCAGGGCTGTGATCGTAGTCCGGTCGGACTGATAAGTCAGGGATGGCGCCAGAACGATGGCATTGTCATCGACAAAATCGACTTGCGTGCCACTGTCGCGCACCAGGCCGATCAACCGTGCGGTCCAGGTGCCATCGCCGCTGAGGTCCATGCCGAGATCGACGGCCGCCTGATAGCGATCATTGGAACCTGCTGTCACTACCACTTCATTCCCGATAGCATCGGGACCCGCGACCTTCGAGATCGTACTCAAGATCCCACCGGGCGCAGCCTGGCCATACAGCACCGAGGCCGGGCCTTTCAAAACTTCGACCTGCTCCAGCGTATAAATGTCGGCGCGAGCATTGTTGTAGAACCCGAAAAGGACTTGCAGATTGTCCTGATATTCCGGGGCATCCAGCCCGCGAATGCTGGTGAAATCACCGCGCGTCGCCAACCCGAAAGCTTCGCCAGTTACGCCAGCCGTATAGCTTAGCGTATTGCTCAGCGAGAGCGCGCCGCGCTCAAGGAACTCGTCTTCAGAGATAATCGTCAATGAGCGCGGCGTTTCCAAAACCGGGATTTCCGATTTGGTCGCGCCAAATGTCGTGGTTTGTCCGACGACCTGAACGGTTTCCAGGCGATCCTCACTGTCTGAAGCATCATTGTCCTGAGCGTAACCGAGCCCTGATCCGAGAAGCGCGGCGGTCGCGCAGCAAGCAAAAAATCGCATGGAAAATCCCTCTACAAGTTGCGAACCATTCGCACATAGAGGCGGTTATCATAATTGTAAATGAGAATCACTCTCACTTACTGATTTTCATTTACGACGGTGTCGCTACGACCACTGGACCTCCGCTAACGCTAATTTCAAAAGTTTGGTTGGGCTCGCCAACCAGCCTACAGTCCCAGCTCTTCCTCGCGCAGCCGCTTTACCTCGTCCCGCAATCTTGCAGCGTCTTCGAACTCCAAGTTCGCGGCGGCTTCGCGCATTTGTTTTTCGAGATCGGCGATGACCGCTTTGAGATTATGACCTTGGCCCGGATCATAGGCGGCTTGGTCTTCGGCGACAGCGCGTTTGCGAGACTTGCCACCTTTGAGTTGGGTGCGTCCGCCTGGCTTTTCGCCAAGCTCGCCGAGAATGTCGGCGACTTCGCGCTTAATCGTGGTCGGCGTGATGCCGTGTTCGACATTATAGGCTTGCTGTTTTTCGCGGCGGCGTTCGGTCTCGCCCATTGCGCGTTCCATCGAGCCGGTGATTTTGTCAGCATAGAGGATGACCCGCGCATCGGCATTTCGGGCGGCGCGGCCAATCGTCTGAACCAGGCTGGTTTCTGAGCGCAAAAAGCCTTCCTTGTCGGCATCGAGAATACCCACCAGGCCGCATTCGGGAATGTCTAAGCCTTCGCGCAGAAGATTGATTCCGACCAGGACATCGAACTCGCCGAGCCGCAAATCGCGGATGATCTCGATCCGCTCGACGGTATCGACGTCGGAGTGCATGTAGCGGACCTTGATGCCTTGTTCATGCAGATATTCGGTCAGGTCTTCGGCCATTTTCTTGGTCAGCGTGGTGACCAGCGTTCGATAGCCTGCCGCTGTCGTGTTGCGGATTTCCGCGGTCAGGTCGTCGACTTGGTTGGTGGTGCCCGTCGATACGGGCCGCACTTCGACCGTCGGATCAAGCAAGCCGGTCGGGCGGATCACTTGTTCAGTGAACACCCCGCCAGTGCGGTCCAATTCCCAAGGGCCTGGCGTGGCCGAGACATGCACGGTTTGCGGCCGCATGGCCTGCCACTCTTCAAACTTAAGCGGCCGGTTATCCATACAAGACGGCAATCGGAAGCCATACTCGGCGAGGGTGCGTTTGCGGGCAAAGTCGCCTTTGAACATCGCGCCGAGCTGCGGGATGGTTTGGTGGCTTTCATCGACAAAGACCAAAGCATCATCCGGCAGATATTCAAACATGGTTGGCGGCGGTTCGCCTGGCTTACGACCGGTCAGATAGCGGCTGTAATTCTCGATCCCGTTGCACGACCCGGTCGCTGCCATCATCTCCATATCATATTGGACGCGCTGCTCGATGCGCTGCGCCTCTAGCAATTTGCCCTCTTTCTGGAAGTGTTCGAGCGTCGATTTAAGTTCAGCTTTGATTTGATCAATTGCCTGATTCAATGTCGGGCGCGGCGTCACATAGTGGCTATTGGCGTAGAGTTTAATCGCCGGAAGAGTCTGGGATTTGCGGCCTGTCAGGGGGTCGAATTCAGTGATGCTCTCCAGCTCATCGCCGAAGAAAGACAGTTTCCAAGCGCGGTCTTCATAATGCGCCGGGAAGATGTCGATAATATCGCCCTTCATCCGGAATGAGCCGCGCTGAAACGCCATGTCATTGCGGGTATATTGCAGCTCGACCAGCAGCTTAGCGACATCGCGCGGATCAATGCGCTGGCCGGCTTCCAGTTTGCGCGTCATTGAGGTGTAAGTCTCGACCGAGCCGATGCCGTAAATGCAAGACACCGAGGCGACGATGATACAATCGTCGCGCTCTAAGATGGCCCGCGTTGCCGAATGGCGCATGCGGTCGATGGCTTCGTTGATCGAACTTTCTTTCTCGATATAGAGATCGCGCCGCGGGACATAGGCTTCCGGCTGGTAATAGTCATAGTAAGAGACAAAATACTCGACCGCATTATTCGGGAAGAAGGATTTGAACTCCCCATAGAGTTGCGCGGCGAGAGTCTTGTTAGGCGCTAGAATCAACGCTGGACGTTGTGTCGCTTCGATGATTTTCGCCATTGTGAAGGTTTTGCCGGTGCCCGTCGCGCCGAGCAGGACTTGGTCACGTTCATCCGCGTTGACGCCTTCAACGAGTTCCGGAATCGCGGTGCGTTGATCACCGGCAGGTTCGTAGGGTGAATGAACTTTGAGCTCGATCCCGCCTTCTAATTTTTCCCATCGCCGATCTGGTCGATGCGGCGTCCATTCACTAGACGGCAAACCGCCGACAGCGTCGCGGGCGGCCCCGGACATTTGGAAGCCAGTGGGAGCTTCAGATAGGCCAGATTGAGGTTTGGACGTCATGCCGCCAACCTATGCTTTTCGTCACGTCATACAATAGATTCGGTACCGCTCTTCACATCCTCGTGACATGTTTTGTCAGCAGATTGTTGCGTTGCGAACAGACTATTCGTGCTTTGCCCCTATGCGAAAACGCAATAATTTACCTTTGTAACGCGCCCCTCAGAACAAATCCTCTAAGCAACGTGTCAGAAATGTGGCAATTACAACACACAAAAATTTCAGTTGCGGTTGAAAATGACGATTCTGTTATCTGTTAATTGACGCGCACTTATTCACGCCTCTAAGCAAAGTTACCTGCGTAAACAGGAAAGCTGCGTATTCAAGAAACCTGCGTTTTTCTATTCGCGTATCAGGGAGCTCCTAGGAGTGGGAGCGCTCAATTTATTGGAGGACGATAGATCATGGCTAATGATCTTCTCAAGAAGAAGTTATTCGCAACGACGCTTCTCGCCGGCGTCGCTGGGGGCTTGTGGACCGGAGCGGCAATCGCTCAGGACGCCCCAGAAGAAGATGACACGGTAACGGTCATCGAAGAGGTGGATGAGAATGACGAAGCCCGTCAGGAAAAAGTTGTTGTAACCGGTTCGCGTATCGCACGTGACAGCTTTACCTCAACGGCTCCGTTGCAAGTTGTTACGGCCGACACCATCCGCGAAGCGGGTCTGGTCGACTTGGGCGACATTCTGAAAACGACCACCGTTGTGAACGGTAGCCAGCTTGACCAAACGGTCACCACCTCAGGCTTCCTGGGTGATGGTGGACCAGGTGGTGCAGCTGTTGGCCTGCGTGGTCTAGACCCAGAGCGTACCCTGGTTCTCGTCAACGGTCGCCGCTACGCCCCAGCTGGTGTGGAAGGCGCGCCTTCATTCCCAGACATCTCACTGATCCCATCATCTGTCGTGAGCCGGATTGACGTTCTCCTCGATGGTGCGTCTTCGGTTTATGGTTCTGACGCGGTTGCTGGCGTTGTGAACGTCATTCTTCGCGACGAGTATGACGGCTTTAACGCCGAAGTATTCACCACGTTCCCACAGGACCAAGGTGGCGAACAGACCAGCATCGATTTCATCATGGGTAGCACGGGCGACCGTGGTTCCTTCATGTTTGCTGGTGAGCACGTCTTCAACGAGCCTTTGAAAGCCAATAGCCGCGACTGGATGGCCTCTGACGATGGTGTCTTCTGTGACCGCGCAATCGGTATCGACAATGATGATGGCAGCATCACTCAGCGGTGTAACCCACCACAGTCTGGTATCGGTATCCTGCAGCCAACCTTCGCGCTGTATTATGGTATCCCAGGAGTCTCAGCAGCAGATTCTGATCTCGGCGTTGCGAACTATGTCAACGGTCGTGGTCCACTCGCGGCTTCTCCAAATGGATATGGTCGCTGGCGCGACTACACCACGTTTGGTCAACAGGATCGGGACATTCAGCCTGCCTTCCAACGGACCTCTTTGTTCCTGACTGCAAAGCAAGACGTAGACTTCCTTGGCGGGATGGAACTCTTCACCGAGTTCTCATTCACCAACCGTCAGACATTTGCTGATAATGGCCGCGGACAGTTCACAGTGCCTGTCCCAGCTGAGAACCCATTCAACCCATTCGGTGACACTCCAGCTGCAGGCGCAGCCGTTACCGGCCAGGATGCGTCTTCGCTTCTCTTGACGCCATGGCGCAACCAGATCTTGGTTGAGCTTGACCAGTATCGCCTCCTCGGTGGTGCGCGCGGCGATTATGAGCTGCTGGGCAATACCTGGGACTATGAAGTGTTCGGTGGCTATACCCGTTCGCAAGGTTTCTCTGAGCGGACTGGTGTCAACGAGAACAATATCGCTCTCGCATCATACACCACTGAAATCGGTGCCGACGGCAACCCAGTTTGTGGTCTCAACCTGATTGCGCCTCGCCCTGAATCGTTTGGTGGGTTCTTCGGGCTCGATCCGGAAGGCTGTGTGCCGATTAACTTCTTCTCGCCAACCTTGTTCGGACCAAACCCATCCTTCGCAGAAGGCCAGGCCGCGGTTGACTATATCCGCGAGATTCGGACCGTATCGACATTCGTCGACGAGCAGATCTTTGGCGGTTACACAACCGGTACGCTGTATCAGCTGCCTGCTGGTGACCTGCAAGGTGTGTTCGGTTTCGAATGGCGTGAAGATGCCATCGACACGCGTTCAGATGCTGTTGCACAGCGAGCGATCCTTGACGGCTTCTTCTTCGACCGTCCAACACGCGGTAGCGTGAACATTGGCGAGGTTTATGGGGAACTCTTCATCCCGATCGCCAAGGACATGCCAGGCATTGAGAATCTGGAAATGGAAATCGCAGGTCGCTTGGTTGACCACGAATTCTATGGTCAGAACTCGACTTACTCGGTGAAGGGTTCTTACTCGCCGACAGACTGGATTACCGTTCGTGGTACGTACGGCACGTCGTTCCGTGCGCCAAACCTGCGCGAGCTGTTCCTCGAAGGTCAATCTTCGTTCCAGACGGGCACCGACCCATGTGAGGTTCCACTCGCGACACGCTTCTTCGACGCTGTCACTGGCGATCCGTTCTATTCAGCAACTGATCCGGACACGGGTGAGCTCGTTGAAACTCGTAGCCAGACAGTGCTCGACAACTGCCGTTCAGAAGGTCTTGACCCAACTGAACTCGCGTTGCGCGGTGGTTCAACCTCGTTCCAGGCGGTTAACGGTGGTAACACGGGTCTAGACCCTGAAACCTCGACGGCTTGGTCTGCTGGTATTGTTGTTGAACAGCCATTCTTTGACTCGTTCGATCTGACATTCGGTGTGAACGTCTTTGATCTGACCATCGAAGATTCGGTGTTTACACCAACAATCGGCCAAATCCTGCGTCTTTGCTACAATTCGCCGAGCTTCCCGAACGCCGCGTTCTGTACGCGCCGGACGCGTGACGGAAACACCGGCTTCTTGACCGAAGTTGACGCAACGCCGTTTAACGTTGCCGAAGAAGGCTCTTCTGGTGTCGACTACAACGTCAACTTCCAAACTGACTTCACTCTGTTCAATCAAGAGATGACGTTTGACGCTGACTTGGAAGTCACTCAGTCGGAAGAGATCTATGAGATCATCAACATCCCTGGTGAGCCTGTAGAGCGTACTGACTTTGTCGGCGAAATCGGCTTCCCAGAGTGGCGCGGTACATTCCGCTCAAACCTGGATGTTGGTAACTTCACTCTGTTCTGGCAGACCCGTTACATCGGTGTGAATGAGGCGTCTGAACGTCCAAGCGCAACGGTTGGTGATCGTGCCCTGACCAAGGTTCCGGAATACTACATCTCTGACGCTTCTGTATCTTACGAAGCTGATGACTGGACCTTCCGCCTCGGTATGCAGAACGTCTTTGACGAAGAGCCACCACTGCTTGACCAGGATGCTGGTGACATTGTGAACGTTGGTAATGTCAGCCCACGTAACGTCCCACTGGGCGTTGGCTACGACCAAATCGGCCGCCGTGTATTCGTCGGTGTATCTAAATCATTCTAAGCTCTGCTTAGAGACCCAATTAGAAAGGCGGCTCTTCGGAGCCGCCTTTTTTACGTCCGCGTCTTTGCGACAATCGCTCGGTCGCCAAACCACCAGAGCGTCGCTGCTGTCGCAGCGAAGGTTGCGGTCTCGGTGATTATCACGCGGTCCTCTGGCGCGGCGGAGAACCAAATCAGCGTCGCGATCAGCCATAATAAGACGGTCAGAAACGGACGGGTCAGAGCTCGCACGGCATCGACCCATTTGTAAGTGTCACCGAGCGCGGCGTCAGCTGCCAGGCTGGCTTGTAATCCGGCCCATCGACCAGCGGCTTGGGTGTCTCTTAAGGCCGCCTCAGCGGCACGGTCGACCGCCGCATTCTGCGCCTCCAACAGCTTGGTTTCGTGTTGCCAGCGCCGCTCCTCATGCGCGATGGTCTGACGTTTCTCAAAAAACCCCGCCAGCCGGCCCAGCGTTGTTCCGACCAGGCCGAACAGTCCGCCGCCCGCGGCGCTCGCCGCAATTCCGATCACATCGCTCATAAAAATTTCTCCCAAACTCGATTGCCTTCGAGCTTGGGAGACTAGGATGATATCGACTGCGTCGGATTAAACCGGGATAGGCGTGTTAGACGCTTGCCATATCAAACGCGCGACGCTGTTGCAGCGCTTCGATGGCAGCGACATATTCGGCTTCGAGCTTGTCGACATATTCTGCGGTACTCATGCGGGATTTGATCGCGCCAATCCCCTGGCCGCAGCCCCAGATGTCGCGCCAGGCTTTTGATTTTTGATTGCCACCTGAGCCGAAATTCATCGCGCTCGGGTCGCTTTCCGGAAGATTGTTCGGGTCGAGGCCCGCCTGTGCCACGGACGGCGCGAGATAGTTACCGTGAACGCCGGTAAACAAGTTGGAATAGATGATGTCTTTGGCGTCGCTCTGGACAATCATGTCCTTATAACCGTCAACCGCATTCGCCTCATCGCATGAAATGAAGGCAGAACCGATATATCCAAGGTCCGCGCCCATGGCCTGGGCGGCGGCCACGGCGCCGCCATTCCCCATCGCGCCGGACAGGGCAAGCGGGCCATCAAAAAACTCGCGAATATCCTGGATCAGGGCGAGCGGCGAGATCGTGCCAGCGTGGCCCCCTGCCCCGGCAGCGACAGCGATCAAGCCGTCAGCCCCTTTCTCCAGCGCCTTGCGGGCGAAGATCGAGTTGATGATGTCGTGCAGAACAATCCCGCCATAGGAATGAATCGCTTGGTTCACCTCCTCGCGGGCGCCGAGCGATGTAATGACCACAGGCACCTTATATTTGACGCACATTTCGACATCATGCTCGAGCCGATTATTGGTCTTATGAACGATCTGGTTCACCGCATAGGGCGCGGAGGGGCGATCTGGGTTTTTGGCATCGTGTTCAGCAAGCTCGGTCGTGATCCGGTCGAGCCACTCATCCAATTGCGCTTCCGGCCGGGCGTTCAAGGCTGGAAATGAGCCAACCACGCCAGCTTTACACTGCGCGATCACCAGATCGGGATTGGAAATAATGAAAAGCGGACTGCCAATGACCGGAATACGTAGGTTTTGCAGAACTGGAGGTAGCGCCATGTTTAAGTCTCTTCATACTTGCCGTTTACGTTAGCGCTAAGTTAGATGGCCGGGATCATTAAGCAAGGCCTTCCCACAGGGCATGTCAGGGGCAATTTCCCCTAACGTAAAGCTTGTCTAGACTGGCAAGCTGGTCCAAATCCGCGGAAAGGATTCCAAAAAAGGTCATACACTTATGGCAGACGGTACGCTTTCCCTCTCAGATCGTTTTGAAGACGCCACGGAGGCCGATTGGCTGGCCGCGGTGGAAAAGGCGCTGAAAGGCGGCGGTATTGAGCGCATCACCCGCCAAACCAGAGACGGCGTAAAGATCCACCCACTCTATCGCGAGCCTGATTTTGCCGCCATGTCGGACCCTCGCGGGGCACCAGGCCAAGCGCCATATTTACGCGGGGCCAAGACCGAGCCTGACGCGTTCTTGCCATGGGATATCCGCCAGAGTTTTTCCCATCCTGATCCCGCCGTCACCAATCAAGAAATCATGCGCGACCTGGAACGCGGCGTGACATCGGTCCATCTGGCGCTCGATTGTTCTGGGGAACGGGGTGGGATCATCACAAATCGCGATCAGCTCTCGACCGCGCTGGCCGGAGTCCGCGCTGATATCGCAACCATCAGCCTAGGCCATCGCGGGGCCGGTTCGGGAGCCAGTAGTGCGGCCTTGTTGGCACTCTGGGCAGAGCAGCAAGGCGACCCGAAAGCTCAGAAACTCGCTTTCAACATCTCACCGCTGCGGCAATTGATGATGACGGGCAAAATTTCCGGCGGCATCGATGCGTCAATGGCGAAAACCGCGGCCCTGGTCAGCACGCTCGCCGACAAGTTCCCTGCCGCCACATGTTTAGAAGTCAGTGCGCTGAGTGCGCACGAAGCCGGTGGCAGCGAAGCCCAAGAACTCGCAGTCTTGATGGCGGGCGCCGTTGACTTGATCCGCCGCCTCGACGCGGCAGGCTTGGGCCCAGAGACCGCGGCAGAGCAAATCCTCTTCCGGCTGGCGGTCGATGCCAATTATGGCATCGGCATTGCCAAACTGCGCACTGCGCGACGGCTCTGGGCGCGGGTTCAAGACGTCATGGGTCTGAAGCCTCGCCCGATGCTGCTCCACGCGACGACCAGTGGCCGGATGCTGACCAAATATGATGCTTGGGTGAATATCCTGCGCGGGACAGCCGCATGCTTTGCCGGAGCGACTGGAGGGGCCGACATCATCACCGTTCGCGCCTTCAATGAAAGCTTCAGCGTTCCTGAACGACTCGGGCGGCGCGTCGCACGCAATACGCAAATCATGGCGATGGAAGAAAGCGGTCTCGGACGCGTTGCCGACCCGAGTGGCGGAGCCTGGTTTACCGAAACCCTGGCCGAAGATCTCGCCCAAGCCGCTTGGACAGAATTCCAACAGATTGAAAGCGAAGGCGGCCTCGCCCAAAGCTTGATCGATGGCCACATTCAGGCCCGCATCGCCGAGAAACGGGCGGCGCTTGAGAAAGATATTGTTCGTCGCAAAGTGCCGATCACCGGCGTTAGCGAGTTCCCTCTGATTGATGAGATTGCTGCCCCCGTCGCCGATGTGCAAAGCCCGCCGCGGGGCGACGGCATCGACCCCGTTGGTCTGGACAGCCTTCTCCCAGATTTTGACGCAGCGCCTGGTGACGACACGGTCGCCGAACCGTTGCCTTGGATCAGCATCGCGGCTCCATTTGAGACCCTGCGAGACCGTGCTGAGGCACATTTCCAATCGACGGGAGCGCGGCCCTCCATTTTCCTCGCCACGCTTGGCCCACTCGCGGAGCATACGGGCCGGGCCGACTTCGCCCGTAACGCCTTTGCCGCTGGCGGACTGGTGGCCAAAGCTGCGCCGGTCCCGCCTGAAAGCGTTTCCGAACTAAGTGCTGCCTTCGCAGCCAGTGGATGCAAAATTGCCGTCTTGTGCGGCACCGACAAACGCTACGCGGAGGAAGCTGTAGAGGCTGCACAAGCCTTGAAAAACGCTGATGCAGCCTCGGTTTGGGTGGCCGGCAAACATGAAGCAGACGGTATCGACCGGCAGATGTTCATGGGGGCTGACATTGCGCACGAAATGGCCGTGGCCCTGGCTGAATTGGGAGTAAAATAGATGACCAAATTTCCTGATTTCACCAAGCTCGATCTCGGCGACTTAGACGGGAAGCAATCTGATGCGCGTCCCCGCACCCTCTCCACCCCGGAGGGCATCGATCTCGCCACAGCATACAGCGCGGCGGACACGAAAGGTCTCGACTTCCTCGACGATTATCCGGGCCTCGCACCGTTCGGGCGTGGCCCCTACCCGACCATGTATACGCAGCGGCCTTGGACAGTTCGGCAATATGCGGGGTTCTCAACCGCAGAAGACTCAAACGCCTTCTATCGCCGTAACCTCGCAGCCGGTCAGAAAGGCCTCTCGGTTGCGTTCGATCTTGCCACCCACCGCGGCTATGACAGTGACCATGTCCGGGTCAGCGGTGATGTCGGCATGGCCGGTGTGGCGATTGATAGTATTTACGACATGCGCACGCTCTTTTCGGGCATCCCGCTCGATCAGATGTCGGTGTCGATGACGATGAATGGCGCCGTTTTGCCGATCATGGCGCTGTATATCGTGGCTGCTGAGGAACAAGGCGTTGGCCCTGAGAAGCTCGCGGGCACCATTCAGAATGACATTCTGAAAGAATTCATGGTCCGCAACACGTACATCTATCCGCCGAAGCCGAGCATGCGGATCATTTCAGACATTTTTGCTTATACCTCGCAGAACATGCCGAAATTCAACTCGATCTCGATTTCCGGCTATCACATGCAGGAAGCTGGCGCGACGGCGGATCTGGAGCTGGCTTACACGATTGCTGACGGCATCGAATACATCCGCGCCGGTGTCGCCGCTGGTCTCGATGTCGATGCGTTCGCGCCCCGCCTCAGCTTCTTCTGGGCGATTGGCATGAATACGTTCATGGAAGTCGCCAAGATGCGCGCTGCGCGTCTGATCTGGGCAAAACTGGTCAGCGAAGAATTCTCGCCGAAGAATCCGAAATCGACGTCCCTGCGCACGCACAGCCAGACGTCTGGCTGGTCGCTGACCGCCCAAGATGTCTACAACAATGTCGTCCGTACCTGTCTGGAAGCGATCGCCGCCGCCGGCGGACAGACCCAAAGCCTGCACACCAATGCGTTTGACGAAGCGCTCGCGCTGCCAACAGATTTCTCGGCGCGGATTGCCCGCAACACGCAGCTCTTCTTGCAACAGGAAGGCGGCGCGGCGCAGACCATCGATCCTTGGGGCGGGTCTTATTATGTCGAGCGCCTGACCCATGACCTGGCCGCCAAAGCGCTTGAGCACATTGCCGAAGTCGAAAAACTCGGCGGCATGCGCAAAGCGATTGAAGAAGGCATCCCAAAGCTGCGCATCGAAGAGGCCGCGGCAAACACACAGGCCCGGATTGATAGCGGTGAGCAGACGGTTGTTGGCGTCAATAAATTCTTGCTCGACGAAGAAGAGGATGTGCCGGTCCTGAAAGTCGACAATGCGACAGTGCGCCGGATGCAGCTCGACAAACTCGCGCGCCTCAAGTCCGACCGAAACCAGGCCGAAGTCGATGCGAAGCTCGACGCCATCGCCACTGCCGCTGCGGGGACCGAGGGTAACTTGCTGGCCCTGGCTGTCGATGCCGCCCGGGCCAAGGCCACCGTCGGCGAAATCTCGGAAGCCGTGGAGCGCAGCCAAGGCCGCCACAAAGCGGTGATCCGGTCCATCAAAGGCGTCTATGGTGCAGGTGTTAAGACCACCGAACGCGCCAAAGAAGCGCTCGGCATGGCCGATGCGTTTGAAGCCAAACATGGCCGCCGTCCGAAAATCTACATCGCCAAAATGGGCCAAGACGGACACGATCGCGGTCAGAAAGTCGTCGCCTCGGCGCTGATGGATCTCGGCTGGGACGTTGAGATTGGCCCGCTCTTCCAAACCCCCGAAGAAGCCGCCAAAGACGCCCGCGCGGCAGGCGTGGACATCGTCGCCGCCTCGTCGCTCGCGGCGGGTCATTTGACCCTGGTGCCGGAGCTGAGACGCGCCCTCGGCAATGAAGGCGCCGCGGCCACACAAATCATCGTCGGCGGCGTCATCCCGCCACAGGACTTCGACGCCCTGCGCACAGCTGGCGCCGCAGCGATTTTCCCTCCCGGATCAGTGATTGCCGATAGCGCCGTTGCGATGCTAGAGATTTTGAATGGCGAGGATGACATTCAAGCGGCGGAATAGGTGAGATGAAAATACCGGTTTTCGTCTCACGCCCCAATCAGCTGACCCCAGACCAAGACATCGTATTGGGCGAGATATTCGCGATTCTAGCGGATCTCTCCTTGGACCCCCGAACACTCGATCAAACTGAAAGTCCAAACGGGTCCACGCTGAAAGACGTGCACACCATGGTGCGCCGGTGTTTCGGCGGCTTGGTGTTGGGGTTTGCACAAGAGCAGGCGACGAATATCGAGCGTTTCAACCACGAGACAATCTCGCACAAGACCTACCCTTCTGCCTGGAACCAACTCGAGGCCGGGCTTCTTTATGCCAATCAATTGCCGATGCTGATCTGGCGCGAACCATCCATTACCGGCGGCGTGTTCGATGAGGGCGCGACCGAAAGCTCGGTCTACACATTTAATCCCGGCTTTTCCCGCTACGACTCCGTCGCGCAAGAAGTGTTTTCAAACTGGAAAACCAACGTTCGCGACTATTATGATAAAGCCTGAGCGATGACCCAATCTGCATCCAATGCCGGTTACGCGAATGAAGTCGATGCTCTTTTCGTGCGTTATGAGTCGCGCGATGCCGCGGGCATCCACGCGCCTTGGGCGCATTTCTTTCCTGAGCCGCCATCGCGCATTCTCGACATTGGCGCAGGCACTGGGCGGGATGCAGCTTACTTTGCATCGCTGGGGCATTCCGTATTGGCGGTGGAGCCCACGGATGCGTTGCGTACACGCGCCGCGCAGGTGCACCCGGAGGCGAGCATCACTTGGCTCGATGATATCTTACCCGGTCTCACACAAACCCGCGCTTTAGATGAAACATTCGATTTCATTCTAATGCATGCTGTTTGGATGCATTTGACAGAAGCCGAGCGTATCGAGGGCATGGCCAATATTGCGCGCCTGCTTAAGCCTGGCGGACGCATCGCGATGAGCCAGCGTCACGGCCCGGTCCCCGCGGGTCGACGCATGTTCGACGTTTCTGGCGAGGAAACCATCGCCCTCGCCGCCGAGCATGGATTGAAAAACGTGTTCCACGAGCGCGCCGAGTCGATTCAAGCTGAGAACCGGTCCAACGGCATCATGTGGACCAAGCTGGTGTTCGAGTCTCCCTGACACCGGGTCAGCCTTTTCAACCGCACGCTTCCAGTCCATCCTCTCAAAAAAGTACGGAGGAATGGATGGAAGACTATGCAAACTATGACGCAATGGGCCTTGCCGAACTGGTGCGCAAAAAGGAGGTGAGCGCCTCCGAACTGCTGAATGAAGCCGTCACGCGCGCACGCGCGGTTCAGACAGACCTCAATTGTTTCTCTGCGATGTTCCCCGAAGTCGCCGAAGCGCAGATTTCGCAATCTCTTCCGGATGGACCTTTCACCGGCGTGCCGATGGCGGTGAAGGATCTCGGCTTTGAAATCAAGGGTCAGCCGATCACCAATGGATCGCTCGCGTTCAAAGGCAATGTCGCAACCTATGACAATGTCATGTGCGAGCGCTACAAGGCGGCCGGGTTCACATTGTTCGGCCAGACCACCAGTCCCGAATTTGGCCTGACCACAACCACTGAAAGCCTACTTTACGGTGCCACCCGCAATCCCTGGGATACCAGCCGCACCTCGGGCGGGTCGTCCGGCGGCGCCAGCGCCTGTGTCGCAGCCGGTGTCATTCCCCTCGCCCATGCCAGCGATGGCGGCGGCTCTATACGCATTCCGGCCGGCTGTACGGGTCTGTTTGGGATGAAGCCATCCCGCGGGCGCACGCCGATGGGGCCTGCAACGACGGAAGGCTGGAACGGCCAATCGACCGTCCATGCCGTCTCCCACAGCGTCCGGGACAATGCCGCTTTGCTGGACGCCACACATGGCCGCGAAATCGGCTCGCGCTATGTCGCGCCGGCGCCAGAAAGTACATTCTTGAGCGCGCTCGACAGCGACCCAAAGCCTTTGAAGATTGCCCTCTGGACGACCGCACCGAACGGCACAGTACCAGACCCAGATGCGCAAGCCGGATTGGACGCCACTTGTGAGTTGCTGGAAGATCTCGGGCACAATGTCGAAGTCGCGGGTCCGCAACTCGATGGAGACGTGCTCGGGAAAAGCCTGATGGTGACCGTCTCAGCGGCGATTGCCATGGTTATGGAAGCCCGCGGTGAAGCGCTTGGACGACAGCTTGGCCCGGAAGATATGGAACCTGTCACAGCCCGCTTCGTCGAACTTGGCAATTCGATCGCGATGAAAGAGTTGATGAAAGCCACGCAAGCGTCGATCACCGCCGGATTGCAATATGAGCATTTCTTAGTCGATGGTGGCTATGACATGGTCTTGTCACCAACCATGTCGCGCGTGCCAGACAAAATCGGGGTCTTGTCGCTCAATCCTGATGATATGGACGCCTATACACAGGCGGTGACAACGTTTGCCCCCTGGTGTGCCATCTCTAATCAAGCAGGATCTCCGGCCATGTCCGTGCCATTGCATTGGACGGCAGAAAATCTACCCATTGGCATGATGTTTGGGGCGCGCTGCGGCAATGAATGGGAACTATATCAATTGGCGGGACAATTGGAACGCGCCGCACCCTGGGCGCATAGACGGCCCCCGGTTTGGGTCGGATAGCGTATGAATAGCTCCCGTTTCTTATCCGTCACGAAACTCCGCCGATACCTGCGCAGGCAGGTATCCAGAGACAGACGGCACCACATCGACAGACGGCGCGATCTGGTCCATGGGTTCCTGCCTGCGCAGGAACCACCGGATACAGTGGTCTTTGTATCAGAATGAAGGATTCAACCGACCATGTCAGAACTTGAGACACACGCAGGCGGTTGTCACTGCAAGTCAGTGCGTTTCGAAGTTGACCTTCCCAAACACTTCGAAGTCGAAGATTGCAATTGTTCGATTTGCGCGATGAGCGGCAATATCCACGTGATCGTTCCGGCCTCACGGTTTCGCTTATTAAGAGGCGAAGACCAGCTCACTGAGTATCGATTTAACACTGGCGGTGCGAAACACCGGTTTTGCAAAATATGCGGTGTGAAGAGCTTCTATGTCCCACGCTCAAACCAAGACGGGTTTGCCGTCACCTGGCGCTGTCTCGACAATTGGATGGATCTCAATGTGACCATCAATAAGTTTGACGGTCAAAACTGGGAAGCCAACGCGGCTGCGCTGGCGCACAAATCGAAGGACTAATCAGGCCCCGGACCGCGATCCCGGAACGGACGCGGAGGGGGCGGACGATCGCCGCGCGGGCCGCGTCGGCCTTCTGAGCGCTTGTTGAAGTCTTCGATAATCGCGCGGCGCTGTTCCGCGCTAAGCGCGCCAAATTGTTCGGCCAGAACTTCGTGCATGCTCGCTTTCATCGCTGAGTCCGCTTCGCGCATATCGGTGAACGCCGCAGCGACCGCGTCGGCATCATAAGGGTCTGCCCCCAGCAATTGTCCGAGCTGACGGCGCGCATCGCGCAGTCGGACCCGCTCGTTGCGGCTTTGCGCAAAGGCGCGCCGGAAGGCTTGTCGCACCGCGCGGCGCTGTTCGTCAGGAACCGCGTGATCTAAGCTTCGGATCAAAGCTTGTTCGCCGCCCGGGCCGACATTGGCTGGTCCAGCGCGTTTTTGGCCGAGCCCGCCACCAATCATTACGCCGACCAATAGCGCATTCGCCATCAAGGAAACTATTAGCCAGATTGGCAATCGCGTTTTAGGCGCTTCGCTCATGCTCTACTCCGTCACCACCCAATCAACTTCGCCATCTAATCCAAACGCTGCATAGTAAGCTGCATCGGCTTGATCATAACCAATGCCTGTCGAGGCATAGGCATAACCACCAACCAGGCCCATCATCAAGCTCGCCAGCGCGGCGCCGGCAGGCCACCGGACGCCTTGCGGAAAAATCAGCGTTGAGAGACCGCCCAGCAGCGAATTAGACGCGGCTCGCGTCGCCGGCGCGGCGCCAAGGATGGCATCTGTCAGCGCCCCACTCGGTTCTGGCACCCGCTCAGTCTGTAATAGCGCATCTAGATCGCGCGCTTCTGCGAGCGCCGCGGTGAATAGGTCCGGGGCTTCCGCGATGTGCATCGAAGCCGCCGTGCGTTCGTCTTCCGGCCAGGCCCCAGGCTCGGCGCCATAGGCCGCGATCAGTTCGAGAATACGGTCGGTTGTGATCTTCACATCAGTCATCATCTCTCTCCTGCGCCATCAGCGCTTAATCCGGCGCGGAGCGAACGTCGGGCCCGCGCCAATAGGCTTTCTAAGGCTCGCACGCTGACATCCATCGTCGCCGCAGCCTCTATATTGGTCATTCCTTCCAAAGCGCAAAGGGTCAACGCTTCTCGTTGGCGCTCTGGCAGGCTCGCAATCTTTGCATCTATCCGTTGCAAAGCTTGCTTTGATTCCAGAGATTCGTCCGGCTGTAGCTCTGGATCGATGCGTTCAGGGAGCTCATCCATCAAAACCGGCTTCTTCTTTCGCAATCTGTCGCGGCAAAGATTAAGTGCGACGGTGCAGGCCCAGGTTGAAAATTTTGCTTTAGGTTGCCAGTCTGGGAGCGCTTTCCAAGCCCGTAAGAAGGTCTCTTGGGTAACATCTTCAGCTTCGGCGCGGTCTTGCAGCATCCGATAAGCGACCCGAAACACAACCGGCATATTTCGATTGACCAGTGCAGCTTGCGCCGCCCTGTCCCCGCTTGCTGCGCGGGTGATTTGATCAAGTTCGCTGATACCGGACACGCAATTAGTCTAGCGGATTCTGAAGCAAGCGCGAGTGGGAGGAAGTCTCGCGCTTGCTTATTTATCCCACGGCGGAGGAGTGTAAGCCGCCGTGCCAAGCTATCCCTGGCGACCCTTACCGCGTTTGCCACGCCGTTCTCTCATCTTCTCTTTGGCCGCTTCCCGCTCCGCTTCGCTGATGACGCCATCGCCGTCAGTATCTGCGCGCTCGAACATCCGGTCCAAACGCTTTTCAGCGGCAGTGGCGTGCTCTTCGGCGGAAATCAAGCCATCGCTATTGGCGTCAAGCTTAGCAAACCGGCGGGCTTGTCGTTTTTCCATACGCCGTTCGCGTTCAGCCGCGGAAAATGCTGCAAACTCGTCTTTCGAAACCAAATTATCGCCATTGGTGTCGGCCGACAAGAAGCGATCAGCGCGGTGGGCTGCGACTTCGTCTTTGGAAATATTGCCGTCCTGGTTGGTGTCGACTTCTTCCAACATGGCCTGCGGGCCACCATGATCTTGGGCTATCGCGACATAAGCCAGGCTTCCGGCGCTGATGGTGATTAACGCTGCAATCGTGAGTTTTTTCATATCTTTATGACCTTTCTTTCAAACTCGTAATTAAAACGTCTCGATCTCAGTTTTCCGTCGCTGGCACTCCGATATTTTTGCAGAAGGTCTCCGACACGGTCTGACAGGCCTGTTCGAGGGCATCGGTCACTTGGTCGAACGACGCGCAGTCCGCGGCGCGGCAGAGGCGGTCTTTGAGCGCGATCGACAAGCCGCCTTCCCCGGGCACGGTCTCATTCGCCATGCGCTGAACTTGTTGCAAAGCCTGAAGCAGCTCGAAACTCTCCGCCATTTGGCGATGCATCTCTGGCGACCAAATCCCGGTTTCCTGCAACTGGGCTTGCGCTGCGGTGAGTTCTGGGCGCAGTTTCTGAGACGCCGTCGCCGTCAAAATGGCATGCTGAGTAATGAATTCGAGGTCGAGCAGTCCGCCGGTGCGCATTTTTAAGTCCCAATCGCCTTGCGAAGGTTTGTCTCGCAAAAGGCGTTGACGCATCTCCAGAATGTCGCGGGTGCGCTGCGTCGCGTCTCCCGTATTGATCATCCGCTCCGCAATCTCTTGAACCTTCCGCCCGAGCGCCGCATCGCCCACGACCGGACGCAGGCGGGTGAGCGCCATATGTTCCCACGTCCAGGCAATGTTCTGGTGATAGCTCTCGAATGCGCTCAGCGAGGTTGCGACCGGCCCGGATCGTCCGGATGGGCGTAAGCGCATGTCGGTTTCATACAGTCGTCCCTCGCCGGTCTCAGCGGAGAGCGCAGTGATCAAGCGCTGCGTAAATCTGGTGAACCAAGTCTGCGCCCCATCAGCGCCTTGCGCGTCATAAATGACCAAAAGATCGAGATCTGATTCCGCCGTCATTTCGCCGCCACCCAGCTTACCGAGACCGATCACTGACCAAACCCCTGGCGCTGGCCCGAAGCGTCGGACGGTTTCTTGTTCAGCCGATTGGGCCATCAATGTTACGCAAGTGTCGGCCAGTCGGCTCCACTCGGTCGCGGCGTCGCGGGCACGGATCTGGCCGTGCAAGAGTTGATGTCCAATCAAGAAGGCCTGTTCGCCTTGCCAATGCCGCACAGCATCCATCTTGGCTTCGAAATCCATGTCGGCCTGTAACTCGGGCTCGTCTTTGCGATCGGCGACTGAGATCAAGGCTTCCAACAATCCTGGGCGGCGCGCCAATATGTCTGCGATCCGCGGTGCGATCGCCAATGTGGTGACAAGATCTTTCATCAAATTCGGTTCAGCCACCAACATGGCGAGCACTTGAACGCCAGAGCGCAGGCCCTCAAAGAACCGGCTGAATCGTCGAAACGCTTCGTCCGCTTCTCCGGTTTCGCCCATCGCGAGCAACAAATCTGGCAGAATTGCCGTGAGCAATTCCCGGCCGCGCAAAGTCCTCGTCGCCGGCGTACGCCCCCGGTGCCAATTGCGAACCCGCTCGATCACCTCTGATGGGGATCGAAACCCGATATTCGTCAAGGTTGAGATGGTCGCCGGATCGTCATCGACCCCGGTGAATACAAGATTGCCTTCGAAGGCCCGCTCACGCTTACGTAATTCGTCGGCAAACAACGCGCCGTAATGCGCGTGGACGGATTTGCGCACGGCGATCAAATCGGCGTCAAACGCTGCGAGTTCGGAATACCCGCACAAAGCCGCGACGGCGGCGCGCCGATTTTCAAATGACGGTAAAGTATGGGTCTGTTCATCATCCAGCATTTGGACGCGGTGTTCGACCATGCGCAGGACATTATAAGCCTCGGCTAACTCTCTTGCCGCGTCCTCGGCTACGGCACCGAGCGCCACCAATTGTTGCAAGCCTTCGAGCGTCCCGCGAACCCGCAATTGCGGATGACGCCCGCCTAAGATGATCTGCTGAGTTTGGACAAAGAACTCGATCTCGCGAATACCGCCCGGTCCGAGTTTCAGATCAGCGGCGACATCATGCAACGACTTATCGCCCGACTTCACGTTGATCATGTCTTTGATCGAATGCACGTCCGCGATCGCCCAATAGTCGAGATGTCGACGCCACACAAAGGGGCGCATAGCGTCTAGGAATTGCGCGGCGGAGGCCTCATCTCCTGCAGAGGGACGTCCTTTGATCCAAACCATTCTCTCCCAATTCTGGCCGACACTTTCATAATAGAGCTCCGCCCGGCGCGTCGACACAGCGACTGGCGTGGAACTCGGATCCGGGCGCAAGCGCAAATCGGTACGGAAGACATAGCCGTCGGGCGTGCGGTCCGAGAGCGTTCGACTGACCTGTTGAATCACTCGGGTCGCGGCGTCGGTCGGATCACGCTCGCCGCCTTGGAATTGGTCGGGATCAAAAAATGCGGCGACATCAATATCGCTCGAATAGTTTAGCTCGAAGGCCCCCATCTTGCCGAGCGCGATGACGAACAGGCCATCCGATCTCAGCCCCCTGTCGCGCAGCGCGGCGTTCAAAGCAGAACGCAAAGCGGCGTCTGCGAACTCTGTGATATCCCTTGTCGTCTTGGACAGATCGGCCTGTCCGCTGAGATCATTTGCAGCAATCGCCAAGTGCGCCATGGCTTTTGCACGGCGCAGCGCAGCATTGACCTCCGCCGCCCCTTCGCCCGGCGACTCACATATGGCGCGCGCCTGCGCCAATAATGCGTTCGGATCGGAAAGGTCGAAACTTTGCGACGAGAGCCTTGCTAAATACGGTGCCTGCTCGGCCGCCAAACGGATGGCATCGTCCGGGCAATCGGAAAGGGCGCGCAGGCGGAACAAGCTGGTCTCTATCCTTTTGCAGACAATGATAGAGTTGCTTTTAGGCCAATATCTTCGTTACCGCGAGTCAGTGTAAAATCGCCGGAATGTAGCTCGGCGACCGCGTCCACCAGCGCCAAGCCAAGTCCAGATCCAGCATGCGTTCGCGCTTCATCTAAACGAACAAATCGTTCTTTGACGCGCTCGAGATCGGTGTCGGGAATGCCCGGCCCGGTATCCTCAACGGTCACTTCGATCCGGGCATCCTTGCGGCGCGCATAGAATACGATCGACTGGCCGGACGGCGTGTACTTCACGGCATTGTCGAGCAGGTTGGAAATCGCTTGAGCCAAGAGTGTTCGGTCGCCGGACAAATCGAGATTGCTCGCAATATCCGCCGAGAAGGCGATACCAGCATCCTCGCAGGCGGGCTCGAACAATTCAGCGAGTTCTTCACATAACTCGCTCACATCAAGCGGCAGAAGTGTCCCTTCAGCGCCCGCATTGACCCGCGACAGGCGCAAAATCGCGTTGAAGGTTGCGAGCACACGATCAACTTCTTCGACCGTTTCTCCGAGCGTTTCGCGAGCGCTCACCTCATCAATCGGCCCGCGCAGGCGCGCTTCCAGCTGATTGCGCAAACGCGACAGAGGCGAGCGCAGGTCATGAGCAATCGAGTCGCCAGCATGACGCGTCGCCGCCATCAACGTTTCCAATCGGGCGAGCATCGCATTGAGCTGTTCCGCGAGGCGGTCAAACTCATCGCCAGACCCACCAACGGGCGCGCGTAAAGAAAGATCACCCGACATCACGCCTTGCGCGGTCTTCGTCAGTGTTTCAGCCCGGTGCGCCGCATATCGCGCGCTGAAAAAGCCGCCGAGAAGCGCAAGCAGGAAACCCACAGGAGCAGCGGTCGCGACGGCGCGGGTGATCCGATTCACTTGTCGGATCCGCTCGTCCATCTTGATTCCGACCATGAGAACGCTGCCATCTCCAAGTCGGACGACCAGCGCTTGGATCGGTGTCACCACAGAGCCGCCTTCCGGGCCAGGGCGTTCAATCTCGAACACGCCTTCCCGCGACACGCCAACTTCTTCAATGGGTTCAATTGGCATGCGCGGCAAGTCACCAATAATGGTCTCGCCGCGGGCATTCTCGAATTGATAGGTGAAGTCGCGCAGGTCGACCAAAACGCGTTCCAGAACGGACTGTTCTAAACGCGTCGGGCCGCCAGTGTTCCAGGCATTCGCGAGGGTTCTAAGTTCAGCTTCTAACCGCGTTTTAGACTCGGCTCGCATCTCTCCCACGGTTGCTTGGAATAGGTAAGCAAGCAATCCGGCTGAAAACAGCGCGAATAGGATTGAGTAAACGAGCGCGAGCCGGAACGTTGTCGTTCGGACAAACGCGAATGGGCCAGATTTCATGCTTGCAGGCAGTAACCCGCGCCACGTACCGTCTGCAAGAGCTGGTGCTCGAATTCTTTATCAATCTTCGCGCGCAGGCGAGAGATATGCACATCGATCACATTGGTTTGGGGATCGAAGTGATAATTCCAGACTTTTTCTAACAGCATTGTCCGCGTGACGGTCTGTCCCGCATGGCGCATCAGATATTCAAGCAATTTGAATTCGCGCGGTTGCAAGTCAATCTTAGTCTCGCCGCGGGTGACTTTGCGACTGAGCAGATCCATTTCCAAATCGCCGACGCGCAAAACCGTTACGGGCGGTTCGCCGGAGACTTGCCGGCGACCGAGCGCTTCGACGCGCGCGACCAATTCTTCCGGGGCGAAAGGTTTGGCGAGATAATCATCGGCGCCGACTTTCAAGCCTTCGACGCGATTGTCGACATCCGAGAGTGCCGACAAGAACAGTGCCGGTGTGGTGCCACCGCCATTGCGAAACTCTTCGACCAATTGCAGGCCTGGCTTTTCAGGCAGCATACGGTCGACGACCAATGCATCAAATGAGTCTTCTCGCGCGCGGCTCAGACCGCCCGATCCGTCGCCTGCCGTTTCAACACTGTGACCAGCTTCTGACAGTACTTTTTCAATGAACTCAGCGTGCTCAAGATCATCTTCGATTACCAAGACGTGCATAGACACCTCTCCCTCAATTATTCTACTTCACTCACATCGACTGTAACGAAATTTGTCCCCCGCTCAGTCTGGACAGCAATAAGAACGCGATCTTTGCCGTCTTCACGTGCCTCGTCCAGAACTTGCTCTAGGGTCTCAACCGAGTCGAGTTTCTTGTTGTTAATATCCAGCAAGGCCATGCCTTCACGGATACCCGCGTCATAAAGCGGGCTGTCGCGATCAACCGCAGTGACGAACAGGCCTCGCTCGCCGCGATCCAGGCGCAGCGAGTCGCGGGTTTCATCATCCAGTGGACGAACTGAGACCCCCAATGGGCCTTCATCGCTTTCAGACGAATCAGACTCAGGCGCTGATCCAGATGCGATTTGGCCAAGATTCCCAGGCCGCTCGCCAACGCGCACATCTATGGTTTGGCGTTTGCCATCGCGGTAGATTTCAAACTTGTTGCGCGAGCCTGCAGCCAAGGACCCGACCACGCGTGTGGTAATGGTCGCATCATCGACGTCTTGGCCATTTACTTTAACGATGACATCGCCGCGTTGTAGGCCTGAACGATCGGCTGGACTATCCGGCGTGACCGCGGAAACGATTGCGCCTCGGGCATCTTCAAGATCCAGCGCTTCGGCGGTGTCTTCTGTGACCGATCCAATCGTCACACCGAGCCACCCGCGCGAGACTTTGCCATCAGATATCAAAGTTGAAGTGACCTGATCGACCAGCTCTGACGGGATCGCGAAACCGAGGCCGATCGAGCCGCCCGTGGTCGAAGCAATCCATGTATTCACACCGACCACCCGGCCGTTCATATCAAAGGTCGGACCACCGGAATTGCCGCGATTGATGGCGGCATCGATTTGCAGATAATCGGTATAAGACTGCGACCGGCGCAGATCGCCCGGTTCACCGACGGCTGACACAATGCCCGCCGTAGCGGTGCCAGAGAAGCCAAGCGGGCTACCGACAGCGACCACCCAGTCACCGCGGCGCAAGGCCTTGGATGATCCGAAATCGACATATGGATAAGAGCCGGTCTCGCTGACTTTCAGAACCGCCAAATCCGTCTCGGCATCGGTGCCGACCAATTCGGCCTCGAGAATCTCACCATCATCGGTGACCACTTCAATCTCGACAGCATTGTCGATAACATGATTATTGGTGACGATGTGCCCGGTTTCGGAGATGAAAAAGCCCGAGCCTTGGCCAAAACCTTCGCGCGGTTGGTTTTCTTCTTGGGGCGGGATCAGTCCAAACTGCTCCAAAAACCGCTCTCGATCGCTCAATTCACGCTCTGTAAATTGAATTTCCGTGCGGACGCGGACGCCGACCACAGCGGGACTGACTTGCTCAATCAGATCCGCGAAGGAAACCGGCGCGCCATGCGGCGCTTCGAGCGTGATCGGATTGGCGTCGGCGTTTGGAAATTGTGGCCCCATCAGGAACGCGCCCATTGCGCCTGCTCCGACCAAACCAGCAACCAATGCATTTCTAGAAATGCCAAACAATTTCATCGACTTCCATGCCTCCAAAGATGTGTCATACCTATCTGGTACGAAATTTACTAAAGTAACAGCCTAACACTCATTAAAGATCATTAAGCCGGTTTTGTGACGAGATGTGTTTCCACTTTCGCGCCATGTTCCAAGGACCGATGCACCGGGCACCGGTCGGCAATTTCGAGCATACGGGCGCGCTGCTCGTCGTCTAAATCTCCTTCTACCTCAATATAACGCGTAAAGACATCGATTCTGTCTTTTGGACCGCAGTCCACGCAATCATCCGCATGCCGTTTTTCATGGTCGATGCTGACACTGACCTGGTCGACAGGCCATTTTTTGCGATTGGCGTACATCCGCATCGTGATCGAGGTACAAGCGCCGAGGCCGGCGGCCACCCAAGCATAAGGGTCAGGCCCGGTATCGGCGCCGCCATAGGTCGCAGGCTCGTCGGCGAAATAGCGTCTCCCCCCAATCAAGACTTCGTTCTGATACGGCCCGTTCTCACCGGTCTCGCGCACCACGACTTTATTGGCTTGTGGCGCAGATTCGGTCGCCACCGCCTCGGCCTCGATGTATCGCGCGCTCCAGCCCGCAATCACATCGATGACGAAACCCGCATCAGATTTCCCAGTCAGAAGATGGTCGGACCGGTCCAGGCTGACAAAGCTCTTGGGATGTTTCGCCGCGATGAACAGGTCAGTGGCATTGTCGATGCCGACCACTTCGTCGCCGGGGGCATGCAGAATGAGCAGCGGCTTGCGCAGCGTTTTCACTGCATCCTGCACGGTCGCCGCGCGGACATCATCCAGAAACCCTTTGCTCAGCGTAAACGGCCGACCGCCCAAGTTTACTTGCGCGCGCCCTGCGGCTTCAATTTCGGGAACGCTTTGCTGGAATTGCGCAATCACATGCGAGGCATCTGACGGCGCGCCGATCGTCGTCACGGCTTTCACTGAGTCGATTTTCTGCGCCGCGACCAAAGTCGCCGCGCCGCCCAGAGAGTGTCCAATCATCAAGCTGACCGACCGTCCCGCCGTCGCCATCCAATCGGCCGCGGCGACCAAGTCGCTGACATTTGACGAGAACCCAGCGGTCGCAAACTCGCCTTGCGAGTCGCCAAGCCCGGTAAAATCGAAGCGCAGCACGCCAATGCCGCGCTCGGCCAACCCACGCGCCACGCGGCTCGCGGCGAGGCTCTTTTTCGAGCAGGTGAAACAATGGGCGAAGATTGCCCAGCCTTGCGGCGCCCCAGCAGGGATTTCCAATACCCCTGAGAGGGTTTGCCCGTCAGCATTCGCGAATTCTACTTTTTGGCTGTGCATGCCCGAACTCCATCTGTCCCTAGAACAGATAAGTTGGGCTGGGGCAGACGCCAATCAACACCCCTCGCTTTCTTGTGATTTAGGTCCCGGTTTCGCTCGGCGACAGGCCTTCCAGCTCTTTTGGCTGGTAATTCTCATCGTGCTTGGCGAGAATCTCTTCAGCGCGGAACACATCTGTGTCCTGTTCGAAACGGCCTGTGGCGACGACCCCCTCGCCTTCCCGGAACAGATCTGGGACCAGGCCGGTATAGGACACTCGGACCGTTTCACCTGAACCGTCCTCGATTGTGAACAGAATTTCGGCCCCGTCGCCAATCTGCCGCGAGCCGACAGCAACAAAGCCACCCACCCGCACGCGCTGACCGACATCCGGCATTCCGCGTTCGACCAAAAGCTGCGGCGTATAGAACAAGTCCGCATGCCGCTGCAGGGCTGTCGATGCCAAGAAACCGGCGGCGACAATCAAAACCGCAGCCGCGCCAACCGCATAAAGACGTTTCGTTCGTGCTCTCATACCGGCCATATAATCCCTCTTTTCCCGCTGCGCCCTGCGGCACGTTGGTCAAGCGCGGCGCAGACGCACCATAGCGCGCAAACCGCCCGCGGGGCTCTCATCGAGCTCAAAACTGCCGCCATTCATACCGGCAATGTCAGCAACAATCGATAGGCCTAAACCCGTACCTGGCGCAGTTTCATCCAGTCGGACGCCGCGTTTCACCGCTTGCTTGCGCTGTTCTGGGGATAGGCCCGGACCATCATCATCAATCGTGATCGCGACCATGCCGTCCCCATCATGCTGGGCTTCCACGGTAACCGTTTGGCTGGCCCATTTGCAGGCATTGTCGAGCAGATTGCCGAGAATTTCTTCCAAATCCTGCTGCTCGGTGCGAACATAGAGGTCGATCGGAACATCAACGGTCACGCTCTTACCGTCAGCGGCAAAGAGCTTGTTCATCACGCGGGCAATGCCCTGGACCGCATCGTGCACTTGTGTGCGAACACCCAACGCTTCAGCGCGCGCTGCCGCTTGGGCTCGGCGCAGATAATGATCGACATTTGACCGCATGGCTTCGGACTGGCGGCGCACCACGTCATCGAGCTGCGTCTCACCTTTGGCTTCATTGCGCAGCACGGCGAGCGGAGTTTTTAAGGCATGCGCGAGATTGCCGACATGCGTGCGGGCGCGCGAGACCACGGCACGATTGTGGTCGAGCAATTTGTTCAGCTCTTCGCTCAGCGGTTGGACTTCAGCCGGGTATTCGCCGCTTAGCGCGGCTTGGCGGCCTTCGCGAATTTCAGTGATATCTGATTGAATACGGTCCAGCGGTCGCAGCGCATAACGCAGGCCCAAAGCCATCGCCAACAGCGTTCCGCCTGCCAAAGCCATCATAGCCACGAGGAGAATCGTCCGCAGCCGGTCGACCCCAGCCAGAGACAGTGTACGATCTGACATCGCCACCAGCAGCACAGGATTATCGCGTTCCTGATATGTCGTTGCCTGCACCGTGATCCGAACAGGCTGTTCCGCCGGACCCATCCCGTTAGCGCTCAAGACTTGCCCCGGATTGTCCAGGGCGTCGCGTTGCAGATTTGGCGGCAAAGTTAGGGTTTCATCAAACACGCTGCGCGATGTGATGTCGCCGACTTGCAGGCCGAACTCGTCCACGGCGAGGATCTGCCAATACTTTCCAGACAGCGGCACCAAGAAACGCGGATCGGGCGGGTGGCGGTCTTCAATATCCTCAATCCGCCCCGTGCCGTCGCCGAGCGGTCGGATCGCGCGTGCCAGCGTCTGGATCGTTGCCGCGTGCTCATCATCGAGAATGTTCAGCGTCTCAGCGCGGTAGACCGCGGTCATTGCAAACACACCGCCGACAACCAAAAGCACGCTCCAAAGCAAAGCGCCGAGCAAAAGTCGGCGCGCAAGCGAAAGGCTTTGAAAGCGATTTTTTTTGGGGAGCTGACCGGTGTCCATAGAAACTGACGCGCCCGGGCTCGGGCTAAGTCACCATGCCGGAGCGCTCATCTTCCGGCACCACCAAGCGATAGCCGAGGCCGCGCTCAGTTTGGATGCGATCATTGCCAATCTTCTTGCGCAAGCGCCCGATAAACACTTCGATCGTGTTTGAGTCGCGGTCGAAGTCTTGGTCGTAAATATGCTCGACCAGTTCGGTGCGCGGCACGACGCGGCCTTGATGGTGGATGAGATAGCTCAAGACTTTGTACTCATGCGCCGTCAATTTGATCGGCTCGCCATTCACCGTCGCGCGGGCAGCGCGCGTATCGAGGCGCAGCGCACCCGCTTCAATCGCGGCAACCGCATGACCGGACGCCCGGCGCAGCAAAGCTCGCAAGCGCGCCAACACTTCTTCGGTATAGAACGGCTTGGTGACATAATCATCCGCACCCGCATCGAATCCGGCGACTTTTTCACTCCAACGATCACGGGCGGTGAGGATCATCACTGGGAAGGTTTTGCCGTCTTCGCGCCACCGTTCGAGAATGGTCACGCCATCCATTTTCGGCAGGCCAAGGTCTAGAATGACCGCATCATAGGGTTCGGTGTCTCCCAGGAAATGGCCATCTTCGCCATCTGCTGCGAGATCGACCGCATAGCCAGCATGGGTCAGGGCATCGGCCAATTGGCGGCGGAGATCCGCCTCATCTTCAACGACGAGAATTCTCATAATACTACCTTAGCTTGTAGACAGGATTCGTCCAGTTTTCGCATCGACAGTTACCTGGATTCGTTCACCTTTATCTGTCATCCAGTCGATTACATAGACTTGGCCGCGATCACGATTGTACAGATTGGCGTCAACTTGATAGCCGCCATAGCGCTTCTTGAGACGTTGAAATATGTCTCGAAGCGGTATGACATCGCCTTTATCACGGGCATTTCGCGCTTCATCCGCAGAAAAAGAATTGCCATATTGGCCCTGCGCCAAAACCGGCACGGGCGTCGCCAAAACGGCGGCACAAAGCAGAATCGCAAGCGTCTTTTTCATCACCCGGTCTCTATGCGCTACATCCTCTGAATGGTTTGTGAATATTAATCACGGATTTCAGTCATCCGCGATAGCCGCGCGCCCAGTCTTTGAGCCCCGAATCTTTTGGGTCTTCAATCGCAACTTCGACGCGCGCATATAGGTTTCCGGGCTTGTTCGAAAGCTGTACGCCTTTGCCGCGTAACCGAAGCACGCCGCCCGTATTGCTGCCTTCTGGAATTTTGAGCGTAATCGGTCCCATCGGTGTGTCGATGTCGACATGCCCGCCTAAGACAGCGATTTTCAGCGGAACCGACACCGCCATACGCAAATCATCGCCGTCGCGGGTCCAGATTTTACTCGGGCGCACGGTGATTTCTAAGATCGCATCGCCAGGAGGGCCGCCACCTCCGGTCGTTTTGCCTTGGCTTTTCAGTCGTAAAGACTGGCCTGTTTCGATACCTGCTGGGATCGAGATGTTGAGCTTACGGCCGTCCGCCATGGTCATCTCGCGCCGTGCGCCTAGCACCGCGTCCTCAAATGAAATCTCGACGCGGTAGCGCATGTCGGCGCCTTTTTTAGGCCCCGGACGACGGCGCCCACCGCCAAACATGCCCGACAATATGTCTTCAAACGCATCACCGGATGAGCCGCCACGAGGCGGACCCTCAAAGCCGGAAAACCCTGGATGTCGTCCGTGCATCGGTCCGCGTTGGAATCCTTGAGCGCGTTCAAAACCACGCGGATTACCATCCGCATCAATCTCGCCGCGATCATATTGCCCGCGCTTTTCTTTATCATTGAGAATTTCGTACGCCGCGGACGCCGCCTTAAACTGCTCGGCTTTAGCGGTGTCACCGGGGTGTAGATCGGGATGCAGCTCTTTTGCCTTACGTTTATAGGCACGCCGAATCTCATCCGCGCTCGCGGTGCGAGAAACGCCGAGTATGTCATAAGGGTTTTTGCTCATCGCCAGATGGGGTCTCAGAAATGATGGGGTCTCAGAAATGATGGGGTCTCAGTCGTGCTACCGGATTAGCCTAATCAGCCCAACCACGATTGCAACGCCATTCCACCAGCAGCAGGTGTTATCCGATTCATTGCAATCACAGCAGATTGCGTCGGACTCTATGTCTCTGAGAATGTGAACAAGGTTGGATCCGCGATTCCGAATTGCCAATATAGCGGCACATTGCGCTGTGCTGGGCTGAGTTCGACGGATTGAAGCCGGTCATCTACCAAAATGACGGATGCGCCCGCCGCGGTCTGAAGCACCGGCGTATCAGACAGGCCGCGCAATAAGCCAGTCAATCGCCAATACTCGCTTGCAACCTGCTCAGCATGCTGCCATCCGATCAGCTCCCACCCGTCGGAATTCGCAACGACGAGCCGGTTGGCACCGTCTTCGACAGCCGACCGATCTGCTGAACTCAAATCTGCGCCGGGTAGATGCAGTTCCACGACCGAGGCGTCATCCCACCCATCCGTTGGGCCGAGCGATAGTGACGCTGTCAATTGCCCGATGCGCGCCGGTGCGGAGATAAAAGTGACAGGTCGCAAGGTTTGCAGGGAAGGTCCTAGTTTGATGGGAACGGACCCGATCCAAGGATCTGCGGTGACCGCAACCGTCGGACCGATCACGCCATTATTTAGCAGATCTGGCACATCAATGATCGCGTATTCTATGTCTGCCGGATAAGCCACCGTGTCGCCTGTGCCGGGAACATCCATCGCAAGTGCTTTGAGCCCCCCAGCACGCACCGGGCGCAAGACCAGTCGCCGTGAAACGAGATCATCCGAAAGCGCCTCAATCCGCCAGTCTTTCTCGCGGAATGTGATGGCATCGCTGACCTGATAGGTGAACGCTTCGCCAGGCGCGATGCTGACGTCAATGGTCGTGCGCGCGATGAGCGCCTGGTATAAGTTTTCTGCCACCCAGTCCGCATGTCCTTCAGACAAAACCAAAGGCAAAGCCGCGCGGGCCAATGCGTCGCGATCAGCGGCTGGATTTCGGTATTGTGTGAGGGCTGGCTGATAGGCGAAATCGTTCGAGATGTAAGTTAGGCTCGCGCCGGACGGCATTTGTCCGAGCACCGATCGGCGTTCGCTCAACCCTGATCGCAGCAAACGGTCTTCCGCCAACACAGCGCTCGCTCGATCGGACGGGTGCAAGGCGACGAGCCCCGTCTCGGTCTCACGAACATGAAAATCATAGGCGACACTGAGCGGCGAGAGCGCTGCGGCAAGTGACGTCAATGTATCGACCATAAAACCGTCCACGACCCCATTGAGCGATCCGGTCTGCAGACGGACGCCTGCGGTCTCGGCCAAATCGCTCACAGCATCAGAAAGTTCGACTAAGCCGGTGCGTCCATTCAACCAATGTCCAAATTGCCAATTTGGTCCATCACTCCAGACCTCTTCGCGGGCCGGATAGTCCGGCCACGGCCGTCCATCCCAGGCCCAGACCAGAACCTGTTCGACCATCGCTTGGTCTTGCCAATAGGACACAGCCGTCGTCAGCGCTCGTCTTTGAATAAGGTCATCGCGCGTGCCGCTGGAATAATATGGGAGCGCACTCTCACTGCTTTTCGGATCGACAAACACGTTCGGCGCATTGGTGCCTTTGTCGACAGCCGGCACGCCAATTTCAATGATGCGCACGGGCTTCATACCGGATTGCCAAGCCGTGGCAGATTGCGCGCGCACCCCGCCTGGTCTTGGATAATGTTCGGCGGTCCACCAACCCGCGAGATCTTTGTCGCGAAACACCCAATGCTCACCGCTGGCGCCATCTATGATGGGGCGACGGATCTGCGCGTCACGGTCTGCCTGAGAACCATAATACCAATCATACGCTTCGCCGCCAGTGATTTGGCTGCGCAAATAGGTTTCCGAGTGCGCGCGGTCATAGCCCGCCAGCGCATCAAGATGATCCGCGCCATCTCGCCAATCTCCCATTGGCGGATACCAATCGACGCCGACAAAATCGATCTCATTCGCGGCCCATAGGTCATCGAGGGGGAAGAGGACATCATTGCTGCCATCGCCCGGCACAAAGGCGCCATACTCGGTCCAATCGGCGGCGTAAGAGATCTTGGTCTCGGCCCCAACAATCGCCCGCACGTCGCGCGCAATCTCCTGCAATTTCTCGACAAAAGGAAATCGTCCTTGATCATCGCGCACCCGGGTGAGCGCGACCATTTCTGAGCCGATCAGGATCGACTCTACCCCGCCTGCCTGCACCGCCAATCGGGCATGGTGCAGGATGAAGTGACGGAAGCCGTAGCCGCCATCTTGGCCGACAAAAGCGTCAATATCAGCGCGTGCACTGACGCTTTGATCTTGCAGTACGTTGATCCGCCCACGCCAGGGAAAGGCGGGCTGCCCAATCCACCCGCGCGGGTCTGGCAAACCATTATTAGGCGGCACGTCCATCAATAGAAACGGTGACAGGGTGACGGCAATGCCCGCAGCCTTCAGCGCGGCAAGCCCTTCAAGCACGGCATCATCCGCCGGTGTGCCGCCAAAATTTGGGCTGCCATCCGTCGCGGATATCAAATGCGCGGCAGCGCGGTCTGTCGCATCCACGCGCCACTGCAACGGCACCGTCGTGCGATCCCGGCGCTCAACGCCTGGACGGATACGACAAGTGCCGGCGCGCAAATCATCGCCAAACCAGGCAACGGTCAGCGCGGCATGCTCAACCTTTGGCAAGTCGCTGCGCAATTGGTCCAGCGCGACCGTGAAATCCGCGTCGCCGCGGGCATTGTTCAAGTTCAGGGTTTTCTCAATTCCGGGAAACCGGCGTTCGCGAACAACCGACGTGGCGTAGACAAATTCGCCGGTGGCCGGAATGATGTTCACGCCTTTCAGCGTTTGCGCCAAATCATCCGTCGCACGATCCGCCGCGCGGACGATTTCGAACGCCATCTGAGGCAACCGGTTGCCGAACGCGTCCAATGGCAAGTCTTCGAACACGATATAAGCGGTATCGCGATAGGCTGGCGCTTGGCCGGTGCCTTCAATCGCCTCGATCAATGGATCGGGCATTTGATCGTTCGTGCCATGATATAGCCGCCAGGTGATATCGCGCAGATTGAACAGTTCGCCATTCGCCCAGACCCGATCGATGCGCGTGATCGGGCCGTGGCAGAGCGCCACCGCAAAGCTCACCGAATAGGAATAGTCGATGGTTTTCGGACCGCCCTTCCCGGCCGATTGTTCTCGGCGCGCTTCTTTGAATCGGGAGGCCCAAATCACCTGCCCGCCGACCCGCATTCGGCCATAGATGCGGGGCAGCACTGCGCCCTCTCGGCTTTCCATAATGTGCAGCGACTTTATCCGCGGCGCTTCGACTGGCGGCAACAAAGCATCGTCAATCGCGCGCCCGGCATAGCGCCCCAGGGTCTGCCCAATCGCCGCGCCGGATATCGTTTGACCAAGCACTGTGATGCCATTCGGCAGCAAAGCCGCCCCAGCAATGCCACCTGCTGGCGCCAAGATGAGCTCACCCATGTTCGACGCTCTTCGTCTCTAGGCCCGGAAACTCAAACGCCGCCGCACAGCGCCGTCGCCACCAGGGCACCAACCGCGTCTCACACACCGCCCGCCCCCAATAGGCGTGGATGATACGGTCGGTGCCGGAGACAATCGCGCAATGCTTAGCCGGATGCCCGAGCCCCATACGAAACAGCAAGACATCGCCGCACAGCGCCTCGCCAAGCGGGATCTCGTGCAAATATTGGCACGCGGCTTCCAGCAAAGTTTCCTGTTTAAGCGCCTCAGCCCAATCCGGCGTGTAAGGCGGCACCATGGCAGGCTCCGGCCCGATCACGTCTCGCCAAACCCCGCGAACCAGACCTAGACAATCTGCGCCGACGCCTTTCCGGCTGGCTTGATGGCGGTACGGTGTCCCCAGCCAGGATTTGGCCGCCGCAACAATCTCAGACCGGGTCATCGCTTGCCCCCATCATTGTCAGTCGGAGCCGGGCCAGAGAGGATGAAATCATTGCCCGGCAAATGCGGGAAACCGCGGTAATTGTCGGAATTGGCGAACACATCCCGGCAGGTCTCCAACCTTTGGTCGCAGGTCCGTCCTTCGACGGGTGCGCCGCAGCGCGCATCGCCCAGCACCGCATCACAGCGACGCTGCAGCACGCGCCCAATGGGGCGTTGCAAGTCGGCTTTAAGTGACACAAGCTCGGCCTGAAACGCGCCGTCTTCCGTCATCGTCACCGCGCTCAAAAATCCACTCCAAACATGCAGCAAGCCGAATTCCGGCACCTGCCAATCGGTGCGATACACCTCGACCTGGCAGCCATCCCAGAGCCCATTGCGAAGGTCTTCATCGCGGATGAGATCGCTCGCCAAGGCGCCCGTTGCAGATGCGGCATCGGGTGAAAGCGACTCTGTTTGATCAAACTGCTCCGCGGTCATCACCGCGCCCGGCGTGAAGACAATGCCATCGCGTTCAAGGGGGCGGTCATGCGAGGTCAAACCGAAAACCTGACCATCGGAACGGGTGAGCCGCCAACAAAAGCACAGCGTCAGCGTCTCACCGCTCAACCCTTCGAGCTGGATATCTGTGAGCGTCTTCATGAGGCATCGATCCACAGCTCAACCAAGCCGAGCGACGCGATACGCCCTGCGCCATAGGCCTCAATAACGGCGTTGATTTGGTCGTTCTCGAACCGTGCGGGAACATCAAAATAGAAACCCGCTGTGAGAACAGCGCCCGCTGCGGGTGGGCTGTCAAACACCACCCTGCCCGTGCTGTGGTCGACCGCCCAACCTTGGTCTAGCAAGACGCCATCCATTCCGACCCGCACACTCTCGGCCACGGGTTTATGAATTTTGCGACCGACACCGTCGCTTATCTTGGCCAATTGATACTCAACGGTTGCACTGTCGCCGACCCCCAGGGCCTGGTCATCAAAGTTGGGGACTTCATCCGCACCACAGCTTTTATGGTCAAGCGGGTCACGGAATCGAAACCCGTTTAGAGGCCCGGACCGCGCTTCGAAGAAGGCGACAAGGGTTTGCAGTCCGGTTAAGTCCGTCACGGCACTGCCAACATCCCATCGGCGACGCCCGCGTGACCAAGGCGCGTTGCGAATTTCCGCACCGCTGGCCAGAGGCAGCACATCGGTGCGCCATTGCGGCCCGCCCCGTGCGCCAAGCGCCAGCGTTATCGGAAAGAGCACCTCATGAAACGCCATGACTAGACCTCCTCCGTATACAGACGGACCCGTAAAAGCCCGCGCGACACAAGTGGCGACTTGGTGCGAAGCACATCGCAATAGGTCGGCAGGACAAACACAATCTGCTGCCCCGGCAGATCCAGCATCAGCGCTTCAACCGCGCCGCGAAACACACCGAGCAAAGCCTTCGTCGCCTCGACGCCGCCATGGCGCACATAGGCGGCGAAGTGCAGGCTGTGTTCGAGCCCGCGTTTGGTCACTGTATCAGCGGCGCTGCTTTCATGCCGTTCGAGCACGGCATAAGGATAAATCGGCACATCCGTTTCGCCATCATACAGCCGTACTGGATCGCCCAATGCGGCTTGCAAATTCGCATCCGCCCGCAAGCCAGTCAGGACGGCGCCGATCACGGCTTGATCGCTGCGCGCCAAGAAACGTCCATCGCTCATAGCCGCACCTGTTTGCGAGCATCGAGGATCGCTTGGACTTGCTGTGGCAAGCCGAGTTCGGCCGGCCCGGCATGGCCACTTGGGGTGCGGGAGCGATACATGTCGCCAATCAGGTGCAACAGAGCTTCGCGCAGGTCGTCTGGCACATCCGTAGCGGCGCCAAAGCCAACTTGTAGGTCAATCTCGATATGAGCGCCTATCGCCAGCATCGGCAAAACCGTCCATGGTCGCAATGCCAAGCGTCCGCAATTGAGAGAGAAGAATTCCGTCTGTTCGACGGCGGCGCCGTCTGCGTCCACGACCCGAACGGCGTCGAGCTGTTGCACTGGAGCCATCGGCAGTCGCGCCCCGCGCCCATGCAGGCCTGATGGCCATTCGGTCCGGCAAACTCGGACCGTTTGAACCACCAAAGCGAGCCCCGCAACTTGCTCTAATCGCTCGCGTGCCGCTTCCAGGAGGTCGGCGATGAGCGCGTCCTCTCCATCATGGCCGATGCGCAGGAAGGCTTTGACCGTATCGAGCGACAAAGGCGCTTCGGCCGCCGGTTCTATCACCGTCAGTTGAGTCATAATCTTGCTTTCAAATTAGGGGGTTACGGGGCGTTCGCGGCGCGGTGCTAGAACACCATCAATTTGATGGCATCAAAGTTCTGTACGCCACCGCCGACCCGCTTGGTCGTGTAGAACAGGACGTAAGGCTTGGACGAGAACGGGTCGCGCAAGACCCGCGCGCCTTGCCGGTCAGCAATTAAGTAGCCACGGCGAAAATCCCCGAACCCAATTGCTGGTGCCCCGCCAGAAATGTCCGGCATGTCCTCAAGCTCTGTCACAGGATAACCCAGAATGGTCGCTGCCTCGCCGCCCGCCCCAGGCGCCCAAAGATAGCGTCCATCGCCATCCTTCAGCTTGCGCACGCTCGCCGCCGTCTTGCGGTTCATCACAAAGCGGCCATTGACGCGGAATTGCGCTTTCGGCGTATGGATAAGGTCAATCAGTTGGTCGCCCGCATTGGCCTGGCTGAAATCACCATCAATTGTGCCAATCTTGTCCCAAGTGTGCGCGGATTCATCGACTTTGGTGTAGGACAAAAAGCCTTTCGGTTTGCCATTGCCATCGCCGTCAACAAAAGCGGCGCTTTCTTGAATGCTAAACGCCGCATCGACTTCATTGGCCAGCCAATCATCAATGTCCGCATACGCATCATCGAGCAAAGTCTGCGTTGCGGCGGGCATGGCATATAGCTCGCCCGCCGGGAATTCGAGCAAGGAGAGACCACTGGTGGATGTCTGCGTCCGCGCTTCGGTTTCTCCCGCCCATTGTGCGCCGACCCCGAGCGAAACGGGCTTGCGATACACGCCTGCAGAGGTTTGCCGCACCGTCGCAATTTGGCGCATCGGAGAGCTCTGCATCAGGCGTGCCTCGATAAGCCGGTCGAGTTCTGGCGGGGCAACATACCCCCCTTGAGCCTCGGTGCCGACACTGAGCGCTTTGGTGTCCAAACCGGACAGACCGCTTTCATCACCCCGGCGCAGATAACGCGCCCAGGCATCGTCTTGCGCTGAGGGTTGCCCTGCCCTACCGCCGTCATCCGGGCGCGCCGCTTTTAAGCTCAGCGTGTCGATCCGCTGGTCAAGTTTGCGCAGTTTCTCATCTAAGAGCGGGTCCGCGTTCCCTTTCGCTTCAATCTCTGACAGGCGCGCGTCATTGGCCTGTTTGTAGGCCTCGAAGGCCCCCATAATGTCCGCGGTGATGGCGTTTGCCTCGCGCGATTTTGCTTTGGTTTCTTTCGACATGTTTTCTCCTATTTGTCGTATCCGGACATGACCTGAAAGCGCGCCCCCGCGAGCATCGGCTCAGCCACCAATGAGATTTCCACGAGGTCCAGTTTGATGAGCGTCCGCCCGCCCTCCGCGCGCGGCATCCAAACTTGCGGTCGGAAGCCTATAGACAGGCCATTCAGGCCATCTTGGATGAGCTGTTGCGCGCTTGGGGTTTCGACCAATCCGCGCACGTAAAGTCCGCGGCCATCTTCGATCAGGCGCGTCCAGCGCCCGGCAATTGCGCCTGGCGTATGCTGTAAGAGCATCGGTACGGGTGCACGCAGGAGGGCTTCTGCAAATGCCCCGGCCCGGACTTGGTCGCCCGCTTGGTCGGTTACGCCGAACAGAGAGGCATAGCCTTCGATGAGTGGATTGGGCTCGGCCTGCGGCGGGGCTTGAAGCGCGAGCGGGGTCATAATGCATCCACCTTCGCTTCAATCCGCGCGAGCTGGTCCTGGACCGCATCAAGGCGCGCCTCCAAGCGCGCTAAGCGCTCTGCAGTGGGGCGATTGTCGTCGACTTGCTGCTCCAGGACATCGATGCGCTGTGCGGCAGCACCGGCCCAGATCAGCGCCGAAGCGGCCTGCACCGCCAGCGCGACAATAATGGCCCAGCTAATCTTGCGCTCGCTCATGACGTCACCCCGAGAAGGGCGCGTTTTTCGTCATCGGTCAGGAAGTCGGCCGCGCCAATCCGCGTCCACAATGCCTCTCGTTCGCTGGCAAAGGCTGGGACATGATCCAGGTCAGGTTGGATGCTGACCTCGTCGAACCGCCCGCGCAGCCAAACAGCAAAAGCGCTCGCGGTTTTCTGCACCAGCGGCAAGATGGTGAGGCGCCAGAAGGCGCTATGGGCTTCCTTATAAGTGGCGTAGGTGTTGTCGCCGGGAATGCCGAGCAGCATCGGCGGCACGCCAAAGGCGAGCGCTATCTCGCGCGCCGCGGCATGGCGGGTTTCGGCGAAATCCATCTCTACCGGCGACAGGCTCATCGGTTGCCAATCGAGGCCGCCTTCTAAGAGCAAAGGTCGTCCGGCATTGGTCGCGCCGGTATGTTCTTCTTTGAGCTGGGCTTTCAGTCGGTCGAATTGGTCCTCATTCATCCGCGCACCGTCTTTGCCATAGAGCAAAGCGCCTGAGGGTCGCGCCGCATTGTCGAGCAGGGATTTCGCCCAACCGGCCGCCTCATTATGGATGTCGAGGGATTTTCGCGCCGCTGCCAGCGGAGACAGGCCCAGGACCGGATTGCTGGGATTATAGAGCTTCAGATGCAGCACCGGGCTCCAGCCGTCCGGCGCAGGGCTGACGACCCGTTCGCCTTGCTTCAATTGCACCGCATAGCCGGTGACCCGCCCGCGCGGATTTTGCCGCACGCGGACGCAGTCAACGCGCAAGGGATAGAGCCCGCGCGGTGCGCGCTCGCCGGTCAGAGTGACCGCTTCCAGCCATGCATTCCCGGTGATTTGCAAGTCAGTATAGAGCCGCTCCAGCAAGGCCCGTCCCGACTGGTCCGGCGACGGCGCTTGCAGCAATGCGGCCACCCGCTCATCATCGCATAGCCAAGCAATTGAGGCGGCGGCCTCGGCAATCATCCGCACGCAGCGATAGGCCACGGCGTTGCCACTATAGCCGTCTCGAAGCAGCGCTGACGGATCGACCTGGCCCCAAGCTGAAACCGGGAGATTTGCCAGAGCGATCAAGGACTGCGCTGTTTTCGTTTCGGATTTTGCCCAAGGCCATTTCATTGCGCGACCGACTGCCTCCTGCTGTCATGTTGCGGAGAAGATACAGCCCGCCGGACCCGGTCGGATTTGTTTCCAGTTTGTTAAGATTTTTCAGGCGATTTTACCGGGAAAGAGCTGAATAGACCCCCGGTTTTCCGGGAGAGTCTTGGGTTAGAATCATTTCGCATCGCACGGTGTTAGGAAGGGGGCTTTATGCTCGGACGTGTCATTTCTGTTGCCAATTCAAAAGGCGGCGTCGGGAAAACCACCACCACGGTGTCCCTCGCCGAAGCCTTTGCGGCGGAGGGCTATAAGACCCTGGTCGTCGACTTGGACAGTCAGGCCAATGCGTCGCTGCTCATCTATGGTGAGAATGGCGATGAGCGCCTGTATGACGCGATCCACAATTACACCAATGTGTCGGACTATTTGCGCGAGAATTTCCTCGGCGAGTGTTTCGCGCATATGACCAAGTTCATCGTCCCGCATGCGAGTGACGTGACCTTTATGGGCAAGCCGCTGGATCTGTCACTGGTGCCGGCCACACCCGGCCTGCGCCGGGCCGAACGCGAGCTGATCTATATCCTCACCGAGCAGGGCTATTCGATGACCGCGATTGAAGGCCGCGTCGGCTTGCGGCTGCGCCAGGATATGAGCGACCTCCGCAAACAATATGATGTCGTCATTTGCGACTGCCCGCCCGGTATCTCGGCGATGACGGAAGCGACCCTGTCGGCCTCGGACCTAATCATCGTGCCGACCATTCCGGACTTTATGTCGACGCTCGGCTTGGACCTGTTCACCGGCGACATCATTGACAGCCTGAAGAAGCGCGGCCTGTCCAATCGCCCGGTCGTCCTGCCGACCAAGTTTGATGGCTCGCCGCATCAGAGCATTGTCCTCGAAGCGATGCGCGATGGCGCCGCCGACCCAGACAGCGAGTATGATATTTTCCAGACCGTGATCCCGCAAAAATCAGAGTTCGCCGCCAACCCGGTTGAGCTGGGTGCCAACCCGACCCTGGCCCAGAAATGGCCTGGCGAAGCGCTGACCACGGTCAACACGCTCTACCAAGAAGTGCAGGCAAAACTTGCGGCGCAAGCGACGACTGTGGCAGCATAGCTTATGGCTATGACCGATTCCGGACGCACCGCACTGACCGCCCTGTTGACGCAAGCGGGTCTGTTCCCGCGCGTCAAAGACAAGGACCTCGTCGCCGCCGCCATCAAACTGGCGAGCAAGCAAGTCACCGCCGCAGGCCTGACCCGCGCGGATCTGCTGGCGCTGAAAACCGCACTTGGCGCTGAAGTGTTTGAGAAGACGCTGGAAAGCCTGTCGCCGCACCATATCAAACTCCTGGCCCGGCGCTTGGATAAGGACGCGCCGGAGATTGAGGTGAATACGGCGAGCTCGGCACTGGCTTATGTCCGGCAATTGCTGAGTGATGACGCCCCGGCTCCGGCTGAGGACAAGCCAGACGAGGCGCCGCCCGCGACGCCGGCGAAGAAGAACAAATATCTCGGCCGCAAGGCGTTCCGCACCGGTCGCTAGAGCGCGCGTTAAAGCGCCCGGATGCGCGGCATACCGTAAGTGCTCAGCATCAGACTCGTCACCGCCCAGACCAAAGCATCGACCCGGTCCGGGGAGCCGACAAAATCCTTGGTGCCGAACCGGCACATTTCATCCTCTAAGGCTTTCAGCTCGCCGACATGCGAGATGCGGCCCTGCGCATAGAGCGCCGAGACCGGCACGGCGCGGGCGCGTTTGCCGAGGCGGGCATGCAGCAGCTCCACCGGCACTTCGCAGCCGACACTGTCAAACACGGTGCGCAGCATCTCGCCGCCTTGATTGGCCTCTGCCACGATGCGCGACGCCCCACAAGCCCGAGCCAGCGCCACCGCCCGCGCCGCCCAATCACCAGGCGGCAGACCTTGCGCGGTCGCATCGGCGAGCACAAAGCCCTGCGCCCGCGCGCCCGGCGCGAGGCACGTCCCCGCGGCGATGATGCCGCACGCGTCAGAATGGCGATGGCTCGTCGTCGGCGGATCGACCGCGACAATCAAATCATCAAACTGAACCGGCGCGGCAAACACGCGATTGCCGTCAATCTGCGCCCGCGTCCACAGCGCGCCTTCGACATCGTCCAGCAACTCGCCTTGCAATTCCTGGCGCGCCAAAGCCGTGCCCGCATAGGCCGCCTCGACACTGTCGACAAAGCCCGGCGCGAGATAAGCGGCATTGTCCCGCGTCGGGCTATGGGTGACCACGGCCTCGCCGCCCATCAAGCGCTTGACCAAAGGCACAGGCCGCGGCGTCGTCGTCGCCACACAGCGTGGCGCCTCTCCCAGCCGCAAGCCAAATTGCAGATTGTTCCAGACCGTCTCGCCATCGCCCCAGACGCCAATCTCATCGCACCAGGCGGCATCAAATTGCGGCCCGCGCAAGCTGTCCGGATCCTCTGCCGAGAAGACCAGCCCGACCGCCCCGTTCGGCCATTCCAGACGCCGCCGCGTGACGCTGTAGCGCGGGCGTTCACCCGCGAAGGGCTCAATCATCCGCAAGCCAGACGGCCCCTCAATCATCACTTCGCGGGCATCGCTGAGCGTTGGGCCAATCAGCGCAATCCGCCGACAGCCGCCCAGCAAGGCCGCATAGCGCGTCCACTCCGCCCCGGCCCGCGTCTTTCCGGCCCCGCGCCCGCCAATGAATAGCCAAGTCCGCCACGGCCCGCGCGGCGGGCGCTGCGCTGGCCGGGCCAAGCGCAAGAAGGGAAAGCGATGCAAAAGTTCGAGCTGCGCGCGGTCAATCTGCGCCGCTGAGACCAATCCTCTGTCCCACCAGGGATTCCACTTCGCGGCGTAATTGCTCATCACTGAGCGCCTCCTTGTGCTTGTCTTGTGGGGATGGCGGGCGATCAGCAACGCGCGGGTCCGGCTCGCGCCCTCGCACGCGCAAACTGGTCCGCAGCCGCGCCTGCTGGGTCGTCCCGCTGGCGGCGGTGAGCACCTCTTCCAGATTGCGCTGCGCATCATAGCGCTCAAACAGCTCCATCAGCTCCGCGGGGCTGAGCTGCGGCCGCTCGGCCCGCAGCCCCAAATGCCGCCCAATCGTGCTCCCATGACAGCCGAGACAGTCGCCAATCTTGCGGTCCGAATAGCCCAAAGCCGACAGCAGTACCGCCGCCCGCCACACCTGCGCGGTCCATCGAAATCTATGTTTGGGGGCGCTGAGCGTCATGCCGGGGAGTGTAAGCGGCGGCGAACTCGGTCGGATTTAGGGGGTGGGATTGGTGGTGGCGGCTTGGAGGTTTGGGGGGATTGAGGGGGGTGGGTTAGCTGGGTGGAGGCGCTCAAAGGCCAGTCCCGCGACTTTTGGCAGATTGAAAATCAAGCTCTGATTAGTGCACCCACCTAGGAACGAGAGAAATCGAAAGTAAATCCCGGCATTTGCAAACTAATTATGCTCAGGTGATTGCTCAACTGTTACCAACACTACAACGTATCGAAATAACGAATCGTCGCTAGCGTATTATTATAGAGGTCTCAAACTGCGCAATGCCTCCTGATTTTTCCAAGAAAACAATCGATAATTTGGCACGAAGAGCAGGTTTCGTGTGCTCTAACCCTGGCTGCCGGTGCCTAACCGTGGGGCCGAACCATGAGCCTGAGAAATCAACCGTTATTGGGGAAGCTGCACATATTCAAGGAGCTCGCGAACGCTCCGCTCGGTACTTACGGCATATGACCGACGAGAGTCGTGCGGAAATTACCAACGGGATTTGGCTGTGCCGAAACTGCCATAAACTAGTTGATCAAAACGCCAAAGAATACAGTGCATCGCTTTTGTTTGAATGGCGGAGGCAACACGAACGCTACGTTGCAACGGAAATGGGCAGCACAGCGGTCAGCATCGCTCACGCCGTTTCCCATCGGATTGTGGAACAGTTCGCTGATTATCCTTCAGTTATCAGCAGGATCGCGATCGATAAGCCGACCGGTTGGCACTGGAGATTGTCCGCGGAATTGCTTCGCTATTTAAACAAACCAATTCTTCGTAGATATGACGATCTTCAAGATCAGCTTATCTCGCGCAGCGTAGAACACCTGACAGACGAAAATGTTCTACGTTGGATCAGCGAGCGCATACACGAAAACATCGTGGCTGTTGAACCTTTTCCAGCGTTAATCTCGCGTCTTCAATCTGCTTGGGACCTCGCGTCGGATGATGACGTTATCGATGAGGTGCACCACATCTGCAAGCTAATTCGCGACGCATTATCCCACGCCATTGACTTGGAGGAACGTGTATATTTTGCGCGAGTACCAGAAGGATTGGAACCTCTGCAAGAATTGCTTAAACGCGTGATCGGTTCGCAGGCTATTAAATTCGAACAATTGCCGCAGTATCTGGATGAAACAATTACACTTTTAGGGACGGAACACGGGGGCACAATTGAGAATCCGCGTGTCGTCGAGCGTTCCATCGAGTTCAGTGTTCCGCGCGGCTGGAACAAAGCGATGGAGCGAGAGCTCGAACGCGCTGAACGGTTAATTATGGGCAGAATCGATTTGTATTAACTCACGATTGACTGAACGGAACAAAACGGGCACAAGTGCTCGGGTGCCTAAAATGCTCCAGAGACGAGGTTGAAGCCCATTGAGAAATTGGTTCCCCTTCACCGATTACGATTTCTACGCTTATCTCACGAGTGGGATCTTAACTCTCGCTGTCGTCGATGAAGCAGTTTTTGGTGGGGCTTGGATCGGTCAAGAAAAATGGAGTCTTGCGGAGGGAGTACTCCTAATCGCGTCATCCTACGTTTGCGGGCATGTTGTTGCATCGCTCTCATCACTAACCCTCGAACATTGGGTAGCGAGGTCAATACTGCATCCTCCCGCGAGCTTGATATTGGGGGTCGAAGCAAAACGAAAGAGAGAAAGAATAGTTTCATTTTTAGTCGGGCGCCGCGGATACTCGAAGATCTCGGATAGTTTGTTGGCGAATACATTTAGTCGAGTAAAAAAGTCGACGGGTGAAGATGTACAAGAAACCTCCGATTTCGAATCAGCTTTCCAAGTCGGATACTCTCTGACCCGAGCGGATGAGGACGCCCGTAAACGCGTGGATGATTTTCGCAACCAGTACGGTTTCTGTAGAAATGTCGCGTTTGTAAGTTGGTTTGCTGCCGCGATCTTTTTTGGCGCATACCTCGTTGACCAGAACTCACCACATTTGGCTTTCGCAGCGATCGCAGTCTTTTTCGGGTTCATGCTCACAGTTCGTTTTCTAAAATTTTATGGCGCGTTCGCCCTGGAAGTACTGAGGCCAACATGGGGAGCCCCAAAACCATGAAGCTCGAAATTTTTGACGTAGAACATGGGGCCTGCTCGCTGCTGACAGCGGACAATTCTTCAAGAATGATGTTCGATTGCGGACATAACGCGTCAACGGGTTGGAAGCCCGGCACGCACTTGAGAAAGCAAAATGTCACCAAATTAGAAATGTTCGTAGCAACAAACTACGATGAAGATCATGCGAGCGGCGCGAATGATCTTTTCGACAACATCGACGTTAAGTGGCTCTGGAGAAACAAGTCCGTCGACTCCAAAATCATATCGCATCTGAAGTCGACATCTGGAGTGGGTCCCGGCATTGAACGTTTGTTTAAAGAAGCAGAGGAAACGTTTACGGGGGATGGCTCTTCGCCTCGACCTGATTTTCAGGGGTTGCTTACGCGAAAAGCGTTTAGGCATGAATACCCAACCTTTGAAGACGAAAACAATCTCAGCTTCGTGATTTTTCTAGATTGCAACGGTATCGGCGTGCTGTTCACCGGCGATCTTGAAAAAGCCGGTTGGCAAGAGATGTTGAAGCAAGACGATTTTCGCAAGATACTCCCTAGAGTTAACGTGCTCATGGCACCTCACCACGGACGCGAAAGTGGATGTTGCGAGGATAGCATGAAACTGATGTCCAACCTCTTCTATGTCGTGGTTTCGGATAAGGGCTACCAATACGACACACAAAAAACACTGCCGTTTTATAGACGCTTTACAAACGGCGGACCCTTTCGGGGCGAAAATCGGCACGTGCTGACGACGCGAAACGACGGCAAAATTACATTCAACTTCTCAGCAAACGGCTGGGGGCCGGAGTAGTTATACAACTCGAACTCTGAAGCTGTCCTCAGAGATGCGTAGTTTTCTCGCCCATGTTCGCTGTGAACGCGTGCAAAAACGACCAACCTGCATTGCGAGTATCGGCCTAAAACCAATCGCCTCACTCATCCTCCAGCGCCACCAAAATCTCCCCTTCCGGCACTTGCGCGCCAACCTCAACCCCGACCGCTTCGACCACGCCATCGCGCGGCGCGGCCAGGGAATGTTCCATTTTCATCGCTTCCATGACGGCGACGGTTTGGCCTTTTTCGACCGTGTCGCCGACGCCGACATTGACCGCGATGACTTTGCCGGGCATCGGCGCTTTGACGGCATTTCCGCCGGCCAGGGCCTCGGCTTCAGCTTCGAAATCGGGGACTTCGACGAGGACGCTGTCGCCGCCTGTGGTGACGGCGTAGCGGCGCGGCGATAGGTCGGTGAGGAGCGGCATGGAAATGTCCTCGGCAACCTCATGGTCGCGCGGGTCGAACCAGTCGGCATCGTCGCCGACCGCGACAGCGGTTTTCATCACCGGGGCGGCATTCATTCGCCAGCCATCCTTGATCGTCCAAGGCGTGTCGCCGCTCTCGCCCAGGAGGACATCGCAGACGGCCATGACAGAGGCATGCTGGTGCGCGTCGGGGGCGTGGCTGAGGGCCTCGCCTTGCTCGGCAATCCAATTGACGTGATGGCTGCCGTCAATGAAGGCGTCGGCCATGGCGCAGCGGCGTAAGAAGCCGATATTGCCGGGCACGCCGACCAGCTGCAAATGCGCCAGCGTGTCGATCAGGCGGTCATTGGCGGTGTCGCGGTCTTCGCCCCAGACGACCAGTTTGGCGATCATCGAGTCATAAGCGGCGGGCACGCGGTCACCGCTTTCAAAGCCGGCTTCCCAGCGCAGCCAATCGGCTTCGTCATCGGCCAGCATGCCGAACTCTTCGATCAGGCCCGCGCCGGGGCGGAAGCCATCAGCCGGGTCTTCGGCGCAGATGCGCGCTTCGATCGCGTGGCCGAGCAATTGGATGTCGGCTTGTTTGGCAGGCAGCGTCTCGCCGCTGGCGACGCGCAGCTGCCACTCGACCAGATCGGTGCCGGTGACCATTTCCGTGACCGGGTGTTCGACTTGCAGGCGGGTGTTCATTTCCAGGAACCAGAACGTGTCGAGCGCCAGCGGTTTGGCGCCATCGACAATGAATTCCACCGTCCCGGCCCCTTCATAACCGACCGCTTCAGCAAGCTTGACCGCGGCGCCGCACATCGCGGCGCGGACCTCGTCCGGCATGCCGGGGGCTGGGGCTTCTTCAATGACTTTCTGGCGGCGGCGTTGCAGCGAGCAATCGCGCTCGAACAGGTGGACGGCATGGCCATGGCTGTCGCCAAAGACTTGGACTTCGATATGGCGGGGCTGCTCGACCAATTTTTCGAGCATGACGCGGCCATCCCCAAAGGCGGCTTCGGCTTCGCGCACGGCGCTTTCGAGTTCGGCTTCGAGCGCGCTGGCTTCAGCGACCAAGCGGATGCCGCGCCCGCCGCCGCCCGCGACGGCTTTGATCAGCAGCGGGAAGCCGATGCGCTCGGCTTCTTTGGCCAGGGCTTTGGCGTCTTGAGCCTCGCCGCGATAGCCTGGGAGGACCGGGACGCCAGCCTCTTCTGCGATGGCTTTGGCACGGTCCTTTAGGCCCATGGACTCAATCGTCTCAGCTTTTGGCCCGACCCAGGTCAGGCCCGCCTCAGCCACGGCCCGCGCGAAGGCGGCATTCTCTGACAGGAAGCCATAGCCGGGATGGATCGCCTCGACCTCGGCCTGTTTCGCGGCGGCGAGGATGCGGTCAATGTCGAGATAGCTCTCCGTCGCGGCGGCGGCGCCAATCCACACCGCCTCGTCGGCTTCGCGGACATGTTTGGCGGCGGCATCGGCGTCGGAATAGACGGCGACACTCCGAATACCTAAGGCCCGGCAGGTCCGCATAATCCGACACGCAATCTCGCCGCGATTGGCGATTAGAAGCGATGAAATCATATTGGCGCCCTCTTCATGAGCGGGGACTCATTTAGCCTTGCCCCGTCTTCCCTTTCCCGCCTAAGCTAATGTGACAAAAAACGTAAGGGGATATCAAATGGCATACGCATCTGGAATCCAGTTGAGCAGCTTGGCGGGCCTCATCGGCGCCGGCGTCGGCGGTTATATCGGTTATACACAAGCGGCAAATGTCAGCGACCTGACCCCGGTCACGGGCGCGCTGATTCTCGGCGGCGTTGGCCTGGTCGCGGGCAGCGCTGGGGCGTTTCTCCTGAAATCGCTGATGCAGTTCTTAATCTATGCGATCATGCTCGGCGTGGTGGTGGTCGTGTTCCAGAGCCAGATTGAAGGCATGACCGGGATCAACCCGGTGGAGGCGACGCTGTCATTTCTGAGCGGCTTGGGTCTTCCGGTCGGGGCGATCCCCGGCGTCGAGTAAAGCGTCGCGTAGAGAGCCGGGTCGCGCTTAACGCGCCCAATCTGGCTTGCGCTTGTCGAGAAACGCGGTGAGCCCTTCTTTGCCCTCATCACTGACCCGGCGCGCGGCGATGCGTTTGGCCGTCTCGCGGCTGAGCGTCGCGCTGAACGGTTCGCCGGTAAAATCGAGCACCAGATTTTTCGCGTCCCGAATCGCGCCTGGCGCCGCGCCCATGGCGAGGCTGGCAATGTGCTCTTCCATCGCGCTCAATCCGGCAAGATCTTCGACCACGTATTGGACCAATCCAATCTTCTCCGCATAGTCGGCATCGAACCCCTCTGCGGTGACGAACAGCGCCTTGGCCCAGCGCGGACCGATGGCATTGATGACGAAAGGAGAGATAGTCGCCGGGGTGAGTCCGAGACGAACTTCGCTGAACTTGAATTTTGTGTCTTTGACCGCCACCGCCACGTCGCACGCGGCGACCAAACCGGCGCCGCCCCCCATTGCAGCGCCTTGCACCAGCGCAACCGTCATTTGTGGCAATTCGGCAAGTTTGCGGAGCATCTCTGCGAGCGCCATCGCGTCTTGTTCATTGTCCTCGCGGGTCCAATGCTGGGCGGCTTTCATCCATTCTAAATCCGCCCCAGCGGAGAAACTTTTCCCCGCCCCGCGCAGGATCACCATGCGCAACGTATCCTGCTCTTCGAGCGTTTCGAGCGCGTCGGTCAGCTCCTCGATCACCTGTGAGTTAAAGGCATTGTGCCGATCCGGCCGATTCAGCGTGAGGATGGCAATCCCGTCTCGTGTGGCGTCCAATTCGATGGTTTCGTACTCGGCCATTCTTCAGCCCTTTCCTCAGAGACTTTCCTATAATGGCTATCACGGCGCAGCGCCGGTTTTTCAACCCACCACCACAATAAATAGCTGACAGGAAGAACAATCACCGCCGACACCGCGACGCCTCCACCAAGACCGAGCGCGTCGTAAAGACCGACCGCCACGAGGCCCTGAACGATTGGGAAATGCACGATGTAGACGCCGTAGCTAATGTCCCCCCAGCGCGCGGCGTTTAGCTCAGGTCCACGCACGAATGCAAAGCCCGCAATGATGCCGAACAGGCCGAGGGCTCGCAACGCTTCGAGTTGCGGCACGAGGAAGGCCGCGGCAAGCACGATCCCCCCGATCATGAGGAGGAGACCTGCCTTCGCCCGCACCAAGCCCCAGAGCTTCCACATGGCAATGCCAGCGGCGAAATACATCATCTGACCCGGCAACTGCCGGGCCATCTGTTCGCTCAATGGATGCCCAAGCGCGAGCGCGGTCTGCTGCCACACCAAGCCGCCAATCGCCAGCACGCCAATACCCACCCACCAATAGCGCGTAAGCTTGCTCAGCCCCCAAGCGAGGACCGGGACGAAGAGATAAAACATAACCTCAATCTTCAACGTCCACAGGGCGCCATTCACTTCAGAATAGCGCTGGCTCTCGAACAGGCCTGGCAAGCTCGGCTCGAGGAAATTTAGGAAGATCAGGTTGGCCCCAAGATAGGCACCAATGTCGACCAAGGCCCCAGGCTGACCGAATGTTAAAATGGCGCTGATCAAGGCCGGGATGAGGATCACCACCACATAAGCCGGATAAAGTCGCCTCACGCGTTTGCTGGCATAATCTGCGAGCCCCCGCGAACGCTCCCAGGAGCCGTAGACCAATGCGCCGGAAATGATGAAAAAGCCTTGAATGGAAAGCTCAGCCAAGACCGCCAAATTGAGTTCAAGCGGCGAATCTGCGATGTGCCCAGACAAAGATACAGCATGGTAGACAAAGACCATGCTGGCGAACGCCAAACGTAGGGCGTCGAACCGGTTCAAATTTGTCCCCATGTCTCATTTTAAGCAGAGACTCGCTATCAAACAACCACCTAAAAGGAACGCCCGTGGGGAAAGTGCGGGCGTTCCTCGGAGCGTTAAATCGCAACGTAGGGATTAAGTCGTGCGATCTTTTTTGTGCTTACCGTCTTTCGACTTTGCCTTCTTCATCGCTCCTTCGAATTCAGCGAGGGAGAGCTCACCGTCATCGCCCGCGAGCTTGGCGAACTTTTCACTCGCCTTTTCCGCGGTATACTTACCGTCAGCGGTCTTGTACGCGACATATTCCGCTTGGGTGATCGTGCCACTCGCGTCGGCGTCGATCTTATTGAAATAATCAGCGGGCGATCCGGCATGGGCGACAGCGAACGCACTTGCTGTCAGACCTGCAATCGCACCGGTTACGAGTTTGATTTTCATGTGAAGTTCCTCCCTGGAACAGATTGAGTAAGCGCCCTTGGAGGAAGGCGCGTTACATTCGTAACAACAGAACGTGTTACAGTTGTAGTTACAGATTTGTAATGATCCAACTAGACCAAATGACAACGCGTTCGCCGGACACTCTCAGGCGTCCCATGATGAACGCTTGCAATGTCTCCTCTGGGTTGCGGACATCAGGAGCGCGTTCAAGCCGCGCGGAATCTGCCCGGCACATTCCTCTATTCTACCCCAGTTTCGATCTCATATCGTTGATAACTCTTAAGGCGCATCGAATTTCATCTACGTCAAAATCCCGGCTCAGACTGTTTATCCAATCTGTTTGCCTTTGGTCGGCAGCCTCGTATTTCGCGCGTCCCTGTTTTGTGAGCACAACTAAACTTGCCCGGCGTTGTTGAGGATTTGGTTGGAAAGAAACGAGACCTTCTTTTTCTAATTCGTTCGCAATGCGTTGTACGCCTTGTCTCGACAGCCCCATACTACGTGCCAGCCAGGACACTGGTTGGGGCGTTTCTGCGAAGTGGATCGCACCTAGCACCTGCCATCGAGCACTGGTCAGTCCGAGCGGTTCCACAAGCTTGTCGCCGGCAGCCAGTAGACGGCCGTTCAGCCTGAATGTTTCCAATACTAAATCGGTCATAACCGCACCTGCTTCAGTGTGTTTGCTTTTCGACATGCATACCTCTTGTTGACAACATGTTGTCAATTGTGCTCTGACTCATTTTGACAGCATGTTGTCAAAATAGTCAATCATTAGGGAGTTATCCATGTTGGAAATCAAAGCACTCGATCCATTGTGCCCGATCGAAAACCAGCTCGGCACCGAACGGTCACCGATCATCTTGATTAACCCGTTCCACGTCGATCGGAACAGCATAGAAGAAGTCGTGAAAGCTTGGGAGGCCGATGCAACCTGGCTGAAAAAGCAACCTGGGTTCATTTCCACGCAGCTCCATCGCGCCATCGAACCGAGCACGATGTTCTTCAATTATGCGGTTTGGGAGTCCACCGCTCACTTTCGCGCCGCATTCTCCCACCCAGACTTCCATTCAACCCTGTCGGCGTATCCGGATGGCACGACGGCAGCACCGCATCTGTTCGAACGCGTCGCAATTTCCAACTTGTGTACAGCGTGAGGATGAGCTGATGAAAAGCAAAATTCATGCGCTCGCTGGAATAGTAGGGTTCCTGTGCATTTTTGCGTTCTGGACCAGCACAGCATACGCGGAGCTATTCACGGCGCACGAAACCGTAGCGGCAGTAAAGTCGATGATATTGCGCGGGATGTTCATCCTTGTGCCAGCCATGGCGATTTCTGGTGGGTTAGGAATCTCTATCGGCGCTAAATGGAAGAGCCCGCTCGCGCACGCAAAAAAGAAACGTATGCCCATCATCGCCTTGAACGGTCTGTGCATTCTTCTGCCGTCCGCCTATTTCCTGGCGTTTAAATCCAGTGCAGGCGAGTTCGATCTTTGGTTTTACTCGGTACAAGTTCTGGAACTTTGTGCCGGAGCGTTGAACTTAACACTCATGGGACTGAACATTCGCGATGGGTTGCGAATGAAGGGTCGAATTGGAAGTAAGATGGCGGGTTAGACGAAGCGCTAGCGGGTCACCGTTTGGTCGACCGGTTCGCGATCGAAGCAAAAAGAAGCCCGCACGTGCGGGCTTCAGGGGATTGGGAGAGGGATAATTCGCATTGGCTACATCTGCGTATCGTCTTCGCCCTTATCGTTCGGCTTTTTGGCATCCATGGCGGCTTTCATCTCCGCCTCAGAAATCATGCCGCTCGCGTCAGTGTCGATTTCGATGAATTTGATCAAGGCGTCGGCGGCGGATAGCTCGCCAGAAGCCGTCGCCCAACTGACAAATTCAGTTTCGGACACAAAGCCATCCGCATTGACATCAACAGTCGCAAATTCGGTGCCTGCGCTGGCTGTTGCGCCGATCGCGAAAACCGAAAACGCGCTTAGGAGTAAGGTACGGGTCATTTGAAGGTCTCCTTCATTGCTCGCCACACCGTGTGGCACAGACGAGGCTGCCGAATTCGATCAGAAAAAACCCGTGACGTTTCAGAAAGCCACCTAAAGTGCAGTTCACGACAATTCAGCAAGCTGGTGACAAAGCCCGCGCCCGCAACAGATTCCGGGTGCTGCAATCGCGGCGCCCCGAACATGGACTGAAACACTTGTAATTCTGCGCCCATCTTTGGCGCGCCCGTTTACATCCGGAAGACGCCGAATCCTCGCTCTGCAAATGGCGCATTGAGGGTCGCAGAAAGCGCCAGGCCGAGCACGCGACGCGTGTCAGCCGGGTCAATTATCCCGTCGTCCCAAAGCCGCGCCGTTGAGAAGTATGGCGAGCCTTCTTTTTCGTAGAGATCGCGGATCGGTTGCTTGAACGCTTCTTCGTCGGCTTCGGGCCAGTCCTCGCCGCGCCGGTCCATGCCGTCGCGTTTGACAGTGGCGAGCACGGAGGCGGCCTGCTCGCCGCCCATGACGGAAATCCGCGCATTCGGCCACATGAACATGAAACGAGGACTGTATGCGCGCCCGCACATGCCGTAATTGCCGGCCCCGAACGACCCGCCGGTAACCAAAGTCAGCTTCGGCACAGAGGCGGTCGCCACCGCGGTGACCATTTTTGCCCCGTCTTTGGCGATGCCCCCGGCTTCATATTTCGACCCGACCATGAAACCTGTAATATTCTGAAGGAAGAGCAGCGGGATACGACGCTGATCGGCGAGTTCAATGAAGTGCGCCGCTTTTTGTGCGCTTTCCGAGAATAAGATGCCGTTATTGGCAAGGATTGCGACAGGCATGCCATAAATCTTAGCGAACCCGCACACCAGAGTTTCGCCGTAGAGTTTCTTGAACTCATGAAATTCCGAACCGTCGACCGTCCGCGCTATGATCTCGCGTGCATCATATGGCTCCCGCAAATCTTGAGGAACCAGGCCGCGCAACTCAGCGGGATCGTAAAGCGGTTCCGCCGGATCGCTCAGGCCAAGGGTTTCCGGCTTAGTTACGTGTAAAGTCCGCACAATGGAGCGAACGATCGCCAGTGCGTGATCATCGCTCGCCGCATAATGATCAGCCACGCCCGATTGGCGCGCATGCACATCTGCGCCGCCCAGATCTTCAGCCGATATCTCTTCACCGGTTGCGGCTTTCACCAAAGGCGGCCCGCCAAGAAAGATCGTGCCTTGCTTGCGGACAATAATTGTCTCATCCGACATCGCTGGGACATAGGCTCCACCCGCGGTACAAGACCCCATCACGGCCGCAATTTGCGGAATGCCCTTCGCGCTCATATTGGCTTGATTGTAGAAAATTCGGCCAAAGTGCTCGCGGTCTGGGAAAATCTGAGATTGGTGCGGCAGATTCGCGCCGCCACTATCGACCAGATAAATGCATGGCAAATGATTCTCGAGCGCCACTTCTTGCGCGCGAAGGTGTTTTTTCACCGTCATCGGATAGTAAGTACCGCCTTTGACCGTCGCATCATTACAGATGATCATGCACTCACGGCCTTCGACGCGGCCAATGCCGGTAATGATGCCCGCGCCCGGAGCTTCATTGTCATACATATCGTACGCCGCCAATGCGCCGAGCTCTAAGAGCGGTGTGCCGGGATCTAACAGCTTCTCGACGCGATCTCGCGGCAACAATTTGCCGCGCGACACATGCCGCTCGCGCGCCCGCTCTGACCCACCTTGTGCGGCCTCAGCGGTCTTTTCGTGCAACTCTTCAACCAGCGCTTCCATCGCACGGCGATTGGCCGAATAAGGCGCACCTGCGACGTCGAGTTTTGATTTCAAAACTGGCATTTATAGCTCTCCCGGAACCCTTTTCTTTTGCCATAACGAGCCCCGCACGCCCTGTCATCCCGGGCTTGTGAAGCGATGTCATCAAATCCTTCATGAAATTGCCCCATATCTTGCATGTTATCGCTGAGAAGTGACGGAGAACCGAAGAATGGGTATATTTGGCGGCATGAGTTTGGACGTTGTCCCTGCCCTTGCCTCGATCAAATTCCTGGAAGATGTACCACGCCGGGCTTTGCGCGCGGCTGGCAAAGAAGCCCGTTGGTTTTCGGTCCCGGCTGGATGGCCTCTGTTTCGCGCGGGCGAAATGTCCGAATCGATCTTTTTTGTTCTCACCGGCTCATTCGGCGCCTTCAAAGCCATGCGCGACGGACGAAGTGAGTTTTTAGGCCATATTCGAGCCGGCGAACCGGTTGGGGAAATGGCGATGTTCCAAGGGGGCATCGACATTGATGGCGATGGGCAGCCGGATAATGTGCCCCACACATCCTCTGTGTATGCGCTCCGCGACAGCGAAGTCCTGGAAATTTCGCGCAAAGGCTTCGAGCGGATCAGTTCCGCCGAACCTGAAATCCTCAACGCGATGATCCGCCTGATTTTATCGCGGCTCCAGGAAGGCAATCAACGCAATCGCCGAACCGCACCAAAGGTGTTCACGCTGGTCGCCACATCACCCAGTATCGATTTAGAATTGCGCGCCGAAGCGATCAAAAAAGCGCTGTCGCGATTCGACATAAAGACCCGGATCGTCACTGGCAGCGAGGGCAATGAAAAGCCGTCCTCATTCTTTGATGAGCTGGAAGCCGAAAATGACATTGTCATTCTGACTTCGACGATGCGGGACAATGCCTGGTATCGCTTGTCCATGCGCCAAGCCGATCGAATTTGGGTTGTGGCGCGGGCTGATGCGAAGCCGTCTTATCCTCTCTTTCCTGAAGAGAATTCTCCGGCTCAATCCTTGAAATTGGTCGACGTCTTGCTGTTGCACCATGGCGAGGATCGCGATGCCTGTCGGCCGGCAGACTGGTTGAAAGCCGCGGGTGCGGCGCGGATCTTCCATTGGCAAGGGATTGAAGGGGAAAGCTGTGACCGGCTCGCCCGGACCATCGCTGGGCGCAGCGTTGGCGTCGTCTTCTCCGGCGGTGGCGCCCGGGCTTACGCGCATATTGGCGTCGTCCGCGCCATCCGTGAACTTGGCATTCCGATCGACTTTGCAGGCGGGGCTTCAATGGGCGCTGTCGTTGCCGGCTGTGTCGCCATGGGTTGGGACGATGACGAGATCGACTATCGCATCCGCAAAGGCTTTGTTGACACCAATCCTCTCGGCGATTGGAACATTCCGGTTGTCGGCATGGTCAAAGGCCACCGTGTCAATGCTCGCCTCAAAGAGCATTTTGGCGAAGCTGAAATCGGCGACCTGGAAATGCCGTTCTTCGCTGTTTCAACCAATTTGACCGATGGCGCCTATCGCGTGCACCGCCAAGGTTTGCTGCGCAAAGCTCTACGCGCCACGATCGCACTGCCGGGCATTTTGCCACCTGTCGTGGATAATGGTGAAGTCTTGGTCGACGGCGCCGTGCTGAACAATTTCCCGGCTGACGTAATGCGCGAACTTCAACGCGGATTCGTCGTCGGTTGTGATGTCGCCCGTGCGCCGGAAGGATTGAAAGCAGAAGACTTCGTCAATCCACCGGGCTTTTTCGGCTGGGTGGCCCGGCATGGCTTCTCTGCCGCACCGCCGATTGCCGGTCTGCTGATGCGGTCCGGTACGGTGAGCGTCAATCCAAATGCTGGCCGCGAATTGGTCGATGTTTTGGTTCTGCCTGAACTCAAAGATATCGAGCTACGCGACTGGAAGGCTTATGACCAAGCTGTGGACGCGGGCTATACTGCGGCAATGAGCGCACTGCAGCAAAGCGACCTGAAGGCCAAATGCTGCACGCTCGCGGCGGTGTGACTACCAGGTCGGATCACGTCGGATATTCTCTAGCTGCAATGCGAAAGTGGCGGTCGTAGACCAATGACAGTTTATGGATTCGAGACTGATCGAACTAGCTGCAGAACGCGCGTGATCAAAAAACAAACACTTGGCTAATCGCCATTCAAGATTCGCCTTGGACATATCGCGTACCAGATTTATCCGTCTCTCCGGGCGTTGAAACTCAGCGTCTTTATACCTGTAGCCGGCATACAAAGCCTGCGTGGCGTGGATTTTCCGCCAATCCCAATATCGAAACAAAATATTTGCTTTAGCGATGCGCGCGCTCGCCCCTGGTTCAGATGCGACGAAACGGGCATTATTCGGGAATTGCCAAATACATGGTTCACCCACCCCGCCTTGCAGCACATCGGCTTCGATACAGGCATTCAATTCAGCTTCGAAGGGATAGTTTGGATTAGGCGATGTCGTTGTGTTTAAGTTCAATCGCAGCTCTGGCGGAACGCGCTTCGGTGGGCGTAACTCGGGAGGTCGTAAATGACCTACAACTTCATCCACAAGCTCTGGATCATCGGAAGGCGCGAACAGGTTGTCAGATTGATCTGCCGCCACGTCACTGATCGAAAGCGAACATGCAACAAGACACGCCATGCCGGACCGCATCCATCCTTTTGGACGACGCACCGATGCTTCCTTGCGAGGATTATACTTCATCCACGGGGCTTCCAATACTTTGGTCAGCACCAACGCCAGGCCGAACGTTATCCCCGTATGTTCCGACCTAAAGATAGCCGATTAAGAGGCGCTTAACTCGAACGGTGAATGCCAATGGGTCCTGTCGTGTTGGTCGCTTGTGCAATCCCCACAGTTTGATCGACTTTACTGATCAAACCCCGGTCGTCGATTGCAGTCTTCCGATCCATAGGCTTCTTTGTAAGATCGTCCAAAGCAGGCAATTAGGCCATCGACAGCACCTAAATTGATATCGTTCTTATCTACCTTTTCAGCCAGAGCGGCGCGCTCGCGGAGTAATTCTTCCTTGTTCTGACGAAGAAAAGCAATCGTCGCACGCGCGTATTCATTCCATCCGTGGCGATCGCGATCTTTGGGTTTGAAACTTTTCTCGAACAAATCGATCGCGTGATCTATTTGGCCAATTCCCGCACGGATTTGGCCTTCGTGCCAGTATAAGGAGGTGAGTTCACCGGTCTCACTGATTGTGTACGTCCCTTGCTCGAGATCGACGATTACAGGCTCGCCTTTATCGCGCAGTCTTTGGTGGTAGGTCTGATAAATTTCTGCTGACGCCAATTGACATTCCGGCTTGGTGTAGACCGAGCGAACGCCTTGTTCAGGATCTTGATCGAAAGTCCAATAGTCCAAGGCCAACAGCGCTTCGACATTCTCAACGCAATCTTCAATCTCAAGCTGTTCAACCACTTGAAGTGTGTGCTCAACCTTCGTTCCCTGAGCAGCGGCGAAAGCCCCTACTCCACTGACCAAAACAATCAAGCACCAACGCAACATTTCAAAATCCTACCTTCGACGAGGAAAGGTGTTTTTGTTCGCGGGTCAACTTGCTTTTTATTCAGCTCAACTCGTTTCGCCGAACAATTCCCGGCCAATCAGGAAACGGCGGATTTCGCTCGTACCGGCGCCGATCTCGTACAGTTTGGCATCGCGCAACAAACGCCCGGTTGGATATTCGTTGATATAGCCATTGCCGCCGAGCAGTTGGATCGCGTCCAACGCGAGCTTGGTCGCGGTCTCAGCCGCATACAAGATCGCGCCGGCGGCATCTTTGCGGGTGGTTTCGCCGCGGTCACAGGCTTTGGCGACGGCATAGACATAGGCTTTCGCGGCGTTCATTTGAACATACATGTCGGCGAGCTTGCCTTGCACCAATTGGAACTCACCAATCGATTTGCCGAATTGTTTGCGGTCGTGAACATATGGGAGGACGACATCCATGCAGGCTTGCATGATGCCGGTCGGGCCAGCTGAGAGGACGGCCCGCTCATAATCTAAGCCGCTCATCAACACCTCGACGCCACCGTTTAACGGCCCCATGATATTCTCTTCTGGAACTTCGCAATCTTCGAAGACCAGCTCGCCGGTTTCTGAGCCCCGCATGCCGAGCTTGTCGAGTTTCTGCGCCACCGAGAAACCCTTGAAACCGCGCTCGATGATGAACGCCGTGATTCCGCGCGATTTCTGTTCCGGCTCGGTCTTGGCGTAAACGATCAGCGTATCCGCATCCGGCGCATTCGTAATCCACATTTTCGAGCCGTTGAGAACGTAGCGATCGCCCTTCTTTTCAGCCCGAAGCTTCATACTAACGACATCAGACCCCGCGCCGGTTTCTGACATGGCGAGTGAACCGAAATGCTCACCCGTCACGAGCTTTTCGAGATAGCGCGTCTTCTGGTCGTCGTTGCCCCAGCGCCGGAGTTGATTGACACAAAGGTTGGAGTGCGCGCCATATGACAGGCCAACGGATGCTGATGCGCGAGAGATTTCTTCCATCGCGACGACATGTTCCAGATAGCCAAGCCCGGTCCCGCCCCACTCTTCTTCGACCGTGATGCCGAGAAGCCCGAGCTCACCCATTTTTGGTAAGAGCTGACGTGGGAACGTGTCAGTTCGGTCAATCTCGGCCGCCAGAGGCGCGATTTCGTTTTGGGCAAATCCTTGCACGCTATCGCGGATCATGTCCGCAGTTTCGCCAAGGTCGAAGTTTAAAGTAGGATATCTGTTCGGAATCATGGCCGTTCTTTAGCCGGATGTTCCTTAGCTGCCAACGTTTGATTTGAAGGCTAATCGTCAGCTGTCAACGTGCGAAGGAAATAGAATGCCATCGCCATGAACAAAACCACACCCAGCAAAATCAAAAATGGCGGCATATAGATCGCCAATGTGTTTTCAACGGTCCGGTCCGAGCGGATCACACCAAATTGGCTGGCCATTCCGAAACCGGTGAGCGCCGCGCCAATCAAAGCCAGTATGCCGAAAGGTAGGGCCGCCATAAGGCCACCTCGCTCTGATGATGAGTCCAAAGCACCGTTCATTTCAAATGCGCGTTGAATGCTCTCCGGTGAAACGCGGACTTCTTCCAAATCATCGATCACGTCGGTCTCCGCGATCGGAGTCAAAAGGTCACCGGCATCCTCACTTTCTTCACCAAGCTCGACAGCGTCTGTCTGTATCGTTTCGGTCGGCGGATGGGGCAGATCTTCTTGCGCTGGCCAGACGGATTTTTGCACGGACGCTTGCTCGATATCTCCGGCGAGTTCTGAGATTGCGGCAGTGATTTCTTCGGGAGTCGCTCCATCGGTGGATGGTGTGGGGTGCGCGACCTTGTCGCCATTCTCGCCGAGAATGCGCACCATTTGTTCGCGAACAGACTCGGCGGCAGCTTCAGTGGCCGAAAGCCCTTGCGATGGCTCATCCGGTGTCTCAAGGTCATCGAAGAGAGATTCGAGTGCAACCACCGACGATGGTGCGTCTTCGTCGGATCGCATTTCATCGACATGCGGGGCATGCTCAACCAAAATTTCGCGTGGCTCCGGCAAGGCTGGCAGAGCCTCTGAATCATGCATCGCGCGATATAGACGCGATGACGCGATCGGCATCCGTCCTGGTGCATTCAGGAACAGCGCTTTTTCCGCTGCCCGTCGGCGGACCAAAGCATCGACAATCTGAACACGGCCACCAATCTTCGCCCGGCGCCAGGCATCAAACCCTTGTGCCGCTTCGAGATGGTTGCCACCATTGATGCTGGCGACCACATCGCTGCTGGCAAAAGCCTTCGGGCCAATGTTGAAAGCCAAGGAGACCAGGGCATCAAACTCATTTTGAGTGGTCGGCGCCAAAACACAGCGCATCACAAACCGTTCGACCGGCGGTAAATCATACTCACGCAAAATCGCTTCAGCTTCGGATTCACTGACCCGAATGCCCTTTTTGGCACGACGCACGTGCCCGTAGCCAATGATCCAGCGACCATTGGGCAGCAATTCCGAACGTGCGCGAAACCCCTCAAACGCCTTAATAACGTCTAGTCCCGCTTGAGATGTACGCATGTTTAACGCCATCACCTGCTCCGGTTTGGGACAGATTATCTGTCCAGTGTGAGACAGGGTGCAAACTGTACGCCGTCCTGACGCGAACCGGAAATTATAGCAAAAACAAGGTCGCAAGACCCAGAAAACTGAAAAACGCCATCGTATCGGTTAACGTCAACACGAACACAGACGAGGCGACGGCTGGGTCGGCCCCCATTCGCTTTAACGTTAGCGGCACCAAGATACCAGAAACCCCGGCCCACAAAAAACTCGCCAACATCGCGACGCCAAGAACCATGGCGAGCTTTGCGTCTTGAAACCAGAAAAATGCGACCAAACCCACGCCGATCGCGAAGATTACGCCGTTCACCAAGCCGGTCAGAGTCTCACGTACCACGGCGCGGCGCCCGGCTTTGCCTTCCATTTCCCGCTCGGCAATCGCGCGCACAGCGACTGCGAGGCCTTGGCTCCCAGCATTCCCGGCCAGGGCTGCGACGACGGGCATCAGAATCGCTAATTGCACCAAGCGATCCAAAGTGCCTTCAAACAACGCAATAATGGCGGAGGCAATAAACGCCGTCACCAAATTGATCCCGAGCCAAGGTGCTCTGGCCTTTACCGATTCCCAGACGGTGTCTGAACCGTCTGCCGACGACACATTGGCGAGCGCGAGCAAGTCTTCAGTGTTTTCTTCCTGAATCACATGCACCATGTCATCGACTGTGATCATTCCGACCAAACGGCCCTCGCGATCTTTGACGGGAGCCGAGGCAAGCGCGTACTTTTGGAACTGATACGCCACTTCTTCTTGATCTTGATCAACGTGAATATCAGAACTGAAGGGCGCCATAATGTCCGCCATTTTGACCTCGCGCTCGGTCCGCAAAAGCTGCGATAACAAAACGTAGCCCAGCGGCTTATTCATCGGATCGACAACATAAACCTCGTAAAAGTCCGTGGGCAGATCTTCGGCATTATCGCGCGCAAAATCAATCGTTTGACCGATCGTCCAGAATTCCGGCGCAGCGAGATAGTCACGCTGCATCAAGCGGCCCGCTGTGTCTTCCTCAAACTCGAAACTGGCTTCTAGGACAGCGCGGTCTTCGGGCTCTAGCTCGTCGAGAATACGTTCACGGCGATCCTCATCCAAATCCTCTAGAACGGCGGTCGCATCATCCGATTGTAACTCGTCGAGAGCTTCAACCACCGCCTCGTCACTCATCACCTCGACCGCGTCTTCGCGATACTCTTCGCGAAGTTCGATCAAGATTTCTGGTGGCAGCTCCCCGCCCAGCAATTCGACCGCCGCTTCAAACCGTTCGCTGGATAATTGCTCGAGCAGATCTGACGCGTCTGCCGGGTGCATGCCCTGAAGTGTCTGGCTAACCCACTCACTCTCCCCACGATCGATGGCGTCACGTAATTCAGCGGCAAGCTGCTCGCGCTGTTCTTCGCTATCATCAGTCGGGATTTGCGGCGTTTCAGTCATAGCGCCTCTTTGGCTTGATCGCCGCGGCGGTGCAAGGCGTTTTTAATTGCTGTTCATGCCACCGCCAGGCGCGCCCAAGGTCCGGTCACCGCCACGGTGACGCCAGCCCCTTGAACATTGAAGAACAAAGTCTTCCCATCGGGCGAGAAACACGCTCCGGCAACTTCTGAAACCGATGTTTCCGCAATCGTGTAGACCCGACCATCCGGTGTTACCCCCTTCACCGCGTTGCGATCGGGTCCGTCTTCGCAGATCACCAAATGTCCCCATGGTGAGGGCACGATATTGTCGCACATATCCATTTCGCTGCGGTCAAAGCTCTCATAGTGCAACGTCAGCTGCCCCGGCGCTTCGGCTTCTCGGGCAGTGCCTTCATAGGGGCTTGGCTGATAGCGCCAGATCTGTCCGCCTTGGGCGAGGCCGCCACTGGTGCAAGCAAAGTATGCCGCTGAGCCGGATGGATCCAGCGCCCAGGCGATCCCCTCGCCGCGCGCGAACCAGGCGGCGCCTTTATCATAGCCGCGCGCCTGTAAGGGGGCTTCAAAGGCTTCGACATCATCGAGATCGATCCAATAACAGGCCACACTTTGTCCAACTGTAAAAGTCGGCCCTGCCTCGTCCCAATTGCGCGTATCGGCGGCGGGCATGCCCACGATCGCCAGGGCTTGAAGGCGTCCACCGCGACGCAGCGCGCCCGGCTCATCTGGCAAAAACCGGTACAATAATCCGGTGCCAGAATCTTCGGTTTGATAGACAATCCCGGTGCGCGGATCGACGGCCGCGGCCTCGCGATTGAACCGGCCCATCGCCCGCAGGGGCTCGGCGTTCACTAACCCGCGGGTCGCAGACGGCACCTCAAACGCGTAGCCGTGATATTGACTGGCCTCAGTATTTGGCGTCGTTCGGCTCTCTTCGCAGGTCAGCCAAGAACCCCATGGTGTGATCCCGCCAGAGCAATTGCGCTCAGTTCCGACCAGCGACAAGAAGGACTGTTCGAGCTGCTGCGTGCGCGTATTGTAAATGAGGTTTGTCGTGCCGCCGGCCACCGGATCACCGGACGGTGCGATGTCGAAAATCGCCGCCGACTCTACGCCCTGAGGCACACCTGCGCCCGGCGCGAACGGACCTTCGTTGGTCTCGTCTTTGCTCAGTTCATGATTACGGACTAACACGCAGCGATCGGCGTCCCCGTCCATCGCAAAACAGCCCATCCCATCATGCGCGCCCGGCACACGAAAGCCGTCCGACATGACGTCACCAAGTTCAGAGAATCGCTGATACGTGAACCCAGGCGGCAGATCGAGAAATCCTTCATTATCCGGCACCAAATCGACCTCGGATACGGTCGTCTCCGTCTCGCCGGCCGTCGAACAGCCTGACAGAGTCGAATAAGCTGGCGCCGCGGCGGCGAGACATCCTGCGGTGCGAAGAAACTGGCGACGGGAATGAGACATGACTGAGAGGTGCCCCTGATTGTGTTGACTTGGCGCGGCTTAGCCGAACTTCGTGACCAGTGTGTGATGGTGACCCAGAAAAGTCGAATTCTCTCCTGCCCAACCCACTTCTTGGCCCGCAACCTCAAATTGAGATTCCAAGACAACAACCTGAGATGCGGTGATAATGAAGACACGCCCGAACCCCGTCAGGTTGTCGCTCGTTGCAACAGGGGCTGTCTCATGCGCTGTGAGCGTTTTTCAATCACTCGCCCCGCTTTCTATGGAGGCGACAGATGAAATTCAAACTATTGAGCGCGACTGCGATTGGACTGGTTTCAGCGGCGGGGTTTGCGAGCAGCGCGAGTGCGCAAGCGGTGGACGATTGTCGAGATGGAACGGATGCTCTTGGCGACCCTATAGCTGACACACTCGAGTGCGGCGATGACGCCGATGCGAGTGCGGAAGGCGCGACGGCGCTCGGTGACGATGCCATCGCGTCGGGCGTCGATGCTACTGCCATAGGTCGGCAGGCACAGGCGCGCGCTTTTGAATCGGTCGCGATCGGCGCGAGAAGTGAGGTCGCTATTGACGCCGAAAGCGCGATTGCCATTGGCGAAAGTTCTATCGTTTCAGAAGGCACAGATTTTGGCATCGCCATCGGGCATAATGCCAGCGTCTTAGGCTTAGGGGTCGATACCGCTGAAGATTTGGACGCAGTCGGCAATTATGGGATCGCGATCGGAGAGTCCGCGAGCGTTATCGGCAATAGATCGACCAGTTTGGGTTCGGGAGCTTCAGTCTATGGGAATCAATCGCTCGCCCTCGGCAATCACGCTCGAGTCGGCGATTTGGTCCCGGGACCTGCGATTGAGGACCCACCGATTATTGGTGGAATTGCGATAGGTGGCGACTTAGATGGCGACGGCATCGGCGCCGATGTTCAGGACAATAATTCGGTCGCGCTTGGCGCGGACTCGGTTACATCGGCCGAAGATTCTGTTTCGGTCGGGAATGCATCCATGCAGCGACGGATTATGAATGTTGCAGATGGCGTGCTGGACAGCGATGCCGCGACAGTCGGCCAAGTCGACGACGAGATTGCCGATGCGATTTCAGCGGCGAATTTGTACATTGATGTGAATGCTACGGGTACAGCAGCCTCTGCCATCGGCTCTCGATCCATAGCGATCGGACAAAGCGCGTCTGCGGGCCAACAAAATGCAATTGCGCTTGGCAGTGGCGCAGGGGCAGGCGCTGTTTCCGCGATCGCTCTTGGGCGCAATGCAATTGCATACGGCTCGTATTCAACCGCGATCGGATACGAAACGACTGCTGATGGGACCAATTCTTTGGTTTTCGGTCCCGGCGCGGAAGCGACAGAGGACGGTGATCTCGGCATAGCTATTGGATCGAACGCGTCTGTGGGCGCCCTACGATCCGTTGCAATCGGATCAGGCTTTGATGCACAAACCCCGACGGTCGCGCAGCACGAAAATTCAGTTGCGATTGGAGCTGGCGCACAGACGAGCGCCGACAACACCGTATCGTTCGGTACAAGCGGGAATGAACGTCGGATCATGCACATCGCCGACGGTATTGATGACACCGATGCCGCCACCGTAGGCCAGGTCAACGCGAGCATCGCCGCGGTTAACGCAGCCAGCACTTACATCGCCATCAATAGCGACGGCGCAGCCGCCACCTCCACCGGCACCGACTCGATCGCGATTGGCGAAAGCGCGGAAGTGGCCGACGATACCGATGATGCCATTGCCATCGGACGCGGCGCAAGCGTCACGGGCGCCGCCGTCCTCGCCGCCATCGATCCTGATCTGGTGGGAAATTTCAGTTTGGCCATCGGATCAGACGCCATTGTGGAAGGCCATGAGTCGATCGCACTCGGCGGCAACGTGTTAATAACGGGCAGCCAATCAATCGCGCTTGGCGCCGCTACGGGCGTGAATGGCAATCATTCCACCGCGATCGGAGCGGGGGCGCAAATCGGTGGTTTCGGTTCACCGATCGACTATGGCACAGCTGTTGGGGATAGCGCTTCTGTCTCAGCAGCGAATAGCACCGCGCTTGGCGCAAACGCCAGCGCAACCCACCAAAACGCCATCGCCCTCGGCGCAGATTCGACCACGGCAGCGGATTTGAGTGTCTCCGTCGGCGATGCTGATGCATTTCTCACGCGCCGCATCATGAATGTCGCGGATGGAGAGCTCGACAGCGATGCCGCGACTGTTGGACAACTCAGGGCGACGGTGAATGCCTCCGTGAATCCGGCGATACAAGTGAATACTTCTGGATTAGCCGCCGATGCTTCCGGCGATTTTTCCATCGCAATCGGCGATCTGGCAAATGCGCGGACGACGGGTGCTGTTGCCGTAGGATCGACAGCATCCGCAAGAAATGGAAATTTTACGACGGCCATCGGATACAATGCCGATGCCGCCGCCTCATATGCCTCAGCGCTTGGCGCGGACGCCAGCGCCACGCATGACTCTTCGGTGGCCCTAGGCGCGCTATCGGTGACGTCGGAGGAAAACACCGTTTCTGTAGGAGATGCCGACTCCGGTTTCCGGCGACGAATTGTGAATGTCGCGGATGGGATCTTAGACAGCGACGCGGCGACTGTCGGTCAAATTGCGGCGGCAAATGCTTATGTTGCCATCAATAGCGACGGCACCGAAGCCATGGCCACTGGAGACGATGCTATTGCAATTGGAGAAAACTCTTATGCGGGAGACAATGGCACGATCGCATTGGGCGCGAATGCACAGGCGTTTAATGGCTCGATCGCAATCGGAGAATCTAGCTCGATCGAAGGAATCGATTCTATCGCGATCGGTCATAATGCATTCGTTACGAATGGCTCAATTTCTGACATCATAGGCGGAACTGCCATCGGTGGCGACGCCAACGGAGATGGGGAAGGCGCTTCTGTTCTGCATCACGGCGCCGTCGCTTTGGGAGCAGACTCTGTCACCAGCGCGGAAAACACCCTTTCTATTGGCGACGCGAACACTGGTTTAACCCGACGGATCACCAATGTCGAAGACGGCGTCGACGACACGGACGCCGTCACCGTCGGCCAAATGCGGACCGCCATTTCCGCATCTGGCGGCTCTGGCGGTGCCACCAATCCATACTTGGAGGTCAATAGCATTGGCACCGCACCAACCGCGACTGGGACGGACTCTATCGCGCTCGGCGCGCGCGCCAATACATCCACCGAAGCGGCCAATGGCGTGGCGATCGGGTCGGATGCCACGGTGAGCGCCGCAAACGCCATCGCGCTTGGCGCCGACTCTGTGGCAGACGAGGCAGATACGGTTTCTGTGGGCAGCGATACACTCAAGCGCAAACTCACCCATCTGGCGGATGGCGAAGCGGATGATGACGCCGCCACTTATGGGCAATTGTCTGACCTCACTCAAACCGTGACAAACAATACCCAGGCGATCGCTGACAACTTGATGTTTATTCAGGACAATACGCGGATGCTCAACACGCTGAGCGGCACGGTGTCGGATAATTCTTCCGGTATTGGCGATCTCGCCGATCGCGTCGACACATTGGAAATGGCCGGAGGCGGCACCAGTCCGGGCGGCCCGTCGCTCGTTTCACCCGGGAGCGGTGAAAACTCGCTTCAAGGCGGCGAAAACTCTGTGGCCTCGCAACCCAATTCTGTGGCTTACGGTCCAAATTCTGTGGCCTCAAACGTAAACAGTACCGCGATCGGCGCTAATAGCCACGCGGCCGGTTCGACCGCTGTTGGCGGTTTCGCAGAAGCACTCGGCGCTGACTCGGCTGCGTTTGGTGTGTCCGCGCAAGCGCATGGCGATCAGTCTACCGCAATCGGCGAATATTCAGCGGCGACAGCAACCGGGTCATCTGCTTTCGGGACGCGTGCGAGCGCCAGTGCAGAGAATGCCGTTGCGCTTGGTGAAGGGTCCGTCGCAGACCAAGCGAACACGGTCTCCGTTGGCAGCGCGGGGAGCGAGCGGCGGATCACCAATGTAGCGGCGGGGGTCGCGGATACGGACGCGGTCAACATGGCCCAGCTCGACGATGAAGTCGCCACAATCAACGGCGAGGTTAGCGCCAACCAGACGCGGATTGCACGCAACAGCGAAAGCATCACTGCCAATACCGAAGCCATCGGCACCCTCAACACGCAATTTGAAACGCTCGACTTCCGGGTCGATGCGCTGACCAGTCATCTGCGAAAGGTCAATCATGAGATTGACGAGAACACCGCGGGCATCGCCATCGCTAACGCTTTGGCAGGCTCGACCTGGTTACAATCGAATGAGCGTATGGCCTTCTCGGCGAACGTCGGATATTTCGATGGCAATAGCGCGATCGCCTTTTCCGGTGCCGCGCGCTTGAGTGAGAGATTTTCAGCCAATGTTGCGCTCGGGACGGTTCCAGCCAATGGCGATGTGGGCGCACGCGCCGGTGTGCGCGTCGGTTGGTAGCCGATGGGCAAATTCTCAAGCGGACCTGGGCCGAAGAGCCCAGGTCACTTTATCCTCGGCTATGTCACACTCCACTTGGATGAAAGCGCGGTGAGCGTGCACGGTCCCACGCCAAAGTTCGGTCCAGCACATCAGCAAGTCGTCGCGCCACTCACCCGCCAAACCGCGTGCGATGCGCAGGCCAGATTGGACGAGACGCGCCGTGCCATCTTCGTCCATCGAGAGCTCGCAATCATCGCCCATTCCAACAAACATCGCCGCTAAGAATTGTGCTGCTGCTTCTGGGCCACCGTCAGTACCGCCGACAATGTCCGCCAGCGCGGCATAGTTTTGCAATCCGGTCAGCCGCGCCGCCCGCGCGGCATAGGCCACCGCAGCTTCGCGCCCAACAACCTCTATCAGCGCTTTCAAACCATTGCGAATATATTCCATCGCATAGTTCCGATTCGCTTTGGCCAGCCGGTCTTCGCTCCAATCTTGCGCTGGCGGTTGAGGTTGCTGCTCGAGGTCAAAGAGCGGCGGCAACTCGTCGGGGGCAAAGATGAGCCGCTCATCGTCGTCTAAGTCGCGGTCATATTCCTTGAAATAGCCACACAGGCCAAACTGCTCGGTCACATCTTCGGAGACGCAGACAAAGCCAAGCCGGGGATTCTGCAAGCTAACGCCGTTCTGGGCGTACCAGCCGTGAAGGAATCCGCGCCCGGCTTCTTTCGGAATACCGCATATGGCGGGGCCCGCATACATCCAACGTGGATAGCGAAAGCGCACCCAAGCTTTGGTGTCTGACTCTTCCATGTATTCAACGGCCACGCCGCCAATGCCGTTCGAGAGGACATGATATTTGGCGCACGCAACCGCTGGTGGCTCATCTGCGAGGCCGAGTTTTTCAAAGCTGGACAGGAATTTTTCTTCGTGTTGACGACGGAACAATCGGAACATCCAATCGAAGACCGCTTGTTTGCTTTCTTCGACGGCAACCAGGAGCTGTAAGCCGAGAAAGTACTGATGATGCAAATGCGCCTGCGCGGAGATGGCTGCCGTGGTCATGTTTATTCAGCCGCAACTTGTTGAGCGTTTGACGTTTCAAGATGCGCCTCAACGACGCGATTGAAAGCATCCAATGCGCCTTCGAACTTTCCAAACAGCATGTCTTGGTTGGCACCTGATGTGAGCGTGGATTGCATACTCTCACCTATGGCGAAGTCTTCATTCAGTGTCACCCGCGTGATTTCGTGATTGCGTTGCCAGTGTTCGGTGCGACCGGCATCGGCCTTCGGTACCAGGGTCGACATGCGCACACGCGTTTCACCTGCGGACAGAGCCTCTTGATTGATCCAAGCGATGTGGTCGGATTGCACCAACAGTGCCGCGTTTGGGAACAAGGTGTAGAGTACTTGTGCATGGTCCCTAAGGCGCCATTCCTCGCGTGTATCTGGCGCAAGATGGGCCATGCTGGTGCGCATCAAGATTGAGCGCATGTGTGCGCCAAGCATGCGATAAGTGGAAAGATTGTCCTCAAAATGCGGCCCAATGGTCGTGCGATGCGCAACCTTGAAATGGTAGGCCTCGATGCCGCCTTCAACGAGAATTTTCCAATTGGCTGTGTGCACCGGCGCGTCTTGTTGAACGACAACCATGTCATCGATCTGCAAAGCCTCGAGTTCGGCAGCGACATCGCCAAGATGGTCGTCCAAGTGAACGGTGTCATCTGTGTTCACGCTCACCCAAATAAATCCAAATCTTTCTTCACATCCAAGTTCGATCAGGCTGAGGGCGGATTTTTCCACCCCTTCAAAACCTTGGTCAAAATGAGGGGCGGCAATCAACTGACCAGAATTGGCATAGGTCCAGGCATGATAGGGGCATGAAAAGCGGTGCTTGCAGCCCCTCTCATCATCGACCAGCCGCGTCCCACGATGCCGGCACGCATTCAAGAACGCATGCACGGCGCCGGATTTGTCACGTGTCAGAAGCACCGGTCGTCCAGCGACGTCGCGGCGGAGGAAGTCACCGGGATTAGCGATCTCGCTAGTATGCGCGGCAATCATTGGAACCTTTTTGAAGATCCGCTCTCGTTCCAACTGAAACCGATCTTCGCTGACATAGTGCTCCACCGGATTTCGGGTCACGCTCTCATCTAGATAGAAGGATTTCGCAGCTTTGATATCGAGCAATTCGTCGATCAATTGCAATTCGGTTTCGCGGTCCATAGCGGCATCTCCTTCTCGCAGCTTCTCGTTTGCACTTACCGTTTGGTAAGTTTCAATACTTACCGTATGGTAGGTTGTCAATCTAAATCGGAGTCAGCATGGCCAGCGATACGCGCGAACAATTCCTCGACACGGCGGAGCTCTTGTTCTCTGAACGTGGGTTTTATGGTGTCAGCATCGCGGCAATCGCCAGTGAACTAGACCTGACCAAACAAGCTTTGCTGCATCATTTCGGCAGCAAGGAAAAACTCTATGGCGAGGTGCTGAAACGCATCTCGCAGCAGTTCGTCAGTTTGGAATCCGATTCAGCAAGCCAAAGCAATGACCCGGAAATTCGACTGAAAACCTATTTGATAAGCCTACACACCCCGTTTGAGCGCGGTGCCGCGCCCACCCGCTTGTTGATGCGTGAGTTGTTGGACAATAAGCGCCGTGCAGACAGTGCGGGAACCTGGTATCTGAAACCGTTCCTAGAACGGCTCGTAGACATGATCATCGCCATCCCGCGATGGCAGAACGCGCCTCGCGCGGAAGCGTTTGCCGCCATCTACCAATTGCTTGGCGCCATCAATTATTACAGTATTTCGCAGCCGACGCTGACCGGTATTTTCGGCGCTGACGCCTATTCCGAAATCGACCAAGCGTTTCCTACGCAGCTAGAACGCTTGATTGATGTGGCGGTTGCGGCAGGGCCTAAATCGACAGCGTGATCTTGCCGAAATGCTGTTGGCTCGCCTGATGTGCGAAAGCTTCAGCGATTTGATCAAGTGGGAAGTCTTTGTCCAAGACTGGCTTGATGTGGCTCGCTTCAATCGCAGCAATCATGTCTTCCTGGTGCTCGCCTGAGCCCACCGTGATTCCGGACATGGTCAAGTTTTTGGAGAAGAATGCCGCCGTTGGCACTTCGCCGGAGACCCCGGTCAAAACTCCAATCAGTGAGATATGGCCGCCCACACGACAGGCTTGAATCGATTGGGCCATTGTACCAGGACCGCCAATCTCGACGACCTCATCGACTCCCCGCCCGGCGGTGAGTTCTAACGCTTTGCGGCCCCATTCTGGTGTTTCTTTGTAATTGATCACGTGATCGGCGCCCAAGGCTTTCATCCGTTCGAGTTTTTCATTGGAGGATGATGTCGAAATCACCCGTGCCCCTGCTGCTTTAGCAAACTGAAGCGCGAATACCGACACGCCGCCCGTGCCTTGCGTCAACACCCAGTCGCCCGGTTTGACCGAGCCTTCGACAAACATGCCGCGCCAAGCGGTGAGCGCTGCGCAAGGCAATGTCGCCGCTTCAGTAAACGAATAACCTGCGGGCATCCGAGTAAACGCCGTCTCCGGCATTGCCACCAATTCCGCTGCAAAACCGTCTGCACCATCGCCGGGCACGCCGCCGAACCCAAGCGCGTCGATTTCGCCTTTTAGCCAGTCAGGAAAGAATAGGCTTAGCACATGATCCCCCGGCTTGAACTTGGTCGCGCCTTCGCCGACTGCAACCACTTCACCGGCGCCATCCGACATTGGAATGCGGCCATCCTCAGTCGGGATCCCCCCCATGACGACAACAAAGTCATGATAGTTGAGCGAAGACGCTTTGATGCGAACCAGAATCTCACCGGGCCCCGCAACTGGATCTGGCCGGTCCTCAATGACGAGATTTCCAGGGCCTCCAGGCTTCTTCACAGCTGCAACTTTCATGACGGATCCTCCTAATTTCGCGATTAGCATACGAGGTGGGTCGTCGACGCAGGGGAAGTCAAATATTGGAGTGTGCGTTTCGCGGACTCACATGCGCTTTCTCTGCACTCGGGACTCGTTCAAACGCGCGCCGTCTGAATGGCACTAGATTCGAGCAGCACAAGCCTCCCCGAGCCCAAATGGTACCTGGGACCGGTTCGCATTAGCCTTGCGCCGCCATAACCATTACTCGGCAGCGGCGAGTTGAGGAGCGTATTCTTTGGAAAGCGCACTGTTCAGAATAGCCGTGATGATGTTTCGCGCACACTTGCGTACGTCTTCATCGGTTATCTCTCCTGCTTCGAGACTCCGCAGCAAATCTTTGCGATAGTATTTTCCGCCCGGCATGAGCAAGTCGTTGCCAGCCGTCATGCATGCACCATTGTCAGCGAGCCCTTTATTCGTGGCCGTCCAGTCTGTCATCACCACGCCATCGAAGCCCCATTCGTCGCGCAGCACTTTTGTCAGCAAGTCATGGCTGTTCGGTGCGTACACGTTATTCACTTTGTTATAGGCCGTCATAACCGCCTTGGGGGCGGCCTCACGGACCGCGATTTCAAATCCTCGAAGATAGATCTCGCGCAAGGCGCGTTCAGACAGATTTGCCGACGTCTTGAAGCGATTATCTTCTTGATTGTTGGCGACGAAATGCTTCAGTGTCGCATAGACCCCGCCCACACTTTGGCACCCTGCGGTGATGGCCGCGGCCAGTTTTCCTGACAAGAAAGGGTCTTCGCTGAAATACTCAAAGTTGCGACCGCAAAGCGGATTGCGGTGAATGTTCATTCCCGGTCCCAACCAGAACATGATACCATATTCTATCATTTCGGTTCCGATCGCCTCTCCAACCTCGTGGATGAGTTCGCTGTTCCATGTTTGAGCCAACGCTAATGCCACCGGAAAGGCTGTGGCATACTGGTAATAGACCTCACGACCACCAGGTTTCGCGAAAACAAAGCGCTTCATATAGTCTGGTAAAAACCGAAGCATTTCGATCACGGGCTCGACCATTTTGGCCTTACCCTTCTTATCGAAGACCGTGGTTCGATTCAGGCGCAAGCCAGCTGGTCCGTCGGCCATCGTCGCGTTGATCAGGCCTTTCGCGGTCAAGTTGGACGTCGTTTGACCGACAGAACCTGGTGCCACAAAATGCCCCTCGCCAAAGAAGATGCTGCCAATCCCTGTGCCCGAAACCAGATCAATCAACTGGTCGCGAGAGAGTTCGGAAACGATTTGATCGACTTTCCCATCTCGCACAGAAAATTCATCGCCGTACTGATGTTCAACGGTTTGGAATGATCGGGACGAAATCTGATGCGTCGGGAGCTCGCTCTCGCGCGCCCTTAATGGAACCTTTTCGGGCTCGAGTTCGGTGACGCGCTGAGTTTGCGGACATATATTGGCATGCCGAGACACAAGCGTTCGTGCGTCCAATGACAATACTGCTACAGCCTCTGCGCTGCGAGAGGCGTTGCCAACCCGGATGACGTAATCACCTGCGTCGAGCACGAAAGATGCTTCATCTTCAATATAGGATGCAAGATAGTTTAGATTGATCTCAATCGTGACCGTCTCGGATTGACCAGGCGAAAGCGTCGAGGTTTTCGCAAAGCCTGCGAGTTGTTGGTACGGCTTATGTGGGCCAGTTTGCGGGCAAGAAATGTATAACTGAACGACTTCCTTGCCGTTGGCATCACCAATATTAGTGACCTTCGCGGAAAGCGTGGCCTGATCTCCGTTTACAGTGACTTGGCTGTCCGAGATAGAAAAGTTTGTATAGCTGAGCCCGAAACCGAACGGATATAGCGGCTCAACCTCAAATGTATCGAAGTAACGATACCCGACATATATGCCTTCTTTATATTGCTCATTGTACAGGTCCCCATTCTGGTAGCTATACTCATCCCAGAACGGAATATCCTGGTACCGCCGCGCCCATGTATCTGCGAGTTTGCCAGATGGAGTGACCTTTCCCGTCAGAATATCGGCCAGGGCTCGACCGCCTTCCGATCCCTGCTGTACGAAGAACACAAGCGCATCAATGCCGGGAATTTCTTCATAAAAACTCACATCGAAAGACGACCCTACATTAATAATGACAATACAAGTATCATATGCCGCCGCGCATTTAATGAGGTTCGCTCTTTCAACCTCGGTTAGTGTGTGATCGCCGTTGTCGAGTTTACGGTCGGCCCCTTCTCCAGCTTGCCGGGTCACGACATAAATGCAGGTATCGGTTGCACTCGCCTCAATGTCCTGGCTCGTGATCTTGCGACCTTGCGGATAGGTAAAAGGCGACTCGAACAGGCTCATCATCGATCTCGGTGTTGGTGGAAACATTTTTCGAGACACCAGCTTTCGATGTTTTTCGATCGCTTGGTCATACGTATTCGCGTAGTCGGCTATCCAAGCATCGGAAGACACGGCAATTTGTGCGTCTTGCAACCCCTCCATGATACTTATGGAGTGACGCTCATTTACTTCTCCTGAGCCGGTTCCACCTTTCACTGTGTGAGTCGCGCCCGCGCCATACAAAGCGACACGCTGACTGTTCATAGGCAAGGCGCCATTGTTCTCGAGAAGCACAATGCCTTCAATCGCCGCACGATAAGCGACGTCTCGGTTTTTCAACTCGCGTTCAGATATGGCATGGTTGGTTGTAGCTTTGGTGCGATACATGTTGCCCTCGATCTGATTTTTATAGGCGTTGGGCACTTTAACCGAGTATTTTGTTTTTCGAAGGCCGAACCCTGGGCGATACGTGTCATGCTGGTTGTGCGCGTCACAACTTTGCTCCGTGCGTTTCATACTAAGACAAATATCTTGTTCCAGAAGAGCCATTCAGCGTCACCGTTAATCAATTTTTGGCGACCGAAAGTGTCCCAGCCTGAGTTGAATACAGCTGATCAAAATTTGAAGTTCACGCATCAAGGATCGATCATAGGACGAGAGAACAAGTAAGCGGTCGACAAACTCTAATGCCCATTGATATTCGCCAGAGCCTCTTGTCGCGATCATCGTGCGTTCCCGTTCGCCTCGCCGGCCAGCCAGCTTCATGACGCTTCTACTAGATAGTTCGGGCGCCAGCGGAAATAGGTTGGTGGGATCGCGATCGAAGCAGCCGAGACTCCCGGCGAAGATGGATCGCGCGCCTAAACCTCTGTGTCATTCTCGGGGAACGTCACCGCACCTGAAACCAGGTGGATCAGCAGATATGCCGTCCTCAGCAGACAGTGTGGCACCTGATCGACTTGAACGATTTCGATAAAAATTGGTGCGGCCGAGAGGACTCGAACCTCCACGGGTTGCCCCACAGCGACCTCAACGCTGCGCGTCTACCAGTTCCGCCACGGCCGCACGCCGGGTAGAGCGCGCCATATACGCGGCACCGAGGCGATTGTGAAGCGAAAAGTCTTCGCTATATGCAGTGATATGACAGACTATGCTGAAGTCGAATGGGCGGTGAGCTCCGAACCGGTGAGTTACGAGGCGGCGCACCGCTTTATGGAAACCCGCGCGCGTGCGATTCGCGAAGACGGAGCGCCAGAATTGATCTGGCTGCTCGAACATCCCCCGCTCTATACAGCTGGCACCAGCGCCAAAGCCGTCGACTTGCGCTCACCGGAACGATTCCCGGTATTCGAGGCCGGGCGCGGCGGTGAATACACCTATCACGGCCCCGGACAGCGGGTGGCCTATGTGATGCTGGATGTCGCTGCGCGCGGACGAGATGTGCGCGCCTTTGTCGGCAATTTGGAACGCTGGATCATCGCTGCGTTACAGGCATTCAATGTCGACGCCGGTGTCCGTGACGGCCGGGTCGGAGTCTGGGTGGATCGAACCCAGCCAGGCGGCGCATTGCGAGAAGATAAGATCGCGGCGATCGGCATCCGTCTGAAACGCTGGGTCAGTTTTCACGGCATCAGCCTGAACGTCGAACCCGAGCTTGAGCACTTTTCTGGAATCACGCCGTGCGGGATAGATGATCCGCGATACGGCGTGACGAGTTTGGTCGACCTTGGTCTCCCGATCGCGATGGCGGACGCGGATGAAGCGTTAAAACAGGCCTTCGAAAACGTGTTCGAGGCGCCGACTCGTGCGGTCAGCGCCCCGTTTTAAGCAGTTATCGCATAGCTAGCACTTCGGTCAGGTACTCAACTGATCGGTTGATGGCCATCCGAATACTGCGCCCCGGTGACACCGGGATCAGGCGCGGGGCCATATTTATTGTCCTGCATCTCGGGTCCGGCCGTGCAGAGCATAAATAGCATACCGAGATGTCCACAGACAAATGTGATCCCAAGCAAGATGAAGGCTGACAAAACAGCGATCGGCATGTCGCCGCCACACGTTTGTGCGAACATGAAAGCCTGCATATTCAGGAACACAATCAGTCCTGTCAGGACGGCAACGCCAGCAGCGAAAATCCATGGCCACATCATGAAGAACCAGGACTTTCCAAGGTCATGAAGTCGCTTCGACGTGATCGAGAATCCAAACCAGAGTAAGGGTAGCAAGGCCAGTAAGAGCAACGGGGCTACAGCAGGCACAGCGCCTGCAACAATTCCCTGCAGGATGAAGATCACAGCCCCCAAGACCAAAATCGTCACCAGACCAGCAATGTATTGAAGGCGGCTGATCCGGCCGGTGGGCGTCATCAAGATATTGACGATGCCACGCTTGGGGTATTGCGCACCCTGCAACGGTGCTCTCGCCACCCAGAGCAATGTCCAGACCATGATTGGCAGACTGAGCAGCATAATCGGCTGAACCACGCCTGCCGCTGCTGGTCGCAGGATAAACTCTTCTTTCGATGCGAGGGGCTGCTCAACGTTCGGACCGCGATCACCGGAATCACCACGTCCACCGCCCCGATTTCCGCGATTGCCGGCATTACCCGCATTGCCAGAATTCGCGTTCGCGGCTTTGCACATTTCTGGAACTTCTTCAGGTTCTTCTTGAGTCTTAGCCCGTTCGGCCGCGGCTTTTTCTTGCGCTTCGCGTTGTGTATCCAATCGATTGGCGCGCCAAGCTGCCGGGTCTTCTAAGAACTCTGCGCGGGCCGAATATAGCTCGTCATACTCCGCCGATTTTTGCGTCAGCGTGCCCGTGAACTGGGCCAACGCAACGAGGACCGGGATCAGAACAATCATCGCCCAGAGCGGGCTGCGACCCGCATGATTCAAACGTCGCACATGGATGATGTAAGATAGCACAGTGGTGATCACGAACACCAGGGCGATAAAGTAGCGTTCCGCCACTTCAAGCCCTTCTGTATTCGCGCCTGCGACAGAAATAACCGTGGTCAGAAGCCAGCCGATGAAAAAGAACGCCACGACTTGCGCCATGAACAATACGGTCCAAGCCCGCGTGAAATGCAAAGTCGGGGTTTTCCCGGTTGGATTGAAAAACGTATCCAGCCAGTTCATTCTCGAAGGCAATTGGTCTTCATCGGTGATCCACGGACGGTCCGGATCTAATGCAGACTGGGAGGCGATAGCATCGCTCATGGCGAAGGAATCCTTTGAATGGGTTTCTTATAGATCGATGCTTATACACACCTCGATCGATTTATCAATAAACGATAAAACATTATCGACGGACAAGAATTATTCGAACGGATCGCCTGTGAATGATCCCGGCACCGGCCCATGCTTATTCTCTTGGCCTTGTGTCGGCAGCATGCCGAGTGCGAAGGCGAGAACCGCCCCTACAATTGCCGTCGTCACCACGACCAATGGCACTGTGTCGCGCAAAAGCAGCATCATGCCTTCCATTGCTGGCTCGACTTCGTTGCGTTCCAGCAGCTCCATGACGCGCTCATAATTCTCCATGGTTTCCGGAGACAGTAAGAACACACCGAGAATTCCCGATACGATTTGGTTTAACACCATCCCCGCCAGCCAAACGGCCAAGACCAACCAGGCTGTTTGGCCAACATCGTGGAGGCGTTTTCCGATCACGCAAATATAGGGATAGATTAAGGCGAAGTGCAGGAATACTAACGGGATCGCCACCATGCGAAATCCGGCAGCGACCAAAATGCTTGCAATGGTAAGAACGACCATGCCTTGCCAGAACCGGTTACGGCCTATGCGCCCGTTTGGGTTAAACAGAAGATCAACCATGCTTTATCCTTTTGCCGACCGATGGGTGCATCGGTTCGGTCATATAGACAAGGCGGATACGTGTCGACTTATTCGAACTCAACCATAATTTCGTCAGCTGCGACACTGTCTCCGGCACCAACATTGACAGCTTTGACGGTGCCATTGGCCTCGGCGCGGATGATGTTCTGCATCTTCATCGCCTCCACGATGCACACCGCTTCACCTTCTTGGACATCTTGACCGACTTCGACATCGACAGAGACGACGAGCCCCGGCATTGGTGAAATGATCAGCTTGGACAGGTCCGGCTTTTCTTTTTCTGGCAAGCGTTGATGCATCTCAGCCACGTCAGGCGTACAGACCAACGCGGAGACGCGCACACCGCGATGGCGTACGACATAGCCTTCCGACCCTGCCGCGATTTTTACAGCAATCGCCTGCCCGTCTAAGGCGCCTTCCATCAGCGGTTGGCCGGGTGTCCATTCAGTGACGAAAGAGTGGGCCTTTTTGCCAATCGTGATCGTCGCTTCGCCGTCGCCGAGCTCAAGCTGAACAGGGACGTGTTCGCCCCCCAGAACGACCACCCAATCTTTGCGCAAGTCTTCGACCGGCGACATCCGGCCGGTAATTTGACCCGCGCGGCGGGTGTTGACGCCATGCGCATAGACCGACGCGACAGCCAACATGACACGTTGTGTGTCGGTCGGCTCTGTGCCTTGGAATCCATCGGGGAATTCGTCTTTGATATAGGCGGTGGTGATATTGCCAGATCGGAATCGTGCTTCGTCCATCACCGCGGCGCAGAATGGCATATTGTCTTGAATGCCTTCAATGTGGAACCGGTCCAGTGCTTCAGCCTGAACGTCGAGGGCTTGATTGCGGTCTTTGCCATGGGTGACCAATTTGGCGATCATTGGATCGTAGAACATCGAAATCTCGTCGCCTTCGCGAACGCCGCTATCCATACGCACGGTCCCGCCTGCCAAGGCGCCTTCGAGCGGCGGGATAAAGCGCTTTAGGCGCCCAATAGACGGTAGGAAATTGCGATATGGGTCTTCAGCATAGACGCGGCTTTCAATCGCCCAGCCATTAATTTTCAGCTTGTCTTGTTCCAGATTCAGCTTCTCGCCATAGGCCGAGCGAAGCATTTGTTCGACCAGGTCCACACCGGTGATCATCTCGGTCACGGGATGCTCAACCTGCAGACGTGTGTTCATTTCCAGGAAATAGAAACTCTTATCTTTGCCAGACGCGACGAATTCGACCGTTCCAGCACTGTCATAATCCACCGCTTTGGCGAGGGCGACAGCTTGCTCGCCCATCTGCTTACGGGTTGCCGCGTCGAGCAGAGGCGAAGGGGCCTCTTCGAGGACCTTTTGGTTGCGGCGCTGGATCGAGCATTCGCGCTCGAACAGATAGACGCAATTGCCATGCTTATCGCCCATCACTTGGATCTCAACATGGCGTGGCTCGAGAATAAACTTCTCAATGAAAATCCGGTCATCGCCAAAAGAAGCTTTGGCTTCCGCTTTCACGGCCGGATAGCCTTCTTCAGCGTCCTTATCATTATAGGCGATCCGAATGCCTTTACCGCCGCCGCCAGCGGAAGCTTTGATCATCACCGGATAGCCAATCTCTTGGCTGATTTTGACAGCCTCTTCGGTGCTTTCAATCAGGCCCATATGCCCTGGCACTGTCGACACACCTGCGTCCGCTGCCAGCTTTTTGGAGCTGATTTTGTCGCCCATCGCCTCGATCGCATGTGGGTTCGGGCCAATGAAGACGATCTTCTCTTTTTTCAGTCGCTTTGCGAATTCAGGATTTTCAGACAGGAACCCGAAACCAGGATGCACGGCTTCTGCGCCAGTTTGCTTTACCGCATCGACGATCTTGTCCATGACGAGGTAAGATTCAGCCGCCGGAGATGGGCCAATATGCACCGTTTCATCGGCCATTTCGACCGCCATTGAGCCAGCGTCAGCGTCGGAATAGACCACCACCGTTTTCACACCCAGACGCCGACAGGTTTTTATCACCCGGACGGCGATCTCGCCGCGATTGGCAATCAGGATTTTCTTGAACATTTACAGGCCCCGTGCGTGTGTATGAGTGATCCGCTGCCGGACTTAAATCGGGCGCAGGGGATTGTCGAGGTTGCCGCTTGGTCATGCCGTCGGCTTTGAATGATGCTAGCAGGCAGGGGTGTGTCGTCGACCCGATTAGACGGCGACAGCCAGTCCTTGTGCAAAACCAGGCGCTTCTTGCTTCAGAAACTCGACCAATGCCGCCTCCGCTGGAGAAATGTCTCCGTCTGCTTTGATCCCGTCGAGCAGCCACGCATTTTCGATGTCGGTGACTTTCTCCGCTTCGCGATTTGCGGCTTCGGCGGCGATTTGGCGGGCTTCAGCGGCTTTTCGACCATTGTGCGTGATCATTTCGAACCAATTGCCTGACGCGAAAGACGCCCCCATGCGGGAGAAAAAGCCGCCGGTGCTGTTGGAGGTATCCTGCAGCCAACTTTCGCGGGCCAATGCCCCTTCTACCGTTTGTGGGGCTGGATGCGCACGCGCCATTAAGTGATTGCCCACCGCACGCGCGAACAGATCATTCCAAGTCGGCGCATTATCAGCAGTGGCAATCGCATCATTGGTTTTAAACAGAATACCCGCCTCATACTGGCTGACCCACAATCCGCCATGGCCGGCGCCAGCGTAGAGTGCGAACCGCATCCGTTCGACCATTTTCAAACTCGCCAAACCATCAGCAATGATGCGTTTACTCACCGCTTCAAGCGTGAATTGTGCGAGTTTTTCCGGGGCGCCGTCTGCTTTACGCAGGAGCTCGATCAGCAAGTCAATTTCATCCAGGGATGGGTCATGCGCATCTGTTTGCACTTGCGCGATGAGCCAATTGGCTTCGTCATCCGTAATCCATCCTTCTGGCGCTTCGCGCGTCAACAGAAAGTCCTTCATGGCTTCCTGGAAGCGGCTGGTCCAAACCGGATCGGTGGCGCTCAGCATATCGCTCAAACGAAACAAGGATTCCGCTTCGCTGCGACTCACAATGCCATCGGCATAGATCTCATTGACGATTCGATGCGCTTCGACTTCCGACATTTCGCCGAGCTTGGCGACGCGGGCCATCAGAATTTTTGTTTCTTGGTCCATAAAAACCTCTAACAAGTACAGAGGTTCAACCTGTCAGAAAGCTATTGCCAATCGGTTTACGCGTCCGCCGTTTCGATTTGCATGAATCGGGTGAACAAATGCAGCAGGTCCCGCGGCATATCCTTTGGTAACAGGCCATCCACCGGGTCATCATGGCGGATAACCATGGTCGTTCCGCGCGGATCGTCGACGCGAAAATAGTTCATCGCCCAGTTCGGAAAGGCCCGGTCTTCAATATTCTCACCGATGATCTGAATAACGCCATGGTGCCGGGGATCGTTGATGATCTGCTCGTAAATGCCGAGGACTTCGTCTCTATCGCCTTCCAGCGCCTGCATAAAATGACGCCCATTATGCGCGAGAAACCCCGTAATTAGCCGTTCATGATTGTTCGACTGGGAGACATCGAGAATGGCGCCGATCTCAGGCGCGGTGAGGCCGTCTTTCGCGGTGCTGACATATACCAATCGAAACAACATTGGCACAGCCTTAGAGGAGCCGAAAACAGGTGCAATACGATACAAGCCGCGCGTGTTTTGAGACGGTTAACAACGCCGTGTTGCGGGTACGAAACTCGGGTCTGGAAACTTCGCGCATTCGCTGTCATATAGGGGGCTGAAACTCACTCAAATGCTGCCGAAACTTGCTGAGAGCCCACCGAACATGACCGAAGCTGACTTAATGACCCCCATGCGCACCGGAGAAATCCGGATTCATGATGAGTCCGGGTTTGAGGGCATGCGTAAAGCTGGAAAGCTGGTCGCCGCGTGTTTGGACATGCTTGTCGGTGAAGTCCAGCCTGGGGTCACCACGGGACATATCGATGATTTGATCCGCGAATTTGTATTCGACCATGGTGCACAATCGGCGACGATCGGGTATCGCGGCTATCGTCATGCGTCTTGTATCTCGCTGAACCATGTCATCTGCCACGGCATTCCAGGTGACCGGGCGTTTAAGAATGGCGACATTGCCAATATTGATGTCACTGTGATTGTCGACGGTTGGCACGGCGACCATTCACGCATGTATGCCGCCGGCGAGCCTAAACGCATTGCCAGCCGCCTTATGGACGTGACTTATGAGGCCTTGATGGCCGGCATCGCTGCGGTCAAACCGGGCCAGCGGTTCGGTGATATCGGCGCGGCGATCTCTGAGATTGCTCGTAAGAACCGGTTCTCGGTCGTCGAAGACTTTTGCGGCCACGGCCTGGGGCAACTTTTTCATGATGAACCAAATGTCGTCCACAGCGCGAGAGCGGGGACCGGCCCTGAGCTGAAAGAAGGCATGTTCTTCACCATCGAGCCGATGTTGAATGTCGGTCGTAAGGATGCAGCAATCTTAAGCGATGGCTGGACCGCAGTAACCCGTGATCGCAAACTCTCGGCGCAGTTTGAGCATTCGGTCGGGGTCACCAAGGATGGCTGCGAGATATTCACCGCATCGCCGAAAGGCTATCACACGCCGCACACGGTAAGCCCTTGAACACACCACCTGCCAAACCCCACTGGCAGGGACATCGAGATCGACTACGAGGCAAGCTGATTCAACGTGGAGCTGCAGCGCTCGATGACTATGAGTTGCTGGAAACGCTACTCTTCGCCTTCATTCCACGCCGCGATGTGAAACCAATCGCCAAGGCATTGCTGCAGCGGTTCGGCTCCTTATCTGCGATATGTGCGGCTGACGCACAAGAATTGCAGACCGTTCCTGGCATCGGCGAAACCGTTGCGGCTTATTTTACGGCGTCGCGAGAAATCGCCGACCGGGCCGCGCGGGAGACGATCGAAGCCCGTCCCATCATTTCCAGTTGGACCGCCCTGCTCGCTTATGTCCGTGGACGATTACAGCATGAAGCGCGAGAACAATTCCGGGTGCTGTTTCTGGATCGAAAAAACCAGCTCATCACTGACGAGTTGATGGGCCAAGGTACGGTCGACCACGCGCCTGTCTATCCCCGCGAGATTGCGCGGCGGGCCTTGGAATTGTCAGCGTCGGCACTGATCTTGGTGCACAATCACCCGTCTGGCGATCCAACCCCGTCGCGCGCGGATATTGATATCACCCGAGAGATCATCGACGCGCTGGCGCCGTTTGACATTAAGGTCCACGATCATTTGATCGCCGCCAAGCAAGGTGTGACCAGTTTCAAGACGGAAGGTCTGATCTAAACAAGACTCCGATCTGATCGAGGCAATGCGGGCTGCGATAGGTTGCCGCTGTACGCGAGGTGCAATCAACCAACTGTGCTCTCCCTGCGAAAAGACTTGCGCCGGATCGAACGAGGGCTACCGTGCCGGGAAAGAACACTTACGCCAAAAAAGGCGAAGTTTGGGAGGAAATTGCATGAGCGACACCGCAACCGCGGCGGCGGACGGCCACGTTACAGGCTACAGATCTAAAGGGTATCGGACCTACGTCCTGCTTGCTTTGATGGTCGTCTACACGCTCAACTTTATCGACCGAAATTTGATTGGTGTTCTGGCTGAGCCGATTATCCAGACGTTTAGTCTCAGCGACACCCAGTTTGGCTTGCTGGCGAGTTGGCCGTTTGCGATTTTCTATGCGGTCATGGGCCTGCCAATTGCGATGGCGGCAGACCGCTTCAATCGGGTCAATATTATCGTCATCTGTATCGTGCTTTGGTCCGTGATGACGGCCCTGTGCGGGATCGCCGCTGGATTCATCACGCTGATGCTGTTCCGGGTTGGTGTGGCGATTGGCGAGGCCGGTTGCACACCGCCCGCCAATTCAATCATTGGCGACTATTATCCCGCCAAACACCGCGCGACGGCTTTAGGTATTTACTCTATGGGCGTGACCTTAGGCGGCGTCCTAGCCTACCTATTCGGTGGTCCTCTCGCCGAACTCAGCGGACCAACCTTCGGCGCCTGGCTGAACAGTATCGGAGTCGGCGTCCTGTTCTCAGGCATTGATTGGACGAACGTGGAAGGGTGGCGGATCGCCTTTGTCGTCATCGGGTTGCCGGGCGTGGTGATCGGCGCCTTGCTCTGGTTCACCGTGAAAGAACCTCCGCGTGGGTATTCCGATCCTCCGGATGCGCAATCCGTTGAAAAAGCATCGACCAAAGAAACGATGCAAGAATTGATGTCCAAGCCGAGTTTTTGGTGGATGTCAGCCGGGGCCGCATTGGTCGCTTTTGTTGGCTATGGCCTTTTCACGTTCCAGATTCCATTCCTGATCCGCGAACATGGCCTCGGCGTGCGTGAAGCATCGATCAATTTCGGAGCCCCACTCTCAGCAGTTGCCGCGCTCGGGACGTTCCTCGGCGGATACCTCACCGATCGGTTCTCTTCGCGTTTGAAAACTGCAGTCGCCATAATACCTGCTGTTGGGCTTTTATTGGCCGTCCCGCTTTACATATTCGCCTTCTACGCCTCCAGTTTGACGACCGTGTTCATCGTCTGGGCGCTGGCCGCGATTTGTCACTACGCCTATCTCGGCGCGCAATACAATATCGGACAAGGCGTTGTGTCAGCCCGCTCACGTGCGACAGCGATCGCCATTCTGCTGATCATTGTGTCGATCATCGGCAATGGCATCGGCCCGCAATTTGTTGGTATCATGAGTGATGTCTTTACTGGCGCAAATCTGAGCGGCGACGGCTTAAGCGCGTCCATTTGTGCAGCAGGCGATGGGCTCACCGAAGAGCAACTCGCCCGCTGTGCGGAAGGCCGCTCAGCGGGTCTGAAACAATCCATCTCTGTCACCACGCTTTGGTTCCTCGTCGCGGCGTTCTGTTTCTACATGTCGTCTCGCCACCTTGAGAAAGACATGGTCGCGAAAGTGGAGGCCGCATAATGGCTGACGTTGCAGCAGAGACCTCCCCAGCAGCGGCCGGATCGACGGAAGGCTATGGCAGCTCTGGGTATCGCGCCTATGTCCTGTTCGCGCTCATCGTCGTCTACACGTTCAACTTTATTGACCGGACTCTGATTGGCGTTCTTGGCGAACAGATTCGTGAGACGTTTGGATTGTCAGACTTCATGATCGGCATTCTCTCCGGTTTGGCTTTTGCGGTTCTATACACATTGCTGGGCATACCATTTGCGATGCTGGCGGAGCGTAAGAATCGAACATCGATAATCGCGATCGCGATGGCCGCTTGGAGCGCCATGACTGTCGCGTGTGGAATGGCGCAAAACACGATCCAATTTGCCCTCGCGCGGGTTGGCGTCGGGATCGGTGAAGCGGGATGTTCACCGCCGTCGCATTCCTTGATCTCTGATTATTTCCCGCCGGAGAAACGGTCTTCGGCTCTCGGCATCTTTGCCCTCGGTATTCCGATCGGGTCAATGTTAGCAGCCCTCGGCGGCGCTTACATCGCGACGCGCGGCGGATTGGATTGGCGCGATGCCTTTATCTGGATGGGTTTACCCGGCGTGTTAGGCGCCATCATTTTCAAATTGACCGTAAAAGAACCGCCACGTGGATACTCGGACCCGGGCGGCGCGGCAGCAGCAGCCGCGCGCAAAATGCCGTCGCCGTTCAAAGTGTTCAGCGTGGTCCTCAACAAGCCGACATTCTGGCACGTCTCAATGGGCGGCGCGATGGCCTCTTTTGCTGGCTATGGCATTGGCCAGTTCATTGCCCCTTTCTGGATGCGCGCGCATGGCCTCGACTTGATGACGGCCGCCTTGATCTATGGCGGCGTTCTCGGGGTCGCTGCGGGGATTGGCACATTCGGTTCGGGCGTCGTCGCTGACCGGGTGCGCAGTCGACATCCGAATTCAGACAGCTGGTTGCCGGCGCTCGGCATGTCACTTTGCGTCCCGCTCATGATCTTTGGATACAATACGGTCGGGTTCTCATCTGGCGCCACAGCGATTTGGCTCGCCATCCCTGTTCTGGTCGTCGCAGCGATCCTTCGCTATTCGTATCTCGCCCCGATGTTTGCGGTGACGCAAAAGCTGGTTGAACCCCGCATGCGGGCGACAGCCGCGGCGCTTTTGCTATTTGTCGTCAACATTATCGGTTATGGGTTCGGCCCGCCAACTGTTGGCTGGATTTCGGACCAAGGCACGAAGTACCAGCTGGCGCAGTTGGATGCGCCCATCACGGCGTCCGATTGCGGTCGAATTGAATCGGCCCTGCTCGCCGCACGCAAAGGTCGTGACGATGCGATTTCCGGCGCGGCGCTCGAAGAAGCCACGGCGAGCAATGAGAACTATTGCAAACCGGCGCGTGCCATCGGCAACCGCGTTGGCGTGTCCGTTGGTTCGCTCTTTTTACTTTGGGCGGCTTTGCACTTCTTCCTGATGGGGCGCACCATGCAACGTGACCTGTGGACGCCTGAGGAAGAGCCCGCTACAGCCTAGCGCATGGCTGTCTATACAAGTGTTTCTGATGAGGCGCTCGCCGCGTTCCTCGCCGATTATGAGCTCGGCGAGGCGGTGGCGTTTAAAGGTATCGCGGAAGGTGTTGAGAACTCCAATTACTATCTGGAGACGACCAATGGGCGGTACATCCTCACCTTGTTTGAGAAACGCACCGATCCGGCGGACTTGCCGTATTTTATCGGCTTGAAGCAGCACCTCGCGGCGAATGGGTTTTCCTGTCCGCTACCAGTGGCGGCGAGAGATGGCGAAGCGCTGCGGACGCTGGCGGGCCGTCCCGCCGTTATCATCACGTTCTTACAAGGGCTCTCGCCACGGCGTCCGAATGCAACGCAATGCCGTGAATTGGGCGGTGGATTGGCGCAGCTTCATCAAGCCGCAGCGGATTTCGACATGACCCGGAAGAATAGCCTTGGCCCCACAAGTTGGCCGGTCTTGTGGCAAGGACGTGCGGCGAATGCCGATGCGCTGGAACCTGGGCTGGCGGAAAAGATTGATGCCGATTTGGCGAACATTCGAAGCGTCGCATCGCTCAGCGATACCCTGCCGCGCGGGACCATTCATGCGGACTTGTTCCCAGATAATGCGTTTTTCCTGGGCGATCGTTTCACCGGCGCGATTGATTTCTATTTTGCCTGTACAGATGCGCTGGCCTACGACCTCGCCATCTGTGTGAATGCCTGGGCGTTTGAGGCAGATGGCGCGTTCAACTTCTCGAAAGCGAAAAACTTGATCGCCGGATATGAGCAAATTCGTCCACTGCAAGACGATGAGAAAGCGGCGTTTCCGACGCTCTGCCTCGGCGCGGCGATGCGGTTCTTTTTGACTCGTCTGGTCGACTGGACAGATACCCCGGCGGATGCCCTGGTGAAACCCAAAGATCCGCTCGAATATGCGGCCCGTTTACGATTCCATCGCACGGCGGAATCGATCCGTGATTATGGCGGCGAATAGCTGTCCCTAAGTCACCAATAGACAGCCCGGGCAGCTGAGCTAATCTGATCGGAGAGCACGTCCAATACGAGGCGTGGAGGAGGAAACACGCCATGCATCCATCGCATCATGCCCAAACCACACCCGACAAGCCTGCTTACATTATGGCGGGCAGCGGTGAGACGGTGACGTTTGGCGAGCTCGACAGCCGGTCTAATCAGTTGGCGCATGCGTTCCGGACGCTCGGTCTGCAACATGGCGACACGCTCGCTATTTTTGCTGAGAATAGCCCGCGCTATTTCGAAATCTGCTGGGCGGCGCAGCGCGCTGGATTGTACTTTGTCTGCATCTCGTCGCGCCTGACCGCGCCCGAAGTGGAATATATCGTCAAAGATAGCGGCGCGCGTCTATTGATTGCGTCCGCCGGTTTGAAAGCCGTCGCCGAAGACGTCAAGCAAGTGACGGATTTGGACGCCTATTGGTCAATTGATGGGAGCATTTCAGGCTACGAGCCGCTGGAAGGCGTTCGAAGCGGGATGCCAGACACACCCATCAGCGACGAACGCGCCGGGTCGGACATGCTTTATTCGTCGGGCACAACAGGCCGCCCCAAGGGTATTCGCCCACCTTTGCCGGCAGAGACCGCGATTGATGGCACCAATGCGCTGACGATGATTGCGCAGGCTTTGTTTCGAACCGATCCGAACGGGATCTATCTGTCTCCAGCACCGCTTTATCACGCCGCACCGCTGCGTTGGTGCATGTCGATGACCAAGTTTGGCATGACTTTGGTGATTATGGAGAAGTTTGACGCTGAGACCTATCTCGCGCTGATCGAGAAACACAAGATTACCCACACCCAAACCGTGCCGACCATGTTCGTCAAAATGCTCAAGCTGCCTGAGGAGGTGCGCAGCAAGTATGACGTCTCAAGCCTGGTTGCCGCCGTGCACGCCGCTGCGCCCTGCCCAATCCCTGTGAAAGAGCAAATGATTGAATGGTGGGGACCAGTGATCGAGGAATATTATGCAGGATCCGAAGGCAATGGCATGACTTGGGCCAATTCGGAGCAATGGCTCGCCCACAAAGGCACGGTCGGCTTCCCAATCTACGGCGAGTTGCACATTTGCGATGAGGCCGGTGATGAAGTCGGGGTCGGCGAAGAAGGCCAGATTTACTTCGGCGGGACAGCGCCGCCCAACTATCACAATGACCCGGAAAAAACCAAAGGTGCGCTCAATCCGAAACATGCCGAATGGTCGTCCCTCGGCGATGTCGGCAAGATCGACGAAGATGGCTTCCTTTATCTCACCGACCGCAAAGCCTTCATGATCATTTCCGGCGGGGTGAACATTTATCCGCAAGAAGCCGAGAACATTTTGATTACCCATCCGTCTGTCGCGGACGTCGCAGTGATCGGCGTCCCGAATGAAGATTTCGGCGAAGAAGTGAAAGCCGTGGTGCAGCCCATGGACGGCGTGGCCGGGACGGATGAGCTCGCCGACGAATTGCTCGCTTATTGCCAAGAACGGCTGGCGAAAATCAAATGTCCGAAATCGGTCGACTTTGATCCCGAACTGCCGCGCCACCCCACAGGCAAGCTCTATAAACGCCTCGTCCGCGACCGCTACTGGGGCAATAAAGACAGCCGCATCGTTTAAGGAAACACTTGCGCAAACGGCGACTAAACGTCACTAATCATTACAGAAACAATCCAATGGGAGAGACAAATGGCAGATCCAAAAACCGTACAATATTCAGACCTTGAGAGCCTGGTGGGCCAAACCCTCGGGCCATCCGATTGGTTCGAAGTTGACCAGGGCCGCATCAACACATTTGCGGATGCGACAGGCGACCATCAATGGATCCACGTGAATGAAGAAATGGCCAAGGAAATGCTTGGGTCAACCATCGCGCATGGCTTTCTCACGCTGTCACTGATCCCAATGTTTGGTCCTCAAGTTCTGCGGGTCGAGGGCGTTACGCGGGGCATCAATTATGGCGCCAATAAAGTGCGCTTCACCAATATGGTGCCCGTCAACTCTAAGCTGCGTATGACCCAGACGGTCAAAGAGGTGAATGACAAAGCCGGCGGCAAACAAATGATCTCCGAATGCTCGATCGAGATTGAGGGCCAAGAGCGCCCGGCTTGTGTGGCTGAGACGATTACCGTTCTCTACGGCTAAGAATGACCTATATTGGGTGGGCAACGATCTGAAAGTGACCCACCCATGTCGTCTGAAATGCCTGAGATCCAAAAAATCAAACGCAAAGAGTCAGAGTGGCGCGAGCTGCTGACGCCGGAACAGTTCCGCGTCGGCGTGAAAGAAGGCACCGAGCGCGCCTTCTCGCCTGGCAATTTTGAGAGCGAGAAGCGGGACGGCGTCTATCATTGCGTCGGCTGCGACACCCCGCTCTGGTCATCCGAACACAAATTTGACAGCGGCACCGGCTGGCCAAGCTATTGGCAACCGGTGGCCGAGAATGTGGTTGAGACCAAGACCGATTTCAAACTCATCTACCCGCGGACCGAATGCCACTGCGCTGTGTGCGGTCTGCATATGGGCCATGTGTTCAAAGATGGCCCGCCGCCATCTGGGCAGCGATGGTGCATCAACGGGGTGGTTTTGAACTTTCGTCCGAGCTCCGGATAATTGCCTAGTAGACATCTCGAAAAGTATGACTAGTTTGCCGCTATTCGATAAATAGCGGAGCATCTCATGCGTTTGAATTCTCTCCTGGCGGGTGCCGCCAGTCTCGCCCTGATTGCCGGTTGTGCCACAGCAAATGTTGAAACCGAGCCGGTGATTGTAGATACCCCCCCAATCGCCGAAGATACCACCACCGAAGCTGAGGATGCCTCTGTGACATTGACCCCGCCTGTCGCCAAACGCGAACTGAAAACCATTGAACAAGTCGGCCGCACGCGAGTCGACCCGTACAATTGGATGAAGGACGAGAACTGGCAGCAAGTGATGCAAGACCCGACGGTCCTGCGCGCCGACATTCGCGAATATCTTGAAGCCGAGAATGCCTTCACCAAAGCCAAGCTGGAAGCACCGCTGGAAGGTTTGAAAGAAGAACTGTTCCAAGAGATGCGCGGTCGGATCAAAGAAGACGATAGCTCCCTGCCCTCAATTGATGGCCCTTACGCCTATCTCACCCGGTTCCGCACTGGCGGCGAGTATCCGATCATTGCTCGCAAGGCTGCGGCGGACATTTACAATACCGAGGCTGAAGACGAAATCCTGCTCGATGGCGACGCGATGGGCAAAGACAAAGCCTATTTCGCCTTCAACGATGTCGCGCATAGCCCGAACCATAAACTCATCGCCTATGCGGTCGATGAGCAAGGCAGTGAGTTCTACACGATCAAGTTCAAGAATCTCGAAACCGGCGAGATGCTCGAAGACACGATTGAAAAGACCACAGGCTCTTTCGTCTGGGGTGGAAATTCCGACCGCGTGTTCTGGATTGAGCGTGATGATGAAGGCCGCCCATCTGCGGTTCATATGTACAAGCTGGGCGGCGATGGCTCGACCGAAATCTATCGCGAGCAAGATCCAGGCTTCTTCGTTGGCGTCGGCGAGTCGCAATCCGGCGACTATATCTTCGTCACAGCCGGCAGTCACACCACGTCCGAGGCGCACTATTTTGATGCCAAAGCCGATGCACCTGAACTGAAAACAATCGCACCGCGCGAAACCGATGTCGAATACAGCGTCGAGCATTGGGGCGACCAATTTGTCATCTCGACCAATGTCGATGACTCGGTCGACTTCAAAATCGTCACCGCCCCGACCGATGCACCTGGACGAGACAATTGGACAGACCTGGTGCCGCATGCGCCCGGTACACTGATCCTTGGCATGGACGCGTTGAAAGACCACCTCATCCGGCTTGAGCGTCATGAAGGCCTGCCGCGCATCGTCGTGCGCGAACGTGCCACTGGGGCGGAAGAGACCATCGCGTTTGAAGAAGAAGCGTACGCGCTCGGAACGTCGGTCGGCTATGCGTATGACACCACGCAGATGCGGATCTCTTACTCGTCGCCGTCCACGCCCTCGCAAACCTTCGACTATGATATCGCCACCAAAGAGCGGGTCTTGCGCAAAGAGCAAGAAGTGCCATCGGGCCATGATGCCAGCGACTATGTCGTGAAACGCGTCCTGGCCCCGGCCCGCGACGGTGAGACGGTTCCGGTCACCATTCTCTATCATAAAGATACTGAGATTGATGGCAGCGCGCCGATGATGCTTTACGGCTATGGCTCGTATGGCGTGACCATCTCGGCTCGCTTCCGCACAACACCACTGGCGCTAGCTGATCGCGGCATGGTGTATGCGATTGTGCATCCGCGTGGGTCGATGGCGAAAGGCTATCAATGGTATCTGGACGGCAAGTTGGAGAAGAAGGTCAACACGTTCAATGACTATGTCGATGCAGGGAACTTCCTCATCGACCAAGGCTATTCCAAGCGCGGTCATGTCGTCGGCATGGGCGGCTCAGCCGGCGGCCTGTTAATGGGCGCGGTGGCCAATCAAGACCCTGAAATGTTCGCCGGGATCATTGCCGCGGTACCGTTCGTCGATGTCATCAACACGATGTCCGACGACACCCTGCCGTTGACCCCGCCAGAATGGCCAGAATGGGGCAACCCGCTGACCAGCGGCGAGGACTATGACACGATGATGGCTTACAGCCCGTATGATCAAACCACCGGCCTCAACTATCCGTCCATGCTGATCACAGGCGGCCTGAGCGACCCGCGCGTGACCTATTGGGAACCCAGCAAATGGGCGGCAAAACTGCGCTATGAAGCGCCTGAAGCCGGACCCTACTTCCTGCGGATCAATATGGACGCAGGCCATGGCGGCGCCTCTGGACGCTTCGAAGGCTTGAAAGAGACGGCGCTGGAATACGCCTTCGCGCTGGCGACTGTCGATAAGGCGGGTGACGTCGAGCTCGATTAATCACCTAAACGCAAGCTGTGACGGTCAGCTCGGCCGTCACAGCTTTTTCTCATCAATTCATGCGGGACACTGCGCAATTGCATTTCCGCCTCAGCCAATTACCGCTTGTCTAGCAGATTGTGCTGGGAGGGCCGTCTTTGCGAGTATTGGTTCTAGGCGGCTACGGATTGATCGGCCTGGCGGTTTCCAAGCGGTTGATCGCGGACGGGCACAAGGTGATTGGGCTTGCCCGCTCGGGCGCACGTGGGCGGGCGCTTTTGCCTGAGGCTGAATGGCGCGAAGCGGACATTTCGAAGCTTCAGAGCTCGGCGGATTGGCAACCATTCTTAGAAAATGTGGACGTCGTCGTGAACGCTGCCGGCGCGTTGCAGGATGGGCTCAAGGACAATGTCACCGCCGTTCAATATCTGGCCATCACCGCGTTGATTGACGCATGTCAAAACCAAGGCATCCAACGGATCATACAAATCTCCGCCCCTGGGGTTAGCGAAGACTCTCAAACGCGATTCTATCGAACCAAAGCGAAGGCCGATCAGGCATTGATGCAAAGCGCGCTAAGCTGGACCATCCTGCGTCCCGGGCTGGTGATCGCGCCGCAAGCCTATGGTGGTACGAGTCTGATCCGCACGCTGGCCGCCGTCCCCTGGGTCCAGCCGATCGTTTTAGCGAATACGCCCGTGCAGACGATTAGCGTCGACGATGTTGCAGAAGCCGTTTCGATTGCCGTTTCCGGAAAAATGGATGGCATGGATGTCGACCTTGTCGAAGCCAAGCCGCAGACCCTTGCTGACTTGGTTCTAGCCGTCCGGTCTTGGCTCGGCTTCGCGCCGCCGAGGGCGGTTATCCCCTTGCCTTCGAGCGTCGGTATTATGATGGCCAAGGGCGCCGATCTGGCCGGATGGCTGGGGTGGCGGTCAGCGCTAAGGTCGACCTCTTTGTCGGTGCTCAAACACGGCGTCACGGGCGATGCCAGCGCATGGCAAACCATAGCGGGTCGGCCCGCCAGTGCTTTGAGCGAAACTCTCCACAAACTGCCATCGACCGTCCAGGAACGGGTCTATGCGCGCATGATGCTGGCCTATCCGATCCTGCTGATCGTTCTGTCCGTGTTCTGGATCGCGTCTGGCATGATCGGTCTGTTCCAACACGATCGCGCTGTCGCGGTGATCCAAGATGCCCTGCCAGACGGACTTTCACATCTCTTCGTTCGCGGGGGATCGCTCGTGGATATCGTGATCGGCGCGGGGATGCTGTTTCGACCAAGCACGAGGTGGGCGTGTTTTGCATCCATCCTCGTCTCAGTTGGATATATGGTCGGGGCAGCGTTGTTTACCCCCGAACTCTGGTCCGACCCGCTCGGTCCGATGGTCAAAGTCTTCCCCGGAATCGGGCTTGCGATTATCGTCGCGACCCTGACACAGGAGCGCTAAGATGTGGATCGAGTTTCTTCGTTGGGCGCATGTCATCGGCGCCACAGTCTTATTGGGCACCGGCGCCGGCATCGCGTTTTTCATGGTCATGGCGCATCGCACACGTGATGCGAAAATTATCGCCCACACGGCGGGCATTGTCGTCATCGCGGATTGGCTCTTCACAGCCTCTGCGGTTGTCGTGCAACCCATAACCGGCGTTTTGCTGGCGCTCGAAGTCGGATGGCCGCTCACGCAAGGCTGGGTGCTATGGTCGCTTCTGCTTTACGTCTTTGTCGGTGTTTTCTGGTTACCGGTCGTCTGGATTCAGCACCAATTGCGCGACTTGGCGAAACAGGCCGCACAAGACGGGACCGCTTTGCCGGAGCGCTATGACCGCCTGTATCGGATCTGGTTTGCTTGCGGATTCCCAGCTTTCTTTGCGGTGCTCGCGATCATTTGGCTGATGGTCAATCGCCCGCTGCTTTGACGGCGTGAACTGGGGCGCACGCACCGGTTCAAAATTTTCTTTGTAAGAAATCCGATCTGGCTCAGACTAATCCTGGTATGAAGCCGAGTCAGACCGCAAACACGCTCTATTATGAGGCCGCTGATCAGTTCGCGCACGCCATGCAAAGGCTGGCGCGTGCGACTGAGGCCAATGCCGAGCGTCGGCTCGACTTGCTACAGGATATGCATTTCCAATTGTGGAAAAGCCTGTCCGCATTTGATGGCCGGTGCAGTCTCAAGACTTGGGTCTACCGCGTCATTCACAATGTTGCAGCAAGCCATGTCGACCGCGAGCGGCGGCGCCCGTTTGAGGGCGTTGATGCTTCAGAGCTCGAACAGGTGCCCAGTCTTCTAGACCTAAGCGGCCTGATCGAACGCGATGATGCGCTGACCAAGCTTCATACCTGGATCCGAAAACTCAATTCGACCGATCGTCAAATCATGACGCTTTATCTGGAAGACTTGAGCGCGGCGGAAATGTCGGAGGTGACAGGGTTTAAACCGGGCGCAATTGCGACGCGTATTTCGCGCCTGAAATCCAAACTTGCCCAAGACTTCAAGGAGGCATCGAGATGACAGACCAAGATCCCCTTCGCGACCTTTGGGCGACGGACCAAGGAGACAAATTCACCATGTCCATTGCAGAACTTTCCGCCCGCTCTGACCGATTTCGGTCGAAGATCAAACGCCGTAACCTGACCGAATATCTCGCCGCGGTTTTGGTGATCGGGATTTTCGGCTGGTTGGCCTATTCCATCCCCGTCTTGTCGGTGCGGATTGGCGCCGGCCTAATCATCTTGGCTGCGATTTATATCAGCTGGCAGCTCAACAAAGTTGCCTCGGTTGATACAGGCGAAGCGCCAGTGGACAATCTCGCCAACATGCACCGCCGCGAACTGGTCCGCCAAAGAGATGCGCTGCGATCCGTCTGGCGCTGGTATTTGCTGCCCTTCGTCCCCGGCATAGTCGTGTTCACGCTGGGAACAACGATTGAAGCGGGTGCATCCGTGCCGCTTTGGGCGGTGATTGTCACGTCGATTGTCAGCCTGGGCTTTTCAGGCGCGATCTTCTTCGGTGTGTGGGCTATGAATGCCTATGCCGCTCGGAAGCTGGATGAGCAGATAAAGGAACTGGATTCGGTGACGGTGGAGGGCTAACGCCAATCGAATTCAACACCCTATTTGATCCGCCGATACCTGCGAAAGCAGGTATCCAGGGACCAAAATCCACTCAGGGTTGGGTATAGACTAATGGTCCATGGACCCCTGCTTTCGCAGGGGTCTTCGGATAATCGGCGATAAACTTTCTTGCGCGACTGCAGAACCCAAGGTTCGCGAGAACGAGCGAGTGATGGATTCCTCAAACTAAAGAGCCCGCGCCTCTCGACGCAAACTATCTTACTTCTCTTCAGCGAAACGCTTCAGTCTGGCCAGAGTATTATCCCATTGTTGGGTCACGTCATCCAACCAGCTTTTGGCCTCGACCAGCCGATCCGGCCGCGCCACGAAATGGGTTTCGCGACCACTGCGATGCGACTCAATGAGCCTTGATCGCTCAAGAACACGCAAGTGCTGGGTCACGGCTTGGCGAGAGATTGGCAGATCCTTTGCCAGTTGCGAGATCGAGCGCCGCTCGCCGAGCTGATCCAGCAATTGCAATCGGATCGGCTCCCCCAAGGCTGCAAACACGGCTGCGCGATCAACCTTCGACATAGTTTTTGACATTGAGCGTTTGTATGTCCCAGCCCTGTTCATTGTCGCGTAGCATTGAAACGCGTTGATCTTCCGGCAAAGCCGCAAAGCCGGTCTCAGTGACCGTGAGACGCGTCCCTGTACCGGCTGGCTCGAGCGTGATGCTGACCGTCAGCCAAATGGTGTCTGGCCCAATCTCTTCGTCGGCGAGGAGATGTGGCCATCGAAATACAAATCGGCTTTCCGGCTCAAGCACCTCCGTCACTGAAATCCAACGGACGCCCTCATGACCAGGATACGTCATCGCACCCGTGGTTGTCTTGCCAACTTCAAAAGGTCCATCCAGCGCGACGCGAAACCACTTGCCGAATGCCGACGCGTCCGAGACGGCCCGCCAGACGTCGGAGGGTTTAGCGTCAATCTCGATGTGACGTGTGATGTGATCGTTTTCCATTGAGCCCCCTAATATGCAATCAAACTATTGCGCATTAAGCAGGAAAGCGCAACCTTTTTATTGCGCTTTCAGATCAGTCAAACTGCCCCGACCAAGCGTTACTGTATGGCCAAACAAAAAGCCCGCACCTTTCGGCGCGGGCTCTTCTTAATCAAGTCTTGAAGCGCTTAGTGCAGGAATTCAAACAGACCTGCCGCGCCCATGCCGCCACCGATACACATGGTGACCACACCATATTTGGCTTTGCGGCGTTGGCCTTCCATGAGGATAGAGCCGGTGCAGCGCGCGCCAGTCATGCCGAATGGGTGACCAATCGAGATCGAGCCGCCATTGACGTTATACTTCTCAGGATCAATGCCGAGGAAGTCGCGGCTGTAGAGACACTGCGACGCGAAAGCTTCGTTCAGCTCCCAAAGATCGATGTCATCGACTTTCAGTCCGTGACGCTCGAGCAGGCGCGGCACCGCTTTGATCGGTCCAATGCCCATCTCGTCTGGATCGACACCACCCACGTTGAAGCCCATGAAACGCCCCAGCGGTTGAATGTTCCGGCGCGCCGCTTCTTCAGCTTCCATGACGACAACAGCAGCTGCGCCATCGGACAATTGCGACGCATTCCCGGCCGTAATGTACTTGCCTTCTTTGACTTGCTGACCGCCTGAGAAGACCGGCGGAAGACCGGCCAAGGCTTCAGCAGTGGTGCCTGGACGATTACATTCATCACGATCACAAACGACGTCCTGCTCGGTGATTTCGCCCGTCTCTTTGTTCTTCAGCATCATCTTGGTTTCAAGCGGAACGATCTCTTCCGCCATATAACCTTTTTGCTGGAACTCAGCGGTCCGGCGCTGCGACTCAGCAGAATACTCATCCTGAGCTTCACGGCTGACATTATAGCGATCGGCCACAATTTCCGCGGTCTCGATCATGGTCATCCAGATCGCCGGCCATTTCGCCATCAGGGCATCTTCAGTGTAACGATGCACATTCATGTGGCCCGAGCGTGAAACCAGCGACAGGCTCTCGACGCCGCCGCCAACGGCAACGGGTGCGCCTTCATTGATGACGGTGTGGGCGGCATTGGCGATGGCTTGCAGACCGGACGAGCAGAACCGATTGATCGTGGCGCCAGAGGTTGAGCTGGGGCAGCCAGCCCAGAGCGCCGCGTTGCGCGCGATGTTGTGGCCGGTCGCGCCTTCAGGTTGCGCCGATCCGAGGAATACATCCTCAACGGCTTCCGGTTCTACACCTGCCCGCGCCATTGCGTGCTTGATGGCGTGTCCCGCCATCGTGATCCCGTGCGTGTTGTTAAGAGAACCCCGGCCAGCTTTTGCCAAGCCTGTGCGGGCGGTTGATACAATGACTGCTTCGCGCATGAATATAGTCTCCCGTAAGTGGTCTATGTTGCGGCGCACCCTAATCAAGCGAGTGGACGCCGACTAGGGGTAACGTTGACGTCAAGTGGAAGGACGTCGCGGCAACCCCTTCACGAATGCGTGAATCCGTCCTAGTTAACGGCTTCCACAAAGGGGAGACCATAGAAATGGGCATTTTTAAGTTTGCCATGAACAAAGGCAAAGAGATTATCGCTGACCGGAACAAGGTGGCTGAAAAAGCGATCCGCAAAGAAGTTGAGGATCTCGGTTTAGATGATGATCTAAGCAATGACTTCAAAGTTTCAGTCGAAGGCAAGCAGGTCAAGTTGGAAGGCCGCGTGCCGGATTTAGAGACCAAAGAAAAACTCATCCTCGCGGCCGGCAATGTCAGCGGCATTGGTGAGGTCAACGACTCGATGAAGGTCAAATCTAAAGCCAAAACCGCCGATTCCGTCTTCCACACGGTAAAGTCAGGTGACTCGCTGTCGAAAATCGCCAAGAAATATTATGGTGATGCGATGCGCTATCCAGATATCTTTGACGCCAATACGCCGATGCTAAAGCATCCGGACAAAATCTATCCGGGCCAAGTGCTCCGCATTCCTGGCGCCTAACTTCAATCAAGGCCTAACAACATATGCTGCGAATTCTGAGCACTGTCCTTATCGTCTTAGGGTTCACAGCGTGTGCACAGGCCGATGGCGGCAACGCCGGGGCAACCGATTACTATCGCCCTGGCCATGTCGTCCCGGCAGACGCCGATACCCGTCGCGGGGATGTTCCCCGCGACGCTTATGGTCGGCCCTTCACGTATGAGGGATTGGGCCAAGCCCTCCCGGCATTCTCAGGGTCCATGGCCGACGGCACGTCTTTCGCCACTGCCGATCTAGAGGGCCGTTGGACCGTGATCGAAGTCTGGGGCATCTGGTGTCATGACAGCCGCAACGATGCGCCATATGCGGCGGCGCTTTCAACCGCGCTGGGGCAAGATCCGGACGTCGACTTTATGTCCATCCACACACCGCACAGAGCCAATCGCGCTGACAAAGCCTTCCGCGGATATACGTCAGTCTCGGCTTGGTTTGAGGAGAAAGGTTGGTCATTCCCAACGGTCGTGGATACGGATGCATCGATCCGAGAACTGTTACGCATTCGATGGACCCCCACCTATCTGGTCATCGCGCCAGACCTAAGCGTGCAAGGCTTTCGGACAGGTCTCGCCGATGCCGGCGACATGGCGGTCAAAGATTTTGTCCACGCGATCAACGAAACACGGCAAGACTGGAACGGGTCTTAGGACCCTATTGCCCGCGAGCGCAACGGCGTATGCCGCCTAAAAATTGGGCAATCCAAACACCGCGATAACGCAGCTCGTACAAGCGTCCGAAAATTCTAAAAAAACAAGCCGATATAACCGTTATTTCATGAGAAATTCGCGTTTGCCCTCTATCTCCATCCCCGCTTGAGCGGCTATTAACGTCTCGTTAGCAACTTAATAATGGGTGGAAGAAAAAATGCTGCACACCTCAACGCGCAAACTCATCGATCGTCTGGCAGAAATGACGGAATTGGGTAAGTTGGACTGGGTCGACAGTGACGATGGCAACGTCGCTTACGCCACCGAAGGCTATAGCGTCACATTGACGGACTCGCCGAACGAAGTGGTCATCACCAGCAAAGACGGCAAAGAGCTCGAGCGCGCGACAGCGGAAGAAATCGCTGCCACCGAAACCGAGGACGGGACCTCTTACACCGCAATTGTTGCAGCAATGACCAAGGAAGCCGCGCGGGTCGCCCGCGGCACGGAAACCGCGATCTCGACTTTGCTCGCCGGCATGGAAGACGCGCCCGCTGACGCTGCTGAGCCTGATGAGATCGCCGCCGACTCTGCGGAGGCGCTCCAAGAAGACCTTGGCGACGATACGTCCGTGTTGGCAGAAGACCCCGTCGAACCGGTCTCTGATGAGGTCGCTACAAACGAGATCGAAGCCCAAGAGGAAGAGGTTGCGGCCGCCACGACTGAGCCGGTCGACGAAACAAAGACCGAAGACACAGCCACATCGGTCAGCGATACCACTGAAATCGCCGACGAACAGGAAACGGCCTCCCTCTCCAGCACTGAGATTGAAGCGACTGAGAGCGCTGACGACACGGAGAGTGAAACCGAAGACACGTCCGAATCAGAACCGGGTTTCGCACAAGCCGCGCCGTTTTCTTTCGACACAAAGTCTGAAGCTGAACCCGAGCTAGCGTCGGAAACTGAAACTGAAGCGGACGAGGACACCGAACTCGAAACACAAACGGAAGACACTCACGAGGAAGACTCTGAGCCTGCGACCTTTGCCACGGACGCGCCTGATGGGCTGGATGATGCGGTCGAAACCGTGTCGGAAGACGACGCTGAAGACGTTGTCGCTGAAACCACAGCTGAGACCGACTCTGAAGCAGAATCTGAAACAGATTCCGCTCTGACAGAGGCTGAATCAGACAGCGAAACCGAAGTGACGGAGGCAGTTGTTCGCCTCGCACGAGAGGTCAAAGATCGCGAAGATACCGGGCTGGAAACCGCGGCGGCATCTGCCGTTGGAGCTGTCGCCCTGGCCGCAGGTCTGACGTTGGCCGACGACACGGAAAGCGAAACATCTGACGAAGATACCGTCACACCGGAAGCGGTTGAAGCGCAATCCGAGGAAACAGTCGAAGCGGAAACCCCGCCCGCCTATGTGCCATTTGGATTGACGGACACATCTCACGACCCTGTGGTGGAGGAGTCCGCGCCTGCGGTCTTCGCCGCAACAGAACCAGAGCCCGAAATCGAGACCGAGGTCACTGAAGTCGCACCTTTTGAGACGACAACGGCGCCAGAAACGGTTTCTCAGAGCTTTGAAGAGACGATGATGCCAGAGTCCGAGGCGGAGCCAGAAGCCGAGGCTGAACCGGAATTTGTCATTGCTGCAACCGAAGCGCCAGAGATTGAGCCAGCCGTGACAGAAGAAACCCCGGTTCGGGAAGCGTTTGAGAACCCCTTTGTCAGCGCGTCACAAGATGATGTTTCGGAACCGGTCGAGGCGCCAGAAACGGAAACCGTCAACTATTCGCCTGAACCGGAAATCGACACAGTAAGTGAACCGCAAACGTCCTTTGAAGCGCCCGAGCCTACCGAAATCGAGCCTACCGAAACCGAGCCGGTCCTGGCATCCGCGGCGACGACAGAATCACAACCCGAAGCAGAACCCAAAGAAAGCTACAGCCTGAGCGGCATTGGTGCTGGCTTTGGTCTGGGCGCTTTGGCGGCAAAAACAGAAGCGAGCGGAATCCCTGGGCCAACGTCTGCGCCCGCCGATCCGTCGGAGAGAGTGATTATTGACGCGACCGACGACGTTCTTCCGAAGCTCGAAGGCAATCTCAACACTGCATTGGCCGAAACCGCCTCTGCGGCGGTGAGCAACGCGAAGCTGGAAACTGTGACCGCGGATTCAACCGAAGAACCAGCTGAAGCTGATTCGGACATTCTCAAGCCACGGACGCGATTCAATCCGTGGGATTGATCTGAACCCGACGGAGTAACTCAGCATCTATGCAAAGCGCGCCCCCATCGGGCGCGCTTTTCTGCATGATAAAGTTGCAGCGATGCCACAGATTCGGCGAGTGTAAACTTTTTTACAGCCACACCGCCGCAAGTGGCTTGTCGCGGTTCGTTAACCGCGATTATTCCCGTCGCGAAGGCCCCTTATGGCAAGGGGCTCAAATCGCGAAAGAAAGCGACGCAGAATGGCTCTCAAAACGTCTCTTAAATTCACCTCAGCGGCGGTCATATTCGCCGGACTGGCAGCCACGCCGGCACTGGCGCAAGGCTCTGACACTTCAGAAGCGCGGCGACTAGACCCGATTGTGACGACGGCACAGCGCGTCGAACAAGACGCCCAGGATGTTCCCATCTCCATCACCACGGTGGCAGGCGAAAAGCTCGATAATATCAAAGCTGGCGGTGCAGATATCCGGTTCCTGTCTGCGCGTGTGCCAAGCGTCATCGCGGAGAGCTCGTTCGGACGTGCGTTCCCGCGTTTCTACATTCGCGGCATCGGCAACACCGATTTCGATTTAAACTCGTCTCAGCCGGTATCACTGGTCTATGACGACGTGCCGTATGAAAGCCCTATCCTAAAAGGCTATCCGGTGTTCGACGTCGAAGGCGTTGAAGTCCTGCGCGGCCCGCAAGGCACGTTGTTTGGCCGCAACACACCTGGTGGCATCATCAAGTTCGACAGCGTCAAGCCTGGTGAAAGCCTGAACGGTTATGTCAAAGGCTCGTTTGGTCAATACAATACGATTGAACTCGAAGGCGCCGTTGGTGACCGCCTCAATGATCAATTCGCGTGGCGTATCTCTGGCCTGGTTCAGCAACGCGATGATTTTGTCGACAACGCTTTCACCGGCGAAAGCGACGCCTTTGAAGGCTTTGAAGAAAGTGCCGTTCGCGCCCAGGCTTTGTGGTCACCGCTGCCAACCACGGACGTTCTGGTCAACCTACACGGTCGCCAGAATGACAGCGATGCACGACTATTCCGCGCCAATATTATCGACCAAGGCTCACGCGGTCTGTCCAGCAGCTTCGATTTCGACACCGTCTTCTTCGATGGCCAGAATGGACTCGAGCAGGACGCCTATGGCCTGACGGTTCGCGTTGACCATGAAGTCAATGACGCGGTCGATTTCACCTATGTCTATGGCTACGAGACGGCTGAGGTCTCCTCACGCGGCGACATTGATGGCGGCTTTGGGGCGGTATTCCTCGGCGACGGCAATTTCGGCCCGGGCTTCATCCCATTCCCGTCTGAAAGCTCTGGCGCCGTCGACGATCTACGCCAAGTCACGCACGAAGCCCGTCTGGCCTTTGATAATGGCGGACCACTGCGCGGCCAGGCCGGTATTTTCGTCTTTGATGAGAAGGTGAATATCTCGTCCAACAGTTTCGACACACTGGCCCCAGGGCAGCCCGTGAATGGCGCGGCTCAACGTAACCAGGCCACCGATTCTATCGGCGTCTTCGGTTCGCTAGCTTATGATGTCTCTGACAAGCTGACCGTTGCCGGTGGATTGCGCTTCACGGATGAAGAGAAAGAATTCACAGCTGGTCGCTCTATCGGCCCGTTCGGTTCAGGTCCACTCGCCCCGCGCACCGTCGTCGTCGGCGATGATCAAGTGAGCTGGGATATCTCTGCCACCTATCGTCAGTCGGATGATGTATCCTACTACGCCAAAATCGCGCGCGGCTTCCGTGGACCATCGGTCCAAGGTCGCCTGGTCTTCGGCAATGACATTTCCAGCGCCGATAGCGAAACCGTGCTGTCTTATGAAGCCGGTGTGAAATCGGAACTGCTCGACAATCGCGTCCGCGCCAATGCCAATGTCTTCTTGTATACGCTCGAAGATCAGCAGCTGACGATTGTGGGCGGTCTCGACAATACCGTGGCCCTGTTCAACGCAGAAGAGAGCGAAGGCTATGGCTTTGAAGCCGATGTCGAGGCGCTGATCACCGACAATCTGGTGGTTACAGGCGGCTTGTCCTACAACAAGACGGAAATCAAAGACGACGTCTTGCTCTCACCCGGATGCGGGGCGTCTTGTACCGTTCTGGACCCAACGGTCACCGTTGATGGCGCAACCTTCTTCAACATTTCCGGCAATTCTTTCCCGAACGCACCAGAATGGATCGCTAATGTCACCGCGCGCTATGGCGTGCCGTTTCAGGATGGTGAGCTTTATGTGTTCACCGATTGGTCGTTCAAAGGTGAAACCAATTTCCTGCTATATGACAGCATTGAATTTGGCGAAGATGGCTATTGGCTCGGCGGACTGCGTGCCGGTTGGGAAGGCAATAATGGTGTCAGCGTCTCTGCCTTTGTTCGCAACGTAACGGACGAAGAAGTGCTAGAAGGCGTGATCGACTTCAACAATCTGACCGGGTTCGTCAATGAGCCAAGGACTTGGGGCGTAGAGCTTGGATACAAATTCTAAGCTTCGTCTAATTTGAACGAAGAAAAGCCCCGCAGAGATCGCTGCGGGGCTTTTTCATATCACTCGGCTGGAACCCGCGCCGGATGTTGCCACCCCCGCCCTGTTAGGACGCGGAAGGAACGCTGTAGTGGTTTCATCGTCATGATACGGTAGACCGCGGGCGTAAAGTACAGAGCTAATATGGCAGAGCCCGCGACCCCGCCGGCAATCCCGGTCGCCAGCGGCATCCAGAACACATCGCCTTGCAAGATGATTGGCACGAAGCCGCCCATCGTCGTCAGAGTGGTCGCCACGATGTGCCGCGTCGCTGCGACGACGACTTCGCGCTGCGCGATCACGTCATCATTGCGCGCCGCTTCATTGTGGGTCAGCAGCGACAGAACTACGATCGTGCCATTGATCGAAATCCCGAGCAGGCCAAGCGCGCCCAGAATGGCATTGAAGCCGAGCGGCAAGTTGAACATCCAAACTCCGCCAAAGGCCAGCCCCATGGACATGAAACCGACCCCCATGACCAAAAACGCCATGCGGAAAGAGTTGAACACCAAGGCCACCGCGCCCAACATGACCAGTACCAAAGGCACAGCGAGCGATGCGAGGCTGGTAATCGCATCATTACCATCGCTGGAAATACCGCCTTCAATCCATTCATAGCCTGGTGGGAGTTCAAAGCCGGAGGCTTCGAGATTTTGCTTGAACACGTCATTGATCGGCGCTGGTAGGGCGTAAGGTTGAACATAGCCAAACACCTCATTGATCCGCTTACCGTCCAACCGAACGATGGTCGCCGTCTCAGGCTTCAGCGTCAGGGTCCCGAGCGCAGAAAGCGGTGTGCCTCCACCAGGGCGCGCGTTGCTAATGGTCTTGGACCGCAAGTCCGCAAGCTCTGATCGCCGCGCTTCGGGGGCGATGACTCGCACCGGTATTTCTTCGACGCCTTCGAGAATAGAGCCGGCGCGGACGCCTTCTAACTCAGCCCGAATTTCACTGGCGAGGCCAGTTAGTCGGATCCCAGACATGGCCGTCGCGGTTTCATCCGCTTGCAGCGTCACGACCGGCGCACCGACTTGCAGGCGAGAGCTGGTAAATGTCACACCCGGTGTCTGTGCCAGGACTTGGCGCGCCTGATTACCGAGTTCATTCAGCACATCGAGATTGTCGCCCTTGATAGAGAACGCGATGGGCGCTGGTACAGGCGGGCCTTGCTCGAACGGCGTGGCGAGGATTTGTGCTTGCGGGAATTCGCGCCGCAGCGTCTCTTGCACATCTGTGACCAGGATCCGAGTGGTTTCATTATTCGCGAGTTGAACAAAGCCGTTGGCATAGCCGGGCACGCCTTCGGTATTGTTCATGCTGTTATAATAGACCCGCGGCCCAGGCTCGCCGACGACGAAGTGGATGCCCTCAATGTTCGGATATTGATCGCGCAGGAATGTGTTGACCTCTTGGACGATGTCTTGCGCCTCATAAATCGTTGCGCTTGGATTGAGCGAAATATCGATCTGAAACTGATCGCGCTCGGTTTGTGGGAAGAATTGACTGGGCAATTGCCCCGCCAAATAGAAACCGATAGCGACCGGAACCACGCCTGCGAGAACACCCAGAAGTGGGTTTCGCAAGACTCGCTCGATTGTCCAGCGATAGCCATCCGTCAGCACGCTAAACTTAATCCCATCGCGCCAGAACCAGGAGCGTTCGCCGCGCACGGGCTTGCGATCAAGCATTCCGGCTAAGGCTGGGATAACCGTCATCGCGACCAGGAAGGACATGATCACAGACAACATGACCGAGGTGCCAATCATGCCGATAAACTCACCCGCGGCGCCCGGCATGAATGCAATCGGTGCGAAGGCTAAGACTGTGGTCAGCGTCGACGCAAATAACGGACCAAATAGCTTTTTCAGAGCTTCATCGATCGCTTCCAAGATAGAGCGTCCATGCAGGCGTTCTTGTTCATACTCGTCGACCACAACGATCGCATTATCGATCAATAGGCCTAGCGAGATCACCAATCCGGTCACCGACATCTGGTGCAATGGATAGTTGAAGAAGGTGAACACGGTCAGCACCAGCGCCACGGTCAGCGGCAGAGCCGTGCCGACCACAATCGCGGCGCGCCAGCCCATGACGAAGAACAAGACGGTAAATACCAGCAAGGCCGACATTAGCAGATTGAAGGCCAGACCATTCAGCCGAGATTCGGTATATTTGCTCTGGTCAAAAATCGCCACCACTGAGATTTCAGATGGCACGCCGACCGCGAATTCATCGACCATTTCCCGCGCCGATTGCGCCCAAAGATCGACCCGCTGATTGGACTGAATGTATGCGGTGACGAAGACCGCGCGTTTGCCATTGCTGAACGCGAGTTTGGTCGGCGGGTTTTCAATCCCTTTCACCACATCTGCCACATCGCCGACCCGCAGCGCCGTGCCATTGGCGTTCTGCGTCAGCGGAATGGCTCGGATGCGCGCCACACCGTCAAACTCGCCATCGACTTCGAGGCCGACATTGCTGCGGCTGCCGCGAACTTCGCCCGCCGGCGCTTTGGAATCCGCCGCGGCGATCAAGCGCGCTGCGTCATTCATCGAGAGACCAGCCGCTGCTAAGGCCTCAGGATCGGCAATCACCCGGACTTCCTCTTCCGGCAGTCCCATAATATCGGTTTCTTCGGTCGCGCCGAGCCCGCGGAAGCGGTCTTCTAAACCTTCCGCCAGACGGGCCATGACGGCCAGTTGCGGATCCCCCTCGCCTTCCCAAGTTAAGGCGACGGTCATTGTGGCAGCGCCAACATAGACTTGCTCAATAAAGGGTTTGGTGGCGCCCGGTGGAAGATCGGCTTCGGCCAGCTGCACTTGCTGGCGGATCAACGTCCAAGCATTGTCGACTTGCGTCGCATTCAGGTTTTCCGCAATCTCAATCGAGATCTGCGAAGTGTTGGCGCGGGAAACCGCTTGAACTTCAGTAACTGCTGGTAATTCCATCAGACGCCGCTCAATCGGCTCAGTCACGGTCGCTTCCATCCGCTCCGCGTCTGCACCTGGCAGAGTCGTCAGCACGAACCCGAAGCGTTCAATCAGTGTCGGATCTTCTTGGCGCCCCAATGTCAGGATGGCGAAGAAGCCACTGATCAAAACCACAATGATTGATAGAATTGTGAGGCGTGGCAGCCGATAGAATAGCGTTGTCATCTGCCTTATCCGTTGCCTGGAATGAGTCCCGCGGAGCTGACCTCAACCGGCGTGACCGGCTGGCCGGGCGTGATCCGCTGTAAGCCATCAATGATCACACGATCGCCTTCGCTCATCGCGCCGCGCACATAAACCCGGTCGCCATCCTGGTGGATGATCTCAACAATGCCCGGCTCAGCGATCCATTCACCACCGTCGCGCCGCGCGGTATAGATTGACCACAACCCGCGTTCCGCTTCGGTCAACGCTGATACAGGCAACCAGAGTCCAGGCTCGTTAATCTCACGCGCCAGACCCAACCGAACAACCGCTCCTGCTGATACCGAACTTGGATCTGCAATGTCGAACAACGTCGTGACGGTGCGATTGCTGGCATCGATGACCCCTGTCATCGAGCGCAGCGTCGCAGGCACATTGCCTTGGTCCGAGGTCAGATCGTACAGCTCTCCGATCTCAAGCGTATCTGCGAGGACCGCGGTTAAGCCGATCCGCGCCTCTAGGACGTTGCTCTCGACCAATTCGAACAGCGGCGCGCCCGGATTGGCGATCGCGCCTTCGTCCGCCATGCGCGCGGTAATCGTGCCCGCAAAGGGCGCAGTGATACGCGCAAGGTCGATTTGCACGCGAAGCGTATCGGCATTGGCCCGCGCGGCATCGATGCGCGCCCGAGCCGAATTGGCTTGCGCCCGCGCCTCGTCGACGCGTTGGCTCGAGACATGCCCTTTTTCGAGCAGTGTGATTTGCCGATCAACCGTGGTCTCTGCCAGTGCCAGGGCAGCTCTTGCCTCAGCGACGACGGCATTGGCGGAGTTGAGCTGAGCCTGCAAGCTGCGCGTGTCGAGGCTGGCCAGCGTATCGCCCACTTCGACGCGGTCGCCAATATCGGCTTTGATCGACGCAATCCGCCCGCCGCCCGCAAAACCAAGTTGGCTGGACCGGCGAGGCGAAACAATGCCAGTGAACTTTTCTTCGACATTGAAAGTTGAACCAAAATCCGCACGCACGGTCTCAACCGAAATCGGAACCGGCCGCGCCGTCGGAACCAAAGGCCCTTCTGACGAACGGTTCTGCAACACAAATAGGCCGAGGACCGCAACGATCGCTGCGAGGACGAATAGAAAGATCAGCCCTTTCCAGAATCGCGGCTTAGCCTCGACGGTATTCATTTCATAATCTTGTGCCTGCTCACCCATGGTGTGCCTCCAATCCACGGATCACTTGATCCGCGTGATACTCAATAAATGCCTCGCGCGACATGGCGTCTTGGCTCGGCTTGAATGCTGGAAATGTTGGAATGTGGGCGATCATCATCGCCAAACCGTGCATCGATGCCCAAATCGACTTGGCGGCTAGGACCGGATCGATTTCGGGTCGAAAGGTGCCGATCTCGACCCCTTCGGCAATCATGCCGCTGAGGACCATAAAGGCTTGGCCCTTTTTCGACTCATCAAAACCCGCTTCGCCATCGACAGGCGTTTGCGAGACTGACTCGCCAGCGAAGGCCGCCGCATAATGATAAGGCTTATCCGTGGCGATCCGGACATAAGTCCCGACGCAGTCGCGCGCCCGATCGGCAAACGGGGTGGTTGTGTCGGCGATGCGATTCACGTTTTCCAGGATCAGTTCAAAGAAGGTCTCTTTAAGCTCATCGACCAATTCGTCTTTGGAGCTGAAATACTTATAGATCGCGGCGGGAGAGTAATCGATGGTCTCAGCCAAACGCCGGATAGAAAGGCCATTGGCCCCTTCACGCGCAAAGACGCGCTCAGCAGCCGAGAGGATGCGAGCGCGGACTTTGTTTCGGCGACGTTCCGCCGGGGAGGAAACACTAACAGTCATCTTATGGACCCTTTGCATTCCAAAATAGTACGGCCGTTCAAAAAGTAAACACTGTTCACTAAAGAAATCTTTCTGGCATTTCGTGATCCACGTCTTAAGTGCGGAGCATGACCGGTCGATTTCCTCCCGCCCCCCCTGTCGGCATGCCCATGCTGGCAACTCGCCCGAGCCCCGAAACGCGCACTTTGATCGCGCTGAGACGCTCAATCTCGAAGCGCAGTTTTAGCGAACCGGGCCCTTCAAGCGCTCAGCTTGATGAACTGCTTACGGTGGCAACCCGGGTTCCGGATCACCGCCGTCTGGCGCCGTGGCGGTTTTTAGTGTTCGAAGGTGACGCCCGTCAGGCCTTCAATCAGCGCGCTGTAGAGATCCAGAAGCAGGAAGATCCGGACGCAAGCGAGACCATGCTGGCGGACACGGCGGGTTATTTCACGCGCGCACCGGTCGTCGTTGCGGTCATCTCATCGCCCGATGTCGCACATAAAACGCCGGTATGGGAGCAAGAGCTCTCGTGCGGCGCGCTTTGCTACAATCTCTTGCTCGCCGCAAATGCGAGTGGCTGGGCGGGCTGCTGGTTGACGGAATGGGTTGCATTTAGCCCTGGGATCAAAGAGCTGTTGGGGCTGAGCGCAGATGAACGCATTGCCGGCTTCATCTATCTCGGCAATGCCAAAGACGCACCGCAGGAGCGTATGCGGCCGGACGTGAGCGCTAAGATTTCGCGCTGGGAAGGGTAGCCGGCTTCCGGACAACAAACTTGTTTCCGGAGACACCTGCGCAAGCAGGTGTCCATGGACCTAAGCTTACCTCAAGACCAGAGACATGTTTCGGTCCCTAGATACCTGCCTGCGCAGGTATCACCGGAAAAAGGCGCGTCTTCGAGTGAAGCTCACCCAATCCCAAACAGCGCTTCGCTCTCCGCCAGCATAGCCTGTCCACCTTGCGTAATACTCGCCACCGCGCCTGGCGCGGCGGCCAGGGAAGTTTCGGCAAAGAAGCCCGCAAGCGCCGTTACCCGCCCGCGCATTTGTCCCCCTTCGGCACGCGCTTCGACGGCGCCTTTGGTCAGGAAGTGACCGCCAATGACGTCGCCCGCCAGCGCCAAATAGGCCGTGGCACCTGCCAGTGCGACATCACGATCTTCTTGCATCTTGCTGGTCATCCAAGCTGTGGCTTCCGACAAGGCTTTCTGTGCTTCGATCAACCGGTCAGCGACTTGGACCAAGTTTGGATCATTGGTCTCACGGGCATCGCGAGCGGTTTGTTCGATCTCGTCCAACATGGCGGTCATTGCTGCGCCATCGGCCATGGAGAGCTTGCGTCCCACCAAATCGATCGCCTGGATGCCATTGGTGCCTTCATAAATCGGCAAGATGCGCGCGTCGCGATACAGCTGCGCCGCCAGTGTCTCATTCATAAAGCCCATGCCGCCATGCACTTGCACGCCAAGGCTGGCGACATCGACGCCCATATCGGTTGACCAGGCTTTGGCGATGGGCGTGAGAAGTTCCTCGCGCAGTTTCGCGGTCTCGCGAACCTCGTCGGTTTCGCCGACTTCAGCCAAGTCTGCAGCGACCCCGGTGGCATAGCAAATCGCCCGCGCCGCCATGACTTTGGCACGCATCGTGGTCAGCATGCGGCGAACATCCGCGTGGTGTAGAATGGGCGCAGCGCCTGTGACGCCTTCGGCTTTGCCTTGCTTTCGCTCTTGGGCATATTCAAAGGCGGTTTGCCAAGCCGCTTCGCCAACACCGACGCCTTCCAGCCCGACATTGAGGCGCGCCGAGTTCATCATCGTGAACATGCAAGCAAGACCCTTATTTTCGGCGCCGATCAGCCAGCCCTTGGCATTCTCATATTCCATCACGCAGGTCGGAGAGGCGTGGATGCCGACTTTCTCTTCTAAGCCGATACATTGGACACCGTTTTCATCGCCCAAGCCGCCATCGGCATTGACCAGTCGCTTTGGCACGATAAACAGCGACACGCCGCGCGACCCGGCTGGCGCATCCGGCACCCTTGCGAGGACCAGGTGGATGATGTTCTCAGCGACATCATGATCACCCCACGTGATGTAGATTTTCTGGCCGGAAATCGAATAAGACCCGTCGCCGTTCGGGATAGCTTTGGTCTTCAACGCCCCGACATCCGAACCGGCTTGCGGCTCGGTAAGATTCATAGTGCCGGTCCACTCCGCGCTGACGAGTTTCGGCAAATAAGTGGCTTTCTGCTCATCCGTGCCATGCGCGAGCAGCGCTTCAATCGCGCCGAAGCTGAGCATTGGGCAGAGGGCGAACGCCATATTGGCGCCGTGGAACATTTCCATAACCGCCAGGCCGAGGACTTTTGGCAGCCCCTGCCCACCCCATTCTTCCGGCGCTGACAGGCCCATCCAACCGCCTTCGCGAAACTTCGCATAAGCCTCCGGAAAGCCTGGCGCAGAGATCACGCCTGTGTCGGTGAGTTTTGCCCCCGCTTTGTCACCGGATTGGTTCAATGGGGCCAAGACATCGCGGGCAAGTTTGCCGGCTTCATCCAAAATCGGGTCGATCAAATCCGGATCGTAAGACTCAAATGCTGCGTGCCCCTCAAACGTGCTGAGGCCCGCTAATTGGTTCAAAGCGAAAGCGATATCGGAAACAGGTGGCGTATAGGCCATGGATCATGCAGCTCCAGCATAAGAGTTATATTGCTAGTTTTCATATAACGTGACTGGCCAAGAAGAAATCCCACGCTACGTTTTGGCGCAGGAAAAAAGGAGTTCCCCATGCGCAAACTAGTCTTCGCCGCGGGTCTAATGGCCGCGATCCTGCCCGCCCAAGCCGAACCGACTTTGGAAGGCGTCGCTTCTGGGTTGTACAACCTTGAAAAGACACACGCTTTCCTAACATGGACCGTCAAGCACAATGGCATTTCTGGCTATACGGTGAACTTTACGGATTTTGACGCAGATTTGGTCTTCGATGCCGAATCGCCTGCCGAATCGCAGCTTTCCGTATCGATCAACCCAACCGCGATGAACACGAATTACCCTGATCCTGCCAAAAAAGTCGATTGGGAAGCCGAATTGGCCAATGATCCGCGATTCCTGAATGCGGGTGAATTCCCAACCATTACGTTCAATTCGACCGAAGTCAGCCAGACCGGCGATTTCGCCGGTACGGTCACAGGTGACCTGACCTTCTTGGGCGTCACTCAGCCGGTTACGCTCGACGTGTCTTATGGCGGGGTCGCCAATCCCCCTTGGTTTGGTCAGCGCGACGTGATCGGATTTACCGCTTCAACCACGATTAATCGCTCAGACTTCGGCAACACCTCGCTTGGCGGTGTGATTTCGGATGAAGTTGTGATCGAATTTTCGGGCGAATTCCTACAAGCTGAAGAATAGGCTGTCGCCAAATTGCAAGAGGACCTGAAGACAATGTCTTTGAAAACACTGATTATCGGCGGCGCGAGCGCGCTCGCACTGGCCGCTTGTGGCGGCAGTTCCGACCCTGCCGCCATAGAAGATGCGCCAACGCCGCCAACGGACGCAGCAGCGACATCTGCCGATGCTGAGCTTCACCCGCTGCTCGCCGAAGTGGCCGCAGCAACTTATTCGCTGGAAAAGAACCATGCCTTCATGACCGTCAAAGTCGGTCATTCAGGCGGGATTTCTGACTATCGCATCAGCTTCACCGAATTCGATGGCGACCTGAGTTTCGATCCAGCTGACCCCGAAGCCTCAAGCTTGACCTTCACCATCAATCCGATGGCGGTCGAGACCAATTATCCAGGCGACTACAAAGCTGGCCATGCAGATAGCCAATGGGAAAGCTGGAATGAAGACGTCTCGCGCGACGCCAAATGGCTGAATGCGGATGAATTCCCGGAAATCACCTTCGTCGCCACGGACATTGCACGGACCGGCGACTTGACCGGTACGGTCACCGGCGACCTGACGCTGCTCGGCGTCACAAAGCCTGTGACACTCGACGTCAGCTATAATGGCGTGGCCAATCCGCCTTGGTTTGGTGAGCGCGATGTGATCGGCTTTGATGCCAGCACTACCGTCCAGCGGTCTGAGTTTGGCATGGCCGCCTATATCCCGAACATTTCGGATGCGGTCACGGTCGAATTCTCCGGCGAATTCCTGCAGGACGAATAATCATGAGCGCGCCCTCTGAGCGATATTCCAGTGTCGCGATCACGCTGCACTGGGTCATCGCGCTTGCCATTCTGGGAATGATCTTTGGCGGGTGGTATATGTCTGATCTGCCGGATGGGGCACCAGGGCAGTACTTCCTCTACCAGATGCATAAATCGGTTGGCATTACGATCTTATTGCTCTCTGTGGCGCGCATAATTTGGCGGGCGATGAACCCGCCGCCCCCTTTGCCGGATGACATGAATGGTTTGGAGAAGACGGCCAGCCATCTCGTACATCTTGGCTTTTACGGATTGATGATCGCTCTGCCGCTGACCGGCTGGCTGTACAGTTCGGTGAGTGTGAAACTGGATGTCCCGACGGTCCTCTACGGGCTGATCAGTTGGCCAGACGTACCTTTCGTGGACGGGCTAAAAACCGAAAGCGCCAGCGGCGTCGTCAATTTCATTCACAGCAAGCTCGCTTGGGTCGCCTTCGGTTTGCTCGCATTACATGTCGCAGGCGCCATCAAGCATGAAATCAGCGCCGAAGAAGGCGTCTTGAAACGGATGCTTCCGGGCTTGTTCGGGAAGACCGACAAACCAGCAGCCCCTGGACGCGGCGCAGTGACGGCATTTGGCAGCGCGCTCGGTATTTTGATTGTCGTCGCAGGCGCGTCTCCCGTGCTCTCGATGCTGTCTGGCTCCGGCCAAGCTGTCTCGGCCGAGGCTGAATTTGCGCCGAATTGGACGGTCAATCCTGACGCGTCCTCGATCACGTTCTCCGGCACGCATGATGGCAATGTGTTTTCCGGCACCTTCTCCAATTGGGATGCTGCAATTCAGTTTGATCCAGACGCCCCAGAAGTTGCTGAAGTGCAAGTCACTGTCTCGACCGTCGGTGCAACGGCCAACCAGAAGCTCTATACCGACAGCCTACCCTCACCGGAATGGTTCAATACCGGGGCTTTCCCGACGGCGAGTGTGGAAATCCTGAACATCGCAGCCAATGGCGACACGTCTTACACATCGACGGCCCGTCTCACGCTGAAAGATATCACGGTCGATGCGGACTTCCCCTTCACCCTGCAAATCGATGGCAACCAAGCGCAGATGACCGGCCAAGCGGTGTTCCAACGCACCGCGTTGGACTTGGGGCAAAGCTCTGACCCGAATGCCGATTGGGTGTCGGAAGATGTCACAGTCGATGTTGTCGTCGAGGCGACCCGCACCGATTAAGCGATAGACCAAAGCAGCGGTTAGACATTGCGGTTTCGCCTCGAGGCTCATATGTCCGCCGGATGACCGCCGAAACCGTCACACCTTCACCAGAGACGATCGCCCGCGCCGCAAATATGCTGCGCGCAGGCAAGCTCGTCGCGATGCCGACAGAGACAGTCTATGGCCTCGCTGCAAACGCGGCCGATGCTGAAGCCGTGGCGAGGATTTACGCCGCCAAAGCGCGTCCGCAATTTAATCCGCTAATTGCCCATGTGGCTGATTTCGACATGGCCGAACAGGAGGGCCTGTTCAGCGCACAGGCCCGCGCGCTCGTAGAGGCGTTTTGGCCCGGTCCTTTGACCTTGGTCGTCAACATTGCGCCAACGGGCACCGTTTGTGACCTTGCCCGCGCCGGCTTAGACAGTATCGCGCTTCGCGTGCCAGCCCATCCGGTCGCCCAGGCTTTGCTTTCGGCCTTTCGCGCGCCTCTCGTCGCCCCATCTGCCAATCCGAGCGGCCAAATCAGTCCGACAAAAGCCGACCACGTGGCCCAAGATATGGCGACGAAAGTCGACCTCATCTTGGACGGCGGCAGCAGCGCAGCGGGCATTGAATCGACGATTATCGACGCGCGCGGCGATACGCCGGCTCTGCTGCGGCCAGGAACGCTAGCTGCCGATGAGATTGAGTCCGTCTGGCCAGGCCTGCTGCGCCCTGCGCTCAACCCAGACGCCCCACAGTCTCCAGGCCAGCTCTTGCGGCATTACGCACCGCAGGCGCAGTTGCGACTGAACGTTGAAACGCCCGAAGCAGATGAAGCCTACTTGGCATTCGGCGCGCGTGATGGCGCGCTCAACCTGTCGGCCTCGGGGGATTTGACCGAAGCGGCGGCGAACTTGTTCGCCATGCTGAGAACATTAGACAACCAATATGAACGCATTGCCGTCGCGCCGATTCCGCAAACCGGCCTTGGCGAAGCGATAAATGACCGACTTACGCGCGCGGCAAAACCGGCGTAGACTGCTGGCATGGACCTGACGACTGAATTCTTGAGCGAAGCCAAATCGCTGCTCGGTGATAAAGGCTGGCGTATGGATGCCGAAAGCCTCGAAGATGTGGCAACCCCATGGCGCGGCACCTATCGCGGTCATACCCCTTTTCTCGCTCTGCCAGCATCGACCGAAGAGGTCGCCGCTCTGGTCAAGCTGTGCGGCCAGCATGGCGTCGCCATTACGCCTCAAGGCGGCAATACCGGCTTAGTCGATGCAGGTACGCCGCATGGCGAAGTGACGCTGTCGATGCGGCGGATGCAGACCGTCCGGGCGGTCGACCCGATAAACAATTCGCTGGTCATCGAAGCAGGTGCGCCCTTGGTGAACGCGCAAGAGGCGGCGGACAACGCCAATCGATTATTCCCCCTCTCACTCGGTTCCGAAGGCACGGCGACGATTGGTGGGCTCATCTCAACCAATGCGGGCGGCGTGGCGGTGCTGCGATACGGCATGATGCGGGATTTGATTTTGGGATTGGAAGTCGTGCTGCCAAGCGGCGAGATTTGGGACGGCCTGTCCGGCTTGCGTAAAAACAATACCGGCTATGACCTCAAACACATTTTCGCAGGCGCCGAAGGCACGCTTGGCATCATCACCGCAGCAACATTGAAACTGTTCCCGAAAGTCGCACGGACCACGGCTTGGATCAGTTGTAAAAGCGCCGAGGATGTTGTCGCCCTGCTCGCGCTGACCCGCGACCATGCAGGTGATACCGTCACTAGTTTCGAAATCATTCCGGCCAATGCCATCGAAATGGTACGATCCGAAATGCCGGATGTGCGCGATCCCAATCCATCGGATTTGCCTTGGCGCGTCCTGTGCGAAATCTCGATGGCGCGCGAGGCACATGCCCGCGAAGTGATGGAAACGGCCCTACAAGCCGCATTTGAGCAAGGACTCGCTGAAGACGCCTTGATCGCAGAAACCCTCAGCCAGGCCCAGAGTTTTTGGACCATTCGCGAAAGCATTCCGCTGTCCAAGCGCGCCTATGGCACCGCGATCAATCATGATGTGGCCGTCCCGGTCTCGCAAATTCCTGCTTTCTTAGACGCGACGCAGGCCGCTATCCTCAATGTCTCGCCAAGCGCTGAAATTATTGCCTTCGGTCATGTCGGCGACGGCAATCTGCATTATTCGGCCTGCGAGCCAAAACATGCCACCGCGCAAGTGTTGAGCAATCATGCGGCCGAGATCACCGAAATCGTCCATGCGCAAGCGATGGCGTTTGGTGGATCGATTAGTGCCGAGCACGGCGTCGGGCGATTGAAGCGCGATGAGCTCGAGACCCTTCGCCCGCCGGCTGCGACGGCGACGATGAAAGCGATTAAACAGGCGCTTGACCCAACCGGCATTATGAACCCAAATCGGGTGGTGAAGGTCGACTAAGTAAGACCTAGGGGACAGGACAATGTGTGGACGATTTTTTCGTCATGGCGTTAGCTGGGAGGAATATAGCTCCTATCTCAACCTGTTTGAGTATGCTGGGATCGATCCGCCTGCTCCGGCTTACAATATTGCGCCGACGCAAATCGTCCCGATTGTCCGCATCGCCAGCGAAGATGAAGACGTGCCGGAAGGCGCCCGGCATATGGCCCCGGCCATGTGGGGCCTGGTGCCGAGCTGGTGGCGCAAACCGCTGTCAGAGAAGAAGTTCTCGACCTTTAACGCGCGCAGCGAATCCGTTGCGACGTCAAATACGTTCCGCGGCAGCTTTCGACACAAACGCTGCCTGGTCCCGGTCAGCGGTTTCTATGAATGGACGGGACCTAAAGGCAGCAAGACGCCGTTTGCAATCGGTCTGCGCAATCGCCGTTGGTTTTGCTTTGCCGGTTTGTGGGATCGGGCAACGATTGATGGCTCGCAGATCGATACATTCACCATTCTGACCACAACGCCGAACGATTTGATGGCGGGCTTGCATACGCGTATGCCGGTGATCCTCGACCCGGCCAATTACGAACGTTGGCTGGATACGTCAGATCGGGATGTGGAGGATTTGTTCGAACCCTTTCCGACGGAGGATATGCACGCTTGGGTCGTGGGGGCTGCGGTTGGCAATGTTCGCAATCAGGGTGTGGAGTTGATCGCGGAGGTTTAGAGCGATTTAGGCCCGCCCTCAAAATCCGCCGACACCTGCGAAAGCAGGTGTCCAAGGACCATACTCACTCAGCGCACATGGGGCACCTGCCGTCCATGGATACCTGCTTTCGCAGGTATCTGCGGAAAACAAGATGATTCCATTTTTACAGATTAAGCGCCGACCACCTCAATCAGCACATCACAAACTTTGTGCACTTGTCCTGCAGACAAATACGGATGCATCGGCAAGCTCAAACTGTCCTCGGCCGCAGCTTCACAGACGGGCAAGCTGCCCAGTTCGGCAAAGTGGGCAAAGGCGGGCATCTGGTGGATCGCCATGTCGTAATAGATACCACTTGGAATGCCTGCATCGGAAAGCTTGGCGCGCACATCGGTCCGGTTCGGCACGCGTACGGTGTAGAGGCCGTAGCCATTCTCTTGGCCTTCCAGCGCCTCTTGCAGACCAACGACGCCTGCCAAACGCTCATTATAGATGCTAGCGGCGGCGATGCGGCGTTCCCGCTCGGCTTCGAATAGGTTTAGTTTCTCAGACACGACGGCGCATTGGATCGAGTCGCAGCGGCCATTTATTCCCACCCGGATCGACTCTTTGCGATTGTCGCCCGTGCCGTGCCAGCGGATAGACCGCATCCGCTCGGCAAAATCTTTGTCCTGGCACAGGATAGCGCCGCCATCGCCATAACCGCCAAGCGACTTGGTGGGATAGAAACTGGTGGCGGTGATTTCCGCAAGATTGCCGACCCAGCGGCCCTGATCTTTGCCACCAAAGGCCTGCGCGCCATCCGCGATGACGCGCAATCCATGGGCGTCCGCGACAGCTTGAATGGCGGAATAATCGGCTGGAAGGCCATAAAGATCGACCGGCATAATCGCGCGCGGCGTCAGGCGGCCTTCGGCTTTGACTTGATCAATCTTCCGCACCAGATCGGCCGGGTCCATGTTGAAGGTCTTGGGGTCAATGTCGACGATGACCGGATAGCCGCCTGAAAGCAGCACCGCGTTCGCCGTCGCATTATAAGTAAACCCAGGAATAAATACCGCATCGCCTTCCGCAATGCCCATGGCCAAGAGCGGCATGACCAAAGCCTGCGTGCCTGATCCGACCGCGACAACGTCAGCCGCGCCGGTAAAGGCGGCGAGTTTTTCTTCGCACTCCGTGACCTCTGGGCCGCCGATGAAACGGCCATGATCCAAGATATCAATCCAGCGCTGTTCGAGCGCGGGGCGGATTTGCGCTTGCTGGGTCTTGAGATCAAACAACTGGATCGGCGCATCGACAGGTAAGTCGATCAAAACAGAAGCGTCGGGGTTAGAATAAGCCATGGTTCAGGCTCCTATTGTGTGAAGGGCCGACAGCTCTGCTTGCTCGGCCATGTGAACAGCGAGCGCGGCTTCGCGCCCGGGTATAGCACAAGCGCGCGCCCCAAGCGCGCTTGCAAAGAAGGCCTCGTCCGCAGCACCCAGCGGATCCGGCAGTGCGTCAGAAACATCCCCTCTGACGGCAAATGGTGTGGTGTTTTCAATCTCTCGTGTGAGGAAATTGATCGCGATCGTGCCCGACGGATAAGTCAGCACCATGCGGCGATCGCGTTCGGTATGACACCGGCTGGCGGTAATCTCAGCGCTGCCAATGGCAAAGTGAAGCTGCGCGGTACATTCATCAATGTGGTCCGTGTGCGCGCGGCGACCTGTGGCTTCGACGGTCAGCGCTTGGCCCATCAGTTTGCCGACCATGTCGAGATCATGGGTCATCAGATCCCAAATCACCGAAACATCCCCAGCCCGGCCATCCGGCGCCGGAGGCCCCATACGCCAAGCTTGGATCATAGTTGGCGTTTCTGGGATTTCGAACAGGCCCATGGCTTCGAGGACAAATCGTTCCTGGTGGCCGACTTGCAGCACACGTCCCTTTGCGTCCGCGAGTGTGGCCAAGGCATCCGCCGCAGCGCCGGTCAGTGCGAGCGGCTTTTCGACCATGACATGGCAATCGGCGTCCAGAGCCGCTTTGACCACCGCTTCATGATAGATTGCAGGGCAAGCCACCAAAATTGCATCGCATGCGGCAAATAATGCGGCCTGATCGACAAAGGCTTTCACACCATGCTGGTCTGCTAAGGCCGCGCAACGCGCCGCATCAGGATCGAAAATGCCGACAAACTCAGTCATCTCAGACCCAGCGATTTTACCGGCATGATAGCCGCCAAATACGCCTGCTCCGACGAGTCCGGTCTTCAGACCTGCCATAGTGATACTCCACGCTTGAACCGCTCCATCGCACTTTGCGTGAGTCGAAGGCAACTGAACATAGCGGTAAGACGCATCAAAAGGCATTGCGAATTCTTACAGTCGCCTCTTTGCTTCCGACGCGGCAGCGTACACATATCAATGGAAACAATAGGAAGGATCTCTCAATGCCAGCTATTTCATCTCAAGATTGGACCCTCGCCAAACGCCCTGTCGGCGAGCCGCAAGCCAGCGATTTCGCCGTCGTCGCCAATGACGCGCCAGAACCTGGCCCAGGTCAAATTCAAGTGCGCAATTCCTGGATGTCGGTCGACCCTTATATGCGCGGACGGATGTATGATCGGGAAAGCTATGTCCCGCCCTTCCAGATTGGCGAAGTTTTGCAAGGCGGCGCCGTTGGCCGCGTCACGGCGTCTAATCACCCAGATTATGCCGAAGGCGACCTGGTTCAGTCGATGGCTGGATGGCGCGAGGCCTGGACGGCGGCGCCTGAAGCTGTGATGGCGCAGAAACTACCCGGCGATACCGGTCTGCCGGACAGCGCGTTTTTGGGCATTGCCGGCATGCCGGGTCTCACCGCCTATGCAGGGATCTTGCGGGTCGCTGAGCTGAAAGAAGGCGACGTGGTCTTTGTGTCCGGCGCGGCTGGTGCTGTCGGGTCGGCTGTCGTTCAGATCGCCAAGATTAAAGGCTGCACCGTCATTGGCTCAGCCGGCGGCGATGAAAAATGCGCTTTGGTCAAATCGCTCGGCGCCGATGAGTGTATCGATTATCGCGCGGCGGGTAATTATGAAGGGCTGCTCGCGGCCCTCCGCGCAGCAGCCCCCAAAGGCATTGATGTCTATTTCGACAATGTTGGCGGTGACCATTTCCAAGCAGCAATTGAGTGTGCCCGTCCATTCGCCCGCATGGCGATTTGCGGCATGATCTCTCAGTATAATGACACTGAGCCACGGCCTGGCCCGAATAATGTCATTCAGATTGTTGGCAAACAGTTGCAGATCCGCGGCTTCATCGTTTCGACCCACGCAGACATGCTGCCGGACTTCCAACGCGATATGGTCACCTGGATCACTGGCGGTCAGATGAAGTTCGAAGAGACCGTTATGGAAGGCATCGAGAACGCACCAAATGCTTTTATGGGGCTGTTCTCAGGCAAAAATACCGGCAAAATGCTGGTCAAGCTCAGCTAGAGCCTAAGCCGCCCCGGGGCATCCGCCGATGCGTAACAGTATTTTCGACTTCATCGATAATCTCGACACGTTATTGGCCGTTACGCTCGGGGCATTGCTGGCGACAGGCGGCGCTTTGGTGGCCGAGCTGGTGCAAGACCGGCTCGGCCAAAAACGCCGTGAACGCGACGCGGCGCGGTTTTTCGGTGAAATCCTCGCCTCGGTCGACCGGGTCCTGGACCGGGCCTTTGCTTCAATGGAGATTGGCGAACGTTGGGGCGACGTAACGATGCGCCTGTTTCGCACCGCCGCTCGCGAGACCGCGATCTATGAACGCAATCGCGAACGCTTGTTTGAGATACGCGATATCGAGTTACGGCGCACCATTCACACGCATTTTCTGGTCGAAACCGTCCCGCTGATCGCTCTGCTCGAAGACGGCGAGGAAATCTCGCAATTGGAAAAAGACCTGAGCGACGAGATTCATCTCGACGCCGCCAAGCGTCAAGCAGCGATCGACCTGCTCGAGCTGAAACGGGAAAATCGCGAAGCCGCTCTGCAATCGATACAGGCTGCGCACGCGCGCACCGAAGAGATTTGCAGACTATTAGAGCCCATCGCGGGTCTAAAATTCGAATGAGCCACCTGTTTGACGCCGGTTCGACCGGGCTCAGATCTATACCGCGAGATTAACCGCGACTACCGTCAAATCGTTCCAGTTCTTTACAGCCGAATGGATGGTTCAGGCGGCACGCCTTCACATAATAAGTGCGGGCCTTGGGCTTGTTTTCCTCGACACCGAATTGGGCCCATTCATGAAACTGGCCCAGGTCCAAGCATGCGGCAGCATCGTGCCCATCGCAGGCTCGCTCAAACAAAGACATTCCGCGTTGCAGATCAACCGGCACTTCCTTGCCCGTGGTGTAGCTCCATGCCGCAGTTCGACAAGACATCGCGCCGCCGCGACTACAGGCATCAAGCGCTTTATCCGTCTTGGTTTTGGCATTCCCTGTTAGATTCAAGTTGGCGGCATATTGGCACCCCAAGTCGCTCTCGATGCCTGCGTTCGACTGACAAATGCGGTCATAGTAGGTGTAGGCTCTTTGGGGATTTTTCTCTGTGCCAATACCATCGCGATGTTTGTCACCCGCCCAGCGACACATATCGAGGTCACCGAGATTGCAACCAAGTTCCGAATAATAGAGGCTTCGCGACGGGTCTGGCCGAAAGCCGGTGGGCGTCTCGTGGGAGAACAGACTGTTCATCAATTGGCAGGCATCCAGATTCCCGGCCCGACACTCCCGCGTTGCGTTCTCAACATACCATTCTGGTTTGTCGGTCTCAGCATGACCGTATTGTCGAAGCATAATGAATGCCGCGCAGCCCAAGCCATGATCGAGTTCACAAGCTTTGTCGAAGTAAACGGCTGCGTGAGGCTCGTCCTTGGCGACATATGCTCCGCGCTGATAAGCAAAACCGACATTGTAGCACGCGGAGGGATTGCCCGCGTCACACGATGATATCAGGAGTGGCATCCCGTGTGGCGGGTCGACCGCCAAAGCAAACCTCGCAGCCTCTGAACACACCATCTCTTTCGCACGCTCACAAGAGCGGTCAGCAAATTTCCTCACTTTATCCGCATCGACGGCTGTGCCCCTTCCGGAACTGTATGCTGACGCTGCCGTTGTACACCCCCAGTCATTACCGTGTTCGCACGCTTTTTCGGCTAATTGAATGGCGGCGCGGTGGGTTTCGCCTGACTCGGTCAAAAGCAAATAATAGGCTTGCAATGCGCACGCCCTCTGATGATCGCGCTCACACCCACTGGCAAGCAGCGAAAACCCTTTGCTCGCGTCTACATTTGTTCCGATCCCATTGAGATATGCGTAGCCCGCTACTGTGCTATCGCCCGGGGACAAATTTTCTGGAGGCGTGGCCAATACGGTCTGTATCAATCGCTCATCGAAGTGCTTGTGAATGATCTCCCCGAAAGAGACGTGAGACCATTCTTCAGCTGAAACCGTCCGTGAAATGTCTCGGTAGTCCCCGACGCCGCAACTGGTCAAACCCAAGCATAACGGCAATAAGAGTTTTGTGATCGTCCTCATCATACGTCCCCAAGTTACCCAGCAAAACATACAAAATGCTCAACTCAGTTTTTAAAATAAAAACCCTCAGCAATACTTTATTCCATTTGAGCAATTTGATGCTGCATCAGAATCGCTGCACGAGAATGACCAAATGAGCCGCCTGTTTGACGCCTATATGGTGGTCGATTGGAGCGCTGCGGCCAAACCGACCACAGGCGCGAATTCTATCTGGATTGGCCTGCGTGCACGCGATGCGCGATTGAAATTTCAGTTCACCAGCGTCAATCCCAAGACCCGCTTAGAAGCTCGTTCACTGATATCGCAGCTTTTGGAAAAACTCATCGCACGCGGCGACAAGGTTCTTGTTGGATTTGATTTTGCCTTTGGGTATCCAGCTGGAACTGCTGATGCCGCCGGCTTGAGCAAGCCAGGACTACCAGCCTGGCGGGTGATGTACGAGCATCTCGCGTCTAAGGTGAAAGAGAAGCCGGACAATTCCAATGCGCGTTTTGCGATTGCGGCTGGGTTGAACTATGCGATTTCCAAGGGCGCGCATCCGTTTTGGGGCACGACGAAACGGGATCAGGCCTCGACCTTGGCGATGAAAAAGGGAGACTTCTCAGCTGCAGGGTCCTTGCGAGAACATCGCCGCAGTGAGGCTTGGATCCGGTCGCAATTCAAAGCCTCTCCGAAATCAGTTTGGCAATTGCTTGGGGCCGGGGCCGTCGGCTCTCAGGCTCTTCTAGGCATCCCGACCGTTTACGATTTACGGCAGAATATCGAACATTCGCGGATTTGGCCGTATGAAACGGGGTTTAAGACGCTGCTGGCGGACGACCTTTCAGAAGTCTCTTGCATCCTCGCCGAAGTCTATCCGAGCACCGTTCCTGTCACGCCAAAATCAGGCGAGATTCTCGACCAGGCACAGGTCAGAACCCTCTCAGAACACCTCGAATCGCTCGATTCGGCGGGAAAATTGGCGGATGCGTTTGGCCCGCCCGAAACCCTCTCAGCGGCCGAAATTGACGAAATAAGCTGTGAAGAAGGGTGGATTCTGGCAAAATAAGGCTGAATCGCCCGTATTTATTGGGTTTTCGGGATTCACGGCCAAATCGAATCATGAACAATGCCCCCAACGGCAACTTTCGCCGTTGAACTAAGGGAGAACCCAATGAACAAGGGTGAACTGACCAAAGCAGTGGCAGATTCTGCCGGCATGTCTCAGGCTGAAGCCGGACGCGCTGTAGATGCTGTCTTTGATTCTATCGCAGGCGCGGTGAAAAGCCGTGACTCCGTCGCGATTGCTGGTTTCGGAACTTTCGTTGCGAAAACCCGCGGTGCACGCGAGGGTCGCAACCCGGCAACGGGCGAGACGATCAAGATTAAAGAGAAAACCTCTGCAGCTTTCCGTCCGGCATCGGCACTGAAAGACATCTAGGGTCTTATCGCTGTAACAGCGACTCTTTTAAACGGCGCGTCGCTTTTAGCGGCGCGCCGTTTTCCATTCTAAGAGGCCCCATTGCAGACCACCTGCAACCAGAAGCGTGATGGTCACCGCTTCCATCATGCCTTGCACCCCACGCCCCATGGTCACCGCCATAGCGTAGCAGAGCGGGATCATCAGCAAGAAGAATGACGCAATATGGATCGCTGAGGGCAACCAAACGATCCCTTGCGCGCGCAAAGCCATAGAGGCCGTCGCCTGTAGCCCATCAAATGTCGTGGCAAAAGCGGCATAGATTAGCATGGCTGCGATCGCGGGTGCCAGAAGCGTTCCATCAATGCTCGCCTCAGAATTGACCAGCAGTAACGCCGTCTGATCCTTGAAGACATAGATCAGCAGCGCCAGCGCTGCACCGAGGACGAACGTGGCGGCGACGCCGAGGCGTGAAGCGTCCTTGACGCCCTGCCAATCGCCTCGCCCGACATGTTCGGCGACCCGGACGCTGGTGGCTGTGCCGATGCCGAGGAAGAACATGAAGCAAAACCCCATGACCTGGACCGAATAGCCGTACACGGCGTTGACGGCGACGCTGACAAAAGCCGCGATCGTATAGGTTAGGTTGAACCCACCCCATTCCGCGACATTGGATATCGCGGTCCCGCCACCGACAGTAATTTGGCGTGCGCCTTCATCTTCTGGCCCTGGTTCCGACGGTTTCAAGGCTGGGGTCAGCCAAATCACAAAGCCGATCAACGCGAACGTGATCGCCCAGCGAGAGCCAACCGTGGCCCAAGCAACGCCCTCGCCGCCCATTTGCGGCATGCCCCACCAGCCCAGCACCAGCGCCAGATCGATGACCAGATTGACGCCCACGCCGAGATAGGACGTGATCGTCACAATCAGCGGTCGGCGCAGCGATTCCAGGTAATAACTACAGACCGTTGAAATCATGAAGCCGAGCAGGCTGAGCGAAAGGATCTGCGTAATCAACGCCGTCTCTTGCGCGAATTCCTCTGGCGACAGCAACGCACTGATATCCTCATTGGGATTGATCTGAACAAATAGGAAATCAAACAGCGGTGCGGCCGCCAGATAGGTCGACAGGGTGACCAATAGCCCGAGCCCGACCGCCCAAGCCATTCCGCGCCGAAAGATCCGTCCGGACAAGTGTTGCTCACCGCGACCAACCAATTCCGACGTCAGAACTTGAACGCCCAATAGAATGCCCATGCCGAAGCCCAAGGTGACCCCAATGGGCAACCAGGAATTCAGAATGAACGCAAGCTCATGCTCCTGGCCTTTGACTTGGCCGAGCACGATCGCATCCGTCAGGCCCATCAGCATCCACGATAGACGTGAGATCGCGATCGGCCCTGACAGCCGCAAAAGGTCTAGTATTTCAGAGGCCCGCGCCCAAGCGGGCCATGCCCGCTGGGTCATGGTTTAAAGTCCTGCTTATCCGGCTACGCGTGAAGGCATTGGAGAAGTTTCCTTAATCTCGAGGAGCTTCTCTGCGATTAGGAAGGCAAGTTCAAGTGCCTGTTCGCCATTTAGTCGAGGATCACAATGAGTGTGATATCTTGATGACAGGTCCTCTTCCGAAATTGCCTGGGCTCCACCAATACATTCGGTGACGTCCTGGCCAGTCATTTCAAAATGAACGCCGCCTGGCACACAGCCCTCAGCATTCATTACATCGATGAACTGACGGACTTCGGTCAGGATATGATCCACCGGGCGCGTCTTGAAGCCGGTCGAGGTCTTCAACGTGTTGCCGTGCATTGGATCGCAAGACCAAACCACCGTGCGGCCACTGGCTTTGACGGCGCGCGCGAGCGGGGCGAGCCCGTCCTCCACACCATCCGCGCCGAAGCGAGAGATCAGGGTGATGCGGCCCGCTTCATCGTCTGGATTCAGCGTTTCGATGATGCGGAGCAATTCGTCCGCTTCGAGGCCTGGTCCGCATTTCATGCCAATCGGGTTCTTCACGCCTTTGCAGAATTCGACATGGGCATGATCGACCTGCCGCGTCCGATGACCGATCCACAGCATGTGCGCCGACGTGTCATACCATTCGCCAGACGTGGAATCGATCCGCGTCATCGCTTCTTCATAGCCCAGCAAGAGCGCTTCGTGAGAGGTGTAGACCTCAACTTGCGCCATTTGTGGCACGCTTTGCGATGTCACGCCGCAAGCGCGCATGAATTCGAGCGCATCTGAAATCTTGTCTGCCATCGCCTCATAACGCGCTCCGAGCGGCGAGCGATCGACAAAACCGAGCATCCATTGGTGGACATTTGACAGATCCGCGTAACCACCGCGGGTAAACGCACGCACCAGGTTGAGCGTTGAGGCCGACTGCGAATAGGCTTTGATGAGCCGTTCAGGGTCCGGCGTGCGGGCGTCTTCGGTGAACGCCATGCCGTTAATATTGTCGCCGCGATAGGATGGCAGTGTCACACCATCGATTTCTTCGATCGGGGAAGAACGCGGCTTGCCGAACTGGCCCGCCAATCGGCCAACTTTGACCACGGGCTTTGAGGCCGCATAGGTCAATACAACAGCCATTTGCAACATAACGCGCAAGGTATCGCGAATATTGTCGGCGCTAAATTCCTTGAAACTCTCGGCACAATCGCCGCCTTGCAGCAGAAAGGCTTCGCCTGCCGCCACGCTGGCAAGGCGCTGCTTCAGCGTCCGCACCTCACCGGCAAAGACCAATGGCGGAAACTCGGCCAAGCGCGCTTCCACGTCTTTCAAATGCTCAAGATCCGGATAATCCTCCGGAATGTGCTTTGCGGGCCGTGCGCGCCAGCTGCTGGGCGTCCAAGTCATGGGTATCTCCTTAAGGTCGCGCTTTATGCACAGGCAAAGTCACACAATCAAGCTTTCGTAAGCGGATATGACAGGAAAGTGTGGCTCAGATGCGATAATCAGGGTAGCAAAGTAAAAAAGCCTCCCGGACGGATTTATTCTATATGTCTCAGCTTTTTATTGCTCATGGCCATCGCGACGTGGATCCGCTGTTGCAAGTGCATGAGGCTATGCGGCGGGCTGCGATCCCCACTTGGTACACGCCACCTGGCACCAAAGATATGGAGCCAGACACCGTCAATGCCGCAATTGACAACGCATTTGGCATGGTTGTCTTGGTCTCAGCGTCTTCGATCAGGTCGCGCGCCGTGCAGGCGCAATTGGCCCGCGCTATTGACCGTGGATTGACCCTGTTCCCGATCCGGGCGGACAATGCGCGGCTCTCGAAACAGTTCCAGAACGCGCTTGCTGACCAGCTGACTGACTCCTTGAGTGACGAAGGCGCATTGGATCGCCTCGTGGCGGGTGTCAAAGCCCGTTATGAACGGCGTTGCCCGGTCGTTTCTGTGATGAACCTGAAAGGTGGGGTCGGTAAGACCACCATCGCCAGTCAGGTCTTTGGCGCTTGGCAATCCAGCATTGGTGGGCGAACGCTGCTAATTGACTTGGATCCGCAATACAATTTGACCCAGACCTTTTTCGACATGGATCATGCCGATGCCAGCGCCGCGCGGGACAAATCGGTGATTTCCCTATTCGAACGCTCGCGCCTGCACGCCTACGATACAACTTCACCCGCAGAGAACTGGACGCAAATCAGCACTGAACCCTTCGAACCAGTGGGGCGCGACGTGATCTGCCACAATCTGCTCACCGGCGACAATGCCCCGGCCGGGCGGTTTGATTTGATCTCTGGGCAGTTCGAAATCTCAAAATACGCCTTTGCACCCAGCCAAGAGTCTCTGGCCGTCGTCGGCGCGAATTTTCGGCGGATGATTGATTTTTTTCGCAGTGAGTATGACCTGATCGTCTTCGATACCAACCCGAATGCGACATTCCTGACCCGCTGCGCGCTGGAAGCGGCAGACCGGGTGCTGACGCCGATGCACCCGGATGCGTATTCACTGCGCGGCGTGAAACTGCTCAATCAAGTCATGCATGAGCAAGTGAGCGACGAAAAACGGCCAGAACTCTCGGTCTTGTTCAACACGGTCGGGCGGTCGGAACAATCGAATTTCGAGGCCGACGCTCGAAACGGCGCCTATGATGAACAGGCAGGATTCGCTCTGTCTCAGAAGCTTTTGTCGAATGCCTTGCCCCGGTCGGGGCATCTCGTCGTGCGCAGCCCAGAACCTGAAGAATTGCCTTGGAAACAGCTGGTGATCCATGAGGGGCGCGGAGGTGGCTTGAAACGGATCCGCGAGAATTTGGAAGGCATCGCCACAGAGCTGAAATCGCTCGATGGTCTGTAAGACTTAAGCCGTTTGCCTATGTGTCCTGGGACAGCTCACGGCGTTGATTTAGCGCGCTCGCTTGGAACACCATGCGGAGCAGACAGACTTGTAGCCCTAGAACGACAAATAAAGCTGGCAACCCGCCAACATTGGACAACATCCGCACGCCATCAATCCCGCTAAACGCCACCATGATCCAGGCCATCACGCAGAGCAGGATCACCCAGAGGATTTTCAGACGTGGCGCACTTGGTTCGGTTTCATCTTCTTCGGTCATCGCGTGCGTGTGGGTTTTGCAGATTTGCGAGATCGCTTCGGTATTGCTGTCCGCGGCCGTGACATAGGAAATGAACGAAACCAGAAGCAAAGCCGGGATCATGATGCTGGTCATCGGCAAATACTCTAAAGCGACGAACATCACCGCTTCTGGGCCGTCTGCGTCGAGGGTTTCCTTCAGCACGCCGCTCTGAGCGAGTTCCGTCTCCATCGCGAAGACCCCAAATGCGCTCATCCAGACGACTGAAAACAAGGCGGGCAACACGAGATTGACCAGCACGAAAGCGCGCACGCTATAGCCGCGCGCGATACGCCCTAAGAACATCGCCGTGACCGGTGCCCAAGCCAGCCAATTGGCGAAATAGAAGGTCGTCCAGCTCTTCGCCCATTCGTGATCGCCGCTGGCGGATCCGATCAGCAGAGATCGGTCGAGAAATCCACCTGCATAGCCTAGAGCCGCTTGGCCGCCTTGCACCAGCATCTCTCGCAACGGCCCAAACACCACGATGAAAGCGACCAATGCGAAAAAGAACCAGGTATTGATTTCGGACAGGATTCGAATGCCGCGCAACAAGCCCGTGAGCGAACTGATCAGGACGACAATCGCAATCGCTCCCGCGACCAAAGCCAAGGTCAGTGGCCCGCTGCTCAGCCCGGTCATACTGGCCACGCCGCCGGACAGCATCAACATCCCCGCACCCAGCGAGGCCGCCATGCCCATGACCAAAGCCCACAGAATGGCCGCGTCCAATCCTGCTGCCATGGGAACCGGCAGAGGACGTCCGAGCAGCGCCACGAACGGGCCTGAAACCGAGTAAGGCTTGCCGAGATTGTGATAGGCCAGCGCAAAGGTCAGCGCCGCGACGGTGTAGATGGCATAAGGCGAGATCGTCCAATGCATGAGCAGGCTGACCAGACTGAACTGTTTGGCCGCGCCGCTGCCTGCCTCTATCCCTCGCGCTGCGCCGCCAGGGTCATAGAGATGGTAAAGCGGCTCAGCCATGGCCCAGAACAAGATGCCAATGGCAATCGTCGTGCACAGCGTGATCGAGAACCAACTCCATGGCTTCAGCGTGCGTGTGGCGCCTGCGCCGCCAATCGTCACTTTGCCGAGCGGCGAGACGACCACCGCGAGACAGGTCAGCACAAAGCCGAACACGGCCCAGGAAATGACGGTCGAGAAGGTCGCTAGGATCCAATCATTTATGGATTTCGCAAAGGCAAAGAAAGCGTCCAGATTGATCAGGCTGGCAACCGCCGCGCTGATAAACACTGCCATCGGGACAATGATCACAAAAAGGCGCAAGGACCCGTCCTGCGCCTTTCTGAAGCTCGTCATCCCGGCCAAGACTTATCCGTCCAGGCCCTGCGGTTCGCCAACCACAACGAAGGTGAAATTCTCAGGATTGAGATATTCAGCGGCGACGCGATTCACGTCGTCCAATGTCACCGCATCGACCATCGCGTTGCGCTTGTCAAAAAAGTCGACCGGGAGCTCGTCTAAGCGAACCCCCATCATGCGCGCGGCGATTTTGGCGTTGGAGTCAAATCCAAGCGGATAAGACCCGGTCAAATAGGCCTTGGCATCTTCGAGCTCTTGCTCGGTCATGCCGTCGGCGACCATTTTTTCCATATTCTCTTTGACGCCTGCGATGAACTCACCAGCGCTTTCATTCTTGGTTTGACCACCACCGCTCCACAGCTGCATTTTCTCGTCGCTGCTGACATTGGTGTAGACGCCATAAGTCAGGCCTTTATCGACTCGCAAATCCTGCATCAATCGGCTTTGGAACCCGCCACCCCCAAATGTGTAATTGAGGACCACAGCGGTATAGAAATCCGGGTCATCGCGGCGCATCGCCGGGGCTGCGAATGTGACCAGGCTTTGCGGCTGTGGCAGCGTCACGGTAATCGGCTCAGCGCTTGGCACCGCGAGAACGACATCGTCAGTCTCCACGGTCTCGCTGGTGTCAGGCAGACCTGCGACGGCGGCGTCGATGAGCGGGGCCAGCTGTTCAGGCGACATTGCCCCCACTGCAGTCACCAACATGCCCTCTTTGACCATGAGCAGGTCTTTTTGGGCGCGCATGGCGTCTTGGGTCATCGCCGCGAGGCTCTCAGCGCTGGTTTCGCGGGCATAAGCATGGTCGGGATAGAGCGCTGCAGCTCGGGCCCGAGAAGCGAGATAACGGGCATTGGTTTCGCGCGTCTGCAGACCAACTTCCTGTTCCCGCTGGAAGCGCTCAAACGGGCCATCATCGAAACGTGGGTCCGACAATGCCAGGGCGATCATGCCAAATGACTCGTCCGCATTGTCGGTCAGCATAGAGGCGTTGCAATAGGTGTTCTCATTGCCCGAACCACACGAGAAGCTCATATTCAGCTCTTCCATGCCTTTGAAAAAGGCTTGTGCGTCAAGGTCTCCGGCACCTTCATTCATGTGATAGACCATGGCATTGGTCAGACCTTCTTGGCCGACCGGGTCATTGGTCTCACCGCCTTGCCAGGCCATGCGCAAGGACAAGATTGGAATCGAAGGCTCTTCGACCAACCACACCGAAACACCGCCCGGCGTGGTGAATTGCTGGATGGTCGCGAATTCGCCGTCGTGAACCTCGACCTGTAACGCAGGCTCCTGAGCCTCGGATGCCTCGACCTCTAACGCCGACACGTCAGCGCCCAAGGTCTCTTCGGTTGGAACGGAGGTGTTACAAGCGGTCAGCGTCAGCGCCGCTGCGGCTGTGCTCATCAGAAAAGATAGACGCATGATTAAAACTCCCCTTCTTCGGGCAGCAAATGCGCCTCAATATAATGATTGTCCGCGGCAAAGACCTGACGCGCCGCGCTTAGCGCCTGTTCGGTCGTGATCGCGCGGATATCATCTTCATAGCTCATCAGATCCTCGATCGACCCACCGATCGCCATCCAGCTGCCAAACAGCTGCGCCATATTCTGTTGATTGTCGCGCGCATAGATCGCAGAGGCTGCCATCGAATTGCGCACGCGTTCAACGTCTTCATCGCTGAAGCCAGTTTCGAGCAGAGCGTTGATCTCAGCCATCACGGCGGCTTCCAATTCTTCCATCGTCACACCAGGGCTTGGCGTGGCATAGATCACCGCCGGGCCATCATCATGCAGACCGGTCCAGGCGAACGTCCCAGCATTCACAGCGACCTTTTGCTCTTCGACCAAAGCCACATAGAGCAAGCTGGTATTGCCGCCGCCGAGCACGTCTAGGCCAACATCGAGCGCCAAAGAAAAGTCGCGGTCACGCAGCTGGCTGGTGCCATTATAATAGCGATACCAAACCGGCTGACGCACTTTCGGGTCTGAATGGCTGAGTTCCTGGGTTTCGGTCAGCGCCGGGACTTCGGCCCATTTGCGCGTGCCATCGACCAGGCCAGACGGTTCGATTTTGCCATAATGTTCTTCGGCCAAGACCCGCACTTCGTCGCCGGTCACATCGCCAGCGACGACCAGGATGGTGTTCTCGGGCGAGTAATATTTCTTGTAAAAATCGATCCCGTCTTGCGGGGTCAAAGCCTCAACTTCATCCATCCGCCCGATCACAGTGATCTCATACGGATGGTCTTTCCAGAATTCTGCCAGAACCTGTTCCTGCAGGATCACGCCAGGATTGTTATCGACCCGCTGACGGCGTTCTTCTTTGACGACGTCGCGCTCGGTGATGAAGCTGCCTTCCGGGTCTTCATCAATGATCAGATCGGTCATCCGCTCGGCTTCAAGTTCCATCATCTTGCCGAGATGCTGTTTGGCGACGCGCTGATAATAAGCGGTATAGTCCCAGCTGGTGAAGGCGTTGTGTTGGCCCCCGACACGCGAAATGGTGGAGTCAAACTCACCGTCTTCTAGATCGTCTGTTTCTTTGAACATGACATGCTCAAACAGGTGGGCAATGCCCGACTTGCCAGGGTCTTCATCAACCGCGCCAACCTTGTACCAAACCATATGGGTTACAACCGGCGCGCGATGGTCCGGCAGAACCACCACTTCCATGCCATTCGCGAGCGTAAACGTTTCAGGCGCCCAGGCCTCTTCAGCGCTATCTGCGAGCGCCGTGCCGCAGACTAAAGCCGTGGCGGCAAGCCCGCCGGATATCCAATATTTCATAATTCCTCCGTACGCGCCTCGATTTTGATTCGTTGTAGTCTGGCCTTAGGTGCCCGGCAGTTTAATCCGCTCGCCGCCACCGCGGGCAATTTGGACGTCGCCGCCACCGGTGGCGCTATCAGGCTCAGTCAATTCAGATCCGTCTGATCCGAGAACGCGGTCTGACACTCCGACGGATTTGCGAATGATGGCGGCCTCTTCCCAGTCGACTTGTTGGCGGATCACCGGGCTGACTGCGTTCGCATCGGCTGCGGCCACCAAAGCGCGCTCGGACGGACTGGCATCTTGGCCGATATCCAAGCCAAACGCGGTTGCGGTTCCGGCGCGTCCTTCGTCGACTTCAAACGGTGTGCCCGCGCCAGCTTCCGGCGGTCGCAAACTGTATTCGGGGGGAACCACCAATGGCGCCTTCTTCACCACCCGAAATTCGTCTGGGCTATTCGACCCGCCAAGTGCAGCACATCCGGACACAAGTGTCCCGGCCACTAAAGTCGAAATCAAAAGAGCGGTTTTCATTACGATGTCCTCGCCTCGTCTTCGGTTACGGCCCCAGCCGCTTTGTCTTGTCGCGACATTAGGAACTGGTCCGCAAAGAGCAAGACCGCACCTACAGAAATGGCCGCGTCGGCAACATTGAAGACATAATTGAAAAAGTATGGCCGCAATATGCCGCTAAAATCGAGAAAATCGACCACGGCGCCAAAGCGCACGCGGTCGATAACGTTTCCAAACGCCCCGCCAATCACCATAGCCAGCGCTATTCCGGTTAGTCGGCGCGACGCCCGCACCAGCCAGACGGTAAACCCGATGGCAATCGCTGTCGTCAAAATCACCAACAACCACCGCATCAGCCCCTCAGATTGGCCAATCCCAAAGCTGATCCCGCGATTCCACACCATATGCAGGTCGAAGAATGGCAGAACGTTGATCTCTCCGCAGCGTTGGGTCTGATCTAAACAGCCCAATGCATTGAATTTCGGCTCATTCAGGATCAGCCATTTGCTCCACTGATCCAGGATCACAATCACCGGGATGAAGAAGAACAAGCCATAGCGGAAGCGTTGGGTCATGAATTACCTCTGATCTCCCGGATAGCAGCGGCATCGCGGGGTGTCACATCGGGAAACTCAGGATCCGCGCTAGCCGGATCGAAATATTTCCAGCTGCGGGCACATTTCACGCCGTTGGCTTGACCCGGCAGAACCGCGACACTGGCTTCTTCCGGCAAACGGAAGGCCTCGTCGGGCCCAGCTTCGGTAACCAGCTCGGCTTGCGAGGTAATGAAGATGTCTTCTGCATCTTCGCCTTCATAAGCGGCCAGCAAATCAGCATCTGCGATGAACACTTTCGGAGCTGCTTCCAAAGACGAGCCGATCCGCTTTTCTTTGCGTTCAATCTCAATGGCGCCGGTGACAACCCGGCGGACACGGAAGATTTTCTCCCAGCGCGCCGCCAGGTCCTCATCTTTCCAATCCAGCGGCGTTTCCGGGAATTGCAGCAAGTGCACACTGTCAGCGCGGTCCGCGAACACGCTCATCAAGAAGGATTCTTCTGTCGTGAATGGCATGATCGGGGCGAGCCACGCTAAGAGACGTTCCAAAATGGCCGCCATCACGGTGCGGGCCGAGCGACGACGGATGTCGCTTGGGGCATCGCAATAGAGGCTGTCTTTGCGAATATCAAAATAGACGGCTGACAAGTCTACCGAGCAGAAGTTGAGCAGAGCCGCCATGACCCGTTTAAAGTCATGCTCATCATAGGCTTTGCGCACCAGCTCATCGAGCTCGGCCAAGCGATGCAGGACCCAGTTTTCCAGGCTCGGCATCTCCACCGGGAGCACCGCTTCGTCTGGCGAATAGCCATGCAGCGCGCCGAGCAGATAGCGCATCGTGTTGCGCAGGCGGCGATAATTCTCCACCGCGCCTTTGATGATCTCATCCGAGATCCGCAAGTCTTCCGTATAGTCGGCGCTGGCCGTCCATAGGCGCAGGATTTCGATGCCATATTGTTTAGCAAAATCAGCCGGATCGATCGTGTTGCCGATCGATTTCGACATCTTCTTCCCTTCGCCATCGACAATCATGCCGTGCGTGACGACCTGTTTGAATGGCGCCATACCGCGGGTCGCGCAGCTTTCCAGCAGAGAAGACTGGAACCAACCACGATGCTGGTCGGAGCCTTCCATATAGACATCAGCGACGCCGGTCTCATCATCAATGATGCCGCGATCACGTAACGCGAAGGCGTGCGTGGTGCCCGAGTCAAACCAGACGTCGAGCACGTCATTGACTTTGTCCCAACCAGTCGGGTCGTCGACGAAATCGCTGACCTCGGCCGAGAACCAGCCTTCAACGCCCTCTTCGCGGATCTTGGCGAGGATTTTCTCGTTCACCGCGGACGCTTCAGCTTCACTCATCGCCGCCGTATGCGGTTGACCGTTTTGGTCGACCAGCAACGTGATCGGCACACCCCAATTGCGCTGCCGAGAGATCAGCCAGTCTGGGCGATCTGCGACCATGGCTTTCAGGCGGTTATAGCCCGTCGGCGGCACGAATTTGGCCTGCTCAATGCCGTCCAGCGCCATCTCGCGCAGCGGGCGTGAGCCATCCTTACCCGGCGTGTCCATAGCGATGAACCATTGCGGTGTAGCCCGGCGAATGACGGGGGCTTTCGAGCGCCAGGAATGGGCGTCACGAATGCTGGTCATCCCGCGTGCGAGCAGGTTCCCGCTCTCGGCGAGGAGGCGGATAACCTCCGGATTGGCTTTGCCTGGCTGACCACGCTTCTTGCCTGAGGTGCGGATGATATCGAGCCCGCGGAGGGGTTCGGCGACATCGTCAGTGTAGCAGCCATCTGGATCAACGATCTGGCGGATCTGCTGGGTTGTTCGACCGGACTCGACCCAGACATTAAAGTCGTCTTCACCGTGTGCGGGTGCCGTGTGGACAAAGCCGGTACCAGCATCGTCGGTGACGTGTTCGCCCGCTAGCAGTGGGATTTCGTGTTGGAAGAATGGATCAAGCTCATGAAGTGGGTGCTTGCATTCGAGATGAGTAAGAACCTGGGTCGAGATCTCTTCGAGAGGTTCAAATTTTGTGACCTTTGCTGCTCCCATGACCGTTTCGGCGAGAGACTCAGCCAAGACAATCTTGTCGCCGGGGCTAACATAAGGAGCGAAGCCCAGCTCTTCCTCACTCATAACTTCCAGCACATTGTAAAGCCGATAGCCGATGGAAGGATTAAATGAGATCGCTTGGTTCGCTGGAATCGTCCAAGGTGTCGTAGTCCAGATCAATAGCGATGCCGTTTCCATACCTTGCATGTTTGCCACCGGAAACTTCACCCAAATCACTGGCACCTTCCGGTCGTGATACTCAACCTCAGCCTCAGCGAGCGCCGTCCGTTCCACCGGTGACCACATCACTGGTTTCGCTCCGCGCACCAGTCGTCCGCCCATGGCGACGCGAAGGAATTCGCGTACCGTCGCCGCCTCAGACTTAAAGTTCATCGTCAGATACGGGTCATCCCACTCGCCTTCGACGCCGCAGCGGCGGAAGCCTTCTTTCTGAACCTCAATCCACTCCGCTGCATATTCACGGCAAGCGCGGCGGAATTCGTCGCCGGGGACGTCATCCTTCGTCCGGCCTTTGGACCGGAATTGTTCTTCCACTTTCCACTCGATCGGCAGGCCGTGACAGTCCCAACCCGGCAGATAAGACGCATCATAGCCGCGCATCTGGTGATTGCGGACAATGATATCCTTGATGATCTTGTTCATCGCGGTGCCGAGATGGATCGGTCCGTTCGCATAAGGCGGGCCATCATGCAGGATGAAGGGCTCAGCGCCGCGCGCTTTTGCATCGGCGCGGAAGCGCTCATACAGCTTCATTTCATCCCATTTCTCGATCCATTTCGGCTCTGCTTTTGGCAAGCCGCCGCGCATCGGGAAATCGGTGGTCGGCAAGAACAATGTGTCCTTGTACGGGTTTTCAGGTTTTTTCGGTTTATCAGTATCGGCCATTTGGACGTCTTCGGATCAGCGTGTGAAGAAAGGGCTAAGCAATAGGTCCCCGGCCGCGAGCCATTAAAGGCGGGCGACCGGGCCGCTAATTCGAATAATGGATATGATTGCTGCCCGTTTCATGAGGCCCGCTTAGCAGGGCTCGCAAGGCCTGTCATCCCGCCAGATGATGCTGAGCCGTTTCGACATCTTTGTGCATTTGGGCGACCATCTCGTCGAGTGAATCGAATTTCTCTTCCGGACGCAGGTACTGCACCAGCGCAACTTCCAAATGCTGGCCGTAAATATCGCCCTCAAAGTCGAAAATATAGGTTTCGAGCAATGGGTCGCGAATACCGGTTGTTGGCGTCCGTCCAAAATTGGCGACCCCGTCCCGCCAAGCGTCTTCGCCAGCAATCCGAGCGCGCACGGCATACACGCCATGTCGCGGGTGAATCAGTTCACCCAAATGGAGATTAGCGGTCGGAAAACCGATCGTCCGCCCGCGCCGTTCGCCATGCTCGACAACGCCATCAGCGATCCAGTCATGGCCGAGAATTTCAGACGCTTTTTCTGGCTCTCCAGCAATCAAAGCTTCCCGAATCGCCGTGGACGAGGCTTTGGCGCCGAGCGCTTCGATTTTCTCGATCACAGTCACACCAAAGCCGAGCGCGCGGCCGAGTGACGCCAACCGTCCCGCATCGCCCATCCGGCCCCGGCCAAAGCGGAAATCAAAGCCGACGGTGACATGCGCCGCGCCGAGGCCGTTTTTCAGCACATCCCGGGCAAACACTTCGTCGGTCATCGCCGCCATATCGGCATTGAATGGCAGCTCAAACACAGCTTTTGCGCCAAGCTCAACCAGGCGCGCATTGCGCCGGGCGGGGCGGTAGATCCGAAAAGGCGGGTCATCCGGTCGAAAGAACTGACGCGGTGGCGGTTCGAACGTCGCGACGCCAAGCGGCGCACCCGCGGCGATCGCGCCATCAATCACAGCACGGTGCCCCGCATGCACGCCATCAAAATTGCCCAAAGCAACCGAGAATCCGCGAGCGGAGTCTGGGACGTGCTTATAGTGAGCAATCACCGTCATTAAGCGTCTCGCTTCGGCACCATCACGATGGCTTCACCTGAAATCGCGGCTTTGCCATCGACATTGCACGAGACTTTCAGCGTGACCCGGCTGGTGCGGTCTTGTTTTTCGGTGACTTCGACTTTCACGATGACCAGCGACCCAATCAGCACGGGGCGACGGAAACGCATGTTCAAGCCAACGAAAATCGAGCCTGGACCGGGTAAGTCATTGCCAAGAATGCCAGAAATATAGCTCGCGGTCAGCGCGCCATGGGCAATGCGTTGGCCAAATTGGGTTTTCTTGGCGAACTCTTCGTCCAGGTGCAGCGGATTACGGTCGCCAGACACTTCGGCGAAGAGTTCTATGTCTCTTTCCGTGATTGTGTGTTCCGTCTGGTGGGTCATGCCGACTTCCAGATCTTCGTATTTATAGCCGTCTTTATACGTCATTTCGGATCATTCTCCGTTTTTCGCTCACGGCCTGTTACAGTGTGTTTCAAGTTTCGTCACCAAGAGAGTTTCGGCATCGCCCATTTCGCACTGACCGCATACTCGCTCAGCAAGTCGACAACTTCCTGCTCAAAATTGGCGCCATGCTCTTTCAAACCGGTGCCGACATAGAGGCCGGAATAGCCACGCGCGAGCGCCCCTTGCATGTCTGTGGCCGGGCTATCACCGATACACAGCACCCGTTCAGGCGCCGGATCAACGCCAAGATCAGACAAGCGTTCGAGCGCCAAGTCGTAGATCGGCGCATGTGGTTTTCCGGGATAGATGACGGTTCCACCCTCTTCCTCGAACACTTTTGCCAGGGCACCGGCGCACCAATAAAGCTGCTCGCCGACCCGCACGCGAATGTCTGGATTGGCGCAAATCATCTCCATTTCACGATCCGCAGCTTCCGCCAGGCGATCGCGATAATCGTCGGGATGGTCATTGATCTGGTCTTCAAACCCAATGCACAGAATCGTATCTGAGCTGCGCGGCTCGCCAAATTGCAAGTCGAGCCCTTCATACAGGAACTTATCGCTTTCCCAGCCAGAATCAGGCCCCATACGCCAGAACACCTCGCCGGCCCTTTGTTCGAGCACGCCGCGCGTCGCATCGCCAGACGTGACACAATCATCATACGCCTCCGGTGGCACGCCCAGGGGATCGAAATAGCGGATCGCCTGGGCTTTCGGGACTGGCGCATTGGTGATCAAGCACACCGCCCCGCCCTGCTCGCGATAACGCACCAAGGCCTCGCAAGCTTCGTCAAAAGCATAACGACCATTGTGGATAACGCCCCATACATCACAGAGAATGGCGTCATATTGATCAGCAATCGCGGCGAGACCGCCCGGAAAGAGTGTTTCAGTCATGCTCGCGAGTTATGCGGCAGGACTGATCCCGTCAATCTAAGAAGCCCGTGATGTCAGCAAACGCACCAGCTCAACCGGCGGTGCCGTTTCTTCCATCAATGACGATTTGATCGGACGCGGTGCCCCGAAAATATGGCCCTGACCATATGGAATGCCATATTCCAGAACTTCGACGACACTGACTTCTTCTTCGATTTTCTCGGCGATCAAAGTCACGCCGTAGCGGGAGCAAATCGCCGCAACTTCTTCGCCAGAAACCTTGCGTTCCACAGACGACAGAGGACGAGGTCCAAAAGGATCGCGCAATTGGTCGATCATGTCACCGCCATTGAGCTTCACAAAGCGAATGCCGGCATCTTGCAGGCGCGGTAGGTCAATCTCAATGGTTTCAGCATGGTCGATGGAGAACCGGAATCCAAGCGCGGTGAGGCGTTCCATGGCTTCTCGCATTTGCCGCGAGCGATGCTCAAACCGGCTCGCATGGATCTCGAATATCAAGGCACCCGCAAGATCGCGGTTCTGTTCCATATGATTCAAAAAGAACGGAAAAAAGTGAGGATCTTCAAGCGAGTGCGACGAGACATTGCAGAAGACTCCGACCCGGCGATCGCGCGCTGCCAGACGCCGAACAACTTCGACCGAGCGGTACAGCATCATATTGTCGACCACACCTAACAGATTGGCGCGGCGAGCTGCATCGAGAAACTCGGCAGGAAGAATCAGTGACCCGTCTGCATCGCGCAGGCGCGTATAGCCTTCATAGAATGCCACGCGGCGCTGCGGCAGCGACACGATGGGCTGTAAGTGCAAATCAACCCGCCCGTCTTCCAGTGCTTCTTTAACTCGGCGCAGCACCATGTCTTCTTGCGGCGCGACTTCACCGGAGGTTTCAGCGTCGACAAGTTTGGATTCAAAGCTGCGCGACAAACGCTCGATCAGCGTTTCCAGTTGACGCATTTCGCTAACCAAAGCGTCGCGACGCTCGGTTAGTTCCTGTTTCACTGTGGTTTCGACGGCACTCGTGCGCGCTTGCACCACGTTCACGCGATCATTGGTGTCTTTTTGGATGACTTCCAGCGCATCGATTCGGTCTGACAGATCCGAAGACTCAGATCCGCGCGCCACAAATAGGTGAACTTGGCCCAGCAAAGCCGTAATGATTGCGCCGCCGCAAACTGCCAATGGCAGCTCTACACCGGCGAACGAGAACAGGCCCCAGCCGGCTCCCGCGCCGATCAGCGCATAGATCATAAAGTACAAGGCAACCATCAATTCCCAGCCCCTGTCGACACGATATCCTTAACAAATACGCGCCAAACGTTAACGAATTCGTAGCAATAGAGTTAATTCGCACGCTTTGCCAAGCGTCAGCTTAGTCCGTCTACAGCATTTCTTTCGGCATCGAGGAATTCGCGCAACGTTTGTAAAACGGGAATAATTTTCGCCAGTTTCGTGATGTCCTGCTGTTCAATGACAATCGCCGCCAGAGGTGCCATCGCTTTGACCCCGCGCTCACGGGCTTTGCGACCCGCAGAGGTGATCGAGACAATTTTTCGGCGGCGGTCTTCGGCGCTACCGGCGATCTCGACATAGCCTTTTTGCTGCAATTTCCCCAAAATCGCGGTCATGCTCGGCTTGGTCATTTGGAACGCCTTAGCCAGGTGCGTTGGCGACTTTCCATCCCCTAAACGCACAAAGTGATTCAGGACGCCGAATTCAGACGGATTAAGATCCGGCGACAGAACTTTCGCAAACCGCGATGTGGCCAATTGATTGATGATGCCAATCTCATTGAACAGGGTGAAAATCTGGGTCGCAGGATCAGAATCGCTCATGCCTAAGAGCTTATCAGCTTGCTCTCGAGCGGCCAACGCGGACTTGGCGCCGGAAACTTGGTGTAGCCGATCCGTCCCAACATATGGACGACACCATCGGGACCGACCTCGAGCTCGGCGCGAATGGCTTCATACGGCTCAGCCATTTCGGGGAATTCCTGCAAGATCTGACTCAGCGGATGCACACATAGGCCAGCGTGCTGAGCTTGAAGGTTCATCCGCACCCAGGCGCGCCCGGCTTGCAATTGGCTGAGCCTTGTATTCGCATCCGCCTTGACCCAGACGAAACCTTGCGCCGAATGGATGATAGGATCGTACATTTTCAGGCCTTCATTATAGGCGGTGCTGCCAGGCGTATCGAGCCCCTCATGCGTGATGATTCCGGTCATCTTAAACAAGCCCATCGGAATGCCGCCCATATCAATGCCGTCTGGATTCTCGACCACGGCGCGATTGCCAATCCGCATCAAATCGACGCTTTCGCGGCGCGTCACATCGGTCGCTAATTCGATTTGAAAGCCCTGCCAGGCGAGCGCTATGATCCGGTCGCGCTGGGCCGAATCTAACGTTCCGCCAATCTCCAGGTCACCCTCCCCACTCGCGATCACTTGGGCGAGCGTGGCCGCGTCGACAGGCTTGTCCGTCGCATAGGGTTCTTTGGTTGACCGGCGTTCTAAGATGTTGGCGAAGAGCGAATCTTTGAGCGTCTCGCTCACTTGCGTGAACGTCACTTGCGCGATGCGATTGCCATTGAGGCGCGGATAGGCGTCACCATCCGGGAATGGCGTTACGGTGACGAGATAGCCGTTTTCAGCGGCGGCAATGCGGAGCAATTCCATCATACACCCAAAGCCAATGGTAATTTGTCGGTCATAAGGATCGGTATGCGGAAGTCGGCGCTCGAGATCGACATAGATATCGACGCGATCGTCCCCAACCAGGTCGAACTGCCACGGTTGGCGATTGTGTGGGTTGGGCGCCAAGATGGCATAAGCCAGTGCGTCCAGTCTGGGATCGCCAAGACTCTCTCCGGCATTTTTCCATGGGGCGCGGGCCTTGGCCAAACCCGGTCCGCGCGCTGCGCCAACCACACTCACGCCGCCAATCACGGCCGCCGCCCCACCCGTCATTAAGATGCTTCTTCGTGTGAACATATGCGCTTCCTTATATTTGTTAGTTTTCTAACTAATAATATAAAATTCACCTGTCAAGCGAAATCCGTGACCGGGAGGACACAGTGAGATTTTCATTCGAAATTTCGCTGAGATTCTCGCTGTGTCGCGTTTGACAGCGCTCTCGCCGCTCACTAACGAAAAGCTCAAATCCCGATACACCTACGGTCCACGGTCATTGTTTGACCGGATGGGGGCGTCTCGGGGGAGACCGGGGTCCCGTGAAGAACGGGACCCCGTTGCTTTTTGAGCTGCTAATTTTTGACGATGAAGACGGTTTCCGTGAGCGGCCAAGTATAGTCACTCGCATCCCCATCACAGGCCACCGTCACCTGACGCTCCACCGCCGGGTCGGACACCACCAACTCATCCTCCGCGCCACAATCTAGCAAGGCGGCCTCTGTCACCTCCCCGCCGGCGCGATAGGCGACGCGATAGCCATAATTTGCGCGGGTGATGTTTACGTCGCCAGTATCGAAAATCAGCGCTTCTTTCTGTGCCGCGCGCGCCGTAAGCACAGCAGCGTCATAACCCCCAGCAGGGATGCCATGTTCGACGACATATAGCGCGTCGGACTGCTCAAACGCTTTATTCAGCGCGGTCACGACCTCTTCAATACCCGGTGGCCCGATGACCAAGAGCGGCTCTGTTCGGCCGGCATGCCATGAGACATTGCGGACTTCGTCTAACCCTTCCAAATCCGCTGCGGTGAGTGAGAATACAATCACCGCATCCAATTGACTGAGATCGTCTGCAGATTGGCTCTGCGCCACGCCCGCGGGCGCTCCAAACAAGATGCGTTTCCCACCGGCGATGGCCAAAGCGCACGGATCTTCGTGAATGGCTGCGCAGGGGCGCAATGCAAACTCATTCGGTCGCACAATGACTTGCGCATCGTCTGCCCTCGAGGTCACTTCCCCGCAAGCACTCAGCAACATGACAAGCGCAGCACCGTGAATTTTGAGAGTCTCTCTCATGCAAGAGCCTTAGCGGGAGTCGCTATTTGAGAACAAGACGTTCCGGCTCTCGCTCGATCTCATTTTCAATATGCCCTAGACCATCAATCTCAACGCGGACGCGATCGCCAGCTTTCAACCATTTTGGTGGGTCAAAGCCCGCCCCAACGCCGGCGGGCGTGCCGGTGAAAATGACATCGCCAGGCTCCAGCGTGAAGGCTTTGGTGAGGTGAGCAATCTGCTGCGATAGCGAGAACACCATGTCGCGCGGTTGCCCACTCTGACGCAGTTCGCCGTTGACATAGCCGCGCACATTGAGCGCATCGAAATCGTCAATCTCATCGGGGGTCACGAGATACGGCCCGAACGGCGCGTGCGTATCAAAGCCTTTTCCCATAATCATCGTTTGGCTGGCCCGTTGCCAATCGCGCACGGAGACATCGCAGCCGCAGCAATACCCAGCAATCATTTCAAGCGCCCGCTCCTCCGGGACGTGCCGTCCAGTTTTACCGATGATCGCCACCAGTTCCGCTTCATAATCGAGCTGCTCCGACACGATGGGTAAGTGCACGGGATCATAGGGGCCATTGGCCGCTGTCGCCTGTTTGTTGAACCATTTCTGCACGCTCGCCGGAGTCGACTTGATAAACGAAACAGACTCTTTGGCATGCGCGGCATAGTTCACACCGATGCCGAGAATTTTTCCGGGTCGGAGGATGGGCTGGCAGAGTCGCACGTCACTGAGCATCGCCGTTTCGCCCGCCATCGCAATATCTGCAGCAGCGCCAAGGTCTGCCAACACATCCTTCACGTCGCCAGCCTCATGTAAGTGCACTTTGTCACCGACAACTAAGCCCGCATGCGGACGTCCCTTAACCACCAGATTGGCCCATTTCATTGGCGTGTGACCTCTTCGCTACGTTCTGTTGAAACCGAAGGAATTTCCGCAGACTGTCAATTGAAGGCAAACAGATTGAAGTCTAAGCCTGCAATTTCAAGTTGGTGGGACAATAGAAAGTAGAGTGACCATGACTCAAGGTCTTCGCGCCCAAGAAAGCACGCTGGCGGATCTTTTGTGTAACGGCATGGAAATGGCCATGCCGCCTTATCAAAGAAGCTACTCGTGGGAGAATTCTGAAGCACAGGCTCTGCTCTCCGATCTGCATGATGCGAGCGAAAGCGGCGAGAGTCACTTTATCGGCGCAATCGTGTTGGTGCGCGAAGCGTCAGGTCGCTTTCTGATCGTTGACGGCCAACAACGTCTCACCACGCTGACCATCCTTCTTTCTGTTCTGCGGGACACGGAAACTGACCCGGCCCGCAAAGATGAGATTCACGCGATGATTGCCGATGATGGCACCGACACTGCGGGGCCTAAGTGGCGCATCTCACTCAACCATATTGATGGCCCCTATTTGCGCGAAGCCATCCAGACCCGCGGCGCGGCGCTGCGCAAAGATGTCGAGCCAAACGATAGCGAAAGCCAGCGGCGGATGACGCGTAATCTTGAGAATTTCATCAAGACCGTGCGCAACATGTCACCGGAAGCGCAACGCGAATTGGCCGAGACAATCAAGAACCGGATCCTGCTTGTGAAAGTCGTCGTCGAAGATTGGGACGGGGGCTATAATGTGTTCCGCGTGCTCAACACGCGCGGCAAAGCTCCGAACACGCATGACATTATCAAGACTGACCTGCTTGAAAATGCCCACCTCACGCCGGAAGAAGCCGACGCTTATTCGCGAGAATGGTCAGAGCATGAGTCCCGCCTTAGTGGTTCCGGCTTTGATGATCTGCTGAACCAAATCAGCACCCTCTATGCCCGCAAGACCCGCAAAGGCGCCAGTGAGTTCCGAAAAGCCGTGATCAACCGCTCGATTGGAGGCACGCGTGAATTCCTGAGCAAAGAGCTTCCCGCTTATGTTGATGCTTATGTGATGATTTCGACGGGCAAAGGAAACTTTGGCAGCCTGACGCCGCAAGTGACCGAGTGCTTGAATCACTTACGGCTTATCGACCACCAATTGTGGCGGGCGCCGGCATTGAAATTCCTGGTCAACCATAATGGCAGCCCGGAAATCGCTCTGGCTTTCTTCCGCAGCTTAGAGCGGTTCGCATATGGCGCGATGATGGCCATAACCGAACAACGCAGCCGCCAACGGCGTTATCAAAAGATCGCCGACAATGCTGATAATTCCCGCGTGCTTCTATCGGATAGCGGCCCACTCGCCCTGTCGCGCGAAGAGCGTCGGGAAATCTCCAACCGTTTGCGCAGCCGGTTCGGAGCCTTCGCGCAGCGCCGCGCGATCGCGTTGCGCATGAATGCTGAGATTGCAGGCGGCGAAGCCCTCGGCCCGGATCACGGGGCGACCGTGGAACACGTCCTGCCGAAAAACATGCCGGAAGAGTCGCCCTGGCGGAACGCCTGGCCAAACCAATCCGTGCATCGCGACTTGGTCGACACAATTGGCAATTTTGCTTTGCTCTCTCAGTCCACCAATCAGAAGGCCGACAATCCGTCATTTGACGAAAAGAAGTCGCTTTACTTTGCCAACGGCAAACCAGAATACGCACTGACCAGCGACATTGAAGACAAGGTGGCCTGGACCCCGGATGTCACGCGCAGCCGCACCGAACATCTTTCAAAAATTATGGAAAATGCCTGGCAGCTGAACCAGGCCATGTTGGATATGTAAGCGGGATAAGCGGCTAAGAGTTGGCTTCGGCCGTTTTGCGATTGGCCGCATAGTCCGCCAGCTTGTCTGCGGCGTCGCGGGCCGAGTCGATGCTGGCATCCAACTGCGCTAACGCGTAAGTCGTGGAATTGGCATCATCCATGTCCAATTCGGCCAGGACGGTGACGAAGGTTCGGCGCGCTTTCTTTGCGGTCACCAAGGCGCTCTCATAACTCACCAAGTCAGCGCGAAGGGCTTTGGCGGGCAGCGCGGCCCCAAAAAGTTTTTCAACTTCCATCGTCGCCACGTCTAAACCATGCGCGGCGCTTTCAATGTCGACCCGGATAAACTCAATCTGCGCTGCCGGAGTATCGTTCTCGCGGGTGACTTGATCAAAATAGGTTTCGTCACTCTTCGTGTCATCATCGCGAGCGCCATCCATGAGCACGCGGGCAAAATCAAACAAGCCTTTGCTGGCTTCGACCCAGTGTTTACGTTCGGCTTGATCGGTATAGGCGTCAGCGACTTTACGGAGGCTGCTTTCCTGTGTGGTCAAATTGGTTTCAACCGTAGCTTCAGACGCGACCATAGAAACGGTTGCACAGCCTCCCAGGCTGGCCGCCAAGATCACAGAACAAAGAACACTACGCATGCGGCTGTCACCTGCCAAAAACCAACCCTCACCCGTATTATCACATACAGATGAGAAAATCGCCGTCCATACCCTTTATTCAGATGTTAACAGCCGATAGGTGAAGAGGTCGTGAACAAAGGCAAAAAATGCTTAAACTTTATCCACCTATCGAAGCGCGGCGGTCTGGTTTCTTACGCGTTGACGAACGACACGAAATTTATTGGGAAGAATCCGGGAATCCAAATGGATTGCCGGTCCTAGGCATTCATGGCGGCCCTGGCGGCGGCTCGAGTCCCGAAATGAGACGGTTCTTTGATCCAACCGTGTATCGCATCGTCCTGATCGACCAGCGAGGTTGCGGGAAATCGACGCCGCATTCGGAGCTTGAAGGCAACGATACTTGGAACCTGGTCAGTGATATGGAAGCCGTCCGCGAACAGCTTGGCATCGATAAGTGGGTATTGTTCGGCGGCTCTTGGGGCTCGACCCTGGCTTTAACTTACGCGGTCACACATCCCGACCGTGTGCTGGGACTCATCCTGCGCGGCATCTTCTTGCTCACCGAAAGCGAAGTACGATGGTTCTATCAAGAGGGCGCAAGCCGTCTCTTCCCCGATGCTTATGACCGATACATCGCGCCTATTCCTGAAGCAGAACGCGATGATTTATTGCACGCCTTCCACCGCCGCCTAACAGGCGACGACCGCAAGGCGCGCCGCGCGGCGGCAAAAGCCTGGGCATGCTGGGAAGGCGAGACGATTACCATTCAAGGCCCCACCAGCCGTCCTAAACGTTTTGAAGAAGACGACTTCGCCGACGCGTTTGCGCGGATCGAGTGCCATTACTTCGTCAATCGGGGCTTCTTCCCCAAAGATGGCTGGCTGCTGGAACAAGTGCGCGAGAAACTGCAACACACGCCCGGACGGATCGTCCACGGTCGCTATGACGTGGTAACGCCGCTTTCGAGCGCCTGGGGCCTCAACAAAGCTTGGCCCGCGGCACAGCTCGATGTCATCGCAAATGCCGGACATTCGAGCCTTGAACCTGGCATTGTCGATAAGCTGATCCGCGCCACACGCGAGTTTGGCCGGGAGTTTCGGGTCGTTCGATAGATATTGACTGAGTTTGTCTCAAACTATCGAAACCATACAAAATTTATATTCGCCTTATTGGTGTGTCGCCCCATTTCGTTACAGTCAAACTTGGGAGTGACACACAATGAAAAACCTATTGCTCGCTGCGACTGCAGCGACAGTTCTAGCTGCGTGCGCGAACACCACAGCGACAGACGTGGCGGAAGAAGCTGAAACAACCACGACGGCTGTCGTCGAAGAGACCGTCGAAATTGTGGTCGAAGAAACAATGGACATGGTAGAAGAAGCGGCCCCAGCTTTATGTCTGGATATGGGCCCACAAACGCCGCGGGATATCTCTAACGTGGTTGGCCTCAATACGGTAAGCTTCCCGAAAGCGCCGCCCTCGAGCGCCATGAACCTGTGCAACATCCACACGCACACCAATGCGGAACACAAAGGCCCAGGCTTCAATGTGTTCGTCGATGCGACAGACAATGGCGGCTATGCCTGTAACGAAACCGCTGACCTGACCGAAGCCGAACTCGCCCCGGCTGCAGGCGCATATAAAGGCGTCGTTCCCGGACAAACAATTGAAGTGCACTGGGTGCACACCACGTGCGATGCGACACCTGGCGAAGGCCTTGGAGCGTGTGTTCCGGAAGGCTGCACAGACCCATTGCTGCGCGTCGAGGCGCAGACCTTCTTGGTCGTGAATGATGCAGGCGCACTCGACTTCACAGAAATGGCGGCTGTGGTCGAAGAGAAAGGCGGCTTCTATCAGGCGGGCATGATCCCATCCGATACAGGCACCCCCGTGACCTTCCCGGGTTCAACCACTGGGCCAAGCTATACCCAAGAGGTGTGCTCACCCGCGCAAGTGACTTGGAACGTGCGCCCAATGTGCGCCAAAGTCGACATCAACTCGCTGAACAGGTGGGCGGAAGACGGCAATGTCTTCAACGAAACCAAATCGCATGGTGTTCGCCAACTGGTCACAGCGCCGGAATTGCTGTCGCCAATTCAATAGGTCGCTGGTCGAAAGATAAGAAACCCCGCCTCGAATGAGGCGGGGTTTTTTGTTTTGGCGAGGAATAAGATCCTCTCAGAGCCTAAGAGAAGAACTGATCCCAAATGCCGAAGATGAGGATGATCCCGATCGCCGGCGGCACGACCCAACGCACCGCAAAGCGCCAGAGGTCCATGACTTTGCCGTCGCCAAATTCCGACGTCAGCAAATCGCGACTCAAGACCCAACCTGAGAACACCGCAACCAGCAGACCACATAACGGCAACATAATCGTACCGGTAATCATGTCTGCGAAGTCGATATAGTCGGCTGAATAGATGTAGCCCGCGCCAATCATAAACAGCACAAACCCAACGCCCAGCGCAGCGCCCCAACGATGGACACCTTGACGTTCTTCCAACCAAGATACGCCAACTTCCATGAGCGAAATCGACGAGGTCAAGGCGGCAAACAAGGCCAGCGTGAAGAAAGCTCCGCCAATCAGATGGCCCATCGGCATGGCCTCAGAACCGAACGCAATCGGCAGTGAAACAAAGAACAGGCTCGGCCCACCCGCCGGGTCTGCGCCGAAGGCAAACACGATTGGGAAAATCGCAAAGCCTGCGATCAGCGCCACCATTGTGTCTGCGCTCGCAACAATGGCGGATGAGCGCGGAATATTGGTGTCTTGCGACAAGTAAGCCCCGTAAGTGATCATCAAACAAGAGCCTACGCCAATTGAGAAAAAGGCCTGCCCAACCGCTGCCAGGAACGTGCTGAATGTCACTTTGCTGAAGTCTGGCTGTAACAAGAACGCGGCAGCTTTACCGGCGTCTCCGTTGATCAACGCGAACCCGACAATGCCGAGCAGAAGAATGAAGAAAAGCGGCATCAAGATTGTTGCCGCCCGTTCGATCCCGCCTTTGACACCGCGTGCAAGGATGATGACGTTGACCGCGATAAACCCAGCAAGACAGGCTAGGATCATCCCTCGATTGCCAATCGTTTCGCCAAAATTCGCGCCCGACGTCTCCGCCGTGAAGCCGTCAAATGTGCCCGAATAGGCTTGTGGAATAAACGCAATCACCCAGGCTGAGATGACCATATAGAAGGTCAGAATAAAGAACGCGGCAAGCGATCCAACCCAGCCGACAAAGCCCCAATTATGGCTCTTTTTCTCTGTACGCGCGAGCGAGTGAATACCTTCAATCGCGGACATGCCGGATTTGCGCCCCATCCCATATTCGGCCATCAAAACCGGCAGTCCAAATAGGATCACGCAGGCAATGTAGATGACGATGAACGCCCCACCGCCATTCTCACCGGCGGTGAAGGGGAAGCGCCAAAAATTGCCTAAGCCGACGGACGATCCGACCGCGGCCATGATGAATCCGAAACGCGAGCCCCACGTATCTGTCTTGCGACCGATCGCTGCCATATTATCTCTCTCCCAGGTGATTTTTCCGCGACACTAGCCGCCGAGTCGCAAAAATCAACGCGGCCGCTGGGTTTAGGCGCAAGAATAATCCAGATTGTTGGTTGAGCCTAAGCGCGCGAGTTCAGCGGGTCATTACGCCCTAAATGGACAGCGCCAACCAAGCCAAAACAAGCAGCCGTTGTGATCATCACCGTGCCACCATAAGAGAGCAGCGGCAGTGGCACGCCGACCACGGGCACCAGCCCGAGAACCATCGCCACATTGAACAAAATATAGAAGGCCACAGTCGCCACCGCCCCCGCGGCGGCAAATCGCGCAAACAGGCTCGCCGCCCTTAAGGCGATCACCATGCCGAGCCCTAAAATCACCATCCAAAGCAATAAAACACCGCTGGTGACCAAAAAGCCGAACTCTTCAGCGAGAACCGTGAGGATAAAGTCGGTGTGCTGTTCAGGAATGTAGTCGAGCTGCGATTGCGTGCCTTCCATATAGCCTTTGCCAGTCCAGCCGCCGGATCCAATCGCGATTTTGGCTTGCTCGATCTGATAGCCGTCATCCATGACATTCACCGACGCGCCAGTTAGCTGCGCCAAATAGGTATCGACGCGTTCGCGCTGATAGTCCTGCAAGACGAAGAAGTAGATGGCTGGAATACTCGCCACTGCGGCCACTGCGATCGCTGTGATCACTCGCCACCAGAGACCGGCAAGGAAGATCAAGATCCCGCCAGAGGCAAACATGGCGAGGGTTGTTCCAAAGTCAGGCTGGCGGAATATCAATGCCGCCGGCAACGCGATCAAAGCCAAAGCCGGGAGGTGAAGCAGAAAGCCGCCTGAATAATCATTCCAGCGCTTATGATAGTACGCCGCCAATGCGAGGGTCAGCGTGACTTTCATGAATTCCGAAGGCTGCACAGCTACCGGGCCAATCTGCAACCAACGCTGAGCGCCGCCGCCCGTGGTGCCGAAAAACTCAACAGCCATGAGCAGAACAAGGGTTGCCAAATAACTCGGCCAGGCCGCCCAGAACCACCACCGGATGGGCACCAAGGCGGTCGCCAACAAGACCACAAAAGCGACCCCAAATCGCGTCGCCTGGCGCATCGGCAGGCCCGCTTCCTCAGGATTGGTGAAGGTCGCTGAATGCAGGATCGCAACCCCGATCATCGCCATCGCACAAATCATCAAGATCAATCCCCACGGCAAGGAACGAACCTGCGTGAAGAAGGATTTGCGCGAAAAATCCAAAGAGTTGGAACTGAGCGAAACCATGCCTATCGGGCTCCGCCCGCAGTGGCGCCACCGCCAACCGAAGCGGTACGCGTATAAGACGGCGATCGTCTGGAATCGATGCGCAGCGCTTCCGCCAGAATATCGCGCGCCACAGGGGCCGCGGCTTTCGAACCTCCCTCCCCGTGCTCAACAATCACTGAGATGGCATATTTCGGGTCATCATGCGGGGCATAAGCGACAAACAAAGCGTGGTCGCGCAGGCGGCGATCCAAGTCTTCGCCTTTCAAGATACCAGAAGCGCGCTCGGCGGCGGAGATACGGCGAACCTGAGCGGTGCCCGTTTTGCCGGCCAAGCGTGGGCCGCCAAGACCTAGATCGCCAGATCTGAGGGCCGTACCGCCGGCTTCAGAGGTGACGCCAAACATGCCCGCTTTCATCCGCTGCATCAGTTCTGGATCGAGCGGCGCATCATACGGGATATCGGCTTCAGGGCGCGGGCCTTCGCCGATAATACGCGGCGTAATCAGCTTGCCTTCATTGGCAATGCGCGCCGTCATTACGGCCAGTTGCAAGGGCGAGGTCGAGACTTGGCCTTGTCCAATCCCAATATTCAGGGTCTCGCCTTCATACCAAGGCTCACCGCGGGCTGCGCGTTTCCATTCATCATTCGGCACAACGCCGCTGCGCCCGCCCATGAGGCCAAGTTCCCAGCGTTGGCCAAAGCCAAACCGTTTGGAATAATCGGCGAGATGCTCAATCCCCATCCGTTTGGCGATTTCGTAGAAATAGACGTCGCAGGAGCCTTTAATGGCCGAATGCATATTGACCGAGCCGTGGCCGCGCTTCTTCCAGCAGTGCCAAGTGTTGTTGCCGAAGCGATAGTGGCCAGGACAATAGACCCGCTCGCGCGGATCGATAACACCGGCTTCTAAGGCCGCTGCAGCCACCACCATTTTGAACGTCGATCCAGGCGGATACGTGCCGTCATAGGCTTTGTGATAGAGCGGTGAATACTCAACATCATCACGCAACAGAGCATAATCAGCCGACGAAATCCCATTGACGAAATCATTCGGATCAAAAGCCGGCGTGGAGACGAAAGCCAAGATGTCCCCGGTCTCGATGTCCAGAACGACGGCAGCGCCACTTTCTTTGCCAAAACGATCAATCGCAAATTTCTGCAATTCCGCGTCGACGGTCAGATACAAGTCGCGGCCAGGTTTCGGAGCGAGAGTTGGATCGTCAAACTCGCGAATAATTCGCCCGGCAGCGTTGGTTTCGAGCTTGCGGAACCCGGCTTCTCCGCGCAGCCACTCTTCCGCAAAACGCTCGACGCCGGAACGGCCTGTACGCATGTCTGGGTGTTTAAACAGACGCCGGATCGCGCCGCGCTCTTGCGCATTGGCGCCTTCGCTCAGCCGTTCTAAGTCCGTTTCGCTGGCCTTTGCGACATAGCCGAGCACGTGCGCAAAATCGCGTCCGCGGGGATAAGACCGCGTCGTCGCCATTTCCACTTGCAGGCCGGGCATGCTGGGCGCCAATACGGCGAGCCGCGAAAATTCCTCATAAGACAGCTCGCTTTTCACCGTGACCGGCTGGAAGCTCGCCTGCCGACGCGCATCGCGAATGAGGCGCGCTTGGCGTTCCGGTGAAATCTCAATCTGCTCTGCGAGCGCCGACATCAGCCGGGTCAGATCTTCCGCTTGCTCGCGAACAATCGAGACGCGTCCAGCCTGACGGTGAGCCGCCAGAGCGTGTCCGAAGCGATCCAAAATCCGGCCACGCTGCGGAGGGGCGAGATCCAAACGAACGCCATTCTCAGCCGCGGCAACCTCGAACCGCTCATGTTCCATGATTTGCAGCTGGAACAGACGCGTGATCAGACCGCCAAAAAGCGCAGCGCCACCACCCGCTGCAATCACAGCGCGCCGGTTGAACAAAGCATCAACAGGACGGTTGCCGCTCATCGACTATTGCCTCCCATCGCATGTCGCCGCGCACCCAGATCAAACAGAGGCGCAATCAACATGTGCACAAACAAAGTCGCGAAATAGGCCGTGATCATCGGCGTCACGCGCACAAAATGCCCAGACGAAATGCTTGCTGTGAGCCAGACCAGAGCTATTCCAAACAATAAAGTAATGACGGGCAAGGCGAAGCTCATCACCGGCGTCCGCTCTGTGTCTGCCATTTGCGTCACCATAGCCGAAAATCCATAGGTCAGCAGATTGGCTAGGCCGTGACTGCCCCAGGGCGCCTGTGAGGCATCCTGGGCGAAGCCAAAGAACAACAAAATCACCATCGGTCCGAAGCCGAGACCTGAACGACCCCAGCCGACGGCGGCGATCAATCCAACATAAGGCCAAGCGAGCGGCACACCGAAAAACGACTTTGGCGTCAGGCCAACCAATCCGATCATTGCCACGACCAAAGCCCCGACGACCAAACGTGAACGCGGCCTCGCATTTTCCCAACGCAAGGCCAGCCAATCTGGAATACCGCGCAAACTGTTCACGAACCATCACCCTCGCTGAGGTCCGCCACCTCCGTTTCCACCGGGAATTCTTCCGGCGGCGATATGGTAATGGTCGGTTTCAACCGCACATAGCTGAGCTGCCCAGCCAGCATCGATAGATCGACGCGATCTTCTTTTCCGGTGTCGCCACGCACATGCCCGACGACCACACCGCGAGGGAACAAGCCGCCTTCACCGGAGGTCAAAATGCGCTCGTTCGGCAAGAAGTCGCCTTTCTCTGGCAAGTCCGTGAGACGGCCGAGACCATCGCGGCCCCCAAACATGATGGCGCGCAATCCACTCGCTTCGCCCATCACGGGGACGCGGCTGTTAAAGTCGGTGATTTTGAGGATACGAGATGAGCGATTGCCAACCTGCACCACCCGGCCGACCAGACCGCGGTCATTCTCGGCATAATAGCCTTCCTGAACCCCATTGGTCGCGCCAGCATTGGCCAGCAACGCTTCGGCAAACGGTCCGTCTGTTTCGGCCATAATCCGCGCTGTCACTTCGGCGCCGCCAGGTTCGCCCTGCATATTCAAAATGTCTTCATAGACTTCCAGACGCTCCGCCATGGTCAGCGCCAAAGCCTTATACTGCGCCAATTCGCGGACGCGGGCTTCTAGCTCCAGGATACGCCGTTCTTTCGCAGACGCGCCGCTAATCCGGTCAATCAAGCTGGGACGGGTGACATTATAGAGCTGATCCGAAGCCGCTGTACGGATCGGTTCAACGCCTTCACTGAGACGCGGCGATGTCTGCAAAAGCAAAAGCGCCAGCAGCCCCGCGATGGCAATAAAAAATCCATACCGGCGGAGCGGTCGCTGTCTGTATCCCTTGCCGCTTGAGCGTGGCATGGGCGTATCCCTCTTCTCTAATCAATTCCAGGCGATTTAGCCTGCAATCGTGTCAAACTTCTGGCGACAGGACATTCTTCATGCGCGAGAGGTTTTCGAGGACATATCCACACCCGTTCGCAACACATTTCAATGGGTCTTCCGCGATCATGACGGGCAGTCGTGCCTGCTCACGCAGGACCACGTCGAGATTGCGCAATAGTGCGCCACCACCGGTCAATACGATGCCGCGATCGACGATATCGGCGGATAATTCCGGCGGCATGGCCTCCAACGCGATGCGCACCGCTTCAACGATCTCGTTTACCGGATCATCGAGCGCTTCGGCCATCATTCTTTCGTTGATTTCAACTTCGTTCGGCACGCCATCACCGGTTGCACGGCCACGCACAGTGACGGTCATTCCGTCGCCATTCTCAGGCCCCATAGCTGTCCCGATTTGCTTTTTGATGCGCTCAGCCGACATCTCGCCAACCAGAATGCCCTGGTGCTTGCGCAGATAGTTCATGATGGCTTCGTCCATCTTGTCGCCGCCAACCCGAACAGACCGCGAATAAACTTGGCCACCGAGCGACAGAACCGCCACCTCGGTGGTTCCGCCGCCAATGTCGACGACCATGGAACCCGCAGGCTCTTCGATAGGCAATCCGGCGCCAATCGCAGCCGCCAAAGGCTCGTCAATCAAGTGAACTTCTCGTGCACCCGCGGCCAAAGCTGATTGATGAATGGCGCGGCGCTCAACATTCGTAGCCGAGCTCGGCACACAAATTATGATCAGCGGAGACACAAAGGCCCGGCGATTATGCACTTTACGGATAAAGTGCTTGATCATTTCCTCAGCGACTTCGAAATCGGCAATCACACCGTCGCGCATTGGACGGATGGCTTCCATGTTCAGCGGCGTCTTACCAAGCATTTTCTTGGCATCGTCACCGACCGCATAAACCATTTTGCGACCGCCCTGATTCATATAGGCGACGACCGATGGCTCATCGAGTTTAATGCCCTGACCCTTTACATAGACCAGCGTGTTCGCTGTCCCCAGGTCGATGGCCATGTCTGTGGAGAGAACTCCGAGAAGGCTTCCGATCATTTTATACGCCGCTTTTTTCTTACGGCGTGCGCTCACTCCAACGCACGCGACATTGATTACATGATCAGCCCTTATAACCTCATGCCGTTTAGATTTAATTAAAGCAAGACTTAATTATCACCACCATGTACGGTCCGTACACCGAGCTATTACCCAGTGGTTACCGCACATGTGGTGATTTGTGCCAAATTGAACCACGCTTAATGCAAACGTGGCGTTTGTTAACTTTTAGGCCGCTTTTCGCTTCAAACGGCGGGCTTCGAGCTTGTTGAGCGCATGGATATAGGCTTTGGCCGCCGCAACGAGCGTGTCCGGATCTGAGGATCGCCCGGTCGCCATGATGCCCTCACCTTTCAGGCGCACATGCACCTCGGCCTGGGCATCGGTGCCGCCCGTCACTGCACTCACCTGGAACAGATCCAGCTTGCCTTCATGCGGAACGATTTTGCGGATGGCATTGAACACCGCATCGACGGGCCCGTTGCCTTCACACGTCACAGAATGGCTCTCACCATCAACCAGGACCCCCAAATCTGCGGTTTGCGGGCCCTCAGAACCGGCGACAACCCGCAGCTTTTCGAAAGAGATACGTTCGCCCATGGCCGACAATTGGTCGTCGACCAAGGCAATCAGGTCATCATCAAAGACATGCTTTTTCTTATCCGCCAGGTCTTTGAACCGCTTAAACGCCTCGTTCAGGCTGTCTTTGTCGAGCTCATAGCCCAGGCTTTCCAGTTTATCTCGGAAGGCATGGCGACCGGAATGTTTGCCCATCACCAAACTGGTCTTCGACACGCCGACATCTTCCGGCTTCATAATCTCATAGGTTTCGGCATTCTTGAGCATACCGTCCTGGTGGATACCGCTTTCGTGCGCGAACGCATTCTTGCCGACAATTGCCTTATTATACTGGACCGGGAAGCCGGTAATGCGGCTGACCATGTGGCTGGCTGTTGCGAGCTTAGTCGTGTCCATGCCCGTGGTGAACGGTAAGTCGTCGCGACGGACATTGAACGCCATGACGACCTCTTCCAGCGCCGCATTCCCCGCTCGTTCTCCGAGCCCGTTAATCGTGCACTCCACTTGCCGAGCGCCGTGCTGAACCCCGGCAATCGAGTTGGCAACGGCCAGGCCCAAATCATTGTGGCAATGGGTCGACCAGATGACTTTGTCGCTGTCCGGGATGGTCTCGCGCAAGCGGCGAATGAGATTGCCGTACTCTTCGGGATGCGAATAGCCGACCGTATCGGGGATATTGATGGTTGTGGCGCCGGACGTGATCGCCGCGTCGATACACTTGCACAGGAAGTCAAATTCCGTGCGGGTGGCATCTTCCGGGCTCCACTCGACATCATTGACCAAGTTGCGCGCTTGCGCGACGGAGCGGCCAACGGCTTCAAGCACCGCATTTGGTCCCATTTTCAGCTTGTGCTTCATGTGCACAGGGCTGGTTGATATGAAGGTGTGAATACGCGGTTTGGCGGCGTGTCGCACAGCCTCGGCACAGCGATCAATATCGCCGGGCGTTGAACGCGCTAAGCCACAAATCGTGGCCGATTTAGAGCGCCGCGCAATCTCGCTGACGGCTTCGAAGTCGCCCACCGAAGCGGCTGGGAAGCCCGCTTCGATAACATGCACGCCCATCGACTCGAGCAGTTCGCCCAGCGCCAGCTTCTCATTATGCGTCATAGAAGCGCCCGGCGATTGTTCGCCATCGCGCATCGTGGTGTCAAAAATTACAATTTCAGTGGTGTCAGTCATCTGTCTGGCCTGGTGATTTGAGAAACTTTTTAAGGTCTATCCCCTGGCCGCGGACGGAGGCGCTATAGCACCGTCGCTACCGGCCAGGGGCCAGTAAGGAGGAGTAGGTCCATAAGAGGCAAATTCTTGCGCATACCCATTGCAATGCGGCGACCAGCCGACAGTGTCAACAGCCTATTCTGCATTGAGCGCAATATTTTCCCCTTTGCGGCGTCGATGCCGCACATAGAGGAAGCCGCCAAGGAAAACCGCGAGGGCGGCAATAGCCGCCGCGATGGCCAGCCAAATATTCCCGGCTAAGGCCGCTTGAATGGCCTGCAGTCCAAACGCCACCAAAGCAATCTTTGGGATCACGCCAAGCGCCATCCCGCCCAGATAGTGGAGAAACTTCGCCCGAATGGCGCCGAACAACATGTTCACCATCAAAAATGGACCGGTCGGCACATTGCGCACAATCGCGCTCGCGGCGAAGGCATTGCGGGCGACAAAATCAGCAAATCGCTTAATCCGCCCTTCGCCCAGTCGATTGAGTGTGGCCTCGCCAAAGAAACGTCCCAGCCAGAACGTCACAGTACCAGAGCAAAGTGTCGCCACCCACGACCAGACCGCCCCCCAAAGCGGCCCAAAGGCGTAAATGGCGATGCCGATCAGCAGAAATTGCGGCACGCCGATAAACGCGCAAGCGCAGAATGTCAGGATCAGCGCCGGGACACCCCACGGGCCGTCAGCAAACGTGGCGATCGCCCGTTCTAAAGCCTGGAGATCAAGAAACTCGGTGTAGCGCCCAAACAAAAACAGCGCGATGACCAGCGCCAATGCGCCCAGACCGATCCATAGGCCGAGCTTCGGCCGGCGCCGATTATCAGTCACAGATTCAGGTTGCTCTGACATCGCCTCTCCCTGCGCTGCAAGGATAAAGAGGTCAAGCGCATAGGGGCAGAACCGTGGCAGCCAAACGCAAGATGAGACTCCTGAAGAATGATAGCGAACTGACGCGATGGATCAAAACTCCGTCGCCTCGGAGCAAGATTTGCCGATGAGCGTCGCTTACCAAGAGGGCATAGTCAGGCAAAAAAGGACAGAACATGACTTATTCGAACGCCACCGCTCATCATCGACACCAATCGGCCAGCGCCGCCTCGTCGCACGCGCCCGCCACGCGTTTGTTCTTAGCGCTCTCCGGCGCAATGTTAGCGCTTGTGGGCGCATCGATCCTTTTCGTCCCCCACGCCTTCTACGCATCCAACCAGATCGAACTTGGAGTGCAACCCAACTTAATGTCTGAAATCAGAGCGCCCGGCGGTCTATTTCTGGCTTCAGGCCTAGTTATCGTGGCTGGCGCATTCCGATCGCGCTTACAGCAATTTGCCCTGGCGATCTGCGCAATTTCCTTCGGTATGACAGGCTTGTCACGTTTGGTAAGCCTATTTTTCGATGGACTCCCAACGGCATCAATTTTGATAGCATTGGGGATCGAACTGGTCGTCGCCGCAATCGCTCTTGCGCGCCTCGCGACGCGACCAGGGACTGAGTAATCCTCATCATCCAAGTGACCGAGTGGCAGACGATGGTTTCGGCGAGTTATTGAGTGAAGGCTCATGAGTGCACTCTCACCCCGTTCAGCCCTTCCGCTTTAAAAACTTCAACCCGGACCAATCGTCATCCACCGCGCAAACTTTCACGTCGACCCAGCCCAAAGGCAGAATGTGATCGCGAAAGTCCTGCTCTGTGAGATCGCGATACAGCGGCGAGGATTTCTTCGGCCAAGACACCCAAATCATTCCGCCCTCAACAACACTGCGCTGCGCGCGCTCGAAAAGCGGGGCGACGTCGCTCCGGCGGCGACAGAATGCGTGGACGAATTCAACCGGTGTCGCGCGGGCGAAAAACTGCGCGCCCTCAACCCCCATCAGCAAATCCGAATAGTGGTCAGGCGGCCGGATGGTCAGACAGCGCATGCCGGGTGTAATCCCAAGCTTTTGATAGAGCGGCTTGCCTGAATATCCGGCCGTTTTCTGCGTCATCCAGCCTCTGCCAGTCTTTGCTTATAGGTCTCTTCAAGTGACAAGAAGTGGTCCCAGAAATCACGCCCTTTTTGGCCTTGCAAGACATCGCCGAGAATATCGAGATGTGTATGCCAGCCCGCTGAGGCACCCGATTTGTACTCGTCTGTGATCAGTTTCTCATGACGCAGATGAAGCCGCACACCATCATCCGTTTCGGTGAGGCGGATGACCACTTCGGTCGGGGCTTCGGCTTCCGCGGATGGCCAGGAGAATGCTAAATGGTGCGGTGGATCATATACCCGGACAATGCCAATCATATGATGGTCGCCGCCCCCTTCATGACTGTCGGGCGTCGGGTGCTTAGAGAGCCGCGAATGATCGAAGTCAAACACGATCGTTCCCCCGACTTCCGGTGAGACAACGCCGGCGCATAGCCATTTTTGGCGCAGGTCAGACTTGGTCAGATAATCCCAAACCCGATCGATTGGTCCAGGTAAGTCCCGAAAAATCTCTAAGACGGTTGGATTGGGATAGGTCACAAAATCACCCATTGTTTTCATCCTCTTCTTTTAAGGCAGCTTCCAAATCGTCGAGGGCCTGCGTCCAGAACGCAGCATGCGCATCGAGCCAGGCATGCGCCTGCTGCAAGTGGCCTTGCTGCAAATGACAGATGCGCTCGCGCCCCCGTTTCTCGCGGCGGATCAGATCCGCCTCTTCGAGAATACCAAGGTGTTTTGAGGTCGCTGCGAACGTGATGTCGAGCGGTTCGGCCAGCGATCCAATCGTCTGAGGACCCTGGCGCAGCGATTCCAACATGGCGCGCCGCGTTGGGTCTGCCAGCGCGCGAAAGGTTAGATTCAAAATCTCGTTATATTCAACCATGTGGATGAATATAACGAGATTGAAAAATTATTCAACCAAAAAGTTGAATATCAAGCAGAGGCCAGCATATCCTCGCTCATCGTCCACAGACGATCCGCCTTTTCGTCATCGCAAATCCATTCGCGTGCATGCTGCCAACGCTGACTGTCCGGGCCTGCCAATTGGGCGATATCGCAGTCTTCGCAATATTCGCCGCCGCGCCCGTCTAGCTGCGCCGATGTGGCGGCCCATGTCGCGGTCGAGGCGCCTTGTTCCGGGGTTTTGAACATGGCTTGGATGGCCGGAGGAATGGTCCCATCCGGGTTCATCCAGCCCATCGCGGCCATTTCTTCATTGGTGAGATGGCGCTGCAACGGCGTAAAAATGCCGCCAGGATGCACGCTGAAAGCTGTGATGCCATACTCATCCCAACGCCGGTCCGCGCCGCGTGCAAACAGAGCGTTCGCCGATTTCGCCTGCGCATAGGCGTCCCATTTTTCATATTCGCTCGAATTATAGTGGGGGTCGTCCCAATTCACATCGCCGCGAATATGAGCCGTCGAAGACAACGCAACGACGCGGGACGTGTCGGCTTTCTGCAAAGCGGGCAAAACGCCAAGCGCCAGCGCCATATGGCCGAGATGGTTGACGCCAAATTGGCGCTCCCAGCCCGGACCGACACGGCCCAACGGACACGCCATAATGCCGGCATTATTGATCAAAACGTTCAGCGCCCGACCGCTCGACACATAATCATCGGCAAATTTTCGCACCGAGGCCAAATCCGCCAAGTCCATGCTGGCCACTTCGATATTGCCAGATACCTCTGCGAGCGCTTCTTTCGCTGCATCTGGTCGACGCGCAGGGACCGTGACGTTTGCGCCCACCCCCGCAAGGGCACGGACAGTTTCAATGCCAATGCCGCTATAGCCGCCCGTGACGATGATATTCTTTCCTGACAGGTCCAAGCCCTGCACCACGTCGGCGGCCGGCGTCTTTGCGCCAAAGCCCGATCCGAGCGGTTTTTGATTTGCTGCTGACACTCATATCCTCCGTTTTTTGTTACGGTGGCAGCCGAAACACTGTCTGGCAAGACTCGACAGAAAAGCGTCAAATTCCTAGCTATAATATTACACATCGATCCTCTGCTCGGAGCTACTCAATGCGATTTCGTGGTCTGGCCCTGCTTACCCTGTCTCTGGTGTTTGCGCTGTCTGCTTTTGCCCAATTTGGCAAACCTAAACCGACCCCCAAGACGGCTGAAGAATACTTCGCAGAGCGCGCGCTTCGCGATGCTTCGCGACTGACCCAAGGCGTCGCCGGGCGTGACATTATTCGCCCGAGCGATGGTATTGACCTGCAACGCGCCGAATCCCGCATGGACGAGGCGTTTAAAATCTACAGCAAACTCTGCGAGGACCGGGCGCTGCCGCAAGACCAATGGGCCCGCAACTGTTTCGCGCTCGCGGATATGTATCGCCGCGGCCTCGGCACTGAGCAGGACTATGATCTCGCAAAACAGCATTATGACGCGGCCTGTATAGACGGTCGCCACACAGGCGCTTGCATGCAGCAGGCTTATAACTCGCAAAAAGGCAGTGATGGTGAGCCCGATCTCGAACATGCCCGCGTGCTTTATGGCCAAGCTTGCGACTTGGACGAACCGGGGGGCTGCGCGGGTCTGGGCAATATGGTCTATGCGGGTCTCGGCGGAGCGCGTGACCGCCAGCGCGGTGCCAATCTTTTACAAGCCTCGTGCGCTGACGGCTATCAATGGGGCTGCACGCGTCTGACCGAGTATGGCCTCTGCAGCGCCTGGCGAATGGCGAAATCCACGGAAGGTGGACAGGTCTCAGAGCGCCTGCTTTGTGAGCGCCTGTCGCGCGGCCTGAACGTGTTCGAATAGGCCCCAGCGCGCCCACCCTTCCCCAACGCGATCTTGTTGCGCGCGCGAATTTGCGTCACTCCTGAGAAAAATACTTGGGAGAACGTCATGCGAGTTTGGATCGCCGGGCTGGGCGCTGTTATGGCGGCAAGCTGCAGTCAGCCGCCAGAGATCACCGAAACACCGGAACCTTCAGCGGCGGCGATCGAAGCCGGGCTGCCCGCGCTCGGCACCGCGACAGAAGCGACGAAGCAGGCCAACGCGGCGTTGGCTGACCGCCTCGACTTGTCGCAGGGTTCAGATGGCGAAGACGCGCGCCGCGGACGACTGGCCGCGATTGAAGATGCGGCGATCCTGGATGAGGATGGCAACGTCGTCTGGGCGATTCCGCAATTTGAGTTTCTCGAGGCCGATGCGCCAGAGACGGTAAATCCCTCTCTCTGGCGCCAGTCGCAGCTCGCGGCCCATCATGGCTTGTTCCAAGTCGCAGACGGAATTTACCAAGTGCGCGGCTATGATCTCTCCGTGATGAGCGTGATTGAGGGGGAGACGGGCTGGATCATTGTTGACCCGCTGACCGCAACTGAAACCGCAGCGGCCTCGCTCAAACTGGTCAATGACACGCTCGGTGAGCGGCCGGTCACAGGGGTGCTCTACACGCACTCGCACGCCGACCATTTTGGCGGTGCGCGCGGTGTGATCTCAGACGAAGATGTCGCCAATGGCGTTCCGGTGCTTGCCCCCATCGGCTTCTCGGAAAGCGCCGTCTCAGAGAACCTTATCGCTGGCAATCAGATGAGCCGTCGGGCGACCCTGATGTTTGGCAATACGCTGCCCCGGTCGGTCACTGCGCATGTCGGATCGGGTCTCGGGCCGGGCCTGCCGAATGGCACAATCAGCCTGATCTTGCCGACCGAAGAGATTGAAGGCCGGGGCACCGTTCGCGTCATTGATGGTGTGACGTTTGAGTTCATCGACGCAGCTGGCACCGAAGCGCCTGCAGAATTCATGTTCTACTTGCCGGAAAAGCGCGCGCTCTGCACCGCAGAAGTCGCCACGGCGACCTTCCACAATGTTCTGACGCCGCGCGGCGCGAAAGTGCGCGATGCGCTTAAATGGAGCCGCGCCATCGACTATGTCCTCGCCGAATATGGCGACACCAGCGATGTCGTCTTTGCCTCCCACCATTGGCCGACTTGGGGTCAGGAGAATGTTGCGGAATTCCTGCAAAGCCAGCGCGACATCTATCGCTATGTACATGACCAGACCCTGCGCAACGCCAATGCCGGCGCGACCATGGTCGAAGCGGCTGAGGCGGTTGAGGAACCGGACTTCCAAGCCGGCGACTTTGCCACGCGCGGCTATTACGGCACGCTCAATCACAATGCCAAAGCGGTCTATCAGCACTATTTTGGCTGGTGGGGCGGAGTCCCGGCAGAATATAACCGCCTGCCGCATGAAGTGACCGCGACGCGCTATGTCGAGGCGATGGGCGGCGTGGAGGCTGTCCTGGCCCGCGGACAAGATGCCTTCGCCGCAGGTGATTATCGCTGGGCCGCGGAAGTCTTCAACCACGTCGTGTTTGCCGATCCTGAAAACAAGGAAGCCCGGGACTGGCTTTCGGCCACTTATGAGCAATTGGGTTTCCAGGCCGAAAGTGGCGCCTGGCGCAGCTACTATCTCACCGGCGCGGCAGAACTTCGGCGCGGCCTGCCCAATGTTGGTAATCCGCAGCTCGGCAATGCGGACTTTTTGAAAGCGGTCCCGTCGCTCGACCTGTTCGATGCCCTCGCCGCACGGTTCAATCCAGACAAGATGGATCGCGAGCCATTTACCGTTGTGTTTGAGTTTCCAGATTCCGGCGAGACGGTCTCCCTCCTAGTGGGTAAAGCCGTGCTGGTCCCCCGCGAGGGAACGGTCGAAGCGCCAACTGCAACCGTGACGATTGATCGGTTCGATTTCGACCGTCTCATTCTGCAAGAAGCTCGGCCGCTGGGCCTGATCACGTCCGGAAAAATGAAGATTGCCGGCAATCGCGGCGCCGTCTCAGCCATGTTTGATGCGCTGGATCAGCCGGATTTCTGGTTCAACACCGTTACGCCTTAGCAACGAATGTGTCTTCGCGATCACACCTCGTGGCAGAACCGCCACAGGGGCGTTCCCCTTTGGCGCGAATTTTGCTTACCTCTACCGGGGACAGTTGAATGGGTGAAACATGAAGCGATTCAGAACGATTCGTATCGTGCGCCGCGAAGAGGCCACGGAACAAAAAGAACCAACCATCCTGGATCATGGCGATCCGATCACGGTGAAGCTGACGCGTGAGCTGCAAGAGCGCAAACGCCGTATGCGCCTGAGCGATAGCCACCCGGTCGGTCTTTAATCACCGTCCCAACCAAACACATCTTCGAGGCCGACGCCGAACACGCGGGCAATCCGAAACGCGCTTTCCAGACTGGGTGAGTATTTGCCCTGTTCAATCGCGATTACGGTCTGCCGCGTCACACCAATTTCTTTGGCCAGAGCCGACTGGCTCATCTGACCATGCGCTTCGCGCAGCTCTTTCACCCGATTGGTGATGGGGGGGCGGTTCGCCATGCTCAAACGCCCCGCTGATAATACCATATCGTGAGGGCGTATTCAGCGATTTGGCTGACCACCATGCCCGCAACAATGATATGAAACAGCAGGTTGCCGCTGCCCTCAATGGCGAACGCGAACAGGCCCAACATGCAAATAACCCCGAGCAAGGCACCACTCAAATTACCGGCGCGCCAGACGACCAGGCGGTCACGTTCATCTTCTGGTGCATTTGCGTCCATCGGATTGCCGATCGCTGCGACCGCGTGCCCGAAAATAGCGATGGCCACAATAATGATCACCCCAATCGCAAGCCCGCCGACATTTGGCGGCGGAACGTCCTGCAGCACATTTGCCAGTGCCAGAACCGACCAGGCATAGAAACTCCCCGAAATGAGCAGAGCGAAACACATCACCCAAGCTGACTTTTCTTGAAACGACATCAATATCTCCATGTAAAAAATCTTGTACACACCGCATGTAGTAAAACATTTTTGACATGTCAAATATTTTTTACTCAACTCGCCATTCCCCTTTGACACCGCCGCTGTGAGTGTTACCTCCCGCCCCTTAAACAAGGAGCCCTAGACGATGAGTGATCTCCAAACGCTCGCAGAAACCGCAAAAGCCTGGCCGTTCGAACAAGCGCGCGCCCTGCTCAAACGCCTGCGCGACATGGAGAAACAAGGCAAACCGAAGCAGGGCCCCGTGGTCTTTG
>JBCCVQ010000008.1:0-183987 GCA_039194965.1 Pseudomonadota bacterium | reverse complement strand
TCCGTTCCATCCAGGGCCCAATGTTGATCATCATAGATTGTGAACCCGGCCGCGCCGCGCGACGCGCACATGGCGATGCGGTGATATCCGCCATAGATGAAAGAGAGTCCGATCAAGTCGGCCTCGGGCGCATTGAACGCTTCATGTGACCAAAGGTGGGTCGCGTCCGGTCGTGTGTTGGGGTCTTCCCAAAGCGGATCATCCAAATGCCCACGCCACTTGTGCGCAATCATTGTCTGTCCATCATCGTCCCAGCGGATCTTCCAGTAACACGTATTTCCGGAGAACACGGCGAGATTGCCACCTCGCTCAGTGAAAGCTTCGATCGCTGTGCGTTGCTTGCCCGACCAATACTCAGAATGTCCGACAATCAAAACGGTCTTATAGTCGCTGAGCCAATCCGTGCTCGTATCCTCAAAGTCGTGATCTGTCAGATAGTCGATTTCATACCCTTGCTCATCGGCCCAAGCAGCAAAGACGTTTTCCCACTTCTGCAGGAAGCAGGCTGAGCCATCATAAGGAGAAGGTCGGTGCGTTTGAGCCCATTCCAAATCGCCTGGAAATGCCATCTCACCAACGCCGCGTGGTGCCATATTGATCAAGCGCGGCGCTCCATCAGGCGGTGCAATCAGAGTTTGGGGATATGGACGCATGCGGGACAAACGACCGATCGCGCCCGGCCGCGATTCATCGGGAGACAATCGCCCTGCGAGTAAGCCCTCGACATCGGCATATGAGTTCGAACCGCCCCAATAATTGTAAGCCATATAGGTGTTGGTCGCGAGAACAATCACGGCGTCAGCTTTTGGTGCACTTTGTGCTTTGCGAACGCAAATGAAGTGATGCGAGCATGCACCGTCCGGTGCCTTCATGACCAGATCATAATACCCTGACGCCCAATCCTCTCCGACGTTGAACTGAAAGACTTGGGGCCAGCCGCAGCCGTTTTGATCGGCATCGTCAGGTGTTGGGTGATGGCCGATCTCAATATTCTCAAAGCGAGCGACCTCAAGTGCTTCGGCACCAATGCGAGAAACAGTCAGCGTGCATGGGCGTTGCGGCGAGCTGGCAAAAAGCGTCACGGTCTCAGTCGGCGCTGCACTGACTTTGTCCGGGTAGAACCAAGGTGTATTCGTCATGATTTGCTCCTGTGTTCTAAGGTGTTTCGTTTGGTTCAGGGACAGACCATAGTCGGATCCCGAGCCACGCCGCCCAGATCGGCGACACCAGCACGACGATCACCAAAAACAGATCTGAAAGCTCGTGCAGCCCGATCAACCATGCGGAGAATAGTAGCGCCCAAAGCGCGGAGATGAGGGCTGCGAGCCATCCCAAACCCTTATTCCCTGTCGTCAAAAGGAGCCTCGCCAACCCGCCAAACCAAATCGCCGCTAAACTCGCCTCCAAGATCCATAGACCGCGCCATTGTCCGGCGACGGTCGCCGTCCATGCCGCCTCCGCTGCGGCTTTATCTGCCGGCGTCCCCAATGCATGGATCGACTGAAGATCTTGGAGGGCTGCCGCTTGCGTCGCGGCTCCAATGGCCCCCAACAAGCAGTAAACGAGACCACAAGCGAAGGCTAAATCTGTCAGGGATTCGTCCACCGCGCGGAGAGCTTTCCACGCATAAATCAGAACCGGCAGAAAGATCAGATAATAGCCAAGAATATCCGCCCAATATCCAAAATAGAGGAGCGCGCCTTGATCCGCGTTGACGGAAAGGAGACGCGCCGCATCGAAAAACGCGGTCGTATCCCCCCCGGTTCCAAGCGCGAACAGGGTTTGCGTCAAATAGGCGAACGGTAGCGATATAATTGCAGCGACTGCGGCAAGGCGTCGACCTGGAACTGAGGGATCAAGTTGAGCCATGGGTGAACTCCTTGTTTGGATAGGAATGCGTTCAGAGTTGCTTAGGCAGCGACATCCATTGAGACCGGTTGCTCACTGATCGAAGCCTCATCCAAGCGATTGATAGCTCGATCCACCGACCAAAGAGCGCTCTCCATGTAACCGCCGGACAAATAGTCTCCGCAGTAACTGACGCCGTTCCGCGTATCGATTGACTCTAAGAACGAAAGCGCGCGCGCATTGTGACCGACCGAGGCTTGCGGCACCGCCGCATGATGGCGAGTGACATGAACGCCTTCGACCATATCTTCGATATCCGGCAGGAACGCTTTAACATCCGAGAGTGCAAGGCCCGCCAGATCTTCATCTGAGAGATGGCTAAGCGGTTTCGATTTTGGATTGAGGATCCAGGCCTGCAGAGTGGCTTTGCCTGATGGCGTATTGCCCGGGCTTTTCTGCTGCGTATCGACACAGAACGTAACCGGTCCCTTGTGATCCATAGGCATGAAATATGTCCACACATCCTTTTCCAACGAACGATCGAGAAAGAAGGAAACAATGTAAGCAGGCGGCATTTCTATTCCCGACAGGAAGGCTTTCTCAGTCTCCCAATGGCGCGGCGTGAGCTGCGCTGCGTTTGGCGCATGTGCTGCCACGATGACGTGATCTGCGGCGACACGCTCGCCAGATTGTAATTTCAACCCGGTGACGCGACCATTCCGTTCAATTAACTCCGCAACAGGGCTGTTGAAGCGAATGTTTGCCTGCTCTGCCAACGCTTCATGCAGCGTCGCCGTTCCACCCTCCAGTGACACATAGTCCGTCATCAAGATAATCTTGATCAAGCGGTGGATCTGCAACAACGTAACATTGGTAATGTCAGGTTCGCTCAGGCCGCCAATCAGGCTCAACATGCGGACGATGTGGTCACGCACGAACTTGTTGTCGGTGCTTTCGAACGCCGAGCGTGCGCTGATCTCGTCTTGATCTGCCGTCGCAGCAAAAGTCGGCGAACGATGTGAGAGAAGAAGACGCGCGACGTAGAAGGCGACTCGCAAGTTGCCAAACAGTCCGCCAGGTTTGATCCAAGGCAGGCTGGGACTCATCAAGTATGAGCCACGCCCTTTGCCCGAAAACATCCGGGTCTTGCCTTTGATGGTTTTGAGCTTCGGAGTGAGACCTAACTCATCGATCAGCTGCATGCCGTGGGTGTAGTTTGAGTGATAGTACTGAGACCCCACATCCGCCCAATCATCAGTGCCAGGCCGGTTAAGTCGACGTCCACGACCACCTGCGCGTTCACTGGCTTCGAATATGGTAACGTCATGGCCAAGGCGGGCCAGTCTGTGACTGGCTGCCAAACCTGCGATGCCTGCTCCTACAATCGCGATCTTCATGTCGGTTCCTCCCATGGAATTGATGCAGATTAAGCGTCCGCCAGTTCCGGCTTGGATGGCTGAGGGACCGTCGTAAAATCTGCATTCGCGCCGGGTTGGATGTATCGAGGAGCCTCACGCCCCATGGCTTGGCAAACCGCCGTGATAGCCCCGATCAGCGAGCCCGCATCGGTTACGTCGACAAATTGGTCGGCATCATCAAAATTGATGTTCGCCCCGCTGACGACCATGAACCCTTCAGCCCATTCGGTTGCGTCTTCTGGAACATAGAACTGGTGAATCGAGCCACCGGGTTCATACAGGTAGCTTCCAGCCGTCTGCTTATCCTCTGGGTACTCAACATAGTGCCACATGCCCTTGGTGGTGAAGAAGTGCACGGTGCCGGTATGGAAATGGCGAGGGAGCTTGGTGCCTGGCGGAAACTTCGCATAAAGCACCCAGGTTCCATTCTCGGCATCAAGGAAAAGCGGTTGGATATCATATCCGTCAATTGGATGACGAACGGGCTCTTCGTCATTGATGTTGACGGTCAGCAAATAGTCTTGGTGATTGATTGTTTCAGGCAGCGCCATCATTTCCTCCAGTGGTTTATTTGATAGCAATGATGAGTTGCATGAGGTTCCTCGAATAGGTTAGGAACGGACAACTACCTGATCATTTCCGGCCAAAGAATGGAAAATGCTTCATACCCTCGGATGAGTGATGCGGTTTTGCCGCCGCAGCTTGCAGCCTTGACGGTGAACGTCACCGCTGAATTGGGAGGCTCCAAACGGGACCTTTTTGAGCCACTCGGGTTTACTGAGAGTTCGCTCTACGAAGAGGGGCGCATGATGCGCTTCAGTGAAATGTACGATCTCATCGAACGAGCGCTGAGCGTATCTTCAACGCCCTGGCTAGGTCTCGAGGTTGGTCGCGCGGAAACAGTGAATACGTGGGGCGTGCTTGGATATGCGCTCATGAGCTGTGCCACTGAACGCAAAGCGCTCGAGATCGGAGCGGAGTATTATGCCGCCGCGCCGAGCTTGATGAAAACCAGCTCCATCATTGAAAAGGGTATGCTCCGCGTGCAAATGGTTCCGCTCCATGACGTGCCGCATCTTCTGCCCTTTTGTGTTGAGGAGAATATGAGTGGCATTTGCGCGGTTTCATCAAGCTATCTGATCGAACCGTTCAAGCCGAAAGAAATTTGGTTGACCTATCCGGCACCTCAATATGCCTCGCGATATGAGGATGTCTTCGAATGCCCCATTCGATTTGAGCAGTCCGCCAACATCATGTGGGCGCGCGAGCCCTCGGACCGCCCATTGAAAACATCCGATCCAATCATGGCCCAAACCTGCTTGAAGATGGTCCAAGACGTCATTGCACAACACCGTGGTGAACCAGACTTTGTGCATCGCATGCGAGAGATATTGCTCGAAAAACCAGGTAAGATACCCAACTTAGAAGAGGCGTCTGCACGGCTTTCGATGAGCGCACGAACCCTTCGTCGTCGGCTTAAAGAACTGGGAACATCTTTCAAACAACTCACGAAAGAGGTCCAACGCGACCTGGCTATAGATTATTTACAATCGACGCCTCTCAACATCGATCAAATCAGCCATCTTCTTGGCTACACTGAAACGACGAATTTCCGACGTGCATTCAAGGCGTGGACCGGAAAGCCGCCTTCCGCGTTTCGATAACGAAGACTATGTTTCGCTATGAGGCTTAACTCGCGGAACTTCCCCCGAGGCTTATGTCTGCTTTTGCTCGCTTTTCGGGCCAAGTGCGAGCCAGATCGAATCTGGCGCCAGAAGTCTCTGTTTATAAGCGAATCCGGGCAGGGGTGACGTGGGCTTGAGGCGAAGATGTTGGTCTGATGAACAGCGTTGGAAAGCGCATAGAATGTTGCGTATGTGCCCGCAAGGTTGCCTCGTATTCAACGTTTTTTGTGGGGCGGTTTGTGGGGTGTGCCTACACCGATCTAATTAATTTCAATAAATCAACGATGTATGGGAAAGCGCTGGCTCCGCGAGTAGGACTCGAACCTACGACCGGGCGATTAACAGTCGCCTGCTCTACCAACTGAGCTATCGCGGAACAGCGAAGCGCCTCATTAGCAAAACGGATTCTCATGTCAAACCAGGAAAGGCACTTGGCTGATAAAAAATTCGCTCAAAAACGTGTGCGATTCATACCGCCCAGAAAAAATGGCGGAACATAAAAATGTTCCGCCGAGGCATTGGGTGATGGTGGGTGTCTCCAATAGAAGACATTAACCTTGTCCTACAGATTGGTTAACGAGAGTTAAACGAATCGGAAAAGATTTAAGCGAATCCGCAAATATCTTCATAAACGCTTGGATTTGTTAGGAAAATGGAGGCTCCGGCCGGAATCGAACCGGCGTACACGGATTTGCAATCCGCTGCGTCACCACTCCGCCACAGAGCCTCATTGGTGAGCTGGGGTCCATAGCAGCGACGTTTGAGACATGCAATCGGGTAAACTGCGTTCCTGCAAAATGGCCGTATCGCAGCCTGGGAAAACCTGTGCTATCGACGCGTTTGCAAAGAGATTCTTTAACTGAAGGGCTGGCTGATGGACTTCGCACAAGCGCGTAAAGTGATGGTGGACTCGCAAGTGCGGGTCAATGACGTGACATCGCCCCCTGTGGTCAGTGCATTTTCGACCATCCCGCGCGAAGTCTTTGTCCCAAAACCAATGCGTGCCAGCGCCTATGCCGAGCTTGAGATTGAGACCAGCGATGACCGCGCGCTTTGGTTGCCACGTGACCTTGGCAAAATACTGGTCGGGCTCGAGGCTGCACCGAGTGATGTCAGTCTGGTAATCGGCGCTGGCGCTGGCTATAGCGCCGCGCTGCTGGGCCATATGACCGATGCGGTGATTGCCCTCGAAGCGGATGAAACGGTGGTCGATGCCATGGCGGAGCGCTTTGCCGAGATTGGCATGGACGAAGCGGTGGCGGTGCAGGGCGACCTTGCCAAAGGTCTGCCGGATCAAGGCCCGTTCGACGTTATCCTGATCGCTGGCATGGTCGAAGACGTGCCGCAGGATTGGCTCGACCAATTGTCGGATGGCGGACGCCTCGGCGTCGTGGTTGCCTCTGGGCGCGGGGTCGGGAGTGCCCGCATCTATAAGCGCGCGGGCACCACCTTTTCGTATCGTGAGGCGTTTGAATGCTGCCCGCCGGTTTTGCCAGGCTTTGAGATCAAGAAAGCCTTTGTGTTTTAAACTGGCTTAGCCAGTTCCGCCTCAGGCTTACCAATCGTGCCTTTGTCGGGATCCGGCAGGAGCTGGGTCGGGGTGACAGGCTGCCCTGTCGCTTCGGCGATGAGTTCCGCAGAGCGCGTTTCCACGGCTTCGGTCAGTCGCGCCATGGCTTCGTCTTTCGGCAGTCCAGCCGGAATAGGTTCGAGAAATTCGATGACCGCGGTCCCTGGCGTTTTGCCCATTTCTTCTTGCTGCCAGAAACAATTGAGATTGGTCGCCACCGGCACAATCGGTACATCCATGGCCTTTTGCATGTGCCACACGCCCGGCTTGTAGCGGAAATGATAGCCGACCGGGGCGAGATGGCCTTCCGGATAGATCAAAACACGGCGGCCATCTTCGCGGGCGCGCGCCATGCCTTCGGCCAGCGATGCCGCTTTGCGCTCGCCGCCACCACACGTATCGATAACGATCGCACCGAGTTTGCGTAAAATGCCGCCGACCAAAGGGAAGCGTTCCAAGTGATCGCCGGTGACGAAGGCCAGATTCTTGACCTCCGGATAAATCATAAAACCATCGCCCCAGCTGGCATGCTTCGGCGCCAGAATGAACGCGCCTTCGGGCAGGTTCTCACGCCCGCGGACTTCTTTTTTGATCCCGCCAATCCAGTGCAAGGCGATGTTGATCGCCCGCGTATAAGAGCGAATGATCGAGGTCACCGGACCGCGTCCAGGCAAAGCCAGGAAGGGCAGCGAGACGAGCACATAGATAACGGATAAGGCGTAATACACGCCGGTAAAAAGCAAACCGCGGATCATTGGAAATCTCCTTGGAATTTGAGTCTGGGGCGTTCGATTTTGTCGGGGTCTATTTCTGCAGCAGAATAGCCATGATGGTACGGGTAAAGGTGTCGACATGCTGGCTGAAAGGGCCGGGCAGGCGGCTATAGATCTTGTTTAAGCCTGGTTGCATGACCACGCCGAGGCTCATCGCCGCGAGGATGGCCGGGTCGCCATTTGGAATGTCGCCCGTCTCCATGAGCGTCTCAATCAGTTTTTCAACCACCGAGACGGGGTCATCATCGCGTTTGGTATCGTGCGGCAAATAACGGTTCAGAGAGACCAGGTGATAACTGAAGGATAACCAATCCTCGTCTGCGAACGCGCAATAGGCTGCCACCGCTCGGCGAACTTTGTCTTCAATCGTGCCCGGCTCGGTAAAGGCCGTGAGCATCATTTCGCCGAGCCGGTTATGGGTTTCCATAAACAGCGCCAGCGCCAGCTCATCCTTGCCTTTATAATGACGGTAAAGCGCGCCTTCAGAGACGCCCGCATTGTCGGCAATATTGCGCGTCGTGGCGGCATCGACGCCGTCGCGAATAAACAATTCCAGGGCCGCCTTCTCGATTTTTGGACGGGCATTCCTGGCGCGTGGGCGTTTTTGATCTGTCAGTGTCATCAGCGAGGCTCCAATTAGTGAGCGCTTGCTAACATAACGTGCAACTCAATGCAAGTGATTATTTGCTCACTTATTTCGTTTGACCCAACTTCGCGTCAACCGGCATCATAGGCGACAAAGAGATAATGGGAGTGAAACATGGCAGACGGACAAGGCCCAGTTCAGGCGCAATTCAAAGAAATGCTGGAAGGCACCAAAGAAGATTGGGACATCATTGCTGAGCATTCCAAGGGCTTTAATAAAGGGCTCGCAAAGCGCGTGCTTGATCATTTGCGTCTGTTAGATGGCGATTATGGTGGGTTCCCCGTTGATCGTCTCACCCATTCGCTGCAGACCGCGACGCGCGCGCATCGCGATGGCCGGGACGAAGAATATGTCGTCTGCGCTTTGCTGCACGACATTGGTGATACACTCGGCAGCTATAATCACCCCGATGTCGCCGCAGCGATCTTGAAGCCGTTTGTCTCAGAGCAAAACCATTGGATGGTCGCCAATCACGGCATGTTCCAAGGCTATTACTTCTTCCACCATCTCGGCTTGGACCGAAACATGCGCGATCAATTCAAAGATCACCCGCATTTTGAGTACACCGCGCAATTCTGCCATCTCTATGACCAATCGGCCTTCGATCCAGACTATGAGAGCGAGCCACTGGAGTTCTTCGAGCCCATGGTTGAGCGGCTTTTCGCAAGTCCGAAAAACTCTATGTATCTAAAAGCGCTCGAAGCCGAGTAGCTTTGTCTGGACAAGTTTTGGCGCAAACCGGTCTTGAAACCGGATAGCAAAGACGTGATTTGAGCCAGTAAGGAACGCACCCGTGCGATTGCTAAAGCGCGGGGGCTTGATATACGGGCGCAATCGATTTTCACGAAGGTAATTCTTTCATGCGGAAATTTATTCCCCTGACCCTCGCATCTGTCCTGCTGGCGCCAATGGCAATGGCGCAAGACGCTGCCGCTGGTGGCGGACTGATGTCGAGCTTGATCATGTTCGTTCCTTTGATCTTGATCTTCTATTTCTTGCTCATCCGGCCACAGCAACAACGCCAGAAAAAGCATCGAGAGATGCTTGATGCGGTCAAAAAGGGCGACACCGTCGTCACGGCAGGCGGCCTGATCGGTAAAGTCACGCGAGTCGCGGACGCAGAAGTGACAGTTGAACTCGCCGATGGCGTGCGCGTAAGGGCTTTGAAAGGCATGATTGCGGACGTCCGAGACAAAAACACGCCGGTCGCTGCCAACGACTAAGATAAGGGCTTTGCCGCCATGTTGAATTTTCCGCTTTGGAAAGTGGGTTTGATCGTGGTCATCCTTCTTTGGGGGATGATCCTTGCGATCCCGAATATGTTTTCGGATGGCTTTCTTGGGATTGAACCAAGAGAACCGTCTGATCCGTCGAACGAAGTCGCGATGGCGGCGTATCAACAACAGCTTCAAGAAGCTGAAGATTCTTGGTGGTTCCTGCCCGCGGGCAAGCTCAATCTCGGCCTCGACTTGCAAGGCGGGGTGTATCTGTTGATGGAGATTGATCCAGCTGAGATCGCCGCCAATCGTTTGGAGACGGTGCAAGCCGATATTCGCACTGCATTCAACCGCAATCCATTGGTGGAACGTAACCCACCCGTGCAGAATGAAGACCGCCTGACGATTGAACTGCTCAATCCCGAAGAAGATATGGACGAAGCGGTTCGGCGCTTAAACCGGCTGAACCCGACAATTGGCACGACCCAGACCAAACTGTTCAATGTCTCACAAACGGGCGGCCAGTTCATTCAGTTGACGGTTCCAAATGGCGCCCGCACCGCTTTGGCGGCAGACGCGCAATCGAAAATGATGGAAATCATCCGTCGCCGCATCGACCCGGATGGCGTTGCCGAGATTTCAATCACACCGCAAGGCGACAACCGGATCATTCTGGAAGCGCCAGGCGAGGCCGACCCAAAGCGCATTAAAGACATTCTCGGCCAAGCCGGTCGATTGACCTTCAATATGGCCAATCTTGACCAATCGGCGATCCGTGCCGCAGTCACAACTGGGCGACCTTCGCCGCGAGAGGAACTGGTCGATACGATTGATAGGGGACCGATTCTCATCAACAGAATCCCCGAACTGACCGGCGCCGATATTGCGACCGCCAATCGCTGTTTCGATGAAGCCAACTTCCCAGCTGTGTGTTTCCGCTTGAACAGTTCTGCGGCGACGAAATTCTACAATCTGACACGCAATAATGTCGGTCGAAACTTCGCGATTGTTCTCGATGGAACCTCTATGTCTTCGCCAAGTATCCGCGTGCCCATTCCGGGCGGCAGCGTGATCATCGAAGGCCAGTTCTCGATCGAAGAGGCTGAAGACCTGGCGGCGATTATTGAAGCGGGGGAACTGCCCGCAAAGCTGAACTTCCTCGATGAGCGGACCGTTGGACCGACGCTCGGCGCCGAATCCATTGCCGCGGGCTCACGTGCGAGCTTGATTGGCTTGGCGCTGGTCGGCGTGTTCATGATGTTGGCTTATGGCCTGATTGGCGGTTTCGCCGTCGGCTCATTGATGGCCAATATTGTGATGATTATCGGCGCCTTGTCGGGTTTCGGTGCAACGCTGACCCTGCCAGGGATTGCCGGGATCATCCTGACCATTGGTATGGCCGTAGACGCGAACGTGATTGTGTTTGAACGTATCCGCGAAGAACAAGCCAATGGACGATCGCCCGCGACCGCCATTCAAGCGGGATATGAACGCGCGCTCTCGGCCATTCTTGACGCCAACATCACGACCTTTATCGCCGCCTCCATTCTATACATGGTGGGCTCAGGGCCGGTGAAAGGCTTTGCTGTCACCCTGGCCATCGGGATTTTGACGTCGGTGTTTACCGCGTTCGTGGTGACCCGTTGGTTCACTGTACTCTATCTCCGCACATTCCGCCCTAAGCGGCTGGCTATGTAAACAAGGACCGGAACTATGTTGCTTCGTTTATGGCCAGAGAAAACCAAGGTCTCTTTTATGAATCTGCGCTTCATCGCGCTGATCATTTCTGTCGTCGCGCTCTTATCATCAGCCGCATTGCTAATGACCCGCGGGCTCAATCTTGGCATCGACTTCGCCGGCGGGGCGGTGATTGAAATTACCGAACCGGACGACGTCTCAGCAGACGATATTCGCAATGCGGTTCAGCCGTTGATCGTTGGCGAAGTGCAAGTCAACTCGGCGCGCGGCACCGGGCCGAATGCGCCAGATATTGCGGTGATCCGCTTCAAGCCTCAGCCGCCGGTCGGCGACGAGACCCCAGACGAAGCGCAAAACCGCGCTGGGGATGAGGTCAACGCGGCGCTGAAAGCGCTGGTGGATGAAGGTCTACCCGAAGGACAAAGCCGGTTTGAAATCCGTTCTGAAGCCTCCGTCGGGCCGAAAGTCTCTGGAGAATTATTCCGGTCTGGTATTATCGCGCTGACTGTGGCGCTGGCTTTGATGATGATCTACATCTCATTCCGGTTCCAATGGCAGTATGCGCTGGGGGCCGTCGCCGCTCTGTTCCACGATGTGATCCTCACCATGGGCATGTTCGCGCTGACCGGATTTGAGTTCAACTTGGCCACCATCGCGGCGCTTTTGACGATTGTCGGTTACTCGATGAACGACACGGTGATCGTGTTCGATCGGGTGCGGGAAGAGGCGCGCAAATATAAGAAGCTGGAATTGTCGAAAGTTGTCGACTTGGCGATCAACGCGACCATGTCGCGGACGCTCCTGACGTCTGGCACAACGCTGCTCGCCTTGCTTTCAATCTTCTTATTCGGTGGGCCGGTGCTGCGCGGTATGAGTTTCGCGCTGATCTTCGGCGTTGTGGTCGGGACCTATTCGTCGATCTTTGTCGCTTCAGCAGTCGTGCTGCTGCTCGGCATTGATCGCGGCGACAAGCCGAAGCGCGAAGTCGAAGGCTTCCAAGGCGTCAGTTAGATATTCGGTCGGTTAGGCGATTTGCCTAACCGATCAAACGCATCCCAACCTGGAATTCCAGCGCGTCACAGACTGCGTCAGCGACATCATCGGCATTCTCACCGAACGATGTTGCGCGGCAGGCTTGCACATGCAGATTGATCAAGGCGGCCTCGTCGTGAAGGTCCTCAACGCCGGACACCAATTGGTGCAGCGACCCTGACAAGCGGGTCAGCGCGCCGCCACCATAGGCCCCAGACGCCCCATGTAGATTGTGCAGAGCATTGCGGAACGCTGTGCCCGTGTCTTCATTTTCCGGATCATCGCAGCAAGCTTGCCAAGTGTCTTGCAACAAATCGAGATCGTTTTGTTTCCAGCCCTCGATATTCGACTGAGCAACAGTCTCGTCCGACGGCGTTTCCCCCGAGCTGTCTTCAGACTCGGCCGACTTTCCGACCACGCGCGACACATCGAGCTCGGTCAGGAGTTCATTGCCCTTTTTGGGCTTATTGAACATTTTGAATAGCGACTTAACCATAGTCCTGGTGTATCATTCTAGGCTTAACAAACGCCTGAACAAACACCGAAAACTGGTTAATTTTAGAACGCGAATTGTTCACGCAGGATACGCTCATCCAACGCATGCCCGGGGTCGAACAGCATGGTTAAGTGCTGCGACCGGTCGGCATGAATCGAGACGCGCGTAACATCGCGGACTTCCTGATTGTCGGCCGCCGCCGCGACAGGGCGTCGATCTGGTGCGATCACGTCAATGTCGACCCGTGCGTCATGGCGCAGCAGCGCGCCGCGCCAGCGCCGTGGTCGGAACGCACTGACCGGAGTCAAAGCCAGCAAATTGGCGCCAATCGGCAAAATCGGGCCATGCGCCGAAAGGTTGTAAGCCGTCGATCCGGCTGGCGTGGCAACCATAATCCCATCACAAGACAACGCCGCAAGCCGTTCTTTGCCGTCGACGATGATACGCAGTTTCGCCGTTTGGGCGGTTTGGCGAAGCAGCGAGATTTCATTGATCGCGAGCCGGTCATACGTCTGGTCGTGCACATCTGTCACCGTCATGCGCAATGGATTGACCGTTGCCCGTTCGGCCCGATCGATGCGGGCGACGAGGTCATCCTCATCATATTCATTCATCAGGAAGCCGACCGTGCCGCGATTCATGCCGTAGACAGGTTTATGGTCTTCAAACCGACGACGCATCGCGTCCAACATGGCTCCATCGCCGCCCAAGGCGACAATCACATCGGCTTTGTCTTCTTCATATTGCCCGTACTTTTGGACCAGACGACGCAAGGCTTCTTGGGCCTCGGGGCGCTTCGAGGCGCTGAATGCAATAGAGGTGCTCATCGCAGCCCTATGTCGGGGGCATCGAACGCGGGGTCAAGCACCGCGATCAATTGCCCAAACGGAAGCTAAAGAGTACGATGGCGAAAAATAACACATCGGAGACGTCAAATGGCAGATGGAATGCAGATTACCAGCCTCAAAGGTCAGGTCAGCGAAGAGGAATGGAAAACCCGCGTCGACCTTGCGGCGATGTATCGACTAACCGCACTTTACGGTTGGACAGATATGATTTTCACCCACATCTCGCACCGCGTGCCGGGTCCGGATCATCACTTCCTGATCAATCCCTATGGCATGTTCTTCGAAGAGATCACGGCCTCATCTTTGGTCAAAGTCGATCTCGACGGCAATGTCGTTCAGGAGACGCCATACTTCATCAATCCCGCAGGCTTCACCATTCACTCTGCCATCCATGCTGCGCGGGATGATGCGCATGTGGTGATGCATTTGCACACCGATGATGGCGTCGCTGTTTCGGCGAATAAGGAAGGCTTGCTGCCCCTCAGCCAAACCGCAATGCTGGCCCGCCACGATCTTGCATTCCATGTCTATGAAGGCGTGGCGCTAGATCATGGCGAGCGCGAACGACTGGTCGCCGATATGGGCACGAAGAATAATATGCTGCTCTACAATCATGGCACGCTGACCGTCGGCGGCACTGCAGCCGAGTGTTTCTTGCGCATGTTCTTCTTAGAGCGGGCCTGTTCGATGCAAGTGCGCGCTTTGACCGCCGGCCGCGAGAATATGATCATTCCGAGCCAAGAGGTTCAGGATGTGGTCAAAGGGCAGGCCAATCCGGAAGGCACCAAAACCCTCGCCAACATGCTCGCTTGGCCGGGTTTGCTGCGCAAATTGGATCGGGAAAGCCCAGGCTATGACGCCTAAAGGAATCCTCTATAGGGGTTTCTCCCTATAGGTTTTTTCACTAGTGCGTCCATTCATACCGTTTAAATTCTGAGGAATGTCCCTTAGATCCCGGTCTGACAGGTTACGGAACACGTTGCGATGAAACATTTGAAAGCTTTCGAAAGCGCGCTTGATACCATTCACAGCGAAGGGCGGTATCGGGTGTTTGTCGACCTGCATCGCCACAAAGGCGAGTTCCCGAAAGCCACGGCGCGCTTCGAACATGGCGAGCGTGAAATCATTGTTTGGTGTTCAAATGACTATCTCGGCATGGGCCAAGATGATGATGTCACCAATGCTATGCACGAAGCGATTGATAGTTTCGGCGCTGGCTCTGGCGGCACGCGCAACATTTCCGGTACCACGCGTTATCATGTCGAGCTCGAAAAAGAGCTTGCTGATCTGCACGGCAAAACGGGTGCGCTACTGTTCACATCCGGCTATGTGTCGAACGACGCGACGCTCTCAACGCTGGGCAAAATCCTGCCCAATCTGATCATTTATTCCGATGCGCTGAACCATGCATCAATGATCGAAGGCATCCGCCGGTCGAACGCCGATTACCGGGTGTTCCGGCACAATGATGTCGAGCATTTGCGCGCGTTAATGGAAAACGACGATCCTGACCGTCCGAAAGTCATCGCCTTTGAAAGCGTCTATTCGATGGATGGCGATGTCGGCCCGATCGAAGCAATTTGCGATTTGGCGGACGAGTTTGATGCGCTCACCTATCTCGACGAAGTCCACGCCGTCGGCATGTATGGCGAGGAAGGCGCAGGCGTCGCGCAACGTGATAAAGTCATGCACCGTGTCGATATTATCGAAGGCACGCTGGGCAAAGCTTATGGCGTGATGGGCGGCTATATTGCAGCGCACGAGACAATTATCGACGCCATTCGCTCCACCGCGTCTGGTTTCATTTTCACCACGTCGACCTGTCCAGTCATGGCCGCCGGCGCCTTGGCCAGCATTCGAAAGCTCCGCTCCGGTGAAGGCCGTAAGCTACGCGAGACACATCAAGCCCATGCTAAATTGCTGAAGCAGAAATTCCGCGATGCCGGTTTGCCTCTGATTGAAAGCGAGACACACATCGTACCGCTTCTGGTCGGTGATCCAGAGAAGTGTAAGGCGCTGTCGGATACATTGCTGTTTGATTTCGGCATCTACGTACAGCCGATCAACTATCCAACCGTTCCAAAAGGCACAGAGCGTCTGCGGTTCACGCCAGGCCCCGTACATACTGAAGAAATGATGGATGATCTATTGGCCGCCATCCTGGCGGTCTGGAAGCAATTGGGCTTGGACGAGCAGGCCGCTTAAAGTCAAACGCACCCAACAAAAAAAGCGCGCTCGAACCGAGCGCGCTTTTCTCATTCTGTGACTCTCTTAAGCGCCGCGTTTGCGTCCGAGACCGATTTCCTTGGCAAAAGCCGACCGTTTCTTTGCATAGTTTGGTGCGACCATCGGGTAATCACTCGGCAGACCCCAGCGAGAGCGATACTCTTCTGGTGTTAAGTCATAGCGCGAGCGCAGGTAGCGCTTCAGCATTTTGAGTTTCCGGCCATCCTCTAAGCAGATGATATGATCCGGCGTGATCGATTTATTGATCGGCACAGCCGGGTCCGGGCGAGGCGGGGCGATGGGCTCGTCCTTGGCCAAGGACTGGACCGTGTCATGCACCGTCTTCAACAAATCCGGGAGCCCCCCAGCAGGCACCGGATTGTTTGCCACGAATGACGACACGATATCTGTCGTCATCTCGAGCAACTCGGCTTTCGAGTGTTTTGTCATGTTTTAGCTCTTGTAATTTGTATGTTTACCCGTTCTTCAGACGAGATTGTCGCCAGGTAAAACATGGAATCGGTGAAGAATTCAAGGTAAGCTGTAAATACAGTCACTAGTTATCGGAATACGAGTACGTGTTTTCGCGTCGGAAATTGACGTCTTGCCCGAAAAACGCAGGCACCGTACATGGGGGCGAGAATTAGGAATCACATCATGCCCGATACTAGCCTTCCATCCCGTTTCGATACGGCGACATTCTTCTCCGAAGCTCTCGCGGATCGCGACCGTGAAGTGTTCGCCGCAATTGCCAAAGAACAGACCCGTCAACAGCATCAGATCGAGCTGATCGCGTCTGAAAATATTGCCTCACAAGCAGTACTCGAAGCGCAAGGGACGGTCCTCACCAATAAGTATGCCGAAGGCTATCCAGGGCGCCGTTATTATGGCGGCTGCGAATATGTTGATATCGTCGAAGACTTGGCCCGCGATCGAGCCAAGTCTCTGTTTGAGTGCGACTTCGCCAATGTCCAACCGAATTCCGGCTCACAGGCCAATCAGGCCGTCTTCCAGGCGCTGCTTCAGCCGGGCGATACAATTCTCGGCATGAGCTTGGACGCGGGCGGGCACCTCACGCATGGTGCGCGACCAAACCAATCGGGCAAGTGGTTCAACGCCATCCAATATGGCGTACGTGCAGATGATCATTTGATCGATTTTGACCAAGTCGAAGCCTTGGCCAAAGAGCATAAGCCAAAGCTCATTATTGCGGGTGGGTCGGCCTATCCCCGCCAGATAGATTTTGCCAAGTTCCGCGCCATCGCCGATGCGGTTGGCGCTTACTTCCTGGTCGACATGGCGCACTTTGCAGGTCTGGTTGCCGGTAAGGCCCATCCCAATCCGCTCGATCATTGCCACGTGGCGACGACGACGACACACAAAACCTTGCGCGGACCGCGCGGCGGCATGGTGCTAACCAATGATGCCGACATTTCCAAGAAGGTGAACTCGGCCGTCTTCCCTGGTATTCAAGGCGGGCCGCTGATGCACGTGATTGCCGGCAAAGCCGTGGCGTTTGGCGAAGCGCTGACCCCTGAGTTCAAGCAATATGCTGCCGACGTGATTGCCAACGCACAAGCCATGGCTGAGGCGGCGAAGAATAGCGGGCTCGACCTAGTATCGGGCGGAACTGACACGCATGTTGCACTGATCGACTTGCGTCCGAAAGGCGTGACCGGCCGCGACGCTGAGCAAGCGCTCGAGCGGGCTTACATCACGTGTAACAAAAACGGCGTTCCGTTCGATCCTGAAAAGCCGATGGTGACCAGCGGTATTCGCGTCGGCTCGCCTGCCGGAACCACGCGCGGATTTGGCATTGAAGAGTTCACGCAAGTCGGACGCTGGATCGGAGAAGTGGTCGATGCAGTGGCCAGCGGGGACAGCGAAGCAACCGAACAAAAAGTTCGCGCAGAAGTTGAAGAAATGACCGCAAAGTTCCCGATTTATAACGGTTTAGGAGCCTAATCATTTGCGCTGTCCTTTCTGCGGATCTGAAAATACGGCGGTCAAAGATAGCCGTCCCGCAGAAGACAATACCGCTGTGCGCCGACGTCGCGGCTGTGACAATTGCGGTGCACGCTTCACCACGTTCGAGCGCGTTCAATTGCGCGAAATTACGGTCATCAAGCGTGACGGCAAACGCGTGCCATTCCAACGCGATAAGCTCGCGCGCGTGATTGGTATTGCATTGCGCAAACGCCCGGTTTCAGAGGAGCAAATCGAGCAGATTGTGTCGGGCATTGCCCGTAAGCTCGAGAGCAGTGGCGAAACCGAAGTGGCTTCTCAAGATATCGGTGAGCTCGCTATGGAAAGCCTGCGCGCGGTGGATCCAGTTGGTTATGTTCGATATGCCAGCGTCTATCGAGATTTCGACGCGCCGTCTGATTTCGCCGCGTTCATCAAGCAATCTGAATTTGACAAGGATTGAGCGGTAGATGACGCGTCCGCAGGTTACGTTAAAAATCGCGACCAGCATGGATGGCCGGATCGCCCTGGCGAACGGCGTTAGCCAATGGATTACCGGCTCTGAAAGTCGGGCCAGGGTGCACGACATGCGGGCCGCGCATGATGCCGTTCTTGTCGGGGTCGGAACGGTGCTGGCAGATGATCCTTTGCTCACCGCGCGGACGGTCCCGCCACCGGATCGCCAACCCGTTCGCATTGTTGCCGACAGCACACTCAGAACCCCTGCACATGCTCGCCTTCTCAGCTCGCAGGGGCTCGGCAAAGTCATTCTGGCGAGTGCAGTGGAGCCGAAGGGCTATCCGCAAGATGCGATCAAAGACTCGCCGGAAATATGGACGGTGCCTGGCGCGAATGGAAAGGTTTCACCGCAGCGCTTATTAGACCGCTGCGCCGTCGAAGGCTTGGCCAAGATCTTTCTCGAAGGGGGCGGAAAGCTCGCGGCGAGCTTTATCCAAGCCGGACTGGTCGACACGATTGAATGGTTCCGCGCGCCGATCTTGATCGGGGGCGACGGTCTTGCCGCGGTGGCGGCGTTGGGGCTCACTGAGATGCAAGACGCGCCGCGCTGGCGTGTGATCAACGCCGAAGCCATAGCGGGCGACGTGCTGACCACATACGCAAAGGCTTGAGGCCGCTATTCTAACGCGGCTGACAATTGCAGAACGATCAGCTCGGCAACACCTTGTTTCAAAGCGACCGGGTCCAGCACATTGAAGCCGACATCATAATCGGTCCCGCCAATGGTTAGGAAGGCGCGATAGGTGCTGTCCTCGGCAATATATCCGACACCTCCAACTTCCGGGATCGCATCCATACTCTCGTCAACTTGCGCCTTCACCGATTGCAGCACCTCGTCCGCCGGGATGGCATCGAGAATGTCTTGCGCCCGGATATAGGTATTGCTGGCGGCGGGAATGTAATCGACAAAGTTGCGCGCATCGAGAATGGTCTTTTGCTGCGCCTCATTCAGGATCTGCCGCTCGACCGTCGTGGTGTAGATCGTTCTACGCCCGAACGGGAAGCCGAAATTATGCTCGATACTAACGTCCTTTTTGAGGTTACGTTGGTCATAGGCTGCCTGAAGTGCGGCTTTCAGCGCTGTGCGCAACGCGTCATCATCGCCCTCCAGCGCCTGTTTCTTTAGCTCCGCCATCACTTCAAGCGGTGTGACGATCGCCTCATCGACCTCCTCGCGGGCATTGGTGCCGGCGGACTCGACAATATTGTCTCTCGCCTGCTCGCTTAAGACCGATCGGATGCAGGGTTTGACCAGCCCGCTATTGATGCATGTATTGTTGATATAGTTCCGGGTCGTCTGTTCCGCTTGGGCTTCTACGGCGCCGGGCAGGGCATTGAGATACGCGGTCACCGAATCCGCAATAACGGGCAATTGCGGGCGCAGGCCGCGAAGGCTGGCTTCGAACTCATAATCGGTTTTTGCTTGCTGCAGCGCGGCGACTTTGTCCTCAGCCCCATTGAGCATGTCATCGATCTCTGCGCGCACTTGGGTCTGGATGGCTTGCATAAATTCTTCAGGGAAGCCGACCCGGCCGGTTGTGGTCAGGTTTTCAAACGTGATCGAAGCTTCGAGCGTTTGCCCAGCATTGATCGTGGTGCCGGTGAGCGTCGTAGACTGATTGTCGACCGCCATTGTGCCGGCCAAATCAGCTTCGGGAATACGGCTTTTGTACCGGCTGGTCAGCTCGAGCGAGAAATCCGTGTTGCCATTGACGAAGAGCTGGCCTGTCGCTTCGGTTTCCGGCACAAAATGGAACCACTCCGGAACCCAACTCGTATCCGGATCGATGCGCAGCGCGAACGCCGCTTGTTGCCGGTCAAAGCCGAGATCAATCGTACCGCTGGTGTCGACAAGATCAAACGCGAAGACGCCAACGCCCAGTACCCCAAAGGCGAAATTGAGACCGCCATTGATTCCGGCGCGGGCTTCAATCTCTGAGGCGAACGGGTCATCCCAATTGATCTCGCTGAATTGCGGGTCTTTGATGACGCGGGTGCCTTCAATCTCGAAAAAGTCGAAGACTTTAAAGCCTATGCCCATCGCACCATTGTCCAGCTTGTGGCCGTAGAAACTATCCAGCTCGCTAAACCCAAGGCGCGGGGAGAAGGGCAGGAGGCCCGAGGTCGACTCGCCCCAACCATACGCCCCGACCAAAGCGGTTGAGCCAAATCGATAATGCATCGGATCGCGCGGATCGACGACGATAAAAGCCCGAGAATCGAGCGGCGAGGACAGGGTCACCTCTTCAAATGTCCCCGGCGTGGCCCGGTTCTCAATCTGAAGATTGGCGTCGCCGCCAAGATAGAAGACCAAATATTGCCGGTCCGCGACCAATTCGATGCCAAAGTCGGGATCCTCATTGATCTGCGCCCCAGTGCGCAAGCCAACTTCCGTTTTGACCGCAGAATTCACCGTCAGCGTGTCCGTCAACTCGCCGGATAGCGTGGCGTCGCCGCTGACATCGATCAGCTTGCCCACCTCGTCAAACAAGAGGTCAAGGTCAGCCTCTTCAATGTCGAACGACTCGTCTTCCTCCAGCTGGATTGAGATCGGTCCATCGACATTTATACCGCCCTCAATCTCGGTCACGGTTCCGCTGCTGGTGATGTCATCGCGGTCAAACGTCTCGAGCGCCGGTTGCCCAGCTGAGCAGGCGGTCACCAGTGCGATCACGGCCGCGCTTGCGGCCAATTTCGTCAATCCGGTCGTGTCTGGAAGTCTCATAATGCGTCCCTCATATGCTGGGCGCGATTTTCCAGGTCGGAGTGACCTGGAATGTCCCCCGCGCCGAACCACAAGAAGGTGCAACGTCTGGCGTGAATTAGCAATGAATTGTACGAACCGTTTTGTTCATCTTCAGTGCGTTTCCGTAGCAGTTCAGCGACCGTCAGCGGCATTTCAGCGAGCCTCATGACGCTTGGGAACTGTGCTTCTACGTCGCGATTGCCGTGACGAGAGTCCTTGGGATTGCAAATTATTCGCTTAAGTGACAGACGCAGGACGAGGAGAAATCATGTTCACAGGCCTGGTAACTGACGTCGGTACCATCCGCAAAGCCGAAGACCGAAATGGTCTTCGCCGCTTCGAAGTCGCCTGCGCCTATCCTGCCGACAATATCGAGATGGGCGCCTCGATTATGCACGCCGGGGTTTGCCTCACCGTGGTCGATTTCGGACCCGACGGATCGGGCAGTTGGTTCGCGGTTGAAGCGGTGCCAGAAACCTTGTCTCTGACCGTACTCGGCGACTGGGTCGAGGGGAGCCGGGTGAATCTCGAGCAAAGCTTGAAACTCGGCCAAGAGCTCGGTGGCCACTTCGTTTTCGGCCACATCGATGGTGTCGGCGAGATTGTCTCAGTCGAGCCGGAAGGCCAGAGCTATCGGATCACCATCCGCCCCCCGGCCGACATCGCCAAATACTTCGCCAAGAAAGGCTCTGCGGCGATTAATGGCGTCTCGCTGACCGTCGCGGAGGCCCTCCCGAACGGCGATTTCCAAGTCGCCATCATCCCCCACACCTGGGAGGTGACGACTTTACGCGAATTACAGTCCGGATCGCGGGTCAATCTTGAGATCGACATGCTGGCGCGCTACGTCGCCCGGATGATCGGCGTCGACGCGCCAACCCCGCACGACCCGCAAGGACATAAAGATGGCTGAAGACTTTTCCCCGGCGATTTCAAGCATTGATGAAATCATCGAAGATGCCCGCAACGGCAAAATGTATATCCTGGTGGATGCTGAAGATCGCGAGAATGAAGGCGACCTGATCATCCCGGCCAGTTTCGCGACACCGGAAGCGATCAATTTCATGGCCAAATTCGGCCGCGGCCTGATCTGCCTCGCTATGACTGGCGAGCGCGGCCGCGCCCTTAATCTCGACATGATGGCCCGCGAGAACCGTGAAAGCATGGGCACTGCCTTCACGGTCTCTATCGAAGCGAAAGAGGGCGTCACCACGGGCATATCTGCGCATGATCGCAGTCATACGGTGCAAGTCGCCATCGACCCGATGTGCGACGCTGACGACATCGTTTCGCCCGGTCATGTCTTCCCACTGATCGCGAAAGATGGCGGCACATTGGTGCGGGCAGGACATACCGAAGCGGCGGTCGATATATCACGTATGGCTGGTCTGTTTCCGGCCGGTGTGATTTGCGAAATCATGAATGATGATGGCAGCATGGCGCGTCTGCCTGAATTGGTTTCATTCGCCCAATTGCACGGCCTGAAAATCGGCACGATTGCCGACTTGATCGAATACCGCCGCAAACATGACCGCTACCTAGAGCGCCGTGTCGAATCCGAGCTCGAAAGCGCGTATGGCGAAGGCTTCAAGACGGTCATCTTCCGCAACGCAATCGATAATAGTGAGCATATCGCGATTGTTCACGGGACCATCACGCCGGACAGCACGACGATTGTTCGAGTTCACCGAACAGATGTCCTTGCCGACATTCTCGGTGAGAAAGGTCCTCGCGAAGGTCTGGTTGAGCGGGCGATGAAAGTCATCGCTCAAGCCGAAGACCCGGGCGTTGTCGTCTTCGTCAACACCATGCGCCCGAACGCACTCGCCGAACGCTTAGGCATGAAATCCTCTGAACCGAAAGACACCCATGCGCCATTGCGCGAATACGGCGTCGGCGCGCAAATCCTGCGTGAACTTGGGGTGCGCAAAATGCTCTATCTCTCCGACACCGAACCGACTCGGGTTGCTGGCTTGGACGGCTACGGTCTGTCCATCGAAGGCTGGCAACCGCTCTCTGATAAGGACTAAGCCTCATGCACCGCATCTTGATTGTGAACTCGCCCTATTACGCCCACATCTCGGAAGAATTGGAAAAAGGCGCCCGCGAAGCCCTCGAAGTCTCCGGCGAGCCATGCGAGATTGAAACCATCATGGTGCCTGGCGCATTTGAAGTCCCAGGCGCCATCGCGATGGCGGCTGATAGCGCAAGATATGACGGCTATATCGCCCTCGGTTGCGTCATTCGCGGCGAGACGTCCCATTATGACTATGTCTGCGGCGAGAGTGCCAAAGGCTTGATGTTTCTAACCACCGACCGCCGTCTCGCGATTGGCTATGGCATCCTGACCGTCGAGAACGAAGCGCAGGCCTTGGCCCGGGCAGAGCGGTCGCAGAAGAATAAAGGCAAGGACGCAGCGGTGGCGTGTCTTGAGATGCTGAAGCTGCGGAAGAAGTTTGTGCGGTAGGTAAGCCTTCGCGCCGCTGCATCCTTCGACTTCGCTCAGGATGAGCTGTATAGTCGCTGTGATGCATTTTTTTGTTTACATCCTGCGCTGCGCCAATGGTGCCTATTGTGTCGGTAGCCATCGCGGTGACGACGTAATGGCTCGCGTGCATGAGCACAATCAAGGGCACGGCCCCAAGGCCTATACCTACAAACGTCGTCCAGTTGAGCTTGTATGGAGCGAGGACTTTGAAGATCCGAACGATATGGTCGATGCGGAGCGTCGACTTAAAGGTTGGAGCCGCGCTAAGAAGGAAGCCTATATCAAGGGTGATCTATCCAAACTTAAATCCCTTGCCAAATCGAGAACCGCACCACCGGATCCCACCAAGAGCAAATTTTACAAGCTAACGGGCACCAAACAACCACGCTCATCCTGAGCGAAGTCGAAGGATAGCGCGCCCAAACTCACTTTTCACACCCCGTTCCACACAAAGGGAATAGCCTTTTCCCCAAACCAGTGGCAAAGGACGCGCGATGAGCGACCAAAATCTGCCATTTGAAGTCATTCGCGCGCGCCGGGCTGGTGCGAGGCTGGCGGCTGTTCAAGCACTGTACCAAATGGAACAGACGGGGCAGAGCGGCAAAGCCGCGATCCGTGACCTGATGGATGACAGGCTCGGCCTTGGTCCGGACGAAGATCCGGTCGAAGAAGCCGACCCTGATTTGTTCAAATCCATCGTCAATGCCACGATCGAGCATCAAAGCGTGATCGACCGGGCCATTCTCGCGCGTCTGTCTAAGGGCTGGAAGCTATCGCGCTTGGACTCGACCACGCGGTCGATATTGCGGGCTGCAACCGCCGAGCTCGTGGCCCATCAAGAGCTCTCACGGCGTATCTTACTCGACGAGTATGTCTCGCTGGCACACGATTTTTTCGATAAGACGGAAGCCAATTTCGTCAATGCCGTGCTGGATAATGTCTCGAAAGACTTGCGGCCCGAAGAAGCATAGGCCTTAGTCAGCATCGGAGGCCGGATGCACGAGTCGACTTGGATAGAGCGCTATATTGTCCCGCTGGTCAGCGCCCCGGGTGCAGACCGGTTGCGCGATGATGTGGCGGTTTTGTCGACTTCCGGAATCATGATTGCGACTATGGATACCCTGGTCGAGGGTGTGCATTTCCTTCCAGACGATCCGCTAGATACAGTCGGTCGAAAGCTGGTGCGGGTGAATGTCTCAGACATCTATGCCAAAGGCGCCAAACCGGTCGAAGCTTTGCTCTCGATTGCTTGGCCAAGGGGACGAGATGAGACCGAGTTTGCTTCACTTCTGAGTGGACTAAAAATCGATCTCGAGTCCTATGATTTGGCCCTTTTAGGCGGCGATTTGGTCGCGACTGAGGGGCCGCTGACATTAACGCTAAGCTTGACGGGGCAATGCTTTGGACCTCAACCGGTTCGTCGTTCTGGTGGTCGACCCGGCCATGCTGTGTTCGTAAACGGCGAAATCGGCTGGGGTGGAGCGGGACTCGCGGCTGCAAAAACTCAAACCGACTTAGATGTCGCTGCACGCTACCGCCTTCCCCAAATTAGTACCGAAGCCGATGCGCGAACGGTCGCCACCCAAGCGCGCGCGAGCATGGATGTGTCAGATGGTTTGTTGATCGATGCGTCGCGCTTGGCGAAAGCTTCAGAGTGCGGAGTTGAACTTGATTTGAGTCTCGTGCCACTCGCGAAACCCACTGAAATCATTGAGCAAATTACTGCCCAATGTGCCTCTGGGGACGATTACTGCCTTCTCATCAGTGCTGATGCCAACCAGACGATTCGAGGCTTTTCCAAAATTGGAAAACTCACGCAGACGCCGGGGCTTCGCCTCTCGTATGGCGGTAAGGATATTAACCTTCCATCAACTCTTGGGTTCGAGCATGAGGGGTGATGGGGCCGATTGCTTCGCTTTCAACGCGATAATCCTTGCGAACGCGTTGTGGCTGTTGCAGTCATAGACCCACAAACAAGAATTCGGGGCTGGGAGTGCTCCGTACATTTAGGGAGGTAGGGCAAATATGACCCTTTGGTTTTGGATAGCCTTAGTCGCGGCTGTGCTCGCGATTGGCTTTGGTTGGCTGCAGAGCCAGTCCATCATGAAAGCAGATGCGGGCAATGACCGCATGAAAGAGATCGCCGCGGCGATTCAGGAAGGTGCGAACGCTTATTTGAAGCGCCAATACACAACGATTGCTTATGTTGGTGTCGGCGTTGTGGTCGTTCTGGCCATCTTGTTCCGCAATTGGGAAGTCCCGCTGGGCTTTGTGATTGGCGCTGTCTTGTCAGGCGCCGCGGGTTTTATCGGCATGAAAGTGTCGGTTCAGGCCAACGTGCGGACCACCCAAGCGGCGAGCACGTCTCTGCAAGATGGTCTGTCTATGGCGTTCAAATCAGGCGCTGTGACCGGGTTGCTCGTGGTTGGCTTGGCGCTGCTCGGCGTCGCAGCGTATTACGGTCTCTTGGTCGGCGTTGTGGGGTATGATGAAGGCAGCCGCAAAGTCGTTGATGGCCTTGTGGCCCTCGGCTTCGGCGCGTCTCTGATTTCTATCTTTGCCCGTCTCGGCGGCGGTATCTTCACCAAGGGTGCAGACGTCGGCGGCGATATGGTCGGTAAAGTCGAAGCTGGCATTCCAGAAGATGACCCGCGCAACGCAGCAACAATTGCTGACAATGTTGGCGATAATGTCGGCGACTGTGCGGGCATGGCGGCCGACTTGTTCGAAACCTATGCGGTGACGATTGTGGCGACCATGGTGCTCAGCGCGATTTATTTTGCAGAGATGGACTATCTCGGCAGCATCTTACTGTTCCCGCTCGCCATTTGTGCGGTTTGTATCATCGCTTCCGTCATCGGCACATTTTTTGTCAAGCTTGGCAAAGGCTCCACCAACATTATGGGGGCGCTCTATAAGGGCCTGATCGTGACGGGTGTGCTGACCGTGGGCGGGCTCGCCATTGCGGTTCAATATGCACTACCATCCGGCTTCGGAGAGCTTGCCGGCGCTGGTACGGCGCTTGGTTTGTTGAATGCCGAAGGCACCGGTGCAGCGGCTGTGACAGGTATGGATCTATTCCTGTGCGGTGTCGCCGGACTGGTCGTCACGGCGTTAATTGTTGTGATCACTGAATATTATACCGGGACCGAGTATCGCCCGGTTAAATCAGTGGCGGAAGCCTCTACTTCGGGACACGGCACAAACGTGATTCAAGGGCTCGCAGTCTCACTGGAGTCGACGGCGCTGCCCGCGATTACAATTATCGCAGGCATTATCCTGACATTTAATCTGGCAGGCCTGTTCGGGATTGCGATTGCGACCACGACCATGTTGGCGCTTGCCGGAATGATTGTTGCGCTCGACGCGTTTGGTCCGGTCACCGACAATGCTGGCGGTATCGCTGAAATGGCTGAATTGCCAAGCTCGGTCCGCGACACAACGGATGCGCTGGACGCGGTTGGCAACACCACGAAAGCGGTGACCAAAGGTTATGCCATTGGGTCTGCCGGTCTCGGTGCGTTGGTGCTGTTCGCAGCCTATAATGAGGACCTGAAATACTTTACCAAGTATGCCACAGAGGGAAGCTTCTTCTATGACATTGGCCAGGTGGATTTCTCCATCGCCAATCCATATGTCGTTGTCGGCCTCTTGTTCGGCGGTCTCCTGCCATTCCTCTTCGGCGGCATGTCAATGATGGCTGTCGGACGCGCTGCGCAAGCGGTGGTCGAAGAAGTTCGGAGCCAGTTCAAGAATGATCCTGGCATCATGGAAGGCACGTCGAAGCCTAATTACGGTAAGGCGGTCGACATCCTGACGTCGGCAGCGATCAAGGAAATGATTGTTCCATCTATGCTTCCGGTCTTGTCGCCAATCGTCCTATTCTTGCTGATCTGGTGGATCGCCGGGCCAGCCGCTGCGCTTGCGTCCGTAGGCGCGATGCTTCTCGGCGTGATCGTGACGGGTCTGTTTGTGGCCATCTCGATGACCTCAGGCGGCGGTGCTTGGGACAATGCCAAGAAGTATATCGAAGATGGCAATCACGGCGGTAAGGGCTCAGAAGCCCACAAAGCTGCGGTGACCGGCGATACGGTTGGCGACCCGTATAAGGACACTGCAGGTCCTGCCGTGAACCCGATGATTAAGATCACCAATATTGTGGCGCTCTTGATGCTGGCTGTCTTGGCAGGCGGTCACTAGGCCGATCGATCAAGCTAAAACGAGCCCCGCGGTTAGACCTAACCGCGGGGCTCTTTTTTTGCGATGCGCCCGACTAGGGCGACCAGCGAAAAATCACATCGAAACGCTGGTAATCTTCGCGATACTTACGCGCGTCGCGGCTGAGCCCTTCGCGTTCGTAGAAACGGATGGCCCTGTGATTTTGTTCCGCCACTGAGAGGGTGAACCCGGCCGCCATTTGCGATTGAATGAAGGCCATACACGCGCGCCCCATCCCGCGGTTTTGCGCGGCGGGCCTCAGGAAAAGCTGCGATAGGATTTCACGCGCGGGGTCGAGGACGATGAGGCCGATCAGGTCGCCTCTGTCTTCTATGGCGAACAGGTTTGCGCCAGTGCTCACAAAGCCGCGCAAACGTTCCGTCAGCTCATCCAGCGATAGATGTTCAGGGCTTGGGACATTGGTTGATTTCCAACTCTCGTCCCAGATTTCAGCCAACGCACGAAACTCAGAGTCCTGGGCTGACCGAATGACGAGCCCGTCCGTCACGCCCGCCTTAGTTCCGGCGTCCCGTTGGGTTACCCGGTGTCCGCTCATCGGTTTGCGGCAGGGCGACCGCGCCGACTGTGCCGAAGATTTGTTCTAACAGACCAAGCTCGCGACCCCGGGTCGGGGTTTCGCGGGCGGCATAATTGATCACTTGGCCATCTTCTTCGTCATAAGTCAGCAATTCATCGACCACATCATCCTCGCCAAACCGAATGGCGGTGATGCTGCGCTGTTTGGTGCGCGGGGTTAGGAAGGCGACCCGTTCGCGGCGCGTGGTGATGTAGAACCAGGTATTCTCGTCAAATACGCTTTCGGTCGACGCCGATCCGAGCTGCGCCAAAACGCTGGCGCGAGTGTCTTCACCGACTTTGATATTCTCAGGCAGCACTTCGTCCGCAGTGTATCCGTGATAGTCTTCGATCGGACTGATACACGCAGTGGTCAACGCTGCGAGCGCAATGGATGCAAGAATGACACGTCGCGCCATAAGAGAACTCCTGATAACTGGGCTGGAGATAAGGATGAAATTGCGCCATTGGCAACCTCCAGGTAACACCCAGCACGCGTCAAAAATAGGGCAATAATGTTCAACTGGTTCAAACAAAAAGCCGCCGACAAAGATGTCGCTAAGCGCTGGCGCGACGCTGTCACCGGCGCGGCACGCAATCCAGAGCCGTTTTTGCGCGAGTGGGTGTCGGATACGGTCTATGGACGGTTCAATATGGTGGCGCTTGTAGCGACGCTCGCGATGCGCCGGATGCGCCATCTGGGCGGAGAGGGGCGGGCGCTCTCCAGCGCGCTGTCTGAGCTGCTATTCTCTGATTTCGATCACGCATTACGAGAGAATGGCGTTGGTGATTCGTCGATTGCCCGCCGGATTCGCAAGATGGGCGAAGAGTTTTTCGGGCTTGCCAAAGCGGTCGACCAAGCGCTCGATGCGGGCGGACCAAAACAAGCGTTGACCGAAGTTCTGCAGCGCAATGTCCAAAAAGACGCTGAGAAAGCCCAGGCGCTCGCGGTCTATTTGATCGATCTCAATGTGACGGTTGAAGACCTCTCTGACGCACAGGTTCGAGCTGGCCCGGATGAGCTGTGAATCTGCAGTCCTGCCAAGCTGTTATGAGCGCAAATAGAGGCGTTGCGTTTCCGCGCCGTCAGGCATAGGTTGCGCCGAGTTTGCCAGGTAAGGCGGAGTTTCGACCCGATGGCCAGTTTAATCCTGTCAATTGACGCCATGGGCGGCGATGCCGCGCCGACTGTTGTGCTTGATGGACTGAAACTCTTCGCGGAACGGCGAAGCAATGTTCTGTTTGAGATTCACGGCCGTGCCGAAGACATCACGTCCGGCATCGAATCGCGCGGATTGATGGATCGCTGCACGATCATGCACCATGACGACGTTGTCAGCATGAGCGAAAAACCCTCCGTCGCGCTCCGCCGCGCCAAGACGACCAGCATGTGGGGGGCTGTTCAGGCGGTCAAAGCGGGCCGCGCAGGCGCGGCTGTGTCTGCGGGCAATACCGGCGCCCTGATGGCCTTTTCGATGATGGCCCTGCGCAAAATGGAAGGCGTGCACCGACCCGCGATGACGGCGATCTGGCCGACCATTGAAGGCCGGTCCGTTGTGCTTGACGTTGGCGCCAATCTCGACGCCGACTCTGACCAACTTGTCACTTTTGCGATTATGGGTGAGGCCTATGCTCGCGCGGTGACTGGAAAAGCCAAACCGACCATCGGGCTTCTAAACATTGGCTCGGAAGAAGATAAAGGGCGCGACACGCTGAAACTCGCGGCCGAACGTCTGCGTGAACCGGAACTCGGTTTGGATTTTCGCGGCTATGTCGAAGGCAATGATATCGCGCTCGGGGCCGTCGATGTCGTTGTGACTGACGGTTTTACCGGCAATGTCGCTCTAAAAACCGCCGAGGGCACCGCACGTTTGGTGGCATCATATGTACGCGAGGCGCTGACCTCCGGTGTTATCTCAAAAGTGGGCGCGGCTCTGGCCAGCTCGGGCCTTAAACGCCTACGCAGCAAAATGGACCCGTCAAACGTCAATGGCGGCGTTTTGCTCGGTCTCAATGGTGTCGTGGTCAAAAGCCATGGTGGCACCGATGCCGAGGGCTATGCCACCGCGGTTCAACTTGCCGCGGACTTGGCCGGTAGCCGATACATGGAAGAAGTCGCCGCTGGCCTGCGGCGAGACAGCGTAGAAGTCAGCCTAAGCGAGGCCTCCGAATGACAGCGATTAGAAGCGTAATTCGTGGCACGGGAGGCTATCTTCCCGAACGCATTATCACCAATGCCGAGATGTCGACCATTGTCGAAACCTCGGATGAGTGGATCCAAGAACGCACGGGTATCCGACAGCGCCACATTGCCGCTGATGGCGAATTGACCTCGGACCTGGCGACAAAAGCCGCAGAGCGCATTCTCAAAGATGCTGGCATTGCAGCTGAACACGTCGATCTCATCGTTCTGGCCACAACAACGCCGGATAAGACATTTCCAGCCACGGCCACCGCGGTCCAAGCCAAAATCGGCATGCAGGGCGGGGCAGCTTTTGACGTCCAAGCCGTCTGTTCCGGCTTTCTGTTTGCGCTCGCAACCGCTGATTCCATGCTCAAAACGGGCCTGTTCAAGACCGCTTTGGTGATTGGTGCGGAAACGTTTACGCGCATTCTCGATTGGTCGGATCGCGGCACGTGTGTGCTGTTCGGCGATGGCGCGGGCGGGGTTGTGATGACAGCGGAACCTGAAGCCGAGGCGGGCGATCGCGGCGTGCTCACGCACCATATCCGCACGGATGGAACGAAGAGCGATTTGCTACATGTCGATGGCGGAGTCTCCTCGACGGGCACAATCGGTCATGTCCGCATGCTCGGCAATCAAGTCTTCCGCCATGCGGTGACCAACATTTCGAGCGCGATCAATGCGGTCTATGAAGAAACCGGTCTGACCTCCGACGATGTCGACTGGTTCGTCCCGCACCAGGCCAACCAGCGCATCCTCAATGGCGTCGCCAAGAAAATGAAGTTGGACGAGGCCAAAGTCATCTCGACTGTCGGCGATCATGGCAACACTTCTGCCGCGTCGATTCCACTTGCTTTACACACTGCAGTCAGCGATGGTCGCATCCAGCCAGGGCATTTGGTGCTAAGCGAAGCGATGGGCGGTGGATTTTCTTGGGGCGCGAGCCTTTTCCGTCTATAATTTTGTGAATCGTTAACACTTCGCCCCGTATTGTTAACTTTAGAGGAGCTGACCCCCGTGACGAATACAACGCTCACCCGTGTAGAATTGACCGACGCAATCGTTCGCGAAATCGGTTTAACCCGTCAGGAATCCTCGCACTTGCTTGACCGCGTGCTCGAAATGATCAGTGAAAGCCTAGAAGACGAGGGCGCTGTGAAGCTGTCTCGCTTCGGCAATTTCAATGTCCGTCGGAAAGCGGCCCGTGAGGGACGTAACCCAAAAACCGGCATTCAGGCGACAATTTCGGCGCGTAAGGTTGTGACCTTCAAACCTTCTCCGATGCTCAAAGACCGCGTCGGAGGCTAATCCGCGAGACTTCGTCCCACATGTCAAATTCTGCTGCCCGTAAGATTGAGAAATCCGCTGACGCTTATCGCTCAATCGGGGAGGCCGCAGACGAATTGGGATTGCAGCCGCATGTCCTGCGCTACTGGGAAACCAAGTTCAAAAAGCAGCTCAAACCGCTCAAACGCCGCGATGGCCGCCGCATGTTTCGACCAGAAGATATGGCAGCCCTGCGCGCAATCCAGACTTTGGTGCATGATCAAGGCATGACGCTAAAGGGCGCTGCGAAGCTGCTCTCCGAGCAAGGGGTTGATTCCGTCCTTGGCGGGCAGGCAAGGATTGTCGCGCCAGCAGACTCAGTAGAAGTTGATCCGCAGTCTAGTCCAGCCAGAGAGATGCAAGAGACCGTGCGCCAAGCCTTTCAAGCCAATCCGCCACAAAGCCCAGCCACGGGCACGACCGAGCGACTTGAGACCATTCTGTCTGATTTGACCGATATCAAAGCCCGTTTGGACGCGGCGCGGCAGCAGAAGGCGGCTTAATCGGCACGTCCTCGGCCGCGTGTAAAACCGCCAATCGCCCATTGCCAAATTTTCCAACTTGCCTATACCTCCGGCCCTGGTTCGGAGCGTAGCGCAGCCAGGTAGCGCACTTGACTGGGGGTCAAGGGGTCGCAGGTTCGAATCCTGCCGTTCCGACCAGCTTCTATCGCAGGATCATGTAAATCAAGCCGCCGACCACAATCACCAATGGTCCGTAACACGCGATCGTAACGAACAGAGCATTGTAGCGTTTTTTTTGCATCGGTCGGGGCATAGCGTGTAAGATGCATAACGAATGCCAATTAGGGTTCAGTTAATGCATTTGCGCAGTCAAAAGCCGGTTGTCTCACGGCGCGAGCCCGGCTAGTCAGGCTATCGCGTGCCCTTGTGGTGAAATTGGTAAACACAGCGGACTTAAAATCCGCCGCCTATTATTGGGCTTGCCGGTTCAAGTCCGGCCGAGGGCACCATTCTCAACTGGTTAGTAGAGCTGAATTTTGGTCCAGATGGCTGAAAGATAGGAGCCCTCCTGGGAGTGATGAGTTATGGCGCTACTTGTGGAGTCCTCAGGCCCTCGAACCTAACCTCCCAATTGAGTTAACGACGCATAGACTGAGGATAAGTCGAATTGGCTCATTCTGAGGCTTCACTCACCCAGCGCCCAGATTTGATTCAACCGAGTGGTCAACAGGTGTCTTGAGGCCGCGCTGCTTAAATGATCATCATCGATGAAGAACGGGATACCGTCGTCGTTAGCGATCTGGCAGATTTCCTGGGAACATATGAGATCAGCGATTGGTAAATACTCGACACCCTCTATTTCGTCAGCAACTCGTTGTAATATTTCGTCCGTTTTTGCAATGCGCTTCTGATGGAGTTCGAAATTGAATGCCGGCACAACGCTGAATCCCAACATTTTCGCTCGGGCTGACGCTAGAGTTGGATTGTAGTTGATTTCAGGTGTGGGCCCCAGCAACACAATCGAACGGTTGTTGCGAGCGAGCCGCAGTAATGAGGCTCTTAAACCAGCTTCAACGATCGCAGCGTTATCCCTCTCATCCGGAAGTGTTGCCACTTCGCCACTCCATCTCAGATGGACAGCGGTCTCACCATCTACCGCGTATCTCGTCCCTTCCACGGATAAAGGCCACCGAGCGTGCATAACAATTAAGGGAATAGAGGAGTTAGACTCTAGAAACACTCTCACGTCATCCAAGAAAACCTGGCAGGATTCGTTTGCTGGTTGACGCTCAACGAAAAATATCGGTGGGCAGGCAGAATGAGCGATGAACACTCCAGACACTGCATTGTTCTCAGCAGATAGTGAAACGGCGGGCGCAATAGCGTCCGCATGACTGTCTCCCCAAAACACAAAGTCGACCTTCTCAGGATTATCGGCGGGCAATCCGATAGCGCAATCGGCTAAATTTGGTGAGGAGTTTAAGCATTGTACCCGTAGTGGATTCCTGTCTTGGCTGACCGCTGCAATCTCTAGCACATCCGGACTCAGTCTACTTGAGAATCCATTTGATAAATATGCAGCAACTCCCACCACACTTATTGAGGTTAGGCAAAATGCCGATATGCCAAAGATAGCTGCGCGTCCCAGACCTCGCGGTGGACGAGCCCTAAATGGGCCCTCTACGTACTTCCAAGATAGCCAGGCCAAAACTATGGATACTGGGACGACGGTTATGCCCCATATTAGGGGCAGCTCCGTTGAGCCGTAGATTACACGGAGATACGAGAGAATTGGCCAGTGCCACAAGTAGAGCGAGTAAGAAATCAATCCGACGCCGACCAGCATACGGTTGGACAGGATAGACGTGACGAAACTCCCCCCATTTCGTCCTCCGATCAAGATTAGGAGCGCTGCTCCCAGTACCGGTGGAACTGCGGAGATACCCGGAAACATGGTGTTTGTGTCGTAGAGGAATACCGGCAAAGTTATGCCAGTTAGTCCAATTATCCCGGCAATTTCTCGTACTATTCGGCTATTAGGGGCAGACCACGCTCCCAATGCTAGAATCGCTCCGATTCCCAATTCCCAAGCTCTAAACGGGATTAGATAGAACACCCATGAGGGACTTGATGGTAGCATGGCTATTGTGCAAACGAACGACCCAATCGAAAGCAAGATGGTGATCCAAAGTGCTGCTTTGTTGCCGCTTAGGGCGTACAATACCATCAAGAGAGGTGGGAAAGCTAAGTAAAATTGTTCTTCCACAGCGAGCGACCACGTATGAAGTAGCGGATCATATTCCGCTGAAGTTGCAAAATAGTCAGTGGATAATCCGAAGTAGATGTTTGAAACGAATAAGGCGGCGGCGGTGCCCGATTTTCCAAGGTCTTCGAGTTCTCCTGGAAGGAGAACAACCCAGCCTACGATGTAACTGGCCAGGACGACTAAAACGAGCGCCGGCAGTATCCTGCGCGCGCGTCGCTCGTAAAAGTTGATAAGAGAGAATTGGCGATTTGCTAATTCGCGAGAAACGATGCCTGTAATCAGGAATCCTGAGATAACAAAGAAAATATCAACGCCTATATAGCCACCAGTAAAGGCTGGTAATCCTGCATGATATAGCAGCACAGGCAAAACGGCGAGCGCACGTAATCCGTCAATATCAGGCCTATACTTCATAATAATTTCGAAATCTAAAATTGGTGTGTGACACTGTATGCTTCTGAGCCCAATTCTTAGGCTGCACCAAAGAGTAGTACATTTGTGAATGTGTCCCCGTCGCCAGTGTTCCTGCTACTCGCCCCTAATTTATTTGTGCTGGTTTGTGTACTTGTTTTCTGATGAAAGTGAGGGCTGGCTCGCTAGCGCGACTTGCCAAACTTCATATTATTGTTCCATTCAGCACTTCAAGAGCGTGAAGACTTCGTTTGGATGCAAGATTTTTGCAGATTTGAGGATGGGGAGTTATGATCATAAACCTACAAATAATACGCGCGTTTGCGGCGATTATTGTTGTAGTATTTCATATTGCGGGTAACGGTCCAGAAAATATTCAAGGAACATTCGTCCACGATGTTTTTTACAATTGGGGGGCCGCAGGCGTCGATTTATTTTTTGTGCTTTCCGGATTTATTATGGTTTACACTCAAGACCAAAAAGAAAGACGCGCGCGAAAATTCTTAGTCGGAAGAATAATCAGAATCGTTCCGCTATATTGGTTCGTAAGTGTCGCTTGGTGTACTGTCCTCGTTGCTAGCTCACCATATTTTGCGGCGAACAGTTTCGACTTTTGGCATATTCTTGCGTCGCTCACATTCGTTTCACAGCTCTTAGGTTACGGTGATCCGTTCATTGTGCCGGGCTGGACGCTCGAATACGAGGCATTGTTTTATATCGTTTTCGCGTGCAGTTTACTGTTCTTCAAGAACACCTATTTTCTTATTCTTTTGTCAGCGATTGCGCTTATTTCAATCACTCCGATTTCGTCTCCTATCGTGATTGAATTTGCATTTGGTATGATCGCGGCAAAAGCTTACAAATTCAGTTTGGTCCGATCTTGCGCACTCCCAATCCTACTTATCGGACTACTCGCCTTTTTTTGGGGAGCGATCTTTGAGATTAACTCAGATTCTGAGAACTTTTATCGAAGTTGGCATCGCGTAATTGTTTGGGGAGTGCCGAGTTTCTTAATAATTCTGGTTGCTCCGTCGATCACTCAACTAAAATGGTCCGTATTGCGGTTTCTCGGGGACGCGTCCTACAGCATCTATCTATGCCATCCCATAGGTATCTTTTTGTATAAACGGATATTCGACCGTATTCCCCAATTAGCCGAATTCCACCTGCTACCCACCTTTTTATGCTTCGCGTTCAGCGTTACTCTTGGTTGCTTTTGCTATATTTTATTCGAAAAACCGGTCACACGAAAGCTGAAAGAATGGGATCATCAGCAGAGCTTGCAGCGCATAGCTGGCTAGTTTTCTAATTAACCAAATTGAACTGGAAGTATTCAGCGGAGCACGGCGTTTTGATGAGCGAATTGGCGTACTGAGATGACCGAATTTCGATTGCACAGAAGCAACGCTTGGCGCGAGCTTATCCAACTCGCTGTCCTGAGGTTCGTCGGGCTTTTCGCGCGAGTGTGCTATCAGTCTAATGCGAGATAGGCTCGGACATCGAGGGGGTATCGCGCGCGCACTGCTCGCGCCTTAAATCACTCCCATCGCCTCAGCGATCAAATTCGCTTCCGCGTCGCGCAAAATCGCTTCTTCGACGCTCGCCCCGTGTACGGGTTCTTTGCCGACTTCTAGCATGACCGGGACCGCAAATGGACTGATCTTCGCTAAATCCTTATGCACAATTTTTCCGCGCACGCGCATCAGCATGTCGGACAGGCGGCGAATGTTGAGGAAGCCAGTGGCGGCGTCATGTCGGGCCGCTTGCAACAGGATGTGATCCGGCTCGTGCGAGCGCAGTACGTCATAGATCAAATCGGTCGAGAAGGTCACTTGCCTGCCCGTCTTCTCACCACCCGGCATGCGCCGTGCGATCAGCCCGGAAATCTGCGCACATTGCGCAAAGTGGCGTTTCATCAGTACCGCTTCTTCCAGCCATTCTTCCAAATCATCGCCGAGTAGATCTGGCGCGAAAAGCGCATCCAAATCGACCTCACCCATTGGCTCCATCGCCCACACCGCCATGGCATATTCAGACGCGACAAAGCCCAGGGGCTTGGCGCCCATGCGCTCTAGCCGGCGGGTCAACAGCATGCCCAACGTTTGATGCGCCAAGCGTCCTTCAAATGGATAACAGGTGAGAAAATGTCGCTGTCCACGGGGGAAGGTTTCGATCAACAGTTCATCTGCCGCGGGAATGGTCGACCGCAGGTCCTGAATCTCAAACCATTCGCGCACTTGGTCCGGCAATGTGTGCCACTGATCACGGTCATGGATCATCGTGCGCACCCGCCCAGCTAAGAACTGGGTGAGGGGAAACTTGCCGCCATTATAGCTTGGGATTGCGGGATTGGTGTCGGCCGGGGCGCGCATGGTGAGGCAGTCTAATTCCTGCACGCCTAGGAAGCGAAGAATCTCGCCTGCGAAGAGAAAGGTATCGCCAGGGGTCAGTGTTGAGATGAAATACTCCTCAATCTCCCCCAGTTTTCGACCTGCACGAAGCGCCGGGCGGCCGGTCGCTTGGCCAGCTTTCTCTCGCCCAATCCGGCTGGCGAGACGGACGTTTAAGTGTTGGGCTTCGACGATTGCACCGACATTCATGCGATGCTGCTGACGATCCCGCGCCGTCCGTGCGTGCCAGCTGCCCTGGCGGGTGCGCGTGATCCGTTTGAACCGGTCATAGGTTTTGAGGGCGTAGCCACCCGTCGCAACCAAATCGACCACGCGTTCGAACGTCTCCCAATCCAGATCCCGATAAGGCGCGGCCAAGCGCACTTCGTCATAAACCTCTTCTAGTCCGAAGCCTTCGCCGCAGGCGCGGCCCATGATGTGTTGTGCTAGAATATCCAACGCGCCTTGACGAATCGGTTCGCCATCAATTTCACCGGCTTCAACGGCGGCTTCGGCAGCGCGGCATTCAAGGATTTCAAAGCGATTGGTGGGCACCAACATGGCCCGGCTGGCTTCGTCCATGCGGTGATTGGCGCGGCCGATTCGCTGCACCAGACGCGCCGCTCCTTTCGGCGCCCCCATTTGGATAACCAGATCCACCTCGCCCCAATCGATCCCCAGGTCTAAAGTCGAGGTGCAGACCACGGCTTTTAACTGCCCCGCCGCCATTGCGGCTTCGACTTTGCGCCTTTGTTCTTTGGCCAAGGACCCATGGTGGAGGGCGATCGCCAGACCATCCTCATTCGCCGTCCATAGCTCCTGGAACATGACTTCAGCTTGGGAGCGCGTGTTGACGAAGATCAACGACATGGTGGCCGCTTTGATCTGCTCATAGACCTCGCTCACTGCGAACCGCCCGGAATGACCCGACCAGGGAATGCGCTCATCTGAGATCAGAATATCGACATCGGCATGCACACCGCCTTCGGCAATGATCAGCTCGGGCTGATCGTCTCTGACAGCGAGCCAGGATTGCAGCACAGCTGGGTCGTGCACCGTCGCTGAAAGACCAATGAAGCGGCAAGCTGGCGCCCATTTTGACAGTGTCGCGAGTCCTAAACTCAACAAGTCTCCACGCTTGCTTGGCGCGATGGCATGGATCTCATCTATGATCACGCATTTGAGGTCCGCGAAGAAATCTGCCGCGTGCTCGGACGCGATGAACAAAGCCAACTGTTCCGGCGTGGTCAGCAAGATATCTGGTGGCGTGCGGCGTTGGCGTTGGCGTTTGTGGGTAGGCGTGTCGCCGGTGCGGGTCTCAATTTTAACGTCGAGCCCCATCTCTTCAACCGGGGTCATTAGATTGCGAGCGACGTCAACGGCGAGGGCTTTGAGCGGCGAGATGTACAAAGTGTGCAATGCCGGGCGGTCAGAATTGCGTTGCCCTTTATTCGACAATTCGATCAAGCTGGCGAGAAACCCTGCAAGGGTTTTTCCCCCGCCGGTCGGAGCGATCAGCAAAGCACTGTCGCCGCGCAAGGCGGTCTCCGTGAGCGCCATTTGATGCGCGCGGGGGGCCCAATCGCGGTCTGCGAACCACTGATCAAAACGCGTCGGCAAGCTGAAAGAGGGCGGGAGCGTATCCGGCATGGGGGAAGATCTAGCGCATTCTTGCGTGGAATTGCAGGCTTTTCATCTGACATTCAGGCCAATACGGGTTTGTAAGAGAAAACACTGGAGTCTTCATGTCACGTTCTCTCGCTTTTAGCGCGCTTGCGCTCAGCCTTACCCTCCCAGCCTCGGCCGATCCGGTCTTGGAAATGATGCGCAGCCTGTCCAAGGACGGGCCGATCTACGCATATGAAATGACCTATTCAGACGCTGAAGTGACGGCGAATGGACGGATTGACCCAAGCAAACCAGAAGGCGAGCGGATTGAGATTTTCTCGCCAGCCAAAAGTGAATGGTCAAAAGACTTCCGCGAAGGTGTGGCCGAGATGGACGCGGAAACCGATGGCGACATCTGGTGCGCGGATTTTGCCGAAATGGTACCTGCTGACGCTAAAATGACATCGGAAGATTCTGATACAATCACCTATGCCTTCACGCCCAGTCCGGAGGCCGACGCCGACAAGAACGAACAAAAAATGATGAAAAAGCTGAATGGCAGTGTGACCTTGGCCAAAACGGATGGCGCCGTTCTGGCATTCAACATGGTTCTGCCAAAGCCTTACAAGCCTGCTATGGTTGCGAAAATCAACCGCTTCGAAATGGCCGCGACTTGCGACCGTGCTCCAGATGGCCGGACTTATGTTGAGCAGTTCGATTTCGACATTGCCGGATCAGCGATGATGCAGAGCTTTGAAGAGCGCGTCACGCGCAACATCACCAAATTGCTTGACCCCGTCGGTTAGTTCGCTTCTTCCAGTGCGGCTTCGGCGGCAGCTTCAGCCGCGAGACGCGCGCGCTGTGCGGCATCGAACGCTGCGACAATGTCTCGGGTGAGTTTGGCGACTTCAAACCGTGGCTCCCCGGCGACGTCAAACCCGCGGCGGACAATGACCAGTTCGCGTGAAGGCACGATGACCATATGCTGACCTCGGTTGCCGAGCCCCGCAAAGGCGTCCGCAGGCGCGCCATCGACGCCGCCAATCAACCAAAACGATCCGGCATAGCCGAAATCACCAGATGTCGGTTGCGCCTCAGCGGGTGTAGTCACAAAGCTGAGCCAATCCGGCGGCAGCAGGCGTTCTCCGCCCCACATGCCGTCTTGCAGATAGAGCTGCCCGAGCCGGGCCATATCCCGCGCCGTCATCCAGACTTGCGAGGACGACATATAATCGCCATGCCAATCCGTCTCGAGCACAGTGTGCCGCGCGCCGATCTTGTGGAGCAAATTGGTGTAAGGATAGGCCCGGTAACGACTGTCATCGCCCAAGGCTTCTCGCAACGCGCGCATCGCAATCAGAGTATCGAGGTTCGAGTATTTGAATCGGGTGCCAGGAAACGCCTCCAGCGAGCGGTTGGGCAAAGTGTCGGCAATCGAGTCGCCGCCAAAATAGAGCCCGTCCGTACGCGAGCCTGGCGTGTTGGATTCCAAGCCACTCGCCATGTTTAGAACATGTCGCAAAGTGATCTCCCGACGTGGGTCGCCACCTTTGTTGAAGTCAGCGACCAAGGCCTCATTATCGAGCCCGAGAATGCCTTCATAAACGGCGGTACCAACAATTGTGGAGGTCAGCGATTTCGCAACCGACCAGGTCCGCTGCGGCGTCGTGCGGGTAATGCCGCGATCATACTGTTCAGCCACGACTTGACCTTTGTGGAGGACCACCAGCGCGCTGGTACGTGTCCCGGCGCCATAGGTGTTGCCATCAAAGGCAAAGCTGACCGGCACGCCGAGCAAGTCTAGCGCGAATGTATTTTCGGTCAGAGTGACATTGTCTCCGAGTGCGGTTGAATTGTCTGGCTCATCCAGGCTTGGCATATTGGTAAAGCTTGGTAGCCAAGCGGTCATATCGGGCGAAGCGCCCACCGGCAGCAGCGAGCAGCCGATGCCTGGCCGCCAAGCCGCCGTGCGCGGCGGAAGGGCGCCGTCAAACGCTACGAGAACCGATTTCGAAGATTCAACGACGTTCGCATCCCCAACTTGCTCCATGAGTGGGCGATAGTCGACATAGATGCCAGACAGTTCATTCTCTTGAATCTCGGCGAGCGTTTGTCCGGCGCTGAAATAGCCGCTGCAGGTGAACAAGGCTTTGTAACCCGCTGCCAGAGCACGTTTCGTGGTGTCGCTCGGCGAATAGTCCTGCGCTTGAGCGAGAGGGGAAAGGGCAAGGGTCAGGCCAGCGGCCAGGACAGCAAGACGGCGCATATTCAAAATCCTCCGAGCGTCTCTTGGTAGAGAGATAGGCCGGTTTGCCTAAATGCTGCAAGCGGCGGAAATGGGGCAGTGTGTGTTGCGCCGAATAAGACTATATGATGCTTATGATCCGACCGGACCTGTTGCTGCACGAAACCCCGAAAGGGCTGTATTGCCCGCCTGGTGATTTCTACATCGATCCCGTCCGCGGGGCGGTCGATCGGGCCGTCATCACGCATGGTCATGCCGATCATGCGCGCGCCGGACATGGCTCTGTGCTCGCTACGCCCGCAACGCTCGAAATCATGGCCGCGCGATATGGCGAAGCGTTCACGGCAAAGCGGCAAGCTTTAGAATTTGGTGAAGTGGTCGAGATCAACGGCGTTTCCGTCTGGTTCGCGCCGGCCGGGCATATTCTGGGCTCGGCGCAGGTCGTGGTCGATTGGCGTGGGCTGCGCATGGTCTGTACCGGTGATTACAAGCGCCGCCAGGACCCAACTTGCCGGACGTTTGAAATTGTCCCGAACACTCATGTCTTTATCAGTGAAGCCACGTTCGGATTGCCGGTGTTTCGCCATCCCAATGATCGCGCAGAAATGGCGAAGCTGTTGGCGAGCGTTGAGCTGTTTCAGGATCGAACCCACCTGGTTGGGGTCTATTCCCTCGGTAAAGCCCAACGGGTTATCGCCCTGTTGCGCGAGGCTGGATACGACAAACCGCTCTATATTCATGGTGCGCTGGAAAAGCTCTGTGATCTATACGAAACGCAAGGGGTTTCACTCGGGGAGCTGCGTCCGGCCAAGCTTGAAAAAGGCCAGCGCGGAGAAAGTGAACAGTTTCGCGGGGAAATCGTGCTCGGTCCGCCTGCGAGTTTCAATGATAAATGGGGGCGGCGTTTTCCAGACCCTGTCACCTGTTTCGCCTCAGGCTGGATGAGTGTGCGTCAGCGGGCCAAACAGCGCGGAGTTGAGCTGCCGCTCATACTGTCAGACCATGCTGATTGGGATGAGCTGACGCAAACCGTTCGCGACGTCGATCCAGAAGAGCTTTGGATCACCCATGGCCGTGAAGACGCGCTTGTCCGCTGGGCCGAACTCGAAGGGCGCAAAGCTCGGCCGCTGCGCCTCGTTGGTTATGAAGAAGAAGGCGATTAGGGTGGATTTTATCGGCGCGTCATGTTGAATCCGGAAACCAGCCTATCAACCATCGAGAAGCTCCGTGCCGTATCGTAGTCTCAACCCCGATCTCATTGTCAAAACGACAGAGCAGCTCAGCGTTCGGATGGAAGCGCGGTTTGGCGGGCGGGGGCTGACCAGTGTGGCCAAGGAATTGACCCGGTTCGCCAAAGAAGAGGTCGGTTTAGCCAGGCAAATCGCCCGTCCACGCATCCTTGTGCGCAGTCTCGGCTATCTCTTCATTCTCTGTGGACTATTGGTCATTGGCTATGTCACGTGGACGGTGAAACTCGATTTTCAGACCAGCCCCAGTCTCGACATGTTCGAAGGGGTTGAGGCGTTTATCAACCTTCTGATTCTGCTCAGTGCGGGCATCTGGTTCTTGTTCAACCTCGAGACACGCATGAAGCGGCATGACGTCCTGGTGCGAATCAATCAATTGCGATCAATCGCGCACGTCATCGACATGCACCAATTGTCAAAAGATCCGATGTCGGATTTGCACGTCGGCGCCAAAAGCGAGTCGCTTCCAGAGAGTGATCTGCATGGTTATGAGCTCGTCCGCTATCTCGATTATTGTGCCGATCTTTTGGCGATAACGGGCAAGCTCGCGTCGATTTATCTTGAGTTTATCGAGGACCCGGTCGTCATTGCATCGGTGAACGATTTTGAGAGCCTCACGGGCGAACTGAGCCGCAAGATCTGGCAAAAAGTCACGGTCTTGGAACTGCAGGGTGGGTTTCAATCACAATTCGGCAATCTCAATGATGCAACTGAAAACGGAGATGCGCGCGACGAATCACTGGATCAGCGCTCGCTTGAGCTACCCGATGAGTTGAAATAGCGCGCTTATTCTGCCGCGACCAGATCTTGACCAGACAATTGGATGTCCAGCGTGTCGGAGATCACTTCGCCCATGGCACAACGGCATTGCCCACAATTGAAACGGCAGCCATGGTGCGACTGGACAGCCTCAGGGCTGCGCGCCCCTGCTTCGACGGCTTCGCGGACGCCTTTTTCGTTGATATTGCGACATATGCAAATGATCATGCGAACCATTTGCAACGTGTGAGAATGATTGTCAAGAACGATTCTCAATTGCAGACCAAAAATTTCACAGGCGCAAGAAACGGGTGGCTTCGGCCCCAGGGTGTTGGCAAAGTGTCCCCATGACGACTGTATTGATGCCTTTAGACGAACGCTGCGTGGCGTATGAGCGAATGGCCGATGCCTTGGAACACTTAGGTGAAACTTGGCGCGATTGGCCAGACTTGCGCACGTGCGCAGATGCTGTTGGGTTATCACCCAGCCATTTTCAGCGAGAGTTCAGCCGGTGGGCTGGGATTAGCCCGAAACAATATCAAGCGAGCCTCGCCCACGCCGAAGCCGGCGACTTGCTGCGCCAAGGGGCCAGCGTATTGGATACGACGTTTGAGACAGGCTTGTCTTCGCCGTCGCGCCTGCATGACCTTTTCATTGCCCACGAGGCGCTCTCGCCAGGCGAAGCAAAAAGTGGCGGAGCATCGGCAAATCTGAAAATTGGCCGGGCTGCGACGCCCTTCGGCACTGGCGTGTTTCTGATTTCATCTCGCGGTCTCTGCGGCCTCGGCTTTGCGGATGATGGCGTCGGGCCAAAAACTGGCTTCGAACACCCGGGCTATAGCGAAGATCAAGTCTTTACCGACATGGCGGCGCGTTACCCAAATGCTGATTGGGCCCGCGATGACGCAGAAGCCGCAGCCTGGGCGAAGAGAGTGTTCGGTGATGGCGGCGAGATTCCGTTGGCGCTCTATGGAACAGCATTCCGGCGCCAAATCTGGAGAGCTCTTTTGGAGATTCCGGCGGGTGAAACCTGGACTTATGGCGCCGTCGCAAACGCCGCGGGCAACCCAAAAGCCGCTCGCGCCGCAGGCACTGCAATCGGGGCAAATACGATTGCTTGGCTGATTCCCTGCCACCGCGCGCTTGCATCTGACGGTAGGTTACATAATTACCATTGGGGGACGGCGCGAAAGCGCGCCATGCTAACCTATGAAAAGGTGCACACGGCGATCTAGCGATCTTCATGTCCACCAGGAGGAGTGGACATATGTTCGTGGATACATTCACCCCGATCTATTATTTGATGTTCGTGCCGGTGCTGATCTGGGCGGCAATCCTGGCTTGGCGCTGGATCAAAGCGCCGGAGCTTGGGGCCCAAGTGTACGATTCCAATGTCGAGAAGGGTTTGATCAGTGACAAAGTCCCGCGCGACGAGTTCATCCGCAGCTTCTCCGTTGCGGAGCGGCCGCGGCTCGGTATCTATCAATGCGGTATCGCATTCTTGGCGCTGACCTTGTTGCCAGTATTCGTCGCCGGGTTTTATGGCCTGACTCACAATATGAACAATTGGGGCGAGGATAATATTGAGGTCAGCTTTCAGAGCCAAAACCTCGGCAACATTCTCGGCGACTTCATCACCATTGTTATCATCATGGGCATCAATGTCGTCCTTCTGGCCGCCGCGACCTTTTTCTACTACCGCAACCGCCCACCATCTCTAAGGTCTGAGATTCGGCGCCTAGAGGAGCAATATAAATGAGCGTAGAATTCCTGCATGCCATGGTCCGCGTGACCGATATTGATGCGGCACTAAGCTTCTATGGCGAAGGGCTCGGGCTTGAAGAGATAGCGCGATATGACAGCGACGCTGGTCGCTTCACTCTGGTCTTCTTGGCCTCGCCTGCAGACGTGGAGCGTTGTGGCGGTATCCCTGACGGCGTTCGCCCCACAGAGATGAACATTCCTATGGTTGAACTGACCTATAATTGGGATCCAGAAGAGTATGGCGGTGCCCGCAATTTCGGTCACCTTGCTTATCGAGTCGATGATATCTACGCGGCCTGCCAACGCTTCCAAGGCCTGGGCGTGACCATTAATCGCCCGCCACGGGATGGCCGGATGGCCTTCGTCCGATCACCCGATGGGATATCGGTTGAATTGTTGCAGAAGGGCACACCGCTCGAACCCGTGGAGCCTTGGGCCAGCATGGAAAATATTGGCAATTGGTGACGCGCCACAACTAAAACGCACATCCAATCACGCCAAGCACTCGTATTCCTATTATTGGATGTGAGGAGATTGTGGATGTCGACTGAAATACCAACTGATTGCGAGCGGCCGAGCCTATTGTCTAGTCTGCGGGAAATGGGCACCCCACTAGAGTTTCTGAAGTTTCCTCTTCATACGCCGGCTCTGGCCACCGCGCCCCGCGGAGACGGACGAAAGGTCGTTTTATTGCCGGGCTTTACGGCGCCAGAGTTCTCAATGCGGCCCTTATCGCTTTATCTCAAGTATCTTGGATATGATGCCACAACTTGGGGCATGGGGGTCAATAGCGGCGAGGTCGATCATCTCACCCAGGAGTTCGGTCGTAAAATCGAAGATATGGCCGAGCGATCCTCCGCGCCTGTGACTTTGATCGGATGGAGTCTCGGCGGTGTCATCGCACGTGAAAGCGCCCGATTGTTCAGCGACTCGGTTCGCGAAGTGATCACGATGGGGACGCCGCTGATTGGTGGTCCGAAATATACTTCGGTCGGCAAGTTTTATGCGATCAAAGAAGGGTTGGACATGGACGCGTTTGAACTCGAAGTACACGCCCGCAACTCAATCGGCTTGTCGCAACCTTTGACAGTGATTTACAGCAAATCAGATGGCATTGTCGGCTGGCAGGCGGCGCGTGATGTGTATAATGATCAGGCCCGCAACATCGAAGTGCGCAGCACACATTTCGCGATGGGCGGGCATCCGAAGATCTGGAAAATCATCGCGGATACGTTGGCTGGTGATTTGTCTCGCTAGAGGTCGTGTACGTCGCAGCCTCGAGCTTCCAAAATCGGCTTCATTTCCCAATAGGCGCGTGGGGTCCGATACAGTGGAATTCGCGGATGCAAGTGGTGGATGATGTGATACTGCATCCCCATTGAGCCGATATTTCCCAGGATCGACCGGAAACTACGTGTGTCGCGATAGCGGCCTTTGGCGAGACCCGGATTATGCGGCGCCCAGCTGAGATAGTATTGAATATAGGTCAGGGCGATGTGGCGCGGTAGCCACCAGAGCAGCGCCGCTTCGAGAGCGTAACCTGACCATGCCAACGCAAACAGAATACCAAAATGCACCAGCTGATAGGCAACGCTGACCAGAATGACGTCGGTGCGCCCTTTGCGATTAAGGAGCTCGCCATAGGCATTGAAGCCGCCATTGGCGCGCGGTTGGCGATTATAGATGCTCTTCCAAAGGGCCTGTAATGGGCCGTCAGCATGCGTCGAGTAATCTGGATCAAGCTCAGGATCATTTGCGTGCTTATGATGATCCATATGCGTGATCTTCGCGACCTGATACGGCAAAACCAGCGGAATGGTCGAGACGTGTCCGACCAGTTGGTTCAACCAGCGTAGTTTCGACCCCGGCTTCGCAATAATATCATGCTGTGCTTCGTGGCTTGGAAGGTAAGACAAAGCGATGTTGGCCGTCGCAATAATGAAACCGAGCCACAAAGGGATTATCCCCATGAAAACCAGCGGCCAAAGGGCGAGCCAGACCGCAAAATTACCAAATGCCCAAAACACCGCGAAATAGGGGAACTTGTCGAGGTGGCGCGCCGCGACCTCGCGTTCCATACGTAGAAGTTCAGCTTCTGAAAGTGTAGAGAGATCTTGTGTCGGGCTCATATCCAACGCCCTCTAATCTGCGCGATTAACCCATAAGCGGCGCCAAAGGCCAAACCAGTAATCAGGGGCGTGAGACCAAAGGGAGGCGTCCAATCCAAGGCTTGAATAATCTGCGCCGTGAGCGGCGCGAGGAACCCGATACCAAACAGTAGGGGACCGAAATAGAAAATCGCTTTGATGACCTGGACCATATGATCTTATCTCAAAAAATGACGCATGCGTCAACTTTTCAGGTTGCGGTGGATCGTTGTGGTCGCAGCCAGGCGAAGAGGGCTGTCAGTTTACGCATCAGATTCGCAATCGGGGCGGTGCGCTCAATTAGGTCTGCACGATAGGGACGATCATACTTCGAGATATGATAATCACTTCGGATCTCATCTGCAGACTTATGCCATATTTCTTCCCAGGGGATCAGCATCATCGGATAGGTTTCGCGCCCATGGGCCCAGGATGTGGTGACGGTATCCATCAAGACTTTGTATCCCGCCGCTGGCGAAATCGCGCCAACGGCGCTCACAATCGCCAAGAATTGCGCAGAATAATTGTGTCCGAACTGCGCCATTTGAAACGCGGACAAAGCGATCTCGTGCAGAGCCGTCGTCTCGTATCCGGCGGTAATGTGCCAAAGGTCGTGCGCCTGCAATATGCGTGTGTTCAAGTAGGCGAGAGGTTGGGGCAATTCGGCGAGGCCGATCTCGGCGCGGTCGAGCACTTCTAAATCAAATTTATTGTCGACGATCAGGTCGTGAAACGACGCTCCGATTGATCCTTCGGGTTGACGTGCCAGCGCGTCGAGCTCGATTTTCCGTGGCATCTCCGCCTCTGCTGCTGCACTGATGCCCGGATAGGTGTGTGACATCGCAGCGACGCGATTGACGAACGCGTCCGGCATTTCACCGCCGAGCGCAGCGGTGCGCTCAGTGATCGCCAAAGCGTCCAATTTACCATCTGCAGCATCCTCAACAACACTCCAAAACTGATCCCAAAGCGGAGCTGGTGCGGGCTCTGGTGGGAGATCCAGCGTGGTGATGGGATCGGCGGAAATCGTCCGCCCAAGCCAGGCTTCTGTCAGCGCGTCGTAAGCCACCGCTGTCTGATCAGGGGCCAAGAAGGCAACATGCGCAAGCGAAGCGGCTAAGGCTATGCGGTCGTCCACAGTGGCTTTGCGTCCTGCAGAATGAAGGCACTCTGCCAGGCGTGAAATCTCGTCGAGATCAATCGGCGTTCCGACTTGGGTCCTGAACGCGATTTGCGTGCGGTTTCGGTTCATAACCACCTCCTACGGCACTTATACTGCCATACCCCGTGGTGAGCCTAAGCTATTTTTGAAAGGCGATCGTCACTTCGCCGATGCGAATGCCAAAGCGCGTGACATAGGCCCGGTTTAGCAGGACATCGTCCTCAAGTAGGTACATCCAATCGTCAAAACCGACATTCCAAGTGCTGTCCCCGACTTTCAAGTCGACCTTATATTTCCAATTGAACGCATTGCCGATGACGCTGCCTTGCGCGTAGCCGGGCACATCGCCCGCGGTGCCACGGTATTCACCATTGCCAAGAATTTCGATTGTCCAAATGCGGGTATCGCGCTCGCCATCATCATAGAAAAAGCGCTCATCTAAGGTGAGAACCCCGCCTTCCACGGTACCGGTAATGTCGACTTTGAAACTTCGGCGCACTTTGCCGAAGCGATCTTCGAACACGCCATAGGCTGTGGTTTCACCAAGGAAGTATTCCTCAAGAACCAATTCACGCGGGGCGTCATCAAACTCGGCGAGTTCAGGGCCGGTGACACATCCGGTCGCAACGGCGGCGCTGGTCGCAACCGCAAGCGTCGGGGCGAAGAGATCTGATATTGAGCGCATGAGACAGGGCTTTCATATTTGCCCTGTCTACGCACATTTTCTTGAATTGGTTCACTCAGCCCACTGCATTAGTAAAGCGTGGCGAGGGCTTTCGCATCATAATCAGCGAGCTCTTCGGTCCGCCCGCTTTTTATTTTTTGCGCCCAGAATGGGTCTTGCAACAACGCTCGACCGACCGCGACGAGGTCAAATTCGCCTTTGTCGAGACGCTCAATAACGTCGGCGATGGGCCGAGTTTTGGAATCCTGACCAGCGAAGGCTCCGATAAAGTCAGAGGACAGGCCAACCGATCCAACCGTGATGGATGTCAGCCCTGTTAGCTTTTTGCACCAGCCAGCGAGGTTGAGTCCTCCGTCACCGTCGACCTCGGGAAATTCAGCTTCCCACCAACGTCTCTGGCTCGCGTGCAGTGCATCAACACCCGCATCTGCGAACACTTGCAGGAAGCGCTCTAACTCTTGTGGCGTATCTGTCAGCCGGGCTGTGTACTCTTGTTGCTTCCATTGCGAAAATCGCAGGATAATCGGCATATCATCGCCGACTTGCTTGCGGCATTCCTTGATAATCTCTCCCGCAAACGTAGCGCGCGCTGCGAGATCGCCGCCATATTTGTCTTCGCGTGTGTTCATTACGTTCCAGAAGAACTCGTCGATCAGATAGCCATGCGCGCCATGAATTTCGATCGCATCGAACCCCAGTCGTTTGGCTTCACCCGCCGCATTCGCATATGCCATGACCATGTCAGCTACTTCGCTTTCGCTAGGTTCCGGCTGGACTTGTTTTCCTTTGTGCGTGCGCCCCGACGGGCTATCCGAGATCGCGTCGGGATCTGGACCAGTACCGGGCTTGCGCATCATCCCTACATGCCAAAGCTGCGGCGCGATTTTGCCCGGCGTTTTGTGCACGGCGTTGACCACGTTTGACCAGCCAGAGAGCGCCTCATCGGCGTGAAAGTTTGGAACATTAGGATCGTTAGAGGCGCCGCCACGCCCGACCGTCGTGCCTTCGGTGATGATCAATCCGACATCCGCATCTCCGCGCCGGGCATAGTAATCAGCGACATTCTCTCCGGGAACACCGCCTGGGGAGAATGAACGGGTCATCGGGGCCATCACGACCCGATTGGGAAGTGTAAGCCCGCGCAGGGTATGAGGCTCGAACAGTGGAGATGAAGACATGAACGCGTCCTTTTTTTGAGTTTGATGCCGTATGTGTGGGCTCAGCCGACCGCTCGCAAGCATGCCCCCGCGGCAATTTTTTGCCGTTGAATTTTCCTAATGTATTCAGACGCTATTCAGGCGGATCTGCGCTTAATCTCATGAAAGCTGTAGGAAAAATAGCGATGACCAAACCTTTCGTTGCAATCACGCTGGCCTTAGCGGGCGCTGCCGCCTGCACCACTCCAGGAATTAACTATGAGGCGCGCCTTATGCCGGAAAGCTTGGCGGCAGCCGAAACGCGCACCGTGCAAGTTGATCGATTTCGCGGCCCAGCCGGCGGCTGGTATGCGCGCCAATTTGAGTCGATGATCCTCAACACTGTGTTTGACGGTCAGGCGTGGTTCACACTGGCGGATTTTTCTTATGGCGTGCCTGGCGATACGCCCGCGGGCACGTATTCCGGCCATGTCGATATCGATGATTATAGTTGGCACGAATATCACCGCACCACGAGCAAATGTATCGAATGGGACGGCCTGTTCGACTGCGAGACACGGGTCGATGTCGAAGAGCTTTGTGTTGAAGAAACCGTCTCGGTGAGCGTGCACCCCCGATTGGTCGACGCGGACACGGGCGAAGTGGTGTTCTCAGGCGCCTATGGCGGTGATTCGAGCCGCGAATCCTGTTTTGAAACCGGTGTTTACGATGGCGCGTTTAACAAGCGACTGAAACGCAAACGTCGTCACCACGGACTGTCTGGCTATAATTCCATTGGATTTGCTGGATTGGACGCGCCTGCCGATTTGGTGCGGGATGCCTTGTTTGAAACCCTGCGGCCCATTCGCCGAGATATTGCCCCGCGCAATGCCACGGTGCGCGCGACCTTTGTCACTGATGCGTTGGACCCGATGGTCCGCGCAGATCCACGATTTGAACAGGCGTTGGATCTGTCGTCCAAAGACCCATTTGCGTCGTGTGCAATGTGGACCGGGATGGCGGAAGAATACCCTGCCGCTCCAGCAGTGATGCATAATCTTGGCGCATGTGCAGAAGCGACATCAGATTTCCAAACCGCACAGGGACATTATGCTAAGGCAGCGGAATTGTCGGTGCAGTATAGCGCGGATGGCGTAACGGCAGGCACCGACTTCTTGCGCGCATTGCGCAAGCTGTCCAATCAACGCTCAGACCTCGAAGTGCTGGAAGAGCTGACCGCGCCTTGGATGCCCGTTGAAGAGTCCGAGGAAGAGCCCGCCAGTTCCTAAACGCCAAACACCGCCATGCCCGCAGCGGCTGCGGCAACCAGGCTAAACACCAATGTCGAACTGACCGCGAGAATACGCCGGGTCTTCCCAGCACTCTTTTCCGCCGGATCTTTTGACTTGGTGTTCGCCCGGGCCAAGGTCCACCGATTGGTGAAAAAGCCGAAGGCGGCGATCAGAGCAGCGATACCCGAAACCAACAATCCACCTAAAATGGCAAGACCACCCGAGACGAGGAGTAAAACGGCGATCGGATCGGACGCCGCTTTTATCAGTTCACGGACATGCTCGTCCGCGTCTTGATCTTTTAAGTGATCATAGGACGTGTTCGGTGCAACGATGGCAACAATCCAGGCGGCTCCGACGGATAGGCCGAGCAAGAGAATGGCGCCATTTTGTCCAAAGCTTCGAATGGCATCGAGCACAGTTTGCCTCCCGTTTTCCGAAAGCTAACGGGATCAGATCGCACGACGCAAGCGTCAATGCGCGTGAGCGATGATTAAGTTGGTCGCGTAAACCGGCCCCAGCCTTTGTGATTCATCTGGCGGCCCAGTTTGGCTTGATAAACATGTCCCCAGGCATGCTGCTCTGCCATCTGGCAATAAAAGGTCGAAAACTCTGGGCAGGTTGGCAGCACCATCAATACAGATCCATCTTCAAACGCTTTTACGCATTCGGCGACGAACATGTCGAATGGGTTACCGTACAGCTTACAAAATGGTCCAACCTCATGCCCCGGAACATGTTTGATCACCACATTGTGACGGAGCCAGTCGGCTTCAGTCTCATAATGCTGAGGCGGATAAAGATGCCCTCCAACCGCGCCTGAAAACATCATGTCTGCGTCTCGAGCAACGGGAATGGCGGAAACGCATGCGTTCAGCGCGAATGAACAGGACAACGCCAAACATGTCAGCAGTGGCTTTTTCACCTGCAACTCCGCGTATGATTCGACCGTTTGGGGTTCGCACGCAGAGATTGAAATTTCGCAAATGAAACCGCCCGAGATGTTAAGATAAAGGCCCTATCTCTTGGTATTTGCGATCGACGCAGAGAAGAAAATCAGGGGTTGTATGGTTTCTATAAGACTAGGATCACTTCTCAAAGTGTCTCAATATTCAGTGAGTTGTCTTGATCTCGCTTGCAATACGACTCTTTTGCGAACAAATCCCACTTATCCACAGAATGTCCTCAATTTAGCCGCGCCGGTTTACGAAAAATCAGGAGAATCGTGACATTCCTGCAACCAGGGAGCGAATTTTACGTGAATGACTCGCGCGAAAAGATGGGGCTTAATACCAATCTCATGACCGAATTGCGCGGTCCATTTGTCAATTTCGGCACGCATGACCCGTCTTTTGACGATCCTCGGATATTTATGACGTCGGAATCATTGCCGACCGATTTGGCCGCGCGCGATGGGCGACCCTCGGCCACCCGTTTACCCGATTGGTGCTACCGCGCATTCAAATTGGAGCGTGCTGACGATCGAAAGCAGCAGACCGACTGGGGATTTGTGACGCCAGTTTGGATCGCGATAGCGCTGTCTTGTACTCTCGTTCAAGTCGTTGCTTTCATGGCTCTGATCAATGTCGTCTGATGTCGTGTGGGTCAGCTCAAGCACACATTCCTAAACGTCTCGCCTGCCTCCGTGAGAGCAATCGTGCGACGTTCCAATGAGGTGTTTTTTCGCAAGCCGGGTTGCTCTAAGATTTTGGAGCAAAACCCTTGCCGAACCAAGTTTGAATAGATTCTCGCATCGCCAATTTTGACCCCGTCGGGCTCGTGAATGAGTTGCATACGGGTTAGGTTATCAATGTAGAGTGGCAATCTAGATTTTATTCGACAGACGCGTGCAATTTCAGCGGGCAAGATATTTCGATGCAGCCTTTGCGCCTGACCGCCCGGCAAATTATTCCATAAGTGCGCCATTGGCAGAACGCGGCCAATGCCTGGAAAGGCGCTAAGAATGCGCACTTCATCCTCGGTCAATTGTTGCAGGATGTTCAAATAGGATGGGTGCGCAAGATCGGTATTTGCTTGATCCATCGATGTTGCAATGAGGGCAGCGATTTCTCGTCGTAAGGGCGAGTATCGCATCGCTTCGATGGCGGGGACCGTGATTTCCAGACTCGGAGTGCGCGTGCGATGCTTGGGAACATTTCGCTTTTGGAGAATTTCTTCAACCGTTGTGATGGTAAAGGATTTGACGCGATCAATGTCCCAGATTTGAGTGGAAACGTCGTTGAATGCGTTGGGTAAGGAGGGCGGCAACGGTTTGACATTACGTTCCGCGGTCGGGCGGCGCCGTGACGGTTGAGGCGATCGTCGTCGGTTACTCCGCGGCTTCGATGACTTCGAATACATCTTCGTGTGCTCTACTTTCCCCCAATAAGCGGATATTCTTTCCGCTCATTCTTCGACCCTTATGCGAAAACCAAACGTGGCGCCTCGACAAGGCATCCGCTGTAGGTACGATAGAAAAACGCGAATGTCACGATTTGTAGAGCGGATTCAATTTCAATGAGATGTTCAATTTGCCTCTCGGAAATGAAACAGGGGCCTTACGGCTTGGAATGCGTGGCGTGCGGGACAATGCTAGAGCCGGTGGAGGATGAGACAGGCGCGGTCGCTGTACCTCAGTCCAACCTGAAATGGCGGCTGGGGATATTTGCGGGTCTGGCGATCGTTGTCGCGCTCACGGTCTGGGCGATATTCACGTACGCACCCGGGCGAAACTCTAGTGTTGAAGCCGATAACGTTGAACGCGCCCCTCTTGGCCTCCAACAGATCGTTCGTGAAGATGACAATGGTATTGTTGTGCAAGCGCGGTCATTTTCGAAAGATGGCGGCAAGCTCGAGTTGATGTTGGGCAATGGGTGTCAGCACCTGCGAAGCGAAGCCGTTGAAACGGTTCAGTGGGTGAGTGTGACGGGCGATCCGAGAACTGCGATCAGCCCTGCATTCCCTGGGAACTGGCGCCTGCACCAAGTTTGTCCAACTGAAACCGGCGGCGCCATTTTTGCGACTTTGTTGGATGCGGGTGTCGCGATCAGCCACGTTGAACCGAGTGGAGAGACACAATGGACGCAGCTGGTGACGGTCGACGACCCAAATCAAGACAGCGTCAAGATGCTGATCGAAGATCAATTCATACTGCTCATCTCACATGATGAGACCGCCGGTCTGCTCCAAATGGAGGCGTTCGATGAATCGGGAGAAAAGAAGTGGCGCCAGATAATTAAAGCTGGGCCTTCAGTCGACACATTGCGGTCTGCTAAGACCAGTTTAGGCGACGTTCTCATCGCATGGCGCGAGCCCGTAATTGGGCTTCGATTGGCGATCTTATCACCGCTCGGCGGTGTCCTGCAGCAAAGCAATTTGGGCGATCGCGCCTTACCAATGCATGATTTGGTTCAAGACGAGCTTGGCGAAACGCTCATACTATATGGTGAAGATCAAACGGTTGTTGAGCTGATTTCACGCACAAATGACAGCGCGTGGCTAAGGAGGCTCGATCCGACTGCGCTGCCTATCGGCGGTTTAAGTTATGAGGCAAGATTTTTCGCATTCGCGGCTGAACAGGATCGGCTGAAAATTTGGGGACTAGATCAATTAGGCGCTGTTTCAGAGGTTCAGAACATAGAGTTTCTCGAACGAATTCAGTCTGGGAGTATCCGCCGATTGAACGCCGTGGAGGCTGCGCTGACCCTGCAATTGGAGAACGCAGATCCTGTCTATTTGGTCTTGGATCTTCGTCGGTTAGACGGCGCCTTGACGTTCGACGTGTCTGGTACCGCGCGGGATATCGCGTTGGTCGAAGATTTTAAGGGTGAACCTGATCTCGGCATTATTGAAGCGCAGGCATCGAAATCAGACCCAAGCGGGGTCCTGTCCGACGCGGATTCGATTGAATCAGCGGAGGCGCCTGCTCTGAGCACGCGCCAGGCAGAATCTGCTGGTGGAAGTGCGCTGACGTTCGAAACAGAGGAACCGATTGCGGAACCCGCGCCGGGCGAATTCAACGAAGCCGTTGAACAGACACCAGTTCCAGAACAGGTGAATGAGAACAGCACCTCTCGTTCGGAGCTTGCACCCCGTGATGTCACTCCAGAGGTGGCGCGATGTACATTTTCCTGCGTTTCCGCTGACGGCTCTGCGATCGAGTATGTTTTGATGCAAACCGTCGACGTCGTCGAAGATGAAAGTATGGCGGATGTTTCGTTGCGGCTGAATGAGGCACATGAAAATCTATGCCGCTTGAGCGGTGGTGAGCCGGTGTCCGAGTATACTCGGGAATGTGATCCGGGTTGAGCTTTCGACCGATTTGAATTCGGGCCGAGAAAGCAATTGTGACAACGGTCGACAATCAAACTGACATGCCGACACTCGCGAAAGCCGAATTGTTCCGATTTTCGCTGCCTATGGGTTGAACTGTATGGACAACATTTGTCCGCATTCTTACCAGAAGCATTGGCACTCGAGCCTGTGCAATAATCTGGTTGAAAAATCGGAGCGGGCCTTTAGTGCGTTAAAGACAGCGTCAGGATGAGGACCTAGGTTTTTCACCCTGACTGCGGCAGCAATGGTCGATCCATCTTCTTTGGACTGCCCTTAACCTATGTGCGTTGCATTTGATTGTGTTTCGCTACAATTCGGCGGGACAGAGATGAGCTACATTAGAGTATGACAGAGCAAAACAAGGCGACGATTTTTGTGACGGGCGGCGCGGGCTACGTTGGTTCGCACTGTTGCAAGGCTTTCGCAAACGCTGGATGGAACGTTGTCGTTTACGATAATCTGTCGCGTGGGTGGCGAGACTTCGTCCAATGGGGGCCATTGATCGAAGGGGATATCCTCGATCGTGAAAAACTTGCCGCGTGCATGAATGAGGTTCGCCCGGACGCCGTCGCTCACTTTGCCGCGTTAGCCTATGTCGGTGAATCGGTAGAGCGCCCCGATGTCTACTATCGAAATAATGTCGAAGGATCGATCAATATTCTTGATGCGATGCGAAAGACCGGTGTTGATAAAATTGTATTCTCGTCGACCTGCGCGACCTACGGCGCGCCGCAATACCTACCGATCGATGAGGTCCATCCTCAAGCGCCGATAAACCCATATGGTCGTAGTAAGCTGATGGTTGAGCAGGTGCTCAAAGACTATTCAGCTGCGTTCAATATCCGATCAGTTGCGCTTCGATACTTTAACGCAGCTGGCGCGGATCCAGAAGGTGAGATTGGCGAACGGCACGAGCCTGAAACGCACTTGATTCCGCTGGCGCTGCGCGGGGCAGGGGACCCGGATTACACATTAAGAATTCTAGGCGACGACTACGCGACCCGCGATGGATCCGCGATCCGCGACTATGTTCACGTTGTTGACTTAGCGGACGCCCATTTGCGCGCGCTAGGCTATTTGCAGGATGGCGGTGAAACGACGCAGATCAATCTTGGTACAGGATCAGGCACAAGTGTGATCGAAATTCGAGATAGCGTCGAAAAAATAACCGGCCGCAGCGTCAATTCGAAAGTCGCGCCACGACGCCTAGGCGATCCAGCAAATTTGGTTTCTGTTCCGGCCAAAGCCCGAGATTTATTGGGGTGGTCGCCGCGAAACTCTGATGTCGATCAGCTCATTCAAGATGCTTGGAAATGGCATCTGTCTGAAATCAATGGCGGAGCGTTAAACTGATGGGCTGGGCAAACACATGCACATGACAAAGCGCGTATTGATTACAGGCGGCGCCGGTTTCATCGGCAGTCACCTTTGCGAACGATTGGTCGACCGAAATTATGAAGTCCTATGCGTCGACAATTTCTTCACTGGCACCCGCGCCAATATCGCCCATCTTCTTGGAGAAAAGACATTTGAGCTGATGCGTCACGACGTGACATTTCCGTTGTTTGTGGAAACCGATCAGATCTACAATTTGGCTTGTCCGGCAAGTCCCATTCACTACCAGTTTGACCCGGTGCAAACGACAAAAACTTCTGTCCATGGTGCGATCAATATGCTGGGCTTGGCGAAACGCACCAAAGCCCGCATTTTGCAGGCTTCGACTTCCGAAGTGTATGGTGATCCGACGGTGCACCCGCAGGAGGAAAGCTATTGGGGCAACGTCAATCCAATCGGACCGCGCTCTTGCTACGATGAAGGCAAACGCTGCGCAGAGACTTTGTTCTTTGATTATCATCGCCAGCATCAGCTCGACATTAAAGTGGCTCGGATATTCAACACTTACGGTCCGCGCATGCACCCAAATGATGGTCGAGTGGTCTCGAACTTCATTATGCAGGCGCTTCGCGGTGACGACATTACGCTCTATGGCGACGGTCAACAAACCCGAAGCTTCTGCTATGTTGATGATCTGGTTGAGGGACTCATCCGCCTTATGGAAAGTCCGGATGATGTCATCGGCCCAATCAATATCGGCAATCCTGGCGAATTCACAATCAAAGAACTGGCTGAACATGTCATAGATCTGACCGGCTCCAGCTCAAAGATGATCCACCAAACTTTACCGCAAGATGATCCTAAGCAGCGGCAACCCAGTATTGACCGTGCTAAGCGTGAATTAGGCTGGGAACCAACGATCGCATTGCGCGACGGATTGACCAAAACCATTACTTACTTTGATGCTCTTCACAAACAGATGAGCTAACGCAACGGCGCTTCAAGTTTTTTGGAAAATTGAATTGATGAAACGTGCTTTGATCACCGGAACGACCGGACAAGACGGATCTTACCTCGCCGAGCTTCTGCTCGCCAAGGGCTATGAAGTTCACGGTCTGAAACGCCGAGCGTCGTCGTTTAATACACAGCGCATCGACCACATTTACGAAGACCCTCACACGGACAATCAGCGCTTCGTCTTGCACTATGGTGACCTCACCGATACCTCTAACCTGACGCGTCTCGTCCAAGAGGTGCAGCCTGACGAGGTTTATAATCTGGGCGCGCAAAGCCATGTGGCTGTTAGCTTCGAGGCGCCGGAGTATACCGCGGACGTTGATGCCATGGGAACGCTTCGCCTGCTCGAGGCGATCCGCTTTTTAGGGCTGGAGGAAACAACCCGTTTTTACCAAGCCTCGACCTCAGAATTGTACGGACTGGTGCAAGAAACACCGCAGCGTGAAACCACGCCGTTCTATCCGCGCAGCCCATATGGCGTGGCTAAGTTGTATGCCTATTGGATCACGGTGAACTATCGAGAGTCTTATGGCATGTATGCCTGTAACGGCATCCTCTTTAACCACGAGAGTCCACGTCGCGGAGAGACTTTTGTCACGCGTAAAATCACACGCGCTTTGGCGAACATCGCTCAGGGTTTGGAAGAATGTTTGTATCTTGGAAACATGGATGCACTGCGCGATTGGGGGCACGCCAAAGACTATGTGCGCATGCAATGGATGATGCTCCAGCAGGACGAACCGGATGATTTCGTTATCGCCACCGGTAAACAAATTTCAGTACGAGAATTTGTGACGATGAGCGCGCGCGAGCTTGGAGTTGAATTGCAGTTTGCGGGCGAAGGTGAAAGCGAGTTTGCCACCGTGACGGCCGTCACCTCAGACAAAGCGCCAGCTGTGTCCGTCGGTGATCGGATTGTTGCAGTGGACCCGCGCTATTTTAGGCCAGCAGAGGTGGAGACGCTGCTGGGTGATCCGAGTAAAGCCAAAGAGAAACTCGGATGGGAACCGGAAATCACTGTGGAAGAAATGTGTGCCGAAATGGTCGCCGAAGACCTCAAAACGGCTCAGCGCCATGCTCTATTGAAGTCACATGGTTATGATACTCCAATCGCGGTCGAGAACTAACGCATCATGATCCACGGAAAACGTATTTTCGTTGCCGGCCATCGCGGAATGGTGGGCTCAGCGCTTGTCCGCAAATTGGAGGCGGACGGGGCGGGCGAGGTCATCACACGCAGACGCCAAGAGTTGAATCTGCTTGATCAATCAGCGGTCAACGCGTTTTTCCAAGCCGAACAAGTTGATCAGGTTTATCTGGCCGCGGCCAAAGTAGGCGGCATTCACGCCAACAATACCTATCCTGCGGATTTCATTTACGAAAACCTGATGATCGAAGCGAACATCATCCATGCCGCTCATAAGCATGATGTGCAAAATCTGCTCTTCCTAGGGTCTTCCTGCATCTATCCGAAATTGACCGATCAGCCGATGCGTGAAGATGCATTGCTAACCGGAATGCTCGAGCCGACGAATGAACCTTATGCGATCGCAAAAATTGCCGGGATCAAACTGTGTGAGAGCTACCATCGTCAATATGGACGAGACTATCGCAGTGTTATGCCGACCAATCTCTATGGTCCTGGTGACAACTTCCATCCCGAAAATAGCCATGTGGTCCCCGCTTTGATGCGCCGGTTCCATGAGGCCGTAGCCAGTCAGGATCAGGTGGTTACGGTTTGGGGGAGCGGCAATCCAATGCGCGAGTTTCTCCATGTTGACGACATGGCCGCGGCCAGCGTCCACGTGATGAATTTAGATCGCGAGACGTATGCCGAAAATACGGAACCTATGCTCAGTCACATCAATGTCGGCACGGGCGTTGATTGTACTATTCGCGAGCTAGCCGAAACGATGGCCAAGGTTACGGGATTTGCCGGTGCGTTGGAATGGGATGCGAGCAAGCCTGACGGCACGCCGCGCAAACTGATGGATGTAAGCAAGCTTGAGCGATTGGGATGGAAGGCCCAAATCTCATTGAAAGATGGCCTCAGCAGTACATATGAATGGTTTTCGGAACACCGCGATCGACTGATGTCGACATCGGTCCGAGAGACATAGTTTTACCTCGATAGATAGTAGAGTTGTAGAGAGAATGTCCCAAACACCCCCGATCACCTCACGCGTGCTGATAACTGGCGTGGCAGGGTTCGTGGGATATCATCTCGCTCAGCGGCTTCTCTCCGCTGGGCATTATGTCTTGGGTGTTGATAATTTTTCCGATTATTATGACCCAGCTCTCAAACGAGCGCGCGTCGACCAATTGAAGCGGTGCGAGCGTTTTGAATTCGAGACGCTAGATATTGCAGATATGGGGCGGCTTTCCAAAACCTGGGAGTTGTTCAAGCCGAACATCGCCATTCATCTGGCAGCGCAGGCGGGCGTTCGAAACTCCATCGATAATCCGCGTGATTACGTGAACGCAAATATCGTCGGGTCGTTCAATGTTTTCGAGACAGCAAGAACGTTCCCGGTTGATCATTTGCTGATTGCGTCGAGCAGTTCAGTCTACGGCGCCAATCAATCGATGCCATTTCAAGAAACCGATGCGGTTGCGACCCCACAGTCTCTGTACGCGGCCTCGAAAGCGTCGACAGAGTTGATTGGGCATTCCTATGCGCACTTGTATGGGACACCCATGACGTTCTTCCGCTTCTTTACTGTCTACGGACCTTGGGGGCGGCCGGACATGGCGTATTTTAAGTTCGTCAAATCAATCCTCGAGGACCGTCCGATCGATGTATATAATTATGGGCGGAACAGCCGGGACTTCACTTATATCGATGATCTTGTTCAGGCAGTTGAGCTGCTGATCGATGTCATTCCTGGACGCGGACCAGCGGTCATCGGCGATAGTCTGTCGCCGATTGCGCCTCACCGCGTTGTAAACATTGGTCAAGCTGACCCTGTTGGATTGATGGACTTCATCAGCGGAATTGAGCGTGCTCTTGGTCGCAGCGCGGAATTGAATATGCTACCGCCTCAACCGGGCGATGTTGAAGTCACATTCGCTTCTTCTCAACTTTTGCACTCCCTCACAGGTTTTCGGCCGAATACTCCGTTGGCGACCGGTGTGAAGCAATTTACCGAGTGGTATCACCGCTATGTTCGGAAAGATGGAACGTATCGAATTTCCGATGAAGAGAGCGTCGTATGATGCTTCGTCCGACGAAACCTAAACGGTGTTACTCGTGGCCATACATGGTGTTTGAATGAGCAGTTGGCGGATAATAAAAGGCGGCTGGGAGATACTGGAACCCCGTGACCGTCGAAACGCGGTTATCCTCTTATTGATCGTCCTTTTGTCTGCGGCAGCATCAGCCGCGATGGTTGGCTCGTTCATGCCATTTCTTTATGTGCTGGCTGATCCTAGTACGATCCAGTCGTCATCGGTGTTGAGCGATGCTTACAATAGATTTGGCTTTCAAACTGAAGCCAATTTTTTGAGCTTCCTTGGCGCGGCGTGCCTCGGCATCATTCTGTTCGCAGCAATGATACAGTTTATTCGCGTATACGCTGTCGCTCGCTGGTGTATGATGAGGATGCATTCGATCAGCCAGCGATTGCTAATCTCATATTTAGGTCAGCCGTATGAGAGTTTTCTATCTCAAAATTCCGGTGCATTGAGCACTCAAATTTTGTCCGAATCGCAAGCAGTGGTTGCTCAATTCTATCGCCCAGTAACGGAGGCCTTTGCGGGAATCTTTACGGTGCTCGCCATTTTTGCGCTGTTATTGTTCGTGTATCCCATCATAGCGCTGAGTACAGTCGGTTTATTTACGCTTATTTATGGGTTGGTTTTTCTGCTCACGAAAAACGTCTCCACCCGTGCAGGTGCTCGGAGACTAGCTGCAAACAAAGAGCGTTTTCGAATGGTTGGTGAAGCGTTTGGCGGCATAAAGACTGTCAAACTAGGAGGATACGAACGCACCTACGTCCAGCGATATCGCCAACCGTCATTACGGTTTGCGCGATCTCAAATTTTAATTTCAGTGCTCGGGGAGTTGCCACGCAACTCAATGCAGGCTGTAGCATTCGCGGGCGGTGTCGGCTTCTTTCTCTACCTGATTGGAAACCAGAAAATTGGATCAGAAGCTCTGGCTTCAGCCGTACCGGTAGCGGGGGTGTTTGCGGCCGCCGCCGTGCGCATCATGCCGGAGCTGTCGCGCATTTATTTTGGAATGGTCAAACTTCAAGCTGCAGGACCTGCAATTGAAGCCATTCAATCCGAACTCAATTGCGAGCAAAAACAAATTGCGCGCTCCGGTAAACGCCTTCGATTGAAAAACGAACTTGAGATTCGAGATGTTTCCTATGAGTATCCCAGTTCCAATCGCGGAATGGCTTTGAATCACATTACCGACACAATTAGGGCGGGCGAAAAGATCGGCATCATCGGCGGCACAGGCGCTGGAAAAACGACGTTCATCGACATCGTTCTCGGGCTGTTGTTGCCGACAACCGGGGCTTTGATTTTGGATGGAGAAGTTCTTTCAGAGGATAATAAGCGCGCTTGGAGAAAGTCCATTGGTTATGTGCCGCAACAAATCTTTCTCTCGGATGGAACGGTCGCGGCGAACATTGCGTTTGGAGTCTCGGACGAGGAAATCGACATGGTGCGTGTGGAGAGAGCGGCACGTATTGCCCAAATCCATAGTTTCGTCGTAGATGATTTGCCGGGCGGTTACCAACATATGGTCGGGGAAGATGGCGTCAGGCTGTCTGGCGGACAACGCCAAAGAATAGGCATTGCTCGCGCTTTATATGACGATCCAGACCTGATCGTATTCGATGAAGCAACAAGTGCCTTAGACAATTTGACTGAGCAGTTCGTGATTTCGGCGATAGAAGAAATGGCAGGCAATAAAACGTTGATCATGGTTGCACACCGTTTATCAACTGTGCGGAATTGCGATCGAATTTTTCTCTTCGAGAACGGCAAAATAGTCTCAAAAGGAGGCTGGGAAGAGCTGGAACAGAATAGTGTGAAATTCCAAACGATGGCTCAACAGATTTCCGGTTAACGCGTGCAAGAAGACGAGATTCTTATTTTAAGTACCGAATCGACATCAGAATTGCCCGGTTCGAGTAACGTTCCTGTTAGTTAGCTAGCCAAATGAGGTTGCGAAAACCGTTCTTAAAACAACGCACGTGGATTGCGTTGCGCCTCCGAGAGATCTCGGCGTACTTTTCCGACGTTACTGCCTCTAGGGTCAGGGCGCGCAAGAAAGTATTGATTTTTGCTCAAGGACGTAGCGGAACCACATTGCTCGAAAGTCTGTTGGTTTCGACCGGCCATTTCATCGGCATGGGAGAACCACTTCACACTTTTACCCGTCAGGTATGGTTCCCCGTCAATTACATTCGCGGACTCGGTAGAGGTTCTGGTTCGAATCTAGTCGTGCACGTCAAAGGGTCGCAATTGGTTCGGGAGCGCCGCAAGCCGGTGGATCCAGCAGGTTTTCTTAAACGTATGCAAGAAGATGGTTGGACTATAATCCATGTGTTGAGGAAATGCGTTGCAGATCAAGTCTTATCAGAGTGTGTTGCGAAGCATCGAGGGTCTTATCATAAACAAGATGATCTTCTCGAGGGATCAATATCGCGAATCGAACCGGAGGAGTTTTTAGAACGATACAGACGGCGACTAGACTTTGGAGTTCAGGATGCCAAGGCGTTATCAGCAGTGGCCCACCTTTCATTCGTTTACGAAGACGATTTGAGAGATCCAATTGCCCAGCAGGCGACCGTAGATGAGATTTGTACAAAATTGCACTTTGAGCCGCGACCGGTAAGAACCAATCTTCGGCGCATTGCCAATTCCGACCCATCGGCGAAACTCAAAAATTACGAAGAGATCGTCGACTATCTTTCGGCGCATGGGTTTGGTTGGAATTAGCCAACAAAACAGATGATTGAGAACAGAAAATGCTGCGAGCGCTAGGCCGTGATATGGTCAACCACTACTTGATGGGCGGTGATGAGGCTGATTTTGCGAAACGCAAAAGCCGCTTTGATAAGTTGAGGGGGCATAATCGAAGCGTCGAGTGGGATTCATCTCGAGAATTGTTCAAAGTGACCGATACCGAGTCCTCGATTTATGTTGCTCGCAAACACCGGGTTAGACTCATGAATAGGGGCATCGTGACTCGCCAAAAGAAACTGCTGACGCAATACCTGGGCGATAATTTTTTGATCGAAGAAGGTGATGCCGTGATAGATTGCGGCGCAAACGTCGGAGAATTCTCATTGGCTTGCGCCCAACTGGGTGCTCGCGTGTACGCATTTGAACCCGATCCAGTTGAATTCAGGGCGTTGCAGGCAAACGCTTCAGCAACTGTGACATCTGTAAATAAAGCGCTCTGGCACACAGACGAAACACTGACATTCTATGATAATAATGACAGCGGAGATTCTAGTCTGATCGACACGGGTAGTGCATCTCAAACGCTTCAGGTTGAAGCCATTCGCTTGGACTCATTTGCAGCGAGCCAAGGGTTAGATCAGGTGGCTTTGATCAAGCTAGAAGCGGAAGGTGCGGAGCCTGAGGTGCTCGAGGGCGCGCGAGGGGTTCTATCGAAAACCCTAAATGTCGCGGTAGACATGGGACCAGAGCGGGGAGTTTCGCAGGAGAATACAGTTACACAAGTAACCAACCGTCTCACAGACGCGGGATTCAAATTGAGACACTTCGATAGCGACAGAATATGCGGCTTGTTCTCGAAGTTGTGACGATAAATAGATCATGAGTAATTCGGCACTCCAAGAAATCCCGAGCGATCTTATAACTGGTCGGGTCAGCTTGATTGTTCCTTGCTACAATATCGAACGTTATTTCGATGATTTTCTTCAATCAATCTTAGTTCAAACATATGCCAGTCTAGAAATCATACTGGTGAATGATGGTGCAAATGAAACGACCACACGCCTACTCAGAGAAGCCGTATCTCCTTTAGAGAACAAGGGCTTTACGGTGAAGCTCATCGAGCAACCAAACAAAGGATTAGGCGGAGCGGTGGACACTGGGTTGAAACACTTCACCGGTGAGTTCTTAATGTGGCCGGATCCAGACGATTGGCTCTTGCCGCATTCGATTGAACGCCGAGTCGAACTCATGCGGAGGTACCCTGAGGTCGGCCTGTTACGTTCTAACGCACAACTTTTCATTGATGCCAAACAAGAACTTGACGGTCATTTTATGCCGGTTCAAGGAGATCCTAAGTATGTTCCTGAATTGTTTGAAGACCTCGTCTTTCAGCGGTTTTTCTATGGACCAGTGTGCCATTTTGTCCGCAGCGAGATGTTTTTGAAGGTGCACCCCGACCGGACGATTTGGTTCTCGAAGGCATCATCTCAGAACTTCCAACTGCTCGTGCCGTTGGTAGAGTCTTATCCGGTATTGCAAGTTCCCGAGTCATTGGCAGTGTATCGAATTCGAGAAGACAGCCGATCGCGGGCTCCCACCAAGACGCATGAAAAACTGATGGGTCGCCACGAGCAATTGTACGAATTGACGATACGCACTTTGCCAAAGTTGAAGACCACAACGCCAGCTCGTTCGGCGCGTTTGATGAACCAACACTGGCGAAATAAAATGCTGCCAACGGCCATTCGCGCAAAACAACGTTCGAAAGGAATGGTGCTGATTGACAAAACGAGTCTTTCTCCCTGGCGTAAACTACTCGCTCGCCTGTGCCTGAGCATGCGTTGCAACGCCAAATTCGATGTGTTGGATCAACGGACAGGACGAATACTGTCTCGAGTCTTTTCGCGAAGTTTGGATGCTATCGTTCGGATGCCGAAACAAGAGGCAGTTTGGGGATCAGGCCCATTGTGGAAAGTTCCAAATTCAACGAACTCAAAGCCATACTCCTAGGCGCACTGGATCATCGGTTGGCGAACAATATGACAGAACATTCGAGACCGATGAGGGTTGCTTCACGTGCATAGTCCCAAAGTAGAGGCATCGGAGGCGCTACGCAAAGTCATTGATGGTGGCTACTGCATAGGTTGCGGCGTATGTGCGGCAATGGATGATCGTATTCACATGGGTTTCAACCCCATGGGACAAATCCAGGCATCGTTACCTAGCGATGTCGATGTGTCGGAAGCGCTAGCAGACGTATGCCCGTTTTCTGACTTCGCCTTTGATGAGGATATGATCGCGAGTGAATTGTTCGATCACCAACAAATCAACAGTGATGATCGTATTGGACGCTACATCGAGACATTCGCTGGCTGGGTGGAAGAAGGGGACCTACGCAGTCGCGCTTCATCAGGCGGGATCGGCACATGGTTGCAGTGTGAACTATTAGCCGACGGGCTTGTGGATGCAGTCGTAAGTGTTATGCCGCGCGAGACGTCCGGGGCAAATACTCTATTCAAGTTTTCCGTCGCACGAACATCACAAGCAGTTTTGGATCGAGCCAAGACCCGCTATTATCCAGTTGAAATGTCCGCAGTCATTAGATTTGTGCTAGAAACGCCGGGCAAATATGCGTTTATCGGAACTCCCTGCTTCGCCAAAGCGCTCAGATTGGCCCAGAAGACCGAGCCGCTTCTCGCTGAGCGCATTAAGTTCGTTCTTGGGATCGTTTGTGGTCACTTGAAATCTAGCGCGTTCAGTGAAGCATTGGCCTGGCAATGCGGACTCGCACCCGATGGGATTCAGGATATTGACTTTCGGTCCAAACTGGAAGGACGGCCTGCCAGCCGATATGGCGTCGCTGTTACTGGAAAGCGCATTGAATCGGACGAGACCTTGACCGTCACCCGCCCAATGGAAGGACTGCTTGGCGCAAACTGGGGGCATGGGTTGTTTAAATACAAGGCTTGCGAGTATTGTGATGACGTTTTGGCAGAGACAGCCGACGCGGTCGTGGGCGATGCATGGTTGCCGTCATACGACTCTGATCATCGCGGCGCGAACATAGTTATTGTTAGAAACCCAGAAGTTCTAGACTTGTTGAAGCGAGGGCGGGATGATGGGCGATTGCATTTGGACGAAATTACTGCCGATCAAGTTGCGGAGAGTCAAGCGGGAGGGCTGCGACACCGCCGTCAAGGTTTGTCTTACCGACTTTGGTTAGATGATCAGGCTGGCGTGTGGCGACCAAAGAAGCGGGTTGAGGCCAGCCGCCGCCATTTGGTGCCATCAATGAGGCGTATTCATAAATTACGACTGAAGATGGGGCAGTTCTCTCACCAAGCTTTCGCGGAAGCAAAATCGTTGGGTAACTTGAGTCATTTTCACCAGTTAATGAATCCAATAGTTTCGCAATATGAAAAGGAAATTAGGCCGAGTTGGTTACGGCGTGCGATGAACCTGATCGAACGAGTGATTGATCAAGGAATCGCAAAAATCTCCTCAAAACAGTGATGTTGAAATAACAAGGAAGCTAGAGTGACGACGGAAATTCACCCCTCGACTCAAACACGTTCGAATAGTGACGAAAAGAGTCCCTTTCTATTTGTGGGCAACGGGCCGTATCGCAATCGTGGTTGCGAAGCGATCATCCGTGGCACAATGGAGATTCTGTCAAAGAGTTTTGGCGCCGAGATTCAGGCTCGAGCGGGAGTTATGGCATCTCCCGCCACGGTCGCGACCCAACAATCCATTGAAGTCGACGATCGAGTGGCAAATTTTTCGGTCTCGCATGTTGGGGGACGCCTCAGCGCGAAATGGATTCTATCTCAGGCTAATCAGAGGCTGGGAACGAATTTTGGCCCGCATGTGCGAGATCTAGTTAGACCGAGTAAAGGCGTGTCATGTGCGCTGCAGCTTGGCGGCGACAATTACTCTTTGGACTATGGTCGACCGTGGGACTATATGGCAATCGACAAGTACCTACAGCGGCTCGGTGTACCTATCATTTTATGGGGTGCGTCGGTTGGCCCGTTTGAGTCAGATCTAGAATTCGCTCCGCTGATGTATGAGCACTTAAAAGGATTGACGGCGATCTTTGTGCGAGAAAGCAAGTCACAAAACTATCTCGCGAGCAAAGGAATTGTGGATAACGTCTACCTGGTTGCCGATCCCGCATTTTGTATGAGCCCTGAAGCCCCAAAAAATTTGGACGCGAAGTCGCTCGTTTCAAAAGGCACGATCGGCATCAATATTAGTCCTTTAGTCGCTCGCTTTTCTCACACGAAAGGAGATCTGGATGAGTGGCGGAAAAATGCTGCGGAAATGATCATCGCTACAGCGAAGCGAACTGAAAGACCAATTCTTTTAGTGCCACATGTCGGTTCGCCGCAGCACGATGAGGACGATTATTCGTTTATGTCCAGCGTGTTTGAGATCGTTGCGCCACAAATTAAATCTCCCATCAAGATCGCGCCGGCTAACCTGCTTGGTGCAGAGATGAAATGGCTGATCGGACAATGTGAAGTTTTTGCAGGCGCTCGAACACACTCGACGATTGCAGCACTGTCCAGCTGCGTCCCGACTTTGAGTCTGGGTTATTCGATAAAGGCCATAGGGATTAATCAGGACATTTTTGGCCATCAAGAGTTTTGTAAGTCGGTGAAGACGTTATCCGTTGATGAGTTTTCTTCTCAGATGGCGGCTTTGGTAGCTGAGGCCGACGATATTCGAAGCGATCTTGAACGCAAAATTCCCATCGTGAAAAACACTGCGCAATCCGCGGGCGAACACTTAAAAGCAATATTGGGTCGTTAGCATCGTGTCGTCGCTGCCAACCGTTTCCATTGTGATCCCAAGTTATAATAAGCAGGCTTATATTAAGAAGGCAATCGAAAGTGCTTTAGCTCAGACCCATGAGTGCGAAGTCATCGTGGTTGATGATGGTTCAACCGACGGAAGCCTCGAAATCGTCAAGTCATATGACGGTCGCATTAATTGGGAAGCTGGCCAAAACCGCGGTGGATCAGCAGCAAGAAATCGAGGTCTAGATCTGGCGTCCGGAGATTATATCCAATTTTTGGATGCAGACGACATCTTACCACCCGAGAAAGTGGCCAAACAAATAGCTCAGTTAAGCGACGCGAGTCCGGACGATATAGCCTTTTCTCCATGGTCCTATATGTACGATGATGGAACGATCAGTCGACCAAATCCGCGGCCATACTGGCGGACGTATCGAGATGGCCTCTCATTACTGATCGAAATGTGGTATCTTGGAGGTTTTTTTCCACCACATACGTGGCTGGCATCGCGCGCCTTGATAGATAAGGTTGGACGTTGGAATGAGGCTCTCACAGGGGACGATGATGGAGAGTTTTTTGGGCGATTGCTCGCGGAATCAGGGCGCGCCCAGTTTTGTGACCAAACCTGTGTACTCTATCGGGATCCGCCAGACGGCTCGGTTAGTCGCAGTCGGTCGTTGAAGTCTGCGCGTAGCGATTGGGTATCGTTCGAGAACGTCGCTCATCAAATCACCTCGCGCCGAAGTGATCGGATGGCCCAGAAGGCTTGTTTGTCACGGGTACGTGTCAAGGCATATGCGTGGCGTCGCTATGACGAGATTGTTGAAAAAGCCTCCAATTATGAGGCTCAACTCGACATTCGAGGATTCAGTCCAGCACTGCCTCCAACAATGAGGTATTTGGTTGGGTTGGTTGGTATAAAGCATGGGCTGAAAATGCGCCATTTGATAAAAGGAAGCGGATAAACCTAAGCGCCACCGCCGTCGGTCATTAGAGTTTGCGTTATTAAGTGAATGCACACCAATATTTCCGTGATTATTCCTGTTTATCGTCCAAAAAACCTCGACGCGTTGAAACGCTCGATTAAGGCGAACGCGGCAGCAGACGTCGAATGGATCGTCGTTGATGATGGCTCTGGGCCAACATTCGAGGAGGTTTTGTCCGAACTGGAGGCCGACACTGTGATGGTCGTTCGGTTGCCCAAAAATGGGCGACAAGGCGCTGCCCGGAATCAAGGTTTAGCTCGTGCCAACGGGGCGTGGATAAAATTCCTAGACGCAGATGATGAGCTTGATGTCGGCCATTTGCGATCATTGTTAGAAGTGTCTCGGTCGTCAACGGGAATTGCATTTGCGCCGACGAGACACATTTATGCCAATGGGACGTATATCGACAATGACAGCTGGGTAGGAATTCAATCGGACAGCGCAGCTCAACTCGAGCGGATGATTCACAGCCCTTTTCTATCGCATTGCGGTGCTCTCTTTCCGCGAGACTTACTCTTGCAAATTGGCGGATACGACGAGTCGCTTGTGACTGACGAGGACGGTGATTTGTTGCTACGAATACTTCAAACAGGTGCACATTTCGTGGGCATACCTAGCGTTAGGTATCATTATCACCATAATGTTGGTGAGGAACGTGTATCAAATGATGTCGGGCAAGAAAAACTGCGTTCGCGCATACGGGTATGTGAAAAACTCCAGCAGAGTTACAAAAACTCAGGCATGGAAATCCCGGCCGCAGTGAAAAGAGCCTTGGCTCTTCGGCTGGATAAAATTGCTCTTTCGTTTTGGAAGAACGAACGTGAAACAGCACGGCACATCTTGGCGCAAGCGCAAGAAATTTCGCCCGGATACATCTCAAGCGTTGGACCTATCAAACACTTTGTTCGCTGCGCAGGAGGGCCCGGGCTAACAATCGCTATCGCGAATCTGTTTCGAAAACTTCGCAGGCGCACGCCCCAAGGCACATAGGAAACACGGATTGAAGTTGGTAGCGGTCAGTGAGCACTTTTTCCCACGTGTTGGGGGCACCGTTAATTACGTCCATGAAACCTTATCGGCTTTGGCTCGACACGGAGTCGACGTCGAATTGTGGGTGCCCGGTCCGGAGCCGGAGGATCCATATCCGGCTGGCATGGCTCAACCAGACTATCGCGTAAATTGGATCAACGCAGATTATCCAGCGACCGGAAATCCTTCTCGCGTTCTGCGCTATCGCTTCTGCCGTTTGGTCAACGAGTTAGCGCTGCATCGTATCGAGTGCGATCAAGCGCCGGATGTGGTGCATGTGGTATTTGGCTTGTTTGTTATGGAGATTCTAGACACTAAGTCGCTGAGGCAAGCGGGTGTCCGGTCAGTTGCGACCGTTCACAATCTGCCACCGCACGAATGCCGAGTCGTGTCGCCGGATGCTGGCATGATACGGCAACTTCGAGAAACCATTCGATTAATGCTCGTGGGTTGGAAAAACAATCGACGCCTTCGACAACATGTCTATGACCGCTATATCGTGCCGTCGGAGCAAGTCTTTAACCTCGCTAAGAGAGTAATACCGCAACAAAAAATAGAGACGATTGGACATGGACCAACTGGAAGTCTCATGAACGCGATGAAACCTCCGCTCAGTCGCGCTGCTGGATCAGGAAAGCCAGTTCGTATTTTGACCGCGGGCGGTTATGCGCCGCATAAACGGCAGCACTTGATCCCGGAGGCGGCCGAACAGTTGAAGGCACTAGGCGTGGGTTTTGAATGGGATGTAGTTGGTCCAGATCGTCGAATTCCGGGATATCGAGAGATGATTGAACAAGACTTGTCGAACCGAAAGTTATCAGGAACTGTCAGGCTCCATGGCGCTGTGCCGTTCGATAGTCTTGCATTGCTCTACGACAAAGCGAACATATTCGTGCAGCCCTCAATTGAAGAGGGATTCTGTATTACGGCATTGGATGCGGCGGCCGCCGGTCTTCCGGTAATCGCCTCACGCGCGGGGGCACTGGCACAAATCACCGCTATCAGCAAAGGTGCTTTGGTTGAAAGTAAAGCGTCGGTTCTCGCTGCCAAAATCTTTGAGTTTGTCGAAAATGACAGATGGGGCGACCCACAGGTAACTTCAAAAAGCGTCATAGCAGAATTCTCGTGGCAACGCGCCGCTTCAAAGTTGCGTGAGATTTACGAAGACGTCGTTGGGGCAAAGTAGACGTAAGTTGCTCGAACCGCTCAAAACCACTTTGCTGACGTCGAAACTGTCCCAGAATGCAGGAGGGCTGGCAGTTTCCGTTCCCATGATGGCGCACGGAATCGATGCCTTTCCTGACATCGAAATGCACGTAATGGGAACCATAGACCCGCAATTTCCAGATGCGAGATGGAAATGGGGACCTAACGTGCACGGATTTCCAACGAAAGGACCGACCGCGCTACAGTACGCTCCGGAAATGCTGTCGAGACTGTATGAGTTGGAGCCCGATATTATCGATGTTCAAGGTCTTTGGACTTGGACGTCTCGCACCAGTCTTCAGTATTGGCGCAGCAGAAGGAGGCCATACATCGTGACGCCGCGAGGCATGCTCGACCCCTGGGCTCGCGAGAACTCTAAGTGGAAGAAGCGACTTTTCTCAGCATTTGCAGAATCGGCACATATCAAAAATGCGGCGTGTATACGCGCGACCGCTGAACTTGAAGCTGAACACGTCCGCGCCATGGGCTTGCGTGTGCCGATTGCAATCGTACCCAACGCAATTCCAATCCCCGACCTTCAAGATAAGCCAGTATACCCCCGAAGAAGAGCTTTGTTTTTGAGCCGCATACATCCGAAAAAAGGCATTGAATTTCTGCTGCGTGTTTGGCGGGCTTTGCAAGCGGATTATTCCGAGTGGGAACTCGTGATCGCGGGAATTGATGAAAGGGGGCACGAGGCGGAGATGAAGAAGCTCGCGGAATCTTTGGGAGTGTCGCGGGTTTCTTTTTCGGGTCCGGCTTTTGGTGCGGCTAAAGAGGCGCTTTACCGTTCTTCAGACCTTTTTGTGTTACCAACGCATGCCGAGAACTTTGGGTTGGTGATCGCTGAAGCGCTCGCGCAAGAAGTTCCCGTCATCACGACCACCAATGCTCCCTGGTCTGGGCTCAATAAACGTCAATGCGGTTGGTGGATCCAACTCGATCGTGCTGCTCTTGAAAATACGTTGCGCCAGGCGATGAGAACGCCACCCGCTGAGCTTTCCAAAATGGGTGCGCGGGGACGGACGTGGATGATTGAAGAATTTGGGATTGAAAACGTGGCGGCTGCGCTTAGAGATCTGTACCTATGGATTGCAGGTCGTGCACCACGCCCGGAGACTGTCTATGACTGAATCACCTATTCGTCTTGATTTGTTCGACAATCCGGATTTCGATCGCGGCGCCTCCCGATTAACCGAAGCCTTATGGATCGTTGTCCAAGCATGTTTGTTTTCGACTTGGTTGCCCGGGTCCAAATGGCGGCGCGCACTTCTTCGCGCATTTGGAGCGAAAATAGGCAATGGGGTCGTGATCAAACCACACGTCTCAATCAAGTTTCCGTGGCGCTTGAGCGTGGGTGATCACAGCTGGCTCGGAGAGCGTGTGTGGATTGACAACTTGGCCGACGTGAAAATCGGAGCGCACAGCTGTTTATCACAAGGGGCTTATCTTTGCACCGGCAGCCATGATTGGTCAGACGTAAAATTTGCGCTCGTAACGCGTTCAATCGAAATAGGCGATGGTTGTTGGGTGGGAGCGCGAGCGTCAATTGCTCCAGGGGCCCAGCTCGGCAATGGCGCCATAATCGCTATGAATGCTCTCGGTCGTGGCAACGTTGATGAAAATGTCATTGTGAAAGCTAGTGGCGAAGTCGTGTTACGCCCGATTTATAGTAATGATGATGGATAACTCTCTTTTAGCGACTTTTCAGATTCAACCGACCTCAGTGAAAAGTCATGTAACAATTGAGTTACAGCGGCATTTCAGAGCCAAGGATATGAGTGAAACATGCCGATAGGACACGGCATAATCGATTATCTCGTCGTTGCGCTATCGGTCGTGCTCACTGCATGGTTGTTAACGCGAAAACCAGTATTGTTACTGTTCTGGTTGCCTTTGCTACTGACTGTCGATTTTTTCATCCCATTCCTCACGCAGATTACGCCTTCCAGGGTTGTGCCGTTAATGATTGGTGCCTGGCTTATGCTGAAAGGCCTTTTTCCACCGAGGAAGCAGCATTTCCTGATTTTCCTAGTGACATTCGTGGGGGTTGGGGGCTCATTTATCTACAGCTATTTTTGGCATGACCTCGGGACTCGCTCAATCTTTCGATCATTGCACTATTTCAGTTTGCTCTTCGTCTTTTTGTTCACCGCAAAGTTTTCTGCGGGCCGAAAGGGCATGGTGTATAGCCTAATGGGTTTGTTCTTTGCAGCGCTCGTCCACGCTGCTCACGCCATATATCAACAAGCCGCTCACATTCTATCGCTTCCTTATCGCGGAATAATATATTCTGATAGCGGAGGAACAGTTCCTGTACTGGCAGGACCATTTCTGCGCGTCAACGGATTTGCCGATGAACCAAAGCGATTGGGATACGTACTCATAACTGGAGCCTTAGTAGGGCTGCTTTACATGATAAGGAAGCGGCACTTCTCAGGATATCTTGAACACCCTGCGCGGTTCTTCAAGCTGGGAAACAACTTCATTATGTCGGGTTACATAATGACCATGCTGTTCGGTTGCTTTATGACATTTTCTGGATCGTTTTTCTTTGCTGCAGCAATTACCATCTCTGTGTTGATCTTGATTTTATCGGTCCGTGTGATTTCCGCAATTTTGATAGCGCTGCCCGTTCTCGGTGTGATCGCAGTCGTAATGTCGGGTTTTACGACGAATTATATTGTTACCCTGCAAGAATTATTTGAAGAACGCATGGCCGAGATCGATGCAGGTCTCGAATCAGATAATGTGTATCGACAAGAGTTCTATGCACAAGCACTTGTGGCCGAGGATCCTACAAGCTTGGTGTTTGGACTAGGTATCGGGCGATACAATCAAGTTTTTTCGGAAGAGTTTGGTGTTGGGGCCGGGTATGATGAGTACGGCGCGCTAAAACCACTTAACTCGCAATTTTATGAGGTGGGGTTCGATCTGGGCATGATAGGATTACTGCTGTTGTATCTGGGATGCTCTTTGTTGTTTGTTCGAACCAGGGGACGGCACTGGCACCGATTTGTTTTGTCTACGTTGCTGCTGTTTTTGGCGATCCAGAGTTTGTTTATTGACGATAAGTTTTACATCGCTTTCGTTGCAGCGCTATGTGTGTCTTTGAACCACGACTTTAAGCAACGCTCAAAAGAGAAGGGGGTTCCGTTAGAAATGAAGGTTTCCTCTGCATTCGTTTCACTGCGATGAATTGGCTTTGGTGAAGAAACTACCAGCATTGATCTCGCCATCTGTTCATAGGTTTCCTTCTGAGAATTAAAAATTGCGAGTAAAACTCGCCAATCGCGAGAGAGTAAGAGACGATTTCATATGAGCGACTACGACAAGCATACCATCAATTCACCAAACCCCGTGGCACGGCTGGCGCACCGCTCTCGTTTTGACAAAGCTGTAGAGCTGGTGCGCCAGCAAACAAACGAACACGGGACCGTTCTGGATTTCGGGAGTGGTACAGGGGCTTTTTTGAAGCAGCTTCGCCCCGTTATGCCGAACGCGCAATTGAAGGCGTTTGAACCATATATGGAGAATGCCCATAACGATTCGTTTTCCTATGTTGGTGCCGTCAGTGACATCCCAGATCGGTCAATCGATACCATTGGTAGTTTTGAAGTTCTGGAACACTTATCTGATGAAGATGTTTCGGGGTTCTTTGACCTATGTCATTCCAAGTTGAAACCAGAAGGATCGGTCGTCGTATCGGTGCCGATCATGATCGGGCTGTCGCTTCCAATCAAAGAGTTTAACCGTTCAATTTTTTCGAAATACAAGCGCACGTATACGATTCCAGAGATGCTGCGCGGGACTGTGGGACTTCCTGTCGTCCGCGCACGTAACCGTCTCGCATCGCATAAAGGGTTTGATTTTAGAGACATTGTTAGGCGGTTTGATGATGATGCTTGGCGTGTCAAAACGCAGTATTCTCCGTTCTCCGCACTGAAATGGTCGTTAAACTCTCAAATCTTTATCGTCGCAAAGCCGACAAAATAATTCTGGGGTGGCGTGCCAAACGCATGGTCAGATGGAATTAGATCCAGACCGATATTACAAATAGTTTACAAGTTACGACAATATAATACTTATAAAACACGGGATATTAGCAAGAGTCGTGTTTACTGCGCGCAGGTTTAGCGTGCGGAATGGGACATGGCTGCGAATTCGAAGAAAGAGCGATTGATGTTGTCAGTTGCTGCAAGTTTGATCTTGGCTGCGTGCGTCGTGGAAGAGGTTGAAGAACTCGGATCCGCACCTCCGGTTAGCGTGACACCCCCTCCCGCTTCACCACCACCACCACCACCACCACCTCCTCCTCCACAGGCACCTGCAAAGCCGGAAGCCGTGGAGGCATCGAGGTTCCTGTTTGCGGCTTCCTTTGGGCCTACCGAAGGCAGTATCTCTGAGCTCTCGCAACTTGGTTATTCTGAGTGGATTCAGGCACAGTATTCTTTGCCCATGACTTCTATCGTCGAAGCGGCTTGGCCGAAGGTGAGTGAACGCACTGGCTGGCGGGGAGAGCATTGGGCTCCGATATCAGAGTTTTATGAAAGTGCAATTTTGGGCGACGACCAGCTGCGTCAACGCGCAACGTACGCTCTCTCCCAGATTTTGGTTATCTCGTCAGACAATGATGACTTGGTGAAATCCGATGGCGAAGGTCTGGCACGCTATATCGATATTCTCCAAGAAGGTGCGTTCGGAAACTACCGAGATCTGCTGGAAGACGTAACGTATAGCCCCATTATGGGAGAATACTTGACGTTTGCGGGAAATCGAAAAGCGGATCCCGACATGGGCTCGGCGCCAGACGAAAACTATGCTCGGGAAATCATGCAATTGTTCACGATTGGGTTATACGAACTCAATTTGGACGGGACCTTGAAGCTTGATGATCAAGGACGACCGATTGAAACTTATTCGACCGAGGATATCACGGAACTCTCCAAAGTGTTTACAGGGCTTTGGTGGGAAGGTCTGCCGTTTGGCGAGTTACGGGCCAATCGTACCCAGCAGGCATCGATCAACCGAATGGTCATGCACGAGGATCAACACTCACCCAGTGCGAAGACCTTTTTGGGGGAGACGGTTTCGGGTTCTCTGAACGGAAACGAGACAATTTCTGCTGCTCTCGACGTTCTCTTTGAGCATCCGAACGTCGCGCCATTCTTGTCGCGACAGCTGATCCAAAGAATGACAACAAGCAATCCATCCCCCGCTTATGTCGAACGCGTTGCGATCGCGTTCGAGTCGGGCGCATACCAATTGCCGAACGGTACGCAAGTGGGAACTGGAGAGCGTGGTGACCTCCGCGCTGTGTGGCCAGCGATTTTGTTAGATGAAGAGTTCATTGACGCACCGTCGAATGGGAATTCCACGTTCGGCAAGGTAAAGGAACCCGTTCTTAGGTTTACGCAATGGGCGCGGATGGCGGGTGTCTCCGATGTAAAGATATTCGAAAGAGAGGATGAAGGGACCGGTCTTCTGATCGATCCTATTGTGATGGATAGAAATGATGGTGCCAAGCTTGGGCAACGACCCTTCACAGCCCCATCTGTGTTCAACTTCTATCGACCGGGATACACGGCACCGGGAACTGAGTCGGCCAATGCTGGAATGGTCGCACCTGAATTGCAAATCACGAACGAAACCGCGGTCGTTCAATACGCTAACTTCATGTACAATGTCGTGCTGCGTGACATTGGTGACGGTGGCACCGCGGGCGAATATGGAATCGTCGGCGATTACTCGAGTGAAATCGAGTTGGCGGAAGACCCGGAAGCCCTAATCAGTCGGCTGGACCTTTTGTTGACTGCAGGCGAAATGACCGAAGCCACAAAAACTCGCTTGAGAACACTTATTCTTTCGATCGATGTCCAGGAGGCAGATCGCGAAAAATGGCTTCGTGAGCGAGTACAAAGAGCGATTTTGTTGACGGTCCTGTCGCCAGAATTCTTGGTCCAGTACTAAACAGGTAAATGAACACGATGATGAACCGAAGAAATTTTCTGCGATCTACCGTTGCCGGATTGGGTGTCGGTGCTGGTTTCGCGTCCAACTTGGCCTCGTTTAATGCGTTCGCGTCCGGTGCAACTGACTACAAGGCGCTGGTTTGCGTCTTCCTAATGGGCGGAATGGACAGTCACGATACGATTATTCCGTACGACTCACTGTCCTCCCAATCATATGAAAGAATACGTGAGCCCTTGCTCGCAGCTTATGACGCTGAGGGTGTTTCGCGTCGCCGCAGCGCACTTCTGGCGCTCAATGGAAATCTGGAGGGACGCAGTTTTGCGATGCCGCGTGAATTCGCCAATATGCATAGTCTCTATCAACAAGGAAATGCTGCGATTGTTGGGAACGTTGGACCGCTGTTTGAATATGTGACTCGCGCGTCGTACTTTGACGGCTCGGCTGCGATTCCGCCAAAATTAGGATCGCATAATGACCAGCAATCCACATGGATGACATCCCGACCAGAAGGAGCGACCACCGGTTGGGGAGGGCGCTTTGGTGACATACTGGACGCCTCGAGTGTGAACGCGAACGCCTCGTTTACTGCTGTATCGACGGCTGGAAACACAGTATTTCTCAACGGTGAAAGCACCAACCCTACCATTGTGGCGACCAGCGGAGCCGTCGGAGTTCGCGAACTGGGTGTCAACACGATGTTCAGTGCCACGCTTGAACAGGTGATGCGGGATGTAGAAGGTGACCGATCAAATCTGCTGCAACGCGATTTAGTGAGAATATCCAATCGTTCAATCGATAGTAATCGCTTGTTGAATGAGCAGTTGGAACTCCCCGGCGATCCCACTACGCTATTCCCTGAAAGTCGTCTCGCTCAGCAATTGCGGATGGTTGCTCGATTGATTGCGCGGAGAAACTCATTGGGAATGAGACGACAGATCTTTTTTGTCCCTGCATTTGGTTTCGATACACATTCCGACCAGGCATTGAAGCTTCCGACGCTGCAAACTGACATCGATACCGCCATTCGTGCCTTCTATGATGCTACGGTCGAACTCGGAATCGAGAATGAGGTCACAACTTTCACCGCCTCAGATTTTGGTCGCACACTGGGTGTGAACAATAACGGGACGGATCATGGTTGGGGAGGGCACCACCTTGTCGTGGGCGGCGCGGTCAATGGCGGCACCATTTATGGTGACATTCCGCCACCAGAGCTTGGGCATAGTCAAGACTATGGCCGCGGCCGGTTGATCCCACAAGTTTCCGTCGACCAATATGCGGCGACATTAGGGCGTTGGTTTGGGCTATCAAATTCTGAACTAACCGAGGCTATTCCGGATTTGAACCGTTTCGACAGCGCGACATTGGCGGGTTTATTCGGTTAAATCCAACCCTTCGACGTCGCTCGGCGGTAAAGCGCCCAAACGCGCGCGGCAGCGACGAGTCCCATAAATTTGGTAATGTTTTTCGGATCGCTTTGATCTAAAGGCTGTTTTGCGGCGTCGATGAATCTGCGCTTGTCGACCCAAGGGCATTCATCATCATAGGCGCCGTCGTCAACAGATTGAGCAATCGTCTGCCAAGCATCTGCCCATGCGTCTGTTCGATACTTCTCGTTGATTGGATCCGTCTTAGAAGGATTGTAGGAGAGTAAGTCCGACGAAATCGCTTTTGCCAATCCTCGCGGCTGATTATTCATAAAGATGAACTCTGGGGGGAGCACGAGAAGATATTCCAAAAGCGCCTTGTCGGTCAGGGGGTATCGATATTCGAACCCATGAGGTGCCGATCGGGTTGCCCAAGATTCCATTCGGGCCGTCGTGTGCCCGAATGTAAGGTGTCGTATTAGGTTCTCATTTGGATCGGGACCAAATTTGACAATCGGCATCCGGGTCCGAAACAAACGGCTGTATTTGTCTTTGAGAGACGCCGATGGAAAATTGTCTTCAATTCGACTAAACCGGAGTGGATGCAGCCTGGAATAGAGTGCCTTCGGCAAAACCGGAAAAATCAACTCACTCCAAATCGCCGAAACAAGCGTTTTGGGGTTTCGCAAACTGCCATAGTTGCGAGCTATCCAACGGTGCGCTGATCGCAGTTTACCCCGAGCGATCAAGCGCGAAGCGTAGCCGACACCGTGCGCTGAAAAAACCTCATCGGCGCCCCATCCTGATAACATAACCTCAATCATGTCCTGTTCAGCGAGCTTAAGCGTATGAAGTTCGTCCGAAAGGTCTGGTTGTCCTTCGAATTCAATTGGTCGCTCAATAAACCGCAGAAGGTTTTGGGCTTTACGATCTCCAAAACGCAATTCGAAATTTTCGTTCTCAGCGATCCGTCGCAGAAAAATACGCTCATCCTTAGCTGGGACCTCGGGATAGCGGTCCGAAACGGCCGGCGCCCAAGTGTACGCGGCGGTCAAAGACCGATCCTGCGCTCGCAATTGTTGAGCAGCAATTTTCGTGACAATCGAAGAATCGACGCCGCCGCTAAAATGACAACCGATTACGCCGTTGTCGCGCATTCGGTTCGTTACAGATTGCGTGATCAGCCTGGTGCACTCCGCGACTATGAGGGCCGCATCGCTCGTCTCTTTGCTAGGTTTGGTTGTCGGTTGCCACCATCTACGAACTCGCACCGTATGACTCTTGCGGCGAAGGTACGAACCTGCGGGAACGTAATACAGATGTTGAAAGAACGATTTGCTGAGCGGAATGATTCGACAGGCCATGTATTCGGCCACAACGCTCTCATCGATCTTCCAATCGAGATCTGCGAACGCGACGATGGGTTCGACGAAACTTCCAAACACAATTGTGTCTTGGATCTGTGCCCAGAGCAGTGGACGGCTTCCAATATGATCACGGGCTAAGAATAAGTCATTCTGGCTCTCGTCGAAAATTGCGAAAGCATAATCGCCTTGCAACTGCTCGAACACTTTGTCTCCCCAACGTCCAAAGCTGCGGTGGATGAGTTCGGCATTGGAAATCGCGTCCAAATTATCTGTGCTCACGCCCAGTTTCTCGGCGAGTTCTGCGCGATTAAACAGGACAGCATCTGCGACGGTGCAGATGCCCTGTGCATCAACAAATAGGCTGGCGCGGTCTGTCGCCGCGGTGAATTGAGAACTTGCGCAGGCGATCATTGAGTGCGCGCTCGTCTGCACACGTCGTTGATCCTGGTTTCGGATAGGATTTGACGAGAGGACGTCTGCGAAGAGGCGCTCATCTGGCGAGCGTTTGTCGAGCTCAATTCGACCAATGATCGCACTCAACGGAGTATCCTTTGGATCGAGATTGGCACCCCCTCACCAATAATCGACGTCGAAAACGCTGTCGACGGACGGTCACAACGAAAAATGCCAGCACCGAAATGCTGGCATTTAAAAAACTCTATATATCCGAACGACTAGCTGTTCGGGCTGCCGAAAGGATCGCCGGTAGCGGCTTCGATGGTTTCGACTGGCGTGTTGACAGGACCAGTGAGCGTCTCTTCAACGTCGAGTGCCTCAAGCTCTGGCTTTGTCCATTCGATTTTTGTCATGGTTTCAGTCCCCATTTGGTTGCAGCGGGCATTCTTGCCTCGTTTTCGTTAATAGGGAGGTGAAATCTCGATGGCAAGCGTTAATTTCGTCATAGATGCTGATACTATTAACCAATGTGGCATCTTTGCAATGGTTGCCCAGACCTGAGGCACAGATGCCTAGGAATTGTGTCTTCGCAAGTGAATGCGCGGCGTTGAACCTAAGTTTTTTATAGAATAGTCAGGTCGGAACGCGCAGAAGGCGTTGTAGGGACTGAATCGGAATAAAGTCACCATGTGGAATGCCATTACTGTTTTTGTACGGATGTCGTGGCGACGCAAAAGACTGCTCTGGGAAGCCTTCGTAAATACATTCACAGCCTGGATTATGGTACGACTTCTGCCTTATCGAATCTGGAAACGGTGGTTGGGGCATCCTGTTTCGCTTGACGTCATTCCACTGGAGATTGTTGTGCCTGGGCCCGCCGATGGCATCATGCTCGCAGATATTGCCTGGGCCCATAAACGACTGGGGCAGGTGTCAAAAGGGGTGTTTACATGCTTGATGCTCGGGTTCTCGGCACGCGCCATGCTGCGCCGGCGCGGCATCGAGAGCATCCTCGTGCTCGGCGCAGGCAGAAACGGGGATGGCGGAAACCGGCAGCTCGGAGCACACGCATGGGTGATTCATAAAACATTCGACATCGCCGGCGGGGGTGAACGCAACGAATATTCGCCTGTCGCTGCTTTTGGTCCCAAACGGACGACCACAGCCAATTCAACCAAATCCCTTAACTACGAAGCTTGAGCCTATGACATCGACGATTTCGACCCATTTCCATAGAGCTTATGGCATCACCTTCGACTCCGATTTCGAATTGCCAGAGCTCGTCATCGCGGATCGTGATGCGCGAGGGGGAGAGGGATCGGATACCGTCGAAATTCGTTATGGCAACGTTCCTGAAGCGCTGCCGGGGCGCGACGCTCCTAAAAGCTGGGTCGATGTCGATGGCGACTTGTGCCTTTTGATCTTTCCAAGAATCGGTCGGTTCTTGGTCGAGGACGGTCGTAGAATAATTGTACAAAAGGATGAGGCTGCATCTCTCGATGACCTGCGCGGTTTTTTAGTCGGCTCTGCAATTGCGGGTATTGCGCATCAGAAAGGCTTGGTCCCTCTGCATGTGAGCGCAGTTCTGTCGCCGGATGGAGCGCTCGCTTTCACCGGACAATCAGGCGCGGGCAAATCCACTTTGGCGGCGCATATGCATCACGCCACCGATTGGCCGCTTATCAGCGACGATGTTTCCGGTCTCTATCCCTCATCGCACGGCTTCGAGATTGAATCTGGTGTTCATACGGTGAAGCTTTGGAAAGACGCCCTGAAATCGCTCGACCGAACGAGCATCGGTTTGCGGCGCGACCTGACGCGGTTCGATAAATTTCACGCGATTGATTCAGCGAATTTCATCGAAGGCCGGCATCCATTGAAGCAATTGATCGTGCTGGAGTGGGGTCAAACGCTGAAATTAACTCCATTGAACGGTCGCCGTGCATTCGAAGCTGCGCTTAACGCGGTGTATCGCCCAGAGCTTGCCCGGCTGTGCGGGAATCGGAACCATATTGTCCAGACCGCAATGGCGCTGGCAAATTCGATTGAATTACTAGAGCTAACACGCCCGGAAAACGTCACTGTTGAAAACGGTGTGTCCGAAAGCGTTCGAGTCTTGCTGGAATCGATTTCGAGAGAATAAGACATCCCGGACTATGTACCAGAGTCCAAAATCCCACTTTTGATCATGTCACTGATAAACTCGCTTACATGCGCTTCGCAGGTTTCGCGATCCACATCAAATTTTTCAAGCAAGCGATCGCATATTTGGCCTAATGAGGTCGGTGTTTCCAAGATTTCCCAAATTTCCGCACCAACCGGGCCTGTCCCATAATATTTGCCTGTTTCATGATTAAAGAATACCAACTCATCGCCGATTTTACTGCCATGAATACTCGCACGTTTTATAATCTGGTCTGAAGTAATGTCGGCCATTCCATTTATCCCCAATGATTCTAATCGCAATTTCGTTTACTTATAATGCTTCGCCTGTTTTCTAAACAGATCCGCATACTTCCCATCCAGAGCAACAAGAGCCTCATGTGTGCCAGCTTCAACAATCCGCCCGCTCTCTAAAACATAAGTATAGTCGGCCTGTCTGATCGTCGATAGCCGATGACTGATTATTAAGGCCCCTCGGCCTTCCAGCCGCTGCTTGAAATTTTCAAACAGTTCGAATTCCGCTTTCGGGTCCACCGCACTGGTAGGCTCATCTAAGATGATAAACTTAGATTTTGGGTAGAACGCTCGGGCGAGTGCAATTCTCTGCCATTGACCGATGCTAAGTTCGTGACCGTCATCGAACAGTCTGGTCAAACCGGTTTGGTATCCTTTGGGCAATGCTTCAATGAATTCAGCGGCACCTGCATTCTCGGCTGCTTTCTTGATGGCGTTCTGTTCATAAGGAAGGCTGACATCGCCAAACCGGATATTGTCTTCAACGGTTTCTGCATAAAACGCGTAATCCTGGAAGATAACCGTCAGCAGTTTGCGATAGTCTTCTGGCGAATATGCCCGAATGTCTGTCCCGTCCAAGGTGACACGTCCGGACGTCGGGTCATAAAGCCGAGTTAAAAGTTTTATCAGAGTCGTTTTGCCGGACCCATTTTCCCCAACCAGCGCGACGATCTGGCCGGGCCGGATTTGCATAGACACATCGTCCAACGCTACGCGCGTTTCGTCCTCGTATTGGAACGATACATGCGACATCTCCAGGCCTTGCCCTAGTTGAGAAGGAATAGGTGTCGCGCGATCCGGAGCGGCGATGCTGGGTTCAACCGACAAGAAGTCGAACAGCCGTTGAAGGTAGAGATGGTCATCGACAATTTTTGAGGTATTGCCCACAAATTCCTGGCCGGACATTTCGGCGCGCCGCAATAGCAAGACAAACAATACCACGTCGCCGATTGGGCGACCGCTTTGTAGAGATTGTTGCAGTAGCCAGGCGCTGGCGCCGACAAAAACCACAGCGCCGAGGACAGCCATTCCAAATTCCGACCATAACCGGGCTGTTTCTATTTTGATTTCGTCTCGACGCAATTGCTGGCGGAGCGCGCGGAATTGATCGCGAAAAAACGGGCCAATCCGATTGATCCGCAGGTCCTTAGCTTGTCTGGCATTCGTCATCACCCAATCGAGATAGTTAGCGCGACGCTCGGTCTGTGCGCGCGACATTCGCCAATTGAACAGTTTACGCGTGAAGAACAGGCGGATGGCCAAGGCGATCAGAATCGGAATCAGCAAGATCGGGAGCAGGCGATACTCGATCGTTGCAAGCAAGGCAAAGATACCTATGAGCGTCAGGATCGCACGGAATGTTGTTATTGTATTTCCAACAATTTGTGCAGGGCGCTGCGAGCCGCCATGCCTCGCGCGCTCCAGCATGTCGTAATATTTTGGGCTTTCATAGTATTTCATATCGACGGAGATCGCTCGGTCATGGACTTCGCGGTCAACGTGATCGCGCACCAGAAGCCCCTGTCGCATGCGCAGCACACTGGCGAGGCTTTTGAGAAACACGCCAAACACGATGGCGCCCCCGGTTAATCCTAGAACAATAATGAGTTCTCTGACGTTTCCTTCGGTCTCTGCGGTCATTTGGACGGTGATTGTGTCAACCAGGACTTTGATGACATAAAGAACCGCGATGCCCACAATCGCTTCCAATATTGTGATGATCGCGACTGCGACACTGATGAGCGGGGCCGCGTGTTTGAGCAAATCCAACACGCGGCTCCACAAGAAGGTGACCTGGCCCAGTCGGTTCATGTGGTGCTGTCTTTCGACTCAGCCGCTTGCACAGGTGTGTTCGCAAACCGATGAGATTTCGAGGTCGCAGATGATCTTCCCAGAAACCGGTTCAGAACATTTGTCCACAGCTGCGAAGCATTTTCTAGGTAATAGGCCCAGTGCAACGCGGCCGGAAGTCTGCGCTTCTTATATTGTTGGATATTGGGTCTGAGTCGGCGCCCCCACGTATTTCTCCAAAGTGAGCTGTGACGTGTATTAGAGACTTGCCAATCGGCCATAAAATCACCGAGTGCGAGTTTGGTACGTAGCTCTTGCTCGATTTCCAGACCTCCATTGAGGTTGATCAAACAAGCTTTTAGAAACTGCTGACCGCCAGCTGGCGCGGTCTCCGTTAAGTCCCACTGATCGGGGTGTGGCGCCAACTCATTAAATTCGAACGCAGCGGAGATTGTTGGACCAATTCCGATGATTTCCGCTTTTTGGATGATTTCATCTCGGTCATTTTGAAACGCTGTTGCCATGGCGTTCAGGTCAGCTAGCCAGTGCAAACGTGACCAGAAATGCCGCGAATGGTGCGAACAGATATAGATAAAATGAGTCGCCTTCGGAATTGTTTTGATCCGTGTGCCCAAGAGTTCAACATGTTCTGCATTGTTCAAAATGTCGTTCAGATCGAACTTTAGACCGAGCTTACCTAGGCGACGATGCACTTCGATATGAACCCCATCACTGCCAATCAGGGTCGCGACCTCGGCATGCCTGGCAATGAAAGCCACGTCTTGCCGTGTGGCTGCAAACTCAAGCGGTTCCTGATCCAGCATAAGCTGATAACCGTGTTCCACGGCACTTAAAACCACACGTCGAAAGCTTTTCTCTTCGACTAAAATGTCGACGTCTCGACTGAACCGATCCGCGATTTCGCGGTCGAATTGCTGTGAAAGCGCCACCCCTTTCATATACACATAACGCACGTCCAGCGGTGCGATACATGTTTTGTGAAAGGTAATCTGAGCAGCGGCAATCTTCAGGCTGGTTATGCCAGAGTGTTTTGCGAGTCGCCTCATTCGTGACATCGCAAGCTCCGGTACGAGTTCTGATGCGTAAGCTTTTAAGTGCCTATATGAGTACGTGATGCTGAATTTCTTGGCCGACGTGTCGATATAACAGTCCCAATCCGTCACTTGAGCAGCCAGCTCTTTGGCTCTTGCCGCGTGCGCGTCCGTAAACTCCACGCGCGCAGTCAATAGCAGCAGTTTCGCTACTGCGTCTTGGCGAGGGGTCATCAGCTCAGACGGAATCGACGCAGTCATGTTTCGCAACAATAAATGGTGTTGATGATCCGAGCGGCGCGGCCGGGTCGTCGGGAAGACGAACAGAGTGCGGTGCAATTAGCGGACGCCGATAGTGCCGCATAATCAACGGGCATAGCTACGGCATGACTTGCAACCAGCATTTTGCTGTTCGTTTTCTCGCGTCCCATAAACTCGACATCCTGTCTAGCATATCCGTCCCTGGAAAATATTTCGAACGCGAACTGGTTGGAAGTCAAACCTTTTCTCGGAAAAATGTCAGTGGAATTATGCGGATAGGAGTGTTTTCCAAAACCATGTCGCCGCTGCGCCACAAACAGCATAGTCGATCACAAATCGGGTGGTTCCGGCAGTCGTGCACGCATTAGCAACACTTGCCATGAAATTGCCCCATCGACTGGGGAAAAGCCTTGAACGAGAGTGGGATAAATCTTAATAGCCGGTTAAGGGACGTGTGGTGATTAGATGTGGCGTAGTCTGAAATTTCTGATTTGTTCGCTTGGGCTCGCTGCTATGGGCGCATGCTCTTCCGGTGGCAGTTCAATTGCGAACGGAAGCGACATGACGCGCCTGCCGATTCCCGATGCCACCACCTCAATCACCCCGGCAGACCTTCGCATCGGTCCGATGGACTCATTGGATATCAGTGTATTTGGGGTTTCCGATTTGGATGGCACATACCAGGTTGATTTCGAGGGACTGCTGAAAATGCCGCTCATCGGAGAGGTTCCTGCGGTCGGAAAAACAGCGGGTGAGCTGTCAGTAATTCTTGAACAGAAGTACGAGGAAAGTTTCCTTCAAGATCCAGACGTTAATGTCATAATTGTGGATAGTGTGGGGCGCCGCATCACCGTAGACGGTTCGATCAATAACCCAGGGCTGTATCCGGTGACTGGAAGTATGACTCTCTTACAATCCGTGGCGCTTGCGGGTGGTCCCTCCACTGGGGCGAACCCCAAGAAGGTGGTCGTGTTCCGCCAAATCAATGGTGAGCGTCACGCAGCCGCATTCGATTTGGTCGCTATTCGAAGCGGTGAAGCTGAAGATCCCACAATATTTGGGAATGACATAATCGTGGTTGATGGATCGGAAGCTCGGGCGACATACGGTGAGGTTTTGCGTTCGTTGCCGCTCATCGCGTTGTTCATGGCGTTTTGATCCGCGTAATGCGGACATAGGGATATCAGAATGAATTATAACGATCCAAGATACCCTATCGAGCGCGGCGGCGCGTATCGAGGCGTTGTGGCCATAAACGATCCTGATCGCACAAACATGCTATATCCGTCCGAAGCGGGTTATTACGATGAGCCTGATGATATCGGTATCGATTTCTGGGGCGTCGTGCGGGTTTTGTGGCTGCGAAAATGGATGATACTGGCTATCACGCTCCTAGGGCTCGCGGTTGCATTCATGCTGACGCTGCGCGTGGTTCCGCTGTACATCGCGACTACGACGATCGAGATCCAATCCGAAGATGTTCAGATCATAGAGGGCACCAATGTCGGCCCCGATCTGGTCGCCGACAGCACTTATATGGAAACCCAGTATCGCTTATTGCGCAGTCGTTTTTTGGCTGAACGCGTGGCGGAAGAATTGAATCTCATAAACGACGATCGTTATGCATTCGCTGGCTCGCCGAGGGATGTTCGAGTTTTGCAAGCCGCGCGTCGTATCGTAGGAGGTTTACGGGTTGCACCGGCAGGACGATCACGCGTTGTGGGAGTTTCATTTGTCAGCGCCTATCCGCAAGAAGCTGCACGCATCGCTAACGCAGTCGCAGAAACGTTTATTCAATCTAATCTCGAGCGCAAATACAATACGACGGCGTTCGCTAGAGAGTTCTTGGATGAACGCCTGGCGACGACGAAAACCGCGTTGGAAGAGTCTGAGCGGAAGCTCGTAGAATACGCCGAAAATCAAGATCTGTTAGACATAGCTGGAAATACGAGCGGTGCTGGATCTTTGGACGAAAACTCGATTCTGGCATTGAACAATGAACTATCAGATGCAGAAAGCGAGCGGATCAAAGCTGAACAGGCCTATCGGGCTGCGATAGAGACGCCGCCATATCGAGAGCTGCTCCAAAGCACGACGCTCACGCAGTTGCGACAGTCTCGCTCTACCTTGCTGTCTGATTACCAAGAAATGCTCGGCCGCTTTAAACCTGACTATCCGGATATGGTGCGGTTGCAGACACGGATCGATCTGATTGAAGACGATATACAGGCGGAATCTGACGCGATTTCGTCGTCCATTCTGACCGATTTCAAAGTTGCCTTCGACGCTGCGGTCGCGCGCGAGGAGTCTTTGCGGTCGCGTGTCGCTGAGCTCCGGCTGGGGCTGCAGGATGAAAGAAATCGGCGCATCGAGTACCGGATACTGCAGCGTGAGGTTGAAACCATTCGGGCGCAGTACGAGGCGTTGCTACAGCGGTCGAAAGAAGTCTCGATCGCGTCAGGTGTGGGCTCTAGCAATATTTCGATAGTTGATCCTGCACTGGTGCCCGGACGACCATTCCAGCCGAATCTTATGAGATCAATGCTACAGGCTCTGGTCGTGAGTCTCGCACTCGGCGTGGGTCTCGCGTTCGCGTTGAATTTTATCGATAATACGATCAAAACTCCTGAGGATTTGCGCAATAAACTCGGGATCCCGGCAATCGGCGTGATCCCTAAATTGTCGCGGAAAAAGGATGTGATCGTCGATGTGCTAAACGAACCAAAGTCTCAAATTTCCGAGGCTTTTGCATCGGCCCGCACGGCGCTGGAATTCGCCACAGAGGAAGGGGCACCTCGATCCTTACTCATTACCAGTACGCGCCCTGGCGAGGGCAAGACATCAACAACGATCGCATTGGCAACCACTTTTGCAAAAGGTGGGAAAAGCGTTCTCATCATTGATGCAGATATGCGCAAACCATCGTTCGTGATCGATTCCGGTAAATCAATAGGATTGTCGGGTTTGTTGACCGGACACGATGCGCTACACGACCATGTTGTACGGTCCAAGACTGAGGGCCTATCGATTCTGCCGAGTGGCGTCATTCCACCGAACCCTGCACAAATTCTTTCCGGGCCCAGATTGCGTGAGATCATTGAGGCGGCAGAACAGCTTTTCGATTTGGTAATCATCGACTCTCCACCTGTGCTCAGTTTTACAGATAGTCCTCGATTGGGCTCTGTCGTCGAAGGGGCATTAATCGTCGTTCAAGCAGGTTCGATTCGAACCCCAGCGGCGAAAAGAACGGTCGCTCAAATGTTCGATGCTCGCACCAATGTCTTGGGCGGTGTGCTGACCAAATTTGACGCCAAGAAAGCCGGATATGAATACTCGTACTATTACTCATCGTACGGTCGACGGGCATATGCATACGTTGAGAACGACAAAAAAGGTGACTCTAAACGGCGAGTAATGATCGAAGCCGCACCGGACGACGATGAGAACGACGAGACTGAACTTTGGGCCTAGGGCGCGTTGTGTTCAAAGCGCTGCTCGCTTGCGGGTTTTTGGCGGCCGCATTTCATTCTTATAGCGTTGGTGAGATAAGATCAGCGTTTAACGGGAACCCGGTCGCGGATTTGAGTGCCTATCAACCCCTTCTGGTGAAAGACTGGCGCGATCGTCTGACCGTTTCGCTGGAGCAAGGGGCAGCGAACGAATTCATATCGCTTCAAGAAAGGCTGGCGCTTCGTGCCCCCCTCGATCCATTGGCATTCGAGGTCGCTTTAGTTCAGGCGATTGAAATGGGCGAGGAAACCGGCGCCGAAAACCTCGCTCGCGATGTAATCTCGCGGCAACCCCGAAGTTTGTCGGCTCGCCTCTTTTTGCTCAGTCGAGCTGCCCAAACAGAATCCTATGGCGACGTTCTCTTACATTTCGAACGCTTGGCTGTGTTGCGCTCCGTAGACCAAACCGCCTTGGTTGATGCGATAGTTGGGGTCTTTCGAGCTGGTGAAGATTGGACGCTTTTGTTGCGCTATGTTCGACAAGGCCGACCGCTCAGCAAGGAATTGATACGGGACTTGATGAGCGAGCCGGTTCAGACCGTCGAAATTGAACCCTTAGTCGCGGATGATCGAAGATTGCAAAGTGACTATTTACGGCGATTGCTTCGCGAGTCCGGACACGATCAGGCCTATGCCGCTTGGTTGCGATTCAGGCGATCAGCAGATCCGGTCGGGGAAGCGCCGTTTAATAACAAGTTTCTACCCAACGAGGCCGCGCTTCCTTACAACTGGTTTGTGGATTCCAAACACGCCGAGATCCAGACGTCAGGCGGATTGTACGTAACGTATAGAGGCGTGGAACGACCTTTGATCGCTCGGCAATATTTTTCTGCACCGAGCGGGGCATACCAGCTGGTTGCGGAAGCGAGAGGTCGCATGCCAGAAAGCGGTGGATCACTTGAGTGGTCGGTGTCCTGCGCGGAACCCAAGACAAGCTTGGCGATTATGGCCGTCGAATTGAACAAACGCGGTGAGATGGAAAGGTTTGAGACAGAGGTGACAATTCCGATGGAGGATTGTGACTTTCAGGTCATCGAGCTGTGGGGGAGGTCGGGAGCGTTTCCGAAAACATCACGTACCGAGTTTTTGTCGATCCTTCTTGATCCCCAAACAGAGTAAGCGGCCAAAATGAGTCGAAGGCAGCCGATCAGTATCAAACGTCGCGGTGTTCAGTACATTTTACTGACTTACATCGCGGCTTGTGTGGCAGTGGGAGGGGCGGGTCGAGAAGGCTTGTATGCTCATGGTGTTTTACAAGCAATCGCCGGACTTGGGATCTCTGCGCTGATCGCTACTTGGCCGGGACATTTGAAATTGAGCCGTTTCCGCGAGCCGCTGATTGTGGTTTGTGCAGTCGCGGTGATTGGTGGCATGCAATTGGTGCCACTTCCAAATGCGATATGGCAGTCGTTACCGGGGCGAACAGTTGTTGTGGATGGCTATGCGAACTTGGGCATGGAGATGCCAAGCTTGCCGATTAGTATGAATTTCGAAGCAACGCTTGTATCGCTTGGTTATCTATTGCCGCCCATGTTTGTATTGCTCTTGTCGGCCCGAATTGGATTAAGGGAATTGCGTCCGATCTTGCCGTGGTTCGTCGTCGGATTGGCGTTCAGCTCCATTGTCTTGGGCCTCGCGCAAGTGATCGCTGGATCTGACAGCGCATTGTACTTTTACGAATTCACCTCGGGCGAGCTGCCTGTGGGCTTCTTTTCAAACGTAAATCATCAAGCGACACTTATGCTGATATCTTTGCCATTTTGCGGATATTTGCTCGCTGACCTCGTTCGGAACTGGGAGATGAAGGATAGTAATGTGGCTGCCGCAATCGTACTTGTGGGGGCCATGTTCTGTGTTTTGATCGGTCTGTTCGCAGCGGGTTCGGTAGCTGGTTACATTCTCTTGGTGCCTGTCACAGCGTTGACACTATTAGCCATGCGGAAAACCGGAAAGGGCGTAAGCGCCTTATGGGTTCAAATTGGCGCTTTGGTTTTGCTTTCACTGACCGCCCTAATCGTCGCAACCAGCCCAGTCTTGGAAAACCTGGGTGTGACCTCTTTTTCTAACGAAGAGGGGTCCCGGTTCTATATGTGGACGATCACATTGGAAGCGATTCGGGATCACTGGTTGTTCGGAAGCGGGTGGGGGACGTATGAGTCCGTAATCCCGGGATACGAAGATCCTAACGCTGTCACTGCGAGCTTCGTTGCCAAGGCGCACAATGATTATCTGCAGATTATCATGGAGGGTGGAGTTTTTGGACTTGGGTTGGTGCTGTTTTCGTTATTCTGGATCGGTCGTGAATTCTCTCGATTATGGTCCAATGCGACGTTAGCAACCTCGGTTTCTCTGCGGAAATTCGTTCTGATATCTATTTTTGTCGTCATACTTCACAGCTTGGTGGACTATCCGCTTCGCACCCCTGGCATCGCAGCAGTCTTATCTCTGTGCGTAGCGATCGTCATGAGCTCTGGGCAACAAGAGCGTGACGTAGCTGCGGAAGCTCAAACGGGTGAAAACGCGAAACGATTGGTGCTCTAGTCTGCCGAATGGAGGTGCTCGATCAACTTTCGCCAATTGGCAAATGCGTGCTTCTTGGAGGCGTGCTGCTCTAGATAGACCCGCGCGTTTTCATTCAATTCAGTTAATAGCGTGGGCGACTGAGAGAGATGCAATATATACTCAGAAACAGCTTCGATATCGCCTGGCCGGAAACAGGATCCGAAGCCGTGCTGTACAACCTTGGCTCCAATTTCGCCACTAAGATCACCAATCATGAGCAACGGACGGCCAGCGGCGGCGATCCCGTAAGCTTTGCTCGGGACAATCAGACCTTCGAGATCAGGGTTCAACGAAGCCCAATGCACATTAGGCAGCCCGAGGCTCTCGGGTAATTTTTCGCGCGGTTGATAGGGCTTCAGCAGAATATTGTCCAAGTTACCTTCATTGATCGCGTTGGCCAATCGATCGCGCAGGTGACCTCCGCCAATGAAAAGGAATTTGATGTGCTGATGATCTCGAAGGCGGCTCGCCGCACCCAATATCGTATCAAGATCATGGGCACGACCAAGATTTCCAGAATATCCAATGATAAAGTCACTTTGAGAAATTCCCCAATTAGACCTTAACTCCGGTGAGTAATCTGTTCGATCGCGGATTGCGTGATCATCCGCAAAATTCTCGATCACGTGAATTTGCCCTTTCTGTACACCGAACGTCTCAACTTTCTCGGCCATTTTTTTGCCGATGCAAATATTTGCGGCGGCTCGGCGAAGTGATCGGTTTCTCAGAAATTTGAGCATCCCTATGAGTGGGTTATTACCCGCGCTATCGCTTAGTTCCTCGGCCACCTCCGGAAAAACATCTTGTAGCCAGTTGACCGTCTTCAGGTGCTTTATCCGCGTGATTATGCCGACAGGAATAGACAGCATTGGCGGGTCGGTCTTCACAATGAGCAGATCTCGTCGAGAGGCTTGAAAAAATAGAACGAAGAAAGCGGAAACATAGAAGGTGAGGTAATCGATCGCGCGGCCCAACGTCGAGCTGCGCCCGAACCGTGTGGTCCATATGCGGCGGACATCCACATCGTTGATCGTTTCTCGGTTACGAAATCGCTCTCGGCCATCATAGCTGATGCCAGAGGTGAACACCGTCACTTGATATCCGCTGGCAACGAGCATTTCCGCGACATCTGTGAGGATCTGAGAGGTGGCGCTCAAATCAGGTGCATAGAACCGGTTGATGAAAACCAGACGCATGCGATCGCTTCGTGCCGACTCTGGCGCCGCTTGCTCAGCCACCGTTCTCGATCCGAAAGATTACCGACCGAATGTCTTTTGCGTAGAAAGTCAGCGCAATCACCATCACGCCAAGCCAGCTCATCAACAAATCCGTTAGCTCTGCGGAACGGGGACTTAGGAGTTGCGCTAGCTCTAGAGCGATTGCCGCCATTGCCACAGCGAAGAATATTTTGCTTCCCTGAATTCTGGGAAATGCGATCAGCGCGAATAAGGACACCAAGAAAGTCGCCATAAAGTGTGCGATTTTGTCCGCTTCTTTGTACATTTCGATACGGATATCTCTCCCCATCGGGTCGAGCGTCGCCATAATCGTTAGAACCGCGGACGCGACGAGACAAATCCTCGCAATCCATACCAGCGCGATACTCTGCATCCGAAAAGTGCTTTCTACGCTTATCTTGCGCCTTTGCCTGTGAACACTACCGCGATTGTCTTAATCGCAATAAGAAGGTCCAACCAGAGCGAAAAATGCTTCACGTAAAACATATCATATTCAAGCTTTAGGCGAATATCCTCGACTTCAGTCACATGCCCTTGCTTGACTTGCGCCCAACCGGAAATCCCAGGCCTAACGATATGGCGATAGCGATAGAATGGAATCTCTTTCTCGTACCATTTTGACAATCGCAATGTCTCTGGTCTTGGCCCGATCCAACTCATATCGCCTTTGAGGATATTGAAGACTTGCGGAAGCTCGTCAATGCGTGTTTTGCGTATGAACCGACCGAAGCTGGTAATGCGAGCATCGTCGTCAAGCGTTTTGTCGCTTTGCAGTCCACGCGTTTGTTCGTTTTGTACACGCATCGAACGAAATTTGTAGACGGTGAAAGTCTTACCCCTGAAGCCCATGCGTTCTTGTTTGAAGACGGATGGGCCATCAGATTCAAAGCGAATGATGATCGCGGTGATCAGCATAACCGGCCATAATAGTGCGATGATGCAAAGCGCAGAGAAGATGTCGACGTATCGCTTCGTGGGAGCATACAGGGAATCTGGCGCCAAATGGCCAAACGTGTTTTCCGACAAGTTTTCAATCTGTACTCGACCCGTCAATGATTCCGCGAGCTGCCGCGCGCTTAACACACGCCGTCCCTTGATCGCTTCTTCGGCGATCAATCGCTCCCATTCAGGTTCGAGCGTCCGATCGTTGAAGTTCGCGACGATTGGAATATGCGGGTAACGGTCCAGGATTTTCCTGGATTTTAGAACCTTCCACTTGACCCCTCGATAGGATTGCAGACGGGAGGTGTGCGATCCCGGAACGACGCAGAATACCGGACGACGAAATCTCGCCATCACAAACAAAATGACCGTAAACCAGACACATGCGAGCGCAAAACTGACCATAAACTGGTATCGGCTATAATCGATGCGCATCAGAAAAAAGAACGCGACGACAACCGCGTATGACGTCATGAATGATGGGATCACATTGGTGATTGACCGCGCACCAGGCAGGATCGTCATTTTCCGGAAGATAAGATAACCCAGCATCAGTGCGCAAACAGTTCCGATCAAAGAGTGTTCGTAACTCGCAACCGCGTCTCCAAAGCGTTCGAACTTTCCTCGGACAAACGCGGGAAGCGCCACGGCCATAAGAATTCCGCCGAACAGTTGAAATCTTATTCGGCTCATTGCGTCTGCAAGTAAGTGTGGCCACCTTTTTGGTGTCTCAGCACGATCGCTTACGGTGACAGACTGGATGTACTCCATAGCGTTACCCCTAAGCTGCTACGACGACTGCCGTTCTTGGCAACGTCATTTCAACTTTTCGATTTACAGCATCCAATAGAATTTTGACGCGCTCTTTATCGGAAAGTCCGACGACCTCGCCCATCAAGGCGTCAAACGGGCCGCCAACCGCTCGTACCTGATCGCCCATTTTCAAATCGTGTTTGAACGCGATTGAGCCACCTTGATCGAGCGCCAAAATAACGGTCGTAACAAATTCGCGCGACAAACTTGCTGGACGGTTGTCGGTTTTGACCAATCCAATTGATCCAGGTACCCAATTCACTTTGCGCCAAGAACACTGCTCTAGGTTCATTTCGACAAAAAGATAGCCTGGGAAGAGCGGGGCGAGCACTGTTTTGGTTTGTCGTGCGTGCCGAACAACTTTCTTGTAGCGAGGACAAACTGCCGAAAAGCCTCGGCTAATCAGCTGCCGCTCGACATATTGTTCCTTCCGAGGCTGAACAGCCAGCGCATACCACTCGAAACTCACCACACGTCCCCACGTTGACTCTCGAGCTCACCGTAAACAAAGTTTACAATAGGTAAATGACACGATGGCATTTGTAATGGCATTCACGGGCGACCGTTGCATTTTTGCGATGTAAGCGAGCGGAGGTGACTGTTATTCGATCATTCGCGTGATCTGCCGCAAGTTGGCAGAGAGTACTTCGCCGGCCCTAAAATCTGATTGTTAACTCGTTGGTTGCATTGAGGAAACTGTAAACGATATAGTCAAGTCATGTTGCTCTATTCAAAGAAGCTTGGTCGACAACCGACGGGAAAACCCGATCAGCGGGTTTATGCCGTCGGAGATATTCACGGCTGCCTCACAGAAACAAAAGAGCTATTGCAAAAAATCAAGACTGACGACGACTATCGCTCCCCAGCCGAGACGTTTCTGGTGTTTCTGGGTGACTTAGTTGATCGAGGTCCAGATTCGCGCGGGGTAATAGAGTTTCTCAAATCTCCTCCATTCGATTTCGCTAAGCCCTTGTTTGTTATGGGCAACCATGAGGAAATGATGGTGCGGGGGCTTATGGGAGAGGCCGAATTATTGCCTGATTGGCTGGAATATGGCGGATATGCATGCGCCGAAAGCTATGGCGTGCCGCGCAGCCAACTGATTGGTCAAGAACCTGCGGCTATGCAGCATATTTTGCGATCGGCTATTCCAAAATCGCACGTCATCTTTCTCTCAAGTTTTCTTGAAAGTGTTCAATTTGGTGACTTTCTATTTACACATGCGGGCATTCAACCAGGAGTGCCGATTGAGCAGCAAAATGCGAGAGAGTTACGCTGGATCCGCAAACCCTTCCTTGATTTTAAAGGCGATCATGGCGTCATTGTCGTGCACGGTCACACGATTACGGACGAGGTCGAACTGAGGTCCAACCGCATCGGACTCGACACCGGCGCTTACAAGACCGGTGTGTTGTCAGCGGTTTGCGTGGATGAAACGGAGATCGCTTTTTTGTCCACCGAATGATCTAGAAAGCTGTGATAATCCTGACTTCGACAGAAAATTCGCACACTGATATGTGTACTTTTCGACTAAGGTAGATTAACTTTTTGGCTTATTGAGAGAGGTGGGTGTCGTGATGCAACTCAAGATATTAAGTGTATTGTCACTGTCCATTGCAGCTATGCCAATGGCGCTAGCGGCCAGCCCGCAGACCGCAGAAGGCAGTGTGATTGAGTATATCGGGGTACCGGGCGAGTTAATCGTCTCGCGCGACAGCATTACCTATTATCTCTCTACCGGTGACGAATTGTTCAGCGGCGACGTATTGCGGTCACGACAAGCTGAGGCTGCGACGATTATTTTCCGTGGGTGCGAATTTGAACTTCCAGCCAGTGAAGATGTTGCCCTTGATGACGAGTTCTGCGCGGTTGCAGCGATTGATGAGCCAACGATGGCTGCGATCGCCGGTGCAGGGGCTGGCGCGTCAGTCGGTGTTGGCAGCGGTGTGGTGGCAGCGATGAGCAGCGCAAATGCGCCTCTCGTGGTCGGCGGCGCGGTTCTCTCGGCCGGCGGAATTGCGGCAACTACAGGTGGTGATGGCGGTGGAGCAGGATCTCCAACGAGCGCTTCTGCGGGAAACCCTACGTCTAACGCTAACAGTCCGTAGCGGGATTTATCTGTCCAGGTTCGTCAAAGCGCTGTTGCGGATTTCTACGATTTCAATATCCGGCTTGCGAAATGAGCGCGAAAGCCGTCCTGACCTACGGTTAAGTGGTCGGAATTAAATTTCGGTTGGGTGACTTCCAAGGGTTTTATTCCTGTGATCCGGAACATCCTCCCCCTAATCATTCCTAAACCGGAACGACCTGCTCGGACAATCATCTGAGACGCTCCGGTAATGATAATCCCGCGTCTCGCTGGCACACACAACCTGACGAAAACATCAACCAGGGGTTGGGATTATCGTTTAGAAGAAACAGATTCTTCTCGCGAATTGCGAGATCAGATTGCGGTTGGCCTGTCCCATTTCGGTTGCCGCTATAAGCTTGAGGCTCGGGACCTTCCAACCCACAGTTCGGTTGTTGATCTTTCCTCCTCCCATCCCGGGCCTCAAGACCTTGTTTACAAAAGATTTTAACCCGGCGATGAGCCGCTAAAGCGTCATGCCGCCATCGACGAAAATGGTCTGTCCGCAAACATAAGACGCCAAAGGCGAAGCGAGGAAGAGGACGCCACCGGCGATTTCTTCCGGCGCCCCGGCGCGGCGCAAAGGGATGGTCCGCAATGCCCCTTTCATCCGGTCCGGGTTTTCGGTCGTCACTTTGGTGAGTTTAGTATCCACCAGGCCGGGCGCGACGCCGTTCACACGGATTCCGTCGCGGGCATAGGCTTGGCCGAGCGTCTTTGTCAGACTGATGGCGCCGGCTTTCGAGGCGGCGTAAGCAGGATTACCGATATTCGCGCGGATGCCAGATACCGAGCTGATTATGATAATTGACCCGTTGGTTTCGGCGAGTTTGGCGCGAAATTTCTCACAGCAATGGATCAGGCTGTCCAAATTGACCGACATGACTTTATCCCACCCTTCGCGCTCGAACTCGGCGCGGCGATAGGCGACGATTCCTTGCGAGAGGACCAACACATCCAATCTGTCGGCCTGTACGGACGCGGCCGCGATGGCCTCTGGCGATCCCACATCAACTTGCTGATAGGTGAGCCCGGTCAAATCCGAACCATCTGACGCGGCATAATCCTCGGCCTTCGCCCGTGTGCCCCAGACCTCAACCGCTGCGCCGCGGGCGCGAAACGACTGGGCGATGCCATTGCCAATGCCGCTGGTTCCACCAACCACCAAAACGTTTTTGCCTGTAAAGTCAGTATCTTGCACCTGGAGCCTCCCATTCTTTGGATCAGATTGCACGGTCGACGCACGGTCAAACAAGACAAGAAACCGTGCAATTGGTTAGGAAATGACCCGAGGCATGAATTTCTACTATTCTAACGCCCTGAAATGCGTATGACTTTCTCAATGGGAAGGCTCATAGCGATTTCGAACCGTACCGCCGCAGATCCGGGGGCGAGAGCAGGGGGATTGGCCGTTGCGGTCTGGGAATCCTTAAAATCCACGGGGGGCGTCTGGTTTGGGTGGTCGGGCGATATTGTCGATCAGCCAACGCGATCTCTGCGTACGCTGAAAGATGATGGTGTCGAATTCGTCCTCACCGATCTGTCTCAAGAAGAGCATGATCTTTATTACCTTCATTACGCCAATTCCGTGCTCTGGCCGGTCTTCCATTATCGGATCGATCTTGCCTCATTCGATGCCGACGCATTCCAATCCTATGTTTCGGTCAATCAGCGGTTTGGCAGTCTTGTGGCGGATCGCTTGCGCGATGGCGACTCTGTTTGGGTGCATGATTATCACTTCCTACTCATGGGCGATTCCTTACGTCGTGCGGGCTGGGACGGGCCAATTGGTTTCTTCTTGCACATTCCATTTCCGCCGCCCGAAGTGTTCCGCGCCTTGCCGGAGCATCTGTGGATCGCACGGGCGATGTGCAATTATTCCGTGCTCGGGTTTCAGTCGGAACAGGACCGATCTAATTTCGCGCGTTATCTGATTGAAGATTGCCGCGCGAAGACGCTCGACGATGGGCGATTGGAAGTCTTCGACAAGAAAGTGAAAATTGAAGCCTATCCCATCGGCATCGACGCAGAGAGTTTCGAACAGGCTGCGCGGACCGAAAAAGCCGATGAAGCCGCCGAGCGAATTGGACGGTTCCTGGGCGGGCGCTCCCTGGTGATTGGCGTCGATCGTATGGATTATTCCAAAGGCTTGCCGGAGCGATTTGAAGCGGTCGGGCGATTGTTCGACGATTATCCCGAAACCCATGGCACGGTCTCTGTCACTCAAATCGCACCGCCATCGCGAGGCAAGGTTGAAGAGTATAAAGAGCTCCGCAAAACGCTCGACCAATTGGCGGGGCGGATTAATGGCGATTATGGCGATCTAGATTGGATCCCCCTTCGTTATTTGGCGCGGTCGTATGAGCGCGAAGAATTGGCCGGTCTATTCCGGATTGCGCGGGTTGGCCTGGTGACGCCGCTGCGCGATGGCATGAACTTGGTCTGCAAAGAGTTTATCATGGCTCAGGACGAGGCGGATCCAGGTGTCTTAATCCTGTCCGAGTTTGCCGGTGCGGCCGAGCAATTAAAGTCTGCACTCCTGGTTAATCCGCATGATACAGGCAAGCTTGCAGAGGTGATCCATCACGCTTTGAATATGCCGTTGGAAGAGCGGATCGAGCGATGGAAGGCCTTACGCCAAGTCGTCATGGACCAAGATATTGCCAGATGGCGACAGAACTTCCTGAAAGACCTGGATGCGCTCCAGGCCGGATCAAAGTAAGCGCAAAGTATGACAAGCGAGTTGTTTTCCTCGGCAGATGCGGTGCCCATTTCGGTGCGTGAGATGGCCTTGTTTCTTGATTTTGATGGCACTTTAGCGCCGCTTCAGGACGATCCGAACGCTGTTCAACTGCCGTTGAACGGCCACCAAATACTGCTGAAACTCCACGAAATGCTGCGAGGCGCGCTGGTGCTGATCAGCGGTCGCGATGTGCGTGATTTATCGGCGCGAACGCCGCGGGAAATTTGGCGCGCCGGCGGGCATGGATTGGAACTCTGTGCGCCGGGTGAACTTCCGGCAGATCAGCGACCGGAAATTGCGCCTGAGATTCTAAATCGCGTCGCAGGAATTGTGGACGCTTATCAGGGTGTGCGGATCGAAGACAAAGGACCTGTGTTGGCGATCCATTTCCGGCAGAACCCAACTGTCGAAGATGAATTGCTGAACCAGTTGACCGCGGTCGCGACGGAGATTGACGGCTACAAAGCTCAGCACGGCAAGATGGTCATCGAACTGAAACCAGAGCGCGCCAATAAAGGCCTCGCGCTTCGGCGGTTCATGCCGCAGCCTGACTTTGCCGGTCGGCTGCCGATCATGGTCGGAGATGACACGACGGACGAGGATGCGATGCAGGCTGCTACTGAGCTCGGCGGATTTGGCATCAAAGTCGGCTCCGGCGCGAGCCTTGCACGCTACCGATTTGAAGACACAAATACAGTTTGGGATTGGCTGAGGAGCATCTTGAATGAGCACGCTTGAGCTAGGCATTATCGGCAATGGAACGGTCGCTGCTTTGGTGGACCCCTCTGCGACCGTAGAATGGATGTGCTTGCCGCGATTGGACGGTGAGCCGGTTTTCAATTCTCTGCTCGGTGGGGAAGGGCGGTTCGCGATTGCGTTGGCGGATCAAGTCAGCGCTGAACAAACCTATATTCGCAACACCGCGGTGCTTGAAACCATCCTCACGGCTGCCGATGGCTCTGCGATCAAGATCACAGATTTCGCACCGCGCTTTGTCGATCGCGGGCGCGTATTCCGGCCGACCTCGATTGTGCGCCGGATCACGCCACTGAAAGGCATGCCGCGCATCACGGTCTATTTGCGAGCTCAAACCGGGCATGGCGAGCGGGCGATTATTCGCCGCCGCGGCGTCTCGCATATTCGCTTTCCGAATGAAGAGTTTGATTTTCGGGTGACCACTGACGCACCCGTCTCTTTCATCATGGATGAGCGTGAATTCGTCTTAGATGGCGAGATCAATTTCATTCTTGGACCGGACGAGTCCTTGTCTGACAATGCCTCGGCCATTGCCACCGATTGGTTGCAGCGCACCTTACATAATTGGCAGCAATGGTCGCGTCGCCTTGCCACCCCGCCCGAGTGGCAGGAAGCGGTCATTCGGGCAGCGATCACGCTCAAGCTTTGCGTTTATGAAGAGACAGGTGGCATCGTCGCGGCGCTGACCACCTCCATCCCAGAGCATGAAGGGTCAGAGCGCAATTGGGACTACCGGTACTGCTGGTTGCGTGACGCCTATTTCACGGTGACCGCGCTCAATCGCCTCTCAGCCGTCGGGACGTTGGAACACTATCTCGGCTATTTGCGGAACACCGTCGCTCTGACCAAAGGCGGGCACATTCAGCCGGTCTATGGTGTCGCCCTCGAGGATGATTTGACCGAAGAGATCGCTGACCGCTTGCCCGGCTATCGCGGCATGGGGCCGGTGCGGATTGGCAATCAGGCCGCTGAACATATTCAACATGATGTGTATGGCCATGTTGTGCTCGGCGCGGCGCAAGCCTTCTTCGATGATCGATTGCTGGCCAAAGCAGGTGAGTTGGAGTTCGAACATTTCGAACAGGTCGGCGAACGCGCTTACCAAGTCTACAACACCCCGGATGCCGGCATTTGGGAGTTTCGCGGCATTGCCCATGTTCACACATCGTCCGCCATCATGTGTTGGGCGGCGTGTGATAGACTGGCCAAGATTGCTGAAGCCTTGGGACGCGAAGACCGCGCCACGCACTGGCATAGCCGCGCTGACGAAATCCGCACGACCATCATAGACCTCGCTTGGAATGAAAGCCGTCAGGCATTCACCGGCGCGTTCGGTCGTGACGATTTAGATGCGTCTGTCCTGCTCATGGCGGAGATTGGCTTCATCGATCCGATGGACCCTCGTTACATTGCTACGGTTGAGCGCATTGATGAGGAATTGCGGGTCGGCAATCACGTCTATCGCTACCGGATCGAAGACGATTTCGGCAAACCGAAAACCGCATTCACGGCGTGTACGTTCTGGCACATTGATGCACTGGCGCGGATCGGTCGGATGGACGAGGCGCGCGACATGTTCGAAGCCGTGCTCGCGACTCGGACGCGGCTTGGCCTGTTATCAGAGGATGTCGAGACCGAGACCAGCGAACTCTGGGGCAATTTCCCGCAAACATATTCGATGGTCGGGATCATCAATGCCGCCGCTCGGCTCAGCAAGAATTGGGACCAGCTGGTTTAGCGTGCGAGCGCGAACAGCGCGTCCACGTCGAGGACGCGTTCCACGCCCTCGGCAAGCGCGTCGAGCGCCGCTTCCACTGACGCTTCATAGTCCAATGCCTGGCCTGCAGATCCGCCCAAGGCTTCTAGCCAGGTGCGGCGGAACGCATCCGCGGAAAAAGCACCGTGCAGATAGGTCCCTTGAACACGTCCGTTGGCTGAACGCGCGCCATCGAATACGCCGTTGAGCGTGGCAAAGGGCCGGTCTGTGTCAGGGCCAAAGGTGCGCCCGGTATGAATTTCATAGCCCTGTAAAGGGTGGCCTGAAACGGCGCATGTTCCGGAAGTCGGGGTCACCTGTTTCTGTGCGGTCATCTCCGTTTCGACCTCCAACAGAGCCAATCCATCCGCGCTGCCCGCGACACCATCGAAGCCTTCTGGATCTGAGATCCGACGTCCGAGCATCTGATATCCGCCGCAAATCCCCAGCACGGCGCCGCCTGTGCGGACATGAGCGTGAAGGTCATGGTCCCACCCTTGCGCCCGTAGGAAAGCGAGATCGCCGAGCGTTGATTTGGTCCCGAAGAGGATGACCAGGTCCGCATCGCGGGGCAGGGGGCGCCCAGGCGGGATCCACTCAAACGAAACACTTGGCTCCAGACGCAGCGGGTCAGCATCATCGAAATTGGCAATGCGTGACAGCATGGGCGCGACGATCTTTATCGCTTGCTCTCCCGGCACGCTCGGAGTTTGCAGAGACACCGCGTCTTCTGCGGGCAGTTTGGCCGATGCTGTCAACCAAGGCACGACTCCGAAACACGGCCATCCGGTGCGGTTCTCAACGAAGGTGACACCGTCATCAAACAGTCTGGGGTCACCGCGAAACTTGTTGATGATAAAGCCTTTTATCATCGCGGCGTCGTCTTCTGAGATCACCTCTTGTGTGCCGACCAAGCTCGCCATGACACCGCCTTTGTCGATGTCGCCGATCAGACAGACCGGCACATCCGCCCGCCGTGCGAAGCCCATATTGGCAATGTCGCGATCGCGTAAATTGACTTCCGCCGGACTGCCAGCGCCTTCGACCAGCACCATATCATAGTCCGCTTTCAGGCGCTCAAAGCTGGCCATCACCGCGTCCATCAGCTGGTCGCGATTGGCCATATAGTCTGCGGCCTGCATCGTCGTCAGCGCTTGACCATGTACGACGACTTGCGCCGCACGATCTGTTTCAGGCTTCAGCAAGACCGGGTTCATGTCGACATGTGGGGCGATCCCCGCCGCCCGCGCTTGCAAGGCTTGGGCGCGCCCAATCTCTCCGCCCTCCGGACAAGCGGCAGCATTATTTGACATGTTTTGCGGTTTGAACGGCGCGACTTTGAGACCGCGGCGCCGCGCAATTCGGCAGAGGGCCGCCGTCAGGACGGACTTGCCGACATCTGACCCGGTTCCTTGCAGCATCAAGGCTGTGCTCATGGTGTGCGGCTCCTGTAGGATGGGGCAGTGCCGCTACATAACCGATTAGCCAAGAATTGCGACGGTCGTATCCGATTGAAAGCCGTTAAAGTCGGTCGCCATGGCCTGGCCATAGGCCCCGAGGTGACAGATTTCGATCCAATCTTCTTCGCGCACATCGCTGGGCAACTCGAACGGGCCGGCCATGACGTCCATGCTGTCGCAAGTCGGGCCGAAAAATCGAAAGCCAGCGGTCTCGGCGCTTGTCGGGGCCGGGCGGTGCAGTTTGACCGGATACTTCCAGGCGCATTGGGCCGCATCAAACAAAGACCCGTACGAGCCTTCATTGAGATAGAGATCACGGCCTTTGCGCAATTCCACCCGCGTCAGAGTCGATCCGCCGGTGCCGCAGAGCGCGCGGCCCGGCTCGCCGATAATTTCCAGATTGCCAAATCCGAAGATTTTCAGGCCTTTCTCGATACGATCGAAGTAAGCCTGCATGGGCGGTGGTGTGAGGCCTGGATAGGCGACGGGGAACCCACCGCCGCAGTCCAAACTGTCAATGCGGACATCCGCTCTTTCCAACAAGCCATGCACATAAGAAAGCGCCTGAATATAGTCCGCCGGGTCCATGCACTGACTGCCGACATGGAAACAGACACCGAGTTTCGCGGACACCGGGCGCGCCGCGCGCAGAAGCTCAACCGCGTCGTGATATGCCGCTCCATATTTGCCCTCGAGCGGCATACTGGCGGATCCGCCGGTCGGCAGGCTCAACCGCAAATGCAGGTGCAAATCATCGGCATCGTTTGTCTCAACCAGGATTTTGCCGAGTTCCGCCGCGCAATCAAATGCAAAGTGGCGAACCCCTGATGCATAAGCATGACGAATGGTGCGCCGGGATTTTACCGGGTGCATCAAGTATAGCTCTGCTTCCGGGCAGTTCTCTCGCACCAAATCGATTTCGCGGATGGAGGCGACATCAAATCCGCGAATGCCGCTGGCCCAGAGAATTTTGAGCACGGCAGGGTGCGGATTGGCTTTCACCGCGTAAAGCGTTTTGCCGGGAAAGTTCTGAACAAAGTCCTGCGCCGCCGCTTCGATCTTCTTGGGATAGAGGAGATAAATCGCATCATCGCCATCATAAGCGTTGATCGCCTCTTCAACCGAGTTGAAAGCGGGCAGACCGAATGGGCGGTCAAAATCTGGGAGCAGGGCAGGTTGCGCGAGGCGCGAAGATTGAGAATTAAACATGGGCTTCTTCAGTTCCGAAAGATGGATAGGATCGGATGCGAGCGAATGGGCGCAACCGGTTCAGTCGGAAATGGCGGGCTGACGGCCCGCGAAGCCTCTATATAGGTTCAGTGACCGCCGCCATATAATCGGCATCTTTTGCGAACGGGCGATGCACAGTCGTGGTGTCAAACGCCACATCAATGCGCTTGATCAACGGGGCGGGAATCGGCGGGCAGGCGCCCTTCAGGGGATGAGTCATCCAAGTATCCTCGCAAAGCAAGATCGGCATTGGCCGACATTGAAAGAGAAGACAGTTGGGCTCCCCCGTACTGACAGCTAAAGACTAGCTCGTCGTGGTTCGCTTACTTGTCAGCGGCGCACATATGAAATCCACAGGCTGAGGTCAAGATATTTTATGATCTCAGCCCGGGAATTCGGGACTTTCATCTAGACCACCAGCCGCGCTTTTTCTTTTTCGGCTTTTCGGTGGTTTCCAGAACCGGCTCAGTGGCGAGCGGTTGAGGCGCTTTGTCTTTGACCACGACGGCTTCTTCTGGCGCTGCGTCTGGTTCTGGCGCAGAGTCTGTCACAGCTTCTGGCTCGGGCTCGACTACTTCAACGGGCTCAGGGTTTTCGACCACCAGTTTCACCGGTGGCTCTTCCGCCTCTACAGCCGCGGGCTCTGCGGCAGGTTCAGGGCTTGGCGCGTCTTCGCCGGCCTCTGAAGGTTCCGCCGCGACCGCTTCTTCAGCGCTCTCAGTCGTCTCGGCGGTTTCTGGCGCGTTGTCATTCTTACGCTTGCGCCGGCGGCGGCGGCGACGCTTTTTGCCGTCTTTCGGCTGATCTTCGGTGGACTCCTCGGAAGATCTCGTCTCGCTTTCGCCTTCTGGCGCGCGGGCTTCCGCCATGGCGACAGGTTTTGCCTCGAGTCCGCCTTCGGTTGCAGAAGGAAGCTCGTCTGGTTCATCCCCGAGTAAGTTGGAGACCGATACGGCGAGACCATCTAGCAGCGCACCGCCATCGGATGGTGGGGCGCCTGGATCGAGGGCTTCAATCTCTTTGCGGCGGCGGCGGCCACCGCGACGTCCGCGACGGCGACGTTTGCGACGGGCCGAACCGTCTTCGCTATCGTCTTCCGAGGCCTCAGTGGCGTCGATGTCGTCTTCTTCATCCTCTTCGGCGTCCGGTAACAGATGATCGTCCTCATCGCCTTCGAGGAACTCAGCGCGATTGAATTTCTGACGACGGCGACGCCCGCCTGAGGTTTTCTCAGCATCAAGCTCGAAATCGCCTGGGATCATCGATCCTGATGATTTGATCGCGATCGTGTAGCCGGCATCTTCCTCAATCGCAGAAAGCAGGTCGCGCTTAGAGTTGAGGAGGTAAAGGGCCACATCGGTTGGCGCGGTCACAGTCATGCCGCGCAATCCGCCGCCAGCGGCGCGCGCTTCAATCGCCCGCAGCAATTGCAAAGCTGACGATGGAATAGAGCGGCGACGGCCGGTGCCATCACAGGCTTCGCATTTCTCAGACGTGGCTTGCAAAACCCCAGCGCGGCGGCGCTGGCGCGAGATTTCCATCAAACCGAATTGCGAAATCCGATTGTTCTGGACCCGGGCGCGATCGAGTTTCAGCGCCTCTTTCATTTTCTTCTCGACAGCGCGATTATTCTTGTTCTCGTCCATATCGATAAAGTCGATGACGACGAGACCGGCCAAATCGCGCAAGCGCATCTGACGACAGGCTTCTTCAGCCGCTTCCAGATTTGTGTGCAAGGCGGTCTGTTCAATATTCCGTTCGCGAGTCGATTTGCCTGAGTTCACGTCGATCGCGACTAAGGCTTCGGTCTGGTTGATGACCAGATATCCACCGGATTTCATGCTCACCGTGGGCGAGAAAATGGAATCGAGCTGATCTTCGACGCCTTCTTTGACAAAGAGCGGGGCCTGCGCCGTCCAGCGTTTGACCTTCTTGGCCTGTGTCGGCATCAGCGTTTTTGCGAGGTCTTTGGCCTCGCGATAGGCGCGATCGCCTTGCACGACGACTTCTTCAATCTCGCGATCGAACATGTCGCGCATGGCGCGGTGGACCAGGCCGCCTTCTTCATGGATGCGCTCTGGTGCCACGGATTCCATCGTTTTGCTGCGGATCTTGGCCCACAATTTCTGCAAATAATCATAGTCGCGGCGGATTTCAGACTTGGTCCGTTTCGCGCCAGCGGTGCGGACAATCAGACCCATGCCTTTCGGCACATCCAGATCGTCCATCACGGCTTTCAATCGTTTGCGGTCATTGCCGTTCGGGATTTTGCGCGAAATGCCGCCCCCGCGGGGGGTGTTTGGCATCAGCACCGAATAGCGTCCGGCCAGGGACAGATAGGTGGTCAGCGCAGCGCCTTTATTGCCGCGCTCTTCTTTTACCACTTGCACCAAAAGGACCTGGCGACGGCGGATGACTTCTTGAATTTTATAGCGACGCGTAATCGATGTGCCGCGTGATTTGCGGGCGCCGCGGCGGCGGCGTTCTGGTTTGGCCGATTTCTTTTTGGGCGCTGCGGGCGCATCGTCCGTGTCGGCATCTTCGGCGCTGGCGTCCGTTTCGTCAGCCGTGTCTGCATCGTCGCTGTCACTGGATGCTTCGATCTCTGCGCCGTCATCACCTGATGTTTCGGCCTCGTCGGATGTCGCATCAGCCTCATCTTCATCAGAGGCGTCATCTGTCGTCTCGTCTTCGACATCATCCGCGTCGGGATTATCGGCGTCCGCGTCTAAGTCGAGATCGTCATCTTCGTCTTCTGGATCTTCGTCGGCGTCACGCTCTGCCTCGCGGGCTGCCTCTTCTAGCAAGGCCTCGCGATCAGCTTGCGGGAGCTGATAATAGTCCGGATGGATTTCGCTAAAGGCGAGGAAGCCATGACGATTGCCGCCATACTCGATGAAACAGGCTTGCAACGAAGGCTCCACTCGCGTCACTTTCGCGAGATAGATGTTGCCTCTTAGTTGTTCGTTGCCGGTTGTCTCAAAATCAAAGTCTTCTACTCGTCCATTGTTGACGAGAGCGACACGGGTCTCTTCGGGGTGGACCGCGTCGATCAGCATGAGTTTTTTGCTCATTGTAAGCTGCCTTATGGGCTGGCGGCGCTAACGTCCTCGTTAATCGAGGGCGATGGCGGATCGCGCCAGCAAATGTGTTGTTAGGGACAGGCAACGCAAATGTCCGGCCTGCTCTTTTCCAAGAGCGGCACGCGGTTCCAGTTTTGTCGGCCTGTAAGCTCATATTATCCGTTCCGGTATCGACGATGGTGCAGGGGATTAGGCCTGTTCACCCGCCGTTCGGGGATTCTGTTTCGACCCCTCCTTGGGGTTATCCCCTACATGCCCCTTCTGATTGTGAATTGAAAGACCCAAAATGCGGGGATGCGGATGAATATTCTCAATATGTTGATAAATCTATGATTAAGACTGGATGGACTAGACAGTCCAATCAGATAAAAAAGACGCCTGGGGCGGCATATTTGACGGATCTTTGCATGCGTGCGGTGATGGTTACCTTATTAGCGGTTGTGTCGACCTGGTTTGCTGCAACCAGCGCGGCGCAAGTCCAATCGGTCGGCGTCGCGGGCGACGGCGAATTCACCCGAATCACAATCACGTCCAGCGATGCGTTCAAGCCAGACGTGTTTTTGCGAGATACCGAAGATGGCCTCGTCATCGAATTGGTGCCGGAACGCTTTCGTTTAGGGCATGATCCTTTTTTTGCGGAGCCAACCGGCGGCGTGTTTGCCTACACTTTGGACACGGACCGGATTGTGTTCGAACTCGATCAGCCGATGATGGTGATGCGCGAAATTGACTTGCCCCCGACAGGGAATGAGCGTCTTTACCGATACATCCTTGATCTTTCAGGGGTTTCTCTTGCCCGGTTCGAGACCGCGGCGAAACGCGATGCCCCCCGGTTTGCGCGCTTTGAAGCGGCTCGATTTGCCGCTGCAGAGTCCGAGCAATTGTCCCCGGCAATATCCGCCGAGGTGTCGACGCCTGATGCGCCGCAGCCCGAAGCGCCGTCCAGCAAACCCGCCGGTTTTGGCGCGATGATGCAAATGGCGGCGCGGCAACGGCGCGTCATCGTGATTGATCCGGGGCATGGCGGGCGCGACCCTGGCGCGCTGGCGATCGTCGGCGGCAAAGAGAGCAATATCGTCCTCGACACGTCGCTTAAACTGAAGGCGATGATCGAAAAAGACCCGCGCTATGTGGTGCGTCTAACCCGCGAAACCGATATTTATGTGGAGCACGAAGACCGTGTGACCATGGCCCGCGATTGGGGCGCGGATTTGTTCATCTCGGTGCATGCAGACGCTGCCGGCGCGCCGACTGTCGCAGGTGCATCCGTCTATACGATCTCAACCCGCGGTGAAGCGCGGATTGAAGGCACAGCAAAGAAATATGGGTGGGACTTGCCATTCGAAGATGGCACCACAGAAGAAGTCTCAGATATTCTTCAGGATTTAACCGTCCGTGAGACGAAATCGAACTCGACCATTTTCGCCGAATTCCTGGTGCCCGAACTGGGCCAAGCCGGCCCGCTTCTGCGCAATACACACCGGCAGAAGAACCTCTTTGTCTTGCTCGCCCCAGATGTCCCGGCTGTTTTGGTGGAAATCGGCTTTCTGACCAATAAAAACGACGCCCGGCGGCTGAAATCAGAGCGCGGACGGCGTAAATCGGCGGAGGCGATCAAACGCGCCATCGACGCCTATTTTGATCGCCAAGATTTATTATTTGCAAGCAACTGAGGCCGTGCCTTTTCGCGGGTGCAGAACCGCCTTAGTGTCGCCGCGAAAGCGTGGAATCAGCACGCTGTGATCTATTGTGAGAGAGACTGAAACATGTGGGCAGCGATCAAGCAACGCGTCTTTACGTGGAAAACCCTCTTATACCTGTTCCTGACCGGCTTGGTTTTAGGCATTTTGGCGGTGATCGCTTTCTTTATCTGGATGGCGTCTTTGGCCCGCACGGTGCCGTCTGTGGAGAAGCTGGCGGAGTATAATCCGCCGATAACCTCACGGGTTCACGCCGGTGACGGCACTTTGATCCACGAATTTGCTGACGAGCACCGGGTGTTCATTCCATATGAAGCGATCCCGGATCACGTCGTTCACGCGTTCGTTGCGGCGGAAGACAAGAGCTTCTTTACCCATGGCGGGATTGATTATCGCGGCATGACGCGCGGCGTATTGAACACGGTGCGGAACAAAATCCTCGGAAGCGGCGGCATGGAAGGGGGATCGACGATCACCCAGCAGGTCGCCAAAAACATGTTGCTGACCCGCGACCAAACCGTAGTCCGCAAAGCCAAAGAAGCGATCGTTGCCCGGCGGATGGAAAGCGCCTTCCCGAAAGAGCATATTATCGAGCTCTATTTGAACGAGATTTATCTTGGCGGGCGCTCTTATGGGATTGGCTCGGCGGCGTTGAACTATTTCAACAAATCCTTGCCGGAACTCGACTTGTCGGAGGCGGCCGTTCTGGCCTCATTGCCCAAATTCCCAGGCCGGGTGAACCCATACACCAATCCAGAGCGCGTCCTCCTGCGTCGCAATTATGTGCTCAATCGGATGGTCGATGACGGCTATATCACGCAAGAGCAGGCCGACGAGGCGAAAGCTAAACCGCTGACCACGACCAAACGGCTGTACGGTCCGGAATACGCGGCCGCGACCTATTTCGTGCAAGAGCTGCGCAAGCAGTTGATCGACCTCTATGGTGAGGATGAGTTGAAAAAGGGCGGACTATCGATCCGCACGACCATCGATACAAAACTCCAACTGGCGGCCCAAGAAGCGCTGCAAATCGGATTGGAGACGTATGATCGCCGATACAATTATCGCGGTCCTTTAACCGCACTCGATCCAAAAGCCGATGACGTGTTGGAGCAATTGGCGGGCGTCACACGGCCGGGTGGATATGGCACTTGGGAAAGTGCCATGGTGCAAACTGTGTCGGCCAATGGCGCAGAGTTGCTGCTCACGGATGGCGCCACCGTTTCCATCCCGGCAGAAGATATCGAATGGGCGAAAACCTATGTCCGGTCAGGCTCGGAAACCGGCCTACGTGTCGGCGATGTGATCCTGGCCGAAGTCAGTCGACAAATCCTCAATCCTCAAGAGAGCGCGTCAACGCGAGAGGGCGTGAGTTCGGATGATGACCAAACCAGTGTGCCGGTACAACCGATCATGGTGCCTGTTGGTCAAGCCCAGCTGAAGCAGATTCCGGACCTCGAGGGCGCGATAGTGGCCCTCGACCCGCATACTGGGCGGGTCCTGGCCATGATGGGCGGATATTCTTTCTATAAGAGCCCGTTCAATCGCGTGACGCAGGCGCGGCGTCAGCCTGGATCATCCTTCAAGCCATTCGTTTACGCGGCTGCGCTGGAACGAGGCTATACGCCATCGGTGCGCATCCTAGACTCGCCTTATGTCTATTACGATCCGAATACGGGCGAAGAGTGGAAGCCTGAAAACTATGCCGAGGGGCTGAGCTATGGTGAAGTCACCATGCGGGTCGCCTTGGAGAAGTCTTACAACCAAGTCACCGCCCGTGTGGCGACGGATATCGGTATGGAAGCGATCTCGGAATTCGCCGAGCGGTTTGGCGTGTATGATCGTTTGCCGCCTTATCCGGCGATGTCGCTGGGGTCTGGTGAAACCTCGCCATGGCGCTTGGCCAAAGCCTATGCGGCCTTTGTGAATGGCGGCAAAGAAGTGACACCGACTTTGCTCGACCGCGTCCAAGACCGCCGCGGGGTGACGCTTTACAAGCATGATCAGCGCCTTTGCGAAGGCTGCGAAGCCGACGCATGGAATGGCGAAGCGCCGCCAATTCTGCCGGACGACCGTCAGCAATTGGTCGATCCAATCATCGCCTATCAGGTCGTCCATATGCTGGAAGGTGTGGTCGAACGCGGCACCGGCCGTCGGGCCCGCCGGGTTGGCAAGCCACTGGCCGGTAAGACCGGGACGACCAATGATTATGTTGATGCCTTGTTCTTTGGTTTCTCGCCAGATTTGGTTGTCGGCATTTGGACAGGATTCGACACGCCGCGGACGCTTGGCGAAGGCGAGGGCGGCGGCGCTGTCGCCGGGGTGATCTTCACCGAATTTATGGAACGCGCGCTTGCAGATGATCCGGCTATTCCATTCCGAATTCCGCCCGGCGTGCGGCTGGTCTCGGTGGATGCGACAACCGGTGGATTGCCGACGTTTGACTCGCAAGAGATCATTCTCGAGGCCTTCCGACCCGGCACAGAGCCAGGACGCGTCTTCGCCGATAGTTCGGGGCTCAGCCTGTCAGGTGTGGGCGACAGTTCAATTTTCGACCGCACCGCACCGATCGAACCTCAAATCGATCCGGAGACCGGCGAGCCGATCATTTCGGACGTGATTGTCGACGATATTGATGAGGACATTTATTGACCTGAACCCGAAACGCCTCCATTTCCAGCGCTGTTTCAAGTTTCAGGAATTAGAATGTCAGCTGAAATCCTCGCCCTTGCCGATCAAATCAAGCAGTCTTCGGAACTGCTGAGGAGGCGTCTTTGACTGGGACGTCGCAGAAAAACGCTTAGACGAATTAAACGCCTTATCTGAACGCCCCGATTTTTGGGACGATCCTGAGCAAGCCCGCAAATTGATGGCCGAACGGCAGAAACTCGAGACCGGCATGCAGACGGTCACGGAGCTCGAACGCGAAGCCTCGGATGGGTTGGAGCTGCTTGAACTCGCAGAAGGCGATGAAGATATGCTGGCCGACATTACCAGCAATCTGAGACGCGCCGCCGAGAAAGCCGAGAAAGCTGAACTGGAAGCGCTGCTCTCTGGCGAAGCGGACGGCAATGATTGCTATCTCAATATCAATTCCGGCGCGGGCGGGACCGAAAGCCAAGACTGGGCATCGATGATCCGGCGGATGTATGTCCGTTGGGCCGAACAGTCGGGCTATAAAGTCGAAGAAGTCGACAGCCATGAAGGTGATGAGGCTGGCATCAAGTCGGCGACGCTTCTGGTCAAAGGCGAAAATGCCTATGGCTGGCTCAAGTCAGAGCAGGGCGTTCACCGCCTGGTTCGGATTTCGCCGTTCGACAGTTCGGCGCGCCGACATACAAGTTTCGCCTCCGTTGCCGTGTCGCCGGTCATTGATGAATCGATTGAGGTTGAAATCAATCCTTCAGATGTGCGCACTGATACATATCGCGCCTCAGGTAAGGGCGGGCAGCACGTTAACAAGACGGACTCCGCGGTTCGCTTGACCCATGAACCGACCGGGATCGCCGTGGCCTGTCAGTCGGGCCGATCGCAGCACCAGAACCGGGCATCGGCTTGGGAAATGCTGCGCTCGCGCTTGTATGAGCTGGAGCTGCAAAAGCGCCAACAAGCGGCCCAAGATAGTCACGATTCAAAAACCGAAATCGGCTGGGGGCATCAAATCCGATCGTATGTGTTGCAGCCCTATCAATTGATCAAAGACCTGCGCACCAATTTTGAGACGTCTGACACAAGTGGTGTACTCGACGGCGATCTGACGCCATTTCTCAGCGCTGCGCTGTCGCACGCTTTGGGCGATAGCGAGAGCGAGACGGCTGAATAGAAAAAGCCGGGCTGATTGGCCCGGCTTTGAAGTTTGCAGTGAGAACTCAGTTTTAAGCGTTGCCAGTGGTCGGTGTCACAGGCGAGAATCCGGTTGGCGGGTTCGACTGAGGGGACGCGACAGCTGGTTTCGGTGCGCTTTCTTTTAACGGGTTTTCTTCGCGCTTCACTTGGCCTTCGAAGCTGGCATCTGGTTGGATGATCAGAGCCGCATGGAAGATATCGCCTTGTACGGTTGCGCCGGTTTCCAGCTCAACTTTGCGGGCCCGGATAGAGCCGACAATCTTGCCCTTCACGCGCAGGGTTTCGGCTTTGACTTCGCCCATGATCTGACCGCTGGAGCCGATGGTCACGTCGCCGGCAGAAATGTCGCCTTCGACTTTGCCGTCAATCTGCAGTGCACCTTGCGACTTGATTGAGCCTTTGATTTCAACATCAGAGCAGAGAATAGACGCGCCAACGCGGGCTGCGGGTTTCGACGAAGCGCCTCGGACAGCGTCTTGCGCTGGAGTGAAGCCGGGTTGGGTATCGCCTTTAGTCTTCGTGAACATGTTTTCCTGCCTTAATGAACTCTACTGGATTATACTGTTTTCCATGGAACAGCACTTCGTAATGAAGGTGTGGACCCGTGCTGCGCCCGGTCGAACCCATGGTCCCGAGCTTATCTCCGATAACGACCTCTTGACCCTTCTTTGCCACAATACGCTTAAGATGGGCATAACGAGAGACGAAACCTCCGCCATGATCGACGTCGACGACCCGACCATACCCTGATTTCGTGCCCGCATAAACAACTTTTCCTGGACCCGCCGCCACAATAGGCGCGTTCCAGCCAGCCCCCATGTCAATTCCGCCATGCCAGCTTGGGCGTTTGCGGAACGGGTCGATCCGCATTCCGAACGGCGAAGTGACCCGCGATGGAATGCCAATTGGGGTCGCAAGCGGCAGGTTATTCACCAGCTCTTCGAAATAGCGGGCTTCTTCCATGCGCGCGGCAACTTGCGCAACGCGTACCGCAAACCGCTCTTCTTCTGGAGTGGAAAACTGGCCAGACATCAAGCTCGAGAAACTCACCGCGGGGCCGCCCATATTCTCGCCGCTGGAAATACGCCCGGCGCCAACCTTGGTCAGTTGGAGGATGCCGCGCGCGGCCTCTGCGCGCTCCACGGCGATGTCTTCAATCTCGTCTAGGAAGACATCTTGCTCGTCGCGAATTTTGCTGACGTCACCGCGCAAGCCGACTTGCGGCAGGCGGCTTTCGACTTCCGCCAAACGCTGCGATTGCCGGATGTCTGCCTCTTCAATCGAGGCTGTCACCAGGAGGGATGCTGAGTTTCCCCTTAGCGCTGAAGCCTCCAATTCGCCGCCTGTCTGCAAGGCTTCTAACATGGTGGCCAGTGTTTCGTGGCGGCGTTGGAATTCTAATGTGGCGTCCTGGAAGGCCTCGGTCCGCTGTTCGAGTTGCGAGGTCGCCAATGCCTCTTTGGCGCGGAAATCTTGGACCCAGCGCTCAAGACGGCTGACTTCACTGGAGGCTGAACCGACGGTGAAGGATTTTTGTCCGAACGCCACTGTTGCCGATGCAAAGAGAGACCACCCAACGAGGGTTAGCGCCGCGCCGGCCAATATGATTTGTTGCAGCGGGGAAATCGTAAAATAGCGAACTGTACCACCACTTCGGTGATAAATTTGCCGCTCTGGAAAAACGCGGCGTACAAAGTCTGAGACTTTATTCGTCGATTTCATTCTACGCACCCATCCGCAGGTAAGACGCCGCAAGGAACAGGGGCGTAACGACGTCTTGATTGGTGATGTCCCACAGTAACCTCATTGTGATCGAGACGAAAAGCCCCCTTTTGCGGTTTTCTGTCCCTGAAATAGCCTGTTTACGTAAAATTCGCCTTAAAGAGTTTTCATTTGACGAATCAGGCCGACAAAATTTCCCGAGTCGCTGCTAAAACCGCGTCGCCATGGCCTTTTACCTTAACTTTTCGCCAGGTCTCAGCCAGCGTACCGTCGGCGAGAATGAGGAAGGTTGAGCGCTCAATTCCCATATATTTCTTGCCATACATGTTTTTCTCGACCCAAACGCCGAATTTTTCGCAGGCATCGGCATGTTCATCGCTGGCCAAGATGACTTTTAGGTCTTTCTTGGTCTTAAAATTGGCGTGGCTTTTCAAACTATCTTTGGAAACCCCGATAATTTGGACCCCCAGCGCCTCAAAATCGGGCAGTAAGTTGGAAAAATCGATCGATTCAGTCGTGCAACCCGGTGTGTTGTCCCGGGGATAGAAATAGACCACATGCGCCGCGCCGTTTGGTGCAGCCAAATTGACGCTTTCTTCATCGCTAACCGGGATGCTGATATTAGGGGCTTTATCGCCTTTTTCTGGTCTGTTTGTCATGGCATGTCTTTCATGTTCGGTGGGACGGGACCCGTTTGATGTGCTGCAAGGCAGTCAGTTAAGTAAATGGAGCAAATGGCTTGGTTCGCCAGACCACAAAAGTCATCGTTTTAGAAGCCCTCGGTGTCGTCTCATTGGTTTTAATGGCGGCCGTCGGGATTTTGGCGTTCATGCTGGCCAGCGGACCAGTCGAACTTGGCATCTTCCGAGACGACGTCGAACAAGCCATGACCCGGGCGCGCGATGGTCGCCAAGTCACCGTCGATGCATTGACGTTACAATGGTCTCCGGCGGAGCGGCGGGTATTCGTCGTCGCGGATGGATTATCGTTGAAAGACCAAGCCGGACAACAAGCCGGTTTCGCTGAGACCGCTGAGATCACGCTTGATGCCGGGGCGATCTTTCTAGGCCGTATCGAATTGCTGGATCTCAATCTCGAAACGGGGTGGATTGAAGTTCAGAATACCGGACCGAATAAGTGGACGGTTGCCGGTGATCCAATGCCGGCGATCCGCGGCGCCGCTCTGCTACAAACGCCCCAAGAATGGCTTGATCGCGCCAACGCTGTTTTGAGTGATGTCTTGGTTGGATTGGAATCCTTCGATGCGGCGTTCGAACTCGAAACGTTCACGTTTTCCGATCTTGAATTGAGATTTATCGATGCTGAGCGCGAGGCGATCGGCACCATCGCTGGCGCCGCGGGACAGATTACGCATCCGGATCAAGACCTATCCATACAACTCTCTGGTGATGGACAAGGTGTCGGTTTGCCGGAGATATTTAGCATCTCACTCGACACATTCGATGGCTATCAGACCTTGCGTGCCGTATTTGATGTCGGCGTCTTGCCGATTACCGACTTGGCGCAGCGGTTCGGATTACCGGGGGTTGAGCAAAGCGATTTACGTCTCGGAACGTCCTTCAATGCCGAGGTCACCCGCACCGGTGGATTGACTCAAGTCGGCCTGGTCGCAACGCGCGACAGCGGCGCCTTGCGCATCGATGCCATTGACGAAACGATTGACGACATCAGCGCCGCCTTGGCCTATATCCCGAGCGAAGACCAAGTTCGGATCGACTTTCTGCAATTGCAATCTTCGCGCTTGGATGGCCGGTTCGAAGGGGCGCTCACCAATGTCTTGGCGCAGAACAATTTGCGGCGGATCGAATTAGAGTCCGAGCAAATGACGCTCGATCTGAGCAATATCTTCGAGGCCCCCTGGACCGTAGAGAATGTTGTCTTGGCAGCCGATGTGTCCGACGATTTCACCGTTTTCGCGATCGAAGCGCTTGAAGCTGATATTGATACGGCCCGCTTACAATCGAGTGGTGAGATTGATCTCAATGTCGATCACGAAGACGGCGAGATTCCCCTCACCCTGGATGTCACCGCGGAACTCGTCGGGGATATCAGCAAAGAAACAATCTTGGCCTATTGGCCGGAACGTCTCGGGCGCGGGGCACGCAATTTTGTCACGCGACGCTTGCTTGCCGGCAATGCGACAGGCGCAACGGCGGTTCTGACCTTGAAGCCTGACAGCATGGCCGGCGGATATTTGCGCGACGAAGATCTCGCCGTGACCTTTGCGTTTGAAGGCGGTGAAGTGGAGTTTATGAGCGACCTGCCGCATGTCGAGAATGCCGTCGGAACCGGCCGGGTTCGCGGCAATGGGCTCGATATCTCTTTGATTAGCGGCACCTATGACGATTGGGTGATGCAATCAGCGGCGTTCGACTTGCCATCGTTCAACCCGCGAGAAGCGCCATTCACCGTGACCGCGATTGGATCGGGTCCAGCCGTTTCGATCCTCAGGCAGCTGTCTGAGTCTCGCCTAAGGCTGCAAGAGCAAACCGGGTTCGACCCGGCGCGCGTGTCTGGCGAAGCCACGGCCTCGTTCAAACTTACGCGCCCGGCGCTCGACAATGTGCCGATGGAAGATCACGTCATGGAAGTGCGCGGACAAATTCGCGACGGCGGATTAAAAGCCGCCGCCGGTCCGTTCGATCTCACCGAGGGCAGCGTGAACGTCGACGTCACCCTGGAGCGCATGATCCTAACTGGCTTCGGAAATATGGGCAGCGCCCCGGTTCAATTCACTTGGCGTGATGCGTTCAATGATGGCGACCAACCGGCTGACTTGTCGGCCACCGCAGTTGTCACCTCGGATGTCCTCAATGTGTTTGGGTTGGTCGGGCGCGCTTTTCTGACCGGTGAAATCCCGGTCGAGATGCAAGGCAAGGTCGGGTCCGGCGGGCTTCAAGCCGGGACGTTTGCGTTTGATTTGAGCGAAGCTCGGCTGGATCTGGATGAACTTGATTGGGTCAAACCCGCGGGCGAGAGCGCCCGTGCGACGCTGAATTATACTGGCGATCTGCGCGAACAAGCGGCTGCCTTGCGCTTCGCCGCGGATGACGCGTCGCTGGAAGGCGATTTGCGATTGGGCAATGATGGGCGCCTACAATCGCTCGTGCTGCAGCGTCTTTTCATCGATCGCTCGATTGACGTGTCTGGGCGCATCGATCGGACAGAAGTTGACGGCTTCAAAGTCGAGCTCGATGGCGCCTATCTCGATATTTCGGGTCTATTGGCCGAAATTGGTGCCGTGGGTAATGTCGATGGCGGTGATGCTGGCGTTGATTTATCCTTTTCGGCAAATGTCGAACGCCTGCGTTTGCGTCGAAATCTAGAGTTAATCGGCTCCTCGCTCTTGCTTGAAACTAGCAAACAGAATGGGTTCCAAACTCTGCGGGCGAGCGGGAATACGCAGCAAGGCGCCACTTTCATCGCCAATTTGGACAATGAAGGCGCCGATCGGCCGTTGGCCTTGGAACTGAAAACCAGCGACGCTGGTTATTTGGCGAGCGCATTCTTTGGCGTTGATTTCATTGAAGGCGGCATTCTTGACTTGCGGGGGTCTTTGGCGACCGAAACGCAGCCCGCACGGCTACGCGCGACAGTTGAAGATACCCGTCTCATCAATGCACCTTTCTTCACGCAGATCCTGTCGCTTGCCTCCTTGCGCGGGCTCACTGATACGCTGTCCGGGGAAGGGGTATTGTTCTCCCGCATCGAGGCCCCGATCACGATTGGCGGAGGGCGCTATGTGATTGATGGTGGCCGCGCCAGCGGGCCAGCGCTGGGTCTGACGGTGAATGGCTGGGTTGGCACAGATGGCAAAGGCATTGATTTGAACGGCGTTCTGGTGCCGAGCTTTGGCGTCAATTCCATGCTTGGCGGCGTGCCGATTATTGGCGACCTGATTGTAGGCCGAGACGGTGAGGGAATTTTCTCGATCACCTATTCCGTGGCGGGCAGCTTGGAGAAAGCACAAGTCGCGGTTAACCCGCTCTCGGCGGTGACGCCAGGCATTCTGCGGCGGATCTTTGAGAACCCGTCCGATACCAGCATCCCGCAATCGATTCCGGTCGACCCGAACTTGAAGCCCCCGACTGAGAAATTGCCGGAACTGCCGGATGAAGAGATACTGTCGCCAACGCCTGGCAGCGGGGGCTAGGGTAATTGCTCTGCCGGTGCGCGAGAGTGTGGGGGCGTGTCAGAGACGACGCTGGTCCACACGGAAACACCCAGTTTCCGGCGATCCCTGTGCAAACAGGGATCCATGGACGATACGAGCTTCCCGGACAGGAGGCGATGCTGGTCCATGGATACCTGCCTACGCAGGTATCTGCGGTTTGAGGGGGAAAAGAACCCTTCAATTCCCGCATTGCCAACGCAAGTTGGCACCTGTGGCGGCTGGCTGATGCATTCTCGACCGCCATGGGTCCTGACTTGCGTCAGGAAAGCGGGGTGTTTCGATTCCGCAAACTCTCACGAGATTGAGCCTCATCCTGAGCGAAGTCGAAGGACGAGGCGGGGTTTCCGGAAGCGCGGCGCTTATCCTTCGACTTCGCTCAGGATGAGCGCCTAAACGATGCCTTAAATCGGTTTCACCAACGCAATGCGTTTCTTGCCCACCTGGACTTTGAACGCGTCCACGTCGTTCAAAACGTCCGTCCAAGCATGGGTTTGGTCCGCCGCAATCTTCTCGTCATTCACTCGCACTGCACCTTCGCCCATTTTGCGGCGCGCTTCACCGTTGGATGAGACCAGATCGCCCGCACGAAGCAATGCCGTCGTCGTCGGGCCGTCGGAGAAATCGGCCGTGGCAATCTCAAAGGTTGGCAAGTCGGCAGAAACGCCGCCGCCCGCAAAAGCCTTGCCGGCTGCCGCTTCGGCTTCTTTTGCGGCTTGTTCGCCATGCAGCATCGTGGTTGCGGCATTCGCCAGCGCCACTTTCGCTTGGTTGATCTCGGCGCCTTGCAACGCTTCCAGCCGCGCAATCTGATCAAGCGGGATGTCGGTGAAGAGTTTCAAGAAGCGGCCAACATCGGCGTCTTCGGTATTGCGCCAGAACTGCCAATATTCGTAGGGGCTACGCTTCTCGGCATTGAGCCACACCGCACCATCAACGGTCTTGCCCATTTTGGCGCCCGAAGCGGTGGTCAGCAGCGGACTGGTCAGGCCAAATCCTTGGCCGCCATCGGCTTTGTGAATGAGGTCCACACCGCCAAGTATATTGCCCCATTGGTCCGAGCCGCCCATTTGCAGGAAACAGCCATGGCGCCGAGATAGTTCCAAGAAGTCGTAAGACTGGAGCAACAGGTAATTGAATTCCAAGAAGGTGTAAGGCTGCTCATTGGTCAGCCGCCGCGCTACGGTTTCCTGTTTCACCATCGTGTTGATGGTGAAGTATTTTCCGATATCGCGGAGAAATTCGATATAGCCGAGCCGGTCGAGCCAGTCAGCATTATTGACCATAATCGCATCCGTCGGACCGTCCCCAAAGGTGAGATATTGGCTGTAGGCTTTTTTCACGCCTTCGGCATTCTTCGCAATCTGTTCCTCGGTCAGGATTGGGCGCGACTTTTCCTTATCCGTCGGGTCACCAATCTTGGACGTGCCACCGCCAATCAGCACAATGGGTTTGCCGCCTGCCTGTTGCAAGCGGCGCAGCATCATGATGCCAACCAGGTGGCCGACATGTGCGCTGTCAGCGGTCGGGTCGATGCCGATATAAGCGATCGGGACACCTGAGGAGCAATAGGCATCGAGTTCAGCCGTGTGCGTCACTTGCTTAATGTAGCCCCGCTCATCGAGCGTGCGCAGGAAGTCTGATTTGTAGTCGCTCATCACATTTGTCCTTGGTGAAGCGGCGCGGTTAGCATGCTTGCCGGTCAGATTGAACCGATATGCGGCAGAACGCTCAATTTTTTTGGAAGGTGCGCTGGCGCCTATTTATACAAGTGATGGCCGGATGAGGCCTCGCGCCAAGCGTTGAGGTCGCGCGTCAATTTATGGTCTAAGTCCTCGGCCGTGGCGGTCGCATCATCGACCCAAAGGCGTAATTCATCAGAGCCGTTGATAATGTCGATGGCTGGGTGGCCCTCGGTATACTCGTATTTAAAATCGAGGCCGCGCCACAAATCATAGTCCGGGTAGAGGCTGCGAATGGCCTTGAAAGCGAGCGCAGTAACCCGCCAGGATTTGAACGTCTCCGGATCATAGAAATCGAGTTCAGCGTGAATTTGAAACCCTTCACAAAGTTTCCCAGCATGCTTGTGAAAGGTTGGTTCGAACCAGGCCGGACGCAGTTTGCAGCCCGTGAGCCAATCAGGGGCGAGCCGCTGCATCTCGGCGATCAGGTCATTGGCGTTCAAATCTGGTGCGCCGATGACTTCCAAGGACCGGGTCGTGCCGCGGCCTTCAGACAGGGTTGCGCCTTCGACCATAACGGTGCCGCCATAAGCGCGCGCCATATTGAGGTTCGCCGCATTCGGGCTTGGATTGACCCACGGTCGCGCGCCAACCGGCCAGCCATAGCCGGGGCCTTCATTCGGTGTGTAGCCGCTCATTTCAATCACTCGGTAATCGAGGTCGAGCTGTTTGTGGGCGATGTACCAGGCGCCGAGCTCGCCCATGGTCATGCCGTGCACCATTGGAAATTCAGCGACACCGACAAAGCTCTCCCAGCCGGGGCGGAGCGTGAGCCCATCGATCGGACGGCCGGCTGGGTTCGGGCGATCGAGCACCCAAACGGCTTTGTCATGCTTGGCCGCTTCTTCGATAATATAGAGCAGGGTGGTGACATAGGTGTAGACCCGGGTGCCGAGGTCTTGCAGGTCATACAGGATCACATCCAAGGGTTCGAGCATATGCGCCGTCGGGCGGCGATGCTCGCCATAGAGCGAGAATATCGGAATGCCGAGATCCGGGTCGCGATAATCCTCAGTTTCAATCATATTGTCTTGCTTGTCGCCGCGCATGCCGTGCTGCGGGCCAAGGGCGCAAGTGATATTAAGATCGTCACACGCGGCGAGCGCATAGAGTGAATGGTCGAGCGTGCCGGTGACAGAGGCTGGGTGACCAACCACGCCGATGCGCCGCCCCACCAGGTCCTGCCGCAGCGCTTCGTCGTGCAGCAACCGATCAATCCCAAACTGAAAGCTCATGCTCTATTCCAATGTCATTTTGAACGTGTCGATATGATGAAAATCGGGTTTGTTTAAGGCGTGATGAATCGCCCAAAAAGAGCGGGCGCCGTCCATGTCTTCGAGCACGGCTGTTGGTCCAAATAATATGGTGCCGGACGGCAATCCAATTGGAACCGTGACATTGATGAGTGCCGTGTCTGAATGGACGTGCGTTTCAATGGTCGGCGCGGCACAGTCCAAGTTCGACATATTGTGCCGGTAGCCGTCGAATTGATATGCGGCCCAGTCGCCATTCGGGGCGAAGTTGAATTCGTAATATTGGTCGTCTGCCGGGGCGCGAAAAAACGCTTCGAAACAGGTCGTCGTCCAGAGCTCATCGCGGCGCTGCCCGCCGTTTTCCGTCGGCAGAAGCAGTTGAGAGAGCGCCCCCTTTAGATGATAGGCAATCGACACTGTTTCAGGCGTTCGGTCCACCTCGACGGCAAACGCCGTCACCCATGGGCAGGGCGCAACCGGATGGCTTTGCAATTGAACAGGCGTAGCAGACATGAGTCCTCATCGCTAAAAGCTTGCCTTTAGCTAGCCGATTCAATCTCACTTGTAGAGGCGGGCGATTAGCCTTGCGGCGTATTATCTTCCGGCTTTAGCGGCAGCGCGCGCGGGATCGGCGGCTTACGGCTGCCAGCTTTGGCGGCGGCGGCTTCGGCTTCCCGACGGAGTTTTTCCTCATCTTCGATCAGACGGCGGTCGACATAGGCCGAGCACAGCTCGATCAAGTCATCATGCTTGTCTTGGAAGAAGTGGTTGGCGCCCGGAATGCTGGCGCGCTCAATGCTTTCGCCTTTTTGGATCCGAACCTTGGTCAAAGCGCGTTCGACGTCAGCCGGTTTCGAAATCGCATCATTCTCCCCTGAAATGATCAGGCCGGAAGCGGGGCAGGGGGCGAGGAAGCTCAAATCATAATGATTGGCCGGCGGCGCGATGGCGAGGAAGCCATCAATTTCCGGACGGCGCATCAGTAGCTGCAATGTAATCCAGGCGCCGAAGGAATAACCGGCACACCAGACATAACGCGGGCTCTCAGTTAGGTTTTCGACATAGTCGAGCACGAAAGCGGCATCTTCCAGCTCGCCAACCCCTTGATCATAAACGCCTTGCGAACGTCCGACGCCGCGTGTGTTGAAGCGCAGGACGCCAAAGCCCTTTTCCTCGAACATTTGATACAGGCGGATCGTAATCGGGTCTTGCATACTGCCGCCTGCCCGCGGATGCGGGTGCAGGATGAGGGCAATGGACGCGCCTTCATAAGGCGGCGGGGTGTAACGGGCTTCGATCCGGCCCTGTGGGCCTTGAATGAGCATTTCAGCCATGCGGTCAGTCTCGCTTTGTCGGCGCTAAATCTAAGTCGAGCGGGCGCTATAGCGAATCTCTAAGGAGAAATGCAAATTTTTCTGCAGATGCAAGATAACTTGCGGGATTGATTGTGCTGTGCAAATAACTTTGAAAAGCAAAGTTAAGGGAGAGTGATTCATGCAGTCCTGGACAAAATGTGGCGTGTTTATCAGTGCTTTAGTCTTGTTCCCCCCAATCATCGCGCAAGCGGAAGAGACACCTGCGCATCCATTATCATTCATGTTTGGGGAATGGGTCGGCCCAGCCTCCGGCTACTCTCAAGCCGGACCCTTTGCGCTGACTCAAACCGAACGCGTTGGACCAAGTCTCAACGGTGATATCGTCGTCATCGAAGGGCGAGGGTATTCGGATGAGAATGAAACTCTGTTCAATGCATTTGCCATTGTCTCTCAGACCGCGCCGGATGGCGGATGGGAAATGCGCAGCTACACTGATGGTCGCGCCGGGACCTTTCCGTTTGAGCTAACAGAGTCAGGTTATGTCTGGAGCACCCCAGCTGGCCCGAATGCGCGTATGGTCTACACAGCGACATTTGACGGCGATACCTGGCGCCAGATTGGCGAGTATACCCCGACTGAAGGGGCGACACGTCAGACGTTTGAAATGACGCTAACCAAAACAGCGGACACAGATTGGCCTGCCGGCGCGCCCGTATCGCCGCGCTTAAGCGAGTAGATTAGCCATTTTGCAGCTTGTAAAACTCGCGGCGTAACTCAGCTTCTTCGTCAGTCACAATCGTTTCAACCGCTTCGAGGCGGGACTTTAGCGCATTGATCTGCGCCTGAGACTCTTCGAGCTCTTGTTTGAGCCGTGAAATTTCTTCCGACTTGCGAGAATGCGACCGCCGGCGCGATCGTGGCGCGCAGCCCCATTGGCCAGATCCGCGTCCGGCCATCATGAAGAACAAGAACGGGATGATCATCCATAAGATCCAAGAATTATCGCCCATTATCATTCTCCTTTTTGCTTCACATCGAATATCGATAAATTTTTGAAAAAGTCAAGGTTAATGCCTCGAAATTTTGGCTGTCGGATATGGTTGATCGTTGCGCTCAGGCCTATATCACCCGCCTCATGATTTACGCGGATTACAATGCAACCGCACCGGTTCGGCCGGAAGCGCGGGCGGCGATGATGGAAGCGCTGGATGTCGGCGCCAATCCGTCCAGCGTACACGGCCCTGGCCGCGCCGCGCGCAAGCTGCTTGAGACGGCGCGGAGCCAAGTCAGCCTTGGTGTCGGTGCGCGGGCGCAGGACATTGTCTTCACCAGCGGCGGGACGGAAGCCAATGCATTGGCGCTTAACGGAATTGTGGCGCAGCTTGATGGGGCCTGCACGCTCCTAGTCTCAGCGATTGAGCATGAGGCTGTGACCAAGAATGCTGGTTATGCAGGCGTGCCGATTGAGACCGTCTATGTGACGTCAGATGGTGTCATCGATCTTGAGGCTTTTCGCCACCGCTTAGCAAAATGGGATCACGCGCGAGATGGTACCCCGGTTCTGGCGCTGATGCTGGCAAATAATGAAACAGGCGTGATTCAACCAGTCGCGGAAGCCGCGGCGCTGGTGCGCGAGGCAGGTGGACTGACCCATTGCGACGCGGTCCAGGGGCTTGGCAAAGTCATGGTCAATGTCAATTTGCTCGGCGTCGATTATCTGGCGCTCTCGGCTCACAAAGTTGGCGGCCCGCAAGGGGTGGGCGCGCTGTGGGTGCGCTCGGGGGCGCCGTTAAAGCCGGTCCTATTCGGCGGTGGCCAAGAGCGCTCGCTTCGCTCAGGGACTGAGAATTTGAGCGGGATTGCCGGATTTGGCGCCGCTGCCGAAGCCGCCATTCGCGACTTGCCGAAGCTTCAAGCACTGGCATCGTTGCGCGACGCCATGGAAGACAAACTTGTCTCCGAGGGCGGGGTCACGGTGTTCGGCGCGGGTGTCGAACGTTTGGCGCAGACCTCCAATTTCGCCCTCGCGGGGTTCCGGGCGGAGACCCAAGTCATGGCGATGGACTTGGGCGGGATTGCCGTCTCGTCCGGTTCGGCTTGTTCAAGTGGTAAGGTGAAGCGTTCGCTGGTTCTGTCCGCTATGGGAGTCGATGATGAGCTTTCCGAAAATGCCATCCGTTTGAGCTTTGGCTGGCAATCCACGCCAGATCAATTCGACGCTGCCGCGCATGCTTGGCTGTCAGCGGCGCAGCGCGCAAAACTGATATAACTCGGAATTGACTTGATCAGTCACCGCATGCCGTGATTTCTACCCGACACCAAAGCGTGATGCGGGAAGGATAACATGTACTCACATATGATGGTCGGAACTGACGACCTCGAAAAATCGAAAGCGTTCTATGACGCGACATTTACCGCCCTTGGCGGCAAACCAGGGATCACCGATCCAAAAGGGCGGTTGATCTATCTCTATAATAATGGCGTGTTCATGGTCACCAAGCCAATCGATGGTGAACCTTGCAGTCACGGCAATGGCATGACGATCGGGATTGCGATGGACAGTCCGGAACAGGCAGATGCTTGGCACGCCGCGGGCCTCGCAGCAGGCGGCGCGACGATTGAGGATCCTCCAGGTTGGCGCGAGCAGCCCGCGGGCCGCATGTATTTGGCCTACTTGCGCGATCCCGATGGGAACAAGCTCTGCGCGCTTCATCGCGGGTAATCTAAGACCGCTGCGGCATTCGTGCGTCTAAGTGTCGATTAGGGGTGAAAAGTTGCCCCAATTGATCCATATAAGCCCCAACGTATAGGAGCGCGTCATGGAATGCTGCGGCGGCATTGAAGAACACGAAGACGATTGCGTCGAAGTCAAAGTCAAAGAGGGCATTGACGAAGGCACGGTTGCGGCCGCCAAAGCGCTGGAATCGGAAAACTATTCGGCAGGGTTCTCAACAGAAATTGAGACCGAATATGCGCCGAAAGGGCTGAACCCGGACATCGTCAAATTCATCTCCGATAAAAAGGGCGAGCCGGAATGGCTGCTCGAATGGCGGATGAAGGCGTATGAGCGCTGGCTGACCATGGAAGAGCCGGACTGGGCGATGGTCCGCTATGAGCCGATCGATTATCAGGACATCTATTACTATGCCGCGCCGAAGGCCGGGGCGAAGTATGAGTCGATTGACGATGTTCCAAAAGAGATTCTCGAGACCTATGAGAAGCTCGGCATCCCGCTGCGCGAGGCGGAAGTCTTGCTCGGCGTCGAGGGCGCGGCGGCGACAGCGATTGAGGCGCGCACCGAAAACGATCGCCCGAAAGTGGCGGTCGACGCCGTATTCGATTCCGTGTCCGTCGCCACCACCTTCCGCGAGGAGTTGAAAAAGGCTGGCGTCATTTTCATGTCGATCAGCGAAGCGGTGCATGAGCATCCCGAACTGGTGAAGAAATATCTCGGCACCGTGGTGCCCCAATCGGATAATTATTTCGCCACGCTGAACAGCGCCGTGTTCTCAGATGGGACATTCGTCTATGTCCCGCCGGGCGTGCGTTGCCCGATGGAGCTGAGCACTTATTTCCGCATGAATGCCGAGAATACCGGCCAGTTTGAGCGCACATTGATTGTCGCGGATAAAGGCGCCTATGTGTCTTATCTCGAAGGGTGCACCGCGCCGATGCGGGACGAAAACCAGTTGCACGCTGCGGTGGTCGAGCTGGTCGCTCTGGAAGATGCCGAGATCAAATACTCAACCGTCCAGAATTGGTGGCCGGGCGACGAGGATGGCAATGGCGGCATCTATAATTTCGTCACCAAACGCGGCGACTGCCGCGGTGCACGGGCGAAGATTAGCTGGACGCAAGTTGAAACCGGATCTGCGGTGACGTGGAAATATCCAAGCTGCATCCTGCGCGGCGATGACAGTGTCGGCGAGTTTTATTCCATCGCGGTGACCAATGGCCGGCAAATGGCGGATACGGGCACCAAGATGATCCATCTCGGCAAACGCACGCGTTCGCGGATTATCTCCAAAGGCATTAGTGCTGGCAAATCGGACAACACCTATCGTGGTCTGGTGTCGGTCAATAAAAAGGCCGAGCAGGCACGCAACTTCACCCAGTGCGACAGTTTGCTGATCGGTGACCGGTGCGGCGCGCACACCGTGCCTTATGTCGAGAACCGTCGCGCCGATGCGCAGCTGGAGCATGAGGCGACAACGACCAAGCTTTCAGACGATCAACTCTTCTATGTCCGTCAACGCGGGATCGGCGAGGAGGAAGCCGTCGCGCTCCTCGTCAACGGCTTTGTGCGCGAAGTCTTGCAAGAATTGCCAATGGAATTTGCGGTCGAAGCGCAAAGTCTGCTTAAGGTCAGTCTTGAAGGAAGTGTTGGTTAAGTCTTCGCTTGATTTGTTCTTGTTTTGTGCTAGTCACAATACATGACTTATGAAAACACTGTGCTTGAAAACCTGCGTGTGATGAAGACCGACCTGTCGCGACTAGCCGATCGTATGGGCACCATGTCGGTCGAAATGCGCGCGACGCGGCAGCATGTTGCTGGCTTGGTCGCGCTGCAGGACCATGATCACGTTGAAATCACACAGATAAAACTCCGCCTCGACCGAATTGAACGTCAGCTCAATTTGGTCGATTAAGCTTATCTCCCAGCCCGCTTCGCCGATTGGCTAAAGGTGAACGAGAAGGCCAGCGACAGAATCAGCGGCACCCAGAGCGGGAGCTCGCCGAGACCTGGAGTCTCAAAGGCTTGGGCGATATGATCGTCCACGCACCACCATAATAAAAACAGCCACATAGCTAACATCCTTCTTATTACTCTTATTGATAAACAATAAGAATTGGCGACGTTGTTTTCAAGATTTTCCCGAAAAGAAAGGGCAAATCGGGTTCGGCACGGCATTTGCTCCGAATAGTGTCATGAATTCGCGTGAGAGACGAAAATTAACGAAACTGTCCCGTTTTTGGCTCGGGGGGCTGGCGATTGCCTTGGCAGGGTGTGCCAGTGCGCCGGCGTCTGAGCGGATTTATCTCGCGCCGAATGGCAGTGCGGTTCAGCCTTTGACGGCCTCTGTTCAAGTGACCGATATCAACGCTGCGCTTGAACGGTTTATGGGGCAAGAGGGAGATCGGTTGCTGCTGCTGCCGAACCGGCTTGATCGCTCTAAACTGGATTATTCGCTGGAAAGCTTGTTGGTGATCGACAAATGGCTTGGCGACATTCACACAATCAATCGTTTGCAGTCTGAGACCGGCAAAGCGGGCGAGTCGCTGATGATGGATGGCCGCGGCGACAATTCGGTGATTTTCGCAGGCCTGTATCTTGGTCAAACCATTCGCGCCAATTCCCACCTCAACTGGCAGTGGGAGCGGTTCGATGCATTTGTTGGCGCCAACCCAACATTCGCCGAACATTATGGCATTTCACCAGAATTTGATCTGTTCGTCCTGGTCGGTCCGCAAGGGGCGGCGACGCCGATCAACACGGCCTTGAAGCGGGTCGTCCATGGCAAAGAAGAAAGTGTTCATTTCATTGGCAATTTCCTCGTCAATGAAGTCGATCTGGACGCCGCCACAAGCGGCCAAGACCTGCTCGGCATGGACCGCCGGGATTGGCCAGGCTGATTTTCGGCAGGCGTGCGGCCTTTTGCACTTTGAATCTGTGCCAATCAGCTCTACATGCGCCCCATGTTAAAACTCGACGATTTACGCGCCACCGTTGGCGAAGAGGATGAGGCCAAGACCATCTTGACCGGTCTGTCTCTCGAGGTGCCTGCGGGCGAGGTTCATGCGATTATGGGGCCGAACGGGGCTGGCAAATCCACTCTGTCTTACATCCTGACCGGCCGCGACGGCTATGAGGTGACCGGCGGCAGCGCGACGCTGGACGGCGATGACTTGCTCGATATGGACCCAGAAGAACGCGCCGGGAAAGGCCTTTTCCTGTCCTTCCAATACCCGGTCGAAATCCCCGGCGTCCCAGTCATGACCTTTGTTCGCACGGCGATGAATGCCCAGCGCAAACTGCGCGGCGAGGCAGAAATCTCTGCCCCCGACTTTATCAAAAAGTCGCGAGAAATTGGCAAACAGCTCAATCTCACAACGGAGATGCTGAAACGTCCGGTTAATGTTGGCTTCTCAGGCGGCGAGAAAAAGCGGCTCGAGATTTTCCAAATGATGATGCTCGAACCCCGCTTCGCCATCCTCGACGAGACGGATTCCGGCCTCGACATTGATGCCTTGCGGACCGTCGCCGACGGCGTCAATGCGCTACGCAGTCCTGAGCGCGGCATGCTGGTCATCACCCACTATCAGCGCCTGCTCGATCATATCAAACCCGACAAAGTGCACGTCCTGGCAAATGGCAAAATCATTAAGACGGGCGGCCCAGAATTGGCGCTTCGGCTGGAGAATGAAGGCTATGATGGTGTGCTGGGAGAGGCCGCCTAGTGACTTTGTCGATCGATGCGCTGAAAGAAAAGTTTCGCAATCCAGGACCAGCTGAGCTGGAATTGATTGCGCGCTACGCCATGCTGCCGGAAAACGGACAGCGTGAGCGGGCCTTCTTTGCCTTCGCCGAAACCGGGCTGCCGCATCGCCGTATGGAAGCCTGGAAATGGACAGACTTCAAAGCTGCGGTCGCCTCAGTCGAAGCGTCTAAACAGGCGAGCCAGGCTGAGCCGTTGCCGACCCCGAATGCACCGATTATCGAGTTTACCGCCACCGGCGTGACCTTGCCGGACAATTTGCCGGCGGGCATCAAGCTGCACCCGCGCGAAGACAGCCAAGCGCTCGGCAATGCTGAAGATGTTCCGCTCGGCGCGATGACCGCCGCTCTGGCTGGGCGCGTCGGCGGACTGGATACGCTGATCATTGAGGTCACCGAACCGACCGACACGCCCTTGCACATTATCATGCGCGGCGACCGGGACGAAGCGAATTTCGCGCGGGTCGCTGTGGTGGTTCGTCCTGGCGCCAGCCTTGACCTGATCGAAAGCCATGTCGGCGGCGCCGGGTTCTCGTCCTTCTTGATCGAGATTGGCATGCAGGAAGGCGGGCAGGTTCGCCGCACCGTGTTTCAACGTGGCAGCGCCGACGAAGCACAAGCCATTACGGCGGTCGTCAACCTCGGCGACAAGTCTGAGTATAGCCAAACCGCACTCGCCTTCGGGGCGCAAGTGGCGCGGCTTGAAACGCAATTGAAGCATCAGGAAAGCGGCTCGCATGCGACCCTTAACGGGGCTTATCTGTGCGCCGACGGCTATCATGCCGACTTTACCAGCCTGGTCCGCCATGGCGCGCCGTCATCTGTGACCCGGCAGCTGACCAAAGGTGCAGTCCTCGATGGCGGCACAGGAGTGTTCCAAGGAAAATTCTATGTGCCCCGCACCGTCGGGCAGCACACCGATGCGGACATGCAGCATCAGGCTTTACTGCTCGAAGATGGCGCGGTGGTGTTCGCCAAGCCTGAGCTCGAAATTTATGCCGATGATGTTGAGTGTGCGCACGGCAACACATCCGGCGCGCTCGATCCTAATCAGCTCTTCTATATGCGCCAGCGCGGCATTCCAGAGGCCGAGGCCCGGGCGCTGCTGACCGAGGCGTTCGTCGCTGAGGCCTTAGAAGATGCGCATGAAAGCGTCCAAGAGGCGTTAGTGGACGCGGCGCGCAGCTTCTTGGCGGAGAGCGTTTAATGGCGCGTCCGATTGATCTCGACGCCATTCGCGCAGAGTTCCCAATCCTGTCGCGTGAGGTGAACGGCAAGCCGCTGGTCTATCTCGACAATGCCGCCAGCGCCCAGAAGCCAAACGCAGTCCTGGATGCGATGTCGGACCAGGCGCGGACCGCCTATGCCAATGTCCATCGCGGCATTCACACGCTCGCGAATGAGACCACGGAGGCTTATGAAGCTGCGCGGGAAAAAGTGCGGGCCTTCATCAATGCGCGTTCGGTGAACGAAATCATCTTCACCAAAGGCGGCACCGAAGCGATCAACTTGGTCGCCAATGGCATTGCAGGTGACATTCAGCCCGGCGATGAGATCGTGCTGTCGATTATGGAACACCACTCCAATATCGTGCCCTGGCATTTCCTGCGGGAGCGTTATGGCGCGGTGTTGAAATGGGTCGATGTCGACGAGACCGGTGCGCTAGATATGGCGGCCTATGCAGCGGCGCTCTCTGAAAAGACCAAAATGGTGGCTGTCACGCACATGTCGAACGTGCTCGGCACCGTGACAGATGCGGCAGAGATTACGCGATTGGCGCACGCCGCTGGCGCCGAAGTCCTGTTTGATGGCTGCCAAGCCGGCGTCCATCTCGAGGTCGATGTTCAGGCGCTCGATTGCGACTATTATGTCCTCACCGGTCACAAGATTTATGGCCCAAGCGGGATTGGCGCGATCTATGGCAAAGCCGATGCATTGGCGCGGCTTCGGCCCTTCCAAGGCGGCGGCGAGATGATTGAGATCGTCGAGCGCGACCGCGTGACCTATAATGAAGCCCCACATAAGTTCGAAGCTGGAACCCCGCCCATTCTGCAAGCCATCGGCTTTGGGGCAGCGATCGATTGGCTGAACCAGTTCGACAAGACTGCGGTCCTGGCGCACGAGCATGCGATCTATCAGAAAGCCTATGAGGCGGTTCGTGGGATCAATGGCTTGCGTGTCCACGGCACGGCGCCTGGCAAGGGTGCGGTCCTGTCTTTCTCGATCGATGGCGCACATCCGCACGACTTGGCGCAAATCTTGGATCGCTATGGCGTCGCCGTCCGGGCAGGGCACCATTGTGCGCAACCTTTGATGGACCATCTCGGCGTCTCGGCGACTGCGCGGGCGAGTTTCGCGCTATACAATACAGAGTCTGAAGTGGACGCATTCATAGAGGCGCTACACAAAGCGCGCGGGATGCTTATATAGAGAGCGATATGGCCGACGATATGACCCCTCGCGATGTGATTGATGTCTCTGCACCGGACGCGCCGGAAGAGACCAAATCGGCGATTCCGCAACATGAGCTTGACCGCATCACGGATGATTTGATCGCGGCGTTCAAAACTGTCTATGATCCTGAAATTCCAGTAGATATTTACGAGCTTGGACTGATTTACAAAGTCGATATCGATGATGATCGCAAAGTTGACATCGATATGACCCTGACCGCACCCGGATGTCCGGTCGCGGGTGACATGCCAGGCTGGATTGAAACCGCCGCCCGCACGGTCGAGGGCATCTCGGATGTTGAGGTGCGCCTGACCTTCGATCCGCCGTGGGATCCTTCGCGAATGTCCGATGAAGCGCGTTTGGCGCTGAATATGCTTTAATTGAAGCGCAAGCGTTTCGACCCTATGTAAGAGCCATGGCCAGACGACCTCGACCCAAACTTGTAACCCTGACCGACGCTGCTGCGGCGCGTGTGTCTGAAATCATGTCTGAAAAAGGCACCGGATTTTTGCGGGTAGGGGTCACCAATGGCGGCTGTGCCGGCATGGAATACATTATGGACTATGTCGAAGCGCCCGAAGCGCTAGACGAGATTGTCGAGGATAAAGGCGTGAAAATCGTCGTAGATGCCAAGGCGGTATTGTTTCTGCTCGGCTCCGTCGTCGACTATGAGACGACCTTGCTGCACGAAAAGTTCACGTTTACCAATCCGAACCAAACGGATGCGTGCGGCTGCGGCGAGAGCGTAACCATCGTCCCCGCCGCAGCTGAATAATTCAGACTAGATTGAAGAACAGTCTGCGACGAATGATTTGAATTCGTCGTTCACGGCTGGCGGCGTAATGGTGTATTCGCCGACGCGAGAGATATCGAACGAGACCGAGCTGCCAGACACGGCTGCGTTATAGATCCGCTTGCCTTGCCACCCGCGGGTGGAAATCAGCGTTTTCGCGCGGCGGAAATAGGCCCAATCGCCATCTCTCGTTTGAGTCGTGTCCGAAGACATTTCTACATTGCGAGTGGTGATGCGTGAATTGCCGTTTAGCGCCAGGTCATCGATGCCGTTGCCGTTGAGGTAAATGACCGCCTGAACGCCCATTTTTTCAGAGCAAGTCAGCGTAACGCTTGGGCCGGTTGGGTCCGACATGTACAAGAATGGCGTGCCGTTATTGTCGCCAAGTGACCAATTGCTTTCAGCGTCAGCAGCATGTGCCGTGAAGCCAATTGTGGTGGCAGCAACTGCGGCAGCAGCACTGAGTTTGATGAAGTGGTTCATATCGTTCCTCTTACATTGATTATTGTTTTTCAATAACAGATTATCGAAAAAGGGCAAGGGCCTGATTGTGAACTTTTTGAAAAGTTTGACGGTCAGGACGTGGAATCCTTTGTCAAAAAAGAAGTTTTAGGCTTTGTATGGACGTCAAGGAGGGCACGTCATGACACTGTTTCTTTTGGGCCTCGCGATATTCTTCGGAATTCATTTCTACTCGGCAGTCCGGTCGAGAGTGCCGGAGAAAGATATCAAAAGCCGTATGGGTTATGGCCCATATATGGGGCTCTACAGCATCGTCTCTCTGATTGGCTTCGTCCTAATCGTCTATGGGTTTGGTGCGACCCGTGGCGCTGGCCTATTGTATACGCCGCCAACTTGGATGGCGCACCTCAATTTGATCTTGATGATTCCCGCGATGATTCTGCTGATCGCCTCGCAAATCCCAACTGGGCGAATCAAGCAGATGACCAAGCATCCAATGCTGCTCTCGGTGAAAATATGGGCCGTCGGGCATTTATTGGCGAATGGTGAGCTTAACTCGGTGATTCTGTTCGGCAGCTTCTTGGCATTCGCCGTGTTTGACCGGATCATGGTCAAGCAGCGCGGCGATATCGGTCCGGGGCCAGATGCGGCGACGAGTATGACCATGGATATTGTCGCGGTTGTCGGCGGGCTGGCGGTTTGGGCACTGTTCTTGGTTTGGTTGCATCCAATCTTGATTGGCGTGCGGGCGCTCCCGGTCTAGAGCTTACCTGGGTTTCTAAGCAGCCTTGAGCCTTGTTCTCAAAGGGCGGTCTGCTAAAGCGGATGCAAGATTTTCCATTTGAAGGAATGCTATGTCCGCTCAGGCTAAAACCCGGCGCAAAACGGTCAGAGATATTGCCAAAGCAAAAGGCGGCGATCCGCTGGTTTGCTTGACCGCCTATGACGCGCAAGTGGCGCAAATCCTCGATCCACATTGCGATATATTATTGGTCGGCGACAGCCTGGGCATGGTTGTACACGGCCTTCCATCCACTGTCGGCGTCACCATGGAAATGATGATTCTGCATGGCCAAGCGGTGATGCGCGGCGCAACGCAAGCTTTTGTCGTCGTCGATATGCCGTTTGGGTCGTATGAAACCAATTCCGACCAGGCCTTTTTGAACGCCGCACGGATCATGCAGGAAACCGGCTGCCAGGCAGTGAAGATTGAAAGCGGGGCGTATGCGGCCACGCAAATCGCGCATATGGTCGAACGTGGTATTCCGGTCATGGGACATGTCGGCTTGCGCCCTCAAGCGATCAATGTCGATGGCGGGTTCCGCGCCAAAGGACGGACCGAAGATGAGTGGGAGCGCGTGATCGCTGAAGCCGTCGCTGCCGACGAAGCAGGCGCATTTGCGATCGTCGTGGAGGGGGTCGCACCGGACTTGGCCGACAAAATTACCGCCTCCGTGAGGTGCCCAACGATTGGCATTGGCGCATCCGCTGGATGCGACGGACAAATTTTGGTCACCAATGATTTGTTGGGAATGACGGATTGGGTGCCAAAATTCGTCAAAAAGAATGCGGACTTGAAATCGGTGATCGGCGCAGCCGCTGAAACTTACGCTGCAGAAGTCAAATCGCGCGCCTTTCCGGGCGAAGCGCAGACGTATAAACTCTCGAAAACTGTAAGCAGCTAACCTTGTCCGTTGCGGGCACGGACGGGCGCGGTTAGGGTGCGCCGAATTACGCCGTAGATTATCTCTGGAGACTGTTTTTGGCTGATATTTTTGAAGAAGTCGAAGAAGGTTTACGTCAGGACCGCATGTCGGGTCTTTGGAAACGATATGGCGTATTCGCCTATATCGGCGCGGCCCTGTTAATTGGCGGCGTCGCGCTGAACGAATATCTGCAGATCCAATCTGAGCAGACCGCAGAGCGCGAAGCTTTGCGTTTAGAATCGGCGCTAAACGAAGTTGAAGCACGTAACTATGAAGAGGCTGCGTCTCAGCTCTCCGCCATTGTCGGCGACGAGATTGCGCCGTCGAAAATTGCGGCGCACTATTTGGCAGGTGTTCGGTTGGACGGAAATGGCGATGTCTTGGCGGCGGCAGATGTCCTCGGCAGCTCAGTCGGCGAGGCGGCCGAGCCGACGGAGAAGCTCGCCCTGATCAAATCGGCCTATTTGAAAGCCGACAATGCAACCCGCAGCGAGATTGAAACCATGCTTGCGCCGCTTGCCAATGATGACGGACCGTTTGGCGCCCTGGCAAAAGAGTTGATCGCAGCCAAGGCCCTTCAGGATGGCGACATTGAGTTCGCGCGCCGCGAATTTAGTTTTCTCAGACTTGCCCAAAATGTGCCACCTGGCGTGGTTACACGTGCGACTCAAGCACTCGATGCGTTGCCACCGATCATCGAGACCGAACCCGCACCCGCACCCGCACCCGCGGACGATACCGATATTGTGGTCGAGCCAGAGCTCGACGCACCGACTGAGGAGGCGCCTGAATGAGCGTTCAATCTGTTTCCAGATCTGTCTTAATTCTCGTCACGAGCCTCGGCTTGGTCGGATGTTCAATCTTGGACCGCGGTCGGAGTGACCGTGAAGCACAAGAGGCGTTGGATAAAGAAGGCCGGATTACGATGGTTCTGGGCGATGACGCGCTCGAACCGGATCCCACGCTCCTGAGTGAAGTGATTACTCTGCCGACGCCGCGCGAACTCACCGATGGTTGGCCGCAAGCGGGCAGCCGCGCCAGTAAAGCGATTGGGCACATCGCCGTGGCTGAGAATTTGGATGTCGCCTGGCGGGCCAAGGTCGGTGATGGCTCGGATCGCCGTTCCGCCCTGACGACGCCGCCGGTCGCGTCAAATGACACGATTTACACCATCGACTCGCGCCAAATGATTGTCGCCACGGATGCAGCTTCCGGCAATCGTCGCTGGAGTGAGAAACTCGACTCTGACAATCGCCGCGATGGCACCGGCATTGGCGCTGGCATCGCGCTTGAAGGCGACCGTTTGATCATTGCCAGCGGGTTCGGCTTTGTTGCCGCGCTCGACGCGAATAATGGCAGTGAGATTTGGCGCACCCAAACCGAAGCGCCGATGACGGGCTCGCCGACGATTAAGGATGGCCGCATCTTCGTTTCATCGAACAATAATGAAGTTCTGGCGCTCGATCTGGCCAGCGGGGCTTTGCTGTGGAGCGACCAGGCGATTGCCGAATCCGCCCGTGTGCTCGGGTCGCCAAGCCCTGCCGCTGTTGAAGATATTGTCGTCGCACCCTATTCATCCGGCGAAGTGATTGCCTATTTGGCCTCGAATGGCCGGCGGCTCTGGAGCGAAGCTTTGGCAAGTGTCGGTCAGTTTACGCCGATCTCTTCTATCAATGATATTGGCGCGCGCCCCATTCTCGGCGGCGGTCTGGTCTTCGCCGCCAGTCAGTCCGGCGTTTTGGCCGCGATTGATGGGCGCACCGGCAACCGCGTCTGGCAACAGCCAATCGGCACCACGCAGGCGCCAGCTTTGGCCGGCGAGTACTTGTTCATCATGGGCGTCGACGGAGATCTTGCCTGTATCAAAGCGGGCACCGGTCAGGTCGTCTGGGTCAAGGGTTTGACCAAGTTTGCCAAAGAGAAGAAACAAGAAGGCCGCTTGACCTATGCAGGACCCGTGATTGCGTCCAATCGTATTCTCGTCGTCTCATCCAAAGGTGAGCTCATCGCCTTCGATCCACAGAGTGGGAATGAAACCGACCGCTTGAAAATTGGCGATCCTGTCTATATCGAGCCGATTGCTGTTCAGGACAAATTGATTGTCCTGACCGATGACGCGCGTCTCGTGGCGGTTCGCTAAGCCGACCTCTGCGCGCGCAATGGATTGAATTGAGGCGCGTGATGCCATTGAAAATCGCTATTGTAGGCCGCCCCAATGTGGGCAAGTCGACGCTGTTTAACCGGCTTGCCGGAAAGCAATTGGCCTTGGTCGATGACCAGCCAGGTGTGACGCGTGACCGTAAGGAGGCCGAAGGGCGTCTGGCGGATCTTCCGCTGATCCTGATCGATACGGCGGGATTCGAAGACGTTTCTGATGACTCGCTTGAAGCGCGCATGCGTCAGCAAACTGAAATCGCCATTCGGGAAGCCGAGTTGGCGCTATTCCTGATTGATGCCCGCGTCGGCGTCACCGCGATGGATGAGCGCTTTGCGCAAATTCTTCGCCGAGCAGATATGCCGATTGTGCTGGCCGCAAACAAAGCCGAAGGCCGCGCCGGTGATGACGGGCTGCTCGAGGCTTGGAACCTAGGTCTGGGTGAACCGGTCGGTCTGTCTGGCGCGCACGGAGAGGGCTTGTCAGATCTGTATTCAGGCATTCGCGAGGCGCTTGGCGAAGAGGCGTTTGAGAACGCGCTGAAAGAAGAAGAGGCCGAGGAAGAAGACAGATTCAATCATGGCATTCTCGACCAGCTTGAAGGCTTGGATATGGATGACCCATTTCTCAACGAGGCCAAGCTTGAAGCGGCGTTTGAGAAAGCTGGAATCGACGACGATGCGGAAGGCGAAGCGATTGAGGACGCCAAAGCGGCCACCAAAACGCGCCCCATTCGTCTGGCGATTGTCGGGCGTCCGAACGCAGGCAAGTCAACTTTGATCAATCAACTGGTCGGCGAACAACGCTTGCTGACCGGGCCCGAAGCTGGGATTACCCGCGATTCCGTTACGCTGCGATGGAGCTGGGAAGGGCGAGAGGTCCGTCTGGTGGATACAGCTGGTCTGCGACGGAAATCGAAAGTCCAAGAGCGGCTTGAGAAAATGTCGACCGGCGAAACCGTCCGCTCTCTGAAATATGCCGACGTCGTCGCGCTGGTCATGGATCCGGAAGATTCGTTCGAGAAGCAAGATCTTCAAATCGCTGACCTTGCCATTCGAGAAGGGCGCGCCATCGTCTTCGTGGTCTCGAAATGGGATACGATCAAAAATCACGGCATGGCGATGAAAGAGCTAGAACGCCGGCTCAAAGAACATCTGCCTCAGGCCAAAGGGGCCGCTCTGGTGACCCTGTCCGGGCTTACCGGGAAGCGGATCGAGCGCCTCATGCCCGCAGTTGCGAAAGCCTATGATGATTGGTGCGCGCGGGTCAAAACCGGCGACCTCAATCGCTGGCTGCGCTATATGATCGAGCGCAATCCGCCGCCAAGCGTCCAAGGCAAACGCATCAAACCGCGCTACATGGCGCAAATCAAAGCTCGCCCACCAACGTTTGTGTTGATCGCATCACGCGGCGATCAGATGCCCGAGCAGTATAAGCGATATTTGGTCAATGGTTTGCGCGAAGCCTTCGACTTACCGGGCGTGCCCATTCGTTTGATCGTCAAGCAAGGTGCTAATCCATATGCCGACAAAGCTCGGCGTAAGCATTAGTTTGGGCTGATCCAGATCGGTGACGACCAAGCCATTTCCTGAATGGTTGGCGTGATGATGCTGACGGGGTCTTGACCCAGCCGCAGGCTGTCATATGTCGACCAGCGACAGGTTGGGTTCTCAATCACGCGAACGTAATAGACCGCGTTCTGATCGGCGGCATAATCGGTATCGGTCCAGACCTGTTTGAGACTTGCAGCGCCAAGATCCGTGGCGAAGGAACAATCGGAGAGATCGACACTCGCTTGCGTTTTCGGGCACTGCGCGGACTGTACATCGGGGGCGCGACCATCGCTGCAAGCCACATCGAACACAGTCTCATACGGTTCGCCATTTTGAGTCCAAGCTTTGATAATCTGAATTCTGTCCAGCGGCGCTGATAGGGGATCCCGAACAGCCCACAGCAAGAAGGTCGGCACTTCGTCGCCCTCGCTCGGCAATGTGCTGCCCATCGGTACGCCAGACGCATATGCTTGTTCGAGCAAATCAGGCGCATCCATCATGGACGGAGAGAGCGAGAAGCCGCCGAAAAACCGAAGCCCGATCCGGGTGCCACTGGTGGCATACACTTCCTTGCGTTGCATACTGTTGAACAGCGCGTCGCGGGTATTTTCCGTCGCCCAAATCGCCGCCAGACCGCCCGGATTATTGTTCAGACTGCGGGCGCGCGGGGCCGTTAGCCTGGTTTTTGCGGGGGCGCTTAGTGCGCCGCTAGCGCCGCGATAGTCCCACTCCTCAGCATCACCGGGATTGGAATTGTGCACGTCTGTGCTGCCGATCAATCCAACTGCCAACGGGTTGAAGCCGAGCTCATCCTCCAGCGCGAGCCCCTTCTTCAAGCCATCGCGGACCATGGATGTTGACGAGATACAGCCAGTCTCAAGATCCTCTTCGCAGACCGGTAGGAATTGTTCGAATGCGCAGTCTTCGTCTGTGGTGCCAAAGCCGATGACGCATTCTGAATTTCCTTTGACTTGAAACATTTCGACGATCGGCTCCACCGCATCGCGAAGACGCCAGTCAGCTTCGGTATAAGGATCTCCATCAATGGTCTGGCTGGCAAAGGCCAGACCCCAGGATTTGTTCGGATTGTGCGGAATGGTCAGATACTCACACGTCCCGCTGCACAGCGTGTTCAGCTGCCGCCACAGATCAAGCTCGGTCAGCGCGTCAAATGCTGACGGTGCATGGCTCGGCGTGTCGCTGCCTCGAAAGATCACATTGCGATGGATCTTTCCTCGATCGGGCAGCGGCGGCGAGTATTCGTAGGCCGCAAACGTTGTCAGTTCGCCGGGTTGGTTGTGGCGATCAGCGGCTTCGACGACGCGCCGCCAAGTTGCTGACTTGAGGGCATTCGCCGCTTCAACGCTGCCGAGATATCCATCGAGAACCGGCTGTGGCGGACGCTGTTCGCCTTGCGCTCGCAATTCCAGGAAAAACCGCGCGTCCGGGCGTTCCATGCGATCACAATAAGCCTGTAACTCATCTGACATGTCGGCCAGGTCACAGGCTTCGTGCAGACCAAAGCCTTCGGCATGATCGGTGATCGCAACGAAATCGAGCGGACGCGTGAGTTGCATTTCTTCCCCGACTGCATTCTCGACCAATTCGCCGCGCGCAAATCTGTAGGCGTCATCTAGAGAGAGGCGATTGCCGAAAATATAAGAGTCGAATGAAATCGCGGAATGCACGTGAAGATCGCCGAAATAGACATTCTTCGTGGCACTGGGCGCGGGGTATATTGCGGGCTCAGGCTGTGGCGCATCAAATGCGGATTCGTTTTGTGCGGCGGCTTCGGCTCTAAGCTCGGAGACAACCGAATCCGACATCACGGGCGCGCTGAGACGAGATTGGAGATAGAAAAATCCGATTGCGCCCAGGGCGACCACCGCCAGTATCGTCCAAATCAACCACCGCATCCTGCCGCGCTCCCATCTCGTGCTGATGCGCAAAAGGTGGCACGGATTGAGTGGATTCCCAAACGATGTCGTCGGGTGAGTAGGGGCTAAAGAAGATCTCTCACATTGATCCGCGCATTGTGACGCGTTTCTGAGGCCTCAAGCATCGGCACCATATGAACGGCAACCTCTTCGGGCGACGGCAGCGTCATGGGATCTTCTCCCGGCATTGCGTCGGCGCGCATTTGTGTGCGCGTGGCGCCAGGGTCGAATAGATTGACCCGCAACGCGGTCTGCTCATTCTCATCGGCCCAGGCATAGACCAAAGCTTCAAGCCCGGCTTTCGAGGCTTGATACGGACCCCAGAACGCGCGCGGACGCGGTACAACACCTGATGTGACAAACAAAGCGCGCGGTGTCTCGGAGCGGCGCAGCAATGGATCCATGACCCGGATGAGCCGCCAATTCGCGTTCAGATTAACATCGATCACTTCATTGAACTGACGCTCGCCACCGGCTTGCAAAGGACCGATTGTGCCGAGCAACCCGGCATTGCCGAGGAGGCCGTCAATTCGTCCGAATTTGTCTGAAATGGCCTGGCCGAGCGGTTCAAAGGCTGCGGCATCTTTTAAATCGAATGGGATCAGCGTCATTGAGCCGCCGCGCGCGCGGATCTCATCATCCAGGCTTTCCAGCGCTTTTTTGGATCGCGCAAGACCAATGACATGATGCCCAGCTTGGGCAAGAGCGAGGCTGGCGGCACGACCAAGGCCTTGCGAAGCGCCAGTAACGAGCGTGATACGTTTATCCATGACCGCGCCGTAGCGAAGCGCAGCGCGCTAGTCCAGCAAAGATAGCTGTCTTTCTTTGCTGCTTTCATTCTGATCGTGATCGATCAGGCGGGTTGGATAATCACCGGTGAAGCAGTGATCTGCAAAGGCCGGCGTCTCTGGATCGTAATCGACGCCAATCGCGCGGTAGAGGCCCGGCACGGAGAGGAATCCAAGGCTTTCCACCTGCAAATACTCGCGCATCTCTTCCAGCGTGTGATTGGCCGCTAAGAGTTCGGTGCGATCGGCCATGTCGATGCCATAAAAGTCCTGATGTGTGATCGGAGGACTGGCGGACCGGAAGTGGATTTCCTTGGCGCCAGCGTCGCGCACCATTTGGACGATTTTGCGGGATGTGTTGCCACGCACAATTGAATCGTCGACCAGCAAAACGCGTTTGCCTTCAAGCACAGCGCGGTTTGGTGAGTGCTTACGCGAAACGGCACGTTGACGGCCCGTTTGAGTCGGCTGGATGAATGTCCGGCCGACATAGTGGCTGCGAATGATGCCGAGCTGGAAGGGCACGCCAGAATGCTCTGAAAATCCGATCGCGGCCGGTACACCTGAGTCTGGGACCGGGACAACAACATCAATATCTGCCGGATGCTCTTGGGCGAGTTGATGGCCCATCTTGCGACGAACCTCATAAACAGAGCGGCCCTGAACAATGCTGTCAGGGCGGGCAAAATAAACATATTCAAACAGGCACGGCCGTACCGGTTGTGATGGGAAGGCATTGTACGATCGAATGCCTTCTTCATTGATGATGATGACTTCACCCGGATCAATTTCTCGGACGAATTCAGCGCCCATCAAATCTAGCGCGCAGGTCTCTGACGCCAAGACATAGCCATCGCCAATCTGGCCAAGTACGAGTGGGCGGAGACCCGAAGGATCGCGCGCACCGATCAGCTTCTTGTTGGTCATACCGACCAAAGAAAAGCCACCCTCAATTTTGCGGATGGCGTCAATAAATCTGTCGGCAACGGAGTCTTGGTCACTGCGGGCGAGGAGGTGCAGGATGACTTCAGTATCCATGGTGGATTGGAAGATCGATCCTCGGCGCACCAACCGTTTTCGAATGGCGCGTGCATTGGTTAGGTTACCATTGTGCGCGATTGCGAACCCGCCTGTGTCTAAGTCCGCATAGACCGGCTGAATGTTGCGGATCGCGGGCTTGCCTTGAGTCGAGTATCGGTTGTGGCCAATGCTGCGATCGCCAGGCAAACGTTCAGAAACATCCCCGCCGAAATTCTCGCCAACCAGACCCATATGCCGCTCGCCATGGAAGCGGTCCCCATCGAACGTGGTGATGCCGCAGGCTTCTTGGCCGCGATGTTGAAGGGCGTGTAATCCGAGGGCAACTAAGAGTGCGGCTTGAGCGTGTCCGAAGACGCCAACGACGCCGCATTCCTCGCGAGGCTTGTCGTCATCATGGTCAAAGAGCATTCGACTAACCCTCACGGTCTGTTCGTGCGCGGATTATTCTGAGACGCTCTCCACGTCAAGTTCAGATGTTTGTGAAGTGCGTTCGGCGAGCTCCGGCGCGCGGTCGCTGAGATAGTTCGCCCCTGCGGCAATAACCGGATAAGTCCTTGCTTGGGTTACGAATTCTGGAATCTGATCACGGTCCATGGCGAGATTGAGCAGATATACAAAGAAAATGAGCACGACTCCGCCACGAGCAAATCCGAACAATCCGCCGGCCACGCGGTCAAGCAAACCGATTCCATCGACGCCTTGAATGGTCTTTGACAAATTCGCGCCAAACCAAGCCACCGCGACATAGACCAGTAAGAAGACGACGACGAAGATAATCGCGTCGGGCATCCAAGCCGGTGAATTTGCAGGCAACAGATTATCGAGCTGTGCGACGAAAAACTTTCGCGCGAAAAAGGCCGCCGCGATTGCTGCAATGAAAGCGCCGAGAGTCGCCAGTTCTCGCATGAAGCCACGCGCTAAAGCCATCAATGTCGAAACAATCACGATGACGATCGCGACGGCATCAAAGGCTGTAAGGGCTTCCATCATGCGGCAGCTTCCGGTGCGATCAACTCTACTAAATCAGATAGGCGCTTGATCGGGCTAATCGTCAAGCCTTCTATCGCCGTTGGACTGCCATCCGGCACAAATGCCCGTTCAAATCCGAGGCGCGCGGCTTCTTTCAGACGTTGTTCCATTCGGGCGACCGGGCGGATCGCACCGGACAAAGCCACTTCGCCAAAATAGATGGCCTTTTCCGGTCCTGATTGATTGGCGGCGGACGTGAGGAGGGCGGCGGCGGCCGCCAAGTCACCTGCTGGCTCTGCAATGCGATAGCCGCCAGCGACCGAGAGATAAACATCCCGCCCGCCCAGAGACACACCGCAGCGCGCCTCTAGCACAGCGAGCAGCATGGCCAGGCGATTATTGTCCCACCCGACAATCGACCGGCGCGGCGTGCCATAAGCGCTCGGCGCGACCAAAGCTTGAACTTCTGCGAGCACCGGGCGTGAGCCCTCCATCGCTGCAAACACGGCCGCGCCGCCGCCATCATCCGCCTCCGTTGAGAGGAAGAGCGCCGAAGGCTCCCGCGCGGGGGCGAGGCCATATTGATGCATTTCGAATATGCCGATCTCGTCGGTTGGCCCGAAGCGATTCTTGACCGCCCTCAAAATCCGGAACTGGTGGCCGCGTTCGCCCTCAAAATAGAACACCGTATCGACCATATGTTCGACCACGCGTGGGCCGGCGATTTGGCCTTCTTTGGTGACATGGCCGACCAAGATGAGCGCGGCGCCGGACTTTTTGGCCCAGCGGGTCAGTTCTTGTCCGCAGGCACGCACTTGGCTGACACTGCCTGGCGCCGCTTCCAAGCTGTCGGACCACATGGTCTGGATAGAGTCGATGACCACAAAGTCGGGCTTGGCAGACTTGAGGGCTGAAAGGACTTTGCGCAGGTCGGTTTCGGTGGCGAGCTGAACCGGGCTATCGGCGACTTTTAGACGCCGCGCGCGGTCTTGGATTTGTGCCGTCGCCTCCTCGCCTGAGACATATACCGCCTTCAAGCCGTTGCGGGCCAATCGCGCGGCGACTTGCAGCAAGAGTGTGGACTTGCCGATCCCAGGATCGCCGCCGATCAGCGTCGCGCTGGCTGGAACAATTCCGCCGCCAAACACGCGATCCAATTCATCGACGCCGAGAATGATTCGTTCAGGCGGTGCATCGTCGCCGTCCAAAGCGGAGAATTTGGCTTTGCTGCTTTGCTTGGTCCCAGCTTTGGCCGCTTTCAAACCGCCTGGCGGGCCAGATGCTGCTTCTTCAGTCATCGTGTTCCATTCGCCGCATGCATCACATCGCCCAGACCATTTGGAATGGACGGCACCGCAGGACTGACAAACAAAGTGTGATTTCGCCATGTTGTCTGACTAACCGGCTCCGCGGTTCTGGGGAAGGGGGAGATGTTATTGGTGTGTTACAACTGTAGTAACAAAAAGTTCATATTGTTTTTCGATAAAAGTGTGCTACACACTGATTCAAGGGAGAGATAACAACAGAAACCTCACCAGGAGGATAAAAATGACTCTCCCGAAAACTGCCACCAAAACCGTCACCGCCATTTTCGCTTCTATGGCCGCACTGGCAATGCTGCCCGCAACTGCGGAGTCTTCTGATGATCTGACCATTCGAAGCGTGAGCGTCTCGATTGCTGGCTTGGATCTTAATGACCCGCAAGACGTGAAGACCGTGCTGGTCAAATTCGAAAAAGCTGCCAAGCGTGTGTGCCGGAACTCGACCACTCGGCCGACCCCAAAGGAGCGGGCAGCGGAAATGGAATGCCGCACCGAGGCTGTTGCAGAAGTTGTTGATCGACTTGGATCTGCACAACTCAGCGCGGCGCTAGAAGCGACCAACGCTTCGTCTTAATCAGGGTAAGGTAGACCGTAGAAGAGGGCGCGGCATTTATTTGTCGCGCCCTCTCGCTTTTCCGAAACAGCTATCGCATTCTACCGGCATACGGAGGATGCATTCGATGAACATGCCAGAGCAAGGACGCCCTTGGGCAGACGTCAAATCAGAAATGGAAAGCCGCGGCGCCAATGACGCCAAATGGCGCGATGGCCGGACCGCGGTTTATGTTTTCAATGCTGGCGAAGAAATCGCAGCGATTCAGAAAGAGGCCTATGCCGCTTTTATGTCCGAGAATGGGCTAGGGCCTTTGGCCTTTCCATCCTTAGCGCAAATGGAAAAGGACGTGATATCCATGGGGCTCGGCCTTTTGCATGGACCAGACGGGGCGACGGGTGCGATGACATCTGGCGGAACCGACTCGATCACCATGGCGATGAAAACCGCGCGCGATTATGCCCGGTCACAAGGACGGGCGCGGGATCGGTCGAATATCGTTCTACCATACTCTGCTCACCTCGCATTTGATAAGGCCGCGCATTTGATGGATGTCGAGATCCGTCGCATTCCCCTGAAAACGGATGGCTCGTTTGAGGCAGACGTAGATGCGATGATCGCCAGTTGTGATTCCGACACAATCATGATGGTCGGATCAGCGCCGAATTTCCCGCATGGCATTATTGATCCGATTGAGGCGTTGAGCGAGGCGGCGCGCGCGAAAGGCATTTGGTTGCACGTCGATGCCTGCGTTGGCGGCTATTTCGCGCCGTTTGCGCGAATGAATGGCGTGGCAGTGCCGGCTTTTGATTTCGAACTCCCTGGCGTCCAGTCGATGAGCGCAGACCTGCACAAATATGGCTATGCCGCGAAAGGCGCTTCGACGGTGCTGTTTCGATCCGAAGAGCTCTTCGCGTTCATGCCCTTTGATATGAACGAATGGTCCGGCGCCCCGATGAAAACCCCGACGCTGGCGGGGACGCGTCCCGGCGGCGCAATCTCGGCGGCCTGGGCGGTGATGAACCATCTTGGTGTCGAAGGCTATAAACGCCTTCAAGGCCAAGTCTGTGCCACACGCGAGCGAGTGGAAGAGGGGGTCAAACGACTGGGCTTTGAAGTTTTAGGCAATCCCATGCTGGGATTGATCGCGTTTCGCCACCCTGACCATCACGCTTTTGCGATTTATGGCGAGATTTATCGCCGCGGTTGGTTCACCTCTGTGACCAAACAACCGCCCAGCTTACATTTAATGTTATCGCCAAAACATGCCGATTTCATTGATGATTATCTCGCAGATCTGGAGGCCAGCGTGCAGGCCGTAGCCGCTGCCGCGGACGCGGAAAAACTAAAAGTCGACGCGCGATACAGTTGATCTGCAAAAAAACGATTTCTGCGTTGGACAAGCGCGGTGAGGGGGGCTAATAAGCCGCTTCCCTGTTTGGCCTGCCCGGGTAGCTCAGGGGTAGAGCAGCGGATTGAAAATCCGCGTGTCGGTGGTTCAAATCCGCCCCCGGGCACCATAAAAAACAAAGGCTTAGGCCTCATTTAGCAAATATTCTGAGATCGTTTTCACACGCAACTCACACGCAACAAGACCAAAAAAATCATCGATAGCTGCGACCGCCTTAGATAAATAGGTCGGGTCAAACGGAGCATAGATTTCCGTAGTTGTGAAATCTGGAGCTTTGTGACCAAGCTGAGCGGCAACTTCCCAAGCAGGAACGCCCTGCATTCTCATCCATCGGGCCACGGTGTGGCGAAAAGAATATGTTTGAACGTTGCCATTGAACTTGCAATCGGAAACTAACTTCCGCCAGCTGGTCTTCACCGATGCTACCGGCTTGTCGTTGAAGCTGATCAGCATCGATCCGCTCACCTCCTTGGATCGCTCAGCGGCATATTCGAGCAGCTGCGACGGGAGCTTTACGGTGGGGCGAAATTTGTTGTTCTGAGGTCGCCCTTCTGGATTGAGATGAATGAGATGGCGTTCGATATCGATTTGATCGATCGTCATGTCGAGCATCGCTCCGGTACGCGCGGCGGTGCCAATCATAAAGGCCATCAGCGTGCGGATGTGTTGCTGCTTTGCGTGCGCGAACAGCTTTACGACTTCATCGACTTCAAGAGGTCGACCCTTAGGTTCAGGCTTCGGAGGCTTCACGAGTGGAATGTATGGAATCTGAGCGATTTCCCCGCGTTTCCACGCCCAATTTAGCGCTGACTTTCCAATCAGCAGACATGTACGGACCGACGCCAGGCTCATGCCGCGCGTTTTGTGAAGCCAATCACGAAACTTGGTTTGCTGCTGTTGATTAGCAGCTTCGTCAACCGTGGCGTCTTCGTGAAAATCGAGCCAATAGTTGAGGTTGCGTTTCACGTCGCGAGCGGACACCAGCGTTTGTCCGTGATGCTCGTAGAAACGAGCAAAGATCTCCGCGATCGTGGCCTGAGCGATTTCTTGCGTCGGTTTAGAGTGTTGCAAAACAAACCAATCGGTGAGCTTTTGTTTGGCTAGCTCAAAGTCCTCCTCGCGCAAGCTAGAGCGTCGAGTTTGGCGACTGTTTGGGTCGTACCATGTGCGGCACCAGACGTCGCTTCTGGCCTGTTTTGAGAGCCAATAGTCGCCGATCTGGTATGCTCGATTCTCGGTTTTGCGAGACATGATGTTTCCTCTGTGGGGCTAAGAATGAATTTCACCAGCTGGAATCCGAAATAGTAAACCTTACGGGCGGAAAGCTGTGAGCAATCAATGCGGCCTGATTTACGGAGTCTGGCGAGTTCGTTGACCGAATAATCGATCAGGGGCGCCGCCTCCGGTTCTGTATAGCGCGCGTACAGGTTGATACCGTTGGCATCAGCGATGGCTTGATAGAAGTGGGCGTCAGCAGGATCGATCATTAGCGATCTCGATCACGGGCGCGCTCTCGATCTAGGCGCTCTTGTAAAAGAGTGAGACGATCTTCCAGCGATAAGTTGTCGCTCTCTTTTTCGAGGAAAGTGGAATGATCAAGCTCTGCTTTTCTGAAGTCAGCGTGCGCAAGCCGATAGAGTTGAGCGGCTTGTTCTAAGATAGGTAGCATGTCGCTATCAGGGCCGAGTCGATAGAACGCGGATAGAGGCTCCCCATCCTCCAACGGGATGTCGCCATCCTTTGCGCTCTGGATCAGCGTGAATAGCTTGTCGCTATTGTTTTGAAGCTGAAATTCCACAAATGCCTTGGCGGCGGACATATTTCTGAACGCCTTCGCGAGCACCTTATCAAGCGTCGTTTCGGCATGTTGAAATGTGTCGGTCGCGCGTGCGAGGCGGCGTTCAGTTAGGTCCAAGCCCCTGCGCGCATCCCGTTCGTCATCAGACAAGTCGCGATGATCACTGTCTTGACGCTTTTCCATCTGCTGGTGTGCCCGTTCAAGCTGAACTCTCAAGATCGCGGCTTCGACTTTGGCGGGGACTGCAACGATTTCGTGCTCCCAGTCATATACGCGTTGCCGAGAGTAAGACGTCACAGGTTTAGAGTCGTCTGAATGAGCCGCGATTTGTTCTGAAAGCCATTGTCCAAATTCCTTATAATTCATGCGGAGTTGCACGCGGTATCGGGTGAGTTCTTCGGCTTTCATATCGAGGTATCCCTAGCCATATAACAACTAAAATGGGTACAAAGCATGGATTTATGTTGCATGCAACTAAATAAATGAGTACAACTCGAGTTCTCTGAATGAGTACGAAAGGAGTGCTGCATGAAAGGGAGTCATCTCGAAAAACCCGCTTCGTCACTCCTGCAAAGGATCGGCAAGGTGGTATTCTACTTGATTGGGTATGCCGTCATTTTAGGGTTAGCCGGACTGTCTATTTGGGCAGTCGGAATGGTTCAATTGGCGAGTCGTCCAGAGGGCGACTTTATGCGTTATTGGTACCTTACGGCTTTCGTGGCGATGGAAGTTTGGGTCGTTATCGGCTTAACGGTCGGAGCATTGCGGGCCAAACAAGGTGCTTTGCTTGCTTCGTTTATTGCAATTGCTATTTGGGTCCCGGCTCTGGGGCTTTCAGCGATGCAAGAGAGCCGTTTTCATGTCTTGTTTGATAGCAAGATCGATGCTGGTGCTGCGCCCGAACTCGCCAGGCGCGAGAACGCGTTAAAGCGAATTGTCGAACTTGAAGACGAAATTGCTGCATTGGTAAAACCGACGCGTTCAGTAACGGCGATTGAGGCTGAGTATAACCGCTACAAGGCTCGTCCAAATTACTACAGGACGAAAAATGCGGAGCTACTGGCCGAGTTGGAAGCCGCCAAGGCGTATAAAGTGAAGACCGACGAGTTGGCGAGACATCGTCAAGTCGTGATCGATACCGCAGGTCTTGCTGCTGAAAACCTCGATGCAAAGAAAGTCGGTCAGACTTTCAATGTCCCGCTCATTGGCTGGTCAGTATCGAGTGATTTCACGGTCTGGCTTTTGATTGCGACAATGATGGCAATCAAATCGCTTGGTCCGTGGCTGTTGTTCGGCTCCACTCTTCGGGCGATGCCGACAAGGTCAGAGCAAGAGTGTGAATTCGTTGATGAGATAGATTCAGACTTCAACGTCCCGGCTTCATCAGACAGCGCAGAGCTCCCTATTCCTGAGCAGGATGAGGACAATGTTCAGTGGATTTACGCTGAACGCGAAGACCGCGACGGCAATAAACGGATGGTCCGTGTACCCAAAGCAAATGCTCGTTGAGCAAAAAGAAGGCTCCCGGTTTTTCGGGGGTCTTCATTCTTTCTCGTTGGGGTCCAATCCCCTAAGATTAAAGTCTGCGCCCATGTTCATGAGTTTTTCATCGGCAGCTTCAAGCATGAAACGATCGACAGACATTCCTCGCTCCATGCAGAATATCTTGAGGGCTGTTCGAGCGTATTCAGGAGCATAGGTAATGATTGGTTTCTTGCCTTGGCGCGACGGTGCAACGTACCTAGCGGGAGCCTCGGCGTCACTCGCGCTCTCGCCGCGTTTCTGTTTCAATTTGCGATCTGGTCGTTTGTTCTGGTTCATGTCCGTCTCTATTCCTAGGTCTCGCGCTTTCATTTGATGGATCCTTTACGCTGACAGAGTAGCGTGATGTTCAGCTTCAAGGCCGAGATCGATCATCAGCCAGTTATAGAGGCCGGCAATTTCCTCGGCGGCCTTACTGCGCGGGGCATACTCTTGGACGCCAAGCCCCTTTTCGTTTGCGTCGTCAAAGGCTTTGCGGTTGCAGATCACTTCACCGGCAATCGGGAAATTGTGGTCTTTGGTGATTTTCTTAGCGGCGTTTCTTGTTTGTATCGGTGCATTATGTCTGCATTTGTTTAGCACTACAGCGGCGGGCTTTTCTTGTTCATTGGCCAAGCGCATCGTTTGTTTTATCGCCTCGATATCAAATGAACCTGGGGTCGTTGGTATTAAAATGTAGTCAGAGTGTTTTACGATATCGGTGGCTGCGTGTGTAGAGTTCGCGGGCGTGTCAATAAACAGAATGTCGTAGCCACTATGATCAGCTTCAGCGATGGCCATTTCAAACCGGCTCGGTTTAGACCCTCGAACGACGGGTTGTGAGCTATCGACATTAGCTGATTTCTCTCGCTCATCCGCCCAAGATTCTGCGGTCGCTTGTGGATCTAAGTCTAAAACTCCTGCTTTAAGGCCATTCTTTATTGCTTCGGTAGCAAGATTGATGGTGACCGTTGATTTTCCGACACCACCTTTACGGGCCATGACGGAAACCACCACGAGTGGTTGGTTCGGAGTTATCGTCGGTTTTTCACCTGACGGATATGGCGGAAATACTCTCACTTGAGTTACCCTTTTGGCTCGGGCGAATTCCCGGGCTAACTCATGGTATGGGGCAGCAAAGCGAGTTTACAAGCTATCATGATATCATGAACGCATTTCAGTATCTCGCAGTGTGATTTCGTGGCAACATGGTATCATGATGACATGTGAACAAGTTAACCTGTTATCATGCAATCATGATGGAGTGTTTATATGTAAGCATGCTCGCATGCTGATATGTGAACATGGAATTTTGATAGCATGATTTCATGCAGGTCTTGTTCATTTGTTGTCATGATCCTTTCGGTTCCAGAATCTCCAAGCATACGAGTGAGCGTCACCCGCATGGGCTGAGACTATAGGCTCAGGGAGCACAGCGAGTAGGGAGCGTGCAGCGCTGCTGCCGTCCAAACGACATTTATGTCATTTCTTTTCCCTGATTGGTCTCCTCAATATACCCTTTGACAGCATCATAAAACCGTTCGTGATGGGCGATGTGATCGAGGGTGGTTGGACTATCGATTGGATGAAAATCTCCTCTATTCACCCAACTGAAAAACAAGGTGATGTCGTCAAGATGAGGGCGAGCCGTCTCTATGGGGATTTCAGCCACGACAATGTGCGGCAGAATGAAGTCGCTCTTACTCGAGAGGGTGATCTCTTCGACCTCTGAGCGTGACAACCCGGATAGCCGTAATGCTGCGATACATATATGGCGAACAGCCAAGCCCCACAGACCTAAGGCTGGTGCAGCAGCATATTTGGACGGGTTGGCGATCTCCAGCACCGTCCACTTCCGAGCCGCGCGTTCATATTCTAACGCACATTGATAGTGCGTGCTGGCATCTTTCAGCCCGAAACTGATGCTGTGAATACTGAACATCGAGAATCTCAAGCACAGATAGATTTCCGTGGCTACGATGCTTTTTTGGCTTTCGCTCTCGCTCGATCGATGGTTGACGGGGACACGTTGAGGATCTGCGCGGCGTAATCGATCCCACGCTCGTCTGAAAGTCTAATTGCCTCTTTTTCCTGGGCGTCCGACAGCGCGGGACGTCGTCCAAACTGTTTCCCAGCCGCCATGGCTCGTTCGCGTCCTTCTCTGGTGCGCTCGAGGATCAATTCTCTTTCAAACTGGGCGATACCGGCGAACACGGTCGTGATCATCCGGCCTTGCGGCGTGGACGTGTCAGCCCAAGGCTCTTGCAGCGATTTAAAGTAAGCGCGTTTCTCTGCGATCGCTTCCACGGTGTTGAGCAGATCTGCCGTCGATCGCGCAAGGCGATCCAATCGCGTGACTAATAGCACATCATATTGCTTTAAGCTGGAGATCGCCTCGACCAGTTCAGATCGATCTGATTTGGCCCCGGATTCTTTTTCTTTAAAAATTGTCTCCGCGCCAGCGGCCTGAAGCCCCTCCACCTGGGCGTCATAATCTTGGTCTTTCGTGCTGACCCGCGCATAACCGATAATCGTCACAAATCGAGTCTAACATAGGAAGGGCTTCTGACGCCAACATATGACGTCTAAAAACTTCAATAAAATCAACCTTGTATCCCGGGCGTCAAAACTCCTAACTTATGACGTTGCACATTGGTCAATCCTTCCCATTTGAAGAGCAGGAGAAGCTGGGTGACACCAAGGCCCCATATTCCTATTCGCCCCTCTGTCGGTGGCCAACGGTCAAGCACGGGCTAAATATAGAAGGGAGCCGAGGGCTGGTTTGATCGCCAGAGGCAGTTTTCTCCACATGCCGTACAATTGCAGAATCCGGGAGACTTTCGTCTCCCGGCTCCACAAGCTTGCGCTTTGGATCGATTAATCGTCTTTAATCTGCTCCTTCGGTGGCAACAGGATGATGTCGCCGCTGAGGGGAAAGGATTTGAGCTTCATCCGAAGATTGCCCTTTTCCGTTCGCCATACAGCGCCGCATTCATCGAAGCTGGTTTTCCGTTGATCGCCTGAGCCGGTATGGGTCATGGCGTAAGCGCGCAATTCTGGCTGTTGACCGGCCATCATTGTCTCCAATGCATCTAAAAATTGAAAGATAGGTGCTCGGGGAGTCTTGTGAAAATCCCTTTGCTTTCAAGGTGTAGGGCGGCAAATCCGCATTTCAACCCCTAACGGCTATCATCGCGGTCAGAATCCCGCTGGCGCTCGCGTTTACGATTAAGGCGCGCCTCGCGTTTCGTCTTGTCTTTCATATAGTCTTTGAAACTACCGAGCTTGTTATGCATCTTTTTGGCGTTTATTTTGGGCGGTAAGAGTTTCGAGAACTTCGCATATCGGCCGCCGCGATAGATCCGTATACCAGCACGAGCTTGTTTCAATTCTAAGCCACGCCGATCGAGCCGACTTTCTAAATCTTTCCAGTCTGTGACCGTTGACATTGTATGCGTGAGGTCTTCGCGGAGTTTTTGTTCGTCGGTTTTGGACATTTCGCGACCTTTGTCGTCTCCCGTGCGTTTGCCGATCTCCATATCGTAGATACTCATGCCACGCGTTTTGCCGTATTTTTGGGTTCTGACCCAATCATTGCGTTGCTCAAGTTCCATACACTTGTTTCGAATATCGTATCGATCGCCATCGCCGCGCCATGCGCGACCGGTCTCTGGATGCACGCGATTAATGGCCAAATGCATGTGCGGGTAATCCTTATCCAGATGCTCTTTCATATAGACCTGGTGGTCTTCAAGACCGAGATGTTTGAGCATGCTGTCAGCTGATTGAACCATATCTTCCGGCGAGATTTTGTCGGTCTCGTGCCAGGCCAAAATTAGGTGATAAACGGGCTTCTTGACCCGCTTAGACAGCTTTGATGTCGCCTTCATAATTTTGGCCGCAACTTCCGGGTCGTCATTAGGCAAGTTACGAACGCCGATAAAGCCTTCGCGGTCCTCGTCACGTTCATTACCATACTCAAGATAGTTGATCAGGCCGGAAAACGAGCTACCGCGAGAAGACGTGCCGATCATTTGGAGAGAGCTACCTTTGTTAGAAGCGATTGAAGCTCATCGATCGCTTTCTGGAACCCGGTCGGTTCAACCACGCGACCGCTGTTCACATCGCGGGCAATCTGATTGAGATTGTTACCGATTTTTGCCAGCTGAACCAAGAGGGTTTCATCCATGACTTTCGCTGGATTTTGAAGGCGAGGAATCGTGCCCATAATCAAGCTGCGGACGTATGGCGCGTTCTCTTTGACGACGCTGACCATCGTTCCCGCAATGATCGTGGCAAGCTCAAATACGTTGAGCAGAATCTCGATCTTATGCGCCCGATTTTCATCGACATGTTTGTGATAATCGGGCGGGACCGGGGCCAGAGGGATATCGCGCAGAATGAGCCCTCGGATATAGGGGGCGCGTTCTCGCGAATGCTCGCCAGGAAGCTGACGATCGAGATGTGCAAGCTCGAAGTCACTTAAGGAGATGAAGAGTCGGTAGATGCGACGTTCATCATCCGGTTTGGCATATCCCTTTGCTGGCATCGGTCAGCGCCTCCCCGGCGCAAGAGGGGGGCACGCTGCACAAGCGCAAGTTAAGCGAATTGAGGACGGTAAGGACGAATTTCGTGGGTGCATCTGGCTGTATTATATACAGACATGCAATAACTTGCCTACTCCTGACGGAGAGACGCGGATTACTATAACAGATTCGGTGTTACTTTCAAACCACGGTATCAATTCCGTTGGTCACTAGCGCTCGTATGCTTCGATTAGGATAACAATGGATTAACGCGGCCCACCTGCCATAAGAGGCAGGGCAGGCCCTCGCCGCAAGGCGACTAGTGCGCCACGATGTCTGCTGGGTCTCTGGTCACATCATCAAGATAAATTTCGCCGTAAAATTCGACCCTGATGCGCCCATCATCATCCACCAGTCGACCAATATGGGTGTAGGTCGAAACAACCTCTCCGGTTCGACGGTTCACGCGTTCGCGCGGCAACATTAAAACACCGTTTTTCTCGACAATCCTGCCAAACAATTCGCCTGAATGACCGCATCCAGACTTCGCCTGCCAAGCCGCGCCGACTTCTTTTTGTTTATCGGCGCAATCCATGTGAAAGCGAGCAGTCGGTCTCAGACCTATGTTGCTTTTTCCCTCTGTTGCCATTTCATCAAACTCCCTTGTTCCCAGGAGCTTCGCTCAAGCCGGGCGAGGGGGCTAGAAACGCTGCGCCCGAGCGTGATCGATTGATGAGCGCGGTGTGGCGCAGTCGCCACGCTAAGGCGTGTTTGAAGCGGTCGCACTGGCATAGATGCACCGCGTGTCAATTTAGTGCACCGGCCTTTCACCCGCCTCAAGTCACGCTAACGCTCTTCGGCCTTGACCCGGCCTACAGACCCGCGCCGGGGCTGATCATGCCGAAATGGATAGATCCATTCCGGTGAAATATGGACGTAAAAATCTACTAGGGTCGAGGGGGTTGAACGTGATAAATTTTGTTCCACACTATCCGTATGATGAGCAATGGAGGCGCTAATGTATGAACTCAAACACAGACTTTATTCTGAATGAAATCGCAGCCGAATTAGGCGTTTCCCTCGATATGTATCGAGAAGCGCATCAGAAAATCGCTGTAAAGTATGGCGTGAAGATCACCGCCCTTATCGAAAACCCGGTGCCGATTGAAGAAATGCACCGAGCGAATGACTGGACGGCGCAGCAATATCGATACATTCAGCGGTCTGAAGGGGGGATTGATGTGGGTGCTTCGCGCATGGAGCGAGAATTCGCGATGACGCGAACAAATCTCGCAGGGCAGCTTACCACCGATCCAATACAGCGCTCTGTCGAAGACATTGCCCAGATTGTGAGCCAGGGAATTGCCGAGGATTAGAATGCGATGGCTCGATAGCTAGTTCCAATTAGGTTCGGAAGCCTGTAACACGTCCGCGTTAACGGGGACGTTCGATGTCGAAACTAAATCCACCTGCCATCGCGAGCAAACATTATGTAGCGGCGTTAGGGACACTAGACCCGTATCGACCGGGATATGAGTTTTTGCCGGTTGAGCCCTCTCACAATCCGCTGGTCGAGCTCGGATTTTACCGCCTCAGTGAGCGGAAAAAGCGAGCTACAGCAACCAAATATGTCGATGGCATCTTCACCGGGTTCTCTGACTGGTACAATGCGCGCCCGGAAGAAAATTTCGTCATCGTTGGAAGAAAATGGGAAGAAACGCTGTGGCTGCAGCGTGAGTTGCGAGAATACCTCAATGGCGGTGCGAAAGTTGGTCAGGCCAGGGTTATTTCGGAAGTCGAAGCCCATTTGAATAATATCCGCGACCAGCATTTGGAACGAAACACAGCTGCGCTCATCAAAGCAGAGCAAGATCAGTTAAAACATGATCTGTTTTTCGAACGCTCGACTATGGCGAGGCAACAGGCCGCCAAAGGGCCGACCGTTATGCCGCTCGAATTTCCGCTCGACTGGCAGCGGGTTTGGGATGAGCGCAGGATTATGGGCTTAGGGTCAGCCGGGCGTTATGCGCCGCATATGATTGCGCCTTATAGCGGATTGAAAAATGGCTTAGACGCGCCATTGATTGGCATGTGGCCTGACCGGTTTCGCGAGCTCGATCCAACCTTGGTGGTAGATCGCAGCGAGCGGCATCTCACGTCAATTATGATTACTGGCGGCGGGAAGTCCGCATGCCACATCATACCGACATTGCTGACCTATAAAGGCTCGTCGGTTGTCATGGACACGAAGGGTGACCTGTATCGCGATAGCGCTGATCAATTGCGCGCAAACGGCAAGCGGGTTTTGCGTCTAAACCTGTTTGAAGAAAATTCGCCAGACAAATACAATCCGTTCGATTTTATCGGTGGCTCGCAGTCAGCCGGATTTAAGAAGCGGATCCGCCTGTTTGTCGCGAACCTGATCGATCAGAAGAAGGCGACCGGCGATAGTGCATATTGGTTGCAACAGGCCGATCAAGCCATCCGCGCCATCACAGAGTATATCGTGTCCCGGGACAGAGATGATGAGCCGAAGAATATCGCTGAGCTGCTTAGATTGGCCAAACACCCGGGGGGCATAAAGCGGACCGCTCAGTCGCTTGCTCAATTTGCCGATTCTGACAGCCATGCGCTGGAATGGTCAGAAGGCTTTATCAGGACGTCCGGTGATTGGGATAAGCAGGCGCCGATCACAGAAAGTGAAGTCAAAACGGTGCTCGATCCGTGGGATGAAACCGTTCAGAACAATTCTTTGAGCTCGACCTTTATCCCTGGCGATTTGGTCGAAGAAGCTGATCGCGGTGAGCAATTCGTTCTCTTCATCGATATGCCCAGCGGCCTGGGGCAGACTTATGAAGCGGTGATCAGAACGGTGCTGGTTTGCATGATCGAAAGCATGAAGGACCAACGGGCAAAAGGGGACGAGCGCGGCTTGCCAATTCTGTTTCTGCTCGATGAGTTTTTGAATTATGGCCGCGTCGAACCGATTGCCAAAGGTCTTACGGAACTCAGAAGTTACGGCATTCGAATATGGACTTTCATCCAGAACACGCAGCTTCTGGAAGATTTGTATCCGGGCGAATGGAAGACGTTTTTGGACAATGCGAGCGTCATTTATGGCGCAACCAATGATGACGACACGGCCAAAAAACTGAGTGATGCGTTTGGCGACGTCACGTACGAGATGCCGTATTACGAAACCGACACTGAAAAGGTCCATTCAGGCGATTATAATGAACATTCTACTTATAATCCGCAGTTGCGGTGGGACTCGAATTTTCACGGCTATGTTGGCGGACATCAACCCATGTTTGAAGCGAAGATGATTGATCGCCCAATTCAAAGGGAGCGCATTCATCATCAAACCGAAGAAGTTGTTCCCATCCGCGCGATCAATAATCTTCCATTGCCATGGCAGATCATTCGCCCGATCGGTGCGCCGCCCGTCTTGTGCGCCAAGCTTCCTTATTTTGATCCGATCTTTCAACGCGGGCTGCGCGGCGAATGAAATTTAATCTCTTCGTTTTGGTTGTAGCCGTCATTGGGTTTGGGGCGGCTTGCGTGTCCGGCGTTGAATGGAGCTGGGCATTGTTTGTGACGTGCAGCGCGGCGTCAGTCGTCTATTGCCTCGGGCGATATTCAATCGGGAAGGATAATGCCGAAAAAGAGCACGCGGAATATTTGCGGCTAGCTGAGAACAAAGAACCCGGAGATGCACTCTCCGATGCCATTATCAAAGCGGTGAAGGCTGAGCTCGGCACGACGAAAGATCTTCAATGGGAACGGTTCGAAAACGCCCGGCGAGCCTACAAGGCTCAAACAGTCGCACGGGCTGTATTTGCGGGGCTCGTCATCTGCGCCGGTTGGTTGATATTGGAACAAGCCAATGCGGGATACAAAGACATTGTTTGTCACCGGTATGACGATGATTGGAATTGTGCGTGGAATAGCAATTATGAAGCGAGACAGGCGGCGATAGTGCATGTCGAAGGCCGAGAATATTTTGCCGCACGGCGCGCCAACGAGGTTTACGGGGCCACAACGGATCCGCATGACGAGACAGCACTGGCGGCGTGGTATTTTGAAAAGGTCGGCTGCTACGGACGAGAAGCTTATCTATCTGCGCCGCTTCTTGAAAAACATCGAGTCGTTTTTGACGACTGCAAGTTTTGGGTGCGCCCTTAATCAATCTCGATCGAAGTCGAAGGGGCCTTCGAATAACGGCGTGTCGCGGCGTCCCTGTATCGATATCCACGTCCGGGTGTGATGCGGCGTTGTCGCGCGAGCTGTTGCCGGGTTCTGTAGGGCGACGGTGTGGGCGGCTTGGCGCCAAGGGCTAGTCTAACCAATTCGCGCCACGTGATCGTTCTCGACGACGCATTCGGAGCGACGATCTCCAACCAAGCGTCTAAGCGCTCGAAAACTGCCGCAATGCTAGACTGGCGAATGTAATCGATATCGTAGCCGTAATGATGCGTCGCCACCATTTCGACTTCGACGCGCCAATGAGGGTTTATCTGTTTTGGGTAGCGTTTGGGATGGATAAACACTTCGGCAAGCTTTTGGCCGGCTTCGTCAGCGGCGACATAATCGAAAACCAACCGAAACACCGGCCCTTGGTCAGGGTGACGGCGTGGCTTCAAATCAGAAATCTCGTCGGTATAACCAGTCATTGCTCCATTGTGGCAGCTGCCTAAGTGCAGTTGCCAAGACTCATGAATACAATATGCAAAAAATGTATGCAAGAAAAATATCCGTATACGGATTATTCTTCGCCGCGTTCGCACCAATCTTCCGGTCGAAGAGCGAGTTTTCCTCGCCCGAATGGAACTTGATCGGGGAATTGGCACTTTGCGGCATCACCTGGTTTTAAATGCAAAAACCATGATGCAACGGCTTTAAGGGTACGTGCGGGTTGCTCAACCGGAGCAAGCAGTCCCACGGGCAGGCCGACTTCTTCGACCACGACCCGTATAGGTTCTATCAAATCAGTATCATTTGTGATCACCACAGCTTGCTCAAACGCGCCTTTGAACGCATCGCGTACCAAATGCGTTGCGAGATTTACATCACTTCCTTTTTCTTCAGCGCGGCGGACCTTCACGACATCAGGATAAGGCTCCGGCATCTCCGTTTCAGGCAAAAATCGAGGCGGCTGTATCAGTCCCGCCCATTTCTCGTGCATGCTGAATCGACCAAAATGCACATCGAGCACGGGCAATGAACTTAGCGCATTGAGGTAGCGCTGTTGTTTTCCTGGAGCCTCGCGATCAATCTGGCCTTTGACGCGGGCGGTATAGTAATTGATCTTTGTGATGTCGACGCTGTCATCGAGTGCATTGCGGATTAGAGATTCGATGTTGAGCCAGCGGTTTTCGCGGTTTTTTCGAAGCAATCTGAAGTACAGATTATAGCCATCGACATACGCTATGGTTTTCATGAGAAGTAGGCTATCACAGAGGTCTGCGCAGATGCACGAAAATTTCGCCCCTGAAAAAGCCAAAGCCACCTCGGTTTCCCTTAGTGGCTTCGGAGCCGATAGCACGCTATCGGGCAGTTATGAGATGATTATAGGGTTTTAGGTCAAAAGTTTCAAGTAATTTGGTCTAGACCCATTTGCCGCCGCGATGTCCACCGCGCGCGGCGATTGTCGCCCTTTTGAATACCTCTTCTATGGCGATTGTACCATAGCGAGGGCGCCTGACCATCCGGCAAGGGCGAGATCTGTGCCGCGTGCTTCTTCGGAGCCGTCGTCGCTGGTACGAGAAGAGCGGGTGAATCAAAAAATATCCGTCTCGTCTGGCGTTTGGGCGGGTATTTTTTGATTTAGACGTGGTCGCAGAAGAGAGGACCTCAGCGAGATAGCTAAGCATTATAATGAAAGTTGCTTCTTTGGTGAGTTTGAGCGAATCGAGCCCATGTAGATGAGAGCCGTTTGAGGGCTTCGGCGCATAGAACCGGATGATGATAACAAAATTGGGCCAGCGAGGTTTGCAATCCGGCGCCTGCGTGTCCTGAAGGCGCAAAGAAACGTGAGTGATACCACCGGCGTGGTGCAAAACACCCCATTCAATAGCTAAAGGGGTGGGAGGCCTCGGGGCTACGCCGAGCAGGCGTAGGGGCGAGTAAAGTGTTGACGAGCGAAGCGAGTTATCCACTGACGCGCAACGCGCGTCCCTTCTATTTATATCTATTTAGTATCTATTCCCGGTGTCAGCGGACAAAAATTATTGTTTTCAATGCCTTATGGGGCGTGTTTTGTGTATCTCTGGCCAGAATTCCGAAAACTCTGGCTAAGTTTCCCAACTCTCTGGCCAGCATTCCCAAAACTCTGGTCAAGTTTCCATGAAATGGGGGAGGTAATATCGTGTCATACCCCGTCCAGTCCGAGGTCCATTTGCCGAAGCTTGTTGTGGGTATAATGATAACGGCGGCTTTTTTTGCGGCCCGAGCCGGTGATTGAAATGGAGAAGTCGGCGAGGCCAAACTTTGATTTCATGTCTTCGAACGCTTCGCGGCAATAACGACGAAAATCCGCGCGAGACTGAGCGGTCTCGCCTTGAGCCCAAATGTCTCGATCGAGCAAATGACAGATCATGTCTTCGTCAATCCATCGATAATTGGGTTGGCTATCAATATAGGGCCAGATCGATTTTGCGAACGCAGACGAGAGATTGAATTGAACTTCTGCGTCATGGCTCACCAGAGCGGATTTTTCGAGCATCTCGCGAACCCAGGATCCGTACTGGATGCGCAATTCACTATCGAGATTGAGGCCTGACCATCGAATATCGCCGAACAGGTTTCCCATATGGCCTTCGTACTGTTCAAGCACGTCAGGTCTCAGCTGCATCTTCGCGTCCGGACCTCGCTGGAGCAACATATCCGGATTGCCTTCAAAGACAGTAAATACCACTTTCTTCATGTCCTCAAAATAGCCAAACAGCGTCATCAAATTGTGCGAGTGCGGCGTCAGATGCATCGCTTCCAACAACTTTCGCCACGTGGTGATCACCTCGAACACTTGAAATGAGGGTTGGTTGGTGCGGCTCCATGCAGCATTTTTGTCGTATTGAGGATTCGTCACCTCGTAGGCGATATAGTCATGCCGAAAAACGCCAGTTGTCACATCGCGGTGGCCGACGCCCAACTCGCGACCGGATACTCTAATCACCGAGTATTTTGGAACGATGTAGAGGCGTTCAAACTCACTATCGGTATTCAGGTTTCGATAGGTCGGCGCGAACGCATTGGTGCGGGTCAAGCGGTGGGGAATTCGAGCAGGAGTCTTTCGTCCTCTTCTATTGCGGCGCGTTTTTTTGAATCGTTCAATGCGCCGGAAATCGGCGTTAGACAGTTTCTTCGAGGATCGTGATTCCACGGTTTCAGTATATCCAAAAACGAGGGGGGCGGCTAGATAATTACGATTCGATGTTTGTCGCTCAAGCTGCAATTAAATCTGGGTGCCGACGTAAGTACGTCGTCAAGAAGTGAGACGACCGAGAAGTGTGATTTGGAGTGTCTAAAAACATGATCGACCCGAACGAAATGATGCGAATTGTCCCAAAGCCAAAAAATCGTTGATTTGTCTGATTGGTTTTTTTTGACTATGAACACGCCCCTCATGGACAATTTGTACCATGGTTTAAGGCAAACACTTGTTATGAGCTCAAGCAGCAATCCGAAAGAAGCGAAAGCATTCGATGCCGAGAGACTAGACGATCTCGCGCGCCGTTATGGTTCTATTCTGAAGCGCTACTTCGCTCGTCGAAACGTTCCAAGTGATCTATGTGACGATCTCGTGCAAGACGTGTTCACACGGCTAGCCGGGCGGGCAGGGAAGAATGATATCGAAAACGCGGAGGGCTATTTAATGCAGACCGCGTCAAGTGTTTGGAATGATCATTGGCGAAAAATTAAACGCCGCCGCGAAGATGAAAATGTCGAGTTCGATGAATTTGTTCATTCTCCTGAAGGAATTTCGGTTCAGCGCGTCATAGAAAGTAGAGAGGCGATTCAAATGGCGTTAGACGCGCTGAACGAATTGCCGGTGAAGACGCGTCAAATTTATCTAATGTGCCGATTGGACGGTGCAAAACGGAAGGATGTCGCAAAGAAGTTGGGTTTGACAGTGAGTTCGATCGATAAACACCTCATGACTGCGACGAAGCATATTGGTCTGACGCTCGGGAGTTCAAAATGAACGACGAGGCCAAGATGATGCAAGCAGGATCGATAGAGGACATGGCCGCTTACTGGGTCGTTCGACTTTCTTCTGGAGATTGTTCGCCTGAAGATCGGTTTGCGTGTGAGGCGTGGAAGCGCGCAAATCCGGCGAATGCAGAAGCTTTTGACCGCATTCAAAGCGGAAACGCATTGATGGACAGTTTGATTCTGGAACCGGAATTACAAGACCTGATCGTACAAGCGCACGCAGATACCGACCGGAAGCCGTCCTCAAAACGTAAGGTTTTTGTTTTTGCCATGGCAGCCGCTGCGGCTTTGATGGTTGGAGCGATCACAATGATGCTCGCATCCAATCGAGTTTCGCCGGTGTTGGAAACGACGGTTTTTGCCGATGTGCAGTCTTACGAAACAGAAATTGGTGAGCGATCGACCATATTACTGGATGACGGTTCGAGGGTGACGCTCAATACCGATTCACGGATGGTTGTGGAGTATTCTGAAAACGAACGCCATATTCAGTTGGAGCGAGGCCAGGGATTCTTCGAGGTCGAAAAGGACGCGACAAGGCCATTCGTTGTCTATGCCGAACAAAAGCAGGTCGTCGCTTTGGGAACGGCATTTGACGTTCGAATTAACGGAGAAAACGCCGTCCAGGTGACGTTGATCGAAGGTTTGGTGAACGTCGCCTCTGTTGGAGGGTTGGTGGAGAGTTCTAGTGCCTCCAGACCGACATCAGATGGAGATGTTGATTTGGTTCCCGGTGATCAATTGATTGCTGATGCCGCGGGCACTGAAAAAGTGTCGATCGAGAATGTTTTGGACGAAGTAAGCTGGCGCGAAGGCTATGTCGTTTTTCGCGATCAATCCATGCCAGAGGTTGTTGCAGAGCTGAATCGGTATCGGGCGCAGAACATATTGATTGCGGAAGACGAACGTCTCGATGGGCTGAAGGTCAGCGGCGTGTTTCATTCTGGCCGCAGCGAAAACTTTATCAGCGCTATGGAAGCGATGCACCCGGTCGAGGTCAATGAAACCGAGCAAAGCGAACTGCTAATGGTGTGGCGCGAATAACACACTGAGGCGCCTGCCCAATTTTCTTGAAGTTTTTTATTCCAGTTTTCTGAAGCCCGCGCGTCAGCGTCATTGAGGGGAGTGCTTTCTCAATGCGGGTTGCATTCCGGGTTCAAAAAACGGGGTAGGAGAAAACCGTGATTACAAAAAACACCCAACGAGCATTTAAGACGCTTGCGCTATCGAGCACCGCACTATTTCTGGCGACGACCGGTATGGCGTTCGCGCAAGATGCGAGCAAGATCGATTTCAACATTCCGGCTCAGGATTTGGGAGAAGCTTTGACGAAGTACGGCGTTCAGAGCGGTACCGATGTTTTCTTCAATGAAGCAGAAGTTCAGGGAAAGACTTCTGTCGTCCTGACGGGCGAGTACACACCACAAGCGGCAGCAAAGGCGCTGCTCGATGGTTCGGGAATTCCCTACGAGCAATCAGATAATGGAATGCTGTTGGTCGGTGAAGCGTATATCCAAGCGGCCACGCAAGAAAATGAAGGGGCCCGATTTTCAGGTTCTCAATTGGATAATCAGTCTGATGGATCGAATGGTGCGCAGCCTATCGAAGATGATCAATCCGTAGGTCTGGACGATGAGGAAGCTGAGCTGATTTCTGACGATCGAGCGGATGCCAGCGCGGATCAGGTGGTCCTTGATCGAGTCTACATCACTGGTTCTCGCATCCCGGGGGCGGCGGTTACGTCGCAAACTGTGATTCTTAACAAAGACGAAATCGATGCGCGTGGATTTAACAGCGTGGAAGATATCCTGGCAGCGTTGCCGCAAAACGTGAGCAGCCTGAACTCTGTCAGCACCGGAATTGGCGGGCAGGGTCAGCCAGGGGCCGGCGTATCAAACGGTCAGCGATTTCAAGGGCAGTCGATCGCCAACCTTCGCGGGCTCGGAGGGCAAAATGTGCTCATCCTGGTCAATGGACGCAGACAGGCCAATTCTTCAAGCGTGGAATTTTCGAGTCTCGGCGGAACATCTGGTGTAAACCTATCCAGCATTCCATTTTCAGCCATTGAGCGCGTCGAAATTCTTTTAGATGGTGCGAGTTCAATCTACGGTTCCGATGCGATTGGCGGCGTCATTAACATAATCCTCAAGAAGAATTATTCCGGCGCCAGCATTGTGGCGCGCGTCGAAGATGGCGCTAACGGCGGTGACAATGAGCAAATCGAAGCGACATTTGGTACGTCGTGGGATTCAGGAAGCGTTACATTGAGCGGGAGTTGGTCTCAAGATGATCCAATTAATGCTGCCGACGCTGGATTCACAACGTACAACCGTATAGCGCAAGGCGGAATTGATGCGCGATTGAGCGGGCAGCCGGCAGACATTTACCGAGCTTCAAGTTTCTTTGTTCCGTTGGGACGTCTCGGTCTAAGCGATGACGGAACGACGCCGCTGTCTGCAGCGGATCTGGCCGGAACGACCGGTCGATTGACGACATTACCGCAGCTTTCCATCGACGATGTGCCGGAATTTCTGTCTGGTGAGAACGAGAACTTCTCTGCGGCTTTGAGCTTCGAGCAGAACCTGATGGGAGAGAAGCTGAAATTCTATACGGATCTGCAATACTCGGATGATTCGAACGAAACGACAGATTCAACCCAAGCTTTGATCCTTAATCGTTTTCCGGGTAGCCGGGTTGTTATTCCGACAACAAATGCGTTCAATGATACAGGCGAGGATTTAGCAATTTTCGCACGGCTTTTCCAGGAATCTGTTGACGGGTTGATTCCACCTGCGACCCGACAAACGGGTGACGAGCGCTTTGGTATTGTTTCCGGTCTGAACTATCAGATCAACGAGAATTGGTCAGCGGACCTGTCGTTCGGCTTCAATCAGACTGACACCACTTACGATAACAATGTTTCGGAGATCGACCTAGCAGCCCTTCAAGTGTTGGCTGACAGCTCAGATCCGAGTGTCGCGTTCAACCCGTTTGGGAACGGCACGGCGCAGAACGATATTTCCTCAGCAATTGTTCGGGCGACGGGCTCTGACAGTCTGGGAACGCCTACAGAATCTACCATCAAATATGCTCAACTGGTCTTCGAGGGTAAAGTGATGGACCTTCCTGGCGGTGAAGTTCGCACTAGTTTCGGCGGTGAACTTCGTAGCGAAGAAATGGTCTTCGACGATAGCTTCCTCTTTGGGTCGGGGGTTATCTCGCAACAGCTTTTTGCGGTGACGGATCCGTCACGAGACTTGGCGGCGGCATTTGGCGAAATTAACGTGCCGTTGGTTGGCGAGAATAACGCCATGCCGCTCATCTACGGACTGCAAGTGAATTTCTCCGGACGCTACGACAGCTACTCATCCGAGGCGAGCGGGCTAGGGACAGAGATTGATAACGAGTATAACGAATTCAGTCCCCGCGTTGGTGTTGCTTGGTATCCCGTGCAAGGGCTCAAGGTTCGCGCAAATTGGGGGAGAGCGTTTAGGGCTCCGTCACTGGTTCAGCTGTTCCAGGCGCGACGTCTCGATTTCCCAGCCGATGCGTTCTTGTATTATACTCTGTTTGGTAACCAAGATCCGTTCTTGCCGGCAGGGATTACGGATCCCGGTACCCAAGCCCCTGGTGTGGATTTGTTCTCGGGTCCCAACAACAATCTTGAGGGGGAAACCTCTGAATCTTGGTCCGTCGGGCTAGATTGGAACTTAGCGCTGTTCGATGGCGCATATGTCAATCTGAACTACAATAATACTGAGATCTCCGATCAGATCGGTACGACATCCTCGATCATCAGTGATCCACAACTATGGCTCGCTGGCGGGTTCGGACCAACCGGACCAGATAACTCTGTCATTCGCGACAATGCTGGCTTTATTATCGGTACGGTAAGAGCGCCCTTCAATATCAACGGCACCACCAGTGAAACGCTGGACCTCGGGGGCGGCGCGCAATTCAACACCGAAAACGGTCGATTTAATTTCGATTGGTCTGCAGTCCATGCGATCAAAACAGAGCAGGACATTGTCGGAGTAGTGAGCCGTCTTGATGATAGCGATCTTGGACTGCCAAGTTGGGCGCACATCGCTTCTCTAAATTGGACCAAGGACAATATGGGGCTGACCTTCGTCATGAACCATACAAGTTCCTATGACAATCTCGCCGGTGTGGCGCAGATCCTCGGGCGACCGGCAACTCCACGGAGCGTCGATGAGGCGGGGCTTGCGGAGAAAGTCGACTCTTACACGACGTTCGACCTCACGGGCCGCTACACATTTGATCGCTATGGTACAGAAGTTTCTATCGGTCTGATCAATCTCACCGATGAAGACTTCCCATATTATAACAATTCGCGATCCGCTCCATTCGATCTTCGCCAAGTCGATGCGCGTGGGCGGCGTGTGTTCCTGAGAGTTAAAAAGGACTTTTAGGAATCGGTTTGACGCGATTTCCCCTCTGATCGCGTAGCAATCGCTCGCCTCCGTTCACTTCGGAAAATCCCATTCGGTTCCTGAAGTGGCGAGAGGCGAGCAATTTCCCAGAGGGAGCAAAACGAGGAACATGAAATAATGCGACGTCTGCTAGTCTCTCTATGTTGCGCGTTGATCGTGCTCTCTCCGCTCGGAGAAAGTCAGGCATTGTCTGATGTCGAAATCCCGTACCGGAAAGAGGTTCTGGGGAACGGTCTGACGCTTATTGTGCATGAAGACCATTCAGCACCGCAAGTCTTTGTAAGTGTATATTACAAAGTAGGATCGCGAGATGAACGTCCGGGGATCACCGGTTTCGCTCATTTGTTCGAACATCTGATGTTCAACGGCACCGAAAACTACGATTTCGACTTCTTTCAACCGCTGCAGGAAGCCGGGGCGGCGTTTTTGAATGGCGATACTTTTTTTGATCGAACTCGGTATTATCAGATTGTCCCAAGCACTGCCTTAGACCGGGTATTATGGCTAGAGTCGGAAAGAATGGGCCATCTACTCGGGGCCGTTACGGAAGAAAAACTCACGCAGCAGCGCGGTGTGGTTCAGAACGAGAAACGCCAATGGGAAAACCGACCCTACACAAAAGTCATTGATCTGCAGCTAAAAGGACTATTCCCAGAAGGTCATCCTTATCGCTGGTCTGCGATGGGATCGATGGAGGATCTGAATGCGGCAAGCCTTGAGGACGTAAAAAGCTGGTTCAACAGATTCTACGGGGCAAAAAATGCGGTGTTGGTGGTGGCTGGGGATGTTGATTTTGACTCGGTCTTGCAATCGGTAAGACTCCACTTCGGCGACATTTCATCAGGCCCGCCAGTGGACCGGTTGGATGACTGGGTGCCTGATCGCCGGATCAATACGTCTGAAACTGTTCAAGACCGTGGTCGCCAAATTCAGATAACTCGTGGTTGGGTCGCCCCAGGACGAGACCACCGTGAATCCATTGCAGTTGAATTTGCCGGACGGATTCTAGCGGGCGGACCTGGCTCTCGGCTGCACAAAGTCCTCGTAGATGATGAAAAGATCGCAACACAGGTTTCATTCAGCCCCCGTAAGCACGATCTCGCTTCAATGCCTACGGTGAGAATTTTGCTCGCGCCGGGTGCCAACTACGATGATGCGTTAGTGTTGATTGATCGGGAATTGCGAAATCTTACCGTGGATGGCACGAACGCCGATGAACTGGATCTGGCGCGTGCAAGAGTTACAAGCCAAACGATCAAAAACTTGGAGTTTCTCGATACGAGAGGATTTCTCCTAGCCGAAAGTGAATTCTACCTTGGATCTCCTGGGGCGTACAATTTGGTCCATACGTGGATCGATCAGTTAACGCCTGAAGAAGTTCAAAGGGCGGCTGACCGTTGGCTAATGCAAGGGTATCATCAATCGATAGCGCTTCCTCATACGGGATTGACGGTCGCCGAAAATGGAGCTGATCGCACTCAAATACCAGAAGTCTCCGATTTCCCTTCTGCGGTTGCTCCGGGCGTTGAAGATCTCCAACTGTCGAACGGCATAAAGGTGAGATTTGTGAAACGCGACGGCGTTCCGACCGTTCAAATGGCCGCGAGATTTTATCTTGGTGCAGCCGATCTGCGGGCCGAAAACGCGATACCGGGTGCAGAAGACTTGGTCTTATCGCTCTTGCAAAAGGGAACAACTGCACGAAACGAAGAACAAATTCGACGCGCGTTATTGCTCACCGGGTCTGAGTTCAGCGGCTCGGTTGATCTAGATCAAACGGTTTTCAAGTTTTCCACACTGAGTGCGAATCTGGAAGAATCTATATCGGTGTTTGCGGACCTGCTCATCAATCCAGCGTTTGGCTCAGATCAGTTGGAGATCGAGAAAAACGCCACCATCGCAGCGCTCCAAGCTAGTCTGACAGACCCTTCGAAATTATCACGCAGATATCTCCAAAATCTGGTCTACGCCGATCACGCTTATGCTGTATCGCCGCCTACCGAAGCTGATATTCAATCGCTCACGCCGAGATATTTGGCGGATTTGCATCAGCGCTGGATTCGACCGGAACATTTGATGATCTTCGTGGTTGGAGATACAAATGAAGCGGAATTGCTGAGCGCACTTGAAGATTCTTTTGGTTCGTGGTCGGCGACGGACAAAACGTCGATTCCTAAGACGCCAATCGGTAACTCTCCTCAGCAGTCTCCATCAAGGGTCGTGTTGTTCGACGTTCCGGGCGCATCACAATCGAGCATCATCGCAGCGCAACAGATTTCGCCTCCTTTTTCCGAGCGCCACGAAGCTCTTTCTCTGGCTGACAATATTTTCGGCGGCAGCTTTAACTCTAGAATCAATAACAATATTCGAGAAGAGAAAGGCTGGAGTTACGGAGTTCAATCCGGCGCACAGCCGCGCGAGGGCGTTCGCATCTGGTCGATGTGGGGGCAGGTGCAGTCCGATAAAACCGCTGCCGCGATTGCAGAACTTCTAATCGAACACGAAGCAATTTCTGGAGACAAGCCATTTACGGCTGAGGAACTTCGTGTTGCGCAACAAGAAACGGTCAGGAGGGTTCCTTCTGTCACGGCGACATCCGGAGGTGTTCTGGACTATCTTCTTCGCAATGCCCTGATGAACCGGCCGGATGATGATTTGGAGCATCGTCAAGACGCCTATGGCGAGGTCACCGTTTCTGATCTGAACCAAGCGTTCCGGGCCAACTTCAATTCAGATCATTTACTCTGGATCGTGGCCGGGGATCTCTCCAAATTCGAGAATGAAGTTCGAGAATTGGACATAGGTCCCGTCGAGATCCGAACAGCTGATGGGGAAATGGCTCAATGAATACCCTTACAAAAATACTGAATATCGGCGCTTTCATCGCCTGTTGTTGGATTGCGATTTTCGCTGAGGCCGACGCCGCCCCGCAGAAAACGCCGCTCGGTTCTGTGGATTTGATATCGGAGGTAGCTAGTCTTCCCGCGGATGGCGGAACGATCACGCTGGGTCTTTACATCGATCCAGATGAGGGATGGCATACCTATTGGAAAAACCCTGGCGATGCGGGATTGCCACCGAAGATGACGTGGCGTCTGCCAGAAGGATTCTCTGCGGCGGAGTTCGAGTTTCCGGTACCACATCTGATTCCTTTCGGGCCTCTCAACACCTATGGTTATGATGAACCCACACTCCTTTTGACGCAGCTTTCTACACCGGCAGGTTTAACCCTTGGTGATCAAGTCCGGATAGCCGGAACGGCTGATTGGGTCGTTTGTGACGACGAACTTTGTGTTCCCGAGAAAGCGGAAGTCGAGCTCACGTTGGCGGTGAATGACGGCAATTATGACGCCACAACGAGCTCAAGATTTGATCAAGCACGAGCCATGTTGGCAGAATTTGTCGATTGGAACGCAGGTTTCGAGGTTTTGGATGAACGGGTGATTGTCTCCGTGGAAACTTCGGAAAATATCGATGGAACTAAAGAATTCTACATGTTTCCAGGTGCCAAACGGGTAACTAAATATGATGAGCAGATTGTCTCGTTCACGCCCGCCGGTGTTTCCGTGTCTATGCCGGCTCATCGCCGTGCAGAACAAGCCGATGAGTTGCCGGTTTTGCTCACATTTACCAACGAAGCTGGCGACCGCCGCGCTGTTGAATTTATCGCGATGCGAGGTGCAGCTATTGGCGCGACATCCGTAGGGGCGAGTGGCGCCGCTTTTTCATTCGGAAATTTCAATTTTGGCACGGCCATGCTGTTTGCGTTTCTGGGCGGCATCATCCTGAATCTGATGCCATGCGTCTTCCCGATTTTGAGCATCAAAGCCTTGAGTTTGGTGAAAGTCGCGCAAACTGATTACCGCGCAGCTGTCGAAAGCGGCGTAATGTACACCGCAGGAATCTTGGTGGCTTTTGCCCTAGTGGGCGCAGCATTGTTGAGTTTGCGTTTCGGCGGGCAGGCCGTCGGTTGGGGCTTTCAGATGCAGTATCCGATTGTCAATCTCGGATTGGGACTTCTGATGTTGGTGATTGCGTTGAATTTGCTTGGCGTATTCGAAATCGGATCCAGCTTGATGGGCGTCGGGCAACAGTACGTGCAGGGAGGAGAACGGAAGGCGGCATTCTTTACCGGACTTCTTGCTGTGGTTGTTGCGACGCCGTGTGCCGCTCCGTTCATGGGGACCGCCTTGGGGTTCGCCTTAACGCAACCCGCGATCGTCGCGATGTTGGTTTTTCTGAGTCTCGGGTTTGGTCTGGCATTCCCATACCTTGTGCTCAGTTTGGTCCCGTCATTGGGGCGTATGATGCCGAAGCCTGGTCCTTGGATGGTGAACTTGCGGCAAGTTCTGGCGTTCCCGATGATGGCAACAGCGATCTGGTTACTTTGGGTATTAGGGAAGCAGACCGACGTGAACATTCTCGCGTTGGCACTACTATCCGCGCTTTTCCTCGCACTTTGTTTGTGGGCTTTCGGGCGCTTGGAGTCGGCGACCAAAAAAACAGGGTGGATCGCGCTGTCGGTGCTTGGGTTCATCAGTTCCGGGTATTTTGTTTATCTTGTTCAAACCACTGATAGGACGTTTGGTGGGCAAATCGCGGATGCGGGCCCGCGCCACCTTGGTGGATTAGAACTTGAGCACTTCGAACCAGCCAATCTGGAAACCTATGTTTCAGAAGGGCAGCGTGCCTTTGTCTATTTTACTGCGGATTGGTGTGTCAGCTGTAAGGTCAATGAACGCGTCGCTCTCGCTTCGAAGTCGGTGGGGGATGGCTTTAATGAGCGTGATATCAAAGTGATTGAGGGAGACTGGACGTCGCAAGATCCGATTATCACCGAGTGGCTCCAGAAATTCGGTCGCATCGGTGTTCCCCTATACCTCTACTATCCACGTGGGTCGTCCATAAATGACCCGATCATTCTGCCTCAAGTGCTGACCCCTGGATTGGTCTTAGATGCAACTAGTCCCAGCCAAGACCGCGCTTCGCTGCACCAACCTAAAACTCGCAGAGCGCAAGTCAAAGATGGCTCAACCATTCCGGGATAATCACATGTTCAGAAACTTTTTTAGAAAAGCGAAAGTCGAGACTCGGACACCTCAACTCCATCCGGAATCGAGTTCTGAGTCTCCAACGCGTGACCTTGGTGATGAAAATTTCGAATGCGACATTGCCAAAGATCCGGTGGCAGTCGTCATCTGTTGGGCCACCTATTGTGGACCGTGTCACCGGATGCGGCAGACCTTGGAAGAGGTGGCCTCAAGATCCACCAATTTTCGAGCTTACGCCATCAACATTGAAGAGGCGACCACCACAGCGGCGAGCTACAATGTATCCGGCACGCCGACGCTGCTTCTTTTTGAACACGGAAAACTTCGGGCCCAACGTTTCGGGTCTTTGCCCGCGAACAAGCTCAGAGCGTGGATCAAAGAAAACTCTAATCAAGCCAACGTAAAAACAGCGGAGTGAAATCATGAGACTATCAAGAATGTCTGCATTGCTCATTGGAGCGATAGGCCTGAGCGCTGTCGTGGGTTGTGATAGCAGCAAGTCGAGCCAGCCGGTCGCCACAACAGAAATTGGGTCGTCGAATGAAACTCTGGTTGATAGCCAGCCATCTGTGCCGGAGAGCCAGGAGTATTCCTTGACCTTCGAAACAGCCAATTTTCCGGATGGTACGAACATCTCAGTGTACACTTTGGCGCATGCTGATAGCCCCGCGGCGGTAGATTATGTTCATGACGATACCTTGCTGATATCACCTAGAATGACGTTTTCGGGAGAAGTTTCGGAAGCCGCGCTTGCATCCGTCCGCATTACACCACCGCGAGAATCTGGGGTGCCGTATATGGACTTCATGTTCATGCTGGAGCCTGGAGCGCTCACGGTGACGTTGGACGAACATGAGCGTCTGATTAGGACAGGTGGCGGTCGCTATAATGAAATTGTTTTCGACAGCTGGAGAGAACGGGACGATTATGCCGCAGCATCTAGCGGATACCGTTCCGAACTCTCCAGAATTAATGAAGACATTGCTCAATTTTGGTCGGCAAACCCTGAAGCCGAATCGCTACCTGAGGACATTCTAACGCAATATTCGCAGGCCGATGATGAGGTGCAACGCATTCAGAACGAGCAATTATCTACTTTGTTCGAGACCACGAACGATCCGGTCGTGAAATTGGCAGCAGTGGTGTTGCGGCGTGATTTAGAGCTGGGCGAGAAACTGACCTTGTTGCAAACGCTGGAAGCCGAGATGGCCAATAGTCGAGCGTGGGACATCGCTTTTTCGAGAGCCGCGCGTGCGCTTGAATCTCAAGCGGCCGACGCGAGCATCGGCATTGGATCTATGATTAAAGACTTCTCTGCCAATCATTTTGAGGGCGGCGAGTTTCATTTATCTGATGTCTTGGGCACTAAACGATACGTCCTCGTAGAATTTTGGGCTTCGTGGTGTGGTCCCTGTCGCGCCGAAATTCCGCACATGAAAAGCGCCTATGCTCGATACGAGAATGACGGTTTTGAGATCGTCTCGTTCTCACTAGATCATGAGATGGAAGCGTGGGAAGACGCATCTTGGGATGAAGAGCTACCCTGGATCAATACGGGAGACCTTCTCGCATATACGAGCCCCGTCGCGCGGGCGTATGGAGTAATAGGTATCCCCAAGAATTACCTAATCGACGGAAGCTCAGGAGAGATTTTGTATGCGGATCTACGCGGCGAAGAGTTAGATGCGACCTTGAGTGACTTGTTCGGGAAGTAATGATCCGACGACCATAGCCGGTTGGCATTGGAATATCCCACCCTTGTGCAAATGTTGAACTCCGTGAAACCAACGAAACCATGCCAGACTTGGGTGCGTGCCGCCATTCTCAAAATAGAAGCGGAACAACAGAGGTCTGCAGACACCCACTTGTTCAAGCTGCCCGTTCGTAACACCGCCGGCGTAGATATCTATTTGAAAGACGAAAGCACGCATCCGACGGGAAGCTTGAAGCACCGTCTCGCACGGTCCTTGTTCCTCTACGCTCTGTGTAATGGTAAGTTGAACGAGCGGTCTACTGTCGTCGAAGCATCATCGGGCAGCACAGCTGTGTCAGAGGCGTATTTTGCGCAAATGCTAAGCCTCCCATTTATTGCGGTCATGCCGCAAACCACAGCCCCATCCAAGATTGCTCAGATCAGAAGATATGGCGGAACATGTCACTTTGTTGATTGTGCAACTGAAATGAACGATGCCGCGCGAGCCTTGGCTGAGGAACGTGGTGGCTATTTCATGGATCAGTTCCTGTTTGCCGAACGTGCCACCGATTGGCGGGGCAACAATAATATTGCGGATAGCATATTCACTCAGATGCAAAATGAAGCGCATCCCACCCCGCATGCTGTGGTGATGGGCGCAGGCACGGGCGGCACCTCTGCCACAATCGGACGATACATACGATACAGAGGATTCAATTCTCAGCTATGTGTCGTCGATCCAGAAAACTCGGTTTTTTACGACAGCTATGAACGTAACGATGACCAGGTGGTTTCCAAAAGGACGAGCCGAATCGAGGGGATTGGCCGCCCTCAGGTCGAGAAATCATTTCAACCAGATGTAATCGATCGCATGATGAAAGTGCCTGACCCTGCGAGTATAGCGGCAATTCATTGGCTGGAACGTTTGATTGGTCGAAAAGCTGGAGGATCAACCGGCACAAACCTATGGGGCACCTTGAACATCGCCCAAGAAATGATCAATCGCGGACAATCAGGGTCCATCGTGACGCTGATGTGTGACTCAGGAACGCGCTATTTGGATACTTACTATAACCCAGAATGGGTGAAGAAAAATATCGGTGACACTCATCAGTTCGACCAAGATCTGCAAGCCTGGAGTGAATAGCAGAGTGATCTCAGGCATTTTTTTTCGATTTTTGATTGAAGGTTTCCAATGCCAGCGCGTCAATCAATGTGGAAGATGAAATAATATGCCGAGCATCTTTCACTCCGGATTGTACCCTCTGCAGTCCGGCGTGGCACCACTCTCTCCTTTGCAGACGTGACGAAGCCTCTCACGATTTTTAGTGCTTCGTCACGTCTGCTATTTGAGACCTGTAGGGGCGACGAGCATCATTTGGTGGAAATCGACCATTAGAAAGACGACCGGGTTCTCGGCTAGGCCAAGTTGTTTGGGCGCATATGTGCCTCCATTAGTGTAAAGAAGAGCGAATTCATGAAAACGCCCCTCAGTTTACTCGCCGCGTTGGTGGCGCTTGCGTGTTGCAATCCGCACATCGAACCAGACAGTGCCTTCAATTCGTCGCGAATGGGCCACCAACGTCCGGCAAATCTATCGACCGAGCAGAGGTTCGCTGTGCTCGCGCTTGAATGCGTTCACAGAGAATACCCCAACAAAATAAGTCACGTTCTGCAATCATCGGACGATGCGCTCTCGCCTCGTATCCTCACGCCCGCGTTCTACGGTTGCTATGATTGGCACTCGTCGGTTCATGGTCACTGGTTGTTGAGCAGGCTCCTCGAGCTTGAACCAGAAGGTGCATTGGCCGATGAAATTCGAGAGTCACTTTCAATCAGTTTCACACGAGAAAATATTCAAGCCGAGTTAACGTACTATCTTGCTCCCGGAAGAAACGCGTTTGAGCGACCGTACGGCATCGCTTGGTTCTTGCAGCTGGTGGCTGAATTGGACGAAAGCTCCGATCCAGATGCACAAGCGTGGCGAGAGGTTTTGCGCCCGTTAGAGGTGGAAATCGTGCGGCGCGTCAAAACTTGGGTTCCGGATTTAGTGTATCCTATTCGTTCTGGAACTCACAATCAGACTGCGTTCGCATTTGGTTTGATGATCGACTACGCGAGACAGGTGCGAGATCGTGAATTAGAAGCCCTGCTTATCGGGAAATCTCGTGCGTTTCATTTGAACGACACTCAGTGTCCTTTGCGTTATGAGCCATCAGGTGACGACTTTCTATCTCCTTGCTTGATGGAAGCAGATTTGATGCGGCGAGTGCTAACTCCAGGCGAGTTTTCCATTTGGCTGCACGAATTTTTGCCGGAGATCCCGGTTGTTGAGCGCGATGACTGGCTGCAGCCTGGCGTCGTTCTGGATGCTGCGGACGTAAAGTTGGTGCATTTGGATGGGCTCAATTTATCGAGAGCGTGGGCGCTCGAAGGAATCGCCGCTGCGTTGAGTGACGAAGATTTACGGCGCGCCTCGTTATTGGCGTCGGCGCGCCGACACCGTGAAGCCGGTATTTCTGCTGTCTCGGGAGAGCACTACGCCGGAAGTCACTGGCTGGCGAGTTTTGCCACTTATCTCGTGACTAAGCGCGGCGTCAGCGGGGGTTAGCAAGTTCTGGCTTCCTCGCGGCGATAAGATTGTGTCCACGAGAAAATCAAGCGTTTCGGAAAAATAGTCTGCTGAGCGGAAACCTGTTTGGAAAATCACCCGGGGAGAGAACCCAATGAATCTAGGATTTGACGATCGCGATGGTCTGATATGGTGGAATGGATCATTCGTTGATTGGCGCGATGCAAACGTACATGTTTTGAATCAGGGACTGCATTACGCCTCTTCGGTCTTTGAGGGAGAGAGGGCCTATCAAGGTCGGATCTTTCGATCGATCGATCATTCTCGTCGCTTGCTACACTCTGCCAAACGCTTGGATATGGATGTATCGTTTTCGCTTGACGACATCGAAAGCGCTAAACAAGAAATTCTCGCCCGGTCCGGGCTTTCCGAAGCTTATATTCGGCCCGTAGTTTTCAGAGGCTCAGGCCAGATGGGGATTTCTGTCGCGGGCGCCGACGTACACTTCGCGATTGCTGTTTGGCATTGGGAAAATTTGTTCGAGAACAGATCAAATGGAGTCCGGCTTACAATTTCATCGTGGCGAAGGCCTCCAACGCTTTGTGCTCCTGCCGATGCGAAAGCAGCAGGCTTGTATATGATCTGCACGCTCGCGAAGAATGCAGCTGAGGCAAAAGGATTTGATGATGCTTTGATGTTGGACGTGGACGGGAACATCGCGGAAGCGACCGGCGCCAACATTTTCTTTGTCAGGGACGGTGAACTTCATACGCCGCGCCCAGATTGCTTCTTGAACGGCATTACTCGCCAAACAATAATCGAACTGGCGAAAGGTCTTGGGCTTGAGGTCGTTGAGAGATCAATTCATCCAGATGAACTTTCATCTTTTACAGAGTGTTTTGTCACTGGATCTGCTGCAGAAGTGACTCCAGTCCAGAGTATCGCGCAATTCAGGTACAAGATCGGAGATGTTACCACTTCTTTGATGGAGGCGTACGGGTCGGTTGTCACGATGACATCGCCTAACTTGTCGATCGCGAAACTTTTACCGAATTAACGCACTCGATAACGGAAAGCTTCATGCGCTAAGGAAGAAGTAATTGATCGGAGTCTAAACGCATTTCGCTGGCGAAATGACCAAAACCCTGGAAGGTTAGTCGTCCGTTGTTCGGCGAACAAAAGTAGACATTAGTTTCGGGCGAAGCTTTTTTGAAATGTGCTTGCGAATGAAACGTGAGCTTGCCTAACGAAATGCGGAGGGCGGTTTTCCGGTCCATTGTTTGAAAGCCCGCCTGAAATTTGTCGTCTCCGTATAGCCAAGAAGATGACTAATCTGATCAATATTTAGGGGCGTTGACTGCAAATAGTCTATGGCCAGATCACGCCGGACTTCTTTGGTGAGTTGTTTGAAGGACGTGCCTAATTCTGTGAGCCGACGACGGAGGGTCCGCGCGCTCACAGAAAGCCGCGCAGAGGCTTCATTCAAGTCGGGTATCTCGCCGGGTTTCTCCAAAAGTATCTCCCGCATGCGGTATACAAAATCGGGTTCGCCGCGGTGTTGCTCAATAACGTCCTGGACCATCTTCAGACAGGTCTGCGCCATGATGGGATCAGAGGTTTTCAGCGCGCGATCCGTCGGTTCGCGCGCCCACATGATATTGGCGGATTGGTCAAATCGAATGGGGCACTGGAACATATCTCTATACCGTGCGGCGTGGTCAGGCGCGGAATAAGTCAACCAGATTTCAGTCGGCTTGAACGGTTCAATCAGGTAACTCGAAGACACAGTGCAAATGCCACTCATATTCTCTTCAACACAAAAGGGTAGAAGCTTTGGAATGTCATGGAGCGGATCCATTTGTATGCGGAGCATGCCGTCGTCAGAGATTGAGCTGGTTTTCATCAAGCTCGGCGCCGCGGCATAATACTCTGTTCCGATTTCCATGGCTTTGCGTTCTGTCGCACAGCTCATCAGCGCATATCCGAGAACTCCCCAAGTGTTCACTGTTTCCGCGCGTCCGACCTCTAGGCCCAGCCAAGGCGTAGATGAAATAGTAATCGCTTGTTCGATCAAATCGTACATTTCTCGGAATTGCAGCAAGCGGCCCTCTTCATAAAGCGAGGCTTCGTTAAACCCGAGCGGCTCAAAAAGGTCCTGTTTGGAGCCTCCCAATCCAGTGGCCACGTTTGCCGTCAAGGCTGCAAGCTGCGGCGGCAAAACCGCATCACTCATCCGAGGGTAAGAAGCATTTTCCATTCTTTGGCCGGAAATGATCAGGTCGTTGTCCGTTCCTAACCTATTCGCGGGACCTCATGCAACTCATCATCCTGACAAATAAACCCGTGGAGGAACTGATGGCACTGCCTGATACAATTAATCACCAAGACTATTTGCTCACTGTCAACATCAATGACGAAGAGCCCGTTCGTCATCCGATTGATGGATATGATATCCAACCGCTCTTCCTTGATGCCGAAAACGGAACTTGGGTGCTGTATGCGAAGTTTCCGCCCGGAACCAAGCTACCGCGCCATTTTCACACTGGCACGGTGCATTTCTTCACCACCAAGGGTGTTTGGCACTATGTCGAGTATCCAGAGGATAAGCAGACGGCCGGCAGCTATTTGTACGAGCCCGGTGGATCCATTCACCAGTTCTACGTTCCGGAAAACGCGACCGAATGGGCTGAAGGGTTCATGGTGGTCAGCGGTGCGAACATCAATTTTGATGATGCCGACCAATTCGTGGATGTAACCGATGCAGGCTCGCTGATCGGCGCCATTACCGCGGTTTGCCAGGCCATGGGACGTGAAGCCCCACGTTACATCCAACCCGGCGGGAACGCAGATTTCACGGCGACGCCTCAGTCTTCCAAGGCGGAATTGGCTGACACTTAAGCTGCATCGATTGTAAGGGAGGAATAGACATGAAGATCGCGATTGTAGGAGCTGGCATTGCAGGACTAGCGGCCAGTCACAAACTGACCCGCCTCGGCCATGACGTCACTATATTTGAATCCAGCGACCGGGCAGGTGGCCGCGGCCACCGGCTCAACCGGCCCGGTACAGACGACTGGGCGGATGTAGGGTCTCAGTACTATCACTCAAACTATACGCTCGGTCTGCAACTGATCGATGAGTTGGGTCTCACTCCGAAGCTCAAAACGATCAAAGGCAAGACCCGAATGTTTTCGGGAAAAGGGCGCGACTCGTACTTGATGAGTCCCAGCTTGCCTTGGATCAAACCTGGTGGATTGTTCGGCAACTTGCGAGTCGCCTTCTACATCGCGCGCCTTCTGCTCTCACATCGTTCGCCAACTTTTTCGGCGACCTCAAGTCAAAATGAGATCAGCGCGCGTTCGGCGTTCGAAAGCACCGACAATAAGTTCGTCAGGGACCACGTCGTCCGTATGCTGAGTCTGATTGGCGGGCTCAGCGAACCAGACATCACGAAAATCACGCTGTTGCAGATCCACCGCCTGATCAAGATCATCTTGATGACTGACTATGTTTCACTGGAAGGTGGAACGGCAACGCTGCATGAAGCGTTGGCAGAACAGGCAAACATTCGCTTCAACAGCCCTGTTGCAGAGCTGCTGGAACAGAATGGCCGCGTCACCGGGTTAAAATTGCAATCTGGCGAGCGGGTTACCGCAGATCACGTTATCGTGGCAGCACATGCGCCAAACGCGGCGAAACTTACACCACGCCATTGGGAAGCTGAGAAAGCCTTCCTGTCGGACATAGAGATGCCGCCTGCTTACATTGTTTCCTTCTTTCTCGATCGTTCGCTGGAAAAGGATGTGTGGACTTATTTCTTGCCAATGGATCACGAGGGCCCAGTCACTTTCTGTGTCGATACGCAGCAAAAAAGCCCTGGCAATACGCCATCTGGCAAAGCCACACTGCAGGCCTGGATCCTTAATCCGAAATCGAAACCGCTTAGTCATCTCTCAGATGAAAATCTGGCAGGCCTGGCACTTTCGGATGTCAAAACGTTCCTGCCGGGAATCGAAGACATGGTCGAAGGCGTTCATGTCACCCGCCATCACGCGGCGGTGCCGCAGGCCTCCGTCGGTCATAATGCACGCGCGCTTTCGTTCCTCGAATCGGTCGATGCGCGAAACGGTGTCAGTTACTGCGGAGACTATTTGTCCGGCGGTTACATGGAGAGCGCTCTCTGGTCTGTGGATCGCGCTGTCAATCGCTTGGGTGAAGCTTCGATCAGTGAGCAACCGGTCTCAATGGATGTCGCTGCCTAAGCAACTCTGAACGCATTCCTATCCAAACAAGGAGTTCACCCATGGCTCAGCTTGATCCCTCAATTCCAGGTCGACGCCTTGCCGCAGTGGCTGCAATTGTATCGCTACCCTTCGCCTATTTGACGCAAACCTTGTTCACGCTTGGTAGTGGGGGGGATACGACCGCGTTTTTCGATGCGGCGCGTCTCCTTTCCGTCAACGCGGATCATGGCGCGCTCCTCTATTTTGGATATTGGGCGGATATTCTTGGCTATTATCTGATCTTTCTGCCGGTTCTGATCTATGCGTGGAAAGCCTTCCGCGCGGTGGACGAATCCCTGACAGATTTGGCCTTTGCTTGTGGTCTCGTTTACTGCCTGCTGGGGGCCATTGGAGCCGCGACGCAAGCGGCAGCCCTCCAAGATCTTCGGCCGATCCATGCATTGGGGACGCCGGCAGATAAAGCCGCAGCGGAGGCGGCATGGACGGCGACCGTCGCCGGACAATGGCGCGGTCTATGGATCTTGGAGGCGAGTTTAGCGGCGATTTGGTTTGGCGGGTTGGCGAAGCTCCTTTTGACGACAGGGAATAAGGGTTTGGGATGGCTCGCAGCCCTCATCTCCGCGCTTTGGGCGTTATTATTCACCGCATGGTTGATCGGGCTGCACGAGCTTTCAGATCTGTTTTTGGTGATCGTCGTGCTGGTGTCCCCGATCTGGGCGGCGTGGCTCGGTATCCGACTATGGTCTGTCCCTGAACCAAACGAAATACCTTAGAACACGGGAGCAAATCATGACGAACACACCTTGGTTCTACCCGGACAAAGTCAGTGTAGCCTCGGGAGAGACTGTGACGCTCTTTGCCAGTTCACCGCAAAGCCCATGCACGCTTACGGTTTCTCGCATTGGTGCCGAATCTAAGCAGGTCGCTCGATTTGAAAATATTCAGATCGGCCATCACCCAACACCTGACGATGCCGATCAAAACGGCTGCGGCTGGCCCCAAGTCTTTCAGTTCAACGTCGGAGAGGATTGGGCGTCAGGTTATTATGACCTGGTTATGGAGGCACCTGACGGTACATGCTCGCATCACTTCATCTGCGTTCGCAAAGCACAAAGTGCACCAAAAGCAGACGCCGTGATTGTTCTCGCGACCAACACCTATATGGCTTACAATTATTGGGGCGGTTCGAACTCATATGCCGATGTCGAGGGTTTGCTCGCCGGGCGATTGTCTCCCGATGAATCGCGGCCGGGCGCGATCGGTCGTTTGTCCCGCATGCGTCCGTACCCCCAATCCCTCATTGCGCCTCCAGAAGGAGCACCACGTTTGATAAACATGGTGCCGCGCGGGGTTGGCGAGATGGCATTTCCAGGCGATTTGGAATGGGCTCAAACGCACCGGCCCTCTCCTTATGATGGCTCAGCCTGCTTCCTGCAGAAGTGGGAAAATGTCTTTGCCGCCTGGGCGGATGAGCAAGGGTATGAAATCGATTATCTGACAGATCACGACTTTGAGGATACGAGCGCAGATTGGCTCAGCGACTATAAGACCGTATTGATTGTCGGACATTCTGAGTATTGGTCGGGCAAGCAACGCACAGCGATCGAAGCTTTCACTGAGCGAGGTGGCAATCTCGCCGTGTTCTCCGGAAATACGTGTTACTGGAAGATCCGCTGGGAGGATGATGGGCAGACAATGATTGCGCACAAGTGGCGTGGGCATTTGGATGATCCGCTTTGGGAAGCATCCAACACACGACCGGACGCTACCCACCTTTGGTCACATGCAGCGTTCAATGCGCCCGAGGCCGACTTGATCGGACTCTCTTTCATCTATGGCGGATATCACCGCATCGCCATGTGCGCGTCGCGCGGCGCGGCCGGGTTCACAATCTATGATGATCAACATTGGGCCCTGGATGGAACGGA
>JBCCVQ010000007.1:0-220255 GCA_039194965.1 Pseudomonadota bacterium | reverse complement strand
TGTGTATGTCCCGCGCTTTCGTGAAAACAGTTCTAACGTTTGGGCAAAAGCCATGAAAGTGAAATCCTCGATCAAAGCACTCAAGTCGCGCCATCGTGACTGCAAGGTCGTTCGCCGCCGTGGCCGGACCTATATCATCAATAAGACTGACCCGCGCTTCAAAGCAAAGCAGGGCTGAGTCTGAGATGAACAGCTGAGCCTCATTTTGCATGGGCGCTCGCATCGTTCTTTTCGACCTCGGACATGTGGTTGTCGACTGGCAGCCGATAAGACTATATCGCACGCTCTTCGATCGTGAAGACGAAGCGGAAGCATTCGTGCGCGATATCTGCAACATGGCGTGGCATGTTGAGCACGATCGCGGCGTTTCTATGGCTGACAATGCCAAGCCGCTGATTGCCAAATATCCTCAGTATGAGCGCCAAATTCGTGCCTGGCGCACGCAATGGTTAGACATGTTTGTTGGCTATGTGCCCGGCATGCCGACGCTTATGGCCCGCTTAGAAGAAGCGCGGGTGCCGATGTATGGCTTATCCAATATTCCAGCTGAGGTGGCCCAAGAAACAATTGATGCATTTCCAATGATCAAGCTGATGCGCGACGTCGTCGTATCTGGCGCAGAAAAAGTCATCAAGCCGGACCGTCGTATTTACGAGATCGCACTGGCGCGGATGGGGAATCCTGACCCGGGCGATGTTTTGTTTACCGACGACCGCGAACGCAATTGCGAAGCAGCTGAAGCGTTGGGAATAAAAGCGCATCACTTCCAGGGGGCGGCTGGATTTGAAGCGCGGTTGCGAGAAGAAGGGCTGGTTTAGACCTCTATTTGCAAGGATGAGCGTGTTCGGGCAAATCGAATTCTTGTCGTTTTGGAAAGCATTGCGCGAAGTTTCAGGAACGACAGTGTCGTGCTGATCTCTCCTCCTCTTCGCCGATACCTGTGCAAACAGGTATCCAGGGACAGTCATATCACTCTGTCCAAGAGGCGCTGATCGTCCATGGATCCCTGCCTGCGCAGGGATCATCGGACCTCGGCGAGCGATAAAAAAACCCCGACCTGGAAAGGCCGGGGTTTCGTATTCGCGTTTCTACGTCTGACTTACAGCGCGTCTGTCAGCTCTGGCACGGCATTGAACAGGTCAGCGACCAGACCATAATCAGCAACTTGGAAGATCGGAGCTTCCTCGTCTTTGTTGATGGCGACGATGATTTTTGAGTCTTTCATACCCGCCAAGTGCTGGATCGCGCCGGAAATACCGACCGCGATGTACAGTTCAGGCGCAACGATCTTACCGGTCTGACCGACTTGGTAATCGTTTGGCGCATAGCCTGCGTCAACCGCGGCGCGAGATGCGCCCACGGCAGCGCCGAGCTTGTCAGCCAGCGGGTTCATCAGACGCTCAAACTCTTCGGCTGAGCCCAGCGCACGGCCACCAGAAACGATCCGCTTCGCCGCGGTCAGTTCTGGGCGATCGCTTGCAACGATCTCTTCAGACACGAAAGTCGACTTGAACGGGCCTGCTGGGGCCTCAACAGCTTCGACCGCCGCCGAACCGCCAGACCCAGCCGCATCAAACGCCGTCCCGCGAACGGTGACGACTTTCTTCGGATCAGCCGACTTCACCGTCATGATCGCGTTGCCAGCATAGATTGGGCGGACAAATGTGTCCTGGCCTTCAATGCCGATAATGTCAGACAGCTGCATCACATCGAGCTTGGCTGCGATGCGTGGGGTGACATTCTTGCCCATCGTGGTGGCCGGCGCGAACAGCGCGTCATAGCCGCCCATCAGCGGGACAATCAGGGCTTCCATAGCTTCGGCAAGTTGCTTTTCATAAGCATCGCCATCAGCGTGGAGGACTTTACGAACACCGTCGAGGCCAGCGGCAGCCGCTGCAACATCGCCAGCGCCTTTACCGGCAACGAGGACATCCACGTCACCACCAAAGACTTTCGCTGCGGTGACGGTTTTTGCGGTCGCGTCAGACAGCGCCGCATTATCGTGATCAGCAATTACAAGAACAGCCATTATACAGCTCCCGCAGATTTGAGTTTTTCGACCAGCGTGGCGACGTCTTCGACTTTCTCGCCTGCTTCACGTACCGGCGGCTCGGTGACTTTTACCACAGTGAGGCGTGGTGAAATGTCGACGCCATAATCGCCAGGCTCTTTCATATCGATCGGCTTTTTCTTGGCCTTCATAATGTTTGGCAGAGACGCATAGCGCGGCTCGTTCAAACGAAGGTCCGTGGTGACGATTGCAGGGCCATCCAGCGCAACGGTTTGCAGACCGCCATCGACTTCGCGGGTGACATTGACTTTGCCGCCTTCGGCTTTGACTTCAGACGCGAAGGTGCCTTGTGGCCAATCCAGCAGCGCGCCGAGCATTTGGCCGGTCTGGTTGCTGTCATCGTCAATCGCTTGCTTGCCGAGAATGACCAGATCCGGGCTTTCTGCTTCAACCACTTTGGCGAGCAGTTTCGCCACACCAAGCGGCTCAACATCGTCATCGGTCTTGATCAGAATGCCGCGATCGGCGCCCATAGCGAGGGCGGTGCGGATGGTCTCTTGTGCTTGCTGTGGCCCAATCGATACAGCGATAACTTCGGTCGCCGTGCCGGCTTCTTTCATCCGCACGGCTTCTTCGACAGAGATCTCATCGAATGGGTTCATGGACATTTTGACATTGGCCAAATCGACACCGGTCTGATCCGATTTTACGCGGACCTTTACGTTATAGTCGATGACCCGTTTGACAGGCACGAGGACCTTCATGGGCGACTCCCGAAAGTTGCTTGGTTTGTTGCTGCCGTGCAGGTAGCAGGCCAGACAAGAAACACAAGGCTTACCTTGACGTTAGCGTCAGATTGGCGCGGACTTTTGAAATATGATTCTAAGTGAATTCAACGTTTCCCTTAGGATAGGGCCCTGAGTTACACGCTTTCGATCCTGCCCGCCTACCCCGAATTCGAGACGGTTAACACCTGAAATCGGGTGCCCATCTGGTCCGGATCGACCAGTTTGAGCGCGCCGCGATACAGCGCCTCAGCTGCTTCTGGGTTTTGCCGCGCCAACTGATTTAGACGGGCTTCCGCGCCAAGGGTTTGTAAGAACTGGCTTTGCGAAACTGGCCCTTCAACCCGCAATCCTTGCTGTGCCATCAAGCGGGCGAACCGACCAAAATCGACATCACAGGTTAGATCACTTTCTCCCGGCGCAGCGAGGGGATCGATTTGCTCACCAGCGCGGAAGGATCTCAGCGTATCTTCAGGCGTCGCGTCACCGGGGCCATAGTCGATGAACAAGGCGCGTCCTGGGGTCTCTCTCAACAGGCGCGAAAGAGTCTCGCTGACCGTTCTAAGTGCAGGTTGGAGTTCGACCGCATTTTGATTGGCAGACGGCGACAGGTTCTCCGGAAGCGATGCGGGGTCGAGACCGAAACTGAGGTCGCCGTCTGCATTCAACCCGACGACGCGCTCATGCCAAGCCTCTCCAACGCGGACATATTGTTGGACGGGCAAGCAATCGAGCCATTCATTGGCAATCAAGATGAATGGCTGGTCCGTCGAGATGGCTTCCAGGTCGGGGAGGAAGCGCACCGCAATATCGTCAAATCGCTGTTCGAGCTCTGCTTGTAAGGCGGGGCTTGCTTCAATGAAACAAACACCCATCGCCTTATGGAGGTCTTCAACGCCGCGTGTGGCGCGTAAGGCGTCCGCCATGAGTGTTCCGCGTCCGGGGCCGATTTCAATCAGGGAGAAACGCCTAGGCGCCCCCATTTCCTGCCATTCATTCGCAGCCCAGAGCCCCAGCAGCTCGCCAAATATCTGGCTTATTTCGGGCGCGGTGATAAAGTCTGTCCCTAGTTCCGGCCGAGTGGCGTAGTAGCCATGCCGCCGATCGTGCAAGCAGAGGTCCATATAGGTCGCGACCGAGACCGGACCGCTCGCTTCGATCATCCCGATCAGTCGGTCCTTGAGTGTGGTCACGCGCTTGCGGTGACGGCAGGCTTCTTCAATGCAAACCAAACCAATAGCGCGCCGCCGATCCACATCGGCAAAGACAGAATCTGACCCATGGTGATCCAATCAGGTAGGCCCTGAACAAAACTGTCCGGTTCACGATATTGCTCAGAAACGGTTCTCCCAAAGGCGTAGAACAGTAAGAACAATCCGGCGATTAAGCCTGGGCGTTGCAATGCTTTGAAGCGCCAAGCGAGGATGCTCAAAATGATCGCAGGGATCAGGCCCTCGAGCACCGCTTCGTAGAGTTGGCTTGGATAGCGCGCCACTTCGGTTCCGGCATAGACCCACTCACCCGTGCTCCAATTATAGGCGCTCGGCGTTGAGCCAGGAATGCGACCTTCAGGGAAAATCATGCCCCAAGAACTGCCTTCTGGCACCGGTCGGCCATAAAGTTCCGCATTGATGAAATTCGCGCAGCGCCCAAGGAAAAGGCCAATCGGTGTAACAACACCGGCAATGTCACCAATCGAGAGTAATGGTACTTTTCGCTGCCGAGCCACGAGCCAAATCGCGACCGCGACACCGATCAGACCGCCGTGAAAGCTCATCCCGCCTTCCCAAATTCGCAACAGGCTTAGCGGATCGGACATGACCGTTTCGCCTTGATGCGGAAGCTGATAGAACAGAATATACCCCAATCGCCCGCCCAAAATCACGCCAAGCGTCGCGTAGAACAATAGGTCATCGATATCGTCACGTGTGGCAGGACTGGCCCCGCCCCAAAGGGCCGGACGTTTCGCCAAAGAGAGCGCATAGCGCCACCCGATCAATAGTCCGGCGATATAGGCCAAGGCATACCAGCGGACGGGGAATTTCCCGAGGCCGAGGAAACCCAAATCAATTTGGAAGATGGCCGGCGAGACTTCGGGAAAGCTCATAGCGGCTTGTTGAGCGGTAATCGCGAGAAGACTCATGCGGCGGTCTTTCCTGTCGGCATTTTCGTCCCCATCTGCTAGGCACAAATCGTTACAGGTTCAAGACGCGTGAAGGAGTCCAAGACATGTCGACAAAAAATCCGATGCTCGATGATCTTGCGGGACTGATGACCGGCGCAATGGGCGCGGCACGGGCGGCGGGCGAAGAAGTGAAGACAGCGGGGCAAGCGCGGGTCAGAGCGATGATCGCTGATATGGATCTGGCGAGCCGCGAAGAAATCGAAGCGCTAAAAGCGATTGCGGTGCAAGCCTTGGAGCGCGTTGAAGCGCTGGAAGCACGCCTCGACAAACTCGAGAAATAATCCTGTCCACTGCTTTTTAACCAAGACTCTTGCGCGATGAGTCGGGCATGACTAGCTTTGGGTTTAAGGCAAGAAGGCCTTATTGATTCGGAAGGGGGATCCTATGAGCCTATCCGTAGATCGTTCTCAATCTCTCGACATTGATGCGTTAGAGCTTGTCGAAAGCTGTCTAACTGAAGCTGGTTGGGATTTTCAACGAGACGAAGACGATGCGACGCTGCAATGTATCGCAGCCTCAAAGTGGGGCGATATGGGCGGAATGTTTGCCAATCGCGCCGAACCCCCGGCCCTGCATTTTTCAATCACGCTCGACGTCAAACCCACCGAAGCGCGGCGCCAAGTCATCGCCGAATTGGTGATGATGGCGAATGAACGTCTGTGGCTCGGTCATTTCGATTATTGGGCCGACGAGGGCGTGATCATTTTCCGTCACGCCTTGCCTATGCTCGACCGGGTAGAGCCAGACGCCGGCGAAGTGCGCGCAGTGATGGCTGCTGGTTTGGATGCGGTAAATATGTTCGTCCCAGCCTTTAACTTTGCCATCTGGGCCGGCAAGTCCCCGCGCGAGGCGCTCGAAGCGGCTTTATTCGAAACGGCGGGCGAAGCCTAAACCGTTCCGCTATGGCTGCGGCAACTCTGAAACGGCGCCTTTCGGGCTATTGGAAAATGGAAGCGGGCAACGTCCTGCTCTTGCCAGCGATCTTGGTGATGGTGGCGCGCTGGTCCCCAAGTTGGGTGTCCATTTTGAGTTTCATCCCGATGATGGCTTTGTTGATCATTGGCGCCTATTATTGGCGGGCCAAGCTGAAGCAGCTTGAAGATCGATCTTACCCGTTTGATAAGGCGATGCGCCTGATTTCATGGAGCCAGTGGCCAGCTGTGCTCGCCACTCTGATCGCCATTGGAGCGGTGATTTATGGCTGGACGCAACCCGACATATTTACCAGCCATTGGGATCAAGGCGTGGCGACGTTTGCGGTGATCCTGGCAGCCTTGGAATACGTCAATTACTATCATCGCCAGCTGCAGCATTTTGACCATGGTCCTGATTTCAAGCGACTCTTGAACGGAAACGGGCTAAGGCCGTCGCAAATGTCGAAAGACCTCAAGACTTATCGCGGGAATTAGCCAATCGATGACACATAAAATGACACTGATCGGTGCCGGCCGAATGGGATCTGCACTTGCCGGCGGATGGCTTAAAGCCGGGTTTGCGGGGGCGATCGATATTGTCGATCCGCACGCCTCCGAAATCGTGCAGACTTGGGTCGATCGCGGTGACGTCCGACTAAATCCAGACATTGCGGCGGCGGATGTGCTCGTGATCGCCGTAAAACCACAAGTGTTTGGCGACCTCGCGGCAAGTATTGCGGCGCGGGTCGAGCCTCAGACACAGGTGCTGTCGGTCATGGCGGGCGTTTCACTCGCAACCCTGGAAGCGAAGCTTGGCACAGACCGGGTCGCGCGCGCGATGCCGAACACGCCCGGGCTTGTCGGCAAGGGCGTGACCATCCTCTGCACGCGGCCAGATGCCAGCGATGAGACGATCGCCTTGCTGAGCGGCTTGTTGTCGCCCCTAGGCGCTGTCGAGGGCCCGATATCGGAGGACTTGTTGCCTGCCGCCACGGCGATCTCTGGATGCGGGCCAGCTTACGGGTTTCTGCTCGCTGAAGTGATGGCTGCTGCGGGCGAAAAGCATGGCCTGGCGCCGGACTTGGCGATGCGTCTGGCGCGTAAGACCGTTGAGGGCGCAGGCGCGCTGATGGAAGACGCCCCGGAGGACGCCGCGACCTTGCGCCAGAACGTCACCTCACCGAACGGAGTGACGCAGGCGGCGCTGGAGGTCTTGATGTCGCCGCAGGCAATGCCATCTCTATTTGAGAAAGCAGTCGGCGCTGCAATTGCCCGCGACATTGCTTTGTCAAAGGAGACCGAATGACCCGCGATGAAATCGTGCAGAAAGGCGTCGAAGCCGCCCTGAAGCTCGCTGAAATGCAGCGCTGGCGCGATTTGAGCTTGCACGACATTGCTGACGAAGCCGGACTTAGTCTCGCGGACTTTCACACGCATGACGCCGACAAGGATACGATCTCAGCGGCGGTCGAGCGCAGTTTCGATGCGGGGATGAATGAAGGCTCGTTCGATCCTGAAGAAACGCCGCGGACGCGTTTGTTTGATGTCATCATGATGCGCTTCGAGACGATGGAAGATGTGCGGGATGGCGCGATGTCTTACTTGCGTTGGCGCGATCGGTCGCTGGACGGCATGACCCTGAGAGTGAAGAACCGCGCGGCGACGGCAAAATGGGCGTTGGCTTGCTCTGGACTAGATGGCGCGAGCCGGTTGCCGCGCGGGGTTCAATTGGCGGCGCTCGGCTGGGCCATCGCGCAAGCTGAACGGGCGTGGCGCGAAGAGACCAGCGCCGACCTCAGCCGCACGATGGCGGCTTTGGATGCGGAGCTGATCAAATTGGAAGAACGGCTCGAATGGCTCAATGCGCGCGGCAAGCGCAAGCCATCGAAAGAGGCTGATCAGTAAGGCAACCGCAAGCGCACGCGGAGTCCGCCTAGCGGACTGTCTTCAAGACGAATGTCGCCGCCATGCGCGCGGGCGAAATCGCGGGCGAGGGTGAGACCTAGGCCGGTTCCCGACACGTTTTGTGATCGTCCATCGTCCAAGCGGTGAAACGGGCGGAAGGCGACCTCGCGCTTGTCTTCAGGGATTCCTGGACCATCATCGTCGAACAGGATCTCTGCCATTTTTGGACCTTTGACGAGGCTGACTTGGCACCGGTCGCCATAGCCAACCGCGTTGGACATCAGATTGGTCAACGTTCGCGTCAGCGCCATCGGACGGACGGTGAGCGATATTTTGGTGGCTTCGATCACTTTGGCGCCATCAATCCGCTCGGCCACAGTGCGCGTGATATGGTCGAGGCGCAGCTCTTCTGGCTTTTCACCTTCTTCGCCGCTGGCGAAGGCGAGATATTCATCGAGCATTTTGGACATGTCGTCCAAATCATTGCGCGCGCCGGAGATTTCTTCGGATTGCTCCATCATGGCGAGCTGCAGCTTCAAGCGCGTCAATGGCGTGCGCAAATCGTGGCTGACCCCGGCCAGCATGGCCGTACGCTGTTCGGTAAAGGCCGTGAGGCGTGCCCGCATGTCCGTCACCGCGCGCGCGGCGTCACGGATCTCGGTTGCGCCGCTCGGGCGGAAGCCTGGCATATCGCGGCCCCGGCCAAAGGCTTTTGCGGCCTCTGTCAGCCGCAAGATCGAGCGCACCTGATTGCGCAAGAAGGCAAATGCCAATGCGAGCATGAATAGCGCACCGAGCAAGACCCAGACGATGGTAAAGTGAGTGTTCGCGGCGAGGGCACGTTTGCGGTCGATCAAGACGCGAACGGTGCCGGTTTCGATGGGGCTGCGAAAATCCAAGACCCGACCTGTTTCAATGGTTCGGACCTGGACGGGATGAGCCGTGACGGAGGCCAACTGTCCGCGCAGAACTTGGCCATAGCCAAACCGCGCTCGGGCCCGGTCCGGCCAAGCCATCCCGCCATCATACGCGCAGTCCAGGCGCAAACCCAGTTGCTGCTCTATGCCTGTGGCCATGGCGAGGTCGTGTGACGGATCAGAGCACAGATCGACAATCAGACCGACTTCGCGGGCAATAGATTGAGACAGTTTCTCGTTCACATCGCTGATATGCTCTTGATAGTAATACAGCGAGAAAATCGCGAAGATGGCGATAACTGGAACCGCGACCAAGGCCGCCAAACGCGCATAGAGACCGCGCGGGGTGTAATCGCGAAGGCGAAAGCTGCTCATTAAGCCTCGTCCAGAACCAACATCATATTCGTGCGATCCTTATGCACGATTTTGTAGCCATGTTCGAGGAGAAGCTTTTCACAATCGCGCTCCCAGCGTCCCGAATGGCAGGCTTCCATAACAATCGCCTTAGGATACAGCGCGTTGTCGGCCACTTCGAAGAACGGGTAGAGAATGCCATCCTCGAAGCCTTCAACATCAATCTTGAGCAAGTCCAGACGCGTTGCCCCGCATTGCTGAAGCAGGTCCAGCATTGGGATGACGGGCACGGACAGCGTCGGCGCGCCATTGACGAGGCGGGCGGAGGCCTGCCCCGCACTCTCTGGCACGGAAATGGTCAAACTGCCGGGTTCCGAGCCGCCCACAGCTGTTTGCTTGAGATACAGGCTCAGGCGTTCTGCCAAGTTGGGGTTAAGCGAAAAGTTGACCTCCAGCCGCTCATACATGCTCGGTTGTGGTTCTGCGCAAATCAGCGTGCCGGATTGCATAAGGGACGCGATGAACAGACTGAACACGCCCGCATTTCCGCCAATGTCTAAGAAAACGCCGTCGCGGCTCGGCATATGCTCGCGGCAGAACGCATACTCTTCGCGGGCATAGCGTTTTGGACTGAGCAGGGCTTTGACTTCAGAATTATTGCCAGAATGGTGCAGCCGCGCCATGCCGCCATAAAGCGATACATCTAAAGGCTGATCTGGGTTCAGCGCGCGGACACCACGCGCCATCATTTTCCGAAACGCCCCTCGCCCGAGCGGGGTTTGGCGCGATAAAGTCAACAAAGTCTGAGACACGGGACCAGGCCGATAGGCCTTGACGGATTGGCTCATGACATCCCCTAGATTTGTAACGCAGCGCCAGCTTATAGGCGCTCAACTCAGGGATGGGTAGTCTGGCCGTCAGTCCAAATCATTTTGCAGGATGGCCTGCGCGTCAGCTCGAAGGATTTCCGCCATCAGCTTGAAACTCTCGGCCATGGGCGAGGTCGGTCGCCAAACCAATGCGACGCGCCGCTGTGCGCGCGGATGGTCGAGCGGACGCAAAACCAAGTCAGCATCGCGGCTGGCTTCCGACAGCGCGTAAATCGCCGGTAATATCGCAACACCAGCGCCGGTTGCCGCCATGTGCCGAATGGCATCCAAGCTGGTGCCAGTAAACACCCCGCTGATCCGCGCCTCGGCAGCGTCCGCCAGCTCTCGGACCGTGCCGCTGAGACGGGCACTTTGCCCGACGCTGAGAATGTCACGGTCCTTGAGGTCTTTAAGATACACTGGGCCAGCCCCTGCCAGTTCATCGTCTGGCGCCGCGCAAATCCACAAATGCTCTTCGAACAAGACCGCACTGGCCAAATCACTATGGTCCTCTGGGGTGGATATGACACAATCGAGTGTGCCTTCCATGAGCCGGGCATTGAGTTGATCGGTCCAGTGCTCTTCGACGACCAAGCGCAATTGCGGATATGTCCGGTGCAAATCGCGAACGACAGGCGGCAGAAGATACGGCCCGACTGAGGGCAGCACACCCAGTCGGATGCGACCCGCGAGTGTCCCGTCTTGCACATTCATCGCTGCTTTTAGCTCTTCGACATCGCGCAAGATCAATCGCGCGCGGTGGACGAACTCTTCGCCCTGGGTGGTCATTAGGGCGCCGCTTCGACCCCGCTCAATCAGCTTGACGCCAAGCTGATCCTCTACCGCAGAAATCTGCGCGGACAGGCTTGGTTGGCTGACATGCAGCCGTTTGGCGGCTTCGTGAAACCGGCCAGTTTCGGCAACGGCGACGACGTATTGAAGCTGACGAAGAGTCGGGCGCATGTTTGGTAGCTCAAAACTATCGAAATAAAAGTTTCTTTAGATTTGAATTATCGGCACCGTCAACCAATTTCTGGATCACTCAAGCAAAAGGAGACCAGAAAATGGTACGTGTTGCAGCCAATGAAAACCTCCCAAACGCGCAAGCGAATGCTGCGCTCCTATCAGCCCAAGGCGCGGTCAACGCGATTGATGTCGACGGCTTCGTCACCGCCGAACCAACGCCAAAAATGGAATCGCGCCGCGGCTGGCGTCGCCGCCGGGTTCGCCGCGGTAAAAGCTAGGGTCTATCCCCCGGTTTTTTCAAAGGCCCGCTGAAAGGCGGGTCTTGCAGTATTGCGAGCCAGGTAAGCAGCGAGTTTCGGATATGGCCCGAGCTCACCCAAGCGTTCAGCCATGCCCGCGATATAGGTCAGGCCGATATCAGGGGCTTGGAACGTATCGCCCATGACATAGTCGCGATCGGCGAGCCGCGCTTCGATATAGCCAAGCTGTAGAGCCACTTCGCCGCCGGCGAACATGTCGAAGATGGGCGGCTTGTCTTCGCTGCGGCTGAGCAACAGTTTGATCAAGAGCGGCGCGAACGCCGACGCTTCGGTATACATCAACCATTGCATCCATTCCGCCCGCGCTTTGGGGTCGCCTTTCGGTGGGCCGAACTTGCGATCGGGATCGAATTTTTCGAGCAAGTAGAGCGCAATGGCACCCGACTCGGCCAAGACAAATCCGTCATCATCGATCACTGGCGATTTGCCCAGTGGGTGGGCGTTTTTCAGTTCTGGTGGTGCCCGCCCCATCTCATTGCGATCATAGAATTCGAGCTCATAGGGCGCGCCTAACTCTTCCAACATCCAAACGGTAAAAATTGAGCGTCCGACGCGCAGGTGATGTACTTTCAGCATGTATCTGTCCCTCTATTCAGTCAGGCATAAGCCGATAACCGATACCGCGCACGGTTTGGATGTGAATGGGGTTCCTCGGGTCAGGCTCAATCTTTTTGCGCAACCGGGTGACTTGCACATCAATGCTGCGTTCTGTGCCATTAGAAGTTCGGTCAGCTAGGTCTTCGCGCGAAATCGGTTCGCCAGGATGACGCGATAAATAGGTCAGCAGCTGCAACTCACTGTCGGTGAGGCGGATATGGCCGCTCGGCCCGGTCAACAGGCCTTTGGTTGGGTCAAAGACCAGGCCGGACATCTCAACTTCTTCGGGCGGGGGCGGAACGTGTGTTCGGCGAATAATGGCAGCGGTGCGGAGCGCCAATTCCTCGGGTTCAAATGGTTTTGGCAGATAATCGTCCGCGCCGAGGCGCAAGCCTTCAATACGGTCACTGGATTGGCCGCGCGCGGTCAGCAATAAGACCGGGGTATCATTGCCGTCATCGCGCAGGGCTTTGAGGAGGCTCAAGCCATCCTCGCCCGGCATCATGATGTCGAAAATGGCCAGGTCAAAGCTGAAGGTCTGAAACAGTTTGCGGGCGGCTGCGGCATCCGCGGCGGTGGTCACGGAATGGCCTTCGCGGGACAGATATTGCTTGAGCAAGTCGCGGATGCGGTCATCATCATCGACGATTAAAAGATGCGTCTCGCCGCTCATAATAAGGCCTCCAATACACTCCGCACGCCACCGACGGCGCCCGCCCCAGCGGTGCGATAGGCTTTGCGCAGCTTGTCGCGCATGGCAAGCGTTGCCGGATCAGTGACACGTTTGCCCTCATGGGTCAGGAACAGGTGACGGACGCGTTTGTCGCCAGTCTCGCTCTTTCGACGCTCAATCAGACCGCGCTTCTCCAAGTCGCCGACGATCCGGGCGAAGGTGGGCGTCGTGCTGTCCAATTGTTCACAGAGTTGAGTGACGGATGGTCCCGGCTGGAACCGGATGGTCAGCAGTGTTTGGGCGGCGAGAATTGGCATCTCAAAGTCGCTGGCAATTTCCCGCGCGGCTTTCATCAAGGCGCGCTCACTTGCCAACAAGAGTGCAATTCCGTAATCGAGCTCCTCATCGCGCAGGAACAGTCGCGGATCGAAGCCGGGCGCATTTGCGCGTATCTGGTTGACATTCACCATAGTGATCTGAGAATGCCCGCGAAACGCTTAAAAGTGCAAGACAGGAAAAGAGAATGGCAGACCAAGCCTATGATGATCGTGACGGCTATATTTGGATGGACGGTGCATTCGTCCCGTGGCGCGACACGAAAGTCCATGTGCTGACGCACGCCATGCATTATGCTTCCTGCGTGTTCGAAGGCGAGCGCGCCTATGGCGGCGTGATCTATGCCTCTCGGCGGCATTCTGAACGCCTGGCCAATTCGGCCAAGATTATGGGCTTTGAATTGCCCGTGTCGGTGGATGAGTTGGAGCAGATCAAAGCGGAGACTTTGGCCAAGTCCGGCCTCGAAAACGCATATGTGCGCGCCTTTGCTTGGCGCGGCAGTGAGATGATGGGCGTTTCGGCGCAGAACAATTCCATCCATTTGGCCGTAGCCGTTTGGGCCTGGGGCGACTATTTCGCTGACAAGATGAAGGGCATTCGGATGACGCATGCCATGTATCGCCGCCCGGATCCGTTGACCGCCCCGTGCCATGCCAAAGCGGCAGGGCTCTACATGATCTGCACCTTGTCTAAACATGCGGCAGAGAATGACGGCTATGCGGACGCCTTAATGCTCGATTATCGCGGGCAGGTGGCGGAAGCGACGGGCGCGAATATCTTCTTCATGCGGGACGGCGCACTGCACACCCCAACGCCAGACTGCTTCCTCAATGGGATTACAAGGCAGACCGCGATCAAGCTCGCAAAGGCGCGCCAAATTGAAGTGATAGAGCGGGCGATCATGCCGGATGAGCTCAGCACCTTCGATGAGTGTTTCATCACCGGCTCAGCGGCCGAGATTACGCCTGTTGCCGAGATCGGGGAGCACAGATACACGCCAGGCCAGACCTCCGAAGCGCTGGTCAATGACTATGCCGACTTGGTCTATCGTCGGATCGAAATGCCGGCTTAACCGCAAACACCAGACAATAAAAAAGGCCGGATCATCTGATCCGGCCTTTTCATATTGAGGCTTATTGACAGATTAAGTGCCGTCAAAAATGTCCCATGTGAAGCGAACGCCGATGGCGCGCGGCGGCGCCACGAAGGCACCATGGGTCCGAACATTGGCACCGAGCGGTGCTTGGTTGGACAGCGCCGTTCCGCGGATACCGGTCTCAGCATATTCGTCGAACAGATTGTTGACGAACAAGGTTGCTGTGTAGGTGTCGGCCTCATAGACGAGCGACGTATTGGCAATGCCAAACGAATCGAGCGTCACGCTGCTGCCGCGGGCACCCGTGCGGGTCAGAACATCGCCTTGCCATGCATAGCCGAAATTGACCGACACATCGCCATTGAAGACTTCGCCATAATTGTAGGTCGCGAAAGTCGAGAACTGGTTCTCTGGCGAGCCTGGAAGGCGGTCGCCGCTCAGTCCATCTTCAAACGCCGATCCAAATCCTGGAGGCGTGATGGTGCGAACCAGCGAAGGCACATCTGCCGTCAGCTCTGTCTGCGTATGCGAGAAGCTACCGCGAATGCTGAACTGATCATTGACCCGCCAGTTTGCCGAAGCCTCAATACCGACCGACTCGGCGCCTTCAGCGTTAATCGTGATCGGGATTGAAGCGTTTACGGTGGCTGAGGACACTTGTGGATCCGTCCACTCGATGAAGTAAGCCGCACCGTTCAGAGTCAAATCACCATCTGCGAGGGTCGACTTGAAGCCAAGCTCATAGTTGGTGGTTTGGTCTGGGAAGAACTGACGTTCGTCAAACTGAGCGACATCGCCTGGGTTTGGTCCGAACTGTTGTCCTGGTGCCAGAGCACAAGAGCCTTGAGTCGCATTCGGGTCGAATGCTGGGCAAGGTCCGAGGCCGTTGGAGTCACCGATACGATAACCCTCAGAAACTGTACCGTAGACCAAGAGATCGTCCGTGACGTCATAGGCGACGTTAAATTTGAACAGCGTACCGCTGTCAGACTGACCGGTCTTTTCAACGCCATTGATGCCAGCAGCGAAGTCAGACTTCAGGCCACTTTCGACTTGGCTGACTGAACGGGCGACGAATGCCGGGTCGAACAGTGGGAAGTCGACATCGCTGAAGGTTTCCAGCTCATAATCATAGTAACGCGCACCGACGGTCACGGTCAGCTTTTCAGTGATGTCGTAACCGATCTCACCGAAGAAGGCTGATTCTTCGAGGTCCTCGAAGCTCTGAGAGAAGTACTCCAGATTGTCCGGGCGGTTGAAACCCGCAAACTGCGCATACCCTGGTGTGAACTCGGCCGAGAAGCCAGTGGTTTGCAGGCTGTTATAGAATGCGCCGACAATCCAGTTGAGAGGACCATCTGTGGTCGACACCAACCGAAGTTCTTGGTTGATCCGCTCTTCTTCGCCTTGCTCATTGGTGAACGCGGTGAAGGTCGGGAAGGTCTCGTAGCTATACTCCAAAGAAATCAGCAGGTCCGTTTGGTCCCGCTGACCATTGTCTTCAAAGGTACTGAAACCGGTTGCAGACGTCAGTTCTGCGAACCCGAGGTCGGCTGTCACTTCCAAAGCCAAGAGGTCATTGGTGATCTCGTTTGGCTCAGGCACGCGAAGCGCTGATGTGTACTCTCCGACCGGAATGCCGCTACGCGCGCTCGAGAATTGGCGGCCGCCAATGTCTACATTCTGATAGTAATAGGTCAGCGTACCATCGAGCCACTCGGTTGGTGCCCAACGCGCCGCGAGGCGACCTGAGAGGTTCTCTTCGCTGTTCACGTCTTCTTGCGGATTGAAGTTCGCCGCGCGTGCCGCCGGATCGCCAAAATTCGGATCCGGATCCGAAACGCCAATCTCTTGAACGATGAATGGCTGGTCGATGAAGCCGCTATCGTCTTCAAAGTCGAGCGAGCCGCGGATCGCAAACGTATCCGAAAACGCTTTGTTGAAGGTCGCGCCGACTTCGTAGCTGAGATCGCTCGCATCTTCATATTGCGAAATCTCAGAGCGAATTTTGAACAAGTCGCCGCCAAAATCAGGCTTGTTTGGAATGTAGCGAATAGCGCCGCCCAAGGTGCCCGCGCCGTACAGTGTGCCTTGTGGCCCAAGCAGGACCTCGACGCGCTCAAGGTCGTTCAGCTTCAGGTCGATATAGACCGGAATCTCGCCGACATAAGTCGCCACGGTGCCGCCACCATCATTGTTGCCATCGCCAGACCCAAGCGGGTCCGCGTTCAAGCCACGAACGATGATCGGGTTGCCTTGACGGCCGCCACGGTCAACCACGTTAATGCCTGGGACATAAGCCAGCGTGTCCGCCAGCTCATCGAAGCCCTGTTCTTCGATCTGAGCTTCGCCGACCGCCGCAATGTTGAGCGGAATGTCCTGCACGCCTTCGGCGCGGCGGGTCGCTGTCACAATAATCGTATTGGCGCGGAGCTCGTCCTCCGGCGCCTCGTCTTGGGCTAACGCTGGTGCACTGGCCAGGATGCCCGTAGAGGCCATCGCCAGAATGCTACCAGATAATAGAAAACGCTTGTTAAGCTTCATATCAGTCCTCCTAGTATGTACGCACAGGCGGCAAACTGATCGCTGAAACAGCAGAAGCAAAGCTCCGGTTACAGTTGGTTTACCAATTTGGCTGTTTTTTTTCGATGATGATGCAAATTTGCCTCATTTTGTGGCAGTTGAGGCATATCATCCTCAGAAACCGCGATTAGAACACGCACATGAGCATTATTGAGCTTCTCAATTCAGCCCGCACCGCTTTGGCGCGGCGATCGTATCGTGAGGCCCATTCTGCTTGCATGGGCGTGTTGCAGCAGGACCCGAACAACGCTGAAGCCTTCTTTTTGCTGGGCATTCTTACCGCCGATCATGCCAATCATCAAAAAGCCATCGAGCTGTTTGATCGCGCGCTCTCAGTTGCACCGGAAATGGCATCCGCCGTGGCCTATAAGGCGCGCAGCCTGATCGCGTTAAACCAACGTGAAACGGCGCTCGACGCGGCGCGAACGATCACAGATTTGAACTCCCTCGATGCCCATACGCTGGACACGATCGGCGTTGTATTTTCACGCGCCGGCCGCCACCAGGAGGCGCTGGCCTATTATGAAGCGGCGCTGAAAGACGGATCGGATCACGCCAATTACTATTACAATTATGGCGCCGCGTTGCAGTTCCTGGGGCGTATGGATGAGGCCCGGGCGGCCTACCGGGAAGCGATCGCACGTGACCCCGATGATGCTCGGTCTTATGCCGCGATCGTCACCATCACCAAGCAAACCGATGCTGAAAACGATATTGCAAAACTGGAAGCCTTGTTTCCGCGCTTCGCTGCGGATGCCAATGCGCGCCTGAATATCGGACATGCCATCGCCAAAGCCTATGACGATCTCGGTCAGGGGGCGCAGGCCCTGGACTGGCTCGGCCAGGCCAAGGCCTTGAAAAAGCAAGAGCTCGGCTATGATCCAGCCTTTGATCGAGCGGTGTTCGACCAGGTGCGCGCGCTGGCTGGGATCGACATCGCCCCAGACCCGCAAGCGCTTGGCCCGATCTTCATCACCGGCATGCCGCGCACAGGAACCACGCTGGTGGATCGTATCATTTCCAGCCACAGTGAGGTCACCCCGGCAGGCGAACTGACCGATTTCGGCCTCTTATTAAAACGCGCGGTGCGCAGCCCTGGCCCTTATGTATTAGACGCCGAGACTTTGGCAGCCGGTGCGGACGCAGACCTCGCGCAAATTGGCGCCGATTATGTCGCCCATGTGCGCAAGACGATCGCGATTTCGACCCCGACCTTTACCGACAAAATGCCGCTCAACATTCTCTACGCACCGCTTTTGCTGAAAGCGATGCCGAATGCGCGGGTCATCTGTTTGAAACGGCATCCAGCAGACACGGTGTTGAGCAATTACCGGCAATTGTTCGCGACCACCTTTAGCTATTATAATTACGCTTATGATTTAGATACCGCGGCGCGCTATTACGCGCAGTTTGAGCGCCTGGTTGACCATTTCACAAAGGCGCTGCCAGACACCCGCTTCACCACTGTGCAATATGAATCCGTGGTTGCGGATATTGAGACGGAGACGCGCCGCCTCTTAGCCTTCTGCGGGCTTGATTTCGAGCAAGCCTGTGTTGACTTCCACACCAATCAAGCGCCGGTTGCGACAGCGAGTTCGGCGCAAGTGCGCCAGCCGCTCTACGCCTCCGCATTGGCCCGGTGGAAACGCTATCGCCCCGGCTTAGACCAGATGCTGAATGTCCTGGTCGAAGAAGGCTGCCTCGACCCGGCAGAGCTTATTGATTGACCTTGTTGAGATAGACCTCGCCGTCTTTCATCACAAAGTCGATGTCTTCAAGCTCGCGAATATTGGCCATGGGGTCACCCGTGACAGCCACCATATCGGCCGCTTTTCCAACAGTGATGGAGCCAATCTCATCCTCCAGCCCGAACAGCGTCGCATTGCTCAACGTTGCGGTGTAAATCGCCTGCATGGGCGACATGCCCCACTCAACCATTTTGGCAAATTGCCTTGCATTGGTGCCATGCGGATAGACGCCCGCATCGCTGCCAAACGCCATGTTCGCTCCGGCATTTACCGCAGCTTGGAACCGCTCGCGTTGAACGCGGCCGACCATACGTTCTTTCGCGAGGGATTCTTCCAGAATGCCCGCCGCTTCGCCTTCTGAGAGGATATAGTCCGAGACATAAATATCCATCGACAAATAGGTGCCTTGTTCGACCGCTTGGGCAATGCTCTCATCGGTGATCATGCTGGCATGTTCGACGGAGTCGACCCCGGCTTCGATGGCCGATTGAACGCCGCGTGGGCCATGCGCGTGGACGGCGACTTTCAAGTCGAGCAGGCGGGCCTCATCGACAATCGCTTTCATTTCTTCAAGCGAATATTGCTGCGCATTGATCGACGTGTTTGGCGACAGCACGCCGCCCGTGCCGCAGAATTTAATCACCCGCGCGCCATATTTTTTATTCTCACGCACTTTCTGACGCACTTCCCATGGGCCATCCGCGCGGCCCCCGGTGCGGCGCTGCGCTTCATACGGGAGGAGGGTGGCATCGCCGCAATGTCCGCCGGTAATGCCGATCGATTGTCCAGCCCCAATAATCCGCGGGCCAATAATCTCACCTTCATCAATTGCGCGCATCAAATCGATATCGGTAAAGCCCGGCGCGCCGAGATTTCGCACCGTGGTAAACCCCGCTAAAAGAGTCGTCTCAGCGTTCACGACGCCGCTTATCGCCGCCCGCGGCGTTGACCGCGTCAAACGTCGAAAGCCATGAACATTGGCGCCAGATGTGAGGTGCACATGGCTGTCCGACAGGCCTGGCATCAGCGTTGCGCCCGTTAGGTCAATCTCGTTCCATTCACCGTCAGGCAGGCGCCGTTCAGATCCGACATAAGTGATCTTGCCATCTTCCACGGCGACCACTTGCCCGCGCAGAACTTTGCCCGCTTCAACATCGACAATATTCGCCCCTTTCAAAACAGTGCCCGGCGCAGCAGCGGCAAGCCCGGCCAGTGAACCGGCAAGTGACAGTGCGGCGAGTGAAGCGGTCAGAACGCGCGTGAACAGCATAGGTTTCTCCCAAAATTCTATGTCTGGCTTATTGGAATACGCGTCTAACCCAGCTTGGCAATATTTTCGGCACACGCGTCATGGATAAATGAGGGGGTGCAGGCCTGGGAGGCAACGGCCATGAGAGTGCGTGGATGCGCACCGCCCAGTGGTTCAAACCAAGGCATAAAGACAGAAAGAAAAAATGGCGCTTCGGGGAGGATTCGAACCCCCGACCCCTTGGTTCGTAGCCAAGTACTCTATCCAACTGAGCTACCGAAGCGCGGAAGCGGGACACATACTCTCGGCCCCGCGTGAAAGCAACACCTGATATCAGGAAATTACTGTGCTTCATGCACACCGCGCGCAATTGCTCGGGCAAGGGTGTTCGCGGCGAGTTCGCCGAGCCGGGCGATGCTCAGCGGGCTGGGCTCGAGCAGAGGCTGTTTTGCGGTCGATAAGACGAAGACGACATCGCCATCAAACGGCGCAAAAACGGGTCGGATGGCGCGGGCCATGCCGGCGAGCGCCATATTGGCGACGCGTTTGGCTTGGCCAGGGGTGAGGGCCACATCTGTGGCGATACAGGCAATTGTCGTATTCTCTCCGGGCTGCGGGTTTTGTTTCGCCGCGCCCCAGTTTTCAGCGTCGGCTTGATAGGCGGCTGGCGGACGCGCGCCTCCGAACTCTTTGTCGATCTCATAAGGCCAGGCCCAAAAGGCGTCGGTACCAGGCATGTAGACCGCGCCGAAACTGTTCACAGCGACGAGCGCGCCAACGCTGAAGCCATCTTCAGTAACAATTGAGGCTGAACCCAATCCGCCTGCATGCTGGCCTGAGCGGGCGCCAAATCCAGCGCCGGAAGCGCCGAGCGCAAAGGCGCCTGCGCTGGCATTGGCCGATGCCGATTGTCCAAGCGCGCGATAAGGCGGGGTCTCGCCCCAGCTTTTGTCGCCGCCATTGGCAAGGTCATAAAGAATGGCGGCTGGCACGATCGGGGTTTTCGGAACGCCGGGTCGGTCGACCATGGCAAAGCCGCGATCTTGTGCGCCGAGCGCGGCTGCGACGCCATCCGCGGCAGCCAGTCCATAGGCGCTGCCGCCGGACAGGACGACGGCATCAATCTGCTCGACCAATTTGTCAGACTCTAATAGATCGGTTTCGCGTGTCCCGGGCCCGCCGCCCGCGACGGCGACAGCGCCAATGCACGGGGTCTCGCAAAGCACCACTGAGGTGCCTGTCTTCGCGGCAGCATCATGTGCATGACCGACCTGAATCCCTGCGATATCAGTGATCAGATTGTTTTTACCGGGCTTGGACATTGAAAGGCCTTTCCTGACAGTGGCATCCGCTCTACGGTGCGGCGTTGAATTCGCCAAGTCGGAGCTGTACTGAATGTCAGTCAAATCTATGTTGCTCGCAGGCATATCGGCCCTGGTGCTGACCGCCTGCCAACCCCAAGAAGACCCTCAAATCATTGAAACCCCGCCTGCGCCGGTGGAAGAGACGCAAGCCGAATGGAGCAAAGGCGCCATGGTGGCCGCGGCAGACCCACGCGCGGTCGAGGCTGGGCTTGAAGTCCTGCGCAATGGCGGCCATGCGGTCGATGCCGCGATCGCGGTGCATACCGTATTGGGCTTGGTCGAGCCGCAATCGTCAGGCATTGGCGGCGGCGCATTCATGGTGGTCTATGACCGTGCCAAAGGCGAAACGACCGTCTTTGATGGCCGAGAGACAGCGCCGTCTGCGATTGACGAAAACTTGTTTATCGAGGACGGCGAAGTGCTTGGCTTCCTAGATGCTTGGCAGTCCGGCAAATCCGCGGGCGTTCCCGGCGCGATCGCGCTCTATAAGGCCGCCCACGATGTTTATGGGCAAATGGACTGGGCCAGCAATTTCGACGCGGCGATCAATCTCGCAGACACCGGTTTCGAAATCAGTCCCCGTTTGGCCGGCGTGCTGGCGGACCAGCGCATTCGCCAATTCACGCGATTGGACGATCACCCAGTCAGCGCGGCGTATTTCTTCCCGGGCGGAGAACCGCTGCCAGAGGGGTTTGTCCGCGATAATCCGGATTATGCCGAAACGCTCCGCAGCGTCGCCACGCAAGGTATTGATGCCTTTTATAAAGGCGCCATTCCAGAGGCGATTGTCGCGACACTCGCCGAAGCGCCGCGTCCGGGTGCGCTAAGTGTTGAGGACATTGAGTCCTATCAAGTCAAACAACGTCCAGCCTTGTGCGGGGATTGGCGCGACTATCGGATTTGTTCCGCCCCGCCGCCAAGCTCGGGCGGGATCACGCAGAATGCGATTGCCGGGCTGTATGACCGTCTGGTGCCTGAAGATGCGACCGATCCGGCCGTCTTGATGCGGGCCTTTGTTGACGCGCAGCGGCTCGCCTATGCCGACCGTGATCATTATGTTGGCGACGCTGATTTTGTGCAGGTGCCGAGCGCGGATTTGATCAATCCCGATTATCTCGATGTCCGGGCGACAGAAGTGTTTGAACCAGGTGCGGTGCCAACCCCCGGCGATCCAGGCGTGGCGCTTGGCGGCAATCCGATGGTTGGCATGTGGGGGCAAGACCCGACCGAAGACGCGCCGGGCACAACCCATTTCTCGATCATGGACCAGGACGGCAATGTCGTCTCGATGACCGCAACGATTGAAGCCGCCTTTGGCAATTCGCGGATGGTCAATGGATTCTTGCTCAACAATGAGCTGACCGACTTTGCCCGTGAACCGCGCAAGTCCAATTTGCCAGTAGCCAACGCGCCAGGGCCAAACAAGCGCCCGCGCAGTTCGATGTCGCCGACCATTATTTTTGATGCGGATGGCGAAGTCAAAATGGTCACCGGCTCGCCAGGCGGCAATTCCATCGTCGCCTATACCGCCAAGACGGTGATAGGCGTGCTCGCTTGGGGCAAAACTCCGCAAGAGGCGGTGGCGCTGCCGAATGTGATTGCGCGCGGCGAAACGGTCGGCGTCGAAGTTGACCGGGACGGCGGGCAGCAAGTGGCTGATGAGCTCAAAGCGCTGGGCTATAATGTCCAGGAACGCCGCGGCGAGAATAGCGGACTGCATGTCATTCTGGTCACTGAGGACGGTCTGCTTGGCGGCGCTGATCCACGCCGCGAGGGTATCGCCAAACAGCTGGAAGAGTAATCCGAAAACAAGCGGGCGAGGCCCAACCGAGACCCAGGGGAACTCAGAATGAATATCATGCGTGTTTTAGGAGGTCTCGTCTTGGCCGTCGCCTTGTCGGCGCCAGGGCTTGCGCAAGCCTATCCGGACGCCGCTTATGATCCGGACGTGCCGACTTTGTTGGAAACGGTCGGGCATGATCATGGCGATGCCATCACCACGTCTGGCGATATTGACGTCTTTCTCGCCGCCCTGGCGGCGCATGACCCTGATCGGATGCGGGTCTTCGAATATGCTGAATCCTGGCAGGGCAATCCGCTCTCATTTGCGGTCATCTCTTCGCCCGCCAATATGGTGCGTCTCGATGCGATCAAGGCGGATCTCGATACGCTCGGGCGCGGTGAAAGCCTGCCGGATGCGACGCTCGAAGATACGCCTGCCGTGGTCTGGTTGGGATATGGTGTGCACGGCGATGAAGTGACGCCATCGGACAGCGCCATCTTCATTGCGTACCATTTGCTGGCCGCGCAGGATAATGAGCTGGTCGACACGATTCTCGACAATACGATCGTCATCATCGATGCCAATCAAAATCCCGATGGCCGCGAGCGGTTCATTCATGGCTTCATCTCGGCGCTCGGTCTGGAAGCGATCGCCGATCGATATGCCGCAGAGCATGATCAGCTGTGGCCACGCGGGCGGTTTAATCACTATGTGTTCGACATGAACCGAGATTGGTTCGCGCTGACCCAGCCGGAAACGCAAGGTAAAGTCTCGGCGCTGTTGGAGTGGCATCCGGTTGTGTTTGTCGACAGCCACGAAATGGGCGGCGACCAAACCTACTATTTCCCGCCCGCCGCCCGTCCATTCAATCCGAATGTGACCGCCGATCAGCGGCAGCGGCAAGTGCAACTCGGCCAGAACATGGCCCGTTGGTTCGACCAGTTTGGCGCGGACTATTTTACGCGTGAGATTTTCGACGCGTTCTATCCGGGCTATGGCGACATGTGGCCGACTTTGAATGGCTCGATCGCGATGACGTTTGAGCAAGGCTCACCGCGTGGGCTGGTCTTTGGTCGGCGCGATGGAACGCTCCTGACCTATGATGAGGGCGTTCGAAATAATGTGCTCTCTTCGATCGCAACGCTCGAGACGGTCGCCCGTGACAAACAATCCTTCCTCACCAGCTATGCTGCGTATCGTCGCTCGGCGATTGATGAAGCGGCGCGGTCGGACACCCGGTATGTGGTCATGGACCTTGCCACGTCGCGCTATGAGGCCGAGGCGTTGGGCCGACGCTTGGCCCATCAAGGAATTGCCGTGCTGCGCGTCCCGCCCGGCAGCACACAGTGTCGGAGCACCTATGCTGACGGGGCTCTGATCGTTGATATGGCGCAGCCGCAAGGGCGGCTCATCAATACGCTGCTCAGCCCATCAACGCCATTGCCGCCTGACTATATCGCCGAGCAAGAAAGCCGCCGTGATCGCGGCCTCAATCACGAGCTCTATGATGTGACGGCCTGGTCCATGCCGCTTATGGATGGCGTCCGTACCGAACAATGTCGGCGCGTTGATCTCAGCGATGCGGTTACGGTCGCTGCGACGGACCCAATTCCTGCACTGACGTCTGGAAGTGGACGCTATGGACTGGTTGTGCCTTGGACAGATGGTGGCCAAGCCCAACTTGTCATCGCCGCGCTGAAGGCTGGCTTTAAAGGCAAAACGACCAGCGATGCTTTCGTTCAGAACGGTCGCACCTTCCCATCTGGCAGCGTCGTGTTCCCAGCCGCTGACAATCCGGAGAATTTCGGCGAGGAGATGCGCCGTCTTGCGCAGGAGATTGGTGCGGAGATGGTGCCGATGGCGAATAGCTGGGTCGAGCGCGGGCCGAATTTTGGCAGCGCATCCTTTGCCGCGATGCGTATGCCAAAGGTGGCGATGGTATGGGGCGATGGCACGGGCGCGACGGCGGCGGGCAATACCCGTTTCGTCCTCGAGCGTGATCTGGGTATTCCAGTCGCCCCCATCCGAATTGCGACCCTAAACCGGGCCGACCTGTCCGCCTATGATGTGCTGGTCATTCCAGACACGTATGGATTTGTCGGGCGTTTAGGCTCGAGTGCGGCGCTTAAGGGATTCGTCCAAGACGGCGGCGTCCTGGTCGCGTTTGGCAGCAGTGTCGGGGCCATGGCGCATGAAGATGTCGGCTTGCTCTCGACCAAGCTCGAATTGGCGTCCGACGAAGCCGCGTCTGAAACCGACGCGTCATCCAATGAAGGCCTAAATTTTGAGACTGAAGCGGCCTATCAAGCCTATATCGAAAATGAAGGCGCCCGCCCGGAGGACATTCCAGGTGTGCTGGTTCGAACCATTGCCAATCGCGACCACTGGCTTGCGGCGGGATATGACGAGGCCACGGCCTTGGTCACCGGGCGTGAGATTTATCGTCCTTTGAATGCTGCGGATGGCGTCAATGTGTTCCGCTTTGCCGAGGCGGATCGCTTGCTGCAAAGCGGCTATCTCTGGGAAGAGAATAGACGGCAATTGGCGTTTAAACCGTTCGTGATGGCTGAGTCACAAGGCAGTGGGATGGTGATTGGCTTCACCCAAAGCCCGACGACGCGCGGCTACTTGAATGGCCTTAACTTGCTGCTCGCCAATGCGGTCGTGTTGGCGCCTGCCCGCGTGGCACAATAAAAAATCTGGAGACGAGCTATGACCTATAAAACACCTGCCCTTATCGCTTTGACTTTGGCGCTCGGGGCGTGTGCGACAGCGGTCGTCGCTGAAACCAAGCCGCAGCCAGAAGAAATTGACGTTGTGATCATGGAAGCCGAAGAGACGATCGGTGGTCCGGATTACAGTCTGGATGCGATTTCCCCTGAACCGGGTGCGGTCCAAGTCGGATTGGCGGGCAGCGATCCGGCGAATATCGCGCGATATCTTTTGGCACGCGGTGCCAGCGCGGCGAGTCTATCGCCGGGCGGTGAATATGTGGCGTTCAATTACAGCGTGACGGGCATCCCGCAATTGTGGGTGGCGCGCGCGACGGGCGGCGCAGCGCAGCAACTCACCTTTGGCAATGGCATTACCTTCTTTCGCTGGATGCCGGACGGTTCGGGCTTGATCTATGGCGCCGACAATGACGGCAATGAGCAGGAATCGTATTACTTTATCGCCGCAGATGGCAGTTCAGAACGGGTGGTGCTGCCCGCGATTGAAGGGGGATTCCGAGTTTTCGGTGACATCGACGCCAGCGGGTCGACCGCGATCTATGCTTCGACAGAGCGCAATGGTCTCGACTTTGATATTTACCAAGCGGACCTCGGCACCGGTGCGTCCGAGCTGATTTTTGAAGGGACGTTCGGCAATTTCGCGCGGGCGCTGTCGCCGGACGGACAGTCTTTGGTGGTCACCGAAACGGTGGGCGAGGATTCGGACAATCTGTTCTTGATGGATATGGCGTCCGGAGAGATGACGACCCTCTCAAACCCGGAGCCCCGGGCCAATCATCGCGATGGCGGATTTGTCTGGTTGCCGGATAGTTCAGGCTTCTATTTTTCCAGCAATGTCGATCGTGAGTTTTCAGCCATTCACTTCTATGATGTCGCGACGCAGGAAATTTCGGTGGCAATAGAGACACCGCGCGATGCCGAAGAACTTGCTCTGTGCGGCGCTGATGGCGGCTATCTGGCTTTTACTGAGAATGTGGATGGGTTCTACACGCTGCACGTCCGCGACTTAGCAACCGGTGAAGCCGTGCCGACACCGCGCCTCCCCGAAGGCTTCTATGATGTCAGCTGCGCGCCAGGCACAGATCGCATGGCAATCCGGATCAATGGCTGGCGGACCCCAGGCGATATCCGCGTATGGGACATCGGTTCGAACACAATCAGTCGGACCTTTGACTCAACCTTTGCGGGCCTAGACCCGGATCGTTTTGTCCGCCCAGAAAGCGTGCGGATTACCGCGCGCGATGGGGTTGAGTTGCAAGGCCTGCTTTATTTGCCGGACGAGGCCTCTCGCAAAGGCGACGGGCCGCCGCCGGTTTTGTTCGATGTGCATGGCGGACCGACCGCGCAATCGATTGCCAGCTTTAACCCCGTGGTTCAGTACCACTTGGATCGCGGCATTGCCGTGTTTGAACCAAATGTCCGCGGTTCGACTGGATTTGGGCGGACTTATGTGACGCTAGATGATCGAGAGAAGCGACGCGACAGCGTCCGTGATCTGATCGACATGGCGACCCATCTACGCGCTGATGGCCGGGTCGATATGGACCGCGCCGCCGTCAAGGGCGGGTCGTATGGCGGCTATATGGTGAATGCGGTTTTGGCGCTTTATCCAGATACGTTCGCGGCAGGCGTGAGCCTGTTTGGAGTGGCTGACTGGGTCACCGCCCTGGAAATCGCTTCGCCAGCTTTGAAGGCCTCAGACCGGATTGAGTATGGCGACATTCGCGAACAAGAATGGCTCGATTTCTATACGGAGAACTCGCCGATACGTTTGGCGGATCAGATTAAAGTTCCGGTGCTTTACTCACATGGCGTGAGAGACCCGCGGGTGGACATTTATGAAACCGAGCTGATGGTCAAAACGCTACGCGCGAACGGCATTGATACACCCTATATTCGAATTGAAGATGAGGGCCATGGCTGGCGGAAACTGTCCAACCGGCTGTTCTATTTCCGCAAAGAGGCCGCCTTCTTAGAAGACACGCTCGGGGCTGAATAAACCCAGCCGCCAGGGCTAGTCATTCGCGCAATGGTGCCCGTTAAACGGTGTGTCCGTATAGATCATACGCATCCGCATCGGTAATCTTTGCGGAGACAATGTCGCCCGCGTTTAGCGCCTGCGGCGATTTCAAGTAGACCACGCCATCAATCTCTGGCGCGTCGGCTTTTGAGCGCGCCAGGAACTCGCCCGCTTCATCGCTTGCGCCATCAATGATGACGTCTTGCGTGGTGCCAATCTGCGCGGCGGCGCGGGCGGCAGAGATTTCGGCTTGGGTTTCCATGAAACGATGCCAGCGTTCATCTTTGACGTCTTCTGGAATGTGACCCGGTAAGTCGCGGCTATCAGCATGGGCGACATTCTCATATTTGAAACAGCCGGCGCGATCGATCTTCGCCTCGCGGATGAAGTCGAGCAGGATGTCGAAGTCTTCATCCGTCTCGCCTGGGAAGCCGACAATGAAGGTCGAGCGGATGGCGAGATCTGGCACGTCGCGGCGCCATTGCTGGATGCGCTCAAGCACGCGATCTTGTTTGGCGGGGCGTTTCATAGCTTTCAGCACGCCAGTGCTGGCATGCTGGAACGGAATGTCGAGATAAGGCGTAATCGCGCCCTCGGCCATCAATGGGATGACTTTGTCGACATGCGGATAGGGATAGACATAATGCATCCGCGTCCACACGCCGAGTGAGGAGAGACCCTTGGCGAGGTCGAGGAAGCGGGTCTCATAGTCTTCGCCCTTCCAGGTCTGCGGGGCGTATTTTAAGTCGAGCCCATAGGCGCTTGTGTCTTGGCTGATGACCAGCAATTCTTTGACGCCTGCGCGGACCAATTGTTCGGCTTCGATCAACACGTGGTGGATCGGGCGCGAAACCAAGTCGCCGCGCAATTTTGGAATGATGCAGAAGCTACAGCGATTGTTGCAGCCTTCCGAAATCTTCAAATAGGCATAATGCCGAGGGGTTAGTCGCAACCCGCTCTCGGGCACCAGATCTGTGTGCGGATTGTGCGGTGGTGTCAGGTGTTCATGCACCGCGCCCATGACTTGCTCATATTGATGCGGTCCTGTGACGGCGAGGACCTTTGGATGGGCTTTTTCAATCACCTCTGGTTCAGCGCCAAGGCAGCCTGTGACGATGACTTTGCCATTCGCCTCAATCGCTTCACCGATGGCGTCCAAGCTCTCTTCGCGCGCGCTGTCGAGAAATCCACACGTATTGACCAGGACCAGGTCGGCGCCGGAATAATCCGGGCTGATTTGATAGCCTTCGGCGCGCAGGCGTGTGACAATGCGCTCAGAGTCCACCAGTGCTTTTGGGCAACCTAGGGAAACAATGCCGACTTTTGGGATGGCGTTCGGCTTGATTGGGGCAGGGCGGTCGAGGGTGGAGGTCATGGCCGGGCTGATATAGGTTGGATTGAGCTTTGAAAAGGAGCGTCTGTCATGGCCGAAGAGGTGAAAGCGCCAAATCGCGGGCGACTATGGCTATTGGTGTTGGCCGCGGCGGTTGTCGGCGGTGGCACGGGGCTGGCTTTTTGGAATCAGATTGAATCAGGTGGCGGTATGGGTTGGGTCGGATGGCTGATCATCATCATGCTGGCCATTATTTCCTACTCCATCACATTCTATTTTGCGCATCGCTTTTTTGAAGACTCGCTCGATCAGTACATCGTCTCCGACACGTTTGGTCGCAAACATGATTGGATTGATCTGCAAACCGAAACCCGAGAAAGCGGAGACGCGAAGATTGATGGTTGGGTGGCACATTACAAATTCATCCGCATCATGTTCGCGATGGGATTGTTGCCGCTGATTGCGTGTATCTATTTGTTTTTCTTTGCTTGATTGATTGCAGCCTCCCGGTCGCTCATCCCCGCCTGCGCGGGGATGAGCGAGACTTGGCTTCCAAAAACACCCCTGCGTTGCCAACGCGGGAGCCCCCCTTGAACTTTCCACCAATGAGACAAATCTGTCTCACTCGCTGACGAGGTTCGTTCCACCATGTTTCAAGATCGAAAATTATCCATCGGCTCGATCCTGCGTGTGTTCTGGCTACAGGTCAGTGTCACCTGGGCGCTGACGCTGTTTGAGACTTTTATTTTGGTCTCCCTTCCGCTCCTGATCGGACGCTCCATTGATGGCTTTCTGAACGCCAATTGGACGCCGTTTTTGTGGCTCTGTGCAGCCATGGCCATACTGCTCATCGTTAGTGTTGGAAGACGTGTTTACGATACGCGCGCCTATGGGCGTATGCGCGTGGAATTGGGCACCGCGGTCGTTGACAAGGCGAAAGATCAATCCGTGTCGACCACCAATGCGCGGCTGAATATGAGCCGTGAGCTGATCACCTTCCTGGAAGCCGAAGCCCCGATTGTGCTCATGGCGGTGGTCCAAGTGGTGGTCTCTTTGACCATTCTGTTCAGCTTCCACGGCTTGCTGGCGGCTACAGCCGGCGGCGCGACGGTTTTAGCGTTGGCTATTTATGGCGTTTCGAGTGGACGTTTCTTCAGACTCAATGGTGACTTGAACGCGCAGTCTGAACAACAGGTCTCGGTCCTAGAGGGCGAGGTCAAAGACGCAATTAAGGTCCATCTGTCGGCATTGCGACGCCACGAAGTGCGGCTCTCGGACACAGAGGCGGTGGTCTATGGTCTGATCTTTGTAGGTCTATTGTCGATGCTCGGCATCAATCTTTGGTTTGCGGCCACGCAGCTGTCCGCCACACCGGGGGAGATATTCTCCATCGTCACCTATTCTTATGAGTTCATTGAATCTGCGGTCATGCTGCCAGCGGCTTTACAGAGTTTAACTCGGATTTCGGAAATAACGCAGCGGATCAATCAGCTCGATCAAACGGCAAGCGCGAGCTGATTTTGATCGGCTCAACCTCTATACGATGCTCCCCTAAGCGCTAGCGGCTTGGGCATTGTTCCAAAGGCCAGCTTGATCGGCATCGACGAGGAGTTCGCGAATGCAGTCCTCGCTGAGCGGACGACTGAACAAATAGCCCTGAACAAGATCCAGCTCGGTTTCGCGAACCATACGCATATGAAAATCCGTTTCGACGCCTTCCAGAACGGTCAGCAAAGACATATCGCGGCACAGCTGAACGATGCCGTTTAACAGCGCATGATTGCGCTTTTTGCGCGTCAGATCGCTCAAGAAAGAGCGATCGATTTTGACAATATCAATCGGCATTTTCGCCAAATGACTAAGGCTAGAATAGCCGGAACCAAAATCATCTAAGGCGATGCGAATGCCACGTTTTTTAAACGATTGGAGGACGTTGGAGACCAATTGCGTATCTTGAATCATCGCGCTTTCGGTCAATTCAAAAACGACTCGTTTGGGATTGGTTCCGGCATTATCGATTTGCGCCATCAGCGTCTCAGCATGGCCATCCGAGGCGATTTCGTAGGGCGATAGATTAAAGCTCAGACGCACATGCTCGGGCCAGGACTGCATCGCATCTAAGGCTTTGCGAAACAGGACTTGCGACACTTGCGTGATCAGGCCGCTATGCTCAGCGATAGCGATGAACTGATCGGGACGAACCAAGCCAAGCTTCTCACTGTGCCAGCGGGCAAGCGCTTCGACTGCACGGATTTGTCCGGATTGGAGGTCGAAGATCGGCTGAAACTCCAAATAGAGTTCTTTGTCCCAGTCGGCTTCGCGAAAGGCGAGATTGAGTTTTGCCTGCCGGCTGATCCGCTCCTCGTGGTGCGTCGAGAAAACGACCGGAGATCCGCTCGCATGATGCTTGGAATGATACAGCGCGTAATCGGCGCGTTTCAGGAGTAAGGCGCGATCGGTTGCCGCATCTGGGAAAGTTGCAACGCCGATACTTGCAGACACGTGGACTTGGTCGCTTTGCAAGAGGTAAGGGTCGGCGAGCCGCTCGACCAATTCAGAACTCAAGTCCTGGATTTCAGATTCGGTCGTCGCTCGGGTGGTGATAAAGCCAAACTCATCGCCGCCCAATCGTGCGAGTATGTCAGCGTCGTCTAGGATTTGCGACATCCTTTGACCGACTTCTTTGAGCAAGTCATCGCCGACGGGATGGCCATACACATCATTGACCCGCTTAAACCCGTCCAAGTCCAACAAGCCTAATGTGAACGGCGCTTTGGTGTCGTCAGATTGCTCAACGAGCTGATCAATTTGAGAGACGAAATGTCGACGGTTCGACAGCCCGGTCAGTTCGTCATTATTGGCCAAGAGATGATTGAGCTGCACCAGTTCTTTGAGGCGTTTCTGATGCGCTTTGAGGTCGGTCAGGTCGACACCGATGCCAACCGTTCCGACGGTGCCGAGTTTTTCATGATGGGTCTGAAAGGTGCGTCCATTACGGGTCGAAAGTTCGCCTTTCCCACCGGGGCGAACCACGCCCAAACTAAACTCGGTGAATTGGTCGATTTGGTCATCCGGTAGGTCCGGAAACTGAGTTCTGATCTCATTCCGCATGGCCTCAAAGTGGCTCTGTCCCTTGGCCAGACCATTGTAAAAATCAGGCCAAGCCTGGCGCGCGGATTCATTGGCATAAATCAGGCTGAAGTCTTTGTCATAGACAGCAAACACGCTTTCGAGGCGATCAATCGCCTCCAGTAGCAAATCGAAATCAAGTTTTGAATGCTTATACATAGACCTCTACCCAAAGTAGAGATGTACAAAATTCGCATTGATATTCGCTTAAGATCAGGCTGAGAAGCTTAATACGTCTTTATATCAAAGATCATCTTCTGCGTGCGTGTTGATCGGCAGCGCTATGCCACAATGACCATATTAAAGCGTCGTCGACACAGGCCGGGATTTCACCCCAACTTGCGTGATCAATAGCGCCGCGCCGGTGAGCGCTAAACCTTTCAGAAAATGCGCTTGTTGGGCTGCACGCAGGGTTTCGGTTTCGGCATACAGCATTTCGTAGCCATGTACGGCAAAGGTCACCGGGATCATGAACACAACCAAGAGCCATCCCCCGAGGCGCGGTCGCCAATTCACCAGAATCATCGCCGCGCCCACCAGCTCAATCACCCCAGACAGATAAATCCAAAACGCTTGAAACGGGATCTCTTCCGGCATCAGATCGATATAGTAGGGCACATTGGTGAAATGAGTGAGGCCGGAGAGAAAGAACAAAGACGTGAATAGAATCCGCGCGAGAAGGCTGATGATAGAATGGTTCGGCAATCGATCGTCTTGTAACATGTCTGATCCCCCGTGGTTTTTGTGGCGTGGTTTTTAGTAGACTTTAATTACGGACAATATATATCCGAAATAAGAAAAGAGCGAGAGGGAAGCTGAAATGAAAATTCTAAAATACGTTGTCATCGCGCTGGTCGTGTTGATTCTATTGGGCATCGGCGCGTTTGCATTTCTAGGCATGCAATCGCGTGGCGGCACGGCACCCGGTCTGATCGATGGACGCCTGGCGGCGTGTCCGTCTTCGCCCAATTGCGTTTCGAGCGAAGCCGATGCGCCTGAAGAGAAGAAAGTCGATCCACTGCCCGCGAGCGCCTGGGCAGCACTGCCAACTGTGATCGCTGATCTCGGCGGTGAGGTGACGGCGCAGCAAGATGCCTATCTGGCGGCAGAGTTTACATCGAGCACATTTGGGTTTGTTGATGATGTTGAATTCCGACTGACCGAGACGGACATCCAAGTCCGCTCTGGCTCGCGGGTCGGACATTCAGATGCGGGTGTGAATGCGGCCCGCGTCGCTGAAATTCGCCAAAAGGTCGGAGCATAGCGAGGCCAAAACATGAAACTCGGAAAAGGCATTGAGTGGGCCGCGCACGCGTGCGCGGTCCTGGCCCTGCTGCCGCCAGGTGCCGCGCTTTCGCGAGAATCTCTTGCAGGCTATCTCGGCGTGCCTGCGCCCTATTTGGCGAAACAGTTACAGGCATTGAGCCGAGCCGGCTTGGTGGAGACACAGCGCGGTGTGGCGGGCGGATACCGCTTGGCGCGAGCGGCTCAGGCGATTTCATTATGGGATGTCACAGCGGCCTTAGAGGGCACGCGCCCGACCTTCCAGTGCACTGAAATCCGCCGCAACGGACCGTGTGGCGCGTCACCATCAGAATGCCCTGCGCCTTGCGATATCGCCGCGGCGTTTCACCAGGCCGAAACGGCATTTCGAGACAGTCTGCGTGCCGTCCCGATCACTCAAATTGTTTTGGGGGCAACGGCGGTCGCCACGGACGACCGCAAAGCGCGTATACGCGAATGGATCCAAGAGCATGCGACGGGGCGACACTGATCCGAGCTTGGATGGCGAGTTTGTCGACAAGACGCGCCCCGATTGATGGCGGACCGGAGCGCGCTTTGTTCAGCGTTGACTCAATTCGTCCATACGCTTCTTGAACTGCGATTGCTCCCATTCTCCGCTGAACAGATTGAACAGCCCAAAAATGACCAGAGCGTGCAAGGCGATCGCGCCGCCCCAGCACAAGGCGACGATGAATACCCAATCGAATTCAGGGCTGAGCCTCTGATTGAGCATGTATAATAGCGGCAAGATGACGATCGCGGCGATCCAATTCATATGAAACGCTTTGACATTCTGAACGTATGCTATCGCTTGTTTTTCCGCCTCGGCTTGCAAGGGATTGGTTGGGGTATGTGGGGTTTGTTGGGTCATGGTTTGCTCCTCGACCAATTCGCTGACTGTGGTTTCGAACACAGCGGCGAGGCATTTGAGCGTTTCCAGACTGGCCCGCTTACCGGTCTCAAGACGTTGGATCGTGCGCGCACTGACCCCGGCATGCATTGCCAATTCTTCTTGTGACCATCCGCGTTCTGTCCGGCGATGTAGAATGCTCATAATAGTCCTCGCTTTCGCTGATGATCTCGGCATGTCAGATCGAGCGGATGTCTACCAGGACACGCCCCCGACATAACACGACACGAACCCGACACGCAGAGCTGTCGGGTGGTTTAGAGGTCAGAATATGCGGATTGGTTCACCGTGGGCCCTATCGACGCGAGGTCGCGTCTCGACAGTTTGCGCGGCGAAAGAGGGACTAAATACGCCGCCCTTGAACCGCGATGCAGTTTCTCGACTTGCGCTTGGCGCGCATCAGTTCGTGGTCGGCGGCGGCGATCATGTCGTCGATCGACTGGCCTTTGCCATGTTGCGTGATGCCGCAAGAGAACGTCACTTGATGGCGACTGTCGCGGGAGAGCTCTGGATGAATGCTGGCGCGCTCGAGCTGGCGTTTGACACCGACCAAAGAATGATAGGCCTGCTCAGAATTTTGGTTCGGGAAAATGATCGCGAATTCGTCACCGCCAATCCGGGCCGCGAAATCAAATTGCTCAGTGTGCTCGACAATCAATCTGGCAAGATGCGCCAAGACTTCGTCCCCCATGGGGTGGCCAAACGTGTCATTGATCAGTTTGAATTTGTCCAAGTCGAGCAAAGCGAGTGCGAACGTCTCACCGGTTTTCTCGGCATTTGAATGGACGAAAGATAAACGCTCATTAAACGCCCGGCGATTGGCGACATCGGTCAGCGCATCAGTACGGCTTTGCTTCTTGATGACCTGAAATTCTTCGTTCAGTTGACGCACTTGCTCGCGCGATTTGGCGAGATCGGCCGCCAGTGTTTCAGTCATCGTCGACATTTGCGAATTGGTCGACATTAATTGCTCGAAAATCGCCACCATATCGCGGCGGTTTGGCCGCTTTGGGATATTCGAACCGACCGCTTCCAACTGGCCGCGCATCGCTTCATTTTCCGAACACGTCTTGGAGATCAAGTCGGTGACATCGCTCAAAGAGCTCTCGATCGCCTGGCTCACGCGTTCGCTGCTTTCTTGAAAATAGGAACTTGAGAGATGCGCTTCGAAAATGTCCTCGATCTGCTCCTTGCTGATTTCGCCGCAGGAATCGAGAATGTCATTCACCTCACGGCTCACCGCTTCGGGGTTGTTGGCTGCGTAGGCGTACCACATTGTGTACGTCATCGGCGCTGGCGGTGTGCCATGCTGTTCGATTAAGTCAAAGGCTGTCCCGGCAAGGCGATAAATCGCTTTGTCACGCGGCGTATAGTCCACGTCCGTGTCAGGGTCCTGCTGTGCAGCCAACGGTGATGTCATAATCGAAACTCGGACTTTGTTTGCAATAAGTCCTTCTATCAGAAGTTGTTTTCAACGTGATTAATGAGGTTGAGAAAATTGCGAGATGGGAGGTTAACGGCTATATGGGCGAAGAAGAACGCCTTGATTAAACGATCGGCAACTCCGAGGAACTCTTGGGCGTATCGGGGGCGAATTCTGGGAGCTTTCTTTACGTCTTTGCGTGTCATGACACGAAATATCCCGACATTTCCTGCATTTTTCTTGGCCTGGTTTGGAAACATGGCATTGTGTGCTCAGGCAAGTAGCAAGGTTCGTCTATGAAAAAGTGGACAAAGAAAACCGAGAAAATCGAAGTCCGTGTACCGCCGGAAGTAAAATCCAAGTTTCTCGAAACATGCGATCAACGCGGCAAAACGGCGTCGTCGGTTGTTCGCGGATTGATCGAGAACTACGTGGATCGATTTCACGTTGCCTCTATCGCGAACCCGATCTTGATCGTGAAGCGGATGCCGTGGTGGTCGAGATTGAGCGTTCTGGGCGCGATCACGACGACACTCTCTCTTGGCGTGGTGGTTCCGCTGCAAGCCACAAGTCAAATTCCCTGGGCAAAGAAATTTGACCAGCAGGACCGGAATGGAAATGGAATATTGGAGCCCCATGAGTTGGGTGTAAGGCTAATCGTCGATCATGGGACAGCGTCATCTGAAAACACGCGATCCGGACAACCCTTATCTTTCGCAAATTTCGAGCGTTTTACTGCATTGGACCAAAATAACGATTACAAAATCACGCGCTCAGAATTCCGCGCCCATCAGATCGCAGAAGAAACCAATATGTTCCAAGCATTCGATGCCAATTCGGATGGGTCGATTGGTTTCGAGGAGCTCAATTTTCCTGAACAACAAGTCGCGCAATACCGACTCAGAATGTTGATGGGCTTTTCTCAGCTCAATAACGGTGTTGGTCAGAGGCATCGATTGAGGTGGAGAGATCATCTGTGTTTTGAGCCATGGTTTGCATCCGATCATACAGCGATCTGGGACATGGCGCCGGTTTTTGATGAAATGGATCAGAACGACGATTGCCGACTAACACTTCGAGAGTTTGCGAGTTATTGAGATCTCCGGCCTCTACTCCCCAAAACAAAACACCCGCGCCAGTCAGCGCGGGTGCATTTACTCGAAAGACAAAGATCTGGCGCGTTAAGCCGCTTCCATTTCAATGCCCTTTTCGGCCATGAACTCTTTCAGTTCACCCGCTTCAAACATCTCTTTAATAATGTCACAGCCGCCAACGAATTCGCCTTTGACATAGAGCTGTGGGATGGTTGGCCAGTCGGAATAGGTCTTGATGCCTTCGCGGACGCCTTGATCTTCAAGCACGTTGACCGCTTGGTACTCGATGCCGAGATAGTCCAAAACTTGGACGACAACAGAGCTGAACCCGCATTGCGGGAAGGTTGGCGTGCCTTTCATAAATAGCAGCACGTCATTGCCTTTCACGGCATTGTCGATTGAGGTCTGAATGTCGTCGGACATGGGGTTACTCCGCTTCTTTCATCACTTGCTCGCGGGCCACGGGCAAAAGCTCTGCCATATGGTCGCGAATGCGCGCGTCGGTGCGATCGACGCCAGCTTTATCTAGGTCGGCGCGGACTTTTCTGAAGACGTCATCGTCACCTGGCTCTTCCAAATCCGACAGAACGACGGTTTTGGCATAAGCTTCGGCGTCATCGCCTTGCAGATCCATCAGCTCAGCCGCCCAGAGACCAAGCAGTTTGTTCCGGCGCGCCATGACCTTAAATTCAGTCGCCTCGTCCATAGCGAATTTGGCTTCTTCGGCGCGTTCACGATCATCAAATGAAGACATATATGTCGACCCTTTTCACAGGATTGGGAGGTTCTGCCGCTGATATAGGGGCGCCAGGGGGTTGGGTGCAAGAAGCCTTTTGCGTCTTTGCCCTGATTAGCGTAAGGGGAGCGCCTTAAACGGACGGGGCGGCTGAGTCGCTGACGTCCCAGAGACCGCCAGAGGGATCGCGCAATGTCACGCAAGCGGATGATTTATGAAGGTAAGGCCAAAATTCTCTATGAGGGGCCGGAACCGAACACACTGATTCAGTATTTCAAAGACGATGCAACCGCCTTCAACGCTGAAAAGAAAGCGGTTTTGGACGGAAAAGGCGTGCTCAACAATCGCATTTCCGAGTTCATGATGACCCGTCTCGGCGGTGTCGGAATCCCCAATCACTTCATCAAACGCCTGAACATGCGCGAGCAATTGATCAAGAAAGTGGAGATTATTCCGCTGGAAGTGATTGTGCGCAATGTCGCAGCCGGGACCATGTCCAAGCGCCTGGGCATCGAAGAAGGTACCCAATTGCCGCGGGCGATTGTGGAGTTTTGCCTCAAAGATGATGCGCTCGGCGATCCGTTGGTCTCTGAAGAGCATATTGCCGCCTTTGGCTGGGCCCAGCCGCATGAAATGGACGAGCTGATCGCGCTGTCGCTGCGCGTGAATGACTTCATGTCAGGTCTGTTCGCCGGGGTCGGAATCAAGCTGGTTGATTTCAAACTGGAATTTGGCCGCTTCTTCGAGAATGACATGCAGCGCGTGATCCTGGCCGATGAAATCTCGCCGGACAGTTGTCGGCTTTGGGACCTTGAGACCAATGAAAAGCTCGACAAAGACCGCTTCCGCCGCGATCTCGGTGGCGTCACGGAAGCCTATGCGGAAGTCGCAAGGCGCCTGGGGATTATCAAAGAGAATACGCAGGGCGCCGAAATCGTAGACTTTTCAGGGGCCAGTAAGTAGCCTTCCTCCCAATCGGGGAGGGCGATAATGGCATTAAAAGTGATTGGCGCGGGCTTTGGCCGCACCGGAACGTTGTCGATGAAGGCGGCACTTGAACAGCTTGGCTATGACAAATGCCACCATATGCTGGAAGTCATGCCAAATGACACGCAGCTTGCTGCGTGGCACGCGATTTCACAAGGTGAATCGCCGGATTGGGACACGGTGTTTGAGGGCTTCCAAGCCAGCGTCGATTTTCCATCCGCTGCCTATTGGCGCGAACTCGCTGAGCACTATCCCGACGCCAAAATCATCTTCACCACGCGCGATTTTGACTCCTGGTATGCCAGTGCAAGCGAAACGATTTATCGGGTGAGCCGCGACATGCCCGGCTGGACCAAAATGATCCCCAAGGCCCGCAAAATTAGCGAAATGACATATGGCACTGTTTGGGACCGGGTGTTTGGCGGTGCATTCGAAGACAAAGAAGCCACCCGGCAGGTATTCGAACAACACGAAGCCGATGTGAAGGCTGCCTTCCCGGCGGATCGGCTTTTAGTATTTCATCCAAAACAAGGTTGGGGGCCTCTCTGTGCTTTTCTAGATAAGCCCGTTCCCGATACCGAGTTCCCAAACGTGAACGATCGCGCTGCGTTCAAGAATCGTTTGAGCATTTTCGGCTGGCTCCGCCGCGCGCCTTACCTGCTTGGCGGCCTGGTCGCGATTGCTGCACTGATCGCGTATCAAGCCTTTCAGTAGATCGCAGTTTGGGGTAGACGGAGCGCGACTCAACCAGCGGAGCGCGATTCTCATGAAAGCGATTGTCCATGTCGGCCTGAAACCAGGTGTGCTCGACCCTCAAGGCAAAGCGGTCGCCGACTCGCTCGGTCGAATGGGATTTGGCGAAGTCGCTGGCGCCCGCATCGGCAAAGTGATTGAGCTTGATTTAGACGGCGTGGCAGAAGCAGATGCCGAAGCCCGGGTCAAAGACATGTGCGAGAAATTGCTCGCGAATACGGTGATCGAAAGCTATCGGATTGAGCTGGTTGCTTAGACGCCCGCCAATCTGAACGCCTGTTCATTATTGAATTTATTGAACTTTTTTCGACGGAACGCCCGGGCTGGTGCGTTCGATATGACATGCGAACAAGAAATGGAGGATCGCATGTTAAAAATAGCCCTCATTGCCCTTACGGCGACGCTTGCAGCCCCAATCGCACTGGCAGGACCTGCCGAACGATTGGAGCGCTTTGATAATCGGCTCGACCGATTAGAGCGCGCGGGAGTCATAAAACAAGGATCTCGCTTGGATCGGATTGAGGATCGCATCGACCGCCGCGAAAACATCATTGATCGTCGTGAAGATCGCCGCGATCGCGCGGTTAATCATGGACCGCTTGATCGTTTCGAAGACCGCCTTGATCGACTCGAGAATATTCAGGATCGTCGGGAAGACCGTTGGGATCGTCGAAATTTATACTAAGGACAAAACAAGACTGACGGGATTTGGAACGCGCGAACTGACCGGCCCACCGGGACTCAGACAGATATAAATGTCGGGTCCTGGATCAGGTCCGGCCAGGCGCGGTCGACCACCAGAGCGGTCAGAGCACCGCCAAACCCCGCGCCTGTGTCGATGCCAATTCGGTTCTGTTTAACCTCGGGGTATTGTGACGGTGTATGGCCATGAATGACGCCAAACCCGAAATCGTAAGAGCTGTCCAAGAAGGTTCCGCGGATCCACATCAAGTCTTTGTCTTTTTGCTGTTGCAAAGCGACTTCAGGGACGAGGCCCGCATGGACACAGACAAAGTCAGCGTGCCGATAATAGACCTCGAGTGAATCGAGCCATTTTAAGAGTGCGGGACCAAGTGCGTCCGCGAGCTTGCTCGGACTATGACCATGGCGCTCTAGATCATATCCCAAAGATTTGAGCGTTGGCTTTCCGCCAACCGCTGTCCAAGTGCTCCAGGTCGCACGATCATCTGTCTCCAAGCAGCGCAACATGAGGTCCTCATGATTGCCTTTCAAGCAGACGCTCTCAAAGCCTGAGATGCCGGCCATGGCGCGTTCCATGACGGCTTTTGAATCGGGACCACGATCAACATAATCGCCGAGAAAGACGAGAGTGCCATCCTGATCGGGATGCTTCCACTGATGGCGACTCTCAATCGCATCGAGCAAGGCGTTCAGCCGCTCGATTTGGCCATGAATATCGCCAATCATGTAATGCACGTTTTCAGGTGAGGGATGTGCGCGAGTCATGTCAGTTTAGGATAGCAGGTTCTTTGATGGCGGATAGGTCAGCGGAGGGCGTTTGCGCTCAGGGTGCGCGCCGGTCTAGTCGCCCGCGCTTACTGCAATTGAGATTTGCACGAGCTTCCATTGACCAGAGTGAGCCGATGGGGCGTGTAAAGGATCGAGTTGGTAGGCCGCGAGCGGAATTGCAAACGCAACAGCAATAAAAACCTTTTTCATGCTGGTATTTGCTAAATTGTTTCGCCGCGATCGTTTATGATGGAGAGGGCGTGCTTTCGTAGCATCATTCGCGGAAAAATATTCGTCTGCGTGCGGTCAATATTGCGGTCCAATCGTCCGCGCATCTTCGCGTCGCGGCACCGTGTCGTGAATGACACAACCTGTCGTGAAATTAATAGATGTCACGTTTGTGAGTAAGTATCCGAGTGTCTCGCCCCTATGTTGATTTACGGAAGTAACAGCGAGGAAGGACTTTGCTCCAATGAAAACACTAAACCTACTTGGGGGCAGCGCGCTCGCCCTCGCCATGTCCATGACGGCATGGTCCGCGCATGCGCAAACTGACGATGCCAGTGACGAGGCTGACGAACTCCGTCAAAGCCAAATCGTCGTCACTGGGACACGGTCGGCGGACCGAACGGCGCTTGAAACGGCCGTTCCGGTTGACGTCTTCCCAGTGTCTGAGCTGACTGAGACGGGCCGTGTCGAGTTGAACCAGATTTTGGCGGCAACGGTACCGTCATTCAACTTCAACCAGACTTCGATTAATGACGGCACGGATATTATTCGCCCGGCGACTCTGCGAGGCCTCGCGCCAGATCAGACATTGGTGCTTTTGAACTCTAAGCGACGTCACTCTTCAGCTCTGGTCAACATTAACGGCTCGGTGGGACGCGGGTCGTCTGCGGTTGACCTGAACTCCATCCCTACCGCTGCGATTGGCAGCGTCCAGGTTCTGCGCGATGGCGCATCCGCGCAGTACGGATCTGATGCGATTGCCGGTGTGATCAACGTGCTTCTGAAAGAAGAAAGCTCCGGCGGCGGCGTGAATGCACGCTATGGCGCGTTCGTCACTGACATTGATGGTCAGGGCCGCGACGCGGTTGATGGCGAGACCTTGCAGATCAGCGGTTGGAAAGGCTTCGCCCTGGGCGATTCAGGCTTTTTGACTGTTTCAGCGGAGTATAAGGATCGCAATCCATCGAACCGGGCCGGACTAGACCCACGCCCGCAATATATCACGCCGGGTGGTGTTTCAGATCCGCGCGAGACCACGTTCAATCGCCTCAACCACAATTGGGGTAATGGCAACGCGGAGGACTTCTCTGTCTTCGCCAATGCCGGGTATGGTCTCGACAATGATTGGGAACTCTATGGCTGGGCCGGGTATCAAGACCGCGAAGCTGAAAGTACCGGTTTCTATCGTCGCTCGAGCGACTCTGCGCCTGGCCCATTGGGCACGCGTGGCACGCCTCGAAACCTGACAGAAATCTATCCGGATGGCTTTTTGCCAACCATCGTTGGTGACGTCACCGATATCAGCGCCGGTGGCGGTATCCGTGGTGATCTGGCCGGCTGGGATGCCGATTTCAGTGTCGTCTATGGTTCAAACGAACTGGACTATTCCGTCGTCAACACGCTGAACGCCTCGCTTGGGCCGACAAGCCAGACGGAATTCGACGCTGGTGCGCTCGAATATAACCAGGTTGTGCTCAACGCGAACGTCACACGGACCTTTGACAATTTGCTACCTGGTGACACGACGCTGTCATTTGGGGTCGAGTATCGGGATGAAGGCTTTGAAATCACGCAAGGTGAGCCAAATTCTTACATCCAAGGCGGATATCGCGGCGTTCCAGGGGTCAATTATGATCCTGTAATTGGCGTGAACGTGCCGACCGGCTTCGACATCAACGATCCGACAACCTACCCGGATCCATTTGATGCGAATTTCGGGGTTGGCTTTGCTGGCGGCAGCCAGGTCTTTGCGGGTTTCACCCCGCAATCTGAAGTCGATGCCAGCCGTGACAATATCGGTCTCTATGCGGATGCAGAATGGGAGCCGAATGCGCAGACGTTGATTTCAGCGGCTGTCCGGTTCGAAGACTATTCTGATTTCGGCGATACATTCACCGGTAAGCTGACGGGTCGTTATGATTTCAACGACACAATTGCTATTCGCGGCGCGGTGAGCACGGGTTTCCGGGCGCCATCGCTGCAACAGCAATTCTTTACAGCATCATCGACCAACTTCATTGACGGCGTACCATTCGAGGTTGGGACCTTCCCAGCCGAGTCTGCTGCGGCCGTTGCGCTGGGGGCACAACCTCTAGACGCGGAAGAATCGACCAGTTTCTCAGCTGGCCTGGTGATCACGCCACAGGAAAATTTCTTCATCACAATTGATGCGTACAGCATTGATATTGAGGATCAGATCTTCCTGTCTGAAAACCTGGGTGGTGATGCCGTGGATCAGGTGCTTGCTGATGCGGGCGTAACCGGGATCAGTCGCGTTCGTTTCTTCCAGAATGGGATCGAAACTGAAACACAGGGCGTCGACATTGTCGCGCGCTATGACTGGGATCTCGGCGATCTCGGCGAAATTGGCTTGTCAGGTGCCTTCAACTTCTCAGAAGTTGAGGTGACCAATGTTCCAGTCAACACTGTGTTGCCAGACCTGACTTTCTTCAGCCGTGACAATCGTCTGACATTTGAAGAAAGCGCGCCTGAAACCAAGCTGATCCTGTCGGCTGACTATCAGTGGAAGGATGCGACGATCAATGCGCGCGCCACCCGCTATGGTGAAGTCGTCGATCCATCGAACAATCCAGCGAATGACTTCACGCTTGATGCCGCATGGATCTTGGACGCGTCGGTTGACGTTGAGATCACGGAAAACGTGACGCTCGGCTTCGGTGTCGACAATGTGTTGGACCAATATCCGACCGATACACCAGCAGGTCAGGACTTTAACGGGATCTTCCCATTCTCGACCCGCTCTCCGTTCGGGTTTGCTGGTCGCTTCATGTATGCACGTGCAGGCATTACATTCTAAGCCGAGCAAACTGCTCTAACGAATGGCGCCGTCGATCGTGAGATCGACGGCGCTTTTCTTTGGTCGTGTCGGGAGGCGAACGCTAAATCCGTACGCCCATGACAATGTCATTGAAGACCTGATTCCCGACCGGGAATTGGCGTTCGCCAACGACTTCAAACCCGGCGCGTTGGTAGAAGGCCACCGCGCGGTGGTTCTGATCATAGGTGCCGAGCAGCATGCGCTTCGCGCCAATCTCGCGCGCATGTTTTAGCGCATAAGTCATCAGTTCGCGGCCTGTGCCGGTGCCGTGATATTTTGAGAAGACATAGATGCGCTTCAATTCAATATCGCCCGGATGGCCTTGCGTCGGGGCTTCTACAGCGCTGGTCACGGCATAGCCGATCGGCGCGTTTGTGCCGGAATACTCAGCTAGCCAACAGGCATAATTGGGATCATTCGACGTGATGTAGGCTTTGTACACAGACGGCGCGTGCTCGGTCTGGCAATGCTTGATCAGGTCCGGACCTGGAATGGTTTCACTATAGCTTTCCAGGAACGTCGCCGCACCCACCGCGCCGAGCGCATATTCATCGCCCGGTACAGCAGGTCGGATGGTGATCCCGAGCGGCAACTTAGCCCGCCGCCATGGCGCGTTCGAAATTGTCGCCAACCGCGCTCAGGAAGCCTTCCGTGGTCAGCCACTCTTGTTCAGGACCGACCAGAAGCGCGAGGTCTTTCGTCATCTGACCGCCTTCGACGGTTTTGATGATGGTGTCTTCGAGCTTCTGCGCAAACGCCGTCACTTCTGGCGTGTTGTCCATCCGCCCGCGATGCTGCAGGCCGCGGGTCCAAGCGAAGATCGAGGCGATCGAGTTGGTCGACGTTGCTTCGCCTTTTTGGTGGTTGCGATAGTGACGGGTCACGGTGCCGTGCGCAGCTTCGGCTTCAACCGTCTTGCCATCTGGGGTCATCAGAACCGAGGTCATCAGGCCGAGTGAGCCATAGCCCTGAGCCACGGTGTCGGACTGGACATCGCCATCATAGTTCTTACAGGCCCAGACATAGCCGCCAGACCATTTCATCGCCGCCGCCACCATGTCGTCGATCAAGCGGTGCTCATAGGTGCCGCCAAATTCGTCAAACTGGGCTTTGAACTCATTGTCGAAGACGTCTTGGAAAATGTCTTTAAACCGGCCGTCATACTTTTTCATGATCGTGTTTTTGGTCGACAGGTAGACCGGCCACTTGCGCTGCAGGCCATAATTCATGCTAGCCCGCGCGAAATCACGGATCGACTGATCGAGATTGTACATGCCCATGGCGATGCCGGCTTCTGGGAAGTCGAAGACTTCATATTCTTGGCTGTCAGAACCATCAGCCGCTTCCCATTTCATGGTCAGCTTACCAGCGCCAGGGACCAGGAAGTCCGTCGCTTTATATTGATCGCCAAAGGCGTGACGGCCGACGACCACAGGCTGTGTCCAACCGGGGACGAGACGAGGGACATTATTGATGACGATTGGCTCACGGAACACAACTCCGCCGAGAATGTTACGAATCGTGCCGTTCGGGCTGCGCCACATTTTCTTCAGGCCGAACTCTTCAACGCGGGCTTCGTCTGGCGTGATCGTCGCACATTTGACAGCGACACCATATTGTTTGGTGGCGTTGGCCGCGTCGATCGTGATCTGGTCATCCGTCTCGTCGCGAGACTCGATCGACAGGTCATAATATTTCAGGTCAACATCGAGATATGGATTGATGAGTTTGTCCTTAATCATCTGCCAGATGATGCGGGTCATTTCATCGCCATCCATCTCTACGATGGGATTTTCGACCTTGATCTTTGCCATGAGCGGAATTCCTTTGCCATTAACGGTTTGGGTGGGCCTATAGCAGGTCTTTTGCTGAGGTCAAAAGGCGACACAATCAACCGCTGCGGAAACCCCTAAGATGCCGTCTGACATAAACCATAGCGGCGATTGACGCTGGTCCGACAATCGGGCACCTCGCCGACATGGTCGAGTTTGCCCCCATCATCATTTTGCATCGCCCACAGCTTGGTGAGAACATTGGTTCGGCTGCGCGCGTGATGCTGAATTTCGGACTCACAGACTTGCGCTTGGTCGCGCCGCGCGATGGCTGGCCAAATCCTGCAGCCGACCCGCTCTCGGCGGGCGCATTTGACGCCGGTGTAGACGTCACCGTGTTTGAGACAATTGAAACGGCCATCGCCGACTTAGGAACCGTGCTTGCGACGACCGCGCGGCCGCGTGGTATGGAAAAACCTGTCGTCGATGCTGCTGGCGGTGTTGCTTACATTGTCGAGCGGGGGCTCAAAACCGGCATCTTGTTTGGCGCCGAGAACCATGGCTTGCCGAGCGAAGCCGTTGGCCTCGCCGATGCGATTCTGACCTACCCGGTCAATCCTGGCTTCGCCTCGCTCAACTTAGCCCAAGCTGTCGGCGTGTTCTGTGCCGCCTGGGGCCGCAATGCCGGTGCGATTGGCAGGTGGGAAGGCGAGAAAGCGGGTGTCGATGCGCCCGCGCCAAAAGACGACCTGATCCGTATGTTCGAGCATCTTGAAGAAGAGCTTGAGCGGGCCGGTTATTTCTATCCCCCCGACAAGACCCCGCTGATGAAGACCAACATTCGCAACGCCTTCATTCGCGGCAACTGGACAACTCAAGAAGTCCGCACCTTCCGAGGCGCGATCAAAGCCTTGGCTTTGGGACGGGGTAAAGCGCGCGTGGTGCGTGACGACTAGCGCTGCGCGCCGCCTGGAATATTCGACTGCACCAAACGCGCGGACAAATCGCGGCCTTCTGCGGCATAGGCTTTTTCAGCCGTTTCAGCATTGCCATCGCAGACCGGGTGCAAATCGCTGCCCCACGAAAACCCTGCATTAAAGCCGTTCACCAAAGACCGTCGCAAGCCGCCTTGATAAGGCGCTTCGAGCTCTAGCAAACGCAACATATAGCTGCGCCAATATTGATCGTTGCGGCCATTACAAACTACGCGAATAGCGTGTGACTTGCCGAGGACTTCTGCCAAGGCGGTGACGTCGCGATAATAGTCTTGTGATTGCGCCCGTCCCTGGCCATGTGCAGGTTGAACTGGCAACACAGACAGGCTCAATATACCTGCAGCCAATAGGAGATTGCGATGTGGCAGCTGTTGATTCATGCGAAAACCTTTGCGCGAATCGAAGATGCATTAAAGCCGTTTTCAGATCGCTTAACGCCCCTCGTCCTCTCTGATGATGGAGACATGACCCATCCTTGGGGCGAGAGTGAGGCAAGAGCTGCAATCGCTTTCGGGACGACAGATGCTTATTTCAGCCCATCTGCAATTGGCTTTTTCAAAACTCTGCTCGGGTTTGAGCAATTGGACTGGTTTCAGTCGTCCGCTGCCGGCACCGAACATCCGATGATCCAAGCCGTGGGGAAAAAAGCTGGTTTATTCAGCGGCAGCCACGAACAGTCCGAAGCGATCGCAGAATGGGTGCTTTGGGCGGGATTGGACTTTTTCCAAGACGGCAGCGCGCGGCGTCAAGCACAGGCCGCTAAGACCTGGACCCGCATGCCATCTCGTGAAATCGCTCGATCAAGCTGGTTGATCTATGGGTTTGGCGCCATCGGTCAGGCCTGCGGGCGGCGATTACGCGCGCTTGGGGCCCACGTCACTGGTGTGCGCCGAACGCCGGGCGCATCCGACGCTGCCGACCAAATGGTCACGCCAGACGCTGCCCGAGAGTGGCTGCCGAATGCCGATGTTGTTCTGTTTGCGATGCCTTTGACGGATGCCACGGAAAGCATGGCCGACGCTGCTTTCTTCGCGCAACTGAAACCCGGCAGCCTGTTTTTGAATGTCGGGCGCGGTGGTTTGGTTGATGAGGCGGCATTGTTGGATGGCCTAGACGCTGGACGACCCGCATACGCCTATTTGGATGTGGTTCGCGAAGAGCCTCTGTCTGAGGACAGTCCGATATGGAGCCATCCGAAGATCGTTCTCACGCCGCATATTTCAGCGCTCACCGAAGGCTCCAAGCTTCGTAATGATCAGGTTTTCCTCGACAACCTGGCTTTGTTTCTCGAGCAAAAACCCCTGAGAAATGCGGTTGGGAGCGACGCCTTTTCGTGATTTGCCACACTTGTGGCATACTGCCTGTATGGCACATGTCATTTGGCCGATACGGTGGACGCGTAAACGCAGGTTGATTGCGCTGCTTCTCCTTACGCTCGGACTGCTGGCAAGCGGCGCCACGGCAACTGAGCGGGAAACGCTGGCACTCCAAAAGAATGCCCATAATTGGCCAATCACAACGATTGTGATCAATGGTCAGTCGACGCCCGCTTTGCTCGATACCGGCGCCACGATAGCCATGATAGATGATGATCTCTTGGCATTGGAAACGGTAGATCCGGCCGCACCAGAAACTCGCGTGCTCGGCATTGGTGGCAAGCGAATGGTGCCAGTCGCGCGGATTTCCTCTTTAAAGGCAGGCGCGCGCTCTTGGTACAATGTGCGCGTCGCGGTGAACACTGAAGACCAGTTTCCCGTTCAGCAAAACATCCTTCCAACGTCGATATTCCAAACCAGAGTTGTCGATTTCGACTTCCCCAATGCGCGCGTTGATATTTATGACGGCCAGCCCCGACCAGTTCGGGGAGCGCATCGCAATGTCATAAATTACCAACCGCATGAGGGGCTGATTTTGATCGATATCCGTATCGATGGCGCGCGCGGTAAAGCGTTGATCGATACCGGCGCGAGTGTCAGTTTCGTGAATCCTCGCTTTGCCGAACATGCTGGCGGCATCCGCCGGATAGATGATGAGCAAGACATTCTCGGCAGCGACCTGGCGCGCAATGCGGTGCAGATTTACCGATTCCGCAACCTGCGCTTTGGCACCAATCGCGTTTCAAAGTTTGACATACCCGTGCTTGAAACAGAGATGTTTCACGACCTCGGTTTGGGGGATGAACCGATGATGGTGCTGGGCATGGATTTGCTGGAACATTTTCGGTTGCAACTCGATCATAAACGCCAACGCCTGATTTTGCTCCGCTAATTCAAGTTCCGCCCAATAAGGCGTTGCTTTCCCTACCGTTACGCCCTCGACTGAGAGGATAGACCAAGAAACAGGGAGAGTTCGCCAATGGCTTACGCACCATTTGATTTAACCGGAAAAGTCGCACTCGTAACCGGCGGTAACCGCGGCATCGGCATGGGGATGGCCGAGGCCCTCGCTGCCTCAAATGCCAGCGTCGCGATCTGGGGTCGCAAAGCCGAAGCCAATCAGGCTGCGGTTGAAGCGCTCTCCAGCTTAGGAGCGGGAGAGGTGAAAGCCTGGTCCGTCGATGTTTCCGATGAGCAAGCCGTCATCGATGCAACCGCAGATGTGGTGTCTTCGATGGGGCGAATTGACTCTTGCTTCGCCAATGCCGGCGTCGGCTTCGGAGCCCCAAGCTTTGCTGAAATGACCACTGAAACCTGGCGCAAGAATATGGCGGTCAATCTGGATGGTGCGTTCTGGACTTTGCGGGAGACTGTCAAACACATGACTGAACGCGCCAAAGCTGGCGATCCGGGCGGGTCTGTGGTCGGTGTTGCGTCACTCGCCGGTATCGAAGGTGCGGCGCGCAATCAAGCTTATGCGGCGACGAAAGGCGGCCTGCCAGCAATGATCCGCGGCATTGCCGCAGAATGCGGACGCTATGGCATTCGCGCGAATTCTATCCTGCCGGGCTGGATCGCCACTGACATGACATCAATGGCGCAGGACAATGACGTGTTCACGACCAAAGTGATTACGCGCGTTCCGATCCGGCGCTGGGGTGAACCTGAAGACTTTGGCGGCATGGCGGTTTATCTTGCCAGCGATGCATCGCGCTATCACTCGGGCACGACGCTGATCATTGATGGCGGTTACGCGATTTTCTAGCGACCAAGGGTCGTCTGAGTATTATCCGCAGGCAACGAAAAAGCCCGCGCCAATCGGCACGGGCTTGATCGCTTGATTGAATGATCGCGCAGCCGCGTCGTTCTGACCTGGCTTAGCGCGCGCAATCGCTAGAAACCTATTGGTTGGTTTCTTCTTCGACAGTGTCTTCAATCGTGTCGACAATATCTGTCACGGTTTCGTCGACAGCCTCTGCAGCATCACCTGCCGCAGCATCTGCAGCGTCGGCAACATCTGAGGCGACGTCTTCAGCCGCGTCGACAGCATCACTTGCTGCATCTTCAGCTGCGTCAGCGACGTCAGATGCAACTTCTACTGTCGCGTCCGCTGCGTCCCCAGCTGCGTCTACGGTTGCATCAATAGCGTCCGAAGCAGCATCGGTCGTGGCATCAGCCGCTTCTTCAGCAGCTGTACAAGCGACAAGACCTGCAGCCGCAAGTGCGGCCATCCAAAGTTTCATGCTCATTGTCTCTTCCCCTCTAGAAGATAAGCCTTCATTGGCACGAAGTAGAATACAGGAATCGCCGAAGAAAGTCAGAGTAAAACTGCAAAAGCCGAAAAACCGCCCAATTTCCGCGCGGGAATGCCTTGTCTTGCCGCAAGGTTGCGCCGGTATCAGGCAATAAAACAGGAGATACTCATGGGAATTCATACCCCTCTTTGCGACTTTTTGGGCACAAAACACCCCATAATGCTGGCTGGAATGGGAGGTGTTTCCTATGCCGAGTTGGCTGCTGCTATGTGTAATGCTGGTGGATATGGTGTGCTCGGAATGGCCGGTACATCGCCGGACTTCATCGAATCACAGATGGCGCGAGTTAAAGAACTGACAGATAAACCCTTCGGTGTTGACCTATTGGCAGCCGACCCAGCGAGCCTTGAAAAGAGCGTCGACGTAATAATCGAAGGCGGTGCGGACAGTTTTGTGGCCGGTCTTGGTGTGCCGATGCCGATTATGAAACGCCTCAAAGACGCGGGCGTTAAAGTTATGGTTGTGGGCGGCGCGGTCAAACATGCCATCAAAGCTGAACAGGCAGGCTGTGACGCTGTGATTTTGCAAGGCGGAGAAGGCGGCGGACATACCGGCCTGGTCGGAACATTGCCGCTGGTCGCCCAAGCGGTCGAAGCGGTGGACATTCCAGTTATTGCAGCCGGCGGCATTTACGATGGTCGCGGCTTGGCTGCGGCTCTGTCGCTTGGCGCGGTCGGCGTGTGGATGGGCACCCGTTTCATCGCCTCCGCCGAAGCGCATGCGGCGCAGACCTATAAACAGACCGTGGTTGGCGCGGGTGATACCGATACGACGCGTACGCGCTGTTATTCAGGCAAGCCTATGCGGTGCCGCACCAATAACTATATCCTCGATTGGGAACGCCGTCCCGACGATATCCAACCGTTCCCAATGCAAGCTATGCACTCGGTGCAAGCTGACGTTCTAGGCGGTATTGGCGGCGTCACCGATGAGGCGCGATTGGATCAAAGCAAATCCTGTTTTGCGATGGGTCAATCGGCGGGTGGGGTCAAAGACATCCTGCCTGTGAAGGACATTGTTGATCGGATCATCAGTGAAGCCGAAGACGCCATTGGCCGGGTCGCTGCGCTGCGTGTTGGCGAGACGGTTTAAGCTCGCCAAGCCATCCCCCCGCTGCTACGGTTAACCATAGTTAAGCATTGGAGGGATGAATTCATGTGGAAACCAATCATTGGCATATCCGCACTGGCGCTGGCGGCGGCCTGCGCCAATACGAGCAATATTGAGACCGAACCCGTCGTCGCAGACGCACCACCGGTTACCGAAAAAATTGTCGAAGAGATTATCGATGTTGTCGTCGAACCGGTGGCGTTCGAAACGTACTCAGCGGAGGCGTTTTTCCAGACGACCAGCTTCGGCCTTGCCAATGGTGGTGGGTACGCATGGTCCAGCGATGATAGCCGAGTTCTCGCGCATTCAGATGGTAGCGGCGTGTTCAATGCGATCGCGATTGCCGCGGATGGCAGCGTCACTCAGCTCACCAATTCGGAAACCGACGCGCACTTTGTGCAATCCTTCTTCCCCAGCGATGACCGGGTTATCGTGTCTGCCGATCAAGGCGGGGATGAGCTCAATCACATCTATGTTGTCGAGCTCGATGGGACCCTCGTTGACGTCACCCCGGGTGAGAATGTCAAAGCGTTCTTCGGCGGCTGGCGCGCTGATGATGAAGTCTTCTATGTCTGGCATAATGGCCGCGACAGCGCGAATTTTGACCTCTATTCGGTCAACCCAACGGATTACGCCACCACCATGGCGTTCGAGAATCCAGGCTTCCAGCCCGGCGCGTTAAGCGATAGCGGACGCTGGTTGGCTTTGGACAAACCACGCACCAGTGCCGACTCGGACGTTTATGTTGTCGATCTGTCGGCCGAGTCGCCTGAGCCGGTGCTTGTCACCGCACACGAAGGCAATATCGCGTACAGCACTTACGGTTTCTCACCCGATGAGAGCGAGCTTATCTACAGTACCAACGAGTTTGGAGAGTTTAGCCAGGCCTGGACTCACAATCTCGAGACGGGTGAAAAAGCGCCGCTAATCGACGCGGATTGGGATGTCAGCTTTGTCTTCTACTCGCCAAGTGGGCAGTATCGCGTGCACGCGATCAATGCAGACGGTCTGACCGATTTGACCATTCTCGACACGTCGAGTGGTGAGACGGTCGTGCTAAATGGCGTACCAGAAGGTGAGCTTGGTCAAATCCGCTTTTCACGCGATGAGTCTAAGATCGCGTTTGGTTTGAACACCGACACCTCTCCGTACAATTTGTATATGACTGAACTGGGCGGCGAAGCGGTTCGCCTGACCGATGCGCTCAATCCTGACATTGCAGAGGAAAACCTGGTCACCGCGACCGTCGAACGGTTCGCAGCCTCAGACGGCGTCATCGTTCCAGGCATCATGTACAAACCGAAACAGGCGTCAGCCGAGACCCCGGTGCCAGCGATTGTGTTCGTGCATGGCGGCCCAGGTGGGCAAACCACGCGGGGGTATAGCGCGCTGATCCAGCACTTGGTCAATCATGGCTATGCGGTTTACGGCGCCAACAATCGCGGCTCGTCGGGATATGGCAAAACCTTCTTCCACATGGACGATAAGCGTCATGGTGAAGAAGACCTGCGCGACATTGTCGAAGCGGGCCATTATCTGCGCAGTTTAGACTGGGTTGATGGTGATAAAGTCGGAGTTATGGGCGGGTCCTATGGGGGGTTCATGACGGCCGCGGCACTGACCTTCCATCCCGAAGAGTTTGAAGTCGGTGTGAATATTTTCGGGGTCACCAATTGGGTCCGCACGCTGCAGAGTATCCCAGATTGGTGGGCCGCCTTCCGTGAAGCCCTCTATGATGAGATGGGCGACCCGGCGACCGATGCCGAACGCCACCGGGCCATTTCTCCGCTCTTCCATGCCGAGAATGTGACCAAGCCAATGCTGGTCGTTCAGGGTGCCAATGACCCGCGCGTGTTGCAGGTTGAAAGCGATGAATTGGTCGCTGCTATCCGCGACAATGGCGTGCACGTTGAGTATGTGCTGTTCCCTGATGAAGGGCATGGCTTCTTACGCAAAGAGAACCGCATCACGGCCTCGGAAGCCTATGTCACTTTCCTCGATACCTATCTTAAGGGCGAGGGCGCGGCAGCCGATGAGACAGCAGAGGCTGAACCAGCACCCGAGGCTGAGACCGACTCTTAAGCGGGTCGGAGACTTTAATCGGTTCGCAGCGAATAGCCTGCGGACCGAACCGTCCGGATAGGGTTATCGCCGCCTTGGCTCATCATGGCTTTGCGAAGCCGACCAATATGGACATCGACGGTGCGGGCTTCGACATAAACGTCGGAGCCCCAGACGCCATCGAGCAATTGCTCGCGTGAGAAGACCCGACCTGGATGTTGAGCGAAATATTCCAGCAAACGGAACTCAGTCGGGCCGAGATGGATATCTTTATCGGCACGCGTGACGCGATGCGTGGTGCGGTCGATTTGAATATCGCCGACCCGGATTTTGTCATCCATCAGCGCTGGCCGAATGCGTCGCAAGACTGCCTTTACACGGGCCATTAGCTCATTGGTTGAGAACGGCTTGGTGACATAGTCATCAGCCCCGGTTTCGAGGCCGCGAATGCGGTCCGCTTCTTCGGTGCGCGCCGTCAGCATGATGATCGGCAAGTTCGCCGTTTCTTGGCGCGTCCGCACGCGCCGACAAATCTCGATGCCGGAGATTTTTGGCAGCATCCAGTCCAAGAGCATTAAGTCGGGGATACGTTCATCCAAGAGCAGCATGGCTTCATCGCCATCATTCGCGATTGCCGTTTCATAGCCCTCGGATTCCAGATTGTATCGAAGCAGTTCCGAGACCGCTTTTTCGTCTTCAGCGATGACAATGAAGGGTTTCATGATCCAGCATCCTTACTCTTGCTGTGGTCTGGGTTTGGGGCGGACTTCGTCGACCTGTTGTCCGGTGGCGATGAAGTGCACGACTTTCGCGATATTGGTGCAATGGTCACCAATCCGCTCAAGGTTTTTGACGATGAAGATAAAGTTTGACCGGGCGTGCAGCTGATCGGGTTCTTCTGCCATAAATGTAAGCATGGTGCGCAGGAGGCTATTATAGTGGCTATCGATGTCGTCGTCTTGATCGAGAACGCTAAGGGCTGTGACGGGGTCACGCCGTGCATACGCATCGAGCGAGACTTGCAACATCCGAGAGACGGCTTGGCCCATCCGCTCAATGCCGCGCAAAGTGGTCCGATGGTCTTCATTGGCAACCGCAATTGATCGCCGTGCGATATTCTTTGCGAGATCTCCAATCCGCTCAATGCCGCCGGACAGTTTGATCGCGCCGATGACATTCCGTAGGTCGGACGCCATTGGTTGGCGCAGAGCCAACATGCGCACCGCGTTGCGTTCGATCTCACTATCGAGCCGGTCCATCTCGAGGTCGCGCTCAATCACTGTCTCGGCCAAGGTGATATCGCGCGAAACCACCGCTCGCGAGGCGTCACGGATCATCGCTTCCGCCAATCCGCCCATGCGTAATAGGTCGGCTGAGAGTTGTTCCAACTCTTCCGAGAACGCGCTGACAATATGTTGTGGTCCTGTCACGTGCGTTCCTATCCGAATCTACCGGTAATATAATCTTGGGTGCGCTGTTGCGCTGGATTGGTGAAGATCATCTCTGTGTCACCAAATTCAATCAGTTCGCCGACATTGAAGAAGGCGGTGCGCTGTGACACGCGTGCGGCTTGCTGCATCGAGTGGGTCACAATGATGATGCAATAGCGCATCCGTAATTCGTCGATCAGCTCTTCGATCCGCGCCGTCGCGATTGGATCGAGCGCTGAACATGGTTCGTCCATCAAGATGACTTCCGGACTGATGGCGATCGCGCGGGCAATGCACAGACGCTGCTGCTGGCCACCCGAGAGGCTGGTGCCTGTGGCTGTGAGCCGGTCTTTCACTTCGTCCCAAAGACCCGCTTTGCGGAGGGAGACTTCGACGATTTCATCGAGATCCGTTTTGGAACCGGCCAAACCATGAATGCGCGGGCCATAGGCGATATTGTCGTAGACAGATTTCGGAAATGGATTGGGTTTTTGGAACACCATTCCGACTTTAGAACGGATCAAAACCGGATCGATTTCAGGCGCATTGATATTGGTGCCATCCATCAGGATTTCGCCCTTCACCTGCGCGTCTTCGATCGTGTCATTCATCCGGTTGAGACAGCGCAAAAAGGTCGACTTTCCGCACCCTGATGGTCCGATCAGGGCGGTCACTGATTTGTCCTGGATCTTCAATGAAATGTTCTGGATCGCAGGCTTGTCGCCATAATGTACGCTGATGCTACGGCATTCGATTTTCGCACCACCAATTGCGCCGCTGGCTTGAGAAAGCGTTTCTGGGCTGAGTCCGGTATCGGCCATATCTACCATCTCCGCTCAAATCTACGCCGCAAAAGGACGGCGATCAGATTCATTGCCACCAAAACCGTTAGTAGAATCACAATCACCGCGGCAGTCATCGGCTCCCAAGCACGTTCCGCGCCGGAAAACCACTTATAAATGAGGACGGGTAAGACCGTGGCTTCGTCATTGGGCGAGGTAGGAACATCGCTGATGAAGGCGACCATGCCGATGAGCAAGAGTGGCGCGGTCTCTCCTAGGGCGCGGGCCATGGCGATGATTGCGCCGGTTAGGATGCCGGGAGCCGCCAGCGGGAGGACATGATGAAACACCGCTTGAGACTGGGACGCGCCGACGCCCAAGGCTGCGTCGCGCACCGAAGGCGGCACGGCCCGCAGGGCGGCGCGTGATGCGATAATGATGGTCGGAAGCACCAGCAATCCTAATACTAAGCCGCCAACCAAGGGCACTGAACGTGGCAAGCCAAGCGTGTTCAAAAACACCGCCGCACCAAGGAGGCCAAATATAATCGATGGCACTGCTGCTAAATTATTGATGTTCACCTCGATCGCGCTCGTCATCCTAGATTTCTTGGCGAATTCTTCCAGGTAAACCGCTGCAAGCATGCCCACGGGCAGTGCAAATAGGGCCGTGATCAGCATTGTGAAGAGGGAGCCGACCAATGCCGCGGCTGTGCCAGCGAGTTCAGGATACGTGCTGTCCGAACTTGTGAACAAGCCGCCATTAAAACGCTTGGTGATTTGCTTCCGTTCGAGAAGAAACAACACAACCGCGACCTGGCGGTTAGACACCCGCCGGTCGCCGCTTTGCGAGTTTAAGTAGGTTGCCGTGATCGGTGCGTTCGAAAGCTCGCCCAATTCGGGCAATGGCCCTGCCAAGTGTGAGAGAATGAGAACGGCGCCCGACACCGCTTCAAACTCGAACCAGGCCCCCGACACAGAAATCAGAACATCCTCACGTGCCTCACCGAGCGATTGAATGTGATCTTGGAACGCGAAGAATCCATCTCGCCCGGCAGCCGTCAGGCGATAATAGCCCGTATCGGTACGCGATAGACGACCCGCGCCGCCAAGCTGTTCCGATTGGTGGCGGCGAATATCATTCTTGAGATAGAGGTCTAGATCATCCGAAAGCGCCAACCGCGCTTGGATTGGTAAATTGGCGATGTCTGGGTTGGCGTTTAACTTCTTGCGCAACGGAAGCACCGCGAGACGGGTGGTAACACCAAATACATCGCTGCGCGCGCTGCGATCTAAACGGGCTTGTGGGAAGAGCTCTAACAGTCGGTCTCGGACAGCGTGGTTCAGATCGCGCACCGAGACGTCTGCTTGCTCCGCGAAATCTGGCCGCTCTAAGGTGAGCTCGACCATATGGCGCGAAAAGGCGGTCGTGGCTTTCGATGCAATTGAGAACAACAGAATCGCCAAGAAGCTAATGGCGATGCCAATCGCAACCTGGCCATAGAGCTTGAAACGCCGTTCAGCATTGCGCCGTTTGCGCAACCGCTCTGCTGTCGCTGCAGCCGGAGACATCTGAGGCTCACTCATAGGCTTCTCGATAGCGTTGGACGACGCGTAACGCGATCACATTGAACAAAAGCGTGATACCGAACAAGGTGAACCCAAGCGCAAAGGCTGACACCGTTTTGGCACTGTCGAAAGCCGTATCACCGGTCAGGAGAGCGACGATTTGATAGGTCACCGTGGTGATGTCTGAAGTCGGGTCGAGGGTGATCAAGGCCCGTCCTCCGGCGGCCATAACGACGATCATGGTCTCACCAATGGCACGCGACACGGCGAGCAGGATCGCCGCAATGATTCCGGGCAGAGCTGCCGGCAAAACGACTTGTTTGATGGTCTCTGATCGCGTCGCTCCCATTGCTAAGGCGCCGTCACGAAGCGACTGCGGTACAGCGCTGATCACATCGTCTGAAAGGGAGCTGACGAATGGGATGATCATAATCCCCATAACAAGGCCGGCCGCGAGGGCGCTCGTCGGCTGCGCGGCCAGCAATGTGTCCGGCGTGAAGGGAAGGGCATTTATCCATTGGGCCAATCCTCGCACCAGCGGGGCAACCAAGGTTGCAGCAAAAAACCCGTAAACAACCGTTGGGATTCCGGCGAGCAATTCCAATGCGGGTTTGGCCCAACTGCGAAACCGGGGGCTGGCATATTCCGATAAATAGATGGCTGAAAACAGTCCTATCGGAATCGCCACACACATCGCCAATAGCGCGATCATGAGGGTGCCAAAGAACAGGGGCACCGCGCCAAAGTTTCGGCCCGTCTGAGCGTTCCAATTGGTGCCGAACAGAAACTCTGTGACGCTTGGTCCATTTGCTAGGCTGAAAAAGCGGATCGTCTCATAAATCAGAGACAGAACGATCCCGACCGTGGTGAGAATTGCGATCGCGGCACAGACAAAGAGCAGACCTTGAATGGTGCGCTCAACATAAGTGCGTGCGGGGAAGTCGCGCGTCAGCTGCTGGCGCCCCCAGCGAAAGCCTAAAGCCCCGGCAGCGATGGCTAGGACTAAGGCAACGAGCCGGGCGAATCCAATCAGGTGCGCAAACCGTTCGACGCTGGCATCGAAGAGTTGATTACCCGTCGTGCTCGTCTCGCGCGTATGCGCCAGATCGGACACGCGGTCGATAAAGAATCGAACATGCGCATCGCCGCGAGCAACCAGATAGTCTGGCAATTCGCTTTCAACCACGTTGCGCGCATACGGTTCCGCCAAAATCAGATAGGCGATGAAGACCAATGCGGCGGGCAAGATTGTGCAAAATGCCAGAAAGTAACCGTGATAATTAGGCTGCGAATGGAGCCGTGCACTGATCGTAGATCCGATCGATAGCGCTCCGATCTGAGTGCGCCCAGAATAGAACGCAAAGAAGCCCGCTGCCGCCAAAGGCGCGATCAACAGCCAACCAATTGGCAAATGTCCTAATGATTCCAGCATCCGCGAGTCGATCTCAGCAATTGGCCGCTCTTACATCTGGACGTTGACACATATGTGACATCTTTGGCTTCGACAGACATCACGACTGCTTAAAATGGTATTTGCGTGTCCAGACTTACGATTTCATCCGAAACGGGATGATTAAAACGCAGGCTCGACGCGTGTAAACAAAGACGATCATGGGCGTTCGGATCGCCATAAAATACATCACCAAGAATGGGGTGACCGAGGCTCGCCATATGCAATCGCAATTGATGCGAACGACCGGTTTTCGGGTGCAATGAAACTCGGGTCGCGTGATCCAGTCGGTCGATCACATGCCAATGCGTGATCGCGGCTTGCCCCTTCGGATCGAGGTGACGAAGGGGTCTTTGATGTGAGAAGCGGGCAATCGCCTGATCCACAATGCCGGACTCGGCTTCCGGTCGACCCTGGATCAGCGCTTCATAGGTTTTCTCGACCCGCCGCGCTTCAAACTGTTTGGACAATGCGCGTTGCGCCGCCTTGGTGCGGGCGAAAATGATCAAGCCCGACGTGTCCATGTCGAGCCGATGCACGGTTAGGACCGGACCGTGCCGATCACTCAAAAGACTATTGGCACAAACCGCTTTTTCCGGGCCGATCCCCGGCACGCTGAGCAGGCCACTGGGTTTATCTGCGACGATGATAGCCTCGTCCTCGAACACCGTCCTGAGCGCCTCAGGTGGCGGAGGATTATAGGGTTTCGGTGTGTGCATCGTCGCGCAAACGTGGCATCCAAATCCCAAAGGCGGAGCCATGACCTTCTAAGCTCTCAACCGCGAGGCCGCCGCGATGACGCGCCATAATATGTTTGACGATGGCCAGGCCGAGTCCTGTTCCTTCAATCTTGCCGCCGCGGCTCTCATCGGCGCGGTAAAAACGTTCACCCAGCCGCGGCAAGTGATTCTCGGAGATGCCTTCGCCATTATCTGTGACCCTGATCCAGACGGCCGGGGCGCCTTCGGCCGCATAGGGTTGCAGCAATAAAGAACGTTTGGCGTCGGCCGACTGGCGGCTACAAGCGGCGGCTGCCGCCGCCATGGTTGAGGAAATACCGACCAAGATCTGCACCTCGCCGTCTTGGCGTGCATATTTAATCGCATTGCTGGCGAGGTTCTGGATGACCTGCGCGATCTCATGATCATCAGCAATGGCGTGAATCTCGCTTTCAGGTGCTTCAAAGTGCAGCTTGATCCCGGCCTCTTTGGCGATCGGTTCCAGCGCCATACTCGCCTTGCGCGCCAATTCGCCAATCTCAACTTGTGTTTTCGGGGCCCGATGCTCGCTAAACTCGATGCGCGACAAAGATAGAAGGTCGGCCACTAGACGCTTCATACGCTCGGTCTGTTGGCCCATAATTTCAAGAAAGCCGTCCCAAGCGTCTTTGTCCTCCTTGGCAGGACCTCGCATGGTTTCGATAAAGCCGCCAATCGCCGTTAGAGGCGTCCGCAATTCATGGCTGGCATTGGCAAGAAAATCGGCGCGCGCCCGCTCAGCCCGGCGCACGGCGGTGAGATCTTCGAAGACCATAATGACTGAACCCAAATCGGGACCGGGACGAACATGTGCCATCCAGACTTCGGCGTCACCGTGTTGGGTAAATTCAACGCGCTCATTTGCGCCGTCACGGCTCACCCGTTCAGCCGCCGCCAGCAAATCGGGTTGGCGCAGCACAGCCATTGGAGCGGGCAGGCTTGCGGCATCAACGCGAAACAAATTTCCCGCATGCGAATTTGCGGTCTCGACGTTTCCGCTGCTTGAGATCAGCAAGGCTGGCAACGGCAATGCTAGGATAAACGGTGCGATACTACTTTCCGGCGTGTCGCTTTCGGTTGTCGGCGGCGTCTGCAGGACAGCTGCACGACGAGGTTTCTGCTGCGATGGCGCTGAGCCGACATAAAATGCCAAAGCGCCAGCGCTCATTACAATCGCCGCTGTGATCCATTCCACCAGTCCAATGGCGCCGGTTAAGAACAGCAATGCGAGGATCGCAATTGCGCCCGATGTCAGAACAAAAAAATCCTGAAACCGCTTCGGAGAGTCCGGTTGGTTTTCATCATTTCTTTGTGACATCGTGGTCTGGCTCTCGCGATGGCTATGGTCCGAGCGGTGTTTCTCGGCGTATACAGAGGTAACCGCGATGGGCAAGCCTGAAAGCTTTTTCACAATTATTGAAAAACGATAATTATTTGTTGACAGTCGAGTAGGGCGAGCGTAAAGCCACAATCCGGGATCAAGAGGTATTTATGAAGCAAGCGAGTATTGTATTGGGGTTTTTGGCCATGGGCGCTTGCTCAACTGTGCCAAGCATGCCGAGCGTTCCGTCATTTGGCGGTGATCGTTTGGTTGTGTTTCCTGTTGCGCCGGACGCACCCGAGGCTTGGGCAGCGAGTGGTGTCGTAGGGGAAGCCCCGCAGTCTGATTGGCTCGTGCAGTTCAATGACGATGTGTTGGTTGCGCTCGTGAATGAGGCGCTTGCGGCAAATCCGTCGATCCGATCACAATATTATGCCGTTGAAGCCACGCGCGCGCAGGCGCGCAGCACGTATGGCCGCACACTGCCGAGCCTGTCTGCATCGACCAGCGTCACCGGCACCGATACATATGTCGAAGCCACGGACAGCCGCGTCTCGGGCGAGTCTTATGGCGTGGGCGTTGACCTCAATTGGGAACTAGATTTATGGGGCCGTTTGCGCGCCAGCATCAATGCTGCCGAAGCGGACCTGATCGCCAGCGAGGCTGATCTCGCTTCAGCGCGCCTCGCGCTCGCTGCGCAAACCGCTTCAGCCTGGTTCGATCTCAATGAAGCACTGGCGCAGGAACGCGTGGCGGTTGAGACTTTTGAGGCACGTACGCGTGCATTGGAACTGACCGAACGGCGATTGTCGCGCGGTCTATCGTCGGCGCTGGACGTTCGTACTGCGAGGACGACGCAAGCCTCCGCGGAAGCTTCGATTGCGGCGCAGCGTTTGGCCAGTCAAAATGCGACCCGCCGTCTGGAAATCCTTCTCGGGCGCTATCCAAGCGCCGAACTTGACGCAAATGCTGACTTGCCAGAGCTGCCAATCCTGCCGCCCGCGGGCAATCCGACTCTGCTGCTGACGCGTCGCCCAGATATCGCAGCCGCCGAAGCACGTGTGACCTCCGCAGGACTGCGGGCAGAACAAGCGCGGCTTGCGATGCTGCCAAGTTTTAGGCTGACCGGCACGCTGTCGACCTCTGAAGACGATATTGCTGATGCCTTCGATCCCTCGCGGATCGCCGCGCGCCTGGTTGCCAGTCTGACCGCACCGATCTTCAACGGTGGAGCCTTGGACGCAGATCGCGACGCGGCGGTCGCCCAAGCCCGAGCGGCGGTTGAAAATTATGCGTCGACCACACTCACCGCTTGGCGCGAAGTGGAAGACGCATTGGCAGCTGATTCCCTTCTTGCTCAGCAAGAAGAAGCGCAATTTAGAGCGCTAGAAGAAGCCCGATTGGCCGAGGAGCTGGCCACGCGGCAATACACGAATGGTTTGGTTTCGATCTTCAATCTGATCGATTCACAGACCCGGCGTCTCAACGCTGAGAGCACCGTTATCGCGGTGCGTTCCGCGCGGGCGTCAAATCGTGTCAGTTATCACCTCGCCCTTGGCGGCGGACTGCCGGTTTCCGAACCGGCCGCACCGACTGTCGCGAGCACAAATAGCCCTGAAGAGGCAGTCCTCCCATGAGTCGCATCATATCCATTATTGTCACCATTATCGTGCTGATCGTTTTAGGCGGCGTGGCCTTCACGACCGTTCAGATCCTCAAGCCAGAACCAGAACAGGCTGACGAGAAGTTTGCCGGCTTATCCGTCTTCTCCGAACCTGTGACCCGGCAAGACCTGGACTTCACCGTCACGGCGCAAGGTGAGGTTCGTCCGCAGCGCGAGATCGTTGTGGCGCCTCAAATCGCTGGTCGGATCGCATTTGTTTCGCCGGACTTTATCGATGGTGGCTTCATTCGCCGTGGCCAGGTCCTGGTACGCCTTGAAACGGCTGACTACCAATTGGCCGTCGTGCGGGCGCAGTCTGGCGTTGCGAGCGCGGAACAAAGACTGGCCCGCGAACAGGCCGAAGCGGAAATCGCCCAGCAAGACTTGATCAATCTGGGGATTACGGATTCCAGTCCGCTGGCCCGCCGAGAGCCGCAATTGGCTGAAGCCGAGGCCGCTTTGGAGTCCGCAAAAGCCCAACTGGCCGATGCTGAGCTAGCGCTGGCGCGCACCGCTGTGGTCGCACCATTTGATGGCCGTGTGCGCGAGGAGAATGTCGATGTCGGTCAATTCGCTTCGCCTGGACAATCGCTCGGGCGTGTGTTTGCCACGGATGTCGTTGAAGTGGCGTTGCCGCTCAGCGATGACCAGTTGGGACAACTCGGTCTGCCATTGGCTTTCGCGGAGAGCGATGCGCAGGCTGGTCCAGAGGTGGTTTTCTCAGCCGCCGTTGCTGGTCAAATCCGTCAATGGCAGGGCCGGGTCACTCGAACCTCGGCTGCAGTAAACCCGCAGACTCGGTTGATCAATGTGATTGCCGAGCTTGAAGACCCGTATGGGGAAGGATCAGACGAAGGTGCCCCAATGGCACCGGGCTTGTTCGTTGGCGCTGAAATTGCTGGCACGAAGATCGAAAACCTGTTGGTTGCGCCGCGTTCAGCCATTCGCAGTGGTGACAATATCTTCATTGGCGATCCGAGCGAAGGCGCGCTGCGCATTTACCAGGTCGACCTGGTCTTCAGCTCGCCGGATGGCGCTTGGTTCCGCAGTCCTGACGTCAATGTCGGCGACCTTGCAGTGACCAGCCCGATCCGCGGATCGAATGATGGCATGAACATTACCATTCTTGAGCGGCTCGAGGATGGATCGATCAAAAACCACAATGAAGCCGCGCAATCTTCTCGCGATGATATGGAAGATACAGGTGTGGCAGATGTCGCAAATGAAGTCGTCGCGACGGCTGGTGATGGAGGTTAATCATGTTTGGAATGGTCTCTTGGTTTGCACGGAACGCGGTTGCCGCGAACCTGTTGATGATCGTCGCCTTCATGGGCGGTGTTTTGGGCTTCAACTCGATGGAACGCGAGATGTTCCCGGTCGTCCCGGTTGCGGGCGCGTCGGTGACAATGACCTGGCAAGGCGCGTCACCGCAGGATGTTGAAGAACAGATCATCACGCGGATTGAAGAGGCTGTTGCCGACATTGACGGTCTCGAACGCATTACGTCCATTGCCCGTGAAAGCTTTGCGGTCGTAAACATTCGCGGCCGCGATGATATCGACATGCAGGTCTTCATTGATGAGATCAAACTGCGCGTCGACCAGATCAACAATCTGCCGCAGGCTGCTTTCCAACCGCAGGTGACCCGATGGGAACAGCGAGATTGGTATTTCGGCATGGCGGTATACGGCGATGTCGACCCGATCACCCTCAAGCGTGTCGCGGACGGTGTTCGCGATGACATCGCTGAAATCACCGGTGGTGAACTGGCTGTGCTGCAGGGTGTCCTCGATGAAGAAGTTTCGATTGAAATCTCCGAAGATCAGCTGCGCCGCTACAATTTGAGTTTCTCTGAAGTGGCTCAGGCGGTTCGCCAGTCCTCGCTGAACTCATCCGGCGGCCAAATCCGTTCGAACGTCGGCGACATTAACATGACCGCACGCGCCTTAGCGGACACGCAAGAGCAGTTCGAGAAGATTATCGTTCGCCAATCCAATGATCAAGGCACCATACGGGTCGGTGATGTCGCGAACGTTGTCGATGGTTTCATTGATGCGGATTTGGATGCCACTCATAATGGTAAACCAACCGCCTTCGTTTTTGTCGTTCAGCCCGACAAGATGGACATCGTAAACTATGCTGACAGTTTCCGGGATTATATTGATCGGGCGAACAATCCCGCCACCGGTATTATGCCTGACGGCATGCAGATTGAAATCCTCTGGGATAATTCGCAACCTTTCCAGGCGCGTATGCAGCTGATCTCAGAATCTGCCCTTTTGGGTGCGATTCTGGTGATGTTGGTGCTCATTCTATTCTTACGGCCGATCGTGGCTTTTTGGGTGACCGTTGGCATCATCACGGCCTTTGCGGGTGGGATCATGTTGATGCCGCTATTCGGCGTATCCTGGAACGTCTTATCGACTTTTGCCGTGCTCTTGGTCATCGGCGTGATCGTGGATGATGCGATCGTCGTCGGGGAAAACATCCACAGGGAAGTTGAAAGCGGAAGACGCGAGGGCTTAGATGCCGCGATTGTCGGTACTCAACTGGTCTTCAAGCCGGTTGTGTTTGGGGTTATTACGACGATTATCGCATTCGCACCTTGGGCCATGCTCACGGGACCAACGCGGGCCTTCACGCAGCAAATCACTTTCGTTGTAATCGCCTCGCTCGTGTTCTCGATCATCGAATGTATGTTCATCTTACCGGCGCACTTGGCGCATATGAAAAAAGAGGACAAGACCAAGCAGAATGCGTTGGCGCGCTTCCAGCAGCGGATTGCCGATAGCCTGCTTTGGTTTGCACAATTTGTGTACAAACCCGTGCTCGAGTTCGCCTTGAGGATGCGGTACGCGACGATCGTATTCTTCTTCATTATCTTTGGCTTCGCGATCAGCCTGGTGGCAAACCGGATCGTGCCGTTTAAATTCATGCCCGAGATTGAGAGCGACCTTGTCCAAGTCACAATTGATATGCCTGAAGGCACACCTTTCTCTCGGACCCTCGAAGTCCGGGACCAGTTGCAGGCCGGGATATACAGCGCTGAATCTCAGCTCAATTCGAAATGGAACAGCCAGATTCTTCGCGAAGAAGGCGGCTATGAGGGCGGTGTCTTAAACGGTGCGTCCGTGGTGGCGTCAAATAGCCAGGTGCAATCATGGATTGGCCTTGTGCCGCCGGAAAATCGTCCGGAGCTGCTCTCGACGCGCGAGATTTCTGAGAAAATCCGCGAACTGGTCGGACCGATCCAGGACGCTGAAGAAGTATCGTTCGACTTCACCGACAACGAAAATGATACAGGCGTGCGGTTTGCGCTCAACCACCCAGACCTGGATCGGCTGCGAGAGGCCTCGGCTGTGGTGCAGGCGCAGCTGGCGACATATGCTGCGGCTTATGACATTGGCGACAATCTCACCGCTGCTGCGGACGAGCTTCGCATTGAGCTGAAGCCGGGCGCTGAAGCTCTCGGCATCACGCTGGCCGACGTTTCCCGTCAAGTCCGGCAAGCCTATTTCGGCGAGGAAGCTCAGCGTCTGCCAAGAGACGGCGAAGATGTGCGTGTGATGGTGCGTCTGCCAAAGTCTGCACGAACGAATCTCGATAGTATCGACAATTTGCGGATCCGAACGGCTGATGGTCGGGAGCTGCCGCTGACCCAGGTGGCCGATTTCACATATGCGCCAGGAATCAACCGTATCCTGCGCCGCAATCGAACTCGGTCGGTGTCTGTCTTCGCTGACGTGCTTGGCGATGGCGGACGCGGTCAGGTTGTTGCCGACATGAATGTCAATTTCTGGCCGGACTTTGAAAAGCAATTCCCAGACATTGAGCGCGGCGTTGCAGGCGGCTTTGAACAAGAACAGGAATTCTTTTCTGAGCTTGTCATGCTGGCGACCGGGGCGATCATCTGTATGTATATCGTCCTAGCAATCGCCTTCCGATCATATGCACAACCGCTCCTGTTGATGACCGCGATTCCGTTTGCGTTGACGGGCGCCATTCTTGGGCATGCGATTACCGGGACTTCAATGGCGATGTTCTCAATCTTTGGCATCGCTGCGGCGGCCGGGGTCGTGATCAATGACAATTTGGTCCTGGTCGACTTCGTCAATCGAAAACGGGCAGAAGGTGTCGGGGCGGTGCAATCCTTGGTCGATGCTGGCGTTTCGAGATTCCGTCCAATCTTGCTGACCTCGGTCACCACATTTGTCGGTATCTTGCCGCTGATCGCCGAGCGCTCGATGCAAGCGCAATTCTTGAAGCCGATGGTGATCTCGCTGGGGTACGCGGTTGCGTTTGCGATCTTCGTCTCGTTGTTCCTGGTGCCAACCTTGTACGCTGTTGGTGTTGAAGTCGGCCGCGTCCTGCGCTGGACGTGGAGTGGACGCCCGTATCGCAAAATCGGGGAGTCGTACTCCGGCGAAGTGACCATTGATAGCGAAGAATTGATCGGAACCAGTGCGGAATCCCCTCGTCCGATGCCGGCCGAATAAGACATAAGACCAACAGGTCATCATAAAGAAGAGCTACGTTCAGGGAGATATGAATGAGACAGCTTTTACTTGCGAGCGCTGCAGCGCTTGCTCTGTCCGCGTGCGGTGGACAAGAAGCCAACCAAACCGCGGCAAATGCCGATATCGGTTCGCTTGATGCAGCGGATACCGAGCGCGCGGTCGAAACCGCATCGCGCGATGATTGGGGAGCGTTCGGTCTCGATCTCTACTCCATGGATACGACCGTCCATCCGGGCGACGATTTCTTCCGCTACATTAACGGTACGTGGTATGACGAGTTTGAAATGCCTGCTGACCGGACGCGTTATGGGTCTTTCACCTTGCTGCGCGAGAAATCTGAGCAACGGGTAAAATTCATCATTGATGACCTCGCCGAAGCCAAGCCAGATCCATCGACCCTGGAAGGAAAGGTTGCGTCTTACTACAACGCCTATGTCGACACGGACGCGATTGAAGCGGCGGGGCTTGCGCCGGTGCAACCGTATTTGGACCGTATCCAGGCAATGGAGACAAAAGACGACCTCGTGCGTCTGTTCGCGGCGACAGGGTTTTCGGCCCCGATTGGGGGCTGGGTCGATGTCGATTCAAAGGACACTGAGAACTACATATTCTATATCAATCAGGGCGGCCTCGGCCTGCCTGACCGCGATATGTACCTCACCGACGACGGCAAAAACGTTGAGACCCGCGAAGGCTACCTCACCTATTTGACCTTCCTGCTTGAGCAGGCTGGATATCAAGATCCAGCAGACGCGGCAGCACGTGTGCTCGCGCTGGAAACTGAAATTGCGAAAGCGCATTGGGATCGCACTGTCGGTCGTAATCGCAATCTGACATATAACAAACTCACCAGAGATGAGCTTATTGCGTTAGGCGGAGATTTCCCGGTGGCGCTGATGCTGTCTGAAATTGGCTTGGACGGGCAAGAAAATTTCGTCGTCCGCCAAGTGACGCCCGATGCAGAAGAAATCGAAACGCTTGGTCTGTCGGAAGAGCAAGTTGAGAAGATTTCCGGCGGCGGCATTGCCGGTATTTTCGACGTCGTGAATGCCGGGTCTATCGAAGACTGGCAGGCCTATTTATCTGCTCATATCCTGTCAGATCATTCTTCTGTTCTGCCAAAGGCCATCGATGACGCGACCTTCGAATTCTATGCTAAGCAGTTGCGCGGCCAGGAAGAGCAACGTCCACGTTGGAAGCGCGGCGTCGGCGCGGTCGAAGGGGCGCTTGGTGAAGCGGTTGGTAAAGTCTATGCCGAACGCTATTTCCCAGCCGCCAACAAAGCGGCGATGGATGAGCTCGTCGCAAATCTGCGTCTAGCGATGGCCGACAATCTCGATGAGATTGATTGGATGGGCGAAGAGACCAAGGTTGAAGCTCGTGACAAGCTCGCCAAGTTTACCCCCAAAATCGGTTATACCGAAAAGTTTGAGACGTATGACAATCTGACCGTTGGCGACAGCGCGTTCGAAAATGTCATGGCCTCAAACACGTGGGCCTTTGAAGACATGATGAGCCAGCTTGGCCAACCCATCGACAAGACCGAGTGGTTCATGCTGCCGCAGACGGTCAACGCCTATTATAGCCCGAACCGGAACGAGATTGTTTTCCCGGCCGCGATTCTGCAGCCGCCTTTCTTTAATCTCGAAGCCGATCCAGCGATCAATTACGGCGCCATTGGCGGCGTTATCGGTCACGAGATTGGTCATGGCTTCGACGACCAAGGCTCTAAGTCTGACGGCAATGGCGTCTTGCGCGATTGGTGGACCCCGGATGACAAGGCTGCCTTCGTCGCGCGTACAGATGCGCTGGTGGGTCAGTACGACCAGTTCTGCCCGCTTGATGACGGCGAGACCTGTGTGAATGGACGATTGGGTCTCGGTGAAAACACCGGCGACCTTGGCGGTCTTTCAATGTCGTACAAAGCCTATCGCATGAGCTTGGATGCCAATGGCGATGGCGAGGTCAGCGCAGATGAAGAGGCGCCTGTGCTCGGCGGCTTCACCGGCGACCAACGGTTCTTCATGGCTTGGGCACAAGCCTGGCGGAATAAGTATCGCGAAGAAGCGCTGCGTCAGCAGATTATTCGTGGTCCGCACAGCCCGCCTTACTATCGCGTCAACGGCATCGTTCGCAATTTTGACGAATGGTATGAGGCCTTTGATGTCGGTCCGGATCATGCGCTTTATCTGCCCCCGGAAGAGCGCATCCGAATTTGGTAAGCGCGAAATACGCAAATTGAGACAGGGCGAGCTTCGGTTCGCCCTTTTTCTTGCGTAGAAGATTTTTGCAGAAAAAAAGTCCGTTGCCCTATGGTTTGTGCGGCGCACTCTGCGGTATGGTTAATTTTGGGACCGAAATGATGGGGCAGGGTTATGCCGAAGCCGAAGACGGTACGCGCTTACTTTGATGGTTTGGACGCGCACCAGCACGCCATCGCTGTGGCACTCGAAGACGTCATCAAAAAGCACTGGCCGCATCTGACCGTGAAACTGGCATGGGGGTTCCCGTGTTGGAGCGGCCATGAGCGCATCTTTTCGGTGATCGGGCAGGCGGACAGATGCAATCTCCAGCTCTGGTATGGCGCGCAGCTGGCTGAAGATTTTCTGGACCGGATTGAAGGTACGGGCAAAGCCTTGAGACATGTCAAAGTGCGCTCTGTGGCTGAGGTGAATGACGAACTCATTGACCTCATGGACCGCGCCGTCGAGCTTGATGCGACGGCGCCGCAGCGCGTGCGATAGAGCGTCTTAGGCCCAGCGCACACGTTAATCCTTACGAACCTGGAATAAGATGCTGGGACCGTGACGATTGGGGTCTGATCACTGCAAAACTAGGCTTATGCGGGGCTCGGGGTTCCGAGCCGAAGGCCACTAATCGCCGATGCACGTCGCCCTTTCACCATGGACGCGTATTGATGCATAATTGACGCCGCTTCGAGCAATCGCTCCCCGCAAACCTAGCTTTAGACCAAGTGATGACTTGACGACACACGGTCTTCGCTTGCATTTGTTCGCAACTGCACAAAATTTAAAACCTAGTCGAGCTTGTAGGAGGGCTTATCATGTCGAACACCGATCCTGTCGTGATTGTTGGAATGGCGCGCACACCGATGGGGGGCCTCCTCGGTGATTTGCAGGCGCTGTCTGCGAATGAACTGGGCGCGATTGCCGTCAAAGCCGCGGTCGACGAGGCTGGCCTCGGCGCCGATGAAGCTGATGAAATTATCATGGGCAATTGTTTGCCCGCAGGCCAAGGTCAAGCGCCCGCCCGTCAAGCTGGCTTTAAAGCCGGCATGGACAAAGGCCTCGAAGCGACCACGATCAACAAAATGTGCGGCTCCGGTTTGCAAGCTGCTGTTATGGGCCGTCAGTCGATTGCCAGCGGCGATGCCAATATCGTGATTGTCGGCGGCATGGAGAGCATGACCAATGCGCCGCACCTGATGGATGTCCGCAAAGGCCACAAATATGGCGATATGGGCGCCAAGGATCATATGGCTTTGGATGGTCTCACAGATGCGTATGCGGGCGGCCCTATGGGTGTGTTCGCAGACATGATCGCGGAGAAGTATCAATTCACCCGCGAGCAACAGGACGCTTACGCGCTGGAGACGTTGAAGCGGGCGCAAGACGCCACAGAGGGCGGCAAGTTCAAGCGCGAAATCGCGCCGGTGACGATCAAGACCCGCAAGGGTGAAACCACAGTCGACACGGATGAACTGCCGCGCACCGCTCGCCCGGATAAAATTCCAAGCCTGCGCCCGGCATTCAATAAGGATGGCACAGTCACCGCAGCGAACGCCTCGGCAATTTCCGATGGTGCCGCGGCTTTGGTCTTGATGAAAGAGTCAGACGCACAGGCGCGCGGTCTGACGCCGATTGCCAAAATCGTTTCCTCGTCGAGCCATGCACATGAGCCGGAAAACTTCACCACGGCGCCTGTCCCAGCCATGGAAAAGGCGCTCGCGAAAGCTGGCTGGTCGAAAGACGATGTTGGCCTGTGGGAGATCAATGAAGCCTTCGCGGTCGTGCCAATGATCGCGATGAAGGAGTTGGGCCTGAGCCACGATAAAGTGAACGTCAATGGCGGGGCTTGCGCGATGGGGCATCCGATCGGTGCATCCGGCGCGCGAATTCTGATTACGCTGCTCGCGGCGATGGAAGATCGCGATGTGAAGAAAGGCGTTGCTTCGCTCTGCATTGGCGGCGGCGAAGGTATCGCAATGTGCGTCGAGCGCGCTTAACTGCTTCGTCTCTCAGTCATAAATTGATCGGCCGCTTTGTCCCTGAGACTAAGCGGCCGATCTATATCAGCAATGCGATCGAAACTTTGGCTTAGCCAGCCGGTACATAGTCGCTCACCAGACCCAGCGGCACGGCCGTTGTGCGCTTGGCGACATTGATGATGATCCGCGACTGGACATCGGAGACCAAGGCTGAGCCAAGCAGCTTCTCCCGCAGAAACTTATCGTAAGCATACATGTCGGTGGTGGTGACGCGAATAATATAGTCGACCGCGCCAGTGACGGTCATGCACTCCATGACCTCCGGCCATCGCCCAACCAGTGCTTCAAAGGCTTCTAAATTCTCTTTGCTCGGCAAGGCCAGTTTGACGTTCGCGACCACTTCGAACCCGAGACCTAAGGATTGGCGATCCAACAAGGTCACACGACCTTGGATGATCCCAGCCTCTTCCATCCTTTTAATTCGACGCCAACAGGGGGACGATGACAGCCCGACTCGTTCCGCGATATCGGCCACGGATAAGGACGCATCTTTTTGGATGAGATCGAGGATCTTGGCATCAATTGTATCTAGTGGTTCCGACAAGTTTTCCCCCAAAAAAGAAATATTTTGGTTATTTATTGCTTGGAATAGCCCGAATAGCGCAATCAGCGCAAGTATATTCGTGATTTTGTTGGGAAATATGACCTAAACGCAACACTCTCACCGCGGGGTGGGGCGTGTCATGACGTTACGCTGGACGACAAAATGGGTCTTGTCGAGCGAAAACCGATATTCCGTTGCAGTCAAAATTTGTCCGACCACGGATCGCTCAAGCGTCGCTTGATTTACGTGCAAGGGCGCGCCCCTCTCACAGATACGCCACGCAGCAAAAAGCCCGCGCCATGGCGCGGGCTCAATTGGCTTCGCGTTCACGCTTTACTTCGAGATGCGGAGATCTGAAATCGACGTGGCGATCTGACGATAGGCGTCGGTCAATTCAGCGCCAGTCTCGGGCTGGAAATAGAAATCTGGACCAGATGCACAGTAAGACAGAACCTGTTGACCGGCCGTCGGTGCATTCAAAGCAACAGAGTAAATTTTGACGTCCTTGTCCTTCATATTATCACACAAGTCGCGCGCCTGTGCAGCAGAATCGCCCTGTTCAGGGAAGACCTCGGTGTTGAATGCACCATCCGTCATCAAAATCACAACTTTCGCCGAATCTGGCTCCGTGTAATCGAGCGGCTTCGCGGTGCCGTCAAAAATTTGGTTCCATTCTTCAGAGATCAGGTACCACGTCCAAGCTACGCCGAGATGACCCGCTGTATATCCGCCAGCATTCAGCGTCGTGATATACGTTTTCAACGCGGTCTTGTCGCTGGTGAGTTCCACCGGTTTAGCGCTCCGGCACTCATCCCCGTCATATTTCGAATCTGACGGGCGATTAGGGTGCCCAACTTCCCAATATCCACCGTTTGAGTAGGATGAATCTTCGATAAACCAAGCTTGCTGGTGCGAGAGATAGGCGCCAGTGGCGGGGGCGGCATCGGTAAATTTCTCGACGCCGTCGCGCTCCCAAACGCATGTCGACGTCAGCGAGTAAGTTTTGGTGACTGGTTCGGTTTCACCTTCGAGAACCAATGTGAAATCGATCGTCTCATCGAACAATTTGGTGCCAGAGAGGTTCGGTCCAGAATAAGCTCTTATCCGCAAAGAGAATTCGCCCATATCCCAAGCGCCGCCGTTCATATTGTTTATGCCGCCGTCACCATAGAGTGCGTAAGGCTCATAATTCTCGGTTTGATCACGCGATTCGGTGCCGGAGAGCTGCAAACGCATACTATCGACTTGTCCATAAAGGTCATGAGAGCTGTTCATCGTGATGGCGATCGTCAGGTCATCATCTTGATAGTCTTCGACTTTAATAACAGCGCCATCTCCCACTTCTGAAATGAGATCGCTGGTGTCTGTATCGTACAGTGCCATATGGAAATCATCAAAGACAGATCCGACCGTTAAGTCGTCTTCAGAATAACCCGCATCGATTGTGTGCGTATATGTCCGGGTCGGCGTGACCCCGGTAACGTCCTCGAAAAAGTCACCTGCATTGACCATCGCATTGTAGGAGACCATTGCCAGCCGCGTCTTATCGAGCAGTTCTTGTGAAGCGCCATCTGGCAACAGAACATCAACGGCATCCTGGGCGGCGGTTTTAAGATTGGTCAAACGACTTGAGCTGTTCATCGATCCGGAAATGTCGAACATGAAAGCGACGTCGATTTTGTCGATGCCGTATTCCGACCCGGAGATGACCTTGAACGACATCTCGTCGTGGCCAACCACTTTCATCAACGACGTGTCCTGACGACATCTGATATTCGCGTCGATCTCTTCGCTTTCCTCATACAGCACGACAACGGCTGGATCACATGACAGACCGCCCAATCCGGCGATCTGAGCATCCAGAAACTGCTGGACCGAGAGTTTTACAATGTCATCCGATGCGCCGGTTTGTTTAACCTTCGCGGCGGCGAGGACCGATGAATCCAAGACCAATTGCACTTTGGCTTTACGTTTCACCGTTTGTTGAAAATCAATCGCGAATCCTGCCACGGCCATCATCGGCACCAGGATTAATGCAAATATCATAAAGACATTGCCCCGAGAGTCATTCTTGAACTCTGCAAACATGCTCAAATTCGAAAGGCGCTTGAGCGCACTAACGTCCCTTTTTTTGAGCGTTTTACAGAACCGTGTTTGAGACCACGTTAGATTTCACCTTCGGATTTGAGCTGAGACGTAGAGACTATCTTTACCTTACTTTTCGCACCGCCTCACGGGCCTACCGAGAGAGCCTCAATTCAGAGAGTGCAACCGCAATTTCATTGTAAGCGTCTTTCAGCTCCTGTCGGCTGGTCGCGTTGAAGAAGGTATCTGTATCGGTCGCGCAGTCTTTTAAGACATTTTGCCCGGCGAGAGGCGCCTTGAATGCAACAGCATAAACCGTGATTCCTTTGGCTTTCATGCCTGTGCACAGCGCGCGCGCTTGAGTTTGAGAATCGCCTTGGTGCTGATGTCCAGTGGTGTTGAATTCCCCGTCGGTCATTAGAATCACCGCTTTTTTAATTTCGGGGTCGGTGAACGCGGCAGGCGTGGCGGTGCCATCAAACACGGAGCTCCAGCGATCTGAAATCAGGTACCAGGCCCACGCGACACCCAGATGGCCCGCCGTACCCCCGCCGGCTCTTAATGTCGAAATATAGGTATCCAACGCGCTACGATTATTGGTCAGCTCTACCGGGGTTGGTTCTGAGCAGCCACTGCCAGTATACTCGAATTCGCCATTCTCATTGAAGCCCACTTTCCAATAACCGGCCGGCGAATCTGGACTGTACTGATGATACCAGGCGCTGTGCGCAGCGAGATAATTGCCAGTTCCGGGCGGTGCGTCAGTGAATTTTTCGGCGCCATCGCGCTCAAAGACACATGTCGAATTTAGGGTATAGTCCTGGTCGTATTCTCGTAGATCCCCGTCTTTGAAAATTTCAAATTCGATGGATTTATTGAAAAGTCTCGTCCCGGTGAGGCCGTTCCCATCATAGCCTCGAAGGACCAATTCATAAATCCCGCTCGACCATTGTTCGCCCGAAAGACTGGCGATTCCGCTGTCGCCGTACAAAGTATAAGGCTCTACGCTTTCAGATGCATTTGCGGTCTCAGTGCCGGTCAATTGAAATTCGAAACTTTCATAATCATGAAAGTGAACGTGACCCGGTTTGGGCTCAACGACGATTGTGACACTGTCGAGTTGATGCGGGTCGACTTTTACGACTGCGCCATCGCCGATCTCGGCGATTTGATCTCCGGAATCAGCTTCATAAAGATGTATGCGGATTTCGGGATAACGGCGCCCGCGGGCGATTTCGCTATTATCAATCTCAATGGCGACCGTGTCCGAGTAAGTCCGAGTTGGATCTAGCCCCGTAACTTGCTTGAAATAGGGCCCCGCATTCAGAACATTGCTATATGAGGCGATCGCAATCCGCGTATTCTCAACCACAGTCGCTGGCGCCGAACTGGGCAACAAAACGTCTAGCGCTTCGGTTGCTGCAGATTTCAGGTCGTCCAAACGATTGCCGTGGTTCATCGACCCTGACACATCGAACATGAAGGCGATATCGATCGCCGTGAGACTATAGGTCGATGTCGACTCAACGTTAACGGGAAGCGTGCTGTGACCCAATAAATGCATCAAACTTGTCGCTTGCGTGCACTCTAATTCCGCCTCAATTGAAGAGTCGTCCCCGGCTGGGAGCGTTACGGCTGGAACAGCGCAATTGAGTCCGGGCGACGCATCCAAGTGGCGGGACAAGTAATGTGCCACAATTGTCCTCACCTCAGCGTCCGTTGCCCCTGTTTGTAGGGCTTTTGCGCCTGCTAGGACCGCTGCGTCGAGCGCGGCCTGAGCTTTCCACGCGCGCTCCGACCGGGTCTGTAAATCGATACAGGCGCCCACAACGCCACAAATGGGAATCAAAGAAAAAGCCAAAATGGTGAGAACATGACCCGAGGAATCGGACAAGAATTTTGAGAGCGACATAAGACACCTCGCGCAATCGCGTTGGACGTCCCACTCAACCGGTGGTAGAAAATACAAGTTTAAGTTGTGTTTTGCCGCGCTTGATATTTTGCAGGTCTTCACCAACAGAATATTCACCATACCTGGCTGCGGCATCTGGCCTTGCCGCGCGAGTCATGGTTTTCAGGCCTCATGAAACAATATCATGATCTGTTACAAGACATTCTCGAAAATGGCGTTGATCGCGGTGATCGTACCGGCACCGGCACGCGCGGTGTATTTGGGCGCCAAATGCGGTTCGATCTGTCTGAGCGGTTTCCGCTGCTGACCACGAAGAAACTGCATTTGCGGTCCATCATTGTCGAACTGCTATGGTTTCTGCGCGGCGATACGAATGTGCGCTGGCTGCAAGATCGTAAGGTTTCAATTTGGGATGAATGGGCAGATGAGAACGGCGATCTCGGGCCGGTCTATGGCAAACAGTGGCGCAGTTGGGCCGCGCCGGATGGCCGCGTCATCGATCAGATTCAGTGGGTGCTGGACGAGATCAAGGCCAATCCAAACTCGCGTCGCATGGTGGTTTCGGCTTGGAATCCAGCCGATGTGCCGTCAATGGCTTTGCCGCCTTGCCACTGCTTGTTCCAGTTCAATGTCATGGATGGGCGATTGAATTGTCAGCTATATCAACGCTCTGCCGACGTGTTCTTGGGCGTTCCGTTCAATATTGCCTCATATGCCTTGTTGACCCTAATGATGGCGCGCGCCACAGGGCTTAAGCCAGGGGAATTTGTGCATACATTTGGCGATGCGCATCTCTATTCGAATCACTTTGAACAGGCCCGGCTGCAATTGACTCGCGAACCTTATCCTGAACCCCGAATGATCCTAAATCCGGAAAAAACCGACCTTTTCGGCTGGGAATATGAGGATTTCGAACTCGTGGATTATCAAGCGCATCCGCATATTAAAGCGCCGGTGGCTGTCTAATTTAACGAAATCCGTGTGGCCCTTCCCGCAAACCTTTGCTAATTGGTTAACAAAGGGGAGTGGAGTATGTCTGACCCAACGTTTGAAACCTTTCTCGTATCAGGTCTTCTCGTTCTCATTGCGGCGGTGGCCTTCCTGGCCTGGGCGGCCTGGCGCTGGGTGGATCGCGAAAGGGATATGCAGGGGCTCGCAATGGCGGGCGTCGGCCATGAATTTCGCCACAATTTGAAGCGTATGATGTCTGAATTGGCGGGGCTCGCCGATGGGACGGTCTCGCGGGATATCGAGATCGTACCGGTCGTACACCCGCAATTAGACGCCTTGCTGTCACGCCCGAATGAAGCGGATCGTACAGGTTTGACGACCATTCGCGGCCTCTACAATGAGTTGAGCGCGCATAAACAGTCGCTGCGTCTGGCGCTGGTCGAGCAGACTGAGGTTGGCGTACCCGCCAATATTGCTGCGGATGCGGTGATCGATTCCTTGGCCATGCTCTACCTATGGGAAGAGCATAAGGGCTGCATGCCAGAAGTCGCGCGGTCGACCCGCAGTTGGGATGTGCGTGATTGGATGAAGGCCAATAAGTTCCATGCAGATACATTGCCTGGCATGCATTTGCGTGACCAAGTGGTCGAGCGACTGCGCAACAGTGGCATGACCCTCACACCGAAGCCGCTGACCTACACCGCAAGCGAGTATTTCGCCAAACAATATGACCGCAAGGCCGACCCGAACGCACCGTTTTGGAAGCGCAAGCCGAAGCCCGCTCCGGCCGTCGAGGTCGAAGTCGAACCCGAACCGGTGCCGAAAGGGATTGTTGATATCCAAGCCGCGATTGCGCGCGCATCAGGACCAGCCGCGGCGGCTCAATTGGTCCCGGAAACAGCCCCGGAAACAGCGCCCGCAGCCGCAGGTGAGGTTGAGGTGTCGGTCGAAGCCGCACCAACGCCGGAACTGGAGCCTATTACTGAGTTCATATCCGAAGAAGAGCTCGCGCCGGGTCCTGCACCTGAAGTCCAGGCTGAGCCAGAGCTCGAATCTGCACCGGAGCCGATGCCAGAACCGTTGCCAGACACCATAACGGAAGACCCTTTGCCTGAAGTTGTGGCGATGCCGGATCCAGAACCCGTCCCAGCGCCCGAAACACCAGCAGATCCGCTAGACGTTTCAGTCGAAACGACTGACCCGATTGCGCCTCTGACCGACTCGGATCCTAGCTCCAAGCCCACCCGGTCTGGAGCCGCTTAGAAAACGTATGGATTTTAAACAATTTGTTCGCACCATTCCCGACCATCCGAAGCCGGGAATTTTGTTCCGTGATGTGACAACCCTGATGGCGAATGCGGGTGCGCTTAGACAGGCAATCGATGCCATGGCGGCGCCATTTCGAGACCAGGCAATTGACCAAGTCGCGGGCATTGATGCGCGCGGGTTCATCTTGGGCGGCGCCTTGGCGATAGAGCTTGGGGCGGGATTCACCGCCTTGCGCAAACCCGGCAAGCTGCCTTGGCAGACTTTTAGCGAAGAATACGAGCTCGAATATGGCACTGACGAGCTACATATGCACACGGACGCGCTCCGCGCCGGAGACAAAGTGTTGCTGGTCGACGATCTCATTGCAACCTGCGGCACAGCTGGAGCGGGACTGAATCTGTTGAGAAAAGCAGAGGCCGAAGTGGTCGCGGCCACGTTTTTGGTGGATTTGCCAGACCTCGGTGGCGCGGATCGATTGCGTCAGCTGGGCTTGGATGTAAAATCGCTCATGGCATTTGAAGGACATTGATATGGCTAAGTGGCTTCCTCAACACCGAACATCCGGATGGGTCGCTGGCGCAGCGCTGACACTCGCAGCTTGCGGCGGCGCGCAACAAGGTGAAACGCCTGGGGCGACCATCGATACCGCGATTGAAAGCAATGCCGAACGGGCATTTTTCGAACAATTGCTTACATCTCCCTACGCGGGCAGCCCCTCAACTGGGAGTGAACCGGTTGATTTTGCTGCCGCTTTTGCAGATTTGCCAGAAGGCGTCAGTCTGCAAACCGGCGCCGTTTCCGTCGTCGCCGAAAGCGGGGCGACCCGCGTAGAAGACTTTGCCATCGTCTATGATCTGGAGGGCACACCGGTCGGCGTCGAGGCCGAAGAAGTTCTATTCTATGGGTTTAACCCCGACGCCATCGCCGATCGCATGCGCGGAACCAATTTAGAGGCGGATCTCTCCGTCGCTGATCGAATCGAACTGCGCGGTGTAAAATCGGTCGGGATGGATGCCGTTAGCAAGCTGATGATGGACCAATATATCAGTACGTTGGAAGACTTGGCGCCACTTGATGATGAGGTCGTGACTGAACTCAATGCGATCGAGCTGTTCAACTATAACTTCACGATGGACACGCTTTTGATCGACGGATTCGACTTGCACCCATTTGTCTACGCGGACATCGAGGATACGGGCGAAGAAGAGGTCGACTTTAGTGTTGATGGTGAGACGATTACTCTATCGTCAAACTCAAATGACGACCGGCTAGGGGCACAGCTTGTCGGCGCGTTTGCACGGTCGTTTAGTTTAGATGCCGTCGTCTATGACGATCTCGTATTTGAGTACGCGATGCGCGACAATAATGTCGAGATGAGTATGGACATCGCCGTCGGGTTATCAGGCTTGCGCGATTATGATCGGGGCGATCTGTCCTTTTCTGGAAGCTGGGACACCATCATCGGCGGTGAGTTTCCAATTCCTGACCCTGAGGGTGACGGAACTCAGATGAAATCCGTACCGATGACCGGAGGGGTTCGCGCATCCACCATCTCCGGTTTCAAAATGGCGAAAGTCTTTGACGCGATGGCCAATTGGCAAATGCCAGAGACCAGCGACGCAGACGTATTCGATCTCGGGCGTTGGGAAATAATGGATTATGATTTGGACATCGCGGATCAGACGCTGTTCAAGTCCAAGCAAATCGTGTTCGATTCTGACTTCCACTGGTTGTTGCCAACGACGATCAAACTGTCGTTGACCGATACGGGCTACGATATCGGTAATTTGTTCGAAGTGATGACAACCGAAATGGGGGAAGAGCTCGAGCCAGGACTATCGCCAGAAGATTTACGCAAGGGCTTGGAAATCGTCGAACAGTACGGATTTAGCTGTTTGTGCGGTGACTATTCGATCGATCTCAATTGGGATGAAGAAAGCGGAGCGATCAGCTATCGCGAAAACGGGCGTTTCGCGGAAGCGTTTAGCGGCAACTCAAGCGCAGATATTGGGTTTTCAACCCCAGCGAAGATGGCTGGCCTGTTTGATCTCGACGATCCCGAAGCTGAATTCGAAACTGCATTTAAGGACGACTTCGAGTTCCGATCATTTGAATCCGTGCTCAACGATACGGGCGGACTGGAGAACTTGTTCGAAATGCTTCACGCCATTGGTGAGGCGTTTCCGGAGCAAGAAGGCATGGCCATGTTGACCTATAATGATGCGGCGCAATTGCGCATGCTCTCAGTGAATATGGTCAACGGAATGAAGCCAATGGTCCGTCAAGAGTTACCGAGTGCGGATCCTTGGATGGATGCGGTTGCAAGTTTCTTGGAAGAGGGCGGGTCGTTGGCGATCGCGGTCAAGCCAGAGACACCGATAACCGTTTCTATGATTGAGTCTTTTGATGAATCCGATGCCGAGCTGGGCCCGGAACAGATCGTCGACATCCTAGGGTTAACGGTTACCCACACAAAATAGGCATTTAGGCGCTTGACCCGGCGCGTTTGGCACCTCAAATCTCTGGCCAGGACATTTGCGGAGATTGCATGACACGCTTGGATGACGAAGCCGACGCCAAACCGATGAGCGAGCCGAACGCGTTTCTCGAAGAAGCGCTGTTTAACGCGCGTACGATAATGCTGACCGGTGGTGTTGATGACAAATTGGCCCGCCGTGTGTGCGAGCGTCTTTTGGCTTTGGCGTCAGACAGCGCAGATCCCATACTCTTGGTGATTTCTTCGCCGGGCGGACACGTCGAATCCGGTGATATGATCCATGACATGATCAAATTCGTCGGCGCGCCGGTGAAAGTGCTCGGGTCTGGTTGGGTCGCGAGTGCTGGTGCACTCATCTATTCAGCGGCGCAAAAGGAAAACCGGTTTGCCTTGCCAAACACGCGTTTTCTGCTTCACGAACCGCGTGGCGGCGTCGGTGGTCAGGCCTCAGACGTTGAAATTCAAGTCCGCGAGATCGTTCGGATGCGGGAGCGTCTGAACAAGATTTTTGCCGAAGCGACCGGTCAACCGCTCAAGAAAATCGTCGAGGATACAGACCGCGATCATTGGATGAGTGCAGAAGAAGCCGTGGAATACGGCTTGGTCAGCAAGATTGTTTCGCACCATAGTGAAATAAAATAGCAGAAAAATCGGATTGATTTGCAAGCCGTAAAGGAATTGCAGGCAATTTCTCATACTTGGATGTAGAGTATGAGGGGCGATGATGCCGGTATGTCTTGGCGATTTTGCGGAACGCGCGAAACCAATTTCTGCGACGATACCGCTATCACAAGTGGTGGAACGTTTTCTCAATGACCCGGGTGCGCAGTATTTTATCCTGGTGCGCGATAAGCGTCCGGCGGGCCTGATCAGTCGAACCCTGACGTTTGAATTTGCCGCCAGCGCGAGCCAAAATCGGCAGGCTCAACTGGCGATTGGCGATCTGATCACGGCGCGGGCCCTAATTCTAAAATCGGAAACAACCGTGGGCGAGTTCGTCGCCAAAGCCGGGAAGCATATTGATTCGGTAATCTCGCGCGGCTGTATCATCGTCGAGGATAAGCGCTTTAAAGGCGTCCTAAGCCCGGCCAAGCTGCAAGAGGCGCTGATTTCTGCGATTAACGATGCAGCAGGTAACGTCCCGATTACACCGGCAAAACCAGAACCGCGCGAAGACAAACCCGATCAAGTGCCGTTGCTTGGGACATTGGCGCATGAAATCCGCACGCCTCTGACAGCGATTATGGGCCTGTCGGAAATGTTGGCGGCCCGGATCAAGAACGATTATGAAAAGGACCTCGCGCAAACCATTGCCCGCTCCAGCCACACTCTCGACCGTATTCTCACCGACGCCTTGGATTTCGCGCGTCTAGAAGCGGGCAAATTTGAAGCGCGAAAAGAGGCTACCGACTTAACTGAATTGACCGATGACTTGCGCCGGCTTTGGGCGTCTGAAGCCTCGCGCCGCGGGCTTGCATTACGCGTTGGCTTCATTCCGGAAGGCCCGCATTTTGTCCAAACAGATTTGGGCCGGGTCCGGCAAATCGCCAATAATCTCATCTCCAATGCCTTGAAGTTTACCAAAGAAGGTGAAGTGTCGGCGACGCTTTCGACGCAGGTTCTTGGCAGTGCCTTAATGTTGACGCTCGCCGTCGCGGATACCGGTCGCGGATTGACGTCCGATCAACGTGAACGGTTCATGGAAGTGTTTGAAAAAGGCCCCGAAACAGATGGCGTAAAGGGCTGGGGCCTCGGGCTGACAATTTCACGAGCTCTAGCCATTGGACTGGGCGGCGACCTGTCGCACGCCGACAACCCCAAGGGCGGCAGCGTGTTCACGCTGACAATCCCAGTGGAACGGATGGCGCCAAGCCTGCCGAAAGTGGATGCGCCCGAAACTCCGAAACGCGGCAAGTTCGAGCTCGGCGATGTCTTGCTGGTCGAGGACCATGAAGCCTCTGCGATGATCGTCATTAACGCGCTAGAGCAAGCCGGTTGGACGGTTCATCACGCCGGCACTCTGCATGCCGCTGAATCCTATGTGGCGCTGACCAAGTTCCAGGCTGTGATCACCGATTTACACTTGCCGGATGGCAACTCGATGAACTTCATCGAAGGCTTACGCCGGCAAGGCGGCGTCAATTCCGCAACGCCTGTGATCGCGCTGACCGCTGATACGACCGAAAGCCGCAGACAAGCCTGTCTCGCGATGGGCGCTGATCGCGCATTGAAGAAGCCGCTAACCGGGCCAGAATTGGTTGCGACGGTGGCGGACGTCTTGATGTCCCGCGCGGCAGGACATGTAACCACCGTCGAGCTGCGTGGACGCTTGGCCGGTTAGGCCCGCGACTTACTCTTCAGAAGGTATGGTAGCGGTCTCTGCGCGCGCGTCACGAGCGGGCACTTCAAAGCCGCAAATGTCGAGGATTTCCGGCGGCTTGCGATAGAAAAAATCTTCGTCGCGCACGCGTTTCTCGGTTTTCGCCGCTTCAAAGGCATCGCTCGGCATGTTCTGCACTTGATAGTGCGGGCGAATGGCCTCTGCCATATCCGCGGCAACCGTCATGGAGAGGATTTCATCGCCGACCTCCGGCGCTTGAATCACGCCGCTTTCGATAGCCCGGTCACCGCGTTTGAGCTTTTGGACATGTTGCATACCATCGATCACTCGGCCGAAAATCGTCAGATTGCGATCCAAATAACGTTGCGCATCGAGGACGATGTAAAACTCTGTACTGCCCGTATCCGGGTCGGTATCACGCGCCATAGCCAACGCGCCGGGGCAATGCAGCAACCATTCGCGTCCAAGGCTTTCACTGCGGCCGACCGCGAACCCATCTACGTGACCGACCATTGGCGCGAACAGATCGGCATTGCCGAGCGGCACAAATAGAGCATCCGAGAGTGGGCGATCATTTTCATTGGTTAAGGTCGGGAATTGCTCAATCTTTTCATCGTCTTGCAAGCCGCCTTGCGCCACAAACGCGTCAATGACGCGATAGAAGCGTTCGCCATTGTAAACATCATCGCGCACCAATTGGCGGAACTGGTTGGCATGGTTTGGGGCAAAGTCGGTGTTGAGTTCAATCGCAATGTCGCCATAAGCGGTTTCGATTAGGATGAGGTTCTCCGCGGCAACATCCCGCCAATCCGGCGCCAGGGCAGAGGCGATTTCGTCTGGCGTCAGCGTTACGTCGGCGGCGTTTTGTGCCTGGCAGGCGGCTGCGATGGTCAGCGCGACCGTTGAGAGAAAAAAAGACCGCATGTGAACCCTCCTCAAATCAATTCTCGCCGAAGCCTAGTCAGGCCCGTCTGATTTGACCAGCGATTGCGTCTCTGGTTACCTCAAGGTCATTCTTGCCCGCCTGCGAGGGGGCAGTTACGAGACAGCCATGACCAAAACCGGCTATGAACCTCTGACCAGCATTGATGCGATTACCGCTGGCCTCGCCTCTGTTGGATATATTTCGACCCGAGAGATTTCGACCGCAATCTATCTCGCGCACAATTTGCGCAAGCCCATCCTAATCGAGGGGCCGGCGGGGGTCGGCAAAACCGATCTCGCAGCGTCCATGTCGCGGTTCCTGGACGTGCCCCTGAACCGCCTGCAATGCTATGAAGGCTTGGATGAGGGCAAAGCGCTTTATGAGTGGAAATATGGCAAACAGCTGCTCTATACCCAGCTTCTGAAAGAGAAGCTCGGCGAGGTCATGGATGGCGCTGGTACGCTGAACGCCGCCTTTGATAAATTGACCTCTTTTGAGGACCTGTTCTTCTCAGAGACTTTCCTTGAACCGCGACCTTTGCTGACCGCGATGAAGCAGGCTCAAGGCTCGGTTCTTCTGATCGACGAGATTGATAAGTCAGACGAAGAATTCGAAGCGTATTTGCTGGAAGTTCTGTCCGATTATCAGGTCACTGTTCCGGAAATCGGCACAATCAAAGCGCAAGTGCCGCCTCTCGTGATCCTGACATCGAACAATATTCGTGAGCTCGGCGACGCATTGAAGCGCCGCTGTCTGCATTTGCATATCGACTTCCCAGAAGCCGAGCGCGAGCAAGCCATTGTGCGCGCACGCGTGCCGGACGTGTCTGACGCTTTGCTCTCGCAATTGGTTGAATTTGTTCAAGGTTTACGGGATCTCGACATTCGCAAACGGCCATCTATTTCAGAAACCGTTGATTGGGCTCGCACACTCCTTCTGATGCATGCGACGGAGCTTGATGAAGACATGGTCCGCACAACATTGAACGTCCTGCTCAAACATGAGAGCGACATTCAAGCGGTCGACAAAGATGTGCGAACATTGACCCGGTCCGCTGTTTCGGCTGCGTAAATGGCGGAACAAGTCCTCACCGATTTCATCCGTGCCCTGCGCTCTGCAGATGTGCGGGTGTCGACCGGTGAGGCGATTGATGCGGCTGAAGCGGTGAAGTTGATCGGCTATGCTGATCGCCAGCGTCTGTCCGATACATTGCGGATCGTGTTGGCCAAGTCGCCCGCCGAAAAACTGGCACATGATCGCCTGTTCGATATCTATTTCTCTCGCCAGGCCCTGCCGCAGAGCGAACCCAGTGAACAGATGCAAACGGATGAAGAGTCTGAGCCGTCAGATGGACCGGGCGATATACTCGATCTTTTGCAATCAGGCGATGAGACCGCGATTGCCGTGGCCATGGAACGCGCAGGACAGGAGGCCGGTCTGCAAGACATCCGCTTCTCCACGCAAGTCTCTTATTTTGCTCAGCAGATGATGAAGTCGCTCGGTGTCGAGCGGCTTGAGCGGGAAATGATGGACGCGTTCCGCGAGCGCACTGAGGACGGTCAGGCTCGTGCTGAGTCGTTGATCGAGGGACGCAAAGACATGTTCGGGCGGGCCCGTGAACACGCCAAGCAAGCGTTCGAGACCTATGGAGCTGGGGCCACATTGGCGTTCCGAGAGGACGTCTTGGCTGAAACTGCACTGACCGCGTTGGATGTCCGCGATCTCACGCGGATGCAGGCGCTGGTGCAGAAAATTGCGAAACGCCTGGCGGTCAAACATTCGCGCCGTCGCCGCAAGAAAAATCGCGGCCAATTGGACGTCCGCAAAACGCTTCGTGCCAATGCGGGCTTTGATGGTGTGCCGTTCGATCTGGCTTGGAAACAGACCAAGCGTGATCGCGCCAAAATTGTTGCCGTGTGTGACGTCTCAGGCTCTGTCGCGCGGGTGGTGCGGTTCTTTTTGATGTTACTCTACAGCCTCAATGAAGTGGTGCCGGACATTGAGTCTTTCGCCTTTTCAGGCCGCTTGGAGAGTGTCGGTGACACGCTAGAGCGGGAAGATTTCGCCCATGCGATGGACAAGATTATCAATTCTATTGGCATGTCGTCGACCGATTATGGGCAATCGCTTTCAGACTTGCGAATGAACCATTGGGATGTGCTCGACCGGCGGACAACTTTGATCATTCTTGGCGATGGCCGTTCTAATTATGGCGATCCGCGCTTGGATCTGTTCCGCGAAGCTGCAGCGCGCGTGAAGCGGGTGATTTGGCTGACCCCGGAAGGGGAGTCTCTTTGGGGGAGTGGGGATAGCGAGCTGCCACGTTATCGCCCGCACTGTCACACAATGAAACACGTCACGACGGTCAAAGATCTGGAACGCATCCTCGACGAGGCGCTTTCGCGTTATCAGTAAGGCGAGAGAAGCCCTGCAATATGGTCAGCCATCAGACGACCCTGAACGGTCAACGCAAGATGGGAGTCGCTGACATGGGCGAGATGATTGTTCGTGAGTTTGGTGATCGTCTTGGGATCCGGCGGTTGGCCGAACAGCGCCTCAAAGCGGCGCAAATCCAAGCCTGACACAGGGCGTAGCGCCATGGCGAGAAACTCGCGCGCGATATCCAATTGGGTGAGCGTCGTTGTCGACGGGGTCGCGCGGTTCGCATAGTCGGCCGGGCGCCGCGCCGCTTCTGTCGCGATCCGCTGCCCGTTCACCGTCAGACGACCATGTGCGCCAGGACCAACGCCGATCCAGTCGCCGCTCGCCCAGTAAATGTGATTGTGCTTGGACTCATAGCGTCGATCGCGCGCATGGTTCGAAACCTCATAGCCGCCGAGTCCATGATCCTCGCAAATGTAATGGGTCAATTCGTAAAGATCGGCTTGGTCATCATCTGGCATCGGCACCAACTCACCCCGCGCGGCGCGCTTGCCGAACGCTGTCCGCGTTTCAATGGTCAGTTCATAGAGCGACAGATGCGGAGCACCGAGATTTAGAATCTCGCGCAACTCGGTTTCCCATGCCGCTGGAGATTGGCCCGGGCGAGCATAAATCGCGTCCACGGAGAGATTATCAAACACAGATTGAGCTTTCTCGATGGCTTGCCGCGCACGCGTCGCATCATGATCGCGGCCGAGAAAGCGCAAGGCTTCATCTTCGAGGGATTGGACACCAATTGAGAGCCGATTAATCCCCGCCGCCGCCCAATCGGACGGAGTCCCGATTAGAATGTCATTTGGATTAGATTCTAGCGTTATTTCAGGGTCTTGAGATATGGTGAACGCATCGTTTGATGCTGTAATTATGCGCTCTATTTGCGATGGATCGAGTAAAGAAGGCGTCCCGCCCCCAAAGAAGATCGAGTCTAATGCTGGATGCTCGGGTAGCCGCTCGCGGTGGGCCTGAATATCCGCGATGATTGCGTCAACCAGTGGCGCGACGTCGCGATCCTTCGCGGCATAAACGTTAAAGTCGCAATAGGGGCAAATTTTCGTGCAATAGGGCCAGTGGATGTACAATCCGAACCCAAAATCTGGCCCAACGGCGGCGCTCAAAGCAGCGCAGCCTTGAGCTTTTCAAACGCTGCTGCGCGGTGGCTCATCGCGTGTTTCTGCGCCGGTTCGAGCTCTGCAAACGTGACGTCAAACCCAGTGGGAACAAAAACGGGGTCATACCCAAACCCCATCTCTCCGCGCGGCGGCCAAGTGAGCGTGCCTTCGACTTCACCCCGAAAAGTGACCTCATGGCCATCCGGCCACGCCACCGCTAAGCAGGAAACAAACCGGGCGCTACGGTCCTCTGCCTCAATCGCATTCAACTCACGCTCGACCTTTTCCATCGCTTTGTAGAAATCGCGCGGCTCCCCAGCCCATATCGCCGTATGGACGCCTGGCATGCCGCCGAGCGCCGTGACCTCTAGACCGCTATCGTCAGAAAGCGCTGGGGCGCCTGTCGCTCTCGCTGCGGCGCGGGCTTTGATCAACGCGTTTCCCTCAAACGTGAACTCGGTCTCTTCGGCTTCGTCGAGATTCAGATCGCCCGCAGACACGACTTCGAATCCGATTGGCTCAAAAAGGTCTTTCAGTTCAACCACTTTGCCTTTGTTGTGTGTGGCAGCAACCAAGCGGCCTGGGCGTAGCTTTCGCGACATGCGCTGTGGCTCCATTCTTGCAATTCCGACGAATAACCTTATCGTTTAACGGTAAGTTTGTGACTCTGTGCTATGTGACAAACGTAGCGAAATGTAAAAAGGATGACGTCGACGCATGTCAGACACACGCAAGAATTCAATGGCGGCGGTTCTGTCAACCGTTGTGACCGTGATTTTCTGGCTCGCAATTGTGCTCGGCACGTTTTTATTCATCATTCTTGGAATCGGTCTGATTGGCAGCTTAAACGGCGGCGAAGTCGATTTGCCGCTGATCGAAGCGCGCGCTGACGGGGTTCCTGTAGGCCGTCTCGTGGCCGCATTGGTTGGCCTGGTCGTGTTCGCGCCCGGCATCGCCTATATTTGCTCCCAACTCAGACGCATCCTGTCAACGCTGGCGGAAGGCGATCCATTTGTGCCTGAAAATGCGCCTAGACTGACACGGATCTCAATTGCGATTGCCGCAATTGAAGCCATTCGTATGGCGTCCGTCCTGATACTCGCCGCAACGGTCGACCTTGGAGAAGGTTATGTTGCAAACATAAACATCAATCTCGCGGTTTGGGGGGCAGTGGTTGTGCTGCTCATCTTGGCGCAAGTCTTCAAAGAGGGCACGCGCCTTCGCGAAGAAGAGAAGATGACAATTTAGGAGGGCCATACGATGTCTATTCGAGTGACCCTTGATCGGGTTTTGTTGGAAAAAAGAATGTCTCTGACCGAGCTATCAGAGCGCGTTGGCGTGACCTTGGCCAATCTCTCCATTCTCAAAACAGGCAAAGCCAAAGCGGTGCGCTTTTCCACGCTAGAGGCGCTGTGCCGCGAACTCGATTGCCAACCCGGCGATATCCTGGTCTTTGAAGATGGCCAGGGCAAATCGAAAAGCGAAGCCGCTTAGCTAAGCTGATCGGCCAGTCGCTGCAGCGCGAATTCTGCAAACAAATACATATTTTCTTTGCGGTCGCTTAGACCGGTTTCAAGCGTACCTGCTGATTCCGTTTCTGCGCCAGATACACCGACACAAACATGCCCCGCCGCATCGCCATAACCATTTCCAGTTGGACCCGAGGCGCCTGTTTCGCAAACACCCCAATCGGCGCGCATGCGCTTCCGAATCGTGCTCGCCATGATCAAGGCATATGGCTCGGTGGAGGAGCGTTGGCCTTGCAAATCTTCCTTGCGCATTCCCATCAGGCCTTTGAAGGCGGCGGGTGTGTAAATAATGCCAGCGCCACGATAGAAGCGTGACGCGCCGGGTACAGCCAGTAATGCGGCCGAGATCAGACCGCCCGCTGATGATTCCCATATCGCGACTTTCTCGCTGCGGGCCTGCAGCTTTGCACCGACCTCTTCAGCCAAAGGTAGCAATCGTTCCATGGTCTAGCCCAGGGCCGCTTTTTGAGCTGCGAATAACTCATTACAGCCCTTCTCAGCGAGCGCCATCATCGTGTCGACTTCGACGCGGGTCATTGGGCGCTCTTCGCCCGTGCCTTGCAATTCGATCATGCCGCCATCCGAACTCATCACGACATTCATATCGGCTTGTCCGGCACTGTCTTCGGGATAGTCCAAGTCGAGAACCGGTACGTCTTTGTAGACCCCAACCGAGATCGCTGCGGCTTGTTTCAAAATCGGGTCGCGCGTAATAACGCCTTCATCTTTCAAGTAGCGGCAGGCCATGGCCAGCGCCACAAAACCACCCGTAATCGACGCAGTGCGTGTGCCACCATCGGCTTGGATGACGTCGCAATCGATGGTGATCTGGTTCTCGCCCAGAGCCTCCAAATCGACAACGGAACGCAATGAGCGCCCGATCAGACGTTGAATTTCTTGGGTGCGCCCGGACTGTTTCCCTGCGGCGGCTTCGCGGCGGCCGCGCGTATGCGTGGCGCGGGGCAGCATGCCATATTCGCCGGTCACCCAGCCAGTGCCCGTGCCGCGCATCCAGCCGGGCACTTTGTCGGTCCAGCTGGCGGTGCAGAGCACGTGCGTATGACCGAATTTGGCAAGGCATGAGCCTTCTGCATAGCGGGTAACGCCGGTTTCCAGGGAGATTTCGCGAAGCTGATCCGCGGCGCGACCAGACGGGCGAGCGAAGTCTGTCATCTGATTGTTTCTTTCTTAGCTTGAGCTGTTGGCCGCAAATTGCGGGTTTTGCCTCTTGTGTCTAGGTTCAGTTCTGACACGAGGGGACGGACGCAGGTGGATATCGCACAAATGAAAGCGCGAGCTGAAGGCTCCAAGCGCCCGCCGCGCAGTTTTGGTTATGAAGTGGCGCGCCTGTTTTTTTATGGGCTGTACCGCGTCCTGGGGTGGCGCGTCTTAGGCGAAGCGCCGCCGAATAAGAAAATGGTGATCATCGCCGCCCCGCATGAGACCAATTGGGATCTCACGCAGATGCTTGGCATTGCCTTTTACTATCGCATCCCGGTTCGGTGGATGGGGAAGAAAAGCCTGGGCGAAGGACCGTTTGGCTGGCTGATGCGCTGGTGGGGGCTGCTGCCGGTAGACCGCAAGGCGGCGTCTAATCTGGTTGATCAAGTGGTTGAGGCCTATGAGGCCGCAGATGAGATGGTCCTGGTCATTGCCCCGGAAGGCACACGGCAAGATGTCAAAGCTTGGAAAACCGGATTCTATAATATTGCCGCGGCCGCCAATGTGCCCGTCGCCTTGGGCTTTATCGACTATGCCAACAAGTTTGGAGGCTTAGACGGAACGCTGGACCCGACCGGCGACTATGAAGCCGATATGGAAACCGTGGCCAAATTCTACGCCGCGCGAGTGTCGCGGTTCAATCATCCTTTGACGGGCGAGAGTATGGCCGGAGACGACCCGGTCTAACGGTTCACAGCGGCGCCTTTGTTCAGGTCGGCGAATTTCGCCATTTCATCTTTCACTTGCCGCGGCAGAAGCGTTTCGGGGCCGCTCGCCATGCCGGACCAAAGCACCTCGCCAGAATCCGCAGATTCGGCATAAATCGACATGGACGGGTGCCCGTCCCACAGGATGAGCTTGCTGCGCACAATCACGTCCACTTGTTGATCAGCCGAGACTTTGAACTGCTCATATTTCGTGACTTCCACTGCGAGCAGTTCTGTGACCGAGCGGGTCAGCGGCAGGTATTGATCGTCGCCCGTTTCATTGACGGTCGCAGAGACCATGATCGAGGTTCGATTGACCGACGCGGTTGATGAGTTCGTGGTCGACCAAAGCCCGAGGACCAATGCAGCAAAAGCGACGACAGCGACCCACCGCCAACGCTGAACAGGTGCGCTGGCAACGCTTGGCTGCGTCGGTGCGTTGTTTTGGGCTTCGACCGCGGGCGCCACTTCTGCAATTAAGCGATAGCCGCGCTTCGGCAGCGTTTCCAATATCTTCGGCGATTTTGGATCATCATCAAGCGCGCGGCGCAAATCTGAGATCACCACCGCGATACTGTTTGGACTGACGGTGCGGCCATGCCAGACCTGCTCAAGGATGTCCGATTGCGAGACCACGTCACCAGGCGATCGGGCTAAAAGCTCGAGCAAGGCAGCGGCGCGGTTTTCCAATCGCCGCGTCTCATCGCCATGGGCAATTGTGCCGGTGTCTGGCGAGAACGCCCACTTATCGATTTTGATCGTCCCAGACATTTGATTTTCCCGAACAATTTTGGGCCGTGATCATCGCTGAAGAGGACGCCTGTAGCTTCTTCAGGTTTTCTTTAATTGCCATATTTCGTCGCCCGGAACACCACGGAGGTCAAGATAGGAGACGTCCAAGTGTTTACATCAGAATCGAAATTCATGTTCGCCGCTGCCGCCATTGCGACCCTCGCATTGGCGCCCGCCAGCGCAGAAGATTTGGTCCTTGAAGGGCAGACGTGGAGCGCGCAGACGAATGATGGCAGCGCCGCGCAAATCGAGTCCTATCTTGGCCGCGACGCTTTGTTTCTTCGCCGCAATGTTGCGGTTCTGGATGGCGTTGAGCTGGGCGATATGGTGATCGAGTATGATTACGCCTCGACCCATGCTTCGGGCTTTATTGGGGTCAATTTCCGGGCCGATTCAGAGACTGCCAATCTGGAGCAATTCTACACGCGTCCACATCAATCCGGACAGCCGGATGCGACTCAATACATGGTCATGACCAATGGCTCTGCGACCTGGCAATTGCATGCGGGGCCGAACGAAGCGGTGGCCACAGAGCTACCGCCGGAAACCTGGATAAAAGTGCGCATCGTCGCGATTGGTGATCAGGCTGATATCTTTGTGGGAGACATGACCGCGCCGTTGATCCACGTGCCCGATCTGCGCAGTGTCAGCCAATCAGGAAAAGTCGCGCTCTATGCGTCTGATCGCCCGTGGATGCGGGAGACCGGGGCCTATTTCTCTAATATCTCTATACGCGCGGCAACATCCGAGGACGTCATTATCGGCACACCGAACGAGACCGACCCCTTGCCTGAAGGGTTGATCGATTCGTTCGATATCTCGGCGCCCTTCGCCGAAACCGAAATCGCAGATGCCTACCAGCTGCCGGTGCTCGATGTCTTGAATGGGCCATGGACAAGCCTAAACGTCGAAAATGATGGGGTCGCGAATATTTCCCGCACCACCGCCATGCAAGACGGCAAGAATACCGCGTTGGTGCGGTTCACTGTGTCAGCGGACGAGAACACCACCCGTATGCTCTCCTTCGGCTATTCAGATCGCGTCAGATTGTTCGTCAACGGCAAGCTGGTCTATTCCGGCAACGCCCAATGGCGATCCCGCGATCATCGCTTCTTAGGCACCGTGGCCTTGGTTGACCAAATCGCGCTCCACCTCGCGCCTGGCGAGACAGAGATTGTCGCCGCGGTGTCTGAATCGTTTGGCGGCTGGGGCTTCAAAGCGGCGCTATCGGGAGAATAGAGCGACGCGCTAACGAGATTCCATAGCTGCGGGCGAATTGTGCGATGCGTGTTCCAGTGCGCTTTGAAACTGTCGCTGCGCCGATTGTGTCAGGCACGGGAATAAAAGCGCCAAATGGTGTTGGATGCCTCGCTCTTGATCGGTCCAGCTGATTTCTTGTTTGTGCTCAATATCGCGCAGATAATCGATCCAATATCGGCTCATGATCCAAATCGAACGTGCCAGTGTCGGTAAGTCGGCGATCGCCTCTTTGCGAAACAGGCCTTCAGCTTCAACGCGCTTCAGCAGGTTGTGGAGCTCTGCATAGTCGGCCTCAAATTCTGCAGTTGATGCGCTGATTTTCTCGGCAAAATGCGTCCGATCGCGCAGCAAAAAGCGATTGTTCCAGGTTAGGTTCATCGCAAAGATCAAGTGTTCGACATAGTCTTCTGCAATTGCGCCGTCTTGCTTGTTTTGTCGACGCTGCCGCGCGGTGTCTTGTGCCGCAGATTGCAAGCGCACGGCGAGGTCGCTCTTGGACGGAAAATGATAGGTCAGGTTGCCTTGCGAGATGCCCACTGAAGCGGCGATTTCGCTCAACGAGGTTGTCGCATAGCCCTTTGAATTAAACAGCTTTCGGGCCGCTTCGAGGATGCGATCTGGCGTGCTGGTTCGGGCGCTCATGGGCTGGTTCTCGTTCAACTCTAAATCGGGTGATTTGACATTTTAGGTCGTACAACCTAAAAATAGGTTGAGCAACCTAATTCGCGATTAAGACAGGAAAGGCGATTGCACATGACCCGGGCCCAAAAACGGATCGTCATCGTCGGTGGTGGTACAGCCGGATCTGTCCTTGCGGCGCGCTTGAGCGAAGACCCGGGTACAGACGTCACCCTGCTCGAAGCCGGACCCGATGATGATGTCTATGGCGACGGTATTCTCGACCCGACGCGCGCACCGGAAGCTTGGCTGGGGGCGCAGCCGGTGGCGATGACGCCGATGTTCAATGGCAATGCGGTGATCCCAATGCTGCAGGGGCGTTTGATGGGCGGGACATCTGCGGTCAATGGGCTCGCCACGCTGCGCGGACTGCCGGAAGACTATGATGGCTGGGCCGGGATGGGATTGGCCGGATGGGGCTGGGACGATGTCCGCGAGACGTTCATTGCGGCTGAGACGGACGCGGACTTTGGCGCCACGCCGCTGCATGGCGGGTCCGGTCCGCTGCCAGTGCGACGCTGGCGTCGAGAAGAGATGGGCCGGGCGCAACGCGCTTTTTTAGACGGGATGATCGAGATCGGATCGAAGACCGTCGCCGACATAAATGATTGTAGTCAACTTCCGGGCCTGGGTGTGTTTCCGGTGACCATTGATGACCAAGCCCGACGCGTCACGACCAGCCGCGCCTATCTTACTCAAGATGTGCGGGCGCGCGCGAATATCAAAATCAGGCCCAATGCCGAGGTGAGCCTTCTGCAATTCGATGGCGATCGTGTGATCGGGGTTCGCCTCGCTTCAGGCGAGGAGGTTGAAGCCGACGAGGTCGTTGTCACAGCTGGTGCGCTGTGGACTCCCAATTTGCTGATGCGTTCGGGCATTGGCCCATCAGCGCACCTGGCGGAGCACGGCATCTCAGTACGTGCGGACTTGCCGGTCGGGGAGACGCTGAGTGACCATATCGGGCCCGGCATTCGCTACCGCCATGATGGCCCGAGAGGGGGAACCGCAGGTCCCGCACAATCGCTCTATATCGGCGCGTCAGATGGTCAAACGATTGACTATCACGCCTTCCCGATTGCGCCGCCTTTGGGCGATGGGCCGACGGAGTTCATGATGGCGGTCTTCCTGCTGCGCTCCTCCGGGCAGGGCAAGGTCAGGCTGGCAGAGCCTGGGTCGGATTGGCCAATGGTGATTGCGCCGCCGCTGCCCGAAAATGCGGAAGCGCGCTTGCGGCATGCCTTTGAACGGATTGCCGACTGGGAAACGTCTGCGCCCGCAAAGGCGCTAGGGTGCGAACAGATGGAGCCGATCGACTTGCGTTCCCCGGATGCGGTCGCGACGGCGCTGGAGCGCAATACGCTGAGCTATGGCCACATGACCAGCACGTGTCCGATGGGCACCGTCCTCGACGCCGATTGCCGCGTCCTTGGCATAGATGGGCTGCGCGTTGCTGACGCTTCGGTCATGCCGACCATTCCGTGCGGCAACACCTATCTCGGCTGCGTCATGGTGGCCGAGCGGATCGCGGCTAAGATGAAACAAGCCGTGCCAGCGCTTTAACCCCCTTCATACAAACAAGACCATTAAAGGAGCCGATTATGGACCTGAAAATCAAAGGCAAAACCGCGATCATGGCCGGCGGCAGCGCAGGCCTCGGCCGCGCCACCGCAGAACGTCTCGCCGAAGCTGGGGTCAACCTATTCATTACTGCGCGCCGTGAAGCGCGCTTAAAACGCGCCGCCGAGGAAATCTCAGAAAAGTATGGCGCGACGGTTACGCCCGTCGTCGCCGACTCGTCGGCAGAAGACGGACGCCAAGCTTTGTTCGAGGCCTGTCCGGAGCCGGATATTCTCAGTATCACAATTAAACCGCCAAACCCGAATGGTGACTTTCTTGACCTGACGCCTGACCGTTGGCGCGACTCGGTCGAGACGGCTTTGATCGGACCGATCGAAATCATGCGCCACTATATCCCTGGCATGAAAGAGAGAGGCTGGGGCCGGATCGTCAATATCGCGACCTTCTCAGCCAAACGCCCGATGCTCTGGCGTTTGATGTCAGGTCCGCCGCGATCCGCTTTGCTCAACTATACCGCTGCGGTGTCCCGCGAAGTGGCAAAGCATGGGGTCATCATCAACAACCTCCTGCCAGGCATGTTCGCGACCGAGGGCGCGCAGGAAATCATGGCGGCCTATGCCGAAGCGTTCGGCTTGGAGCCGAAGCCGGAAGTGGTTCGCGCGCATTTTCAAGCGACGCAGCCCATTCCCACAGGCTTTATGGGCGAGCCAGACGATCTCGCGCCAATGGCCGCGCTGCTATGTAGCGAGCTATCGCGCTTCATTGTGGGTCAGAACATTGTCGTCGATGGGGGCCAGTACAATACGATTTTCTAGGCGTGTTGGGCGCTTAGGCCACCTCTTCAAAAGGATAGCATTCCGTGGTGACGGTCGCCTGACCGCGCGCGCTGTAACGTGGTCCTGAAATCGCCTCGGGCGCAAAATGCGCGTCAAGCTCCGCGATCATGTCCGGGCTCAATTCAACTTTCAGCGCACCATAATTCTCTTCGAGGTGCGTCAAGTTTTTTGTGCCCGGGATAGCGACCACTTCAGACCCTTTTGCCAGTGTCCAAGCGATCGCCAATTGGGGCAGCGAACACCCGAGTTTTGCGGCCATATTGCGGGCGAGGGGTAAAAGCTTCTGGTTTTTCGAGAAGTGAGGTTCGGCCAAACGGGGGAAAAAGCCACGGCGCATATCGCCTTCCCAATACTTCTCTGGATCCAATGGCACTTCCGCAAACATCCCACGGCCCAAGGGTGAAAACGCAACCAGCGTCGTGCCGAGCTCGCGGCAGGTCTGCATGACGGCAATTTCGGGATTTCGCACGATCAGTGAATACTCTGATTGCATCGCCGCGATCGGATGAACGGCATGCGCTCGGCGGAGCATGTCTGCCGACATTTCCGACAGACCGACGGTTTTGATTTTGCCCTCTACAACAAGCTCGGCCAGGGCTCCAACTGAGTCTTCCAAGGGCACGTTCGGGTCGGGCCGGTGCATGTAATAAAGATCAATCACGTCAGTCTGCAGGCGTTGCAAACTCGCTTCGCATTGCGCTTTGATGGTTTCTGGCCGCGCATCGAGTATCCGTTTGCCGTCTTCAAACCCGAGCACGCATTTGCTGGCGAGGACAAATTCATCGCGGCGATGTTTCAGAAATTTGCCGATCCGCCGCTCACTCTCGCCAGCCCCATAAATGGTCGCCGTGTCGAGGAAATTGTAACCGAGATCGAGGGCGCGATTGAGCAGCGTGTCGGAGTCCGCTTCTGAAATCGGCTTGTTGTAAGCGTGCATCATATTCATGCAGCCAAGCCCGACCGGATTGATCGAGAAGGGGCCTAGGGGGCGTGAGGTCATGGTAAGGGTCCGCGGTGTATATGAAACTCGAAGACGCAATGATGGGCGGCGGCAAGCAGATTTTCAATCACTGCCGTCGCGGCGCGAGACTTATCCCTTCCCTTCTCATCATCCTAAATTTTTTGCACCGCGGCAATGTCCGATGGCTGGGGCGGTGAAGGTGAAAATACCGACCACGCGAACAAAGATTGAATCTGAGGCGTACGCACCCTATTCAGAGGGTATGAGTGCGGACCTTTCTTTGATGCAGGCGCTAAACCAGCGGTCGCGGGATATTTTTCGGCAAATTGTCGAAACCTATCTGGAAACCGGTGAACCGGTCGGGTCGCGGACCTTGTCGAAAGCCGGGATCGCGCTGTCGGCGGCCTCCATTCGCAATGTAATGGCCGATTTGACCGAGCTTGGCCTGCTCGACGCGCCGCACGTTTCAGCTGGGCGAATGCCGACGCATGCCGGGTTGCGCTTGTTCGTAGACGGTTTTCTAGAGATGGGTGATCCAGGCCAGGACGACCGGGCGGCGATTGATGCGCGGTTAAACAGCGCCGGCCAGGACTTGGGCGGTGTCCTGAAAGAGGCTTCCGCTTTGCTCTCAGGTCTTGCAGGGGGCGCCGGGCTGGTCTCGTCACCGACCCAGGATGCTGCCGTTCGGCATGTTGAATTTGTACCGCTCTCCACCGGCGAAGCCTTGTGTGTGCTGGTCAAAGAGCAAGGCGATGTCGAGAATCGATTGGTGAAAATCCCGCCTGGCTTGCCGCAAACGGTATTGATTGAAGCGGGCAATTATCTCGCGGCGCGCATGAAAGGCCGGACCTTGCATGAAGCCGCGGCTGAAGTGCGGGCGGAGATTGCGGCGCGCCAGGCGCAGCTTGATGCCGCCGCGACGGATTTGGTGCAGCGCGGCCTTGCCGAATGGAGCGGCGCGGCGCCGGGCGAAGACCGACGTTTGATCATACAAGGCCGCGCCAATTTGCTCGAAGATGCTGCAGCGGCGGAAGACATGGAACGGGTTCGACAGCTCTTTGACGTGCTAGAACGCCAGCAGGGCCTGCTTGAAGTGCTCGACTCGACGCGCGATGCGGGTGGCGTGCGGCTGTTTATCGGCTCGGAAAACAATCTTTTTCCGTTGTCGGGTTCAAGCGTGATTGTGGCACCCTATATGAACGCCGAACGTCAGGTCATTGGGGCGCTCGGTGTCATCGGTCCGACGCGACTAAATTACGCTCGTGTGATTCCAATGGTTGACTACACGGCACGTATGGTTGGAGAGGTGCTGGGAAAGCGCCACCAAAATGAGTGAGTGAAGTATGAGCGACGAAACAGTCAAAGACGAGAACGCGCCTGAGACAGGCCCAGAGCTCGGTCAAAACGCAACGCAGGCTGAATTGAAAGCCGCAGCGGACGACATTCTCAAAGCGGCCAAAGCCAATGCGCCCGCCGAAGCGGAGGCCGATATGGCCGAAGCAATGGAAGCCGACGATGAGGCCGCCCCGTTGACCCCGGAACAGCAAATTCTGGCACTGGAAGTCGAGAAGCAAGAGCTACGCGACCAAATGCTGCGCGCCATGGCGGAGATGGAAAATCTACGCAAACGGGCAGAGCGGGAAAAGAACGATGCGCGAATCTATGCGATTGAGAAATTCGCGCGCGATTTGCTCAGCGTCTCCGACAATATGGCGCGGGCTTTGGAAGCCCTGCCGGAAACCGAGCGAGACGCTTTGACCGAAGGCGGCAAAGGCCTGCTCGGCGGCATCGAGATGACGCAGAAAGAGCTGCACACTGTGCTGACCCGTCATGGTGTCACTGTAATTGAAGCAGAACCTGGCGCCCCATTTGACCCGAACCTGCACCAGGCTGTGGCAAATATTCCTTCCGAACATCCGAACGGCACAATTGCGAGCCTATTCCAGGCGGGGTGGAGGATTGGCGATCGAACATTGCGCGCGGCGATGGTCGCGGTGAGTGCCGGGCAGTCGAACTGATCTAGCCTTCGCGCGTCCCCGCGCAGGCGGGGACCTCATGCAATTGAGATGAAAATTCGTCGGTTTCTCTAGGAATCACTTCATCTCCGGCGATCCCAGCGAAGGCTGGGATCCATGGACGATAAGTGCCTCATGGAGAGGAGGATAATACTGTCCATAGACCCCTGCTTTCGCAGGCGTCTGCGGTTTGGGGGACGGGGGATCAACACGAACAAACCCCGCATTGCCAACTTCCGTCGGGGGGGTGGGGAGGATAGAACGCGCTCGCTCTAAAGATAATCCTCAATCCTCCAAGCCGTCACTGTTCCGGGTTGCCAATTCGGGACGATAATCAGATCGCCAATGCGGGTCAGGTCATTCTGGTAGACGGGGATATCGACAGTGTTATGAATCTCGGTCGTCTCACCATTATTGGTCACATGCCAGATTTGGCCGGGCCAGCTCGACACCAGATAGCTGCCATCATCTAGCAAAGCGATCCCGTCAGCATTCTCCATGCCGGTGGCGATCTCGGCAATATCACCGGCGCCGCGCGTCTCGAGCAAGCTGCCAGAATCCATGGTGGCGATGAGCAATCGATCGCCGTCGGGCGTGAGGCCATTCACCCCGCTCAAACGGTCATCTGCGAGCCATTCCTTGTAGCCGTTGACATCGACTTGGAAGATGCGAGCTGAGCCGGAATCGCTCATATAGACTCCGCCTTGCCAGGTTGTGATATCGTTTAAGAACCCAGCGCCTTCGACTGGATAACTGTTCTCAATCGTGGCTGAGGCAATGTCGATGACATGGTATTGGTCATAGTCTGAGACAAACAATTTGCCGTCGCGCACTGCCATACCTTTCGGGGCATTTAGCCCGTCGACCCATTTTTCCTCCAAAATGGTGCCATCAAGTGCCAGGCGGGACACCCATCCTTCGCCATCTTTGTCGCCGCCTTCGCCAGCGACATTGGAAATGAATAGCGTATCGCCATCGACGGCAACGCCTTCCGGAGCAGATAAGCCAGCGGCAACCCAAACGGGCGTGAGCGTGGGTAAGTTGACGGATTCGGCGGATGCAGGCGGCGTCGCAAGGGTTTCGCGCTGATCGTCGGCTGCGGCGCTTTCTGTAGTCGTTTCAGCAGGCGCGCAGGCGAACAAAGCCAAACAGGGGATGAAAAGGAGATGGCGCATCAGTATTCCTCCATATTTATGTTACAAGTGTAGCCCAACTATGACCGGGCTGACCAGCCCTAATTCGAGCCAGGCAATGCCATTTCGCCCCTTGAACATGTCCCGACGTTTCCCACATGCGTGGGGACCCGAGGGGAAAAGACTGACGAATGGTCTTCACCTTCGGACATCTTTGTGTATAGAGCCGCAGGTTGCTGGTGCTGCATAGCAGGCCAAATTTGGCAGGAAGCGGCGGCTAAGGAGAAGAAAGAGAAATGGGTAAGATTATTGGAATCGACCTCGGCACGACCAATAGCTGCGTCGCTGTCATGGATGGCGGAGACGCCAAAGTTATCGAAAACTCAGAAGGCGCCCGGACGACCCCGTCTGTTGTCGCTTTCACCGAAGGCGGCGAACGCCTGATCGGGATGCCGGCGCGCCGTCAGGCTGTGACGAACCCGGACTTCACATTTTACGCGATTAAGCGCTTGATCGGTCGCACCTTTGACGACCCAACCGCGCAAAAAGACAAAGAGCTGAGCCCGTTTGAAATCGTCAAAGGTCCAAATGGCGACGCTTGGGTCAAAGGCCGCGATAAAGATTATGCGCCGCAAGAAGTGTCTGCCTTCATCCTGACCAAGATGAAAGAGACCGCCGAAGCCTATCTCGGCGGCGAAGTCACCCAGGCGGTGATTACCGTTCCAGCTTACTTTAACGACGCGCAGCGTCAGGCGACCAAAGATGCCGGCAAGATTGCTGGCCTTGAAGTGCTCCGCATCATCAACGAGCCAACCGCTGCGGCGCTGGCTTATGGCCTCGAAAAAGGTGGCAACAAAATTATCGCGGTTTACGACCTCGGTGGCGGTACGTTCGACGTTTCTCTGCTTGAGATTGGTGACGGCGTATTTGAAGTGCTCTCGACCAATGGCGACACCTTCCTTGGCGGTGAAGACTTTGACTTGCGCATCGTTGATCACCTCGCCGCTGAGTTCAAGAAAGAGCAGGGCATTGACCTGAAAGCTGACAAGCTTGCGCTGCAGCGTCTGAAAGAAGAAGCTGAGAAAGCCAAGAAAGAACTGTCATCTGCCTCGTCTTACGAAGTGAACCTGCCATTTATTACCGCGGATGCGACCGGTCCGAAGCACCTCAACATCAAGCTCTCTCGCGCCAAGCTGGAAAGCCTGGTGGGTGACCTGATCAAGCGCACCATCGATCCTTGTAAAAAAGCGTTGACCGACGCCGGTAAGAACGCCTCTGAGATCGACGACGTCGTTCTGGTTGGCGGCATGACCCGTATGCCAGCGGTTCAAGAAGCGGTGAAAGGCTTCTTCGGCAAAGAGCCACATAAAGGCGTGAACCCAGATGAAGTTGTGGCGCTCGGCGCGGCCATCCAAGGCGGCGTTCTGCAAGGCGACGTGAAAGACGTTGTTCTGCTCGACGTGACACCTCTGTCGCTTGGCATTGAAACCCTTGGCGGCGTGTTCACACGCTTAATCGATCGCAACACGACGATTCCGACCAAGAAGAGCCAGACCTTCTCGACTGCTGAAGACAATCAGCCGGCTGTGACCATTCGCGTCTTCCAAGGTGAGCGTGAAATGGCGTCGGACAATAAGAATCTCGGCCAGTTCAACCTGGAAGACATTCCACCGGCCCCACGCGGAGTGCCGCAAATCGAGGTGACCTTCGACATTGACGCAAACGGCATTGTCTCAGTCGGTGCGAAGGACAAAGCGACCGGCAAAGAGCAGCAAATCACCATCCAAGCCGATGGCGGCCTCAACGATTCTGACATCGAAGCGATGATGAAAGACGCTGAAGCCAATGCGGAAGAAGACAAGAAGCGCCGCGAACTGGTCGAAGCCAAGAATAATGCGGAAAGCCTCGCGCATCAGACTGAGAAACAGCTCGAAGAGCATGGTGACAAAGTCGGCGACGATGTGAAGAAAGAGATCGAAGACGCAGCTGCGGCTCTGAAAACCGCTGCCGAAGGCGAAGATGCGGCTGACATCCAAGAGAAGCATCAGGCTTTGATGACCGCGGCGATGAAACTCGGCGAAGCGATCTATGGCGCCCAACAAGCCGACGCGGCTGAAACAGATGCCGCCGCCGACGCGGCCGCCGAAGACGGTGAAGACGTGGTCGACGCTGACTTTGAAGAAGTCGACGACGACAATCGTCAAAGCGCATAAGCGCTTCGGTAGTTAGAATGAACAAAGCCCGCGCCTCTCGCGCGGGCTTTTTTTGTCGATGGAATGTGCCTTATGCGCGGTGGAGATCACATCTTCTCTCGGAGACAGTGATGAAAGTCCAATCCCATTCTTGGCCATCCGAGGCGCGACCCGACATGGCGTTCGAAGGCTAAAGGAAGCGTCGAGTCTTATTTGTTGGTCAATAATTGTATCACGTAATAAAACGTTCACATAAGCACCTCTGAGGAGCGGATTTTTTTGAATCTATTCTTTGCCAGTATCCATATTTAAACGAATTTTATTTACATGGTCGGTGAGCGAATGGGACATCATCATGATCCGCTATATGATTTACGCCGCGATCGCGCTTGGCGTCGCTTGGTTCTTGACCAAGGACCTTGCTGGGCCAGGCGAATTTGATTTGAGTGACGTTGCGCCAGCACATGCTGAAAAATCAGCTTACTTGGCGAACGAGGCGGCCATTCTCGCTTGTTTCGATATACTCAATCCGCAAGCTCAAAAATATGCTTATCGAGATTGGGTGAACCGCAACAAAACCGCTTTAGAAGAGCTCGAGCAAATGCTCAGCGTGGAATTGGAAACGGCAAAGCCTTCAGTGAAACGCTTCATACTGAGTGAGCGTCGCAAATACACGCGGCCGCCGACGTTTAAATCGGCTGTTATGAAATCTTCAGGAGAGCTTCCGTCGTGGTCGGAGCCCGCTCACCCCAGCCAAGTGGATTCACGAGCGCTGTCAGTTCTTGGCGGCGCGCTTGATCAGGCATCCTGTCAAACACTCAGCTTAAACATCCGACGCGGCAATTTGGACATTTCGGTGCCAGTCGAGGAGGTTGGAAATTAGTATGAGCGTTCACGGATCAAATCGCTGGCGGTCGCTTCGACAAATGATTACCGCCATCTCCGCCATTGGGGTGTTGTCAGCCTGTGAGTTTACCGATCTCAACGATATTGAGAATTTTAACAATGCGGTCACGCTCAATGAAAACGGTGAAATCGATCTCGGCGAGGCTTGGCCGGTCCACACGCAAGTCGCCAGGTTCGTGACTGCGATGGAAGCGTTGGAGAAGTGCGGGAACTATGGCCATCCAACCGTGGTGACAAAGACCATGGTCGATTTTTGGCAACGCAATGCTGATAATTATCGCGTCCTGATGCGTCACAAGGAAGAAGAGCTTCAGTCTGCAAGCTTTTCGGCGCGACAGCAGCTCAATAAAACAGGGCCACGCTTTATCACTGACAATTATTTCATAACTTACGATCTCGGCAGTGGCCGCGAGTATCATTTAAAGATGACAGATATCCCGCCTGGAACCGTCCCAGAGAAGGTCCACGCATATTATTTGCGCGAAGAGATTAACGGTAAGAACTGCGCGCGACACATCTCCAATATGCAACGCCGAGTATATGATCTCAAAATGAAGCGCTGAGAACGATGTCGCTTGCAATGACGAGCTGACAGCGAACGGCAGTCGCGCCGCTACCCACCTCCGATTTGGCAGTCCGGACGGCGTCCCGTATGGTTTCCCTATCCAAGGAGCGCCCAATGTCGGAAACCACACATCTGCCAGACGTAAAGCACGTGCACTTCAGCGCGCCCTTTGCCTGGTTGCTCATGGGGTGGCGCGACATGAAACAAGCACCCCTCTTGTTTGGGGCATATGGCGTGATGCTGACCTTGATCAGCATGTTTGTCGCCAGCATGCTCTACGTGACCGGGCGCTTCGAGTGGTTTTTGGTGTTCGCGGGCGGATTCATGATCATTGCTCCGATCATCGCCGCAGGCCTTTATCGTGGGGCGCAGATTCTGGAAACGGGCGGACAGCCGAAACTCGGTGATGTGTTAGGTCCGTTTCGCCGTGCGCGGTCAGACCAGATCATGCTGGGCGTCGCGCTGCTCTTCTTATTCGGGCTATGGGCCGAGGTGGCGTATTTGATCTACGGCCTATCATCGTCCGCGGTGCATCGCTCCATGTTCGACTTTTTGACCTTCATGTTGACCACGTCATCGGGTCTTCAAATGGCGCTTGTCGGAACGTTGATTGGCGGTGCCATTGCATTTGTTGCTTATGCGATCGTGGTTGTTTCAGCACCCATGTTGTTGCTGAAAGAGTCCGACTTTTTTATCGCGCTAATCACCAGCGTTCGGACCGTGCTGACCAATTTTCCAGCGATGTTGCTCTGGGCATTCCTGATCGTGATCCTGACCATGGTCGGTATCGCTACCGGGTTTCTGGGCCTGATCATCATCTTCCCTTGGATCGGTCTTTCAAGCTGGCATGCCTATCGCAGCCTTGTCGTGCCGTCGACGGATGCGGCGGTTGGGGTTTGAGGTGGGTCGCTTTGGAAAAGCAAACTCTCGCTTTCCATCTCCCGCAAACTCTTATTAAGTCCGTCTCATGCGACCCCTGACCGCTTCGCGACCGCGTAAACGACGCTTGCAGCGTGACAAAGACTTTACCGGCGATCGATTGTCTTCGTTCCGGGAAGTGTTCATGCGGCACGGGTTGCTTGGACTGGTCCTAGCGCTTTGCTTTTTGGCTGTACCGAGCTTGCAGATCGCGTTCGTTGAAAGCCTGTCGGCCCCGGCTGAGCGTCCCCTGCGCTATGTTGTCGGAGCGTTGATCATCCTAGCCGCGCTCAGCGCCTATACCTGGCGTATAAGCCAGAATTGGGGTGCGGCGCAGTTTGGCTGGATCGTCTATCTCGGGGCGCTATCTGTTTGGGAAGAGTGGGTCTTCCGATTGGCCATTCCGCAAGTGCTGGAAGGTGTGGGCGCATCGGTTTGGCTGGCGGTTGTACTGAGCGCCATCCTGTTCGGCGCGCTGCACTATTTCACGCTGCGATGGAAGTGGCAGTGGTGCGTGAGCGCCGCGCTCGGCGGATTGTATTTCAGTTATCAAATGGAGCTGCATGGCAATTTGCTGCTCGTCGCGGGTATCCATTGGGTGGCGACTTCGCTCAACACGCCGCGCCCGCCCGCGCCTTCGACGTCAGCCGCCGTTTGAACTGTTACGGCCTATTCCTCCGGCAAGACGCGGCGTTCGAGACGGGCCTCGCCGGCGGGGTCCGGATGGATGATGACATCCGCGTCCGGAAACGCTTGCTCTATCGCAAGCTCGGTTCGGTCCGAGATGGCGTGAGCGTCTCGAAAGCTCAGATCAGGATCGATTTGGATGTCGACTTGGATAAAGCGTCTGCCGCCAGCCCGCCGTGTTCGCAAGGCATGGAAACTCTCAATCTCATTATCCGCTTTCAGAATGTCCTCGATCACCGCGATATCGGATGAAGGCAATTCCTCATCCATGAGCTGCGGAATGGCTTTTCGGATCACTTGCCAACCGGCTATCGCGAGAAACACAGCCGCCGCGAGCCCGGCCAATGCATCGGCTTGAGGAAAGGCGAAGAAGACGCCAATCGCGACCGCCAACAGAGCTCCGCTATTGGCAATCAGGTCACCCATATAGTGCGCACGGTCGCCTTCAACGATCAGCGAACCAGACCGTTTGATCGCCATGCTCTGAAACGCCACCAAAGCAAGCGTCACAAGCAAGGAAAGCGCAAGCACTGCAATGGCATAGACTGGGCGCTCGATCGGTTGCGGGTTTAATAGGCGTTGCAAGCTTTCCCACGCGACCAGAGTCGCAGATGCCGCGATCAAGGCAACTTGACCGAGGGAGGTTAGGGCTTCGGCTTTTTGATGTCCGAACCGGTGATTGGCGTCCGGGGGCAAGGCGGCATATCGAACAGCGGTGGCGGCCATCAGACTGCCAAATAAGTCTAAGCTGCTGTCGGCGAGTGACCCCAGGACCGCGGCGGACCCGGTGATCAACCACGCAGCGAGTTTTAGCGCGGCTAAGATTAAGGCGGCGCAGACCGCGAACCCGGTCGCCGCCCGCGCCCAAGCGTGAGCGGCTGTGGTGTCTTGTGCGTGCGGGTCGGGCATCGACATGTGAGGGATATATCAAGGAACTGGCGGGATCGCGAGAGGGCGCGATTTCCGCTGTGGTCGCTCATCCCCGCGCAGGCGGGGACCTTAGGCGATTTAGGTGAGGATACAGCTTGAGATATGGGACGCCCTCTGTTTCCGGCGATCCCTGCGCAGGCAGGGATCCATGGACGATACGTACCTCATGGACAGGGGGATATGACCGCCCCTGGATACCCGCTTTCGCGGGCATCGCCGGTAAGGAGAGCGACGCACAAACACTAAGCCGCGTTCGCAGCCGCTCCGATCAGGCGTGCGCTTGTCTCATCCCGATGCTTCTTCAAGTACCGCATGAACGGCGTTCCCCCGGTGCCAACATCTGTGTCATTGCCAGACGCAGCGCGGTTCTGCTTGTTGATATAGCTGGCGGCATATTCGAGATGCTGCGTGCGGAAATCTGCCATTGCTTGAATGATCTTATTGTAAGCCTCAGTCAGACCATGATCCCCGCTTTGCTCGACAAAGCCCCGCAGGCGGCTGGCGGCGCGCGTGTCGTCTATGAAGCGGCGATGCGCAGGTGGGCGATAAATATGCAATTGGTCGAGATACTCGCGGAGCGGATCCGTGGCATGTCCAACCCCCATCAGCGCGTCCATAGCCGGGACGATGGACGATTGCGAACCCGTTTGACCTCGAAACGCTTGTCCGCTGGTGCCATAGCGTTCGACGCCTTCATAGATGATCCCGTCCGGCAGCGCAGGATTGTCTTTCCAACCATGAATGTACGGGCGGACGCGTTCGAAATAGATATAAGGGTCACAACGTTCTGGCATCCGCGCGAAGATGGCATTGATGCAAGACCAGGTCTCGGCCACCTCTTCTAGAAGCGCGCGTGCGGTCGGCACGTTGCCTTTGTTGCTGGCCTCGATGATCGGGCCAAACTTTGCCAGGGCCGCGCCCGCCGCCGCTTCAATCGCAACATGAATCAGGACGAACCAGTTCTCATCCTGCCCGTTGAGGAAGTTTTGGATCATGTAGACATTGTCCAGATCCACCGTGCCGGTTTTGTCGATCAGGCCCCAATTGTCGAGCACATAGCCGGAATAGGGCAGCAATGGCTGCTGACCAAGATGATCGGCCAGCGCGACCATTGGCACGGCCAGATTTTTCGGCAGGCGGGTCGGCGCTTTCGGCTCACCCCAGACATAGGCTTGGACCATGAAAGAGTAATGCACCATACAGGTGCGCGCTTCGGCATCTGTCATCGTCGCGAGCGGTAGATCCACCAAAGGCAGGCGCGTTTCTAAGAGATGGCGCACGCGGCCTGTCGGTAAAAGCTGCGGCAAGGCGGAGGCGACATCGCGGATCACCGCGAGATCGCCGGTCAGAACAACTTCGTCAGCATTGTATCGGCACAGAAAACCGCGTTCGGCGGACATGTCGTAATCGGCAAGGTTCAGCATCCAAAGTCTCCCTAAATTATGAAGACAAGAATAACTCGAATCAGGCGCAATTTCTCACTTATCTGACGGTTTGGCGTGTGATATGTGCAATATATGATAGAATTAGATCATGTCGGCCGCAATATATTGCAAGCTCTGGAGTCTAATGGGCGGATGAGCAATATCGATCTTGCCGCGCGCGTTGGCTTGTCGCCTTCGGCTTGTCTGCGCCGCGTGCAGGAATTGGAGCGAACAGGAATCATCAAAGGCTATCGCGCGGTTCTCGATCGAGAGAAACTCGGCGCCGGTATCACCGCTTTCGTAATGGTTGGCCTGGCTGCACATTTGTCGAAGGACGCGCGCGCCTTTGAACGCGCAATGGAAGCCGCGCCGCAAGTGCGTGAATGTCACAACATCACCGGCGCGGTGGAGTATTTATTGCGCGTCGAAGTGGCCGACTTGCCGGCTTACAAAGATTTCCACGCCAATATCCTTGGCGTTCTGCCGCAAGTCAGCTCGATCACGTCGCACATTTCGCTCGGATCCCCGAAGGATCAAAGGGCTTAGGTTTAGACTGCGCCGTCTTGGGCCCGAGCCGAGACTTTCTCGTACATCTCATCACCCCATGAGGCGACTTTACCGTTGAACAAGAATTCCGGCGGCACCACTTCCGGGCCTTGGCCTGGCGGCAATGGCGGGGTGAAATAACCGAGCGCATAAGAGCCCATGGCATAGCCCAACATAGCTTGCAGCTCAGGGTCGAAATCCTTGGCAATTTCAGGCGGACAAGACAGGTATTGGTTCTCTTCCTGACGCAGCCATCCCAAAGCGTAAGTGATGTTCAGACCAATCCGGTCTGCATCTGATTCATTGGCGCCGCCGCTATGCACGACCGAGCCGGAATAGACCAAGACAGATCCGGCGTCCATTTCGGCATACTCAACTTCGTCGCGATGCGGTGTGCGGTCGGGTGCCCACGTGTTTGAGCCCGGAATAACATTGGTCGCGCCATTCTCTTTGGTGAAATCAGTGATCGCCCAGATGGTGTTGAATTGCGGCTCGAGCTCCGGCAACAAATAGCCGCCCCAGGCGAGGCGGTCGCGGTGGAGCGGCTGTACGGGCTGACCCGGTTGAATCCGGATAAACTGGGTCAGATGCAGCTGAATGGTTTCGCAATAGGGCTCCAAGAAAGTCTTCGCGCCATTGACGATGGTGGCGTTCATCACCGCATCCCGGCATGCCGCTGAGCGGGCGACCAGGGCCCCTGTGCGGGTGGTTTTACGGCCGGTAAAATCATCGCGCCCCGTCTCTGTCGCTTGGATGAATGGCATACACTCGCTTTTCATTTGCGCCAGGCCATTGGCGTCCAACACGCCCTCGACAATACACGCCCCATCGGATTTCAGCGCGTCAGCGAGCGCTTCAGGTTTGGCGGTTGCGGGTAGGTATTTCAAAGGCATGAGAAACCTCCTCTAGGGGGTTATGGGTTGCGGTGAAAAGGCTGCAATGATTGGCGAGATGAGTTGATCGAGCAAGGCGATTTGGCGGGCTTCGGGCCACAGATCGGGCTCAAGCGTGGCGCGGGTGCCGATCCCGTCAACAGCAGCAATAATTGCCGCCGCGGCCATGTGTGGATCGGGATGGATGCCGTCCATGTCTTCGGCCACAGCGGTCTCGATCTCGGCATAGAATTGACGGTGAATCTGCGCCAGAGCGGGCACGTGCGGTGCTCGGCCCCAATATGCGAGCCAGACTTTCCATTCTTTGCGTTTTTCTTCGTTGACCGGCAGGGCCGTCGCGATTTCGGCAACTGTGGGCGCATTATCGGGCTGCCCGATCTGGATGAAGAGGCGCGTGCACACTTCTTCCAAAGCCGCGGCGAGCACAGCATCCTTGTCGGAGAAATAGTGAGCAATGGACCCGGTCGTGACCCCGGCCATGCGGCCAATATCGGTCAGCTTCACGCCGCTGAGCCCATTGCTGGCGATCGCATCTACAGCGGCAGAGGCGATGGCGCGGCGACGTTCTTCATGGTCGACTATTTTTGGCATAACGGTGATAATAAATAAAAGCACACCCGAGTCAAGGCATATGGGATGGCAGGATCATAGTAATAAAATGAACCTGCTCACAAAATGGGATTTTGGTGCTATAAAGACTGACACTGAGGAGGAACCCAATGTCCAACCCTGTCTTTGAGAAACCACCCATTGTTGACCGCGCGTTCGTCGACAAGTTCATGGTCTCTGTCGATCGTCCGTTGGATTACGGCGTTTATTTCCTGTTCCATGACTGGTGGGAGGGCGCCACGACTGAGGCGATCGATGCCTATATGGAAGAGTTGCACAATATTCCTGGCGCCCGCGATTTTCTTAAGGAAGGTTACATTGCCGAACCCCTCACGGTGGAGAGCCTTCGCCAATACGGTCCCGGCACGCTCGGCGCGGCGTATCGTGATTTTGTTGAAGAGAATAATCTGATCGAGAATTTCGGCCGTGATTATCGCGTCTTCCAAAAACAACTCAAATCGACCGGCAAGCTCGATCGGATGCCTGACGATATGGCCTATATGATGGTGCGCGGGACGCAATTGCATGACTTTATGCATGTGCTCACCGGCTATGGCGCGACCATTCCTGGAGAGCTGGCATTGGCCTCATACTATCTCTCGCAAATTCGGTTTCCGTATCACGCCATTCGTCTGGCCGTGACAATGGCCCACACCGCGCTGGTGGCCCCGAAAGGCGTGGTGCCGAGCATGGATGCCTTTGTCGACGGTTGGTATTACGGACGCAACTCGAAGAATATCAATTTCGAGAAATGGGAAGAGCGCCTCGGCGAGCCGCTGGCGGCCCTGCAAGTTGAAATGGACTTGCGCCAGATTGCCAAAGCCGCCTAAACGAGGGCATGGCGAGGCCCAAGGCGACCCCCGAGCAAAAGGAGCAAGTTCGTCGCTCGATTCAATCGGCGGCAGCGGAGCTCTATCGTGAGCAGGGCCTTAGCGCGATTTCTGCGCGCGCGGTTGCGACAAAAGCTGGCGTCTCAGTCGGCACGATCTATTCCTATTTCGACGACCTCACGGGCTTAATGCAATCGCTTTGGACTGAACGGGTGGCGGAGCAGGAAGATGTGTTTCGCGCCCTGGCGTCTGAGCAAGAAATCCCGCTCGACCGGATTGAGGTGTTGCTTGAGGCTTATCTCAAATTTGGGCTTGAGCAGGCGGTGCTCTATCGCAATGCGCTGATGTTTGTGCGGCCGGCGACGCTGGAAATGCCCGCGAAAGAGGCGCTGACCGGTTATGCGTTTCCAACCCTGATCCAACAGGCAATCGAAGACGGGCAGGCGCTGGAAACGATTATTCCGGGGGATGCAGCTGAGCTGACGCAATTGCTCTGGTCCGGCGTGCATGGGGCGCTCGCGCTGCCGGTAAATATGGATCGTCTGGCGCTGAAACCCGCGACAGAAATGGTTGAGGCAACGGTCGCGGGATTATTGCGGATGTTGCGGGCTGAACTCGCCTCGCACTGACCGTTTCAGCCTCCGCCCAGGCTTTTCTATCGTCTCACATCCAAGCTTTCCTGGCCCATCGCGTATTCCACATCGGAAACATCGATCAGGTTGAAATCACCGCGAATGGAGTGTTTGAGCGCACTCGCTGCAGCGGCGAATTCGACGGTTTCCTGTTCGGACATGCCCGACAATATGCCGTGAAGAATGCCAGCTGCGAAGGCGTCCCCGCCGCCGATACGATCAACAATTCCAGCCGCATTGTAGGATTTGGAACACCAGCGACCGCTGCGGGTTACGATCTCCGCCGTGATGCGGTGATGGTCCATGGTCAAGGTTTCGCGCGTCGTCGCCGCCAGATACTCAAGATTTGGAAATTCTTCGAATGCACGCTCGAATGCAGCGGCTCTATCGGCAAACTTTTTGCCGAGAACGAGTCCGATATCGCGCTCATTGATAAAGCCGATTGTCGTTTTCGAGAGCAGGTTTTGGATGACGTTGACGCCGTCTCCGCCCCAGCTGTCCCACAATTGAGCGCGGTAATTACCGTCAAATGAGACTTTCATACCCGCATGACAGGCAGCATCCACGGCGCGCATGACGGCTTTGGTCGCGTTCTCACTCACGGCCGGCGTGATTCCCGATATATGCAGCCAATCAGCTTCGGAAAATATCGGGTCCCAATCTATGGCGTCAGGTTCCGCCTTGGCAAAGGCAGAACCTTCGCGGTGATAAGTGACGCGCGACGGGCGAACAACGGCACCGAAGCTAATAAAATACAGCCCCATGAGACCCGGGCGAAACTGAATGGGCGAGATATCAACACCCTCTTTCCTCACTTCCGCGAGGGCCGCTTTGCCGAGAGAGTTATCCGGAATTATCGTGGCCAAGCTTGCCGGATGCCCGAAATGCGCGAGTGAGACAGCGACATTCGCTTCGGCCCCGCCAGCGTGGACATTTAGCGTTCCGGTCTGCAACAGCCGTTCACCGTCAGGCGCTGACATTCGTAGCAATAATTCCCCGAAGCACACCACTCGATTGCCCATTTTATTTTCCCATCCTGACCGTCAACATTCGGCAATTTTCTTGCCGACGCCACAACAGGTTAGCACCATACAGCGCAGAAATCATGAGGCTAAAAAGACTTGTCGAAGTCCGGGCGTTTCAAACCGCGCGTCTAGCCCATTCCCAGTTCTGCGCGCGTCCTTATCGCTTTTGCGGCGCTCACGCGGACCAAGTGGCGACCTTTTTCATCGCGCCAGTCGGCTTCGACAAAACCCGTTGTGCGCCCGCGTGAAACCAGGCGGCCTTCAATCGTGATCAAGCCATGTGGTACCGGGCGGAAGATCCGGGTCTGCAGCTCGGTCGTCGTGAACCATTCGCCATCTTCAAGACCGGAGGCCATGCACATCGAGACGATGTGATCGCTAAAACCGGCGACCCAGCCGCCAAACACGCGGCCTTCTGAGATGTCACGGTCGCCATGGTTGGGCCACTCATAGCGGACATAGCCATAGCGCACCTCTTTCAGCCACTCCTCCGGTCGAATGCCGAGATTGGTGATGCCGGCAGGCTTCTCCCATGCGTTCGACTTTAATCGATCGAAGAAGCCTTGCTGTTCATTCGATAGTTCGGTCCGGCTCATGCTGGGATATAGGCCCGGGCCTTGAGCTCAACGAAGCCGAGCGGATTGAAGAGGGACGAGATCCCGATCAGTGTATAGCAAGAGAAAAACGGCCCCGGCATCCATTTGGCTTTGGCTTGGAACATCGGTCCCATATGTTTCTCAAAGTCGACGTGATAGCCCGTGATGTCGACCACATCGGCCATACTGCCACCGGCCTCGCGCAGGATCATGTCGATCTCGGCAAAGGCTTCGTCCGCGCCGCGGAAATAGGCCTCGTCTGTCGCGGCTTCACCTTCTTGCAAAGCTGCAATCACGCCAGAGCAAAAGACCATATCTCCCGCGCGCACAGCGGGCGCGAATTGCATTTGCTCGGTGCGGTCTTTCAGGCTTTTAGGGACAATCATCTCGGGCATGCTAGACCACCGTCTGGCCGCCATCGACCACCATCATTTGGCCCGTCATGAAGCTGCCTGCATCAGACGCCATATAGACGGCTGCTCCGGCAATCTCGATCGGCTCACCAATCCGGCGAAGGGGTGTCGTCGACGTCGCGCGTTTCAGGGTGTCTGGGTTTTCCCAGAGCGCGCGAGCAAAGTCGGTTTTGATCAGGCCTGGCGCGATGGCGTTGACGCGAACATTGTCTGGTCCGTACTCCGCAGCGAGGTTGCGCACCAGCTGGAAGTCTGCGGCTTTTGAGATGTTGTAAGCGCCAATGACGGGCGAGGCCCGCAAGCCGCCAATCGAACTGACGATAATGATCGCGCCATCTTTGCGCTCCCGCATTTGCGGCGCACACATTTGGACCAGCCAATGGTTTGAGATGATGTTGTTCGAAAGGATCTTCTCGAACGCATCATCAGAGATCCCTTCCATCGGTCCATAATACGGGTTGGAGGCGGCGTTACAAACCACGATATCGACTTTGCCGAACGCGTCATTGGTGGCGTCGACCATAGCCTGCAACTGATCTTTCTCGGAAATGTTGGCCGGGATCGCGATCGCGGTGCCGTCGCCATATTGCTCATTCAGGGCGCCTGCCACCTCTTGGCATGGGCCGGGTTTGCGCGAGCTGATGGTGACATTCGCGCCAGCAGCCGCAAATTGCTCGGCAATGGCTTTACCGATGCCGCGCGATGAGCCTGTGATGATGGCGGATTTTCCTGAAAGATCGAACAAGCTCATCTGAGCCCTCCCTAAACTGGTACTGGTTTTGACCGTGGTGATAGGCCCGGGAGCGGCTTTCGAAAAGGGTTTCGCGAGGTCAGGTTTTAAACGCCGCCCAAGCAATCAAGGCCCAGCCAGCTAGCATGCCGAGGCCGCCAATCGGCGTGATCGCACCAAACCAACGCGGTGCACCGAGCGCCATGGCGTAAAGCGTCGCTGCAAACAAAGCGGCACCGGCCAGCATAGTGCCTGCCGCGAGACCGAACTTGGCGCCGTCAGTTGCGGAAATGGCGGTTGCCAATGCAGCATGGACCAAAAGATACAGCGTTGCGGTGTGCCACCAGCCCATCTGCTTGTCGCCGAATCCGCTTTCCAACGCATGCGCCCCGAAGGCGCCCAGCGCGACAGCCATAAAGCCAGCGATCGCCGCGAGCAGAGTGATCATGCGGCCGGCTCCAACGGAATTGAATAGTTCACCACAGCGTGGCTTGAGATCTTGTCGCTGCCTTCGGCGCGGACGTCGACGCTGATCACGGCGAGCGTTTTGCCGATCTTCAGCAGATGCGCTTCGGCGATGACCGCTTTGCCAATGCACGGCCGCATGAAGTTGATATTAAGATTGCTGGTCAGCGCCATCGGCGTGATCCCGATCCGCGTAAAGACGGCGACATAGGCGGCGCTATCGGCGAGCGCCATTTGCATTGGGCCGTTTATATAGCCGCCCGGGCGTATATTCCCGTCGCCGATTTCTTGGCGCACGCGGGCATAATTCTCGCGAACTTCCAACACGCGGTCTTGTTCGCCACCGCCTGTGAAAACGGAATCATAAAAGGTGTTCACCTCGTCGACGGTCACTTTACAGGCCATGTTTTCCCTCCGACAGGCATTGACGCCCGCTTGGCTTGAAGGCCAACCTATAGACCAAACGTGATCCGAAAAGAGATCACCCCACGGGAGGAGATGCTGATGCTCACTAAAGGTGACGAATACCCCATTCACCAAACCCCTGAACCCGTCGCCTTTTCCGGCTCGGATCGCAATTTCTATGATCGCTATTTTTATAATGGGTATTCGGCGGACGGGTCGGTCTTCTTTGCCGCCGCCTTTGGGGTCTATCCACATTTGAACGTGATGGACGGCGCCGTGTCGATCCTCAAAGATGGTGTGCAAAAATCGATCCATGTGTCGCGCGTGCTCGGTATGGAGCGGATGGACACGCAAGTCGGCCCGCTCAGCATCGAAGTGGTTGAGCCTCTAAAAAGCATTCGTTTACGACTTGAGGAAACCGAAGGCATCGCGCTGGATGTGCAATTCACGGGACGCCATTTCCCGATTGAAGAGCCGCGTTTCACCTATCGCCAAGGCCCCCGCATGCTGATCGATTGTACGCGGATGACCCAGAACGGTCATTGGCAAGGCAAGCTGAGCGCCGACGGCGAAACGGTTGAAGTGAAGGACTTTTACGGGACACGTGATCGCAGCTGGGGCGTGCGCCCGATTGGGCAGCGGGACGAACAACCGGTGCTGCCTCTGCAATTGCCGCAATTCTATTGGCTCTGGGCGCCGATTAATTTTCCAAACCTTTCGCTCTATTTTCACGTCAACGAAGATGGCGAGGGCGGGGCGTGGAACACACGCTCCGTGCTGGCTATGGATGGCGCTGACAATGACGGTTTGCTGCACCTTAATCGGCCCAAAATGGATGTGACTTGGCGCGAAGGATCGCGCCGCGCACAATCAGCGGTTTTGCATGTCGAAGATGGCCAAGGTCGGACACATGAGGTCAGTTATGAACCGCTGTCGACGTTTATGATGAAAGGCATTGGCTATAGCCATCCGAGCATGGGTCACGGTACCTATCGCGGCGATCTCAGCATCACACGTGAAGATCTTACACCGGACAATTTACCCTGGCAGCAACCAGATAACCTGCATATCCAAGCCATCGTGAAGACCACGCATAAAGGGCCAGACGGCGAAGCAAGCGAAGGCATCGGTATCCTCGAGCAATTGGCTCTTGGCCCCCATGCGCCAAGCGGATGGAAGGGTGTTTTGGATGCTTGAAACCGAGCTTGCGACTAAATTTGCGGACTATGCCGAGGCTCGGTTGCCGGGCGCAAAGAATGCGCACGTCGTTTCTATCAATCGCATTCATGGCGGGGCGAGTCGGCAGACTTACTCGATTGACCTGACCTATGAAGATGCCACCGGCCCAAAGACAAAAGGCTTGATCCTGCGGCGCGACCCGCCCGACAGCCTGATCGACACAGAACGCCGGGTCGAGTTCGCTGCGATTAAGAGCGCCTATGGCCAACGCGATTTGCCGGTGCCGGAAGCCTTGTTCTTGGAGACCGACACCGCAGCCTTGGGCGCGCCATTTTTTGTCATGGGGCGGATTGAGAAAGGCGACCCCCTCAACCCGTTTAAGATTGAGCAAGTCGAACCACACCGCGCGGCGATTGGTGAACAATTCTTTCGTCATCTCGGGTCAATTGCGGCGCTTCCGGTCGAAGGGTCGGCTTTGGCTGAAGAAAGCGAGAGCCCAGCGCTTGATCAGTGCTGGCGCAAAGAGCTTGCCTATTGGGCCAATGAGATCCGCAGCAATGCGAGAAACCCGCAACCCGTCGCCGAAGCGGCCATCCGCTATTTGGAGCGCAACCCACCGCCCCCCGCACAACGCCTGTCCATCGTCCATGGCGACTATCGCACAGGCAATTATTTGCAGGATGGCGAAGGCACGATGACGGCCATCCTGGATTGGGAAATGGCCCATATTGGCGATCCGTATGAAGATCTTGCCTGGGCCACTGACTTGCTATGGTGCGGCAATGATCAAGAGCGCGCGGCGGGCCTGTTGCCTTGGCCAGAAGCGATTGGGATTTGGCAGAACGCCTCAGGGTGCACGTTTGACCCGGCGGCGTTCGAGTGGTGGTCTTTGTTCGCTTATGTCAAAGCATTGGGCATTTGGGTGACCTCGGAAAAAGCGTTTGCAGCAGGTGACAATGACGATCCCATCCTCGCCTGGTCTGGCTGGTTCACGCATTGTGCGCACGAATTGATGCTCGCCATGCGGCTTGGGCCAAAGCATGGAGCAGGCGCATGAGCGACATTGGTATGATCCTTGACCGGATTGGCCGCAAATTGGTCACCGAAGTCGCGCCCAAATTGGAAGGCGATTACTCCGCCGGTCATGCGGCGATGAGCGGTCTCATGGCGGTGATGGCGGGTGAAGCTTGGGACAATGCTGCCGATCGTTTGGTCAACGAAATTGCCGGTATACGCGGCCTCTTGGCTTTGGCGGGGCAATCGGTTTCAGTGCCGGAAAGTTCCAGTGTCAAAATCTCTCAACTCACCGAAGAGCGCAATGCCTTGGCTGAACAGCTCATCGCGTTGCAAGCCGAACTGGAAACCTCAGATGACGCAGCCGCCAAGGATCTGAACGCGAAAATCTGGATGCACCTCATGGCCACGGCGATGAACCGGATGCCGACCCCGCCTGATTTTCCAGACCCTGAAGACTAAGGCGCAAACGCTTCGTCGGGCAGCACATCGGCGCAGGGTGAGACAAAGTCACCCGTTTCTGGATCGACCGGCTCACCCAATAAAATCGGATGGGTCTGCGCATCGGCTTGCGTGAAGTATAATGGTGAGTTCGAAGCCCATAGCATTTCGCACGCCATACGGACTTGCTGCTTCGGGGAGGCGTAGATGATGTCAGGAACGCGCCACACATCGGCAATGGATTCTCCCGTTCCTCCGATGGGGTTATCGTTGGCAAAGGACCGCGCATCTGGGCTGATCGCCAATTTTGTAACCGGGGTGGAATGACCGACATATTCCATAATTGTTTCACCGGTCAGCGTGTCCCAAATTTTGACCTTGCCGCCCTCTGAATGGCCCGTCCCAGCGACTAAGAAATTTCCGTCAGGGCTGTAAGCGACGGTCCAAATTTCGGATTCGGTTGAGGAAAAGGTTGTTTGCAGAGCTGCTGTCGCGAGCTCCCACTCTTGCACTTGGCCGGACATGTTTCCGGTGACGATGCGTTTGCCATTCGGAGAGAAGTCCACCGCGCCGTTGAATGAGAGTTCTTGATTGAAGTTGGCCAGTTTTTCCCCAGTGGTCACGCTCCAAGTATTCGACTGTCCAGCCATGTTTAGCGTCACGAATGACAGACCGTCTTGAGCGAATTTCAGCGTGTCGATCGGTAGTTTTCCGGCCGGAATAATATTCCGCATCCGCCCCGTGCTCATGTCCCAAACAAACACGAAACCGCCGGAATCTCCTGACACCAGCGTCAAGCCGTCCGGAGAGAATGAGAGTTGATTGATGAACTCTGTATGGCCAACCAGAGATTGTACCTGCTCACCCGATTGCCTGTTCCAAATTCGAATCGTGCCATCGGAAAGGCCCGTCGCGATCCAATTGCCATCTGGAGAAAATGCGCTCGCGGCAATACGCGTGTCTGGCACATGCAACGTCCTGAGTAAGCTTCCTGTGACCGCATCCCATAAAAGCGCATGCTCGGTATCATGACTGGTCAGGATTTGCGTTCCATCTGGAGAATAAGAAAGGGCGTACATCGGACCCACGCCTATGGTCGAACCGGGGTGCTCGAGCCGCGCAATCAAGTCGCCCGGAACGATGGCCCATGTCCTCGCGGTACCGTCTGCAGAGGCCGTGGCGAAACTCTTGCCATCCGGCGAAAACGAGATGTCACCGACCTCGCCATTATGACTTGAAATGACCGCCAATGGCGTTGAGGTGAAGGGGTTCCAAATGCGGATCGTGTCGTCAGCACTCGATGTGACCAAGAAATTGCCATCCGGAGAAAAGGCGACACCCCGCACCAGATCCGTATGCGCTCTGAGCGTATTCAGTTGCGTGTTGGATGTCAGATCCCAGATCTGAACCGTCGCGTCGCCTGAACCCGTCGCCATATAATAGCCGTCCGAGGAAAAGGCGATTGCCGAGACGACATCGCCGTGCCCCGTAAAAGTTTGCAAGAGGGCGCCGCTGGCCACGTCCCAGAGCTTGGTCTCGCCGCTGCTTATGGTGCCGCTGCCGGTCGCCACGATGCGCGAGTCCGGAGAGAATGCAACACTGGTGACGATGTAATCATGATCGTCGAGGGAACGAACGATTTGACCACTCGCGACGTCCCATAGCTTTGCGGTGTTATCCCAGGCGGCGCTCGCGAGGAAACGACCATCGCCGGACACGGTGAGATCCACTACATCTGCGGTATGCCCTGTTCCGAACGGGATGAGTTCGTCGAAGGCCAAATCCCATTTTTGAATCGTTGTGTCTTGCGTCACAAAAACCGTTTGCCCGTCATGCGAGAACACGCCGGACGCGCCGATACGTTCGCCGCCATAAACGGATCGCAGCATGTCGCCGGTTGTGACGTCCCAAATCTTGGCGGTGCCGTCCCAAGATGTTGTCAGCAAGGTCTCACCGTCTGGCGCATAAACGACATCACTTACGCTGTCGCGATGTCCACGGAACACTTTCTCGAGGCGCCGCGACGCATAAGCGCTGACCAGACGCGCCCGCGCCAGCGGGTAGCCATTTGTCCCTGAAAACACCCGCCGCAACAATGACCGGTTCGCCGACGGATCTGCTTGCAGCGCCATCAGCAAGCTTTTCGACTTATCGCCCGCGCCATCATCAAAAATAACCTTCGCCTCGCGCGCGAGGATGTCGGACTTGGCGTGCGCCAGATCCGAAAATCCCTGCAGGGCCAAAAAGCCTGCGCCTAAGGCGGAAGCCAACAGGATCAGTCCCGCCGCGAACAGGCCTTGCGCGCGGCGCATCTCGGCCCGGCGGCGTTGCAGGTCGCGCTGTTTAAGCGCGTCATAATCAATCTCCAAGATGCCGGACACGATTCGGACCAGGGCATCCTCACGCCCGAACTTACGCACATCGACCGCCAGGGGCTGGACGGGCGTGCCGTCTGGATTGCGTTTTAGCGGTTCTGGGAAGCACTCTTGCGCGGGATCGGCGGCATGCGGTTCACCATCCAGAATCAACGCCAGCACGCGGTGTTGTCGGCCGAGCTCTTTAAACCTGGTAATCTCTTGAGCCACCCATTCTGACTGCGCAGATCTCGGGGAGCATAAGACGATCAGCGTGTCGGACGCTTGCAGTGCGGCTTCAATCTTCGGTCCAAGTTCCGGCACCGCGCCAATCTCTGCTTCATCGCGGAACACCCGCCCCAGCCGCCGCGCAGTTTTCCCCGCTGGGGTTTGCAGACCGACAAGCTTTTTATGGATGGGATATTTCTCGAGCGCCTTGTGCAGCCAGACCGCCGATTTGTGGTCGGCATGCGAATAGGAAATGAATGCGCGATACTTAAAATCGACGGCCATATGCGGTCCTGATCCCCACGATCACCTTGCCCAAATCTGTCACGAGTTTGGCGCAGAGACAATGTTGGTGCTCGCCAAGCGCGTGTTTCTTGCTATGCAGCAGGCTGAAGGAGATCCGCGATGACGCAATCAATTTTTGAACGCTTAGTGCTGACACTCGGCGTTCTGTTTGCCTTGGCCTTTGCGATTATCGTCGTCCCACCCTTATGGGCCAGCGGCGACATATTCGGCGCCTTTGCAGCCGGATTCGTGAACCCTTATGCGAGCGGTTATTCACTGGACGTGATCATCTGCGCGCTGATTCTATTTGTCTGGATTGCTTACGAACGCCAATCCCGCGGCATCCGGCATGGCTGGATCGCGGTGCCGCTCTGTTTGGTGCCAGGCGTGGCGACGGGGTTTGCGGTCTATTTGATTTTACGGTCGCGCCAGATCGAGCGGGATCGGTCGGTGGTTTAGGGGGGGCGTTTTTGCGTCTAAGACAACCAAATTAGCCTACGTACGGTTCGCAGTGAAAATAATACATGTTGGTGATACTCGCGAGGCTTAGACGGGTCGCGCTTACGAGTACCAGTTAATCACGAGCCAGCATACTGTCGTAGCAATCACGCCGAGAATGTAGAACGCCGGTTCCCTATACTCTTTTCCAAAGATCCCTTGGATAAGTGTCAGTAATACGATTCCGGTCATCCCCAAGCTGAAGTAAATTCGAAAAATCGGGATTCCTATCGCCAGAAACGCAAAGAATGTGGGGAGGAAAAACACTGATACGAAGAAGTTTGCTTCGTCTTCTCCAAAAATATCAGGATAAGTCGTTGCTAGTCGAGCTGCTAAGGCAGCGCATATGGCAGCCAAAACTGTAACATGAGGGTTCCAGTCTGGGATCAACCAATCTGCGTAACTTTCTACCCATGCAAAGAAGGACTCCAAGTTGTTTTGATAGAAGGATACGAGGGGTTCAGTCAGTGGCGAAAGTTCGAGCCGAAAGATGTCTATCACTAAGTTGAAGAGTGCAAAGCCTGTCGCGATTGCACCAAGCACCGCCAACGCTGCGGTTCTACCATCTGACAACCCACGTTTGGCTTCTGTATCCATTTGATGTCTATCCTATTCGGCTCGTGGACTGCGAAAAGCGGGCCGCTGGCGCATTACTTTGCTATCACTCGCAGCCGGTATGATTGCAAATCGGACAAAATCAATCAAAGTTTTCTATCACCATCGGTGTCTATAGTGTGATCGCGGTATGAATGTTGCGTCGGTTGTGAACTTCGAGGTAGGTTCATTTGTGGAGTGCTGGATGAGGGCTCGGTGGTGTTTAGCTTTCCTGCTTAAGCGAAACGTGTCCAACCTATTGTTTTTACGTTACTGAAATCTCGGCTTGAGTGTTCTAAGTAGAAGATCAAAGTTGTTCTTCCCGACGCCCAGCCGATTATTCTCTCGACTCTTACTACCCCCACAGTTCCCCGTTCGGCGGCCACACAGCCCCATCCGCATAAACCAACCCGTGCGGAACATCCTCCTCCAACCAAAGCGGACCATCTAAATCAATCAAGTCCGCCACCTGGCCCAGCAGCAATGCCGGCGCCATGCTGAGCGACCCCGCCACCATACAGCCGACCATCGTGCCGAGACCGCGCGCTTTTGCGTCCTCCATCATCAGCAAGGCGTGCGTGAGGCCGCCCGCTTTGTCGAGCTTGATGTTGATGGCGTCATATTTCTTCGCCAAGTCGGCAATGTCGCCCCGCGTATGGACGCTTTCATCGGCGCAGATGGCGACGTGGCGCGGGCGCGTCGTGAGCGCGTCGTCTTGGCCGGCGGGGAAGGGTTGTTCAATCATCACCACGCCGAGCGCGGCGGCTTGCTGCGCCAAGGCTGGAAAGGCTTCTGGGGAGAGGCCCTCATTGCCATCCAGGACCAGTTTGGCGTCCGGGCGCGCCCGGCGAACCGCTTCGACCCGGGCCATGTCATCGGCGCTGCCAAGCTTGAGCTTTAAGATCGTTGCCGGGGTCGCGCGCGCCGCGGCGGCCATGGCCGCGGCCTCGGCGAGGCTGATCGTCATTGTGGTTGGCAGGGGTTTGGGCTCGGGCAAGCCTGCGAGGTCCCAAACCGGGCGACCGGCCTGTTTGGCGTCTAAGTCCCACAGCGCACAATCGAGGGCGCAGCGGGCGGCACCGGCGGGCATCAGGCTCTGCAAGGCTTCGCGGGTTAGACCCGCTTGGACGGCGCCCTGAACGTCAGACAATTGCGCCATGACGCTGGCTTGGCTCTCATCGTATCGTCCGTATGGGACACACTCGCCCCGGCCCCGATGCGCGCCGTCTATCACCTCAACCACCACCGTTTCCGCCGAGGTTTTGGAGCCGCGAGAGATTGCAAAAGCCGCTCTAAGCGGCGAAGACACGGGGGTGATGGTCATCTGGCGCATGGATGAAGTCTTTGCCGGATTGGTAAAATTTGAATGACGCTTTGGGGGCGGTCTTAAAGCCTGTTGGGTTAAGGTAAATAGTGTTGAAACCGGGTGAACAATCTTCATCCCCAGGATTTGAATTTATTGGGGGCGATCGTCCGCGGCTCGTGCTGCAGGGCGCATGGCTGGTGACTGCGCTCGCAAACCAAGACGATAAGTTACGATTGCTGGTCGAACAGCACGGGAACACGCCGTTGGCTGAGCTTGATTTGAGCGCGCTCGAAGCGGTCGACACGGCCGGGGCGTTTCTGATTGACCGGGTGTTGCGCGGGTTTCCCTCAAGCACGCCGGAGATCGTTGGCGGATCGCCCGAAGCCCTGTCATTGCTGAGCCAAGCGCGGACGCTGGCGACGCAAGAAGAGCATGCCCCACCGGTGCGTGAAGAAGGCCATGGCTTCGTCGATCTGCTTGAGCGGACGGGCCGAAATGCCGAACACTTGTGGGAAGAGATGCTGGAAACGCTGTCTTTTCTGGGCGGCACAATCCTGGCGATTTCGACAGTGGTCTGGCGCCCCGCCAAAATGCGCTGGACGGCGTTTGTTTCGGTGATGGAAGATGCCGGCTTGGACGCCGTGCCGATTATTGCGTTCTTGAGCTTCTTCGTTGGCATGGTTGTCGCCTTCATTGGCGCGACCACCTTGTCGCAATTCGGTGCGACGATCTTCGTGGTCGAACTGGTCGGCTTTGGCGTGTTGAGAGAATTGGGCGGGGTCTTGGTGGCGATCATCATTGCCGGGCGCACCAATTCGGCGTTCACGGCTCAAATCGGTGCGATGAAAATGCGTCAGGAAGTCGATGCCATGCAGACGCTCGGTCTGGATCCCATGCATGTGATTGTCGCGCCGCGCGTCTTGGCGATGATGATCATGGTGCCGGTGCTGACCTTTATTGGCATGCTGACGGCGATTGCCGGCGGGATGACCGTCGGTTGGCTGGTGCTCGATATTAATCCAACCGTGTTTTTCAATCGCATGCAGGACAGTGTACCAATCAGTCAATTTTGGGTCGGCATGTCGAAGGCTCCAATCTTTGGGCTCGCCATTGCCCTGATCGGATGCCGTCAGGGTCTTGAGGTCGGCGGCAGCGTGCAGTCGCTCGGCCACCACACGACGAAGTCCGTCGTCCAGGCCTTGTTCGCCATCATCGTCATCGATGCCCTGTTCGCCATTTTGTATATGGAGCTGGGCATATGACCGAGCTGGCGATCAAAGTCCGTGGCTTGAAGACCGCTTATGGCACGCATGTGGTGCATGAGAATCTCGATCTCGATATGCGCCGCGGCGAGGTGCTTGGCGTGATTGGACCATCGGGCACAGGTAAGTCAGTTCTATTGCGGGCCATTGTCGGCCTTAAAACGCCCGCCGCGGGCGAGGTCCACGTGTTCGGCGAAGACGTCATCCACCTCCAGTCAGAGGACCATGCTGCGTTACAGCGCCTGTGGGGCATCATGTTCCAAGATGGCGCTTTGTTCTCAAATCTGACCGTGCGCGAGAATGTCATGGTGCCGATGAAAGAGCACACGAATCTGCCACTGCGTCTGATGAAAGAGCTTGCCGATCAAAAGATCCGTATGTCCGGCCTGGAAACTTGGGCGGGGCGGAAATATCCATCAGACTTGTCTGGTGGTATGCGTAAACGCGCCGCTCTGGCACGGGCCTTGGCGCTCGATCCGCCGCTACTATTCTTGGATGAGCCGACCGCGGGCCTCGACCCCATAACAGCGGCAGGATTTGACCAATTGATCCGCGATCTGCAGAAATCATTGGGCTTGACGGTGTTTTTGGTGACCCATGACGTCGACACGTTGGCGGTGACCTGTGACCGGATTGCGGTGCTGGGCGAGAAGCGCATTCTCGCAATTGGCACGATGGATGAATTGAGACGAGAACCCCACCCCTGGATTCAGGACTATTTTGGGGGCCCACGCGGGCGCGGCGCAATTATGGGAGCCGGATAATGGAAACACGTGCGAATTACGCTCTGATCGGAGCCTTCGTCTTAATGGTCGCCGCCAGTGTGATCGGCTTCGCGCTTTGGCTCGGCTCGTCGCAGTTTAACCGCGATTATGCGCAATATGATGTGATCTTCCCCGGGCCCGTCTCACTCGAAGAAGGCGCGTCGGTACGCTATATCGGGATCAAAGTGGGTGAAGTTGAAAGCGTGCGCATCGACCGGCGCGACGCTTCAATGGTCCGCGCCCGTTTGCGCGTCGACCGCTCGACGCCGGTCAAAACGGATTCCACCGCGATTATTGATTTCGCAGGCATTACTGGCGTCACGTTCGTCCAGATCAATGCTGGGTCAACCAATGCCGGGCCGCTCTTGCCGCAGCCTTATGAGACGGTGCCCGTCATCCAAGCCGGTGAAACGCCGCTCGCAGCTCTGTTTGACGGCGGTGCTGAAATCATAGGCCAGGCTGGTCTTACCGTCGACCAACTCGGCAAGCTTTTGACCGACGAGAATATTGCAGCCATGTCTGATATGCTGGCCAATGTTCGTGACATCTCAGCCGCGATTTCGGCCGAAGATGCCGCGCTGCTCGCGCAGTCGATCGAAACCCTCGCGGCCCTGGAAAGAGCTGGCGATAATTTGACCAAGGCGTCCACGGACATTACCGGCGTCGCATCTTCTGTCGATCAGGAATTGGCGAGCCTAAATGTTGAACTCAAAGCGCTCGTCGCCGAGTTGAACGGCGCGACGGGCAATGCCAGCGAGATGATGACGGAAAGCCGCAAAGCCATTCAGGCGGCCACATTGCTCGTCGAAGGCGGTGCCTCCGACACGGTTCAACAGACCAATCTCGCAGCGCAAGATTTGCGGCTGCTGATTACGCGTTTGGATCGCCTCACTCGCGAACTTGAACAAAACCCGCAAGGCTTAGTTGTCGGCAAACCCTTGCCGTATGAGGAGCGCCGATAATGACCAAGACCCTTTTCAGCATCGCGCTTCTGACGACCGCTCTGACCGCCTGTGTCTCGGTGCTGCCAGAGCCTGAAGTGCCCGACGCGCTTTATAAAGTTGACGCCTCCGCCGCGCATCCAGGCCTTACAGAGAACATCATTGTGCGGGAACCCGAAGCCGCGCGGTTGATTGCCGGGCAGGGCATGGTCAGCGCGCGCGACGATGGCGGATTGCGGCTGATCTCTGGCGCAGAGTGGGCGGGACCGGCCACACGGCAAATCCAGTTTGCGATGATTGATAGTTTTGGCCCGGGCGCCGATGGACACGCCCTGGCGCCGGAACTCGGCGCGGTGGCGCAGTATGAATTGGCCAGCCGGATCGCGGATCTCAAGCTCGAAGGCACGCGCGCGACATGCCGCATGATGGTCAGTGTGATCCGGACCACAGATCGCAACCTGTTGGCGCGAACAGAAGTCTCGGCGGATAGCACAGCTCGCAGCCGCTCTTCAGTTGATCGCGCCATCGCACTGCGATCGGCCGCGTCAGACTGTGCCGCACAAGCCAGCTTGTTTGCGATCGAGGCCTTGTCTGACGGATCTTAGGCGGCAGACGTCGAGGACTGCGTTTGGTGCTCCGGCACGGGCAGGTAGAAGCTGACCTGGGTGCCGCGTCCTTGTTCGCTGGCAATCGTGAGACGACCGCCATGCATCTCTGCGAACGATTTTGTCAGCGCCAGGCCGAGCCCGGTGCCGTCATAATTGCGATCTCTGGCATCACTGACTTGCTCAAAGGGTTCTCCCAGCCGCGGCAAGGCGTCTGACGGAATGCCAATGCCATTGTCGCGCACCGCGACCCGCAATTCCTTGTCCTTTTGGTCGACCGTGACGCGCACTTCGCCGCCCTCATCAGTGAACTTGATGGCGTTAGAAACCAAATTGAGGATCATCTGGCGAATGGCGCGATGGTCAGCTTCGACCAAAGGCAAGTTCGAATTGGCGGCAAGCTTCAGCGATATGTCTTTCTCTTCGGCTTTGCGACGGATCATTCGAATGGCGGCATCGACCGGATCAACAATATCGATTGGGTGCAGATCAACTGTCATCTTACCGGCTTCAATCTTCGCCATGTCGAGAATGTCAGTGATCATGTCGAGCAAGTGTTTGCCGGAATCGAGAATGTCCTGCGCGTATTCCTTATAGCGCTGATCTCCGAGCGGCCCGTACAACTCGCCAACCAGGATTTCTGAAAAGCCATTGATCGCGTTTAACGGGGTCCGCAGCTCATGGCTCATATTGGCCAAGAATGCGTTCTTGGAATTCGCCGAACGTTCGGCGCGTTGTTTTTCGAGTTTGAGGTGACGGGTAAGCTCCGCGGTGCGTGTTTCGGACCGTTCAAGCTCTGCCACCAATTTACGCAGCCGGCCTTGCTGCTTGGTCAGCTCAACTTCGTTGCGCACGTCGCTAGAGACATCCAAGCCGACTGTAATCATGCCGCCGCTCTTCGTCGCCCGTTCCACGATCTTAAACCAGTTGCCATCGCGAATTTTAACGATCTCGGTTTGGTCGCCTTCATTGCTCGGACGGCGGTCAATGATGTTGGTCGCTTGCGACAGCATCACGGTATCATAACCCATGCCGGCACGCACGGTTGGTTCTAAGCCAAACACGCGCACAAAGGCGCGATTCCAATAGATCAAACGCTTTCGCACATCCCAGAGCGCGACGGGCCCCGAGAAGCCTTCAAGTGCGGTGCGCAAGCGGTTTTCAGCCTGGCGGGTGCGGGCGACGGCAATCTTCGTCGCCGTTACATCCTGCAAGACGCCATTGATGGCGCCGCTATGCTCGTCCGGCTTGGCGCGCATATCGAGCCAGGTGGATTTATCTTTGCTGGCAAAGACTTGCGAGACATAACCGCGCTCCTGCATCGTTCGCAGGGCTTGTTTCAAGCTGTCGACATGATCGTCATGCGCAAATTTCACGAATTCATCGATCGACAAATCCGTAGCGCCGTCTTGGTCTAGGAGTTGCGCCGCTTCAGGACTGATCGAAATTTGATTGGTCTTTGTGTTCCAAGACCAGAACCCCGCTTTCGATTGGCTCAATACGGTCTTCAGAATACGCCCGGCGCGTGTGGCTTCGCCTTCAAACGTCTCTAATTCAATGCGGCGACTCTCAAACATCCGAAACAAGCCAAGAATTGCCAGGGCTGGGCCAAGCAAGAGCAAGCCATATAGGAGCAGACTGAGGATTTCGGTCCGCGACATGCTGGGAACCGTATTCTGCACGCAAACAGCGAGATCCGCGTTTCCGAGCGGCGAGCATGCGGTCAATTGCCCCTGGGAAGAGAGCATGGCGCCATTTGTCTGAGACGAAAGGAGCGAGAAGACACGATTGCCGCGCGGCTCCGGGAGCCAATCTGGGGACTGTACTAAGCCAAATCGCGGGCCGCTCGCCGATGGATCAAACACGATGATCAGATCGTTTTGCGCCGACAGGCCCGCCAGCTTGTCTTGCGCCAAGAGTTGAGAGGCGGTTTCGCCCGCGGATCGAAGCCGCGACCCTTCTGTCGCGGTCAATGCGTCGGTTAGAGTGACGACGCTATCTAAGTCGGGATGGGCCCGGCCCGTCTGTTGTGGGCTCCAACCCGCCTGGAATCCTAGGCGCAGCGTCTGTTCGACGGTATTTATTCGTCCGGTCACGCGTTCGGCGATCGCCAGGGCTTCGCGATGCGCTTCGACCTGTTTTGCATCACGCATGTTTTGGCGGTCGTCATGGAATTTCAACCCTAGCGCCAAGCCCTCGATCAGAATGATCAAGCCCAGCGCTTTGGTCAGGCTGAGGCTCGGGCGCGACTTTGATCGCCCCGCCTTCTTTAACTCTGCCGCTTGCGTCCCTTGACGTGCCACAGCCCGCGCCTTTCTTACTGCGTCTCTTCAGGACGCACTTGCTCATCTTCCAGCTTTCATGACTGAAAGTTCAGGATTGGTTAACCAATGGCACGATTCTTTGCGCCGAAACCGGACTATCCCAGTGTGCGGGCGATGATATCCGAGGCGTTTTTCGACAGGTCCCCGCTTTGTAAGCGCTTTAATACCGTTTCGGCGGCAGCGCGGGCGCGGGGCTCAAGCGATTTCCATTGTTCAAATGCGGTCAAAAGGCGGGCCGCCAGGGACGGATTCTTCTTATCTGCTTGAGCGATGATATCCGCTACGAGCTCATACCCAGAGCCGTCTGGCGCGTGAAAGGCGCGTAGATTTTGCATCGCGAACACAGCAATCACGGAGCGCACTCTATTAGGGTTGGTCAGGTCGAAAGCTGGGTGTTGGGTGAGTTTGGAAACATCATCCGCGGTTCCAGTCGCCGCCTGCACAGCGAACCACTTGTCCATCACCAGCGGATTACTGTTCCATTTTGTCTCAAAAACCGACACAGCGGCGGCTTTGTTGGGACCGTCGGCCACACAGAGCGCGCGTAAGCTGGACAGGCTCTCTGTCATGTTGCTGGCGGCATCAAACAGCGACTTGAGCTCGCTATCCTGCGCTTCTCCCAGCGCGCTCATCAGGTTCATATAGGCGCTGCGCAATGCTCGCTGACCGGATTGTTCAGCGTCTGGCACGAACGGCGCCGGCGTGGCGAGCGAGAGATAGGCGCGAGAGTCTTCATGTAGCGCCTCTGCGAGGCTGACTTGCACCTGTTTGCGCGCATCGGCCAAGGCAATGGGATTGACTGGCGACTGTTCGATGAATAGCTCGCCAACGTCCGGCAGACGCGTGAGCAAAGCCGCAAATGCCGGATCAGCCGAGTTTTTGCGCACGGCATCCACGATCGCACCGATAATATCTGGATCGACGTGAGGCTTCTGTGCGTAAGCGATGGCCAGAATTTCCTGCTTCACCAAAGCCTGTAAGGCATCCCATTGGTTAAACGGGTCATTATCGACCCGTGCCACAGCAAGACGGTCTGCGTCGCTGATTTGATGGGCTAAACGAATGGGGGCTGAGAAACCGCGATTGAGCGAAACCAAGGGACGTTTGGCCTGTCCGCCAATACTCCAAACCGTGTCTTCACCCTCGACGAGCAAGGTCATCTCTTCGACGGTTTCGCCGTCTGGCGTGAAGGCGGCAACACGCAACGGCATCGGCAGCGGTCGAGGGTTTGTGTTGCCTGGTGTTTCAGGATTGGTTTGGGAGAGCATCACCGTCAGCACTCCAGCATCTTCGTCCCAAACCTCTGTTGCTGTAAGAGTCGGTGTGCCTGGTTGGCTGTACCAGCGCCGGAAGTCGCTCAGATCCTCACCACTGGCATCCTCAAAACACTTATAGAAATGTTCTATCGTTGTGGCTTCGCCATCATGCCGATTGAAATAGATCTGCATGCCTTCAGCGAAGGCATCATCGCCGATCATGGTTTTCAGCATGCGAATGAGCTCAGCGCCTTTTTCGTACACGGTCGCCGTATAAAGATTATCGATGCTGCCATAACTGTCTGGCCGCACTTGATGTGCCAGCGGTCCTGCATCCTCGGCAAATTGCCGGGCGCGCAAGCGAATGACGCTCTTGATCCGCTCGACCGGCCGGGAGCGCAGATCTGCACTGAATTCCTGGTCGCGAAAAACGGTCAGGCCTTCTTTCAAACAGAGCTGGAACCAATCGCGGCAGGTGATGCGATTGCCGGTCCAATTGTGGAAGTATTCGTGGCCGACAATGCTCTCAATCGCTTCAAAGTCAGCATCGGTGGCCGTGGTCTCATCTGCGAGAACATAGGCCGAGTTGAAAATGTTCAGCCCTTTATTCTCCATCGCGCCAAAATTGAAATCGCGCACGGCGACGATGTTAAACACGCCGAGATCATACTCGCGAGCGAACACCTCCTCATCCCATTTCATCGAGGCTTTGAGGCTTTCCATCGCCCAAGCGGCGCGCGCGCCGTCGCCTTTATCGACATGCACGGCGAGATCGATCTCGGTGCCGCTCATCGTGGTGAACGTGTCGCGATAAATATCGTAATCCCCGCCGCACAGTGCGAACAGGTAAGACGGCTTCAAATGCGGATCGTCCCACTCTGCAAAATGGCGCCCATCCTCCAGGTCGCCGCTTTCGCCTGGCGTGCCATTTGAGAGAAGGATCGGATAGGTCGCCTTGTCGGCTTCCAACCGGACTTTGAACCGGCTCATCACATCGGGTCGGTCGGGCCAGAAGGTGATCCGGCGGAAGCCAACGCTCTCGCACTGCGTACAGAACCGACCGCCGGAAATGTAGAGGCCTGAAAGCGCGGTGTTGGCCGACGGGTCGATGGTGACGGAGGTCTCGAGCGTGAACGTGTCTGGCACATCTTTCAGGGTCAAGCTCTCCTCATCGAGTTCGTACGCGTCAGGCGCAAGCTTGGCCCCATTCAAGCGAACTTCGTTCAGTTTCAGCTCTACGCCATCAAGTTTCAGCGGTGCTTCAGCGAGGTTCGGCGGCATATCAGCAAGCCTCCGCACAGCCATTTTGGCATGCACTTTGGTGGCGCTCGGCGCGAGTTCAAATCTCAGCTCAACCTCATCGATCGCAAACGCGTAGGGCTGATAGTCAGAAAGTTTGATTTGAACGGGCGTTTCTGTGCGCATGTTGCGAAGTCCTCAATTCTTGGGTCTGAACGATCTAGGCATGCTCTCGACCCAGGTCGAGTTTTTTTGCCATTTCAGTACATCAATTCGCTGATAGCGAATAACGCGCATCAACGCTCGGGTTCGCGCACGCGGCTTGTCTTGTAGATGCGATAGTATCGATTGTGACTGCGTTCGGACGACATGATCGTCACGTTTGGCCCGCCGAGTGCGAATTCGGCCGAATGTGCGCCAAACATATCCTTCGGCAATTGGATCGTCCTGGTAACCAAATAAACCCCGCCCCGCACTCGATTTCGGGCCTTCGCCACTTCGTCCCGGTCAATATTGATATCGTTCGAGGATTCCCAGATGGCGATGTCCGCGGCGGTCAGAATTTGGATGCTACCATTCTCGATCAGCGGCAAAAGCGGTGCATGTAAGTCTTGTAGCCGCGTCTTCATGCGCTTCTTGGTTTGCTTGATCATTTCATCGGCGCTACCGGCCTTTGGTTCGCCATTCAGCGCTGCGTTCAAGCGACTTACGAGCGCCGTTGACTTGGGTAAATGGCCGGCCCGTTTGGCCCAATATAAGGCTTGCTCACGATCTGGTTCGACGCCGTTTCCATGCAGATAGGTTAGAGCAAGCTCATACGCGGCGCTCTCGGCATTGTTGATGTTGCCAATACTCGATTGCGAAAAACCGCGATAGCGTAGACCGTCCGGACGAATGACAATTCTGTTGATCGCACGATTGTGTCGACCCTCGCCGGAGCGTTTATCCGATAGGTTTTGATCATTGGTCTCAACCGCCCGGATGCGCCAGTCTCTAGCTTTTGCTTGGAGGACCTCCTTACAGGTCGCCGTCTCCGATGTGGCGCGATTAACCGGGCAACGTATTGCTGCCTCTGCGAGTCGATCGTAGCGCTCGCCGAGCCGGCTCATGCCCACCACCGACCCTTGATCAGCAGCCTTGGTTAGCCACAGAATTGCGTCATCGCGCTGGAACCACATGCCAAGCGCCAGTTGGGCATCCACGTGTCCCATCTCTGCGGCGACAGTGTACCAATGTTCAGCGGCTTCGGGATCAGGATTGCGCCCGCCACGAACATCATTCGCGAGCGCCGAAGCGGCAGAGGCATAACCTTCGCGCGCGAGTTCAGTCAGCAAAGTCTGCCGCGTGCGTGAATCTGGATGCTCGCGAAACCGTGTCATGTGTAGGGCCAATGGCAGTCTGGCCGTCTTATCGCCCTGCTCGATTGCCAGCTGAAACCTCTCTTTTGCCAGCTCATAGCCGGGCGTGTCGCGCCGACAGTGCATCTGGAGGAGGCCGTAATTGTAAGACCCCGGTGCGAAGCCATTGCGTGACAATTGGCCGAAGGCGGCGCGAGCATCTTCCAAGGCGGTGGCGCGGTGAGCTTTCGAGAGGTTCGGATTCCAACGTTGCGTCGCAAATCGAATAACCGCCGCATTATTGATGCCGCGCTGACTTCCGCGCTCTGCAGCGCGATCATACAGCGCCAACGCGCCAGCATGGTCGCCATCGCGTAGCAGTGCGTCTCCGCGATCGTTCAGACTGCTCGTTGATCTTGGACTGGCGATCAACACGCAAGCCGCCGCCAGCAAGCTGAGGCCAATAATCCATAAGACTCTATGTGGTTGCAACTGCGTCCCCGTCGAACCCCGACTCTCCAGAGGCATCGTCGCATGCCAAGTTTAGAGTTTGGTGAATTCGATTGACCAAATCCGCAACATTCACGGGCGACTTGCTTGCCGCCACGTGACGGGTTTCCGTGCACGTCAACCGCGCTATTGTTTGGGCTATAAGAAGTGACAGGGAGGCCGGACAGGCCATGAATTTTGATTTTTCAGACGATCAAAAATTCCTTGGGAATGAAGCGCGAAAATTCCTCGACGGGGAATGCACAACGCAGCATGTCCGCGAGGTCTTGAATGATGACGACAAGAGCCACCACGAAGGTGTTTGGCAGAAAGTCAAAGAAATGGGGTGGCTGGGAACAGCAATCCCGGAAGAGCATGGCGGGCTCGGCCTCGGTGCTTTGGAGCTTTGCGTTCTGGCCGAAGAAATGGGCCGTGCCCTGGCGCCAGTCCCCTTCGCGAGTAGCGTCTATTTCTTTGCAGAAGGCGTGATGATCGCTGGCAGCGATGCACAAATGGGAGCCGTCCTCCCCGGCGTGGCGAGCGGCGATGTGATTGGCTGCTACGCCGCGAGTGAGGGCCCGGGAAATCCGGACCCAGCCAAACTGTCTGTCTCATTCGATGGCAGCAAGGTCTCGGGAAAGAAGGTACCCGTCACCGACGGCGATATCGCCACTCATGCGATTGTGCTCGCCAAAGAGGGCAGCGGCGCGAGCCTCGTCCTGGTTGATCTGAATGGTGCAGGCGTATCGCGCAAATCCGTCAAGACACTTGAGCCGACGCGCAGCCACGCGGAGATTACCTTTGACGGCGCTGCAGGCGAACGTCTTGGCGCTGCAGGTGCTGGTGCTGAGCTGCACGATGCGATCATGAACCGCGCCGCGGTTTTGCTCGCCTTCGAGCAGCTAGGCGGTGCCACACGCTGTCTTGAAATGGCCACGGATTACGCCAAAGAACGATATGCGTTCGGGCGTCCGATTGGCGGCAATCAAGCGATCAAACACAAGCTGGCCGACATGTATGTCAAAAACGAAGTGGCCCGCTCGAACTGTTATTATGGCGCCTGGGCGCTATCGACAGATGCGTCGGAGCTACCGGAAGCCGCGGCGGCTGCTCGTTTAGCGGCAAGTGAAGCCTACTGGTACGCGTCAAAAGAGAATATCCAAACCCATGGTGGTATGGGCTTTACCTGGGAGGTGGATTGCCATCTGTTCTATCGCAGAGCCAAACTATTGGCCGTGCAAGCGGGCGCGCCGAAAGTCTGGAAAGAAAAGCTGGTCCGTGCGCTCGAGCTGAAGAACGCGGCATAGGAAAGGAAGAGAAAAATGGATTTCAACGATACACCCGAAGAAGCCGAATTCCGTACCGAAGCTCGCGCCTTCCTCGAACAGCACCTTGAACCAAAAGGCGCCCAACCTTTGCGCCAGCGAGTCTCTGGCGAAGAATTCATGAAGCGCGCCAAGGAATGGCAAGCGGTCAAAGCCAAAGGCGGCTATGCCAAAATCACTTGGCCCAAAGAGATGGGGGGTCGCGGCGGCACAGCGATGCAGCAAGTCATCTGGGGCCAAGAGGAAGCCAAGTTCGACTCGCCTGGTGGCCCGTTTACGATTGGCCTCGGCATGTGTATCCCGACTGTGATTGCGTTTGGCTCTGACGAGCACAAAAAGCGCTATGTTCAAAAAGCGCTGACGGGTGAAGAGATTTGGTGTCAGCTCTTCTCTGAACCGTCTGCCGGTTCTGATGTTGCGGGTCTGAAGACACGTGCTGTCAAAGACGGTGATGAGTGGGTGATCAATGGCCAGAAAGTCTGGACCTCAGGTGCACACTATTCTGATTACGGCATCCTATTGGTTCGCACCGATCCGAAAGCGGCCAAGCATAAGGGCCTGACCATGTTCATCGTGAACATGAAACAGCAGGGCGTCGAAGCGCGGCCGATTCACCAGGCTTCCGGCGGACGCGAGTTTAACGAAGTGTACTTCACCGACGTGCGAATTCCGGACAGCGACCGTCTCGGCGAAGTCGGCCAGGGCTGGAAAGTGGCGATTGTCACGCTGATGAATGAGCGCCTTGCGGTTGGCGGGTCTCCTGGTCCCGATTGGGCCGAAATCATGAACTATGCCAAAGACGCTGGTACCATCAGCGACACTGCGTTCAGGGACAATCTCGCAGATTGGTATGTCGCAGCTCAGGGTTACAAGCTGACCAAGCTGCGTACGCAGACGGCGCTGTCGAAAGGCCAAACGCCGGGACCAGAAAATTCAATTGGCAAAATCATTACCGCCAACCAGTTGCAGGATATCTGTAACTCGGCGATCGAGATGCAGGACCATTATGGCCTGATGACAGGCGAAGAGATGCCAGCAGACGGGTTGTTCCAACAGAGCTTTATGTGGGCGCCTGGCCTGCGGATTGCGGGCGGTACGGATGAAATTCTCAAGAATATCATCGCGGAACGTGTGCTTGGCCTGCCGCAAGACGTTCGTGTCGATAAGGATATCCCATTTGACGAAATGAAATCCGGCTAATCGGCCGAGTTTTGAACGATATTCATGGATGAGCCCCGGGCCGCGTAAAACGTGGTTTCGGGGCTTTTCGTTGTAATAATTCCAACAAATACAGAAAGATAACACCAGGGCGCGCCCGACGGACACTGAGTGTTAACCCGTTTACATGCCTAGTAATTCAACCTTAACGGGATTTTCGCTATATTATAGCGTTAAGAAAGTGTTGAATCGCGATGTTTTCGTCGAAGTCGAAAAGCAAGGTGAAGGTGGATCTAAATCGCGCAGCAAACTCATCGGCTGCGACGGTCCCTATTCCTGTTGTTCGACCCCGCACAGATGCTCGGCGAGCCATGCGCAAAGGCATTTGGTGTGTCTGCACGGTCTATTCTGAATCCGGTGCAGCCCGCGAAGGGATTATTCTCGACGTTTCGAAAACCGGCGCACGCATTCGATTCCGCGATCGTGGAACCTTGCCACCGATCGTCAAAATCAAAGCTTCACGCATTGGTCTGAACCGATTTGCGAGGGTGGTCTGGCAATCAACTTTCGATGCGGGCTTGGATTTCATCGCAACAAAGCCGAAGAATAAGGGCTAGGTGCAACCGCGGAGGCCGCAAATGACCCGAGCCGAATTGATTAGCTTGTATGAACGCGCGATTGCCGCGTCCGGTCAGTTTGACCGAAAGGGCAAGGCTAATCCTTACACGTCTGCGAATGGACATATGTTTTCGCAGATCAATAAGGACGATGAACTGGGAATCCGCCTGCCCAAGGACCGGCAGAAACAACTTTTAGAGACGTTCGAGGCAGGCCCGTTCAAGTCTTACGGCGCAACTATGCGCGACTATGTTTGCCTGACGGATGAGATGTTGGCCGACCCGGCGATGATCACAGCGTTGCTGGATGAGGGATTTGCGTTTGTGTCTGCGATGCCGCCTGGCGGAAAGAAATAGCGCCCAAAAATTAGAAGACGCCCATCGCAAGTCCTGCGCCCAAGGTGGCACCGATCGTTCGGCATTGCTGCAAATGTGTCTCAGAGATGGTCTTTTCGGCTAAGATTTCTGCTTCAGTTTGTGCGTGTGTGCAGACGATCAATGGCGGGTGAACCTCTTTCAACCGCCAACCGGTGGCAATCCTCGCCGTCTGACGAACCGCATTCTCGCCGTCGGAACCTGCGCAGATCATTTGGGCGTAGGGACGTCCTTCAATCTGACCAAGAACCGGGTAATAGGCCTGATCAAAGAACTCTTTCATCTCGCCAGAAAGGGCTGCTAGATTTTCAGGCGCGACGAAGAGATAGCCGTTTGCAGAGAGCACATCGTCTGAGCTTGTTTCACGCGCGCGTTGCAATCGGGTTTCGGTCTCGCTCTTTGCCGCATCGTAAGCCGCTTCCGCCATTTGCCGCGCGCCGCCGGTGCGTGAATGATAGATGATCAACAAGTTCGCCATTCGGCTTGGCTAGCGCAATTCTCTGCGCCGCGAAACCAAGCCTTTTGATGAGTTGTTTCGCGTAAATTCGATCGATTCATTCAAATCCACTGAAACCGCAATTTGATAGAAACACCCGTCAGTGAGGGACAAGTCATGATTTTTCGAGCAGTCGGCACAGCCGCCAATGGCGCACGCACCGCGATTCAAACCGGGGCGCGAATTTTGATTGGTGTCATGATGGTGTTCGCCGTTGGGCTGCCTTTATTGGCCGGCGGACGGCCGGAAGCGTTGATCCCGCTGGGACTCGGCGCGCTTGCCTTTTACGGCGTTGCCAAAGACCTCGGTTGGATCGCGAAATAGTCCTTCGGTAAAATTCGACTCTCCCGAGCGCACGCGAATCATTTCAATCAAAGCGTGTGAAACATGCTTTGCTACCTTTGTTTGTTGTGTTGACCGCCTGCGCAGAGCCGGCGGCGCAAACCAATCCAACATCCGCCGCAACGGCCAGCATCTACTGGTCGGACGGGGATAGCGGCCGGATCGACGGCATGAAATTCCGCCTCGCCAATGTCGATGCGCCTGAAACAGGCGGCGTCGGCGCCCGTGGCGGGGCAAAGTGCGAATTTGAACGCGAACTCGGATTCGAGGCCAAAGAGTTCATGGTCGAGCTCACGCGGAATGCGGACTTAGTGATCACCAGCAATTCCGGGGCGGATCGATACGATCGTGAGGTGATTACCCTATCGGCTAATGGCCAAGATGTGGGCGCGATGGGAAAAGCCGCCGGGCATCTCGGCGATTGGCCGCACAAAGGACGTCGGGCCTTGAGTAAAAAGCCTGATTGGTGCGCCGGGCGACTGGGTTAAGTCCGTCCAAACCAGCGGGCGAATACGCCGCGCTGCTGATTGGCGGGGGCAGTATGTGTCTGCGCTTCGGTATGCGCCTCAACCTCAGCATCATGGCGGCCGTGCCAGATTTCCCAATCCTTGGCGTCATCAATGTCGATCAGTTGCGGTAAGACCGCGACTTTCGCCGTTTCCTGCAGATTCGCCCAGACATCTTCCATCGCGTGCGCCCCGGACCAACGGACACCGTAGAACGGGCTCTTGGTGCGGGCCGATTTGTTCAAACCAAACAGCCAAAAACCGCCATCCTGGGCCGGGCCAAAGACTGCGTCATGCCGACTGAGCGCGCGCACCGCTTGGCGCAGCAAGGCGGTTGAGACGTCTGGCGCATCACTTCCAATAAATAGAACCGGCCCGGCGGGCGCCTCCCGCAGGCCTTTGCTCAGCCGATCACCGAGATTGCCGGGCCCCTGGCTACGGCGCTCGAGTTGGACGGGCCAAATGCCGCCGACCGAATTGGTGAGTTCGCGGTCAGGCGCGGTGTAGAGAATGGTCTCCCATGGTCCCCGCAAGCTGGCGCGGATCGTTTTGGCTTGGATGGCGGTGGCGATTCGTCTAGCCGTTATGCTCGACCCAAGGCTCTTGGCGAGGCGCGTCTTGGCCAGGCCGATGCGTGGTGGTTTTGCGAAAATCAAAATTTGCGGACGCTTCATCGCAGTATCTCTATTCCAATCACGCGGTCATTTTCATCAACATCGAGGATGATTTGTAGCCCGCGCAAGCGTTGGTCTAGCTCAAAAACGTCAATCGAGCGCGCCACGCATCCGGGCGTGCCTGGGCCTGGATGGTCTGGCAAATAGACATATCCGGCCTCCAATTCATCGTCCCAGCTTGCGTCTAGCGACATATCTGCACTCCCAGCCGATTGCTTTGCGTCTAGCGATACAATTTAGCCAGAGATTCCGGCTTCGCGCCAAGCAAATATCGCGTAATCAGATAAGCGTTGCGCCAACTGCGTTTGCGCCAGCCATCGCGGTGATATTTTGAGGCATCGGTCCGGGCTTCCGCAGAGAGCAGGCAGAGGCGATTTTTACCGATGGCGCGGATGATCTGAACATCCTCCATAAATGGTGTATCGGGATAGCCGCCAATCTCGCCATAATGCTTACGAGAGATCAATAAGCCTTGGTCGCCATAAGGAAGTCCCAACGTGTGCGCCCGCCAATTGGCGCGCCGCGCCACCACTTTCGCCATCGGATGATCGGACCGGTAAGCGAGGGTGAATGCGGCGGCTTTGTCTTTGCGGTCGGTGATGTGGGCTTTGACCCGCTCGGCCCAATCGCGTGACAGCGCTGTGTCGGCGTGCAGGAAGAGCAACCAGTCGCCGCGGGCTTGGTCGAAGCCATGGCGTAACTGTGCCGCGCGACCCGTTTCTGGCGCTGAAATCACGCTCGCACCCGCACCTTCGGCGAGACGACGGGTTTGGTCCTCGCTGCCGCCGTCGACTAAAATCACTTCCCGGATCAAGCCCGACTCGAGGCCTGGCATCAGCGCCGCCAAGCATGATGGCAGGACCGTCTCAGCGTTTAGAGCTGGGATTATGATGGAGAGCGGCGCGGGCATATTACCAGTTCGACGGTGAGAAGAGCGCTAAGACATCGAGCATCCGATTGCGCGTGAACGGGACTGAGGCACCAAGCAGGCCGAAGATTAATCCTACGGCTCCGGTCCACCAGAGAATGCCTTCACCGGTGATGTCAGGCCATAAGAGCGAAGAGAGGATGCCAACGATCAAGCCGATGATCCCATATAAAATGAAAGCGATGATGATTTTGATCAGCAATCCCAGCGTTCTCAAACTTCGACCCCCATCTCTTTCAAACGCGCCTGCACCAACAACAAATCCCGCCAGGCCCGGCTCTTATCCTGCGGGCGGCGCAGCAAATATGCCGGGTGGAACATCGGCACCATCGGTACGCTCGTCCCCGCGGGGGTCTCGAATGGGCGCTCGGAACCGCGCAAGCGCATAATGCCGGTCTTCGTGTCGAGCAATGTTTTCGCTGCGACGCCGCCAGTGGCAATGATGATTTTAGGTTGGGCGAGATCCACCATCCGGTTCACAAACGGGCGGCAGACGGCGAGCTCATCGGCTTCCGGATTGCGATTGCCCGGAGGACGCCAATAATTGACGTTGGAGATGAACGTATTGGTCTTGCGGTCCAGCCTGATCGCCGCGAGCATTTTGTCGAGCAATTGCCCGGCTTTGCCGACAAAAGGTAGACCGATCCGATCTTCCTGTCCGCCGGGGCCTTCGCCGAGGACCATGACGGGCGCGCCCAGTGTGCCATCATAGACAACGGTTTTTTCGCATAATTCTTTGAGTGGACAGCCATCAAAACCCTCGATCGCGGCTTTCAGCGATTCGAGCGAATCGGCAGCGGCCGCGAGGGCGCCAGCCTCCGCGATCCAGTCAGTGAGAGTCTTAGATTTACTGCGCCGGCGTTTGCGTTCGCCGCCGCCGCCGCGCGGATCTGTTGCCTCCTGTCCGACATTCTGTGGGGCTGAAACCCCTGCTTGTGTAGGGGGGGACGGGGCTTGTGATGCCTTCATCAAAGTCGCCATATCCGCCTGATCGACGGGGACGCCCATGTCCTCCCACCAGTCGGTGAGTGCCTTTAACGCTGCGGCAGAGGCATTTTGGGGCATTGAGACCTTGTAAACTTTGGCTAAAGAGAAGGGCAGATACTGGAATATACCTAAATGGCGCGCAAGTCGCGCTGCCAGCTTTCGGGAGAGATTTGATGAGCGAACGCGAGTCTATGGAATTTGACCTGGTCATTGTGGGCGGCGGCCCAGCTGGGCTTGCAGCCGCCATTCGGGCCAAGCAATTGGCCAATGAGGCCGGTGAAGAATTGGAAGTCGTGGTCCTAGAAAAGGGCGGCGAGATTGGCGCCCACATTCTCTCTGGCTTGGTGCTCGATCCAAAAGCTTTGGACGAGCTCATCCCAGATTGGCGGACTCGCGATGACCGACCGATTCGCACCGAAGTGAATGCTGACACGTATAAATTGCTCGGCCCCAACGGTTCAGTCGCAATGCCGACCTTTGCGTTCCCGCCTTTCATGCACAATCATGGCTGTTATATCGGCTCTCTCGCAAATGTTTGCCGCTGGCTGGGCGAGCGTGCGGAAGAGTTGGAAGTGCAAGTCTTCCCAGGTTTTGCGGCATCTGAAGTCGTTTATGGCGAGAATGGTGAAGTACGCGGCGTGGTCGCCGGTGTTATGGGCATCGCCGAAGATGGTACACATAAGCCAGATTACGAGCCAGGCATGGAATTGCTCGGCAAATATGTTCTGTTTGCAGAAGGCGCACGTGGCTCGCTGACCAAAGAGGTCAAAGCGAAGTTCAACCTGGAAGCCGATTGCGACCCGCAAAAATATGGCATTGGTCTGAAAGAAGTCTGGAAAGTCCCAGCGGACCATTCAGAGTTCAAGTCGGGATTTGTGCAGCACACTTTTGGCTGGCCGGTGAAAGAAAAAGATGGTTCTGGCGGCGGCTTTCTCTACCACTTCTCAGAAGGCGGTGAGAATTATGTCTCAGTCGGCTATGTGGTTCACCTGAACTATAAGAACCCGCATCTGTCGCCGTATGACGAGTTCCAGCGCTACAAGCACCATGATGATATCTCGAAATTCCTGAAAGGCGGGAAGCGCGAGGCTTATGGTGCGCGGGCGATTACCTCTGGCGGTATTCAATCGATCCCGAAATTGGCGTTTCCAGGCGGCGCGTTGATTGGTTGCTCAGCGGGGTTTGTGAACCTGCCGCGCATTAAAGGTACGCACAACGCAATGAAGACCGGCATGATGGCGGCTGAAGAAGCGGTTGCCGCGGTGCGCGCCGGCCGGACGTCTGATGAGCTTGAAACGTATCAGCAGGCCGTGCGCGACAGCTGGGTTTGGACAGATTTGGCGCGGGTGCGCAATGTGAAGCCGTTAATGGCTCGGTTCGGAACGATGCCAGGCGCGGTTATCGGTATGCCGGATATGTGGATGCGGTATCTTGTTGGCTTCGGTTACATTCCGCAGCTAAAACACGGCAAGGCTGACCACGAATATCTCAAGCCAGCCGCGAAATGCGATCCGATTGAATATCCGAAACCAGACGGGGTGCTGAGCTTTGACAAGCTGACCAATGTCTCGTTCACAAACACCTATCACGCTGAGGACCAGCCGAAGCACCTGAAAGTGGCAAATCCGGACCTGCAGAAATCATCTGAGTTCGATATCTTTAATGGACCATCGCAGCGTTATTGTCCTGCGGGTGTGTATGAATGGGTGGAAGAGGATGGCCAGCCGCCGCGCTTCCAGATCAATTCGCAAAACTGCATCCATTGCAAGACATGCGACATCAAAGACCCGAACCAGAACATCAATTGGGTCACGCCAGAAGGTGGCGGCGGACCAGCTTACCCGAATATGTAATCGGCGGGCCGATCGCCCCCAACATTGTTGCGGGCTCCTGCCGCGAGCAAAACGGATAAAGCAAGAGACCCCCGCATTCGTGGGGCTACGCGGAGGGGTAAATGCGCGAATACAGTTTCAAGCCTGCTCCTGTCCGCAAGACACAAACTTGGGCGATTAAGGACGATCATTTGCTGCGTCGCGGCGCGAGCAGCGCACTCAAGTTGGCGGAAGTCCGCGCCGCCAGTTGGAACACAGTGGCCTATCGCGGCACGCGCAGTGCCTGGCTGCATCTGACGGCCGACCAAAGTGTCACCAAAATCGAATATACCGATAGTGGCGGCGCCCGCGATGAGTTCTTCGCTCTAATCGTTGAGGTGGCGCAGACTTTGAAAAGGGTGAACCCACGCCTAGAGATTAAGCACGGCTATTCTGCGCCATGGCGCACGGCGCTGCTCATTCTCGGCATCGCGGGAAGCTTGCTCGGGGCGTTCCTGGTTTTCGCTGGACTAACCAATATGACCGGCAAAGGTGGCGTGGAGGCAACGATCGCTGGCGCTGCGATGATGATTCTTTTGGTTCCGGTGGCCTGGTCGTGCCGGCCAAACTTACGCGCTAAGACTTATGGTCCTGATGGTCTAATCGATGAGATTGTCGCGCTTGGCGGCACGCCGGTGCTGGATCCAGAGTAAGCTGCCTGCGAGGGTCAGTGTCCAGAATACCGCGAACGGCGCCGCACCGCCGGCCCGGGCACCAATATATGCAAGGACCGCCGCAGTCGCGGAGAGGCCCCAATATAGAACAGCCGTCTCAACGTGGCTCCACCCGCTGGCAATGAGGCGCTGATAGGCGTGATCTAAATGCGCATCGAGCAAATTGCGACCATGCTTTGTCCGCCAAACTAAGGTGAGTAAGACATCGATCAGAAATGGCAGCGCCAGGGTCGCAACGGTCCAAACCTCGAGCCCGCTGGCGATGGCGACTCCCGCGAACAAAGCGCCCAGTCCTAGCGAACCCGCATCACCGGCATAAAGATGCCCGCGTAGATTCTGGACCATAAAGCCGATGATCGCCCCGATCAGCGGAAACCACCAAAAAGTGATTTGTACCGCGCCGGTCACACCTGCAATCGTTGCGAGCCCGCCAAGCATGATGGCAAGGCATCCGATCGCCAAACCATTTGAGCCATCCATGAAATTCGCTGCATTGGTAAACACCAAGAGCCAGAGTGCGGTACCAGCGATGAGGAGAGACGGCGCGGCCAACTCTCCCCAAGGCGAGGTTAAAGCTTCTGGCACCAAGCCGGCCCAAGCTGCGGCCAGACAGGCAAGCGCAAAGAGTACGAGCTTGAGCTTCGTGTTGGCGGTCCAGATATCGTCCCAGAGGCCGATGATAAATGCCGCGAGGGCGAAGCCATAGGCAGGGGCCCATCCAGCGGTGTCGCGGATCAATCGACTTGGCAGGTCTTGGAAGTGTTGAACCGGATCTTCGCTATAAGTCAGAATGACGATCAGAAAGGTGGCGATAACTCCCAATACGCCGCCGATCAGCATGGCGACGCCGCCCAGCCGAGGAATTGGTCGTGTTTGCGACTTACGCCCGCCATCTGGCTCGTCGACCACGTTGACGCGCATCATCAAGCTGCAGGCCATCAAACTGGCCGCGAAGGTCAAGGCGATGGTGCTGAAACTGACCAAGGCGATCTGAAGCACGCTTATGCGCCCCCGAGCAGCGTCGCTTGCACCCACCAATCGGGGTGTTGCTGGGACAGCGCTTCGGCAGACGCTTCTGCTCGATCAAAGTTTTCGAACAAGGCAAAACACGTCGCCCCAGAGCCAGTCATCCGAACCATGCGAGCGCCAGCCAGGGATTGCATCATAGCCAGTGTGTTGGTGATTTCTGGGTGTTTGCTCATGGCTGACGATTGCAAACTGTTGCGGGTGTTCTCATTCAACCACGTCACAAAGGCCTTCAATGCGGTGCGATTGTCGGGCAGCGGCGGATGTTCAGGAATGGCGTTTGGCGCGGCCTCGTCGAAGGCGGAAAATATCTCTCCAGTTGGACATTCGATGCCAGGATTGATGAGCAGTGCGGGCAGGCGCGGGACGCTCAATATCGGTTCGAACGTCTCACCTTCGCCGGCCATGAAGCCGGGCAGATTGTGAAGACAGGCTAACACGTCTCCGCCGAGCAATGGCGCCACCGCTTCTGCTGCGGTCTGCGCCATGTCTCCGCCATGCGCGCGAACAATGATCCGTAACGCAGCCCCCGCATCGGCGGAACCGCCACCAATGCCTGCCGCACAGGGTAGGGTTTTTTGCAGTCGGAACGCCAATGGCGGCGCGTTGCCATCAAGCGCGTCATTCATCGCTCGCGCGGCTTTCAAAACGAGATTGTCTTTTGCCGGGCCAGATTGTTTGGCAAACGGACCATCGACGGCCAAGCTGAAATGACTTGCCGGCTCAGCGGTCAAAATATCGGCCGCATCAATATCCGCGAATGTTACCAATGACACCAAATTATGCCGCCCATTCTCATTCGGCGGGCCAACGTGAAGCGACAGATTGACCTTTGCTGGCGCGTATTCTGTAAATTGGGTCATGGATAGGCCGGGCCAGCCTCATCATTGGCCGCTTGCAACATTGCCAATCCACTTTTGAGCTTGCTTTGCAGCAATGTGATTTCTGCTTCCGTCGCCGCGTATTTGAGCGCGCGTTCCCACTGGAAGCCGGCCTCTTTAAATCGCCCGACTTGCCAATAAGCGTCGCCCAGATGGTCGAGAATTTCGCTGATATCCGGCGCCAGTTCGGTGGCCCGCTCGAGATAGAAAATCGCCCGCTCATAATTGCCGAGCTTATAATAAGCCCAACCGAGACTGTCGGTGATCGCGCCATTATTGGGATCGAGGCGTAGCGCCCCTTCGATCAGACTGAGCCCTTCATCGAGATTGATGCCGCGATCGATCCAACTATAGCCAAGATAGTTCATGATCGTCGGATCATTTGGGTTGAGATTCATCGCCGTCTGTAAGTCATTCTCTGCCGGCGGCCATTCGCCCAGCCGCTCACGTGCGCCGCCGCGAGCGAAATAGATTCGCCAATCATATTCGCCATTGGCTTCATCCGCTTCGATAACGTCCGTGAACGTCTCTTCGGCTTCGCCATCGCGATCGAGGGATTGCAAGAGGTCTGCGAGCTGAACGCGAATGTTTCGATTATCCGTGCGCGCCAAGGTTTGACGTGCGATATCGAGAGCCTCATCGTTGCGGCCTTCGCGGCGCAAGGCCCAGGCCAACTGGCCTTGGGCGCTGGTATGGTGGACGGAGGTTGCTGGGATAGATTCCAAGATTGCGATCGCATCTTCGCGACGACCGGCTTGATCCAAGGTGTCGGCCCAAAGCGCTTTGGCTGAATCCAAATTCGGGTCGAGGTAAACTGCCATTGCAAAATAGACTGCGGCGACGTCGCCATAGTTCTGATTGGCTTGCGGTGCCGTCGCCACGTAGAAGGCGAGTGCTGTCCCTTCAGCCGCTGAATAAGTTGGCTGAGCGGCGACGTCACCGCGCTCAATCTCGTCGGCCAGTGCCACTAAGGCAGGGTGGCGTCCGACGTCTTGGCGGAACGTTCTGAGGCGTTGTAAGGCAAGGTCCGTTTCGCCCGCGAGTGCCATCATCCGCGCCTCTGCTTCAACCCCAAACGCCAAACGAGCATTGACGTCCCACAGGATACCCAAATCCCGGCGCGCGCTGTCCGTATCGCCGATATTGGCTTTCATGATGGCGCTCAGCATTTGCCCCATCAGCGCGTAGAGTCCTTCTTCACCACCAGCTTGTTGTTGCAGGTTCAGTGCAGCGCCTGGATCCTCGTCCAGCACCGCCCACGCGGCAAGGCTGCGCGCCAGCATCGCGTGATAGTCATTGGTCCAAGGCTTGGTCAGATAAGTCAGCGCCCGCGTGTCCTGATCTTGCTTGATGGCGTCGACGGCCAGCAGAAGTCGGGGCAATTCTGTTTCGAACAGTGTCGTGTCAGGCAATTTTTTGGAGGCAGCGATAGCGCGGTCCACTTCGCCAATTCTCAACATGGCGAAAATGCCCTGCTCGGCAAGCCAAGGATCATCCTGAACGGTGCGCAAAAGGCGAGAATAATTGCGCGCTGCCGTCTCCGCGTCTTCGGTATAGCCCGCATATTTTGCGACAGCGTAAGTCGACAATGCATCAATGTCGCGGCGAAGCTTGGTTTCCGATTCTGCCTGCGCCAGCAAATCCGTAGACGGACGGCGGTCCGTCGTCATACAGGCTGAGAGTGCCAGGCAAGACACTGACAAGAAAAATGCGCGCCACATAAGGCCTTGTCTCAGCGTACGAGGTTTCAGGCAAGTAAAGTTGTGTGAAATAATTTGCGCTGCGAGCGGACGGAATCAGTGCGCGCGGCTGACGCAGAAATCCGCTAAATCGCTCAAGGCACGGCGCCATTCATCATCCGGCAAGGCACGCAGCGCGGCTTTGGCGAGGTCGGCATAGGCGTGGGCTTCGGTGATCGTCGCTTCCGCGGCACCAGTAGAGCGGATCAAGTGAATTGCGTGCGCGAGATCACTTTCCGTCTGTTGGTCAATGTTCAACGCGCGGTCCCAGAAGGCTTGATCTTCAGAACTGCCACGGCGCCGCGCAATAATCACGGGCAGCGTGGTTTTGCCTTCGCGAAAATCATCACCGACAGACTTGCCGATCACCGCGGTGGTGCCGCCATAATCGAGAGCATCATCGACGATTTGAAAAGCGAGGCCCAAATTCTTGCCATAGGCGGCCAGGGCATCGGAATACTGCGTACCGTCCGAACCGGCTGACAATGCGCCTGCTTCCGCGGCGGCTTCAAAGAGGGCGGCTGTCTTGGCTTCGATAATCGAGAGATATTCTTCTGTCGGTAGGTCGGTCCGTGATGCAGCTGCGAGCTGGTGCACTTCGCCTTCGGCAATCACAGAAGACGCTGTCGATAGAATGCGCAGGATTTCGAGGCTGCCGGTTTGGACCATGAGTGTGAACGCGCGGGCAAACAGAAAGTCTCCGACCAAAATTGAGGCATTATTGCCCCAAACGTTCTTCGCAGCCTTCTTGCCGCGCCGGAGGTCGCTGTCATCGACGACATCGTCATGCAGCAATGTTGCGGTATGAATAAACTCAACCGCGGCTGCCAGAGCATGCGTGCCCGGGGTGGCGCCACCGCAGGCATGGGCAGCGATGAGGGTAATCATTGGGCGCAGACGTTTGCCACCTGCGGATACGATATAGCCTGACAAGTCTGGGATAACATCGACAGGACTTTTAGCGCGTTCGACCAGCAATGCCTCGGTTGCGGCGAGGTCATCGGCCAGCATGGTTTGCATCCGTTCAACAACATTTGCGAACGGGGCATCGTGGGAGGGATTGGTTTGCGCAGTCACGGCAGAAGTCCTATTCCACTTTTCCATCTGTATCCATACAGTTAGCGCAAATTTGATATCATTCAGCTGCGTTATGCGACCGCATGTGACGATTTGGAGATAAATCTTGGAAGAAGTGTTTCGAACCAATGACTTGGTCAAACTGTCATACATCAAACACTTGCTCTCAGAGGAAGGAATCGAGCCTTTCGTGCTGGATGAGCATACAGCAATGATCGATGGGCGGGGGCCGATGGTGCCTATTCGAATCACCGTGCGGGAGGATTTGGCGGACCGGGCGCGGTTTATTCTGCGTGACATTGAGAAAGATGCCTGATGGACGCCACGTGCGACGCATTCTTGGATGGCCGCGTCAATGTTTTTCAACCAAAACAAGGGTTTCGAGCCGGTACGGATAGCATCCTGCTGGCTGCCGCGCTGGACGAAGGCTTTTCGGGCCATGCTTTGGAAATGGGTTGTGGCGCAGGCGGGGCCTTGTTTCCGGCGGCGGTTCGGATGCCAGACGCGCGATTTACGGGCCTGGAAATTGACCCCGACATGCTTGCGCTGGCCGAGCTGGGACTTGCTGAAAACCAGCTGAAACACCGCATAGACTTGCAGAAGAACAGCGCTGCGACGCTCCCGAGCGACTGGCAGAACCGTTTCGACCTGGTGTTTTCCAATCCGCCCTTTTTCGAAGCTGGGGCCATTCAAAACCCCGGCGAGGGCAAAAGTGGAGCGTATCTAGAAAGCGTACCGCTGAAAGACTGGATCAATGCGATGCTGTTTTCCGTGCGCCCAAAAGGGACTTTTGTAATGGTCCACCGTGCGGCGGATCTCGCGCGCATTCTTTCCGTGCTAGAGCGACAAAGCGGAGAAATCACCGTCTTGCCGGTCCATTCTTATCCGGGCGCTGAAGCCAAACGCGTGCTTGTCCGCGCCCGCAAAGCGCTCCGCTCAGGCCCGATGCGATTGTTAGAGCCGCGCTATTTATACACTGAAAAGGGCGGCCCGCGGACAGATTGGGCGCTTGGCCTGCAGCAAGAGGCCAAAGGCATAGACTGGAATTAGTCTTCGCCCCTTGCTTGCCCCGAAGGACAGAGCAGAGTAGGCGATGCGCGAGATATTTTCGGAACGGTTCTGACCATGACTGCCCCTGTTGCCAGAGACAAACCCAACTCCTTCCAGGACCTTATCCTGCGTTTGCAGAATTATTGGGCCGAGCAAGGCTGCGCGATCCTGCAGCCTTATGACATGGAAGTCGGGGCTGGGACGCTGCATCCAGCCACCGTCTTGCGGGCGCTGGGACCGAAAGACTGGCGCGCCGCTTATGTCCAACCCTCACGCCGCCCCGCCGATGCGCGTTATGGCGAAAACCCGATGCGGCTCGGACATTATTACCAATATCAGGTCATCCTGAAGCCGAATCCGCGAAACCTTCAGGACCTGTATCTCAACTCCCTGTACGAAATAGGGATCGATCCAAGCCTGCATGATATTCGCTTCGTCGAGGATGACTGGGAAAACCCAACCGTCGGCGCTTGGGGACTCGGCTGGGAAGTTTGGTGCGACGGCATGGAAGTCAGTCAGTACACCTATTTCCAACAAGTCGGCGGCCTTGATGTCTTCCCGGTCTCAGGTGAGCTGACTTACGGCCTGGAACGCCTGGCTATGTATGTGTTCGGCGTCGACAATGTCTATGACTTGCCGTTCAACGCGCCGTACAGCGATACGCCGCTGTCTTACGGCGATGTCTTCATCGAGAATGAGCGCCAACAATCTGCGTTCAATTTCGAATATTCTGACGTCGAAATGCTGCAACGCTGGTTCAGCGATTGCGAAAGCCAGTCCAATGCCTTGCGCGATGCGGGCAAGCCGCTGCCAGCCTATGATTTTGCTCTGAAGGCCAGCCACGTGTTCAACTTGATTGATGCCCGCGGCGCGATTTCGCCGACGGAACGCCAAGCCTTTATCGGCCGCGTCCGCGACTTGGCCCGCGGCGCCGCCGAGCAATGGGCAGAGCAAGAGGCCGAGAGGGCATAGTGATGAGCAGTCAGAAAGTCACGCTCAGTGAAAAGTTCGACCAAATCAATGACCATTGGCAACCGCGCCTGGCGGGCCGCGTGAATGAGACGGATGTGCGGCTGGTCAAGATTAAGGGCGATTTCGATTGGCATTCCCACACCAATGAAGACGAGATGTTCGTCGTCATCAAAGGCGAAATGCGGATGGCCTTCCGCGACCGCGTGGAAATCATCAAAGCGGGCGAGTTCATCATCGTTCCGCGCGGCACAGAGCATCGTCCTGGTGCCGATGAAGAGTGCGAGATTATGCTGATTGAGCCCTCCAGCGTTGTGAACACAGGCGACGGCGACGCGACAGCGCGCACCGTCACCGATATGGAAACCATTTAAGAGACGAAATCTGAGCGGACATGGCTGAACTCTTTCTCGAAATCTTCTGCGAAGAAATCCCGGCACGTATGCAGGCCAAGGCGGAAAGCGACCTCAAGGACGCGGTTCTGAAAGGTCTCAAAGAGGCTGGATTGGGCGTGGAGAAAATCACTTCTATGTCTGGGCCGCGGCGTCTGGCTGTGAGCTGTCTTGGCGTGCCTGCCGGGTCGGAGGATGTGGTCGAAGAGCGCAAAGGTCCGAAAGTCGGCGCGCCGGAGAAAGCCGTACAAGGCTTCCTGCGCGGGGCGGGGCTGAGCTCGATTGACGACGCGGACATTCAGTCGGACCCGAAAAAGGGCGATTTCTACGTCGCCAAGCGGACCATTCCGGGTCGTGCGACGCCGGACATTGTCGCCGAGCTGGTGCCCGCGATTATGCAGAATTTCCACTGGCCAAAATCCATGCGCACCGGCCGCGGTGAGATTCGCTGGGTCCGCCCGCTGCAACGGATTGTCTGCCTGTTTGATGGCGCGGTGGTGCCGTTCGACGTCGATGGTCTGGCCAGCGGCGATGAGACCGAAGGCCACCGCGTGCATGGCCGCGGGCCGTACAAGATTTCTGGCCTGGATGATTATGTCAGCCAGCTGTCCGGCGATGGCCATGTCTTGCTGACCCGCGACGCGCGACGGGAGAAGATTGAAACCGAGGCGAAAGCGATTTGCGCCGCGGCGGGCCTCGAACTGGTCGAAGATAAAGGTCTGCTCGAAGAAGTGGTTGGCTTGGCCGAATGGCCAGTGGTCATTCTCGGCGATATGGACCCGGCTTTCTTGGAATTGCCGCCAGAGGTTATTCAGCTCTCGATGCGTACGCACCAGAAGTATTTCGCGGTGCGCAACCCGAAGACGGGCGACTTGGCGCCGAACTTTGTGGTTGTGGCGAATATTGACGCGGTGGATGGCGGCAAGGCGATTGCTGCAGGGAACCGGAAAGTCTTGTCAGCACGGCTCGAAGATGGGCGTTTCTTCTGGGAGAATGATAAGAAGTCGAAACTCGGCGCATTCATTCCAAAACTGGGCAAAATTACCTTCAAACAAGAGCTCGGAACGCTGCTCGATAAAACTGAGCGTGTGCATGCGCTTGCCCGAGAGCTCGCACCGAAAGTCGGCGCAGATGCTGACTTGGCAGGTGTGGCAGCGAAACTTTCCAAAGCCGACCTGGTATCGGAAATGGTCTACGAGTTTCCCGAATTACAGGGCGTGATGGGGCGCTATTACGCGCTTGCAGAAGCGGGGTTAAACCCCTTGCGCCCGAGCGAAGTGGCGGACGAAGCGACGGCCAAGTTGCGACCCTACTCGGCGGAAGCGGCTGTTCAAGTCGCGGATGCCATTCGCGACCATTACAAACCACAAGGCCCGTCAGACGCGGTGCCGTCTGAGCCGGTCAGCATTGCTGTGGCGCTGGCCGATAAGCTCGACACATTGGTTGGCTTCTGGGCGATTGATGAAAAGCCGACAGGGTCGAAGGACCCGTTCGCGCTGCGCCGGGCGGCGCTGGGCGTGGTGCGGATTGTCTTAGAGAATGAGGTTCGGCTCGGTTTGTTAGGCGAGTTCGGAGTTTCGTTAGCGAAGCATTCTGGGGTTGGCCTAGCCAAGTATGCATCGCCATCCAGTCCGGAATGGAAACAGAGACCCAACTCCTATGGATTCTACGATATATTTGAAATGGCGGGTGGTGCATCTTCCGATGGCGAGGTTGCATGGCAAAAGGCGGAAGACCTCCTCGCTTTCTTCGCTGACCGCCTCAAACAATACCTTCGCGACCAAGGCCAACGCCACGACCTCATCGATGCGGTGTTTGCGCTTGGCGAAGATGACCTTGTCCTGATCGTTAAGCGCGTGGAAGCGCTGGCGGCTTTCCTCGACTCTGAAGACGGCGCCAATCTCCTCGCAGGCTATAAGCGCGCGGCGAATATTCTTCGTGCTGAGGAGAAGAAAGACAAACGCGCCTTTGACGGTGCGGTCGATGACAGCAAGCTCGAAGCAAAAGCCGAAACCGCTCTATTCAAGGCCATCAGCGCCAGTGCTAAGGCGGCCCAAACCGCGCTCGAAAAAGAAGACTTCGCTGCGGCCATGTCGGCCCTGGCGAGCCTGCGTGCGCCAGTGGATGCCTTCTTTGACGGGCCGGACAGTGTGATGGTCAATGCCGACGATGCGGCGGTGCGCGAGAACCGGCTAAACTTGCTCAACAGAATGCGCGCCGCGATGGGGACCGTGGCGGACTTCTCGAAGATTGAGGGGTAGTTGTTTTCCGCAGACGCCAGCGAAAGCTGGGGTCTAAGGACAGAACGTTCATCTTGGACAAGTGGGGATTACCGTCCCTGGATACCAGCTTGCGCTGGCATCGCCGGGGAATAGGGTCGAAGAAAGATACAACCCTCAGGTGCTTGAAGCCCTTATCGGTCCGTGGATTCCTGCACACGCAGTTATATTCGGAGGATGGGGTGGACCGTGTATTCTGGACCTATCTTCTCGCCAGTCAGAAGAATGGCACGCTCTATTGCGGGCATACGGACGATTTGGTGCGCCGCGTGTTTGAACATCGAGAAGGGCGAGGCAGCGCGTTTACGAAGAAGTATCGCGTGCACCGCTTGGTCTGGTGCGAGAGGCATGAAACGCGTGAAGCAGGGAAGGTGCGGGAGTATCAGATTAAGGCCTGGCAGCGCGCGTGGAAGATTGAACTCATAGAGTCTGAAAATCCGCACTGGGATGATTTGTACTTAAGAATAAACCAGTAGTCCTCCAGCCGCAGACGCCAGCGCAAGCTGGGGTCTAGGGACGGAACTTTCGTCTAGGACAAGGCGTGAATACCGTCCTTGGATACCAGCTTTCGCTGGCATCGCCGGAACTAGGGGTGTACGCTGAGTTAAACGCAAAAGTTCCAATCGGGCCGGATTGTATTTGAAGCTGTACCCATAACCCAAGCCGCAGACGCCAGCGCAAGCTGGGGTCTAGGGACAGAACGTTGGTCTAGGACAAGCGGTGATTACCGTCCTTGGATACCAGCTTGCGCTGGCATCTGCGGAACTTTGTTGCGCTATGTCTAATCCGTTACCCCAGCAAACCAGGATCCGTCGCTAACACCACACACAGCACCGCTGCCGCCAATACCGCAGCCGTATTCAGAGACAGAACGTCACGCAGTTTAATCTTGTTCATTTGGCCCACCCTTTTGAAACAACTCTTATACTGTACCCGTAGCTTGCCCTGATTCTGGGGCGAGGCGCCGTGGTGTACATCACAAAACGTCTCACATTCTTACAAGAATGTAACTGAACGTAACCTGACTGATCTCGATTCGGAACAGCGATGTTGCGGTGCAGCAACAGATTTTGGCCAATTCGCTGTGGATAGAGGTCAATTCTTGCGACAATTCATCGTGACAACGCAATCAGCAGAATTTCTGACTTGATTCTCGGCGCTAACCATGGCGCTAGACTTGCATCTGAGACTCACGCCGTGGGCAGAGTAAATTTACGTCTTGAGAGACGGAGGACAATATGGGTGATGGCGCAAGCGTAGAGACCAAATGGGTCTATTCTTTCGGTGGCGGAAGTTCCGACGGTAGCGCAGCGATGAAGAACTTGTTGGGCGGCAAGGGGGCCAATCTCGCAGAGATGGCGAGCTTGGGTCTACCGGTTCCACCTGGCTTCACCCTGACCACTGATGTTTGCACGGCTTATTATGATCTCAACGAGGCCTATCCAGAAGACTTGAACGGCCAAGTCGATGACGCGTTGAAAATGCTGGAGGAAAAGACCGGCAAAGTCTTTGGCGATGCGAACAATCCATTGCTGGTTTCAGTCCGCTCAGGCGCACGCGCTTCGATGCCGGGGATGATGGATACGGTGCTGAATCTCGGCCTGTCGGAAGTCACCGTGCAGGGCCTCGCAGCAAAAGCGGGTGAGCGGTTTGCCTATGACAGCTATCGCCGGTTCATTCAGATGTATTCGAATGTCGTGCTCAACCTGCGTCACGACACGTTTGAATATATTCTCGACGATTACAAAGACAGCCAGGGCTATGAGCTCGACACTGAGATGCAAGCCGAAGATTGGAAAACGATTGTCGGTCAGTACAAGGACGCGGTGGCTGAGAAGCTTGGCAAGCCGTTCCCAGATGATCCGCGCGAACAGCTCTGGGGCGCGATTGGCGCGGTGTTTGGCTCTTGGATGAATGACCGGGCGATTCTTTATCGCAAGCTGAATGACATCCCAGCTGAATGGGGCACAGCGGTGAATGTTCAGTCCATGGTGTTTGGCAATATGGGCGAGACGTCAGCGACCGGCGTGGCCTTTACGCGTGACCCATCGACCGGCGCGAATGTGTTCTATGGCGAATTCTTGACCAATGCGCAGGGCGAAGACGTGGTCGCCGGCATCCGCACCCCTGCGCCGATTTCGCGGGCCCGCGCGGATGAGCTGAAATCTGATGAAGCGCCGCTCGAAGAAGTGATGCCCGTGGTCTATAAACAGCTCACCGACGTCGCCGATACGCTGGAAGCACACTATCGCGACATGCAGGACATTGAGTTCACGGTCGAAGACGGCACGCTCTACATGCTGCAGACCCGGAACGGCAAGCGGACCGCCGCGGCGGCACTGAAAATCGCGGTCGATATGGCGAATGAAAGCCTGATCAGTGAAGAAGAGGCGATCATGCGGCTCGAGCCCTCACAGCTCGATCAATTGTTGCACCCAACCATCTCGCCGAATGCGGCGCGTGATGTCGTGGTCAAAGGCTTGCCTGCGAGCCCCGGCGCGGCGGTCGGCCAAGTGGTGTTCGATTCCAATGAAGCGGCGCACCTGGCGGAAGCCGGGCGCGCGGTCATTCTGGTGCGGGTCGAAACCAGTCCAGAAGACATTCACGGCATGCATGCCGCGCGGGCGATCGTCACCGCGCGCGGCGGGATGACCTCGCACGCGGCAGTGGTCGCGCGGGGCATGGGGCGGCCTTGCGTCTGCGGTGCGGGTTCGCTGCAGATTGATACCGAAGCTGGTGTCTTCCGGGTCGGTGACCGTGAAATCAAAAAAGGCGAAATCATCACGGTCGATGGCGCTGAAGGCGAAGTCCTGTTCGGTGAAGTTGAAATGCAGCAACCGGACCTGTCTGGCGACTTTGGTCTGCTGATGGGGTGGGCGGATAAAGTCCGCAAATTGGCCGTGCGGACCAATGCAGAGACGCCGGCCGACGTGCAAGTCGCGAAAGATTTCGGCGCTGAAGGCATCGGCCTGTGCCGGACGGAGCACATGTTCTTCGATGCCGACCGGATCCCAGTCGTGCGCAGTATGATTTTGGCGGGCACCAAAGATGGACGCGAGGCGGCGCTCGAAAAGCTCTTGCCGATGCAGCGCTCTGACTTTGAAGAAATCTTCCGGATTATGGGCGAAGCGCCGTGCACCATTCGCCTGCTCGACCCGCCATTGCATGAATTCATGCCGCACAGCGATGCGGAAATGGAAGAAGTTGCGGCGTCATCTGGGATGGATGTGAAAGCGCTGAAGGCGCAGGCTGACGCGTTGCATGAGAGCAATCCGATGCTCGGACATCGCGGCTGTCGTCTCGGTATCACCTATCCAGAGATTTACGCCATGCAAGCGCGCGCGATCTTTGAAGCGGCAGTTGCTGTGGCGAAAGACACCGGAACCCAGCCAACACCGGAAGTGATGATTCCATTGGTCGGCACCCGTAAAGAGCTGGATATCCTGAAAACGGTGGTCGATGATTCAGCCGCTGCTGTGTTTGCAGAGACCGGGACCACTTTGAGCTATCTGGTCGGCACGATGATCGAATTGCCGCGCGCCGCACTGCGTGCCGGACAAATTGCTGAGACCGCCGAATTCTTCTCGTTCGGCACGAATGACCTGACCCAGACAACTCTGGGCATATCACGCGATGATGCGGGACGATTCCTGACCGCCTATGAAGAGCAGGGCATCTATGAGAAAGACCCGTTCGTCACCATTGATCAAGAAGGTGTCGGGGAGTTGGTCAAAACCGCGGCAGAACGTGGCCGAGCGACCCGTGAGAGCATCAAGCTCGGCATTTGCGGCGAGCATGGCGGCGATCCGGCCTCGGTGATTTTCTGTCACCAAATCGGCCTGAACTACGTCTCCTGTTCGCCCTATCGCGTGCCAATCGCCCGTTTGGCCGCGGCGCACGCTGTGTTGCGGGAGTCGTAGCTTTCGCCTCTAAGGAGAAATTGTTCCGATTCCGTAACAAAACGTGATCCTCGGTTCTGTGCTCTTTGGGCAACAGTTGGTTTTAGTTAACAAAACCCAAATTTCGTTCAACTTTACTTCGAAACTGCAATAGATTCGGAGTTTTACGCGATTTTGTCCCGGATTTTCGCTGAATTCAGGACGCATTCACCTCACGTGAGCGAAAAGAAATGTGTGGATAATGATGGTTTCTAGAATTGATTTTCTACGCTCTCCCCAAATATGCAGGGGCCAATAACAGATAAACCGGCTGGGACGCCGTTCTGATAAGAAAAGGTTTGAAACTTGCAGGGGATGAATGACCCTCAAGTGTGGTGGGAATAAAAACGACGATGACGGATATTTCCAGAAACCCGATGACGGGCGCGACCGTGACCGCGCGATTTGGCCGCTGGTGGCGCATGCAAACGTCTGCCAGACAGCGCCGCAATTTCGCGCAAGGTGTGCTCGGCGTGTCTTGTTTCGCCGCTTTTGTGGCTGCGATGCCAGTTATTGCTGGGGTCAATGCCGATCAGCAAAGCGAAGAACAATTCCGTGACCGCAGCGTCCAATTGGCGGAAATCCGCCAGGACGATGTGCAAGTCACCTATGCCCTGAACGATAAATCTGAGCTGCTTAATCATGACTGGCTGAAATTTGTCGAAGTGTCTCTTGAACGCGACCCAAGTTCAGCACTGAGCCCATATGCCGCTTTCGACCGCGATCTCGCGGCGATTGGCAGTTTGGTGACGCTTGATGTGCCAAAACGCACTGAGGCGGAAAACATGGTGCGCCAGAGCCAGTGTTTGGCTGAAGCGATCTATTATGAAGCGCGCAGCGAGTCTTTGAACGGCCAGTTGGGCGTCGCTGAAGTCATCGTAAACCGGGTCAATGACCATCGCTATCCAAACACGATTTGCGACGTGGTTTACCAAGGCGCGACGCGGACCACAGGCTGTCAGTTTACGTTCACCTGTGATGGTGCCACGAGCAAACAGCCGCGCGGCGCGAAATGGGACAAAGCCCAAAGCATTGCAGCGCATGTGATGATGGATCTGAACGAGCGTAAGACCGGCGGTGCGACGCACTATCATGCGACTTATGTGGATCCGATTTGGAATTCCGGTCTGATCAAGACGCGGAAAATTGGCACCCACATTTTCTATCGCTTCCCACGCGGCTCAGAATGGTCTGTGGCGTCGGCGCGTCAGAGCGCCCGCTTAGCCAAGCGTAATGCTGGATTGAAAGCCATCACGCCGGCTGGCGCCGCCTCCGTGGCGCCGACCGAATTGCTCACGCCAGTTTCTTCAACCGCTGCGGATCTGAACGCGCAATCGCTTCAGAATGTCCGAGCCAGCGTCAGCTTGACCACGTCCGCTGATAGCGCTGAAGACAGCATGAGTGAAGCCGCGATCGAAGCGACGGCCTTAAACTCCGCGCTTTAATCGCGCGGCGGTAAGCCCGCTTTTATTTGTTTTTTGATTCGACCCGGCATGAACCGGGCAGCAAAGCGCGCGCGTTTGGCCATTTTGCCGGCCATATAGTGCACATCCTTGCCATGCGCGGCTTCCCAAGCGGTCTCAGCGGCGAGTGAGACTGGGTAGACTTCTTGGCCCTGTTCACGGATTTCATCCGCCATTTTGACGTTCGCTCCCTCGGTCAGACCTATGTCCAAAATCGGCGTGTCGATAAACCAAGGCATTAAGCTGGTACACCGAATCCCGAGCCCAGAGAGTTCAATGTCGAGCGCCTCTGTCAGCCCCCGCACCGCAAACTTGGTGGCTGAATAGACCGCGAGTCGGGGGGAGCCAAGTATGCCCGCGGTTGAGGCCGTATTTACGATTCGCGCATTGTTGGTCGTTTTCAGCAAAGGCAGGGCAGCATAGACGCCATTGATCACGCCTTTGACGTTGACGTCGACAACAAGGTCAGACTCTTCGGGCGGAATGTCTTCAAACCAGCCATGGCGACCGATCCCAGCATTGTTGAACAAGACATCCATCTTACCATCGGTGGCCTCACCAAACCCAGCCATCGCAGCGGCCCAATCATCGCGCTTGGTGACGTCGAGTTTGGCGACATGGCAATTGTCGGCGCCGATCTCAGCGGCCACGTCTTTCAAGCCGTCTTCGTTGACGTCATAGAGGCCACAAAACCAGCCTCGCGATTGGAACAATCTTGCGGTTTCGGCACCGATGCCGGAGGCGGCTCCTGTGATGAAAATGGACTGACGTCCATTTGCCTTGGCCATGTGTGATCTCCCGATTTGTCTGAGTTTCAGACAGGTCAGAGGATATCCAGGCCGAGGTCAAGATTTAACGCAGAGTGAGTCAGTGCGCCGGACGAGATATAATCGACACCTGTTTCGGCTTTCGCCGCGACGGTTTCCAGGGTGATGCCGCCGCTGGCTTCGGCGAGGCATTGATCCTCGATCATTGCCACGGCTTGGCGCAACAAGTCTGGCTCCATATTGTCGAGCAGCACGGCATGCGGTTTGTGCGGAAGTGCCTCTGCGAGTTGATCCAAAGAATCCACTTCGATTTCAATCATCCGCAAATGCCCCGCATAGGCATGGGCGCGCTGAAGGGCCTCGGCAATCGAGCCACAAGCGGCGATATGATTGTCTTTTATCAGGATGGCATCATCTAATCCGTAGCGATGCGATGTTCCCCCGCCACAGCGCACAGCGCGTTTCTCTACGGCGCGATGTCCTGGCGTGGTTTTGCGGGTGCAGACAATTTTGGCCTTGGTGTGAGCCATTCTATCGGCAAATTGAGCCGTCAGAGATGCGATGCCAGACAACCGCCCGAGGAAGTTCAGCATGGTCCGCTCGGCAATCAAGATGGACCGCGCTGCGCCTTGCATGACCGCAACCGTGTCGCCTGGCGCGAGCGTGTCACCGTCGCCTTTGCTAACATCGAGGCTGACATTTTGGTCAATCAGTTTCAGCGCAAAAGTCGCTGCGTCCATACCCGCGAGCCGTCCGGCCTGTCTGGCGCGGATATGGGCGGTGAGCTGTGTCCCAGGGGGAATGGTCGCGTCTGTGGTCAAGTCGCCGGCCCGACCAAGGTCTTCGGCCAAAGCGAGGCGAACAATCGGATCAAGCACAATGTCCGGTAGGGGCGGCGGGGCGATGAAGCTCATGTAACAGATTCCAATTCTGACGCGTTCCGTTCGATTTGGCTGACAAAGGTTCGCGTCGCCTCTGGGGTGGTGTCGGGAAAATCGGATCTATAGTGACCTCCCCGGCTTTCGGTGCGCGCGAGCGCTGCGTCGGCGATGATCCGCGCGGCACATAAGGCGCGCGCCTCGGGATACTCGGCTTCGTGCTGTTCAATACGAGACAGCAATTGGGAAAGGCCAGCGCCATCGCGGACCACGCCGCATTGAGCCGCCATATCCACGCGCAGGCTTTGCAGAATCTCGTCCGGTAAGTCAGCTGGCATCAGTCCGGTGCTTTGCGCGGCGGGTTTGAGCTCGCTTTCGCGCAAGCGATCGGCAATTCGAGCCGCCATGACGACAGCTTCCAAAAGGGAGTTCGACGCCAGACGATTGGCCCCATGTGCACCCGTGCTGCTGCATTCACCGCAAACGCTCAATCCGTTCAGACTGGCGCGGCCCCATGTATCGGACAGGATCCCGCCCATATGATAATGCATAGCCGGTGCGACTGGGATCGTGGATTGGCGCGGGTCGATGCCCGCGGCCATGCACGCGGCGAAGACCGTCGGGAAGTGATCTTTGATCTTATCACCGATCGCATCGCGCGTGTCTAAGAAGGTTTTGCGGCCTGCCGAAATTTCTGAATGAATGGCGCGCGCCACCTCATCGCGGGGCGCGAGTTCGGCCTGTGGGTGATACCGCGCCATAAACGGTGTTTCGTCTTCACCGACTAAAACCGCGCCTTCGCCGCGCAAAGCTTCTGTGGCGAGGGGAGATGGATCTAAGCCAACATCCATAGCCGTGGGGTGGAATTGAACAAATTCCGGATCGGCAATCACGGCGCCTGCAATATAGGCCATTGCTAGCGCATCGCCGCGCGCCTGAGGTGGGTTGGTTGTGACGCGGAACAAGCCCCCTGACCCTCCCGTGCAGAGCACCGTTTCCGGGCTTGAGAAGGTCGAGATGCGTCCGCGGCGGTCTTTCAAGATTGCCCCACCAATACGACCCTGCGCGTCTTGTAAAAGACCGACCGCTTTAGCATGTTCGATCAGTTCGATATGGCTGGCCGTTCTTGCTGCTGCGGTCAGCGCGCCCATGATCGCTTTTCCAGCTAAGTCGCCTGCCACACGGGCAACCCGAGGGTGCGAGTGTGCCGCTTCTAAGCTGAGCGCCAGCTGACCATCTGGCGTGCGGTCGAATGGGACCCCGAGTTCGATCAGGTCACGCACCCGTTTCGGGCCGTCTTCTGCAATCAATTTGGCGATGGCAGGTTCGACCAGACCAGCGCCTGCGGCGACAGTATCTGCGGCGTGTTGCTCCGGGCTATCAAGCGGGTGCAGCGCGGCTGCGAGCCCGCCTTGGGCCCAGGCCGACGAGGCGGCTTGGCCGAGCGGCGCCGGCGTGATGACGGTACACGGGCGCGGCGCCAGTCGCAGGGCTAGGAACAGACCAGCAAGGCCGGCCCCAACGATCAAAATACGGGCATCGCCTGCGCCAGCAGGGGCCGTGTATCTTTCGGGCCGTGGCCCGATCGTGGATGTCAAGAAATGCCCCCTTCGTCCCTGACCCACTGTGCCGGAACGGCGCGTCCCGCACTGACCAATGCGCCGTGCATACGGGCCGAAGACTCGATTGTCAGGGTGAAATTGTCTGGGTAGTAAAATTCGCTCTCAAAGCCATTGACGAATTCAACGATGCGACAGCGAACGGACAATTGGTTGCCAAGTTGGGAGGCATCGCAATCCTGGCGCACCAGATAGTCTTCTGGCAAAAGCGGGCAGCTCTGCCGCGCTGTGAGTTCGCCTTTGAACCGGTTCTCACCTGTCTTCTCCAAATGCGCAGTTCCGCCAAATGTGCAGTCGGCTTCGACATTGGCTTCAAACGACCAATGACCCGCAACATTCGCATCTGCCATGGCGGGCAATGTCATCAGACTTGCACAGGTGGCCAGGGCAAGAGTACGCATCAGGATATCCCATCTTCAGACCGGCGAAACTCGACGGGTGCAGTGGCCGCAGAGACGAGCGCCCCCCACATGCGGCTGGGGTCTTGGATGGTGAGACTGAAATTATCCGGCACATAGATCAAACCTTCGACCTTTTGCTCCAGCATCTGTTTGATTTCTGAGCGGATCGAAACTTGATTGCCAAACCGGCGGGCTTTGCATTCCTGCAATACGACCGACCGGCCCCACATGGAACATACCTCTACGGCTGTGAGTTCGCACTCATAAAGCCCGTCTTCTGGATGGCTGCTCAATCGCATGGTTCCAGTCATGATGCACTGACCCTGGCGATACGGCTTGGTTTGGAAGCTCCAAGATCCGAGCACATCACGAGGGTCTTTCGTATCTGCCCCTGCGGACAAGAGAGATAGGCTCAAAACCCCTGCAATCATTACTGCCAGCCATTTCGCCATTGGGGTCTCCTTCGACTCACGCCTTTACGGTACCTTAGCCGCGTATATGGCTGCGACAAGGCATCAGTTGGGTGAAATTACCTCAATGTCCATGGGCTTCAGGCCGGTCTCAAAGGCCAATGGATTGGCCATTTTCGGCAGCGCCAGCATTGCATCGATTGCGGCTTTGGCTTGGACGCGAACCTTTTCATCGATGGTCACTTCGTGTTTCATCTCGATCAAGCAGTCGAGAATGTTTTCCAGCGTGATTTGCTTCATGTGCGGGCACAGGTTGCACGGGCGAACGAAATCTACGCCGGGATTCTCTGCCGCGACATTGTCGGACATCGAACACTCGGTCAGCAACACGACTTTCGCCGGGCTCTCATTTTTGACGTAAGAGGCCAAGGCTGCGGTAGAGCCGGCAAAATCGGCGCTTTCCAACACATCTGGTGGGCATTCCGGGTGAGCTAGGATGACCACGCCCGGATGTGCTTCACGCAAGGCTTCGACATCGTCTGCGCTAAACAATTCATGCACTTCGCACGCGCCAGGCCAGGTGATGATGCGGATGTCGGTTTGGGCCGCGACATTCTTCGCCAGATACTGGTCAGGAACCAGGATTACCGTATCGGTGTTCCACTCTTTGGCGACCGCTTCGACCACTTGCGCGGCGTTTGAGCTGGTGCAGGTAATGTGGCACTCGGCTTTCACGTCGGCGGTGGTGTTGACGTAGGTCACGACCGGATACTCTGGATAGCGCTCTTTAATCAGCCGCACATCCGCGCCGGTGATAGAACTTGCCAGCGAGCAGCCCGCTTCGAGGCTGGAAATCAGCACGGTTTTGCTCGGCGCCAGGATTTTCGAGGTCTCGGCCATGAAATGTACGCCAGCTTGAACGATGATGTCAGCGTCGACATTTGCGGCTTCGCGGGCCAACTGCAGGCTGTCACCGCGAAAATCGCCAACCAGGCGGAAGATATCCGGCGTCATATAATTATGCGCCAGGATGACGGCGTTCTTCTCGGCCTTCAAATCATTGATGGCTGCCACGAGCGGCGCCACGGCAGGCCATTCCATTGGGGTGATGAAGTCGCTCACCAAGCGGTAAAGGTGGTCGGTCTTTGCTCTCACCGCGTCATCATATACGAGGCCGCGCGCTTCAGCAGCATTTGCCGCGCGAATGGGGGTAGGGGTCGGACATCCAGGTCCGGAATCGATCAGTCTTGCCATCTCAGCCTCCTGTTATGCTCAAGATGAGCATTATCTGGGTATGACGTCTCGCAAATTCAAGTTAGCCGCTCAAAATTGCGATGAGTTTTCCAAATCTCACCCTTATGCTTCGGGTGAGCAAAAGGCTCATATGTCAAAACCATCCACAGCGCAAGCATTTGTGTCGGAAATGTAACTCACCATGCCAGATCGCTGCGGGCAGAATGTGTTAAGACCTTGTTAACCAAAAACTTCTTGCATGAGAACAAAAGTAGAATATAAAGAACGGAACACAAGGAGAACACAGATGAGAGAGATGAAATTCCGCGGTCGTTCCGGCAGAGCTTATTCCTTCACACGCATGGCCCCGAACGCGCCTTGGGCGCGCGAAGCTGGTGTGGCCCTGTTCGCAGCACAAGGTCCGTTCGGCTGGCGCGTGGTGCGCCTGACCCCGTTGCGCGGTCGCCTGCATGATGTGCAACCGATTTGGGCCTGGGCGGACGCTGAACGCTATGGCGCGCGTGCCGTCTTTGTTTTGCGCGAAACAGATCCCGCAGATCGCGCCAGAGCTTTATGTGATTTAGAGGCGGGTCTTAACCCAGTCCTGGAACACACCGACCCAGAACTCGCACTCGCCGCTTAATTGCTGGATCGATTGGCCAGGCGCGCCCCGTACCAAGCTTCGATATCTTGTTCGATATAAGCGAGAGGGCGGGGACCTGGCTCGATCAGTGTGCGTTGGAATTCGGTTTCGGAATAGTGTTCTCCCAACACCGCTTCAGCGCGCTCAGACAAAGACTCAAATCGCTGCCACGCGGCGGCGACAGCCGTATGATAGCCAGGGCGCGCGGCGATCGACAAAGCCAGTTGCCGCGCCACCTCAACCTGCAGCCCAGAATGAGCGGCGATATAGTCGGTCGCCTCGGCAATGCTCCAACGATTGAGATGGATGCCTGTGTCCGCGGCGGCGAAAACCGATTGGGTCAGGCTGATCGAACGCTGTGCCACGGCAACCATGGTGGGGGGCGTGTCCCCAGGTGCAATCGTGTCATTGCTCCAGATATAATGCTGCCAAGCCGCCTGGATCGCCGGATACTCCGTCAATTGTCGGTAAGGCGCCCGCGCTCCCGCGCCTTCAGTGCGCCAGGTCAGATATGGGGCGCTGTCCCAAACAGCCAGGAATTGTCGAACGGCGTTGGCCTGTTCCGCTAAGCTCGGCGCGGTGGCGACGCGTTGCCAGTCTGACTTCGGCCCGAGATCGAGGAGCGTGTCTAAGATCGCGGGTTCAGCCGACCTCTCAGCGGCACTATTTGACGTCGTTATCGTAACGGTCTGAAACCATTCGAACTGTGCCGCCAAGCCTTCGGGTTTAGGCGCTCGCGTCGCAGCCAGATCGGCCTCTAGAGTCATCATGTCGGACACGATTTGCACCTGCTGCACGACGGTTTCGAGATGGCTTTCATGCAACCGGTCCGTGCTCAAGCGTTCGCCTAAAGCGGCGTTGAGAATGCCTGAATACAAATCTTGGCCGCGTGGCTGCGCCCAGACGCCTGCTTGATCCGCGGTCGCGTCAATTGCGGCGGAGAGGGTCGAAATCAAATCTAGATAGGCTGGGCGGAGGTTTTCGTTGAGCTCCAATCGAACCAATTCGGAGAGATGTTCACGTTGACTCTGATCCAAGCCGCCAATTGTCGACGTCAGAGCGTTATAAGTTTCGGTCAAACGGTTGAGCCCATTTACCTCGTCTTCGAGTAGCTGCGTCAGCCGGTCGCGAGTCTCTTCGGCGAGTGCGCGCGGGAGCAGTATGCCCGACGCTTGGTCTGCGATCAGTCGCCGCTTTGTGTCTGCAACAGCAGCACTCAATGCGCGGAGACGGGCGAGATATGCGGCGGCCTGATTGGCATTGGTGATCGATTGGCGATACGCCAATAGGGTGGGGCCTTCGATCCAAATGCCCGAATAAGGATCGATCGCATAAGGGCGATAATGGGCATAGTCGAATCTGCCATATCCAAGCTGTTCTAATGAGATCAGATCCACCAATGCGCGCTCGGCGATGCTCAGATCGCGCGTCAAGGGATGGTCATCGGGTAGCCGTGGCCGATTGTGCAGGCGTTGCAGCAATTCGATGCGTACCAATCGGCGGCGCTCAAACCCGGCTTGTGAATGATTATCCAATGCAAAATTGGCGTTTGGGCTGAGATATCGTTCTAAATCCAATCGGCTCGCCGTTTCGGGAGACAATGCAAGTTCCGTCCGCAAAAAGTCCGAGGCGATGGCCTGGGATTGTGCGATGGCCCGCCGAATGGATCGCGATTCATCATCCGTCTGACTGCAGGCGTTCAGCGTGAAGATGAGACTGACCCCCAAGCTGATCAAAACAAGTCGTTGGGTCCGAATCATCGCGCGCCAAACACGTGATTTCCGGAATAATTCATGAAACATCTGCAACAGCTGCATTCCTTACCCGTCTAAGTGTTGTCGGCTTTACCCATTTCCGTTACACCCCGCCAGTCTATCAACCGGAGTGGCCCGTGGAAAATACACCGACTACACAACAACCAGAACTGACCGGAAACGTTCTGTTCTACAAGAACCCACAACCGATTAATCCGGAACAGCATGCCGGATTGGGTGTGAAACAAATTGACCAGCCGTTCGGATTTTTGCGCCAGGCGCATGCGATCCCAGTAACTGTGACTGAATTTGGAATGGCCGCTGCGTCTTTCCCGATTATTTTCGTCGGCGAAGAGCGTACACCGGTCGCTGTTATGGGCATTCGCCCAGGTGAGAACCTGTTTGTGACCGATGCCGGCCAGGTCGACCCAGATTTTTACGTTCCGGCGTTTGTGCGTCGATATCCGTTCGTGTTCGCGAACGACAATCAAAGCGACCGCCTGCTTTTGTGCATCGACCGAGACGCGCCAATGGTGACCAATCAGCCTGAAGTTCTGTTGTTTGAGAACGGTCAGCCCAGCGCGTTTACGCAAAACGCGATTGAATTTTGCCAAGAATTTGAACGCCAACGTCGTTCGACCTCCGATTTCACCGCGATCATCACGCGCATGGGTCTGTTTGAAGAGAAATCTGTCAACTTCCAGCCGCGCGACCCGCAAGGCAATCCGGTTGGCGATCAGCAAAAAATCGCTGACTATTGGGCCATTGATGAGAACAAGCTCAACGAATTGACGGACGAGCAGTTTAAAGAGCTACGCGCGAATGGTGCGCTTGGGGCGATTTATGCGCACATGATCTCTTTGCTGAATTGGCAACGGATCATTTCGCGCGCGCTTCTCGCGCAACAAAACGCCGCGGCAGCCGCGCCTGCTGCGCCGGCCGCGCCTGCAGCAGCGCCGACGACTCCGCCCACGACACCGCCTGTAAGCTAGGCGACTTCAAACAATCGATGAAATCTGGGCGGCTTGTTTAAGCCGCCCTTTTTATTGTCCGCGTATCATTTCGTGTGGTCACATCCTCGCGAGGTGGTTTTCCTAGCCTACGAGCTCCTATATGCATCCGCGAGCAACCAGACGGGATTCAATAGATGTCGCTTTTCCGCAGCTTCGTCCTTTTTGCGACCATGTTTGTCGCCGCGCTCGTGCCGTCACAGGCGCAACCTGTGGATGGCGGTCATGCGCGCGTTGAACTGATTTCGGAGCGCGCACTCGCGGTTCCCGGTGAGACCGTATGGTTTGGTCTGTCATTCGAGATCGATCCGAACTGGCATATATATTGGGTGAATCCTGGCGATGCGGGCATTCCGCCCGAAATTACCTGGGGCGATACAAGTGGCGTCGCTGAAGACAGCGTTGGTGCGTTTAAGTGGCCGCTGCCAGAACTGCTTCCGGTCGTTCCCGGACAGATTATGGATTACGGCTATTCAGACCAAGTGGTCTTGCCGTTTCCCGTCGACATTCCTGAAGACGCAGATGGTCCAATCCTGTTCGAAGGGGTCGCGGACTATTTGATTTGCGAAGATATCTGCATTCCCGAAAGTGCGGATATCCGATTGCTCTTATCGGTCGGCGCGGCGCAATTGCCGGACCAACATGGATCTGAGCAGATCCAAGGCGCGCTCAAGCAGGTGCCGCCAGCGTTCAACGGCGAGACGCGCCTCAGCAAAACCGGCGGGCTTTGGACTCTGTCAGTCGCAGGCGAGCAAGTAGCCGGGCAGCCTGGAGAACCGCGCTTCTTCCCATATGGCCACGAAATCACCCACGCAGCCGAGCAGCTTGCAAGTTCTGGCGATCAAGGTGTCAGTCTGCAATTGCAGCCGGCCAATGCGGACGCTGATTTGCCGGACTCAATTGCCGGTGTGGTCACACTTGGCGGGCTCGCGTTTGAAGTCAGTGCGACGTCCGGCAGTGTCTTACCAGGCACGACCGATCGCGCCGTTTCAGGCAGTGGTTTAGGCACCGCGGCAGGAAGCAATCTTTTGGTTCTTATGGGGTTCGCTTTGATCGGCGGCCTCATCCTCAACTTGATGCCCTGCGTTTTGCCGGTCCTATCGATAAAAGCGATGGGCATCGTCGCCTCGACGGCGAATGGCAATGCTAGCGAGGCGCGGACGCACGGGCTCTGGTACGCCGCCGGCGTATTGATCAGCTTTGGAGCCTTGGCGGCGACGATTTTGGCGGTGAGAGCTGCCACGGGGATCGCGATTTGGGGCTTCTGGTTGCAGAATCCGATCCTGGTCACGGCGCTGATTTTGATCATCTTCTTGATCGGGCTCTGGCTGCTCGGCCTGTTTGAGCTCGGGACATCGGTTCAGAGCGTCGGGTCAGGTTTAGCCGCAAAACAGGGGAGTGCTGGGGCATTCTTTACCGGCGTATTAGCCGCCGTGGTTGGCGCCCCGTGTACGGGCCCGTTTTTAGGCGCGGCATTGGGCGCAGTAATGACGCAACCCGCGGTCAATGTTGTCCTGGTCTTGCTGACCATGGGCCTTGGCATGGCGCTGCCTTTCTTGATTTTGAGCTTTTCGCCCGGCCTGCAGAAATTCATCCCGAAACCGGGCGCCTGGATGGAAACGCTGAAGCAAGTCTTTGCGTTCCCGATGTTCCTGACCGCGGCGTGGCTCCTGTCCGTGCTTGGCGCGTTAGCGGGATATCGCATGGCCGCCATGGTGGTGGCGGGCGCAGCTTTGATCGCGTTCGGAATTTGGGCGCTAAAGTCCGCCAATCAGGGGGCCAAAGCGATCTTGCTGTCGGTGCTTGGTCTGGCGTTGATCCTGCCGATCTTCGGCTTGTTGTCGGCGACGAGTGTCGGTGAAACCCTGGTGGGTTTGGCGTGGCTCATTGGTTTAATGGCTGTGTTTGTCATGATTGCTCGGCTCAGCGCTGAGCGAACCGGACAGTTGGCAAAAGGGCTCGCAGCCTTGGCCATCGCGGCTGGCCTCGTCTGGCCGCTCGCGCAGGCACGCACGGCGCAAGCGTCGAGTGCCCCAGCTGATGCCTATAGTGCAAGCTATGAAACGGAAGTCTGGTCGCCGGAGCGGGTGGCTGAGCTCACAGCTGAAGGTCGCGCGGTGTTCGTAGATTTTACCGCGGAATGGTGCGTAACGTGCCAAGCGAATAAGCTGCAAACGCTGCAAACCAAGCCAGTGACGAAGGCGTTTGAGCAGGGCAATGTCGCCTTCTTAGTGGCTGATTTTACCAATGGTGACAAAACCATCGCGTTAGAATTGCAAAAGCACAATCGGGCCGGTGTTCCGATGTATTTGTGGTATGCGCCGGGCGAGACAGAGCCAGAGGTGCTCCCGGAATTGTTATCTATTGATCTTGTAACGGGACTTGTCGAAACCTCCAGGTAAGATAGATTCGCAACCGCTGGGAAATTTATGGGAGTTTCGAAATGCAAATGCTGACACGGCGAAATCTTGGCCTCGCGGCCGGAATGGCAACAGCGGTAGCGCTCACCGCAGGATCGATGATCGCTTTTTCTGCAAACGCTGCACCGATCAGTGGCGAAGCAGCACCAGCGTTTGCTGACATGGCCACAGCCACGGGCGAGACCATCTCTCTGTCGGACTTTGCCAATCAAACTGTCGTGTTGGAATGGACCAATCATGACTGTCCATTCGTCAAAAAGCATTATGCTGAGCCCGTGAACAATATGCAGTCTCTGCAATCTGGCGCGACCGACGACGACATTGTTTGGATCCAGGTGATATCTTCCGCTCCGGGCAAGCAAGGATATTTGGAAGCTGACGCGGCCTTGGCCAAGAATGCGGAACGCGCCGCAGCGCCGAGCTATACCGTGTTAGATCCAAGCGGTGATCTTGGCCGTCTGTATGATGCGAAAACGACCCCGCATATGTATGTCATCGATGGCGCGGGGGCTTTAGCCTACCAAGGCGCAATCGATTCCATCCGCTCGGCCAAGGTTAGCGATATCGCTGTGGCGACCAATTATGTCACTGCCGCGCTCACCGCTGTGGCCGATGGATCTACGCCAGAAGTGACCAGTGCTGCGCCTTATGGATGCTCGGTCAAATATTGATCGCCACAATGCCTGTGTTGACGGGGCTGTAGCAGCCACAACAGAAACCACGATTTGGCACGTAACCTTGCGAATTTGTGACTTGCGTCACGTTTGCGACGCACTCTATGAGCGTGTCACTTGATAATATTACATTCGGAGATCGCGGCTTTGGTCAGCATGATCGATCAACATTTAAGTGCCCGTATCGTGAAGGCGCGCGAGGAGCTGGGTCTCTCCGTCACAGATCTCGCGCGGAAGGTCGATCTCTCGATCCAGGCCCTGACCGAAATCGAAAGTGGCGCTGTGCGTATCTCGGCCATCTCGATCGCGAAATTGTCGCGGGCTCTACGCGTATCACCGCGTTGGTTCTATCACGGGCTTCCGGGGCAGGACGCATTTGACCAAACGGGATAGATTCCCCTGATCGTTGAATAATTGTCGCCTGATCGTGGGACAGAAGAATCCGAGTATTTGGGTTATCTCTCTGAAGTCTTTTGATTCGAGGTGTGATCATTTCTATTGTATTTGATATTCAAACGCGCGCAGAAATACGCAGCGATCAGCAAAAAAACGAGCTGAAAAGCATCGCGGACCATTTGGAAATTCTGCGGGCAACAGCACCGCGCAATCCAGCCATGACACCCGAAACCTCCGCGGAACTGGAAGAGGCGCTCGCTTTGGCCGAAGCGGCCCTGCGCCGCGCCAGCGCTGAATTGCTGTTTTCGAGCTAAATCCCTATCAAAATGCGGGCGACTCGACGCGGCGCTGATGTGCCCGATCCCCGACTTGCGTACGCAATTATCGGTTGTGAACTCTTGCCGATTTCGCGTTGTTGGACGTAGACTGTCTAAATAGAGGGTCCCCGCAGCCGCGTGAGAGAACCCAGAGGGACAGGACATGGCACTGATTTCCGCAAAGGAGTCCGAGGCGATCTCGGACGAAGGTCCCAATTGCACAGGGCTGACGGAAACTTTTGACTTCGGTCAATACGCGGCGGCGATTGCGAGTGCCACGACCGGAGACGCGGTCTGGAAACTGATCGATACGATTTGTCAAAAAGCTGGCGTGAGCGGCGTTTGTTGTCGCTGTTTTCCAAGTGAAGCCGCCGCCGAACAAACCATCTTCTTCTCAACCACGGCACATTTCAGCGCGGACTTAGGCGTGGCGTTAGAAGGATCACCTGGCTACTTAGATCCGTTTTTGCATGCTTCCGTGCGGACGACCAAACCCTTCCACTGGGATGATATGGTCGAGATCCTGGAGCCAAGGTCGCCGCAATTGCATTATTATCGCGACCACATCGCTGAGTTTGGCAGCGGCGTCGTTGTCCCGGTATTCGGGCCCCTGTTTCGCAATGGATATTTCTGTTTTCACTCAGCCGAACCACGGACAGTTACCGAGATGGATAAGATGGTGCTGCACTCAATCTCGCAGACCGCCTATCTCAAACTCTTGGATCTCATGTACAAATCGTCGGATCGCGAGCGCACGCTATCCGGGCGTGAATTGGAAGCGATCAACTTGATCGCGCGTGGGAAAAGCAATCCCGAAGTGGCTGAAGTCATGTCGGTTTCAGTGAACACGATCAACACACTTCTCAAGCGAATTTTTGAGAAACTCGAAGTCTCGGACCGGGTCAGTGCAGTGATGCGAGCTTATGCTCTGGGTTACGTTGCCTAATGGCATTCGGTACCGGTCTCCAAAATCAAAACAAAACGCGAAGGGTCTGATTATGACACTCAAATCCCTAATGGCCGTATTGGCATTTACAGGGCTCACGATGAGCTGTGCGACGGCTGAACAAACAGAGACGGCACCGCCGCAAATCACAATGGGCAATGGCGAAGCTAATATGATCATGGTAGACGGGCTCACGCGCACAGAAGGCGTCACGCATTTTTCTGAAGTTCGGGTCGATGGCGCGGCTGTATCCACGTTTCGCGCTGACTCGACGGCCATCACCTTCCCGAAAGTGGTGATTGAGAAGCCAGGATTTCTCGTCCTACACCCCGTGATGGATGGGCGCCCGAATGGCGATATGGTGTCTGGCTTTGCGTATCTGGATGCAGGTGAGAATGCAGACGTCACCATCCGTATTGATCACCCCGCTGACATTGGCAGCAAATTCCTGGTCATGCTGCACAGCGATGTCGATCAAGATCGGGTGCTGGATTTCGTGTTTGTCGAAGATGGGATAAATGTCGAGGACACCGCCGTGTTCGAAGGCACTCATATGATCGCGCACATCATCGCTGTGCCAGAATAGAAGGACCTCCACCGTGAAGCTCTCTTCCCAAACACCCGCTATTGTCACGGGAGGCGCGTCTGGTCTTGGACGGGCCACGGCTGAGGCTTTTGCCGCTGCCGGGGCGCCGGTGGCGATATTCGACATCAATGATGCGGCAGGCCAAGAGGTCGCGGACGCAATCGGTGGCACCTATCATCATGTCGACATTCTCGACGAAGAGTCCGTCGTCGCCGGATTTGCCGCAGCGCGGGCTGTGCAGGGACAGGAACGGATCTGCGTGCATTGCGCCATGGCCTCGACCCGCGGCAAAACACTGGCTTTTGACAAAGAATCTGGCGGCTACAAGAAGCTCGAAACAGATACCTATGCCCGCGGTGTCGCTGGGATTTTGATCGCATCGTTTCGGATCGCCTCGCATGCCGCTCACGGCATGGCGAACACTGAGCCGATGGAGGATGGCGAGCGCGGTTGTATCACCATGACGGCGTCGGTCGCGGCGCAAGATGCTCAGATCGGCCAGGTCGTCTATGGCTCGGCCAAGGCTGGGGTGAACGGGCTGGTTCTGCCAATGGCGCGGGACTTGATGAATATTGGCATTCGCGTGAATTCGATCATGCCCGGTATATTTGCGACACCTTTAATGCTCGGCGCGCCGCAACCGGTGCTCGATAGCCTCGCCGCCTCGGTGCCGTTTCCGAAACGCCTAGGTAAGCCAGAAGAGTTTGCCTCGCTCGCCATGGAACTCGCCCGCAATGGCTATTTCAATGGCCAGTGCTTGCGGCTCGATGGTGCGATCCGTATGGCGCCGCGCTAGACTGGCCCCCAAAACCGCACTTCAAACCAGACTCATTTTGATCCGGACGGCGCAATTCTGTCTTGACAGGGAAGCTGTGACATGAAAAATGAACATGTTCAATTAATTCAAAATAGCCTGTTTTCCCGACATCCAATCCGGGCAAACCGGCGCGGGAGATGGAACATGGCTGGCTTTCATGGGATCCGATCCGGCAATCGAAAAATGCCTCGCCAAGCGCGGATCGCGCGCTTCATTGAAACCTGGCTCGGGGCGCCGCTGGCATTGCTGGAGATCATTTTGCAATGGATTCTCGTCAAGCCGACGCGTTGGATGATGCGGCATCTCGATCGCCTGTCCTACAAGTTGGAAGGGACGCTTTTGCGTAAGATCCTCTCTAACACGCTGTTTCCATTCACCATCCTTCTCTCTCTCTTTATCGGGTTCAAGCTGGTTGAGAATGGTATCACGAGCCTCACCGTTCCTGGCTTTGTGCTCCTGCCGATTATTTACGGGCTTTATTGCGCGCCGTTTGAACGGTTGATGCCGTACAGTCGCAAATGGCTGGAAGGCGGCAATGATACGGCGGTCGATATCATCATGTATTTCTCCGGCGCCTTCTGGAGTGGTATTTCCAAGCTGATCGTCAGTGCATTGTTTATTGTCGGCATGGTCGAAGCGCTCGAGCCATATGGCCATGATCTCTGGCCGACGCAGTGGAACCCGATCGTCCAGGTTTTCCTATTCATTCTGATCAAAGATTTCTTTCGCTATTGGTTCCACCGCGCGCTGCACGAGATTCCAGCTTTGTGGCGGATCCATGCGGCGCACCATTCGGTCGAGCGACTTTACTGGTTGAACGGGATTCGCGCGCATCCGTTGGAAATTGTCAGCCAGGCGATCTGGTATGCCATCCCGTTGGCACTGGTTCAGCCGACGGCGGAGATCGCGCTGGTCGCAGTGATCCTGCAGCTCTCGATCGGGATTTTCCAACACTCGAACATCGATCTCAATCTCGGTTGGTGGGAGTATATTTTCTCAATCGGCGACAATCATCGCTACCACCATTATCCAGATAAGGGCGTGGGCGATTCAAATTATGGCGGCGAGTTCATCGTCTGGGACATTCTATTCGGCACGTTCCACAATCCGCGGGATGAGCGTCCGCACGACAATATCGGTATTGGCACAGCGCCGGATTATCCGATGACGGTGGCGGGTCTCTATCTCGCGCCATTCTTGCCGAACCAGACGACGGTGTTTCGTGAGGATGAGGGGGAACGCGAAGCGGATGCGATAGATCAATCCGCGCGCTTACAACCCGCAGAGTGAACTATCTCGAATTCTGGTCAGACGTGTCGCGGACGAAATCCAACACCAAGTTGAGAAACGTCTGACTGGCAGGTTCGCGGTCGATGAGGCTGTGATTGTCGCTCTCTATCGACTGAAACCGCGCATTGGGAATGTTTGCGGCGAGTTCTCTCGCCGACTCGACGCTAACCAATTGATCGCCGCGCGAGTGCAAGATAAGCGTCGGCGCGGTGATCTCGCTCAATCGGTGGCGCACATCAATAACGCCAAATGCATCCATGAAACGCGAGACATTCGCTGCTGATGTCGTCTTACGTTGGAAATCGCTGAACCAGTCAATTTCGACCTCGGTCGCGCCGGGTATGAAATTGGTTGAGATCAAATGCCGAAAGCTTGGATTGTCTGCGCCCCATTGAGTCGAGAGCAACATCTGCACCGCCTCGCGTTCGGTGCGCACATCCTCTGGGCCAGAGATTTTCCAGCCTGAAGCAAAACCGCCATGCAGGACCAAACAACTGACCCGGTCTGGATGGCGCGCCGCATACTCAATCGCCACAGCGGCGCCTTGGGAGAGGCCTATAAGTGGAAAGCGCGGTAACTCAGCGGCGTCAATCACGGCCTCTAAATCGCTGACCATCAGATCGAACGAAATCTCCGGCGTTTCCCAGTCGGATAATCCGTTGCCGCGTCCATCATATCGGAGCAGCGAATGGTGCGCACTCAGCCCAACAATCTGGTTGTGATCGAGGGGCGAGGTGAGATCAAATTCTAGATGGGTCAGCCAATTAGCGGCTTTGACCAAAGGCGGGCCTTGGCCAGAAATCGCATAAGCCAACATTGTGTCATCAGCCGCACGGCAGAATCGAATGTCTTGTTTGATATCTGATGGCGTTTGTTGAAGCGCGGTCGGCGGCGCTTCTGCGTTAGAGTTTTTGCCCGCGAGCAGTCGGTTACGTTCAGCCACCAGCCAAGCTTGATAGGCATGGCAGTCTGGCAGGTCGAGCCCAGCGAGCGGTTCGTCATCAAGGTCTGTGTGGGCGGGGAGAAACGCCTCTTGATGGACGATAATCCGTTCACGGTCAGCGGTCAGTCGTTCAAACTCCGGATCATTGATCAACGGGCGCAGCTTGGTCAGCGACCAGCGCAAAGCGGCGCGCGGATCATCGGTGCGCTCCCAGAACAGATCGCAAAGACGCTCGCGGCGATGCGGGCGTGGATTGAGCGCAAGATAGGCGAGCAGTGCGCGCGTCTTCTTCGACGCCGGAAGATCGACCATCGCCCCGTCGCGCAGCAGCGCAAATTCCCCAAACAAAGATAAGGCCAAGGCCATATTTGTCCCGCTCCTGCGCCGCCAATCGCGCAATTTCAACGCTTATCATGGGCAATTTCAACGCTGTTTACAACGCTGGGTCCAACGCAGACCGGTCATAGCGCTCCGACATCACAGAATAAAGGAGCCTTTGATGTTACATCCTATAAACTTGATGATTGGCGGCTTATTCGTCGTCTTCATCTGTATCGATGCGCTGTTCCCAGCGCGTAAATTCCCACAACCGAGCTTGTGGAAGGTGAAAGGCGTCGTCTCGGCGCTCGCTTACATCGCCTTGGCAACTTACTCGCCTTATTTATGGGCGAGTTGGATGACCGGTCCGGTCTTGTTTGATGCCAGCAGCCTGCCGCTTTGGGCCGAAACTGTCCTCGGCTATGGCGCCATTCAGTTCGTGGTCTATTGGTGGCACCGCGCCATGCATAAGTCGGACACGCTGTGGCGGATCTTTCACCAGATGCACCACTCTGTAGAGCGTATGGATGCCTGGGGCAGTCTCTATCACCATCCCTTGGACGTGATTGGGTTCACTTTTGTCGCCTCATTCGCTTTGACCATGTTGGTCGGGATTACCGCCGATGCAGCAGCGATTGTTGGTGTGTTCGGGGCCGCGGTCGTGTTCTTCACGCATAGCAATATCAAAACCCCGCAATGGATCGGCTGGTTCATTGAGCGCCCGGAAGGCCATGGCGTCCATCATGAGCGCGAGCGGCACGCCGATAATTATGGTGAGCTGGTGATCTGGGATCAGATATTCGGCACCTGGAAAAACCCAAAAGAATGGCATGGCGAAGCCGGTTTCTTTGAGGGCGGCTCTAACAAAGTCTGGTCGATGCTGCTCGGCCGCAAGATCGCGTGATGGACGGGAAAGGAGAATTGAAAATGACCGAATTCACTTTACCGGACGCGCCCCGTTTTTTCCTCACCGATGGTGGGATTGAGACCTATCTGATCTTTGATGAAGGCTTGGACCTGCCAGACTTTGCTGCCTTCACATTGCTGAAATCGCAAGAGGGAGTCGCGGCGCTGTCCAATTATTATCGGCGTTACTTGAAGACCGCCATGGCGCATCAAATGGGGTTCGTGTTTGAAACCCCAACTTGGCGGGCGAGCTCTGATTGGGGCGACCGGCTGGGCTATTCGGCGCAGGATCTTGCCAAAGCCAATGCCAATGCGATTGCCTTGATGATTGAGCTCAATCAGGAGTTTGGCTCGGCTTCAATCCCGGTCTTGATCTCAGGCTGTGTCGGCCCGCGCGGCGATGGCTATGACCCAGGCGACGTGATGACCGCCGGCGAAGCCGCGGCCTATCACCAAGCGCAAGTCAGCGCACTCGCTGGGGCCGGTGCGGATCTCATCACCGGGATCACCATGACCAATACGCCAGAAGCGATCGGACTGGTGCGGGCCGCGGCTGAGGCGGTCTGTCCGGCGGTGATTTCCTTCACGGTCGAAACCGATGGCCGCTTGCCAACCGGGCAGCCTCTGGCGGATGCCATATTGGAGACAGACCGAGCGACGGATCATCCGCCGGCTTGGTACATGATCAATTGCGCGCATCCCACACATTTCCGCGATGTGCTCGATCCGGATGCGGCTTGGGTCAGGCGGATTGGCGGCCTCCGCGCCAATGCCTCGTGTAAGAGCCACGCCGAACTCGATGAGGCCACCGAGCTCGACCGCGGCGACATCCCGGATCTGGCGCGGCGCTACGGGGATCTGTGCGCGCTTCTACCTGCCCTTCGTGTGCTCGGCGGGTGCTGCGGGACGGATCACCACCATATTGGTGCGATCGCGCGGGAGGTGGGGTGTGGTTGCGGCTCCTAGGCCTTTCCCCCTGGCGCCCCCTTCTCCCGATCGCGGGCTTCGAGGGAAGAGCAATCGTATACGATTGCCCCGAGAAGGGCCGGGGATGAGGGCAAGATTGGGGCGTCGGGCAATGTGTTCGCTTCCACGCAAACACCGGCGCCCTCACCCCAACCCCTCTCCCGCAATCGGGAGAGGGGCTCGGGGACCGCGGCGAAATCTGACCCGAGCGCTTTGCCCAACTCGATTGGGCAATCCATCATGCGATCTGTCGGCGAGGTCGGGAGGGCCATGGCGCTCCCGGTCCGTCGGCGATGACGGATGCTGGGCCCTCCAATCAAGTTGGAGGGAGCGTGAAGGAGAGATTGATCTCGCCCTTAATGCGCCTCCGCCCAATTCATCCCTTTATCCGCTTCCACCACTAGGGGCACGCTCAAACTCACCGCAGGCAAAGGCGCGCGCGCCATCACGTCCCGGACCACGTCTATCGTCTTCTCCGCTTCTTCTTCCGGCGCTTCGAAGATCAGTTCGTCATGCACTTGTAGGAGCATTTTGGCCTTCAAACCGGCCGCCTGCAAAGCGTCTGGCATTTGGATCATCGCGCGCTTGATTATGTCCGCGGCGGAGCCTTGGATCGGCGCGTTGATGGCTTGGCGTTCGGCGAAGCCGCGTTGCGGGCCTTTGGCTTTGATGCCTTTGAGGTGCAGGACGCGGCCGAATATGGTTTCGACGCGCTCATGCTCGGCGGCGTATTTCTTGGTCTCGTCCATATAGGCTTTGATGCCGGGGAAGCGTTTGAAATAGGTCTTGATATAAGCGCTCGCTTCATCGCGCGGGATGGAGAGTTGACGGGCCAGGCCGAAGCCGGAAATGCCATAGATGATGCCGAAATTGATCGCTTTGGCGCGGCGGCGGATCATCGGGTCCATGCCTTCAATCGGCACATCGAACATTTCACTGGCTGTCATGGCGTGAATGTCGAGGCCGTTATTGAACGCCTCTTTCAACGCATCAATACCGGCAATATGGGCCAGCAGACGCAGCTCGATTTGGCTATAGTCGGCGCTGATCAGGACATTGCCAGGCTCCGGAATGAAGGCTTCGCGAATCTTGCGGCCTTCCTCGGTCCGGATGGGGATGTTTTGCAGGTTTGGATCATTCGAAGACAGGCGCCCGGTCTGTGCGCCAGTCATGCCGTAATTGGTGTGGACGCGACCTGTGCGCGGGCTGATTTGCTGCTGCAGCGTCTCGGTATAGGTCGAGCGCAGTTTCGAAACGGTGCGCCAATTGATCACCGCGCGGGGCAAATCGTGGCCTTCGGCGGCGAGATCTTCGAGAATATCTGCCCCGGTTTGCCAAGCGCCTGTCTTGGTCTTCTTGCCGCCTTCAAGGCCCATCTCGTCAAACAGGATTTCGCCGAGTTGCTTTGGGCTGCCGAGATTAAACTCTCGGCCTGCGAGCTCATAGGCTTCGGCTTCATAGCGGGCCATGGACTGGCTGAAATCGGCCGAGAGGCGCGACAGGTGATCGCGATCGGCTTTGATACCGTGCGCTTCCATATCCGAGAGCACCTGCACCAAAGGCCGCTCCAGCGTTTCGTACACGGTCGTGACGTGCGCTTTGTGCAGCTTTGCTTTGCTGTCGAGCCAAAGGCGCAGCGTGATATCGGCATCTTCCGCCGCATATTCGGTGGCGCGGTCGAGTGGCACGCGATCAAAGGTGATCTGTTTCTTGCCGGTGCCGCAAACGTCTTTGAAGCTAAGCGGCGTGTGGTGGAAATAGCGCTCAGACAGCTCGTCCATGCCATGATTGTGCATCCCGGCATGCATGACGAAGCTGAGCAGCATCGTGTCATCAATCGGCGCGGCTTGGATGCCGTAGCGGGCCAGCACAGTGACGTCATATTTGAAATTGTGCCCGATCTTGAGGACCGAGTCGTCTTCGAGCAGAGCTTTCAAAGCTTCCAGCGCTTTATCCTTATTGATCTGGCGCGGCGGGTCGGCGCCGAACATATCGCCGCTGGCGGCGGAAGGGTCGCTGTCTGGGTCGACATGGGCGAGCGGGATGTAGCACGCCTCGCCAGGGCTGAGTGCGAGGGAGACCCCGACCAAGCCCGCTTCATGCGCATCAAGAGCATCGGTCTCAGTATCCACCGCGACATAGCCTTGCGCCGTCGCCCGCGCGATCCAGTCTTCCAATGCGTCGAAGTCGCGAATGCAGGCATAGGTGCTGCGATCAATCTGCACGGGCTCGTCTTCGATCGCTTCTTCCAGCGTGCCTTCCAACTCGAACGTCTCGCGGACGCGGCGGGTAATCGTGCGGAACTCCATCCCCTCGAGAAAATCGAGCAGGGTTTTGGGGTCCGGGTCGGCGACAGCGAGGTCTTCCATCGGCACTTCAACAGGGACGTCGGTTTTTAACGTGACCAAGTCGCGCGACATGCGGATTTGATCCGCATTGTCGATGAGGGTTTGGCGGCGTTTGGGCTGTTTGATCTCTTCCGCCCGCGCCAACAAAGAATCGAGATCGCCATATTCCGTGATCAGCGTTGCCGCGGTTTTGACGCCAATGCCGGGGGCGCCCGGAATATTGTCGACGCTGTCGCCCGCCAGCGATTGGATATCGATGACTTTGTCTGGCCCGACGCCGAATTTCTCGACCACTTGATCATGCCCGATATGCTTATTTTTCATCGTGTCGAGCATCGAGACTTTGTCAGTGACGAGCTGCATCAGGTCTTTGTCGGACGAGACGATCGTCACCCGCGCGCCTTTGGCTTCGGCTTGGCGGGCATAGGTCGCCATCAAGTCGTCAGCTTCATAGCCTTCCATTTCCAGGGCGTGCGTATGGAACGCGATTGCGGCTTCGCGGACCAATGGAAATTGCGGGCGCAGGTCTTCTGGCGGTTCTGAGCGATTGGCCTTGTATTCCGGAAACATCTCATTGCGGAACGTGTATGAGGACTTGTCAAACACGCAGGCAAAATGTGTCGGACGCTCGTCGCCTTTGAGGTCTTCGAGCAATTTCCAAAGCATGTTGCAAAAACCAGACACAGCGCCAACAGGCAGGCCATCCGAGGCGCGAGTCAACGGTGGCAAGGCATGATAAGCGCGGAAAATATAAGCGCTCGCATCAATCAGATAGAGATGGCTGTCAGAATTGATCGGCGCGCTTGGCATAGGCAGTGTCCTTTAGTGAAGGACGACTATTAACCGCGAGTCGGTCATGTGGGTAGGGGGCGTCCCACTCAGATTATGTGCGCGAAAGAAAGCGCGCCTTCAAGGATGGAAAAATCCGCCCGTAAACGAACCCGAAAATCAAGAATGCCCCCAAGGTTTTGAGGGGGCTAGGGGTGAAGCGGGTTTTGTTGAAATCAATTTCGCCAGTTTGTGAATTGTATCCCCGCTGAAACACATAAGTGCCCAAATAAGAACCCTCTTTGAGGCCAACGACTCGGCTACCATGGTAGCCCATATTTGCCCCACGAAAGAAGGAGGAATTGATGAGTGGGTTATCTCGCGTTCTGTTCCACCGTTCATTGACCAGCCGCTCAACCTCTTCGTTCGATTGGGTTCGCTCAAGGACCTTCACCGTCTCTGGTTTGCCAAGAAAAACGAGAGCGACAGATAAGACCCCAAAAATGAGGAACGTTTTGATGGATTTGAGAAACACCGTCATGACCTCCCGGTCGATTTGCAGGTGTCCCCAGAACGCTATCTGGCCAGCTTTTTGTTAATAGGAAGTCAATGTTTCACGATGGTTCGGTGCGATGGCGCGGGCGGATCGCTCGGGCCGTTCAGCTGCTCGACCCCGGACAGGGTAGATGTGGTGTAATATGAGATCTCGCGCGGAATGTGTGGTTTGTGGGTGTTCATTGCCGTTGACTGCGCCAGCCGTCCCGGTGTCACACCAAATTTGTTGCGAAAGGCGCGATTGAAATTTGGGGAAGACGAAAACCCCCATTTGGAGGCCATTTCGGTTATCCTGCCGCGGTGTATTGGATGGCCCGACAAGTCTAAGACGGCCCGAAACAAGCGCCGATTACTGATATATTGGCGCACGCCGCCACTCTTCTCGAACATTCGATACAGCGACGCGCGAGACACTCCGAAATTCGCCAGCAGCATGCGGACGCCCAGGTTTAGATCATCGAGGCGTGTTTCGATAAATGCACAAATAAGGTCGTAGACAGCGTCACGCGCATCCCGGCGCACATCTCCGTTCGACAAATCTGACCCAAGGGCCAGTCGCAAAGACGCGTTCAATCGACCGAGATGCGCTGCATTGACTGCATCGTCATGCGAGAGTTGGTCGAACAAATGATTGAATTGCGCATTTAGCAGTTTCCCCAACGGTGTCGTGATTGGAAATTTCATCAATGGTGGGTGGCGATCTGGGTCGAAGCCAATCGCGGACTTACGCAGATAAACGCCTTGCGAGACCATACGGGTCTGAAAACACTCGACCCGCTGCTCCTGGTCAAACACGTAAATGGCCCCGGGGCTGCGATCGATGTTCAAGTCGCCGATGCGTCCATGAACCCCACCTTGCAAAAACCGATGGACGTAGACCAATCCGGATCCAGTTTCAGACTGAGCCTTGGTTCGCCGGATGGCAACCGCATCTTGTTCCGGCCAGGTGAATATCGCCTCTGGCGAAATCCATGTGCGTATTCTGAAATGGCCTAGGTTTTCGTGCGACTGGATCGGCGTGAAATCATAAAGCGCACCAATCGCCTCGCACACAGCATCCGATGGTCCCTCAACCCCGACGCGTTGATGGGGCAAGACTATTGGTGTTTTTGCTGCGTCTTGCATAAAACTGCTGATGATCTTCGCTGCACCAGAGCCCGATCTCACCCTGTAATTCCGTAATTCTCTAGTTTAATCATGCGGGTACGAGATTCAAAAACGAATTCTTTCAGCGTTTCAGTCTTTTAATGTTGCGTAATGCCGACGGAACGTCTCCGTCGGGATTAGAAAATCCTAGACTTCGATCCGTCCTCGCCCCAAAGCCTGCCTTATGAAATCGTATTTTTCTCCCATGACCGCGCTTGCTGTCGTTATCGCCAATATGGTCGGCACGGGGGTGTTCACCAGTCTCGGCTTTCAATTGGCGACGCTGCAGAGCGGCTTCGCATTGATCATGCTCTGGGTGGTCGGCGGCATAGTCGCGATTTGTGGAGCATTGTCCTACGCTGAGCTTGGCGCGGCGCTGCCGCGATCGGGTGGGGAATACAATTTTCTGGGTCAGATTTATCACCCTTCAGCAGGCTTTGTTTCAGGTTGGGTGTCGTCGACGATTGGCTTTTCTGCGCCAGTGGCGCTGGCTGCGATGACATTTGGGGCCTACACGACGTCTTCCCTTTTGCCGGACGCGTCAGACACCGTGACCGGATGGACTGAACGTGGTCTGGCCATTGCGCTTATCATCATCCTGACGCTTGTTCACACCCGTCAGCGCGAGACCAGCGGACGGTTTCAAAACGTGTTCACAGCCATCAAAGTCCTGGTCATCCTGGTGCTCAGCATCGCAGGTTTGGTCTTGGTATCTAAGTTTCAGCCGGTGAGCCTATTGCCTGAGACCGGGGCTACAGCCGCGCTGACGTCAAGCGCCTTCGCGGTGTCGCTCATCTATGTCAGCTATGCCTATACCGGCTGGAACGTTGCGACCTATTTGACCGACGAGTTGGAACATCCACAGCACAGCCTTCCGCGTGTCCTGTTTGCAGGTGCGTTTGGCGTGATGCTGCTCTACATCTTGCTGAACGCGGTCTTCCTATTGACCACACCGATGGAGAAAATGGTCGGTGAGGTTGAAGTTGGCGTCATCGCGGCGCGACACGTGTTTGGTCAGACGGGCGCCGTTTTGACCGGAATTGTCCTGGGCGTGCTGCTGGTTTCCACCGTCTCCGCGATGACGATTGCCGGGCCGCGCGTCTTGCAAGTCGTAGGGCAGGATATTCGCGCCTTTCGATTTCTGGCCAAGTCTAATGCAGACGGAATGCCGACCACAGCGGTGCTGGTCCAGTCCGGATTGGCACTCATCTTCGTCGCTACGGCGACCTTTGATCAAGTTTTGGTCTTTGCCGGATTTACACTGGCGCTGAACAGCCTGTTCGCAGTACTCGGGCTGTTCGTCTTGCGGGTAAGGCAACCCAATCTCGCGCGCCCGTTCAAAGTGCCGCTGTTCCCAATATTGCCACTGGTGTTTCTCGCGCTCACGCTTTGGACGCTGATCTATGTGGCGATTGAGCGGCCGCAGGAAGTTGCCGTTAGCTTTGCGCTGATTGGCTCTGGCTTGGTGCTCTATTTTGTGACGCGCGCCCGCGGCGCCGATGCGGCTTAGCGCCGGTCAATCATCTCTTGGAACGCGTTGATGCGCGGGACGATTTCATCTTCAAAGCGACGCCCATTGAACACGCCATAATGGCCGACACCGGCTTGGACATAGTCGATTTGCATTTTATCCGGCAGGCCCGTGCAAAGATCATGGGCTGCTTGGGTTTGGCCGATACCAGAAATATCGTCTTTCTCGCCTTCGACCGTCATCAGGCCCACAGAATCGATGGCGCCTGGATTAATCAATCGTTCGCCGCGATAGCGGAAAATGCCGCGGGCGAGGCGATGCTCTCGGAAGACCCGGCGAATGGTCTGCAAATAGAATTCTTCGGTCAGGTCGAGAACGGCAAGATACTCATCATAGAAGACACGGTGCTTCTCAGCGCTGTCCTCGTCACCTTCGACCAGATGTTCAAAGAAGCGGGCTTGCGCGTCGACATGGCGGTCCCAATTCATATGCATAAAGCTCGTCAACTGAACGAAACCGGGATAAACGCGCCGCATCATGCCAGGCCAAGGGGCGGGCACGGTGTAGATCATTTTCTCGCGGAACCAATCAAAGCTGCGTTCCTCAGCCAGCAGGTTTGGCACCGTCGGGGATTTCCGAGCGTCGATCGGACTACCCATATAAGTCATGGTCGCAGGCAAAGCCGGGTCATCGTCCTCCGACATCATTGAAATCGCAGCCAACACGGCGGGACCGGGCTGGCAAACCGCAACCACGTGGGCGCCGCCGCCAATATGCTGCAAGGCGGAGCGGACATGGTCGATATAATCGTCCAAATCGAACCGCCCGAACCAAACAGGTGCCATTTTGGCATCCGTCCAATCGGTTATGTAGACGTCGTGAGTTGGCAGGAACGCCTCCACGGTGCCACGCAGAAGCGTCGCGAAGTGGCCCGATAGCGGCGCGCAAATGAGCATCCGTGGGCGACCCTTCGGCGCGCCTTCTGTGGCGAAGTGGACCAGGTTACACCATGCCGTGGACCAAGTCGTAACGGGGGTGACCGGGCAGGTCTTGCCATCAATCTCTGTGCTCGGGATTTGCCATTCCGGCTTGCCATAATAGCGCGTGGCGCGCTCAAAAACGCTGCTCGCGGCGTGCGCAGATCGGCCGAAACTCGTGTTCGCGAACGGGTTAAGCGGGTATTCGAGGGCCTGCATCGTGCCTTTTGCGAGGAGGCGCATCGGCGCGAGCGCAGCGCGATTCATCTCGACAAGCGTATACAGCATATGGTCTCCAACCCCGGTTTGGTGCACTGCAGCATAGGTCAGGCAATTAGGAAAGCCAATCTAATCCCTGCTTTGTGATTGGCCGTGTGCAGGTTTCGCGCCGGAAATGAGCGCGATCGGTGCGGGATATGACGCCGCAGAAGTCTTAACCAATTGTGAAGCGTTTCAACTACAGGTTTATTATATGATCGATTTGGCGCTGCCGCTTACGCAATCTGAAGCGTTTCAACGCACCTGCGACGCGCTCGGTCTAACCACGACTCGGATCGATTCGACCGCGGGGACGTGCCTGGTTCAGACCCGCAAATTGCCTCTGATCGGGGCCTTTCATCTGGCGTCGCGAGGGCCCGTTGTCGAAGATATGAGCGCGATACCAACGCTCGTTCGCGCCGTACGGGAACAGGTTCGCGGGCCACTTGTCATGAATGCGCCAGCGGTTGCGACGAGAGTCGGTGGGTTTAAAATCGCGAATGGCGCTGACCTCGCCATTATGGACCTCATTTCGCCGTCTCGAATGCGCGCCCAGTTACATCAGAAATGGCGCAATCAGTTGAACAAAGCCGAAGCGTCTGACCTGGTAGTCCGTACGCGGCCGCTCGATCCGGCGCGCGATAAATGGTTTCTAGACGCCGAAGCGAATCAACAGAGGGCGCGGGGTTACAAATCCTACCCGACCGGGTTCTTACTCGCTTATGCCTCGGTAAACAAAGGGCAGGCACGCCTGTTCACGGCATCGTCCGCTGGCGAACCCGTGGCCGCGATGTTGGTGTTGCAGCACGGCGCGATGGCAACTTATCAGGCAGGTGTCACTACCGATATTGGACGCCAAAAGTGCGCCCATAACCTTGTTCTTTGGACGATCATGAACGACCTGTACGATCAAGGCGTTTGGCGATTGGACCTCGGCCGCGCTGATCTTTCGCCCGGTTTGCGGCGTTTCAAGCAAGGCAGCGGCGCGGCAATCGAAAGCTTGTCTGGGAGCTTCCTATTCCATCATTGGTTCACCAGAAAACGATCGAACGATGCCGCCCGGTCGACTCACCCTGACTTGCGCCCCAGCATTTAAACTTCGGCGCGACAGCATTCATACGTTTTCATGCGACTTTCGCGAAAATTCGTCCCGAATTTCCGGGACAAAAGCAGTAGTTTGGCAGGGTCTTCTGTCTATGCCCGGTTGTATTGCAGAGGGGAAAGCCGTTAAGCGCGCGCCGATGACTTTAGATCCAACCAAATCAGACGCGGACCATGACGGCCAGTGCTTCAAAGTTGGCCGCTTCACGCTTTATTCGCATCGCACTTGCGTGCAAGCCCGTGAACAACTGGGACTCTCGAATCGCGAAGTCGAGCTCTTAATGTGGGTTTGCTCGGGACTAACCAAAAAGCAAATTGCCGAACGCATGGGCGTGACATCTGCGACTGTAGATACGTTCCGTCGCCGTGCTTATTCGAAGCTCGGCGTTACTACTGGCGCGGCCGCATCGACCATCTTAGCAGCTTTCTTGTCCGGCACCCGTGTCGAGGCGCAAAAAGCCGATGCGCTGGCCTAGCCGAGGTGCTGGGCTAAACACTGCGCGATATAATCTGGGCTTGCATCCGCTTCTGCGAAGAACGTTTTGAGCTGCCAATTCTCATCCATCAAATATAGCAAAGACGTGTGGTCCATCGTGTATTCCGCGAGACTGTCCGGCGTCTCAATTCGCTCATATTGCGCCAAGAAGCCGTCCGCCGCCGCAGAAATCTCGTCTTCCGTTCCGGTGAGCCCGACAAGATTGTCCGGGAATGCTGCTGTCGAAACATATTCGGCGAGCGCTTCTGGCGTGTCGCGCTCCGGGTCGACGGTGATGAGCAGCGTTTGCGGCGGTGCGACACCCTCCGGTAAGGCCTCATAGGCGCGGTTCACTGCGACCAATGTACCGGGGCAGATATCCGGACAGAATGTGAAGCCAAAATAGATTAGCGTCGGCGCGCCCTTATAGGTCGCTTCGGTTACGCGTTCGCCGGTATGTGAGACCAAGTTAATCGGTCCGCCAATCTGGTCGTAAGCGCGTGTCATGCATCCCGCTTGGGCGCCGCCAGCGGTTGCATCGCTGTTCGAAGGGGCGCAAGCGGCAAGCGCGACACCGGCAATCCCCAAAAGAGTAGCATGTAAGACTTTCATCCCTGCGATATGGCATATTTGCGGATTATGATAAGGGGCCGAGACGCCGCACTCGGAGGGCTGAGTTGGAAGATTTTAATGCGACACGCGGGAGCATGGACGAAGCTCTGGTCAGTTTGCTGCCAGAAGGCTTGTCAAATGTTGGCGCCGCGATGGGCCGTACACGCCTTGCGACCTTGATGACGCTGCGTTGGCTTGCGGTTGCTGGCCAGACCTTAGCGGTATTGTTCGTGTATTTTGGCCTCGGGTTTAATTTGCCGCTTGGTCTATGTTTGGCGGTGATTTCAGCGTCGGCGTGGCTGAATGTGTTCTTATCATTTGCTGCGGTCGGCCCGCAATTGCTGAAAGGCTGGGAAGCCGCGCTGCAAATTGGGTTCGATGTGGTCCAGCTCGGCCTGTTGATTAGTTTTACCGGCGGGCTGTCCAATCCGTTTCTACTCTTTTTGATCGCGCCAGTCACAGTCGCCGCTTCGAGTTTGCGGGGGCAATTCACAGCCTTGATTTCTTTGCTTGCGATTGGACTCGCGGCGCTGATGCCGCTCTTCGCGTTCGAATTGCCTTGGCGAGAAGGCGAGGTTTTGGTGTTCCCGCAACTGTTTGAAGGCGGGCATTTCGCAGCGCTTTGCATCGGGATTGTCTTTTTCGCGCTCTCTGCTCAACGCGTGAACGAGGACGAAGCCAAAATGGTGCGCGCCTTGGACGCGGCGGCAGTGGTGATGTCGCGTGAGCAACGCTTGTCCGCCCTGGGCGCAATGTCGGCGATGACGGCGCACGAATTGGGCACGCCCCTGGCCACCATTCACTTGGTGGCGAAGGAGCTACAAGCGGTGCTTCCCGACGACAGTCCGCACCGCGAGGACGCCACACTTTTGGCAGAGCAAGCTGAGCGTTGCCGAGATATCCTGCAACGGCTTGGTCGCGCGCGAGAGGCCAATGATATGGTCCACGCCAGAATGCCGATGAGCGCTTTGGTTGAGGAAGCTGCCGCGCCACATAAAGGGCTCGGTGTTGCGGTTCGGGTGACGTATGAGGCGGGCGAGGGCGGCGAGCCCAAGGTGCCAACCATTCGCCGCAGTCCAGAAATTCTGCACGCCCTCGGCGCATTCATCGAGAATGCCGTCAGCTTCGCCGATTCCGAAGTCCGCGTCGTCGCCAATTGGACCGAAGAACAATTTATTGTAACCATTCGCGATGATGGCCCTGGCTTTGCACCAGAAGTGATGCCGAAACTCGGGGAACCGTATGTTTCGCAACGCGGAGAGGCGCACTTGGGAGGCGGTGATATGGGACTAGGCTTCTTTATTGCAAAAACCTTGATCGAACGGACGGGCGGCCGAATTGCGACACGCAACCGCGCGGCACCTCGTCGCGGCGCCATTGTGCAGGCAGTATGGCCTAGAACTGAATTACAGCCTTTGGACAATACGGAAAATAACATAGATTAGAGGCTTAAGGAGCGACAAATGGAATCTCCAGTCACAGTAAAACTGCACGAAAGCCTTAAAGACGTTGAGGATCGAACCTGTTTGGTTCTTGATGATGACGGGCCATTTCTTCAACGCCTGGCGCGGGCGCTGACCCAGCGCGGCTTCTTGGTGTCTGCCACGTCGAAAGTCGGTGAAGCGCGGGATATTGCGCGGCTCAATCCACCGGCCTTTGCGGTCCTGGACTTGCGCCTGGAAGATGGCTCTGGGCTGGATGTGGTTGAAGTGTTGCATCGTTACCGCCCCGACGCACGCGCGGTTATCCTTACGGGTTATGGTGCAATTGCGACGGCCGTGGCCGCAGTGAAAGCTGGAGCAGTCGATTATCTCGCCAAACCTGCTGATGTCGAAGATATCGTGCGCGCCCTGGTCAATTCTGGCGATGGCTTGCCAGAACCTCCGGAGAATCCAATGTCCGCGGACCGCGTGCGCTGGGAGCATATTCAACGGGTCTACGAGCTTTGCGGGCACAATGTCTCGGAAACGGCTCGCCGATTGAATATGCACCGACGGACTTTGCAGCGTATCCTGGCTAAACGCGCACCGCGCTAGTCGCGAAGTCGAACCGCATCGGATAGGTAGCGCTCGCGGGCGTCACCTTCGTCCATGCCCCGTTCGAGGGCCGCTTTGAAAGATCGGCTTTTTGCTCTGTCGTCGTACGCCAATTGTAGGGCGTGTGCGCCGACACAGGGTTGAAAAAATGCGTCTAGATACGCTGTGCACGCGTCTGAAGACGCGGTGTCCTCGGAAAAGTGTCCACCCTGTCTGCACGCTCGAATGGGTGCCAATGCGGATTGGATGGCGTCGTCAAACGCCATGCATGCATCCCGATCAAAAGAGCTGGGTTGAACGGGGCAGGTGTACTTTTGAAATCGTAGATCCATATTCACCAAACATTGCTCGCCCGCCGCACGCGCTGCGCTCAGCAGATCCAAAGATGGCGCAATAGAATCTGTCACTTGTTGCGTTGGCGCTGCCGGTGCAGGTTCCGTTTCTGTCGCGCAGGCAGCGATCAATAGAATACAGACGACTGTCATTTTGTGAAAAGTGATCATTAGATCCCCCAGATTTGAGTTATGTAATATTATGACGATATCATATTATTCCCCCGTGACAAGCCGAACATTGTCCTACTCACCCCCTTGCCGATTCTGCGCGGGTTGAGCTAACTGCCTTTATGACTGCGCCTTTCCATGCTCTCGGACCACAGCTTTCGACATTGCAAGGCGTGAAGCATGGCTTTTTCGGCCGCAAAGGCGGGGTGTCGACGGGTCTGTATGAAAGCCTGAACATCGGCCAAGGCTCTGATGATGATGTTCAAGCCATTCGCGACAATCGCGATCGCATTCGCGATGCGCTCGGCGCGGAGAAACTGCTCTCATGCTTTCAAGTGCATAGCGCTAAGGCGATTACGGTCACCGAACCGTGGCGGACGCGCCCGCAAGCCGATGGCATGGTGACGAAAGTCCCTGGCTTGGCGCTTTGCGTCCTTTCCGCGGATTGTGTCCCGATTTTGTTCGCTGACGCCGAGGCTGGCATTATCGGCGCGGCCCATGCCGGGTGGAAAGGCGCGATAGGTGGGATTTGCGAAGCGACATTGCAGGCGATGGACGAAATCGGCGCGTCGCGCGACAGAGTCGTTGCGGCGATTGGCCCGGCCATCCAACAAGCCAGTTATGAAGTGGGTCCAGAGTTTCGCGATACATTTGTCGGCGAACAAGAATGGACCGACCGTCTGTTCAAAGCAGGTCGCGACGACCGCTCGCATTTTGATCTTGTTGGCTTTGTTCACGCCGTGCTGCAACGCGAAGGGGTTGGGACGATCGATAATCTCGGGCATGACACATGTGCGATGGAAGAAGACTATTTCTCCAACCGGCGGCGCAATCATCGCGGTGAGCCGGATTACGGACGCAATGGCAGCGTCATCATGCTGGAAGCATAAATCGATATGAAACTCTACGACTATCAAGCGGGTCCTAATCCGCGCCGGGTGCGTATCTTCTTGGCGGAAAAAGGCATCGAAGTGCCGCTGGTGCATACCGATATCGTCAAACGTGAACAGAAGACGCCGGAATTCCTCGCAAAAAACCCGATTGGCAGCATTCCGGTGCTCGAACTGGATGACGGAACCTGTATTTCAGAATCGGTCGCCATTTGTCGCTATTTTGAAGAGACGCATCCCGAGCCGCCCTTGTTCGGGCGGACACCCCTCGAGAAAGCGCAGATAGAAATGTGGCTGAGGCGGGTTGAGCTGAACTTCATGGTTCCTGTCGGCCTGGTCTGGATTCACGGCCATCCTTTAACGGCGCGCTTGGTCAAACAAATCCCCGAAGCGGCGGACCAGAACCGTAAGCGGGTGCATTTGGGGTATCAGCTGCTGGACGATCAGCTCGCGACCAATACGTTTGTCGCCGGTGATACTTACAGCGTTGTCGATGCCGTGCTCCTCGCCAGCCTCGATTTCGCAAACGGCCTGGTCGGTGTTCCGTATGATCCCGGTCTGAAACACCTCACACGATGGCACGAAGCCGTTTCAGCCCGGCCGAGCGCTCAAGCCTAAACCTGACCAATTGTCTCACTCGCCGAGTGGCCAAGGCGTTCTATTTTTTGTGGCTCTCAGTCATGGACGGAGCTGCGCATTCGCAACCTCATTCTGATTCTCGGCGACCAACTCACCGAGCACATCTCGTCACTCCGCGGCGCAGATGCGCTGCAAGATCGCATTTTGCTAGTCGAAGTCGCTGATGAGGCGACCTATGTCCAACACCACAAAAAGAAGATTGCCTTCTTGTTTTCTGCGATGCGCCACTTCGCAGAGGACTTGCGCCGACAGGGTTGGGTCGTTGATTATGTTAAATTGGATGAGGCTGAGAATTCGGGTAGTTTCACCGGGGAAGTGACCCGCGCGATCGGTCGTCATTCTCCGCAAGCGCTGATCATCACGGAACCGGGTGAGTGGCGCGTGCGCGCGTCGATGGAACGCTGGGTGACAGATTTTCACTTGCCCGTGGAAATCCGCGACGACGACCGTTTTATTGCCACGCATGAGGCGTTTCGGGCTTGGGCAAGCGGCCGAAAACAGCTGCGGATGGAGTACTTTTATCGCGACATGCGGCGCAAGACTGGGTTGCTTATGCAGGGCGATCAACCGGAAGGCGGAAAATGGAATTTTGATGCGGACAATCGTAAAGCGGTAAAGGCGGATTTGTTCATGCCTTCACCCATTCGGGTTGAGCCGGATGCAATCACCGAAGAGGTATTGAGTCTCGTCGCCGAACGGTTTGGGGACCATTTTGGTGATCTCACACCGTTCTGGTTCGCGGTGACAGCAGAGCAAGCAGAACTCGCGTTGGAGCATTTTATCGAGCATGCTTTAGCCGCCTTCGGAGACTATCAGGACGCCATGCTGGAGGGGGAGAAATACCTCTATCACTCGGTCCTGTCGCTCTACATAAATGCGGGGCTGCTCGATCCCTTACACGTGTGTCAGCGCGTCGAAGCGGCGTATCGCGCAGGCCAAGCGCCCCTCAACGCCGCCGAAGGCTTCATTCGTCAAATCATTGGTTGGCGTGAATATGTTCGCGGGATCTACTGGCTGAAAATGCCAGATTATGTGGATTTGAATTTCTTCAATAACCAGAGGGACTTACCGGAATTCTATTGGACCGGCGACACCGAGATGGCCTGCTTACGCGCGGCGATTACGCAGACCAAGGAAGAGGCTTACGCGCATCACATTCAGCGGTTGATGGTCACCGGCAATTTTGCGCTTCTAGCCGGGATTGACCCTAAACAGGTGCATGAATGGTACCTCGCGGTCTATGCGGACGCTTATGAATGGGTTGAGCTCCCTAACACACTAGGCATGAGTCAGTTTGCCGATGGCGGGATTTTAGGGTCCAAACCGTATGCCGCTTCCGGCAATTACATTCACAAGATGTCAGATCACTGCAAATCCTGCCGGTTTAACGTGAAGCAGAAAACCGGTGCGGACGCGTGCCCGTTTAATCCTCTTTATTGGGATTTCTTATATCGCAACCGAGAGAAGCTGCAGGGCAATCCACGCATGGCGCAAATGTACCGAACCTGGGATCGAATGAGCGGTGATAAGCAGCGGGATTATCTAAGCAGCGCGGCGAAAGTGCTGGCGTGCCTCTAAGCTCGTCGCGGTCGTTTTGCACGTCGACAACGTTCGGAGCAGTAAATGACAGCGTCCCAATTGAGCGCCCATTTCTTGCGCCATGAGAAAGAGCGCTGGCAAACCGGACACAATTTTGTTGGAAGGTCAGACTTGTTCATTCATCAGGAGCTAGGTCGATAGCGCTCGACTTCCAGACAGCCAGTATCAAGGCGCCCGAACCCGCAACCAAAAAAACCCGCGACGGATGTCGCGGGTTTTTCGTGTACTTGAAAGAACATGTCTTAAGCCGGGATTTTGGTCCGTGGGCCAGCCGCGTTTACGTCGGCATCGACATGGGCTTCGTAAACTTTGAAATTCTCAACAAACATATTGGCCAGCTTTTCTGCTTGCGCGTCATAAGCGGCTTTATCGTCCCATGTGTCACGTGGGTTCAGGATAGTGCTGTCGACGCCATCCAGAGCCGTTGGCACCATGAAGCCAAACGTTTCGTCCTCACGGAAATCCGCTTGGTTGAGCGAGCCATCCAATGCCGCATTAAGGAGCGCGCGGGTGGCTTTAATCGGCATCCGATGGCCAACGCCATGGGCGCCGCCGGTCCAACCGGTCGAGACCAGCCAGCAATTGACTTGGTAGCGGTCAATCAGCTCGCCGAGCAGTTTGCCATACTCACTTGGGTGACGCGGCATGAACGGGCCGCCAAAGCAGGTTGAGAAGGTGGCGGTTGGCTCAGTCACGCCCTTCTCTGTGCCAGCCACTTTCGCGGTATAGCCAGAGAGGAAGTGATACATCGCTTGCGCCGGTGTGAGTTTCGCGATCGGCGGCATAACGCCGAAGGCATCACAAGTCAGCATGATCAAGTTTTTCGGCTGTCCGCAACGCCCGCTCAGTGACGCATTTTCGATCGCAGAGATCGGATACGCGCCGCGGGAGTTCTCGGCCAATGTGTTGTCAAAGAAGTCGAGCTCACGGGTCTCTGGATCCATGACGACATTTTCAAGCACCGTGCCCCACATGCTAGTCGTGGCATAAATCTCTGGCTCATTCTCCGGCGAGAGATTGATCATCTTGGCGTAGCAACCGCCTTCGAAGTTGAACAAGCCATTCTCTGACCAGCCATGCTCATCATCGCCAATCAGCGTCCGGCTCGCATCAGCAGACAGGGTCGTTTTACCCGTACCTGACAGGCCGAAGAAGATCGCAGCATCATTGTTGCCGCCATCATTCACCGAACAGTGCATCGGCATCACGCCTTTGGTCGGCAGGATGTAATTGAGGATGGTGAAGACCGATTTTTTCGTCTCACCTGCGTAAGATGTACCACCAATCAAAACCAGTTTCTTGGCAAAATTTACAGCGATAACGGTTTCGGACACCGTCCCATGCTTGGCCGGATCGGCGCGGAAGCTGGGGCTGTTAATGATGGTGAAATCGTGCCCGAAGCCCTCATACTCTTCCGCGGTCGGAATGCGCAGCAAGTGACGGATGAAGAGGCTGTGCCACGCAAATTCGTTGACGACCCGAACAGGCGCTCGGTGATCAAGGTCTGCGCCGCCGAACAATTGCTGTGTATACAGCGTCTTACCGGCAAGATGAGCGCGGAAGTCTTCCCAAAGCACGTCAAAATGCTCTGGCGTCATCGAGGCGTTATTGTCCCACCAGACGGTGTTTTCGGTGCTTTCATCGCGAACCGTAAACTTATCCTTCGCCGAACGACCGGTGTGCTTTCCGGTTTTGACGAGCAAGGCCCCACCCTTGGAAATTTCGCCTTCACCGCTTCGAACCGCTTGTTCGTATAGACGTTCTTCACCCCAGTTCTTTCGAACTTCCCCAGCATCGATCCCGAGATCGGCCAACTCTACATTCTGTTGAGACACGTTGTTCTTTCCCCTTAGCTTAGCGCGCGCGTGAGAGTTAAATGGCGGTCATCAGGTCAGTCCACCAAAGCCCGCGATACAACTGCAAGCCTTCGGCCAACGCTACCCCTTCCGCTAAGGTAAACGCTGTCAAAACTGATAGTCAGCGCTGTCAAATGCGAATTGCTCTCAAATGAGGCGAATTGTTTCGCTTTGGCACCATTATTTGTAGAATCACTTTGGCGGGTCCGCGCGTTCTCCGGGCGTTTTTCGTTTCAGCGACCGCAATGAATGCCGAATCGGGACAATGGCGCGACGCGACTCATATGTCGCTGGCATCGGATCACCGAACACCTGAGCCCGAATAATCGACGCCGCCCAAGGCGCCCAGGTAAAGCCGCGTGAGCCAAGCCCGCCGACGAGGTAAAGATCAGGCTTGGAATAGGCATCGGGTGCAATCCGCCAGGCTTGGCGCTCAAGGCTTTGTCGATCTCTGCCGAGTGCCTCTGAATCCGGCCAAGCGCCGATGAGGGGCAACCGGTCGGCTGTTGTCGCGCGGACGCCCGCGCGTGATTGTGCTGGGTACTTCTCGGCCTCCTGCCACCAATAGGGCGCCAATTCGGCGAGGGCTTTTTGATTCTCGGTGTGCGCCGCATCGCTGGTTTCAACAGCGCCGCCAGAATGATCTGCAAACGTGGCGCCCCAAAGCCGGGTTGTTCCCTTGGCAACGGCATAAGGACCGGCGGCGATGGCGCTCGCAGGCGCATTCACGTCCGACATCGCCCATTCAATTTGTCCCAGTCGTCCTTTGAGTCCGAGCTCCGGCAACGCGTCTTGCATTTGCCAGCCACTGGCCAAGATGATCACATCAAACGCTTCGCCATTGACGGTACGTGCGGTCGTATCGATGGTGGCGGGTGTCGACCAATCTAGGTCGATACCCGCGAATAGGTTTGGCAACAATTCCGCGGGCTCGATGACGAGGCTGCCTTTGTGCAATAGGCCACCACCGCGAAGCGCTTCCAATTGCTCCAATCCGAGGGGCGGATCAGTCAGCAGTTTTTCAAATCGCGCCATTTCAGCGGCGTCGCGCGGTCTATGTACCGTTTCAGCTGTGGTCACTCCTGGACGGTCAGCGTAGAAGGCTTGGGCGCTCAAATAGGCGTCGATCAACAGCCGGGCTTGAACCGTATCCGCCGCATCCAAACGCGGCATGACCAGAGCCAGCGGGTTGCCGCTCGTGCCTTGTGCGCAGGCTGAAGACTGCTCAAACACGCGAACCTTGGCGCCTCGATCGCTTAGCGCGCGGGCGAGGCAGGCGCCCGCAATACCGGCGCCGATGATGGCGACGCGTGGCGTATTGTGTTTCGATTGCTCGCTTAATCCGTCGCCGCCAAACTTTGCCTCGAGCCGTTCTCGCTTGCGGCCATGGCCAGGCATCTTTGTCACTTCAAAACCGGCGCCGGTTAATCCGCGGCGCACGGCTCCCGCGACTGTAAACGTCGCGGCACGGGTGCCAGGCGCCGAGCGCGCGGCGATCAGCGGCCACAATGCGTCGTCCCACATCGCTTCATTTTTGGCGGGGCTAAATCCATCCAAGAACCAGGCATCGGCCTTGAATTCGGCTTGTGGCAAAGTCTCTTGTATGAGGCCGTGATGCAGTGTCAGGGTCAAACGTTCATCGGGCCAAACAATCTGTCGCACGCCTTTGGCGCGGACCGGCCAGCGCTGGCAGAGTTGAGCGGCGAGCGGCTCTAATTCGGGCCATGGCAATAGCGCGCGCTCAATGTCTTCTCTATCGAGTGGAAACCCTTCGAAACTGACGAAGTTGAGCCATCCTGTGTCATCCCGCGACTCTTGCCAGAGCTGCCAAGTGGCCAGAAAATTCAGGCCGGTCCCGAAGCCGAGCTCAGCGATCGTAAAATTATGACGACCTTGCCAACTCCCGGGCAATCCACAGCCGGAGTGGAACACCGCTCGCGTTTCAGCAAGACCATCTTCGACGGAATAGTAGACGTCGCCCACGCGTCGATCGACAGGCGTGCCATCATCTTTCCATTCCAGGTCTGGGCGCGGGGGCAATCTCATCGCGCCGACCTAGCGCCAAAAGCGATGGCTTGCCAGTTGTTGCGTGCTTATCCGGCTTCGAGTTGACGTTGCTCATCAATCCACGCGGCGTCGACATTGAGCTTCTTGGACATTTTATCCTGGCCGGTAATGACGCGCCAGAATGGGCTCACCTCCGAGACCGATTTTCCTTCCTCCAGGTCCTCGAGCGCGGCTTCTGCAACCATGCGGATGAATATGGAAGTCGACATCGGACAGGCGCCAGCGCAGCCCTCGCGTTCGGCCAAATCGTTTCTGAGTTCGGGAATGGTCTTCGTCTGGCCATGTGGGATATTGCGTATGTAAGCGTCGACCATCAGGGGGGTCGCGACCAGCATGGTTTGACCCGGCATCATCCCGCCCCAAGATTTGTCCATAACAACTTTCTTGATCTGCTTGTCTCGGGCGAGTTTCTCGCGAGCGGTGGCTTTTGGCATGTCGGGCTCCTTCGGCGAGAGAAGCGTATCGCAGCCACACTGACAATCCCTGTCAGGAGCAAACGTATCAGCTATGCGATTTCTAGATATTTGAATTCCGATTGGGTGGTGTGGTCGAACAGGGGCGTGCGCACTACTTGTCCATTCAAATGAGGAGATTCACATGTCGGATATTCAAATCACCCGCGAAGATGGCCCCACTGGTGGACGCTATGTTTCCATTGTCGACGGGCATGAGGCCGAAATGACATTCTCTCGGGCGGGCGCAACGCGCATCATCATCGATCATACCGGAGTTCCGGAAGCCTTGAAGGGCCAGGGCGTTGGTCGAAAGCTGGTTGAAGCGGCGGTCAAAGACGCACGCGCTGAAGGTTTCAAAATTATTCCGCTTTGTCCGTTCGCGAAGGCGACTCTCGATAAGACGCCTGAATGGCAGGATGTGGTGCAATAGCACAGGCTTGCCTTTCATGGCGTTTTCCCCGACTTTGAATGCGAGGGAGAAAGCTATGAAACGTGCACTTATTACCATCGCGGTCGCGGCCATTTTAGGTGGCTGCTGGGGCGCACCGCCAAACGAGCAAATTCTGGATCAGCAATGCCAAGACTTGTTTGGCGACGATGCTCGGACGCTCGGCATGATCAAAAATCAAGCGGAGTCGGACCTGGCGGGGTTTTGTGGCTGCTATGCGAGCAAAACGGTGCAAGCGAACGGCTTGATCGACAAGCACAAAGACATGCTCGTCACGATGAACGAGCTCAAGAAAAACGGAGGGGACGTCGAGTCCGCCGCGGAACAGATCGAAGACATGACCAAAGACGGTCGGATCACAACATTCACCGAAGCTGAGTTCGAGGCGCTCGGCGACTTTTTCCAGGAGCTTTCGGGCGAAATGGGATCAGCTGGCGGGGCCTGCCCGGCGTGATCAAGCCGCTTCGGGATCAAACTCAAACGGCTTGAGCTGCTCGACGACCTCTTTGATCGGGCGCATGGGGCGACCGTCGGCATGGATCATGACGGCGGTAATGCGCCCCTCGGCGATGATTTCGTCACCACGCAAGCACGTCTGTTCGAAGTACATCCGGACGCCTTTTACACCAAGACAGCGGGTGCGTACGGTCAACAAATCGTCGACTTTCGCGGCTTTTTTATAGTCCACCTCAACATTGGTCAGCGTGAAGGCTGCCGGTGTTTCACGCGCCAATAGACTTCGATGACTGATCCCTGCATCGCGAAGAAAGTCCGATCGCCCGCGCTCAAAGAAGCGCAGATAATTGGCATGATAGACCATGCCGGTGAAATCGGTGTCTTCGTAATAGACGCGAATGTTCAGCCAATGTTGGCCATGTTTATCAAATGGAGGTGGCAGGGCGCTCATCGTTTGTTGCTAGCGGTCTGACTGGGGCAGGGCTAGTGCCGGAAGTGACGCATCCCTGTCAGCACCATAGCGAGTCCGGCTTCGTCTGCAGCCTCGATCACCTCGTCATCACGAATTGAACCACCTGGCTGAATGATCGCGCTTGCGCCTGCGGCCGCTGCGGCCAGCATCCCATCCGGGAAAGGAAAGAACGCATCAGATGCGGCGACGCATCCGGTCGTGCGCAACGTGTCGAAGCCTTCTTTCTCCTTCGCATCTTCGGCTTTGCGCGCAGCGATACGAGCTGAGTCGATGCGGCTCATCTGACCCGCGCCGATGCCCACCGTGGCGCGGTCTTTCGCGTATACGATGGTGTTCGATTTTACGTGCTTGGCGACCCGCCAGGCAAAGAGCAAATCGTCGAGCTGAGCATCTGTCGGCGCGATCTTAGTGACGGTTTTCAGATCGTCCTTGCTGATGCGCCCAAAATCGCGGTCTTGCACCAAGAGACCGCCGGCGACGGTTTTAACAAAAGTACCTGCCGCGGCTGGATCTGGTAAACCGTTGGTCAATAGCAAACGCAGGTTCTTCTTTTTCTTGAACACTTCGATCGCGCCGTCGTCGGCGCCAGGGGCGATGACGACTTCAGTGAAGACCGAAGTGATCTCATTTGCGGTTGCTTCATCCAGCGGGCGGTTCAAGGCGACAATACCGCCAAACGCCGAGGTGGAGTCGCACGCTAACGCTTCACGATACGCATCGATCACGGTATCGCCCAACGCGACGCCGCATGGATTGGCGTGCTTGATGATCGCGACTGCCGGGGTCTCGTCGCCGAGTTCGCCAATCAGTTCATAGGCCGCATCGGTATCATTGATATTGTTGTAGGATAGCGCTTTGCCTTGAACTTGGCGCGCCGTGGCGACGCCAGGGCGATTTTCGCCGGTGACATAGAAAGCGGCGTTCTGGTGGGGGTTTTCACCGTAGCGGAGTTTCTCGTTCAACTTGCCGCCAAAGCCAATCCAATCCGGGGCGCTGTCGTCTAACTGTTTCGCGTACCATCCGGAAATTGCTGCGTCATACGCCGCGGTTCGCGCATAAGTCTTTGCAGCCAGCTTGCGCGAGGTGTCGCGTGAGACCCGCCCGCCAGTGCTGGCCATCTCTGCGAGGACGGCGTCCAGGTCGCCGCCATCGGTGCACACCGAGACGAAATCGCCATTCTTTGCTGCGGCCCGAAGCATAGCGGGACCGCCAATGTCGATATTCTCAATACAATCCTCAAATCCGGCACCAGAGGCAACCGTGGCCTCAAACGGATATAGGTTGATATAGACCAAATCGATGGCTTCGATCCCATGCTGCTCAGCATCGGCTTTGTGGCTATCATTGTCGCGCAGATACAGAAGACCGCCGTGCACGGCAGGGTGGAGGGTTTTGACCCTGCCATCCATCATCTCAGGGTATCCGGTGAGATCCGCGACGTCTTTGACATCCAGTCCAGCTTCGGTGAGGGCGCGCGATGTGCCGCCAGTGGAGATCAATTCAATCCCAAATCCGATCAGAGCTTGTGCGCGTTCGACCAAGCCCTCCTTGTCAGACACTGAAATGAGGGCGCGGCGAATTTTGGTCGATTGGGTCATGTTGCGGCTTTCAGGCAAAAGGATCTGAACACGCTCGCCCGCGTATCACGAGTCCTGGCCGCGTCAACGCGTTGGTTTCAGCTTATTGTCGCAGTTTGGTGGATTATAGGTCGGAACCAGCTGTGATAGAATTTGCAACGCTTGCGGCGCTTGGCGTTCTCCCGCCAAGTTCAGCAAACGCTCGAGCCCGTCCAAAAAGCCTTCAGGTTCAACCTTTCTAGACTGCGGTGTGACTTTATTCAGCCCTTCAATGCCGGTGCTGATCAAGCGCTCATCGGCATAGGTCAGTTCTTCGTGCAGTTTTTCGCCAGGGCGCAAGCCAGTGGTTTTGATTTTGATTTCTTGATACGGCACCATGCCTTTCATCCGGATCATTGCTTCCGCGAGCGTTCGGATGCGAATAGGGTCGCCCATATCCAGTACGTAAAGCGATGACTCGCCAGGGTGTCCGTTATGCGCGGTGCCCTGAAGCACCAATGAGGCGGCCTCTTCGACGGTCATGAAGTAACGCGACACCTGGTCATCCGTTAGCGTCAACGGACCGCCAGCTGCAATCTGTCGTTCGAACAAGGGCACAACAGACCCGGATGATCCAAGCACATTGCCAAACCGCACCATGGAAACTGCCAACTGCGTGCCTTTGGCGCGATAGGCGAGGGCGAGTTCCGCCAAACGTTTGGTCGCGCCCATAACATTGTCTGGGTCCACAGCTTTGTCGGTCGAGATGAAGACAAATCGTTCAAGACCGAATTCAATCGCTGCATCGATCGCGTTCGCGGCCCCGCCAACATTGGTCAGAATGGCCTCGCACGGATTAAGTTCCATCAAAGGTACATGTTTAAGCGCGGCCGCATGGATCAATATTTGAGGTCGAGCCCGCTTCACGGCGTCACGCAACCGGACTTTGTCTCGCACGTCACCGATTTGAGCGTGCATGTCGAGGTCTGGGAATCGCTCGCGAAGCGTGAGATCTCTTTCATAGAGATTGTATTCTGAAGCATCGTAAAGGGTCAGGTGCGACACGCCCAACGCGGCGCACTGCTCAACCAGTTGCGATCCAATGGTTCCGCCTGCGCCGGTGACGAAGACGCGCTTGTCTTTGAACAAATCTCTTAAAGGCTGGTCGTTGAGTTTCTTTTGCGGACGCGCCAGCAAATCCGCGGGCCGGACGCGTTGCAATCGCAATCCTTCGCGATCTGAGCCAAGTGCCATCACCTCTGAGCCATGTTGTGTGGCGGTTTCCAACACCGTGTTCATCGTCTCTTTGGTACGAATGTTTCCGGCGACAGCGACCCATGGAGTTGCGCCATAGCGGACGCCCAATAGGTCTAGCATTTTGCCTAACTCGCTGAGCCCACCAAACACGGTAGCGCCGCGGATCGCGCGTCCGGGTTCGGCGCCATCCGTTTCGATAATGCCCAGAATTCGCACCGGCGCGCCGCCTTTTGTTGCCCGTAAATCCCGCAACACATCAGCAGCTTCATGCGCGTTCGCCACCAGGATCGCGGGAGGTGCATCCGCGCGCGCGCTGCGAAAGATTTGGAAGGGTTGCCGTGTGGATCGCGACAGGGCGACCATCCGGCCCAGGAATACCAATGTGACCCAGATGACCACCGCAATAATCAGGCTGGACCGCGGGAATCCGATCAACCGGTTCCAGATAAACATCAACGGTAAGAATATGAGCGCCGTCAAACAAACTGCTTGGATTATGCGCAAAGCATCCGGCCAGCCCGAGTGACGCCAGACCTGCCGATGCACCCGCAAAACGTAAAAAGAGAACATGCCTGCGACAGCGAAGGTCGAGGCCGCCGTGATCGCGGTCAAAAAGGCCGAATCGGGGGCGCCGCTGGTAGAGAGCCAGCGCGCATAGATTGCAATCACCATCGATGCAAAAGCCGAAAAGGCGTCAAACCCAAGGGTCAGCGCCATCGCTCGCTTTGCCTCGAACTGAGGCGTCATCCGCGTTTCACTTTCAAAAACGCCCAACGGATGCAATTTGGTGGCGATGAACCATCGCTATTAGGACTTGCTTTTCCGCTCAGCACGATTTGCTCACTCCGTTCGATTATTCCTCTCCCCAAGTAAATCGTCTCTTCTAGTTTCGCTTTTGCATGACTTGACTTGAATCGCCAGGTCACGCCAAGTTCGCTTTGCAGCAAAATCGCCTCTCCTGTCATGATCGCGGTCACAGTCGGATGCAAATGAAATCTTAGTGCATAAACGATTGGCGCCTCATCTTCCGTCGTTCCGGCAGACACGGGACGTGCCAGCGAGTCTTCGCCGGTGAGCCGCTGACCGTCGCCCGACATGAAAAGGCGGCGGCGATGCAACAGACCAAAGTCACGTTTGTAACCGCCATGCTGGGCGTCTAGCCAAATTTCTGAGTCTTCTTCCAACCGCTTCGCAGAAATACCTTCTGGCCCTTGCGGATAGAGCAGTCGGGTATCCTCATTGGTCACGAATCTCGAAGAATCTGTCTCGCCGAGGATCAGCGTGGAATGCGCCCCAGTTCGCCGTACGGCAGCGCGAAAGGCGATGTCTATTTCGGGGCTGCAAGCACATGAAGTGACCAGTCTCGCGGGGCCGTCATGGAGCTCGAACCCAAGCGCCCCTGCATGAGCTTTGTCGCCAAAGGGCGGTTCCGGGGCGGGGCCCGCATCAAGCACCAGGACCGTCGATCCCTTCTCGAGCTTGTGGAACCCCGATTTAGGCGCGACGGAAAACCGGCGCGGCGGTGTTTCCATATGCTCCAATACCGCATCCACGGCTTCCGGCCAGCGCTCATCACCATCGTGGAACGGCATCAAGGCCTCATCACCGGCTTTGAAGAAAGACACCATGCCACCAATGCGGGCGATCCAACGCGACAGAAATTCTGGGATGTCACGATCGCTGCGGGTCAATAAGTCATGGATTGTGATCAAATCGGCCAAGCAGCTCAGAGCCCGTGCGGGAGACCGGCTGACATGTCCACCATCTGGGAAGAATTGCGCCGTACACTCGCTCTCCAAACGCATTTCCGCATCGTCGAGCCCTTTTCCACGGCCGAGGCATAGCGCGTGGGCAACGGCGAGCGTGCAGCCGCGCCATCTCGATTTTGGCTCCAGTTCGCTATCGACCAGCGCTAAAACGTGGCGGGCTTGGCGCCCGAGCGCTTCTAGCCGGTTTGCGCGCACCTCATCTTCGCCGTTTTCGAACAAGGCTGCGCCGCACCGCATCCAATTCCAAACCCGGTCGGCTGCGCAGCCTGTGCGCCAGGTGAAGCCATCAAAGCGGCCATAATTTTCAATCCAGTCATCGACCAGATAGCGCGCGCGATCTGCGCCAGCTTCACCTTGTGTGAACAGATCAGCCAGCCAGTCGAAGCGATGCAGTCGGTTGGCATAATGGCGCGATGGCATCGCGCTACTCCACGGTGCGGCGCCGTCTTCGAGTTCCAGTCGGTCCATGCCGATTCGCCAGACTCCGCACATCAGCATTTCGCCGCGCAACTCATCTGGCGGAATGATTTGGCGCATGTGCAGACCGAAACCGTCCGGCGTGGCACCCGCAATGCGCATACGATGGACAGCCGAGACCTTTGCGTCTTCGCCCGGGCGTCCGGCATAGCGGTCCCAGATCGCCGCGTCTTCTGTGTCGCTTCGTTTAGCTTTTAGAGGGTCGGTTGAATTCGCTTCGTGCATGTAGCGTTCCGAGCCTCAGATGGTCGCTCCGGCCCGGAGCGCGGATATGTTGTTCGCATAATGGTCCGGACCGCCTTTGAAAACAGCAGATCCAGCCACGATGGCAGTAACGCCAGCGGAGATCGCCTTAGGTGCTGTTTCGGGATTAAGACCGCCATCCACTTCAAGGATGATGTGACGACCCGTGGCGTCGATTTTCTGCCGAAGCTGCTCGATTTTGCGCAATTGGCTGTCGATGAAGCTCTGACCGCCGAAACCCGGGTTCACAGACATGACGAGGATGAGGTCAACATCGTCAATGACTGGGTCAACGACTTCCGCGGGTGTACCTGGATTGAGCGCGATGCCGGGTTTCATGCCGGCGGCTCGGATCGCTTGCAATGTCCGGTGGAGATGCGGGCCGGCTTCGGGGTGAACGGTGAGTATGTTGGCGCCCGCCTTGGCGAAATCACCAATAAACGGGTCAACCGGCGCGATCATCAAATGCACGTCGAACGGTTTGTCAGAGTGCCGGCGCAGCTTTTCGATGATTGGTGGGCCAAAGGTCAGGTTAGGAACGAAATGGCCATCCATGACATCGACATGGATCATATCCGCGCCAGCTTCATCGATACGGCGAATTTCGACACCTAGTTCGGCAAAATCCGCCGAGAGAATCGACGGCGAAATTAACAGCTCACTCATGCAGCAGGCGTAAAACGGAACCGCCGCCAGCACAAGGCTGACGGCGGACTTGCAACAGGTATTTCCGCAGCGTGTGGTTTAGTAGCTCGCTGAGTACTGAACCGGGACAACATAAGCGCCATCCTCACGGAACTCGACGTTCACGCGTTGACCTGGCTGAATGTTAGTGTCGGCCGGTTGAACGAAGGCTTTGACGTTGCCGTCATTGAACTCAACGGTCACCGCGAGCCCTTGTTTGGTGCCTGCAGCAGTGCCGAGCATATTACCCGCAATGCCGCCGAGTACCGCGCCGCCAATCGCGCCTGCGGTATTGGCTTTGTCACCGCCGCCGAGCTCAGAACCTGCCAAACCGCCGAGCACTGCACCGGTTGCGGTGCCGATGATGGAGCGGTCAGGTTTGATCGTCACGGCGCGCACATTGGTGACAACGCCTGGCTTAACGGTCATCGCATAGCCAACTGAGCTAGAGCTGACGGTGTTGGCGCTAGGAGAGCTCTGACAGCCCGCCACAGCAAGGGTCATCGCAGCGATAGCGCCAGCGAATAATTTTGTCGGTGCCGCAATGGCAGAAACAGTTTGGGACATGATGTGTGCTCCTTCCGCACAATAATAGACTGACCGCATCTTGTACGGGATCAGGTGAACTCCCTATGAACCCGAAATGGCATGATTGCGGCAAAATGGACTGATTCCATGACAAATTTGTCAGGAATCGCGCGTCAGTTGAGCGATGTAGAAGGCATCATGCCCAAATTGTCGATTTGGTAGGGTTAATAGATCGCCAATCGCAGTGATGCTGGTTGCGAACCCGGGCACCTGTTCAGGCTGGATGGCACGCCTGTTCGCGGTGCCTTCCGAAACGATTTTGTCGACAATTTCGACGCCTTCATGCGGCAAAGGCGAACAAACGCAGTAAACCAGCGTGCCGCCAGGTTTGAGCATGCCTAAACTGGCGCGCAACAAGCGCTCCTGAATGTCTGGGAACCGGGCGACATCTTCGGCAGACTTGATAAACGACCCTTCCGGATGCCGCCGCAGCGTGCCCAAGGCGGAGCACGGAGCATCCAGCAAGACTTTATCGACCGGCGCGGTGGGTGTCCAAGTCGTCGCATCGACTTGGATGACGTCGACCTTGCCTTTAAACCCCGTACGCCAGAGGTTTTGCTTCAGCCGTTTCAGGCGAGGTTTAGATCGATCGATTGCGGTGACGGTTGCGCCGGTCGCGGCAAGTTGCATCGTCTTTCCACCGGGGGCAGCGCAAATATCCAAAATCACATCGTCTGGAGTGGCATCCAATAATCGCGCCGGCAAAGTTGCGGCGATGTCTTGAACCCACCATTCACCGTCTTCAAATCCCGGCAGCGCTTCAATTGCGCTTGCGTCGACTTTTACAGAGTGATTGCCGACAATGTCGCCGCCGACGGCATTCGCCAAACCGACCGGATCGCCGTTTTTGGGTGTGAGATACGTATCGGGCTGTTCGGTTTGTGTTTCAGCCAGCGCGTTTGCGGCCTCAGGGCCGAGGCTGTTCGATACCATCGATGCGAACCAGCTTGGCCAGACAGCCTCTGGTGGCGCTTGATCAAAAGCTGTTCGGTCGGCAACAACTTTGCGAAGCACAGCATTGAGGAATCCAGTGGCGCGGTGGGCGCGCGGCCAGAGCTTGGCCGCGGCGACGGTTTCGCCCACCACAGCGTGATCGGCAGTTTCGAGAATCCAAGCTTGCGCAGCGCCGACGCGCAGCAAGGCGCGCGATGGCGGCGGGGCGGTCTCGAGGGGGCGATCTAAAAATGGCGCTAAGCCAAGATCGATGCGGCCAAGATATCTCAGCGCCGCGCTCGCCATGGCGCGCGCAAACCCGCGATCCGGTCCGCTCAAGGACTCAAATGATTCGGTTGATGCGAGCGCTTCATCAAGCGTGCGGCGCTCTTCGAGCACCGTCATGATCAATTGGGCAGCGGCTAGGCGCGCGAAAGCGCCGCTCACCCCCAAGGTCCTGCAGCGCGGCGCGGCTTAACACTGGTGGGTTCAACGCCCATTTCTGCAGCGAGCCGCTGTAGCGACTCAATCCGGTTCTGCGTCGCAGGGTGGGTAGAGAACAGACTGTCCCCGCGCCGTCCCGCCAGGGGGTTCATAATGTACATGTGCGCCATTGCCGGATTTTCCTCGGCGCGGCGATTGACCGTCGCGCGGGCGCCGCGATCAATCTTGGCGAGGGCAGACGCCAACCAGAGGGGATTGCCGCAAATTTCAGCGCCGCGGCGATCCGCTTCATATTCGCGTGAGCGACTGATTGCCATTTGAACCAGACCGGCGGCCATGGGCGCGAAGATCATGATCGCGATACCAGCAAGCATGCCGCCGCGCTCTCGATTGGTGAAGAAGAGCGCAAAATTGGCCAGCATGCCAATCGCCCCAGCAATGGTTGCGGTCACCGTCATTGTCAGGGTGTCACGATTTTGCACATGCGCGAGTTCATGCGCCATCACGCCTGCGGTCTCTTCACGGGAGAGCAGGTTCAGCAAACCGGTTGTCGCGGCCACAGCCGCATTTTGTGGATCGCGTCCAGTTGCGAAAGCGTTCGGTTGCTCCGTCTCGATGATATAGATTTTTGGTTCCGGCATTCCGGCTGATTGGGCCAAGGATTTTGTGTCATTGACGAACGTGCGGATGATCGGGCTGCGATCTTGGTCATCAACCTCGCGTGCGCCCTGCATGCGAAGAACAATTTTGTCGGCATTCCAATATGAGAAGAGGTTCAAGCCTCCCGCAATGACGAAGGCGATTCCCATGCCCATGACGCCGCCAACCAGATACCCAACTGCCATAAACAATGCCGTCAATGCAGCGAGTAGTATAAAAGTCTTGGCGGTCCCCATAGAGACGGCTCCTTGCACGTGAGGGTTGTAGGAATACCTTTTGTCCTGGAAGATATATGGATTGGTTAACAGACCTGGGAGTCTCATTATGACAAATAACAAAAATGTCACAGATAAAACGCTGACTCCTGCGGCTCAACGTGCGCTGGCGGAGGCTGCCGAACGCCGCGCAGCGCAAGAAGCCAAAGAACAAGAATTGAATGCGCAGCGCGCGACCGAAAAAGGCGGCCCCAAGGAAGAGCGCGTCCGTTATGGCGATTGGGAGAAGGCCGGACGCGCGGTCGATTTCTAGCCGTGCTCCACGTGCAGCCTTAGCGCGCTCAGACCTAAAGGCGAATGGCAGCAAAAATTGAGCGTTGACTCTCGCTTGATAATGTAATTATGTAATTACATGATTACTAATGATGATATGGATCAGGTCTTTCACGCGCTGGCGCACCAAACGCGCCGCCGCATCTTGGATCTGGTTCGCGATCATCCCGGTCAGGGCGTGGGTGAGCTCGCCAAAGCTTTCGATGTGAGCCGCATCGCCATCATGAATCACTTGAAAGTGCTCGAAGAGGCCGGGCTGTTGATCAGCCAAAAGGATGGTCGAACGCGACGGCTCTATCTCAACGCCATGCCGATCCAGGCGATTCACGAGCGTTGGATCGATGCGTTCAGCGAAGTCTGGGCCGACCGCTTAAGTTTCATCAAGCAAGCGGCGGAACATGTCGCGAAATCAAATACCGCAAAGAAAAAGGAGGGGGACGGTGACTGACACGCCCAACTATGCCGAGAAGTCGATCCACAGGACCTATATCGAAGCGCCGATTGAAACGGTCTGGTCGATCCTGGTCGCCACCGATAAACCCTTGCCGTTTTTCTTTGGCAGCATTTGCGACACCAAAGACGGGCTAAGACCCGGTGTGCGTATGCGAATGGTTCACCCCAATCGTAAGATTGCCATGGTGGTCGGCGACGTGCTGGCTTTCGATCCGCCGCATCGCTACAGCCACACATTCCAAATGACCAATCTCAAAGATGCGCCGTGCACTGTGACATATGAACTGCGCGAGAAAGATGGTGGGACCGAGTTCGATCTGATCATCGAAAACGCCGTGGACGGAAGCGACCTGCACAAGCAAATGGTTGGCGGTCAGGATTTTATCGCGAAGAATCTAAAAGCTTTGGCCGAGACCGGTCGGCCTGCATTTAGTGGTACGATGGTGACGATCATGTCGCCCTTGGTCGCCCTGTTGTCGAAAAAAGAGCAACGCATAGAGCATTGGCCGCTTGAAGATGATGGCGCGGCCCTAAAACTGGTGAAAGAGGGATAGACATGGCAAAGTCTCCAGAAGAGCTCGCCCAAACCATGATCGACAATATGCCGGAAAAGACCGGCAAGTCGCTCGCCGAATGGCAGACTGTGGTCAGCGCTAGCGGATTGGCGAAGCATGGTGAGATCATGAAACTGCTGAAAGGCGAGCATGGCGTGACGCATGGTTTCGCCAATCTCATCGCCCAAAAGTGCCTTGGGAATTTGGATGTCAGCGCTGATGATTTGGTGCTTAATCAATATAAGGGCAAAGAGCGCCTGAAACCGATTCACGACGCAATCATCGAATTCGTGAAGAGGTTTGGCGGCGAGTTGGAAATCGCGCCGAAAAAAACCAGCGTCAGTTTGCGGCGGAAAAAACAATTCGCGTTGATTCAGCCCAGCACAAAAACCCGCATTGATCTTGGCATCAATTTGAAAGGCGTTGCGCCTGAAGGACGTTTAGAATCCATGAGCGGAATGTGCACGCACAAAGTCAAACTCTCTGCCGTCGAAGACGTGGATGCAGAGGTGAAGGCTTGGCTGCAAGAGGCGTTTGAGCGCGCCGGCTAATTCGCGGAGGATTGACTGCGCTGACCAGGACCGCGATCGCCGCGAGGGCGTTGTAAGACGTCTTCCTCAGGTCTCGGTCGACCTTCTCGTCCGAGACGTGGGGCCTTGAGATCAGCGACAAGAATGTCGCCGGTCGCTTCATCTGAATAGTCGTTTGCAAGATTCTCGATCACGGTCGTGAACTCATCAATATCAACTCGGCGATCTAAGTTCGGGTCGAACCGAAACGGATTGGCGAGGCTGTCATCGCGCGTCGGTAGACTCGCGGCCCAGTCTTGCTGTTCGAGCGCAGTTAGATAACCATCTTCATTGTGATCAGCGATGCGGAACGCGAGCGGAATTCCAGCATCAATTTCAAACTGGCTGATCCGTCCATCTTCGTTGCTGTCAAAGGTCAGGAACAGTCCGGCCCCTGGTTTTAAGCGGTCAGCTTTGGCGCGTTCTCGCAAGTCGGCCGAACGCACTTCGCCTTGACCTGGCAGTCTCAATATCTCGTCTTCATCGACTTGCGCGGTTGCGGACAGGCCCACGCTACAAATAGCCAGACTGATAAGGGACAAGGATCGAATCATGACAGCTCCACGCAACACGTCTTCTCTATATAGGTATGTATATAGCGGACTGTAACATGAATGCCACATGACGAAAGCGTCAGTTTGTGGGAGCGTCTTCTACGAGATCGGACCGGACATAGTAGGTGACGTCTCCAGCCTGCGCGAGTTTTTGGTAATTCTGTAGGGCGTTGATAAACCGCTCTTCCGACAAAATGCGCGGTACCCAGGTCTCGTCGTCCCAATCAAAAACGATAAGATCTGGTTGCGTAGTTTCGAGCAAGTGGAGCTTAAAGTCGATCCAATAGGCGACAAAACGGTTTAGCTTTTCGCCGTGTTGAGGGGATTGGCTGGACGCGGCATAGAGCGCATTCGATGCGATAATGTCGGACGGGTCGCGATCAACCCATTTCGCGTCGAGTGCTTTTACGATAGGTGCACTGACACCAATATTCGAGGTGATGAAAAGTATGCTGGGGTTTGCTTTAAACTCCACCACTGCGGATGGGGGTATGGCGGGAAAAACGACAATCGTCGTCGCGGGCCAAATATACAGCACAAAAGCATAGCTGAACCGTTTCAACCGAGCCAGTTTCGAATTGCCAACATCCGGCGAAGCGGCGATCTGAAACGCGTAAAAATAGGCGGCCACGAGACAGAGCAAGGCGGGCATCATGTGGTATGACCACCCTTTGCCTTGCACCAAATAGGCGATTGAGAATCCAAACGAAGCGATTGCCAGAACCTGAACCGTAACGGGGATCACTCCAAGTATGCGCAACAGCCAAACCAATAAGAGTGCAGGCACCAGAAATAAAAGAAAATACGAGATCAGATCAATCGGCAGCTTTCGTACTCGAACCTGATACGTGTCGAGCGCAATCGGAACTATGTGTTCGAAAAAGGCGGGCACTGAGATATATGCGACGAGCCAATAGCCGATCACCATGACAGCAATCATCCAGGCCTCAAGCAGGAACAAGTATCGCCAATTCTGGCGACGCCAAGCCACGTACATTATTGGTAAGCCAAACCCCAACGCATAATGCGGTTTAAGGATCAACAAGGTCCCGGCAAGAGCGCCAATCGAGACCGCCAACCATAGTTTGGGTTGGTAATGGTATTTGATCCGAGCGCTGAGCAGGAAGAAAAATGGCAGGGCAGCCAAGCCGCAAAAATGCTCGCGTTGCGCGACCTGCGAGGGCATTAGGAAGACACAGAAGATCGCCATAAATGGCAGGAAGCGTTTTCGATCTGACTGCGAGATCTGAAGTCCGTCGCGCATCAACAAGTTGATGAATAACAAGCTTAGAGTGAGCCATGCGCTAAGGCCAAGACCGAGCCAGATATAAGCGCTGAAGCCAGTCAGTTTTTCTAGCGCGGCATAAGGGAAATACAGCCAGACAGAGAAAGGCGGATTGATGTCGCGCACATCGATATACATCCGCTCGCCATCAAGAATGCGCTCATTCATGATCAGCAGAAATGTCACGTCGGTGAAATACGGTCCGACAATATAGGTGAACGCTGTGATGACCGTGGTCATCAAGACGAGGCCACCGCCCCAACTATAATTGTCACCCCAAGACCAGAAGCGCCGCACGCGCGTCTAGCAATCTCTGCTCAACATTGTGCTCTTCAAAAGCAGTGTTGCGTTAAAAAACTGTGAGGCGGTTAGAATATTGATCTTTGGCAACAATCCGCTTCTCGAGTTGCCACGGCGGCGATATAATGCTGACACTCGCGTCATAAAAGAGACTTTGGGGAGAAAGTGATGCTCAAACATGTTTTGGTCGGAGGCACTGCATTGGCAATGCTCAGTGCGTGTGGCCCGAGTGGTGAAGACGCCGCTTCAGCGCCGACGTCAGATGAACAAGCCGCACCGCAGGTTATGGATGCCGCCACGTTGCAGGCTTTGCTGATTGGGGTTGAAGAAGGCGGCGTGGTCGAATTGCCGGAAGGCACGATCAAAATTGTCGACGGCCTGTCGCTAGACGTGGACAGCGTGACCCTGCGCGGCGCGGGGCAGGACAAGACCTTTCTCGATTTCTCTGATCAGTCGGGCGCGGGCGAAGGCCTGTTGATCACTTCCGATGACGTGATCGTCGAAGGCTTCACAATGCGCGATACCAAAGGGGATGGCATTAAGTCGAAAGGCGCGGACCGGATCACCTATCGCGACCTTACCGTAGAATGGTCAGGCGGGCCTGATGAAAGCAATGGGGCTTACGGGGTCTACCCCGTCGAAAGCTCTGATGTCTTGGTCGAACGTGTCACCGTGCGCGGGGCATCTGATGCTGGCATTTATGTTGGACAGTCAGACAATATCGTCGTGCGCGATAGTCTGGCGGAGTTTAATGTTGCCGGGATTGAGATTGAGAACTCCACCCGCGCGGATGTCTACAATAATACGGTGACCAATAATACAGGCGGGATTCTTGTATTCGATCTGCCGGATCTGCCAAAAGTTGGGGGCCATTCGACCCGCGTCTTCGGCAACCAAATCTTCGACAACAATACCCGTAACTTTGCGCCGCCAGGCAACATTGTCGCGAGCGTTCCTTCTGGTACGGGGATCATTGTTCAAGCGAATGAGCGTGTCGAGATATTTGACAATACGATGACAGACAATCGCACGGCGCATGTCTTGCTCGTGGCTTATTCGCCTGAGTTTAGCGACGCGCGTTACAATCCGTTGCCGCGCAACGTCTATGTCTCACAAAATGTGTATGAGAATGGCGGCTATGAACCGCAAGGCGATTTAAAGATGTTGGCCATGCTGATGGGGGGAAGCTTGCCAGACATTGTCTCTGATGGCGTCACATCTTGGCAAGGCGGCGAGGCGGTCGATCTCGGTCTCGTGATTGATGAGCCTGACGCGGTCAGCTTCGTGAGTTTGGGGCTTGGCGCTTATCCGCTTGATCCAAAAAATCTGTCGCCATCTGATCAAAGACCAGCGACGCAACCCGGTGAGCGACTGCCAGCTGTCGAATTATCTCACGACAAATGAGGCTGCTACTGCTTTTATTTTTAAGTGTGGCAATTAGCGCATGCTCCAAATCTGTGCAGCCAGTGATGGGGGCCATTTTAAATGACACGCCAGCTGCCAATTTATCTGATTATGGCTTGTTTCGAGATGCCAGTGCGCGCACGCCGTCACAAGGCGTGGTCAAGTATGATCTTATCAATCCGCTGTTCTCTGATCACACGGATAAACATCGCTACGTTTTTGTTCCGGCCGGTCAAAGCGCAACGTATCAGGCAAGTGATGTGCTCGACTTTCCGGTTGGCACCGTCTTGATCAAAACCTTTGCGTATGGGGATCACTATCTCGAAACGCGTCTCTTGATTCACAAAGCCGATGGCTGGGAGGCTTTGCCCTATATTTGGAATGAGACGCAGACCGAAGCGCACTACGCGCCGATCGGCAAACGCATTGACATTGAAGCGGGCGTGGCGGGGGCGGACATCCCTTCTTTCACCTATGCAGTACCGAACAAAAACCAATGTAAGACGTGCCATCAGAATGGCGACGATGTGCATCCGATCGGACCGAAGGCGCGCAATTTAAATCATTCCGGACCGCACGGCATGAATCAAATTTCAGATTGGGCGGAGCGTGGATTTTTGACCGGTGTTCCAGACCAGGTGCCGGTCATGGCGCAAGCCTTTGATCCCGCTGAAGCGATCGACGCGCAAGCGCGAGCCTATCTCGATATCAATTGCGCCCACTGTCACAAAGCGACAGGTTCGGCGTCTAATTCGGGGTTGTGGCTCGACTGGGAAATTCGCGATCCGGTCAAGTGGGGAGTTGGCAAACATCCAACCGCGGCCGGGCGCGGATCGGGCGATGCGCTGGTAGTGATTGAGCCAGGCAAACCATTGGCATCCATCATGTCATTTCGTGTGGCTTCAAATGAGCCGGGCATAGCCATGCCAGAGCTTGGACGCGCACTTGTGCACGCAGAAGGGGCCGCTTTGATCGATGCCTGGATTGCGCAGATGGATGCTGCGCGGTAGTGTGCCCTTGACCACGGGAACGAGTCCCGCTGGATGTGTTTTTTCGTAAAGTTGAGTAGCGTAGTTGAACTCTATGGCCGCACCAGTTTAGCGGTCTGATCCCACGGAGGTGAATGATGGGAAAACGTGACGATCTGATCGCAAAGTATGCAGAAGATCTCCAAGAGAAGTGCGGCATGAAGCCGGACATGAAGTTGCTAACCGCGGTGACAATCGCGTGCGGCCCTTCGATCTATAGTAAAGACGCTTCGACAGTGGCAGCCAGTCAGAAGAAAGAGCTTGAGACCGTCAAGAAAAGTTTCTTGATCAAAAAGCTTGGCCTGAAAGATACGCCGAAACTGGATGAAGGCATTGCTGCTGTGATGGAAACATACGGCAAGGGCGTGCGTAAGAAGTATCGCGCTGTTGTTTACTACCTTCTGGTCAAGCACTTCCGCAAAGGCTCTGTCTTTAAATAGACGCCTGAAGGCTTGCATTCCAAGAATTCAAGGGCCGGTGCGAAAGCTCCGGCCCTTTTCTTATTTGTTCCTACCGTGGCGGGAAAATTCGCAATTTGTTAACAAGATAAACCGTGCCGTTAACCCGGACTTAACGCTGAGCTAGCATTCGGTTAACGTTTGGAGGACGTGGCTCGCAAGTGATTCGCGGGCCGACACGGAGTATCGTATGCAAATCACGGCTGACCAAGTCCCATTGTTCATCGCCGTTGGCGCCTTGGCACTGGGCATTGCTTTCATCCTTTGGGCCTTGCGCACCTCGGACGGCGCGCGCGGCGCAGCGAAACGATATAAAGACAAAGCCAATGATGCTGAGTCGTCCGTGGCCGAACTTAAGTCCGTTCTTGGCGCGCATCCGGGTGTGATCTTGGTCTGGCAAGGCGAAGACATTGACGTCGAAGCTGACGATATTACCCCGCCCGATATTCATGGATCGCCGGTCGCCTTGGCGAGCTTGTTGCGCTTCACCGATGATGCGGTTGCGCTCGATCCCGCTGTTCGGATCATTGAAGGGCTTGCCGACCTAGAAGCGCGCGACGCCAGCGGCATAGATACGACGCTGCGCATTCGCTTGCGTGAGCTTGCCGAAGAAGGGCAGCCCTTCTCTTTGACCATTATCGGCCAGAATGGCCGCTTCCTTGAAGCCGACGGCCGCACCGCAGGCGCGCGTGTCGTCGTCTGGATTACAGACTCTACCATTAAAGGTCTGGAAGAAAGTTCTGCGCGGGGGCGTCTAGAAGAAGCCCGCCAAGTGATCGCGCGTGATCCTACGGCGTTTCTAGACATGCTCGGCAAAGCGCCATTCCCGGCTTGGCGGATCTCAGGTGTCGGACGCCTGCAATGGGCAAATCCTGCTTATGTCGAAGCCGTTGACGGCGACAATCTAGACCGCGTGCTCGAACGCCAAGTGATGCTGGATGAGAAAGCCGTCGAGCAAGTGCGCAAGACACTGACCGAAGGCAAGGAGTTGGACGAGACGCGTCACATCGCCATTCAAGGCGACCGCCGGGCGATGCGCGTCCTGTCCTTCCCGCTCTCAGGTGGGGTTGGCGCGATGGCGTTCGATGTTACCGAACAAGAACGTGCGCGCGACGAACTCGACAAACATGTGCGGGCGCATGATGAAACGCTCAACCATGTCGCAGATGCCGTCGCGATTTTCAGCGGTGAGCGCAAACTGACTTTCCACAATCGCGCCTTTGCGAAAATGTGGGACATGGATGAAGGCTTCTTGCTCGACATGCCGAGCCACGGCCAATTGCTCGACCGCTTGCGTGAGCGCCGCAAGCTGCCTGCGCAAGCTGAATACGCCAAATGGCGGGCTGAGGAATTGTCCTACTATCTCGATATTAGTGGCATTGAAGAAGACGAGTGGCACTTGCCGGACAATCGCACCCTCAAAGTTACGCGCCAGCGTCACCCAATGGGCGGGCTGTTAATCCTGTTCAAGGACATTACCAGTGAGCTGGATCTACGCACCAAATATAATGCGATGATCAAGACCCAAGGCAAAACCTTGGACAGTCTGCATGAAGCGGTTGTTGTGTTTGGCACCGATGGGCGCCTCAAGCTTTGGAATAGCGCGTTTGCCGAATTGTGGGGTGTCGAAGAAGACCTGCTCAAAGACGAGCCCGATTATGACGATATCGCAGATTTCTGTGTGCCGCTCTTCCATGACCGTGAGACTTGGGCGGCGATTAAAGGGCATATTACCGATCCGAGCGCGCGCCAGGAAACCACGGGCGAGATGAAGCGCTCTGACAGTTCCATCCTGACCTATGTCACCAAGCCGCTGCCAGATGGCAACACGCTGATTGGCTTTGCCGACGTGTCAGCGCAGCGATCGGTTGAAACCGCTTTGCGCGACCGCGCGGAAGCGTTCCAGACTGCTGACCGGCTGAAGACTGAGTTTGTTAAGAACGTATCATATCAATTGCGCTCGCCCTTACAGACCATTCTTGGCTATGGCGAGTTCCTGCAGATGGAACGCATTGGCGACCTCAACGAGGCGCAGCGCGATAAGGTCGATGCGATTTGTGAAGCGTCGAACCATCTCAATGACTTAATCGGCAACATCCTAGACCTCGCGATGATCGAAGCGGGGCGGATGGATCTCGACATTAGCGATGTCGACTTGAAGACGCTGATCCAAGAAGCCGTTTCAATCGGGGTCACCAATGCCGTCGATACCGAGGTCGAAGTCGTGGCCAATATTGAGCCGAGCCTCGGCATGATCCAAGCCGACGAAAAACGCATTCGTCAGATCTTGTTCAACCTGGTTTCGAACGCCATGCGCTTCACGGACCCAGGCGGGCAGGTGACGATCTCGGCCGAACGTATGGGCGATACCGCCAAGCTGACCGTCAAGGATAATGGCCGCGGTATTCCTGCAGAAGATCAAGCGTCTAGCTTTGATAGCTTCACTTCAAGTGACCGGCGAGGCGCAGGCTTAGGGCTGTCGCTGGTGAAGCATTTTGTTCAGCTGCATGGCGGCAATGTTGGGATCAAGTCCCAGCCCGGAGGCGGCACCGAAGTGGTCTGCTGGATCCCGGTCGAAGCGCAGCCCACTGGCGGCTCAGGCACTGAGCAAAAGCTCGCAGCTTAACCCAGCCATTCAACTCTCAGGCGCATTCGCTTGTCAGGGCTCGCCCGACGCGGCACGCTAGGAAATCAGGCAAGTGGGCCTGATTTCACAAAGGGAGGCCAGTATGGCTGTTGCACGCGTTACAGAAATTATTTCGGGGTCAAAAAAGAGCTTTCAAGATGCAGTGGATAAAGGCATCGCTCGCGCCAACAAGACGCTCAAAAATGTCGAAGGCGCTTGGATCAAAGATCAATCCATTATGCTCGATAAGGGCGAGGTCAAAGAATATCGCGTGGTGATGAAAGTCACCTTCATCCTGAAATAGGAAGCGCCGAAATCAAACAGCCCCGCCTCACGAAGAGGCGGGGCCCACCAGGGCAGACCGGTGTCTGCCTCAGTCCCCGTTTGACTGGTAAGTGGCCGAGTTGCCGACGGCGGTCGCGGCGCCAAATACGCTGCCAGCCTGTCCGACGGACGCATAACCGCGAGCCACGACATTGCCAGCATTGAATTGCTGGGTTTGGCCTTGCAGAGCGGCATCACCGCAAATGTTGCAGAGCGTCGCGGTTGCGGCATTGCCGATCGCGGTAGACGTCACAATACCTGCGCCGCCATCAGCGGTTCCGCCGGTGAAGCTCGCCGTGCTCGTAACGGTGCCATAATTATTCTGATTGGCGTAAAGGCCGGTATCTGAGCCAATGTTTGAAATCGTTGCTTGGTTGCCGACGCCATAGGCGCTCGACGTCGCATAGCCGGACCAATTGTCGAGCGTGACATAGGATTGGCTATCAATGTCAGAGTCATTGCCTTGGTAGACTTCAGAGCCTTCACGACCGAGGACAGCATATCCCCATTCATTGTTTACGGTGGCAGAGTTGCCGAATGCAGTGGTCGCGTTCAGGACATTATGACCATAGCCCATATAAACGTCGCCGGACGCGGAGATGGTTTCACCTGCGGCGGTGGTTTGCACCGCGCCATTAAAGCTGGTGCTGGTCGAGCCCGTCGAAGAAACGGCATTGCCGCCCGCGGTGGTCGCAAAACTGGCCGATGAGCCGTCACAGCACATGTCGACGTCGGTGGTCGCAGTCACAGAGCCATTGCTTTCTTGCGTTTGAAACGCTGAATTCGTGCCCCACTCATTCGCAGGAACAGAGACATTTGCGATCGCTGTCGTTGCCGACGCGATCGTGTTGGAACCGTCCATATCAATACGGGTTTCAGCCGCAACATCGCCATTCGCGACTTGGTCAGCGCGATAATATGTGTTGCCAGACCAGGTGCCGCCCGTGGTTGAATTGCCGTAAGCGGTTGTCGTCGCCACAGCTAATCCAGCGCTCCCGCCGGTCAGCTCATTGGTCGCGGTGACATTGCCGTCCAAAGTCTGGTTGGTGGCAAGGGTCACATCCCCACTGGTGACGAGACCGGCTGCGGCATTACCAACCGCAGAAGAGGTCGAGGTGGCTTCCCAGGCATAGTCGTCAATTTCAACTTGCATGTCCGACCAGACATCGCCGAGCTGGACTTGTTCGATTGTCGCATCCGAGCTTTGCGCCTGGGAGGTTGCATTGGCTGCCGCAAGGGCGAGGGCCAACGCAACCAGGCTCATCCGCTTCGATGACCGATTTATGAGGGCTGCCAGCATCATTGTTCTGACGTCTTTCCGCGCAGTTTGTAGCCGCTGTCTCGGCTTTCGTGCCACTTGTTGACCGACTGGCGAGAGCCGCCATTGTACTCTTCGATCGGAGCACGGAATGGGGTGTAGTCGCCCGTTGTGCTGTTTGTGGAGATGATGCCCTCTGTCAGCGCGCAGACATCTGCGTTCGGCGCACCGTATAAATTGGCCATCATCTCCAACGAGGCCCGTTCAATGACCGAACGTACGGCCAGTTGAATCGGCTCCTGCGCGCGTCCCCCGACGCCCACGTCAAACACATTGCCATTGGCGAAGTCGAAAATCCCGAAGGACAGTTCACGGCCAATGATTTGTTTCTGGTATGAGATCACATCGAACACTTCCAGCGTATCGGTTTTCACCAAACGCAAGTCGAGGCCGACATTAATAACGAACAGTTTCGCACCCATGGTTCCCTTCGGATCAGTGGCGTTGGTCGCGCCAACGAAAGCTTCACCGCCAACAGAGCGAATATTATAGTTGAGCTCCGTGATGCCGCCGACAAGATAGAAGTCGGAGCCTGGAATAGAGCCAGCATGAATTTTATCAAACTGGCCGGGCCCTTCGCCGATCAGCTTATTATTCTTATACTTCAGATCGAGTTCGGCCACAGATGTGTCAAAACGTTCAACCAGAACAGCGCCGGCCTTCGCGAGCGCCGACATCGCCATCAGCGACCCGCCTTGGGTGACACGGCGACCGCCTTCAAGGTCGGCCTTGCCGGTATAGTCAAGAATTCGACCGACCGCGATGCGCGGGGCGCGAACACCAGACTGGCGCGCATAATGGCCCATGCAGACCAAGCCGTTAGAATAAGGGGTTGGGTTTGGCGTCACCGGCGCGCCGCCAATCGGCTGCGTGTAATTACCGCCAGGACCTGCAACAGGTGAAATACATCCGGTCGCGACCAGAGCCGAAGCCAGCGCCGCCGCAGGGGCTTTGGCGCGTGCCAGAGGGAGAAGGTTCAGAAGATTGATCATTAGAAGTCGAGCTCCCCGTTCAAAACGACCGATTGGTCGCCATTATTGATCTGAGTGGAATCAATAATGATCGTGTTGTTCGAGCCATTGGTGATGACGTTGAGTTGATTGCCGACCGCCGTGCCCGTGCCGATCATGCCGGCGGCGCCTTCGGTTTGGCCCCACTCGGTGAACAGGCTGCCACCCAATCCGGTGCCGCCTTCGATCAGGCCGTTGACGATGACGCGGTTGCCGAGGCGGTCGCGGCCATTGGCAGAGAAGGGGCGCGATTCTTCGCCAAACCCAAATCCGTATGGACGCTCAAACTCTGATACAGACGTCGCGGCTTGCGCGCTGGCTGGCAGGGCGGCGGAAATCAGGGCACCCGCCGCCACAGCGGCCATGCCTCCGATGCAAAAGGTTCGCGTATATTTTGGCGCTTTCATTGTGCCGTCACTCCAGCAAAGTTGCGTTTGCCAGGAAGTTTGCAACGGCCATGCCAGATTAGGGGTATTCTACAGTAGATTTCGCGCAAAAGGAGAAGTCGTACTGAGCCAAATTCGCTTTTATGGGACGAATCGCCAGGATCTTGTGTCGGATTGGGACAAATCCTTAAGAATTTCCGAAACACGCCTGAGGTGTGCTATATTCTTTATATATATACGCACAGGGAGGTAAGGCATGCTGATCGATACGATTCTCAAGGACAAAGGTGGTTCGGTGGAGACCATTCCGGACACAGCAACATTGGCCGAGGCGGCGAATGTGCTGGATCAAAAGAGAATCGGGGCGATTGTCGCCGTCGACAGCAAAGGCGACATATGCGGGGTCTTGTCCGAACGCGATATTGTTCGCCGGTTTGCCCGCAATCGCGAAAAAACTGTCGATATGACGGTCTCACAAGCGATGACGCGCGGCGTGATTACCGCGGCACCGAGTGAGGATGTCGATACCTGTTTAGGGCGGATGACCGATCGACGGATCCGCCACTTGCCCGTTTTGAGCGACGGAAAGCTGATGGGCATCATCTCCATTGGGGATCTGGTGAAGTATAAAATTGATGCCGTTTTGGCCGAAGCCGAAGCGATGACGGCGTATATCCGCAGTGGCTAAAGGCCTTTCAAAGAAGGTGATCTAAAGGTTAACGCGGCGCCTGCAAAAATGTGCGTATCAGGCGAATTTTTTCCTTGCCAAAATACCCGAACAGACTCTATATGGGGGCTTGCTTCGTGAACGCCTCAAATCTGTGGGGCCGGTGAAACGGCTCAACGGCTTTGCGACGCCAAAAATACGGAAAGTTGCAATTGCAACCTTTTCTGCAGTTTTGGTGAAAAACGGTGTTGACGGGGTGAGGGCAGGTCTGTAGAGACCGGCGCTTCACGGAAATGCCTCT
>JBCCVQ010000006.1:0-225054 GCA_039194965.1 Pseudomonadota bacterium | reverse complement strand
GGGTATTCAGGCAAACTCGAATGACCGGGGAAACAAATACATCCACTGGTTCTCCAAACTCATTCGCAATGGGCGAAAGCTTTGGTAGTTTCAGCTATCGCACGTACGTCTTAATGTCACTCACACTGGTGTACACATTTAACTTCATCGACCGAATTCTAATTAGTGTCGTCAGTGTACCGATTATAAATGAGTTTAATCTTTCTCAGTTTCAATTTGGCCTTCTCGCCGGAATTGGCTTCGCACTTTTCTACACCATTCTTGGCATCCCGATCGCGACCCTCTCTGAAAGGATCAGTCGAAAGCTCATTATTGGCGTGAGCGTAATTTTATGGTCGGTCGCCACAGTGCTTTGCGGCTTCACAACCGGTTTTGTGACTCTGCTGTTTGCACGAATGCTCGTCGGGATTGGAGAGGCAGGTTGCACGCCGCCCGCTAACTCGATGATTAGCGATTATTACGCGCCGGCTGCGCGCCCCACGGCATTGGGCATCTACGCTATTGGCGTTACTGCTGGCGGTGTCCTTGCGCAGGTTTTCGGGGGTTATGTCTTAGAGGTTCTCACTTGGAGAGAAGCATTTATATACATGGGCGCTCCGGGGATCTTCCTTGGAGTCGTCTTTCTAGTTACGGTAAAAGAACCGCCGAGAGGGTTTACAGCACCCGCGGGTACTGCCCCACCAGATCGCGCGAGCTTTAAAGAGGCAATCGTAGAAGTTTTTTCCAAACGCACCTTCTGGATTATGACAGCAGGCGCTACGATTTCATCCTTTGCTGGTTATGCGCTAATTGGCTTACAGCCTCAGCATGTGGTGTTTTCGCAAGGCTTCACCCCATCTCAAACCGCGTTAATGTTTATGGCGCCGGTAGGCTTAGCTGGAACCTTTGGAGCCATTCTGGGTGGCATTCTAACTGAGCGCGCGTCTAATTTTTCGGATACAGCCGCAACTTGGGTTCCTGGTGGCGCTTTCCTAGTTAGCGCCCCAATTTATGCATCAGCCTTTCTAGTGGGCGAAAGCTCATGGATGCTGATATTGTTAATGCTTGGAACCGGTTTTCAGTGTTTTTACCTCGGTGCTCAGTTCAATATCGCCCAAGCAGTTGTAAGCGCTCGCGTTCGCGCCACGGCAATCTCGATCTTACTCTTCGCCGTAAATCTATTCGGGTATGGGTTTGGGCCTCCTATAATGGGCGCTGTTGCAGACACTCTTTCAAACAGCTGGGTTGAGGCGAGCGTTTTTGCCGGTCAAATTTCGGCCAGTTGCAGTTTAACGAATACAAGTTTTAGCGATGCGCTTCTCGACGCTTGCCGAGACGCCAGAGGCTATGGCGTGCGCTGGGCTTGCGTTTCCGCGACTAGCTTGCTTGCTGTTGCAGGTGTGTTTTTTCTGATGGCGGGACGAACCTTTGCTTCGGACCGAACCGAGGCATAGCAACTATCACCCCAAGCTTATTTTTGCCTCATCATTACTAGCTGCGCGCGTCAAACTGCCAAGTGCATGAGGCGACTCAGCCTTGGCTCTGATGGATCCCTTGCTAAACCCGTTCAATAATGATCGCCGGCGCCATTCCGCCGCCCGCACACATTGTAACTAAGCCATACTTTCCGCCCGATCGCTCCAACTCGTCGAGCGCAGTCCCTATGAGAATTGACCCGGTTGCACCAATCGGGTGTCCAAGCGCCATCGCTCCCCCATTAGTATTGACCTTCTGTCGATCTAAATCGAGGTGACGGATTGTGCGCTCCGCCACAACCGAGAAAGCTTCATTGATCTCCCAAACATCAATGTCGTCCGTTGCCATCCCTGCCTTTTCGAGCACCTTGCGTGCTGCGGGGACCGGGGCATTCAACATGAGGGTGGGACAGTCCCCCATGTTTGCTGTCGCGACAATTCGAGCTCTGGGGGTCCAGTTGTTCTGCTTCAAGGCGTTTTCGGACGACAACAACAATGCTGCAGCGCCGTCGACAACACCCGAAGAATTACCTGCATGGTGGACGTGATTTATGTTGTTTGTCAGCTCCGGATATTTTTGGGTGACCAGGGACCCAAAGGTGTTCCCCATTTCATCGACAGGGATGTCCATGAACATGTTGAATACTGTTTTTAGACCAGCCAGCCCTTCTGCTGTGGTCTGAGGTCGCGGGAATTCCTCTTTATCTAACGCAGTTGAGCCATCATCGTTGAGCACTGGAACAAGCGCATTATCGAAACGCCCTTCCCTTATTGCAATATCAGCGCGTCGCTGGCTTTCGAGCGCCAAAGCATCGACATCCTCTCGCGTAATGCCCTCTAACGTTGCGATCGCATCAGCACAAACACCCTGTTGGCTTTGAGGATGTTTGGCACGAAGGCGCATATTACCAGCGTCCATCATCGGAGGCTTTTTCGGATCGCTGGTCGCGGCGGTGTAGCTCATCATTTCAGTTCCGCCAGCGATTACGACATCTTCCATACCGGACATTACTTGTGCAGCGGCCAAACTGACCGAACTAATCCCGGACCCACAAAACCGACTAATGGTGATGCCGGACGCTTTGACATCATACCCTGCGTCGAGCGCCGCCATTCTACCGAGGTCAGAGCCTTGTGCGCCCCGCTGCGAGCTCGTGCCCCAAATGATATCATCGACAGCGGCAGTATCGATTTTGTTGCGATCCCTCAGACCCGCAAGCACGGTCGCCGCTAGATGTTGAGGATGAAAGTGTGCGAGTGCGCCTTTTCCAAGTTTTCCTATGCCACGCGGTGTACGGCATGCGTCTACGATGTAAGCCTGCATTAGAACTCCATAGTCACAAATTTGGTTCTATTTTGCAGCACGAGTTCAGATTAAGACGCAAGCGAAACCGGTTTTTCTTGTTGAACAAAATGACATTACGCTTCGTCAATCAGCTGCACCAATTCTTCAACAAAGCTGATGAAGCATTTTCGACCTAAATCACTGCACCTAAGCTTCCATTGATTTTCCAGTGCTCGATCGCGGTGACTACACTCCCCTTCTTTTAGGAGATTTCAGCCTTGAGCATAACCGCCAATACCCCAACGAACCCGAATGCTATGCGATCAAAATCACCACATCATCGCGGCTTCATTGACCACCCCCGTTTCATGACGAAAGTAGCTATCGAAAACACGGGAACATCAGCATACGGAGATAGTGGCAGGCTGAGCCCGACATTTGTCTATTTTGTTCATTGAGCACGTAACGGCTGAGGTTTGTTCGTAACCCGGACATTTACCGCGGGTAAATTACGATTTTTAAAAAGACCAATAGGTCCCGGCTAAAACCCCAACTATACTTAGTGAAAATTTAGAGATTGGGGCCATTGCGTGAGTGTTCATCTAAAAGACAAATCGATCATCATAACCGGCGCGGCAGGCGGTTTCGGACGTTTAGTAGCCCTAAAGAGCGCGGCATTGGGAGCAAAAGTTACGTGCGCGGATATCAATGCCGACGAACTCGATGGCGTTGTTTCCGAGCTGCTCGAGCAGGGGTTTGATGCACAAGGTGTTACGACCGACGTCAGCGATGCCGCACAAATGTCACGAATGGCGCAGGCGGCGATTGATCGGTTCGACACGATCGACGTGATTGTCAATAATGCCGGAACTATGCCGCTTGCATTTTTCTCCGACCACAAAATCGCGCTTGAGAAATGGCATCAGTGTATCGATATCAATCTGAAAGGCGTGATAAACGGTATAGTTGCGGTTTACGATCAAATGATGAAGCAAGGCCGTGGCCATGTTATCAATATATCATCTATTTATGGGAACGCCCCGGTGGCTGGAAGCGGCGTATATTCTGCGACCAAAGCGGCAGTGAACTACATTTCGGAAACGTTGCGCGTCGAAGCCGCGGGAAAAATAAAAGTGACAACCATACGCCCGACTGGTGTAAGCACCAATTTGTTTGGCACGATTATAAACCCCTCAGCGTCTATAGGCATCTTAGGCCACAATGGACCTGCTGAGTTTGAAAAAATGAGCACACTTGGAGAAGGATACTTGGACAGCCTGAATTCGGACAAAAGCGATATTGGGCATCGTGTTCTCGATCCGCAGCAAATTGCTGATAATATTGTGTACGCAATCAACCAACCGTGGGGTGTTTCGATTGGTGATATCACGATACGTTGCTCGGGTGACATCTCGATCCTTTAATATGAAAGTGAGCACGTTCAACCAGAAGTGTTCGTCGTCAGGTAATTTGAGACAGAAGGCGGCTTAAGTAAGAGAGAGTTCGGCACATCTGGTTTGAGTTAAGCAGCCGATTGTTCGTGCTGCAAGCGCCTTAGTTTCATTGTCTTCCTTTTGATCTTCTCCCTTTCAAGCAAGATGGTTTGGCCGCGCCCGGTATAGACGTCAGCGGGCGTTAGGTTTTTCAGGCTCTCATGATAGCGCTGATGGTTGCAGTGACCGACAAACGCATCAACCTGGGCTTCGAGATCACCGGGCAGGAAGTAGTTTTCCAACAGGATGCGGTTTTTTAGCGTCTGGTGCCAGCGTTCGTCGTTCGGGCTTACGCGGCCTCCGGCCACGGTCCCTCCAACTGCCTTGGGTCTGCGGATGATAGGGCGCGCCGCGTGTATGCGTCATTCCTTTGTCTTCCAAATACTCGGCGAGGTCGCCTGAGATGTAGCAGGGGCCATTGTCAGACAGCAGGCGTGGGCGATGCACGACATTGACCTCATCGAGACCGGACACCTTCAGTGCCAGATTGAGCGTGTCTTGAACATCTGTTGCCCCCATAGTCGTGCACAGTTTCCAGGCGATGATGTAACGCGAGAAGTCATCCAGCACGGTCGAGAGATAAAACCAGCCCCAGCCGATCACCTTCAGATAGGTGAAGTCGGTTTGCCATAGCTGGTTGGGGGCCGTCGTCTTCTCCTTAAACTCACTTGCTGCTTTCATCACGATAAAGGCCGGACTGGTGATCAGGTCATGTGATTTCAGAAGCCTATAAACACTGGCCTCAGAGACGAAGTAGCGCTTTTCATCGGTAAACGTCACAGCCAGCTCTCGCGGGCTGAGCTCTGGCCGTTCAAGGGCCATGTCGAGCATCTGAGTGCGCACGTCTTCCGGGATGCGGTTCCACACCCGGCCAGAGCCACCGCGCCGATCCTCTAACGCCGCCTCACCAAACCGCTGATACAGATCATACCAACGATAGAAAGTGGGACGAGATACACCAATCTGTTCCAGCGTGCGCTTCACAGGTTGGTGCGATTGCTTGACGATCCGAATGATCTCAAGCTTCTCGGATGCAGGATACCTCATTCTTGGTACCCCCCATCCCCGAGTACGCTTTTTTTGAGAATGCGGTTTTCCAGTGTTAGGTCTGCAACAACCTCTTTGAGATCGCGCATCTCGTGCTTCAACTCGGTCACTTCGCTGGTTGTCGCCTGGCGCGCTGTATCGCCCGACAATCGCTTCTTCCCAGCCTCCATGAACTCCTTAGACCACGTGTAATAAAGGCCCTGAGCGATGCCTTCACGCCGACACAACTCGGCAATTGAATACTCTCCGCGTAAGCCTTCCAAAACAATGCGGATCTTCTCCTCGGCAGAATACTGCCGCCGCGTCTTACGCTTGATCTCTTTTACGTGCTTCTCAGCCGATCCATTCGGCCCGTGTTTCTGTCTCATCTTTTCCCCTTTCCAAGGAATTGATGAGCCACAAACCCTCTCTTAGCAATTTAGCCGATCTGTCTCATGGTCGCTGACGGGAAACAGCAGCAAGCATCGCGAAGACCATTGTTATCTTTGTATTTTACAGACTTTTATGAATCTGAAAATAGCGACGATGGGGGACTATGTTTTCCTGCGTCGCGCGAAACACCAGCGAAAAGACATCCCAACAAATTGTTCCCAATGGCTCAAAGGACAGGGAGTGGTCGCCCGTCTCCCGTCCTTGTTACTCAAAAGCACACTTTGGCTTGAAAAGTCGCTCGGCGAATGCGCCTGCACGATCTTGCTCAATCGTTGACCGCATTCGCTGCGCCAAAATGATCTCACGGGTGTCATGCCTAGCGTGTCATCAGCCGCCAGAGCCTCAAAGTGCCATCTATTGAGGCCACAGCCAGTCGGTCGCCAGTTGGATTGAAGGCAGCAGCATCAGCGTTGAAACGATTGGTTTCCAGCGTCGACATCAGCTCGCCTGTTTGCGCATTGTATAAACGCACACGCGGATCCTCATCAGTGACCAGCACGCGTTGACCATCTGGGCTCCAATCCAGGGCATTGATTGGCGATGCGGTATTGTTCGCATCTGTTTCGCCTTGGATGAGCGTTTCTATGATTTCCCCGGTCGAGAGATCGAAAATATAGGCCCATCCATTAAATGTCCCAATAACGGCTTGCTTTCGGTTTGGGGCGATATCGATTGACGACACATGGCGACTGGCAAAACCGGTCTTGGACGCTGGCGGAAACAAAAGCTCTAAAACCCCATCTGTTTGACCGATTTGCATGAGCGATGCTCTCGGCGCCTGATTGGTTTCTCCCGCGATAAGAACCAAGTCTTTTTCGATGGCGATGTCGCGCACGTCTTCTATACCATGTACACTGCTGATTAATTGAGTGGCGCTCAGTCCGTCGGCACCGATCTCTATAGCGCTGATACCGTCTCTATGAGCAACGAGGAGTTGGCGGCTTTTCAGATCCCAGCTAAGGGGCCCTGCGCCTTGCAGTTTCACGCTTCCAACTTCATAGGCCCGTTTAGCATCAAATATGCGAACGTGATCGTCCCATATACTCGACAAAGCGATCTTGTTCGACTCTGGGTTCCAGGCAATCGCTGTTGCTGAAATGTCGTAGCCACTTGGCCAGCTGGAGATCTCTTGGCCTGTCACATTATCAAATACGCGGACATAGCCATCTGAGCTCGCCGCGGCGATCATGGCGCCATTTGGGCTCCATTCTAATCTATTGATTTGGCAAACGCCCTGCTCTTCAGCATCTGATGCGTCGCATCCCGGCACGACCAGGCCTGCATATTGCTCCCAGCGCTCATTCGATTGCAGCGCCGGCACCGATGATGAAAGATCCCGCCTGCTAGAGGTCTCAGACGGAGCACGCTCACTCAAGAGCGAGATTTCCCGCTCAACCAGGCCGCGGCTACGACTGTTGGGAAAGAGAGACATAAAGGCTTGCAGCTCTGTCAGGCTTCCAGAGTTGAGGGCCTTTAAGACCGCGCTCGCTTCATCTGAAGCGGGCGCTTGGCGTGGATCACATCCGGCAAAACAGTAATCGGCATCGCCCGACAGACCGCTTTCTGTCCAAGGACGTTGACGGTTGTCTGTGATGCGTTCCACGCGTGTTCGCACGCGGCGAAACAAGGTTTCGACGGATTGACCCGGCTCCGTCATAAGTTCTGCGAGCACTGTGGAATAGGGACTGTTTTGGGCCCCATCTTCGGCGACGGCACCTGGCGATGTCGCATAGGCTATCAAAGTTCCGTGCGCCTCTTTCACTGTCGCCAAACCGCCCGAAATATCGCGGGTTGAGGATAGAAGTGGATTGTTTCGGCAGGCATCCAAGACAACAAAATTTCTTTCATTTCTGGCGCGATTGAGGTGCCGGAATAGGTTCTCTAGTCGCGGAGCCTGTGCCCACACGTCTGCCTCCGTATAGGCTTCAGCATCTGATGGAATGAGATAATTCAGACCTTCTGATTGAACCCCATGTCCAGCAAAATAGAAAAATCCTGTTGCAGATGGACCAGCCGCCTTTAAGCGCTCACCATGAGATTGAAATGCGCGCTCCATATCATTGCGCGTCGCATCTAAGACGGTATGCACTTCGAACCCAACTTCTTCGAGTGCGCCGCGCATTAAAGCGGCATCATTTTTTGGGTTTTCTAGATCCCAGCCCGGAGTTGAGTAATCAGAATTGGCGACGATGAGCGCAATCTTCTGATCGGCATGAGCATTGAACGCGAGAAGCGCAAAAAAGATCAGACTGACCGTATGTTTAAACACTGAGAGAACCCGCATCTGCGACAACAGAGGAGACACTTAGCTCCTCGAAAAGTCAAATCGGAGCATGATCGAATGGGAATCAAGCAATAGGCGAGTTAGACCGGGCAAACACCGCGCGCTGCGCGCATGCCATCCAAATACTCTTCGAGCCGCTCTCCCAGCTGATCAACACCTTCATATGCCGCTAATGCTTCAGGGCTTGTATCCTCCTGGTTCTTAGCATCAGACAAGACGCGAAATACTCTTTCCGTTGATCCCTCGTTCTCTGGAAGCAGTGTGGCCATAGTTTCAATAGCCGAAACCAACGAGACCTTTTCTGCCTCGGGCAGCGCCAATATTTGCTTGCTAGCGCAGTCACAAAAGCTTTCAGCAGAAACGCCAGCAGCTTGAATGTCTCGGGCGACATCGGGGTCTAATGCAATGGCGCCGCAGTTTTGCGCTAGAGCAATATGAGCGCGATCAGAGCACCCAACGCAAAATAGAACGAGGACCAAAAATACGATGTTTGTTTTCATTTGAATCTCCACGGCTGGCGGAAGCCCCGCTTTACGTTCTCAACCAGAACCTATTTGTATCTTTTTGCCTGGCATGTTTCCGAGTTTTTCTCAGATTGACTGGCGAAACTGAGCCCCCTCTCTCATAGCATTTGCGTTTCGTAGTTGCGTTCCAGAGGCGCGCGTTCGGAACGACTAAACCAGTTTCTAATTGGCGCATTCTGGCCGGGTCGTGAATAGCCCGTCGCGTGACGTAATTGAACTGTTGCTGCAATAACTGGGCTTCCAGTTTTGAAAACTATTGCCGAGCGCTTGGATTTGTTCTCCAAGCGTGGGTTCACGCATATTAGGGACACTTGGCCGCTGGAGGTCTGCAATCATTTGTTCATTCCGCCGATCAATTGCTTCGTTATAGGCCGCAGTTTCATCGAGGGCTTGAACCTGGTCACAACCAGCCTGATAGCCCAAAGAGCACGAGCGCGCATAGATCTCGCGATTGAAATTATCGCCGTCTAACCAAAATGTATTGCTCGCATAGTTAAAACACGCCCAGCCATCACCCGTGTCGCAGCCGCGCTTTGCATAGTCAGTCGTGGTTTGATGCTTTGGCCCGAACACTGAGTAGGCTGTCACCGCGGCCATGCTGCAGCTGTCACCTGGCGTGTCTGCGTCGCAGGCTTTTTTGTACGCATTGAAACTTTTGGTATAATCTTCATCATAGTAAGCGAAGACGCCTTCGAGCGCGCACGCTCCCATATGATCAAGCTCGCAGCCGCGCTTTGCCATCGCCCGGGCCGAGACGGGATTTTTTTGAACGCTGTTGACACCGTGATGAAAGGACGAAGCTGCCAGTTCGCAATTCTCCCCGTCACCATAGTCACAAGAACGATAGAGCGCATGTTCTGCTTGCTCAGGCTCAGCTGGCACACCTTCCCCGCCCTTCAGGAAATGGTACGACATGTAACAGCTAAAAGTCACGTCTTCGGCATCAAATAGCTGGTCGTCGCCGGCTTCTGAAATACAGGCTCTGCGATACCCCAGGAGGGATTTTTGAGCATCCGAGCTGACACCTTCCTGCTCACCGAAAGGACTAAACCACAGCCCTTGCATGAGACACGCTGAAGCGAAGCCCCTCTCACATCCGATAAAATAAGAATTGCCCGCATAGTCGGGATCATAGTGCGCTTTGTCTTCGTCTTCGAAAGTCGCGGCAGCAGCTATGCACATGAGGGGGTCGTCATGCATACACCTTATGGCCATTGCCTCTTGAAAAATTTGAAAGGCACGCGGATCATCAATCGGATAGGAGTCTTCGCCTATAACCATTCCCGTGGCGTACTCGCACATTTCTATGTTTCCGTATCGGCATGCTTTCAGCAGATAGTAGCCGGTATAGATCTTATCCTTGGGTACGCCATCTAGACCTTTTAAGTGCTGGTCTGCCAGGTTCTCGCAGGCCTCGTATCCGCCGTCTTGGCCGCATTGCGACACCCATTCAGGGTTGCCGGCATCAGGCAAAGAGACCGGCTCAAAGCCATGGGCCTCGGCAACCATTAGCAAGGGCAATAAAACGAGAGTGGCTAGAAGAGTAAGTCGCATACGAATTTCCTGTCCAACAATTGAAGGCTCGCATCCTGTTTAATCGGCAACTTTCAACCGCGCTTCCCCCCGCGGGGTGAACGCGCGCATGGCATGGGCTGCAGCCTCAGATGTGAGGGATTGCGATAGTATATCGTTTTGACACGCAGGGCTAAAGCACTGGCAAAGGCGACCTCAGTATTGGCAAAGTTTGGCAGTCTTTATTGATGCCCTTGCGGCACCCGCAAAGCGTCTTGCCTTTTTGACCCAAGCAGCGAAAAGTCCCGTCAAGGCAGGTCGAGCGTAAACTTGTCCAATTAAACGAGACCAAAATGGGAGCCGCGTTTATTATTGTGACCAGATCCCAAGATCACTTTCTGGATTTAGTTGAGGCCGCATACGAACTTCCCGAGCAACCAGAGGCGTTTGAGACCTTCATACAGTCGATCAAGGTTTACTTGTTCGGAGATCTTGAGGGTTCGCAAGTCGTCGCGCCAGGTCATACGGTTGACCAAGAAGCGCCAACACTGGAGAGACTGACGGATCGCGTACAGCGCTTAATCCAAAGACTAGACGCCTCGAACGAACCCGCACAATCGCGTTTTCACGCCATCATAGAAATTGCCCGGGACTCCAAGACGGTTACGGGAAATCCAGCCGCAGAACGCTTATTAGACTGTTCTTTCCCGTTGAACTTCGACGCGTTGCCTCTGGACTATGAGGCGATGCGTTTCATCTCAGAATATTTGTTCAAACACCGCCAAGCGCACATGATGGATAAGGTCTTTCTAACCACGGTCGGAACCGAAGAAAGACGATCCTGTATGGCGCTCATTCAGCGTCCGGAGAATGTCCAGGGAATTGCGCGGATTAGTATTTCCTACATTGATTGGACCGAAAAATTGCTTCGGCGAATTGGCGAGGCGTTTGAGCTCTCCAACAGAGAATTGTCGGTGCTTCAAGGATATTTGGAGCATTTGTCCGCAAAGGACATTGCCAAAAAATCGGGACGTTCGTTGGAGACCATAAAAAGCCAATCGAAATCTATCCTGCGAAAAACAGGCTGCCAGCGCATGAGCGATGTCATGCAGCTGTCTGCGAGCATCGCCTATTTGCTGAGACAAATACCTGATGGGCCAGAGCCAAAAGCCCGGCTGGCTTGGCGCACTCCCGAGCGCGGCCTTCACACGTTTCGATCTTCACGCGGCAGGACCGTGGCGTGGTATCGGGTCGGTGAGGGAACGCAGCCGGTTTTGTTCATTCATGGTTTGATACAAGGGCCGTTCTTTCCTTCGAATATCGTCAATCAGCTAAATCAGCTTGATCTATATCTTGTTTGCCCGTCGCGTCCTGGATTTGGGTTTAGCGATCCAAGCACATCGCGGCGCGTTTACAATGAGACTGTGTTGGACGACGCTTCGGAATTGCTAGATCAAATCGGCGTTACATCTTGTCCTGTGCTTGTTCATCAAGGGGGCTCATCTCATGGATTTCGGATCGCCAGTCGGCTTGGAGAAAGATGCAAGCATCTGACACTGGTCGATGGCGGCGTGCCTGTCCATGACAGGGCGAGCTTGGCCTTTATGGACAGCAACTCAAGAATGATGGCTGCCGCGAACCGACGCTCGCCTTCGTTTTTGAAGATGCTAACGCGGCTAGGCTTGGCGACATATAAGCTTCGCGGCATCGATGCTTATTTGCAGGAACTCTACAAAGCGTCTCACGCCGATCTTCGCGCATTGAAACAGACCGAGTTTTGTAGAGTGCTGAGCGAGGGTATTTTTCATACCACCGAACAGGATGCTGAGGTTTGGGTCCGTGATGGCAACGCAGCCATGGAAAACTGGAGCGATGCCTTTACCGCCTATCGAGGAGGTCAAACCTGGGTGCTGGGAGAAGATGCTCGGATCCTCTCTCACAAATGGATCGAATCCTATTTGGAAAATGTCGACAAAGCCGAGGTGCACCTAATTGAGGGCGCTGGAAATACGCTTCTTTACACGCATGCAAAGACCGTATTCGAAACCGTTCGAGCGACTATGACCTGAAAAGAACTGTTTTGCGCGATGACAGGGTCTCAAACCGGTTTTGCTTTCAAAAACAAATGGCCCATTCGATCGAGCACATATCCAATCGCTCAAGGATCTATGATGATACTTTTCCTCCGAGAGTGCGTGCGGTTGCATTTCACACGACTGGACATGGGGAAGTAACACTTTGCATCGGTCGAGGCGGGTGAAAGGCTGCACCAGCGCGGTGTTCTCTTCGCGCCAGACTATATCAATGCAGGGGGCATCATCTCTGTTGCGGCAGAATATGGCGCAATCCCTAACGCGCGCGATGCCGTTCAAACTCGATTAGACGGGATCGCAACGACGCTGGATGATTTGTTTTGTGAAGCGGAAGACTCTGGTCAGCGCCCTGAAGTCTTGGCTGATGAATATGCACGGGCGCGCGTCAACTCTGCGGCGGCACAGACAGCGCCTCTCAGCGTCCAAAACAAAGCGCGCAGGTCAGCTAGTTTAAGGCCAATCCTTTAGCCGGTTTTCTATGGGCCTTAACAATGCTCGCTCAGCAAAAACGACCGACACGCTTTGTATTTCATGCGTTTAGAAGGGCGATTTGGGAAGCGACCAGTTTCGAACGATCGCGATTGCGCGCAGTAGAAAGGCGGCTGCGAAAGCTAAACTGAAAGCCACCAAATGCGCGCTACCGATCCAAATTGCCAAAGCATAAACGAGCGCTCCGAGCAAAGCCGCTGTTGCGTAGATTTCGCTTTTTAGGAGAAGTGGATCTTCATTGGCGACGACGTCTCTCAATAGCCCGCCGGCGCTCGCGGTTATCGCCCCCATAATGAGCACGATTGGCCAATCGAAGCCGAGATGCGTTGCCTTGGCTGCCCCTGTAGCCGCGAACAAGGCCATGCCAATGGCATCAGCCCATCGCAAAGGTCTGAATGTGTCGAGTCGCCGGTGCAAAAAGAATACTGTAAGAGCCCCTAAAACCGATAGCATTAAGGCCCATGTGTCAGACAGCCAAAAAACAGGTTGGTCCAGCAGAACGTCTCTCAACGTTCCGCCACCAATAGCTGGCAGAAAAGCCAGAACAATGATGCCGAAAAGGTCCATGTCTTTGCGCACCGCGACAATGCCGCCGGAGATAGCAAATACGAACACACCGAGCCGATCGGCGATGGTAATGATTAGGTCGATACTCATTGGCGGCGCTTATGCATGGTGTCGGCCTACAAGAACAGCGTGTGGGCTGGTTTTGTTTAGTTTGTGAACGCGATTGCTCGGCGCGGGTATGGATATTTTGATGCACCCGTCTGCACTTGCGCTTGGGCACACCTTGCATCCTCGGCTGTCTTAGAGTTGAATCTGCAGGAAATTTTTATCGGACCGAAGTTTATGATTAAAGCTGTTTTGTCGATGGCGCTGGCGCTATTTTTGTGGCTGAGCGCTGGGGGCCACTTATATTATCCGATCGCCTTTGAAGGCTTCATCCCTGACGCGTTGCCGAAGCTTGGCGTTCATCTTATCGCCGCGGGCGTTGAAGTGACGCTTGCGGTCCTGCTCTTTTTGCCTCGGACCCGGTGGCTGGGTTGATATGGTTTTGCTGCCTTATGTGCGGCCTATATGCCGGTTCATATCTGGGACCTGTTTCGAGATGACCCAGTCATAGAAGCTATAAGTGCGGCTGCGGTTCGGATTGTCCTTCAGATCGCATTGATTGCGGCGGGCCTTTGGATCGCTCGCGGCGCACAAAAATAGGAGGACCAATTGGCCCTCCTCATCCAAAGTCTCTGTCAGTCCAATTCTCTCAAAGATCTATTTGCCGAAGCCATAGACCAGCGAGACCCGGCTGATAGTGTCGGTTGATTCAAAACCTGGAACGGGATCGGTATCGTGGCGCACTTCAAAGGACACCCGCGCTGAGAGCGTGTCGGTCAGAGTGGCTGTGATGGCGGCAATATTTCCAATTTGCGTCGATGTCTCTGCGTAAAGGACGGTCGTATCATTGGAAAATGATACATTCTCATTAAACGCGTGCGCGAAATTGGATTGCGCCGTCGCGCCGAAAGATTCTTCGGTGCTCGCAGGCGCTGTTGGTGTGGCTTCAATCTCATCGATCTTCAAGCCCGGTCCGCCGCGAACGGTCCATTGGGTTTGCTCTCCGACAAGAACATCATATCCGAGACCTCCGCCCATGAACGCGCGCGAGTCGAAGCCAGAAAACTCGTCGGCTTCATATGACACCAGCCCAAAACCGAACAGTCGGTCATTGATTTGGCGGTCCAGATTTGCCCCTAAGAAGACTCTATTTTTTGTCTCGGCACCGTCGGTCTCTCCATAATCGGCTGAGGCTTTGAGCCCAACGGCCCAAAGGCCAAGCTCACGGCCAAGATCGATACCGACGCCGAGATCTGTCGTCTCAGTGTTGCCCGTGGTCACCCCGGCGCTGAGAGACCCTTCGCCCGTCCAACCGCCGGTTTCTGATTGCGCTACAGCGTGCATCGGCAGCAGAGCTAACCCGCTGACCATGCTGGCCAATATTTTAAGATTGAGGTCCATGCTTATCCCCTGCTTTGCTCGTCGCACCTATGCGGCTCTATCAATAGAGTTAGGTCTAGCGTGAGGACGGGCAAAAACGAACTTTTATTTCGTTCATTTTCCTCGCCTTGTCGCCGCCGCGAACTATGATAATCTCAATTAAAGAGGATATGGTCTTCATCCACCCTCCCCCAGCAAGGCACGGATATTCCGGTCGATTGCCTTCTACCCCGGATGAAGCGCTATAGAGAAAGGTCGCCGGACACCCTCCCGGCGGCTTTTTTTCTTAGTCTGGCCGATAGGTTGAGAGGCTCAATCAGCGCGGCGCTTTAGTCCACACATAGCGTGCCTTCATAGCGTCCATCACTCACCAATGCATGACATCCAAAGTCAAGATTGTCTGGTGCGCAGATGCCGGTGACTTCTGCGCCTGGGTCGAGATTGAGGTTTTCGACGTCGAGGCGGCACTGCCCAAAACACTCGGACGCATCTCGGCAAGCATCGCCCGCATCAAGAAATGATTGGACACACATTTCAAACCCGCCGCGTCCGGCCTGTCGCACGCGACCATTTGCGTTCAAGCAGCGTTGTTTCTCGAAAGCTGTCGCCGCGCTTGTGTTAAAAGAAAACTGAACGGGTCTGTGCCAGAGGAGTGAAGTGGCGGTGAGCCCTGATTTTCCATTCAGCTCTACTGGCGCGCCTGTGATTTTTAGCGTCATCCCATTTTCGAGCTCGGGAAGGTCTTTTCCCTTCTGGTTCTGAAATCCCGACGGGTTGATCAGCACCATACGGCTTTCTTCGAGAGATGGAATGAACAGTTCAACAAGCCTACCGCTTTCGTCCTGCTGGACCGTTAAGACCTCACCGACAAACACAACAGGAGCCGTCGATCTTTCGTCGAGTATGGGTTGGGGGCGATCGCTTTGCTGACAAGCGACCAGAACGAGCGCCGCGCAAGCAGAAAACCACGGGGAGCATTTCCGGACGACCCGAAAATAAGTCTCAAAATCTGACGGTCTGGCGATCATTGGTCCTCTCCTTTGGCGCTTTAAATGTGAGCGTTAAGTGCATCTGTTCACGCGTCTAAATGTTTTGTGAGTTGCCGAGAAAGGCGAACACGCTATCTCAGTATGGCCCGCCGTAAACATGCTGAATCGGGATATTGGGTTCGTTTTAATTGCTCCCAAGCTTGACGAAAGAACACAATGAGAAAAGCTGCCAGACAGGCAGCTTTTCCGCTTTTACGACCCCAACAGCTTTTTATCACCACCTCTTGCACCGCGCTCGCACGCATGGATCTGATTGTGTCCCTCAAATTCTGACATTGAAACGAAGTGAGGCTTAGTCCATAAAACCTTGGGGCTCTGTCTAGTCCTTTTCCTTCGGGTTGGTTTCCACCTGAACAAGGAGACCAACCATCTTAGGCCTGGCGCATGCCAGGCCTTTTTTGATCTGGTCGCGGTCAAGCAAGCGGGTTAAATTGCGATTGCATGGAGGCAAGGCTTGCCAGGCGTAATAGGTCTGGAGACGCCGGCCCACCTTCTTGCCAGCGCGGCTTTGAAACATTGTCTAGCCAGGCGATTGTTTTCTTCACATCGAAAAACGGCTGGTCCTCAAACGCTTTGGATCGCACAAGCTCCTGGCAGACCTCCGCGAGCGGATCGGCGCGGCGGTTCTCGCCCGTCAGGTCGGCTGGCGGCGCTATGAATGGGTGTTTATGGCGTTCATAGAGCTCTGAGGTGAGTACATCTTTCGCAGCCTCTCGGAGAATATACTTTTCGGTGCGCTCACGTATTTTGTAGTGGACGGGCAACCCAGCAGCAAAGGATGCGACTTTATCGTCTAAGAATGGCACGCGTCCTTCGACGGAGTGCGCCATTTCCATTCGATCGGAAAGCACTGTCAGAATAAAGTTTGGGAGCATCGTTTCTTGCCAGAGCCGGAGCGAAACGTTGACCGGGTCTCGGCCAGAGAGTTCTGCCACAAAAAATGGATCAGATAAGAGCGCAGCATAAGGCGCACCTAAAGTCTCCTGTGATTTAAACGCATCGTCCATAAGACCGGTTAGCGAGTTGACTATGATTGAAAGGTTGCGGATCCATGTTGGGCAGAACCCTAAAGCGTCTGTCAGGCGCTCGGTTCCAGGCAGCGGCGATCCTTCTGGGAACATAATGGGTTTGGAGAGTTCATTCTCTTCCAGTAGCCGGTCGATCGCTGCGTCGCGCTCCGCTTGCGCACGTAAGTGCCGGCCAAACTTTAGATTGTCGAGGCGTTCCATGGGATACCCGGCAAGGACTTCATCGGCGCCTTCGCCAGTCAGAACAACCTTTATACCAGCCTCGCGCACCTTTCGAGACAGCAAGAACTTAGCAACCGAGTTGGCGTTAAAGATCGGTTTTTCGCAATGCCATATGGTTTGCTCAAAAGCGTCGGCGAGGTCTTGGGGCCGAACGCGGACGGTGTCATAGCTCGATCCAACATGACGTGCAGTTCTTTCAGCAATTTGAGATTCGTCAAACGCCCCATCAAAGGCGATCGTGAAGGCGCGAATTGGTTTTGAAGCTTGGGCCTGCGCTAATCCAAGGACGGCAGACGAATCCAGTCCGCCGCTTAAATAACAGCCGACTTCAACATCAGCGACAAGACGGTCTGCGATCGCTTGGTCAAGAGTTTCTCTAAATCCGCGAACGAGATCTTGTTCGCTGCGATCATCACCTTCGAGCTCGCTCGCCGTGGCATAGGCATTTTTCCAGTATGGGAAAACGCGCACTTCGCCGTTTTTGGCGATCGCTATGGATCCGGGCGGGACTTGATGAATGTTCTGAAAGAGGGATTTGGTGCGTCTCAGCCCGGTAAGTTCGCTCATCATCGCAGAGTGATCCCATCGCGCGTCTATTCCGAGTGCGAAGAGCGCTTTGATCTCAGACGCAAATATAATGTCACCATTTATACGCGCGTAGAATAGCGGCTTGATCCCGAACCGGTCGCGCGCAGCGATCAAGTCACCAGAGCTTTGGTCGGCAATGACAAGGGCAAATTCGCCTTTGAGGTGGCGCGGAAAGGACAGTCCATATTGTTGATAGAGATGAAGCGCAATTTCGCTATCGCTCTCGGTCTGAAATTTAGCGCCCGACCGTTTCAACTTGGCGCGAATGTCTTGATAGCCGTAGAATTCTCCATTGACGACAGCCTTCAGTTTAGAGCCGGAGGTTCCAAGCGGCTGTTCGCCATTATTCACTCCGATAATGCTGAGACGAACATGTCCGAGCACAGTTTTGCGATCTTTGGAGAACCATTTGCCAGCGCCATCGGGCCCGCGATGTACAATACTATCCAGCCCTTGATGGAGGTGTTTAGGAGTGAGCCAAGGGTCTCGAAGCTGAGCTGCAATAAATCCGCACATAACCCATTTTGTAGTCCAGCAACTTACACGAGCGCAATAGACCCGATCAAACCGCTAAAACCCACTTGAGTTGACGACGACGCGTTTTTGATGAATGACACAAATGGTTGTGTCATGGGGATCGCGCCTCAATTAAGGGTTGATAGACTGAGGCGCGTGCCACAAAGGGGTCTATTGACCCACCTTCCATCTTGCTGATGGGGACCACTAAGATCGCAATCGCGGCGATAGGGCGGCAAACTCATGCGGACGATCAGCCCAAATTTGACGCTAATCCCTTGTATTATGGGGTCATTATATCAATATCCCCAACGGGCCTGATAGCATTGTTAACGATCCTACCAGGCCCTATCGAGCCCCTCATGGGTGGGGGGACGCCGTGGGGCCCGAATGTAAACCGCTTTACAGTCGGGCTTTCACTCTCCTCAACCAATCTTAGCAGCGTGAACTGCATTAACTTGTAGTCACTTTTTGACGTGAGCGCGTCCCTCAAAATGAGCTTTCGGTGCCCCCCGTAGCGCTGCATACGGAAGCGCGATCTGTTGACGCGAGTAGAGTGAGCTCTAGTTCAACTTTATGATGTAGCTCCTTGCCGATGCACAAGCATATTCTATATCAAAGGAAAGTTTTTACGGAGTTTGGCCTTGGCTTCATTACAAAAATCTCCGCGCCCTGCAGATACGCGATCTGATCAAGAGACCTGCTTGGTTGAAAACCGCGATCGACGCGGGATTGCTGGAACTTCCTATAATGACATCCTGGTAGAAAAAATTCCGGATCGACTGCAGCGTTTGGTGGACCGACTGAAAGCTATAGAAACGTAGCGTGTCCGTGTTCTCATAGTGTGCGAGCCTTTGCGGATGCGCATCTGTTTGATGACCGTTTCAGAAACTTTCGCATATGTGTTTCAGCATAATGCCTCATCCGGGCCACCGAGCGTTCGCCGCTGCGAGTTCAGGTCGAAACTGCTACTCCGGATCCAAACGTCGAACTGTCTTAAAAAAACCGCCCCCCAGATTTGGGGCGCGGCGTCAAGGCGTGTGGAGCGGGCTTTTGATGGATACCCCACATTAGAAGAATAAACGCGCAGGATTGAAAGCAAACGATCAGCAACTTTCGCGACGGCGCAAACGGCCTCCCCACACGTTTAGGATCAGAGCCATTGAGGCCGTGACCAAATTGGCGCATCTTTTCAATTGTGGGAAAGAACAATCATCGCCCGTCTGAGACCTTAGAACAAAACCTTCCAAGGCTTAGACGATTCGCATCAACAGCAATTGGTAGTGTTGAACTCGGCGATGAGTGCGTCCATTCAGCCGTCTCGGATGCGATCGCTCTTGTCGCTAATCGTTCGTTTCCTGCGCGTGAGGCGTTCATCCAACTCTTGTTCAAGTTGACAGCCCAAGCAATTGGAAAAGCCATAAGCGCTTCTCAAGCCGATCGAGATTGGCAAGTCATTATTTTGTCGGAGTTGGAGGGGTTTGATCTTGCGAGCACCGCCAAGATTCTAGGCATCGACGTCACTGAAGTGGTGCGCGCTCGGCGCGAAGGGGCAGATCCAACCCAATTTTCCGACATCGACTTAATCGAAGACGCCCTTCCCCCTGAGCGCCCTTGGAAGGCTTGATCTCTCCCTAAGTGAGGCGCGACGCATCAGTCCGCCTTATCGGCAAGGTCTGCCAATGCGAGGCGCGTCAGTAGATATTTTTCAGGCAGCGATATGGAACTGTCTCCTTCTACCAGACCGAGATGTTTCAAAACCGCCGAGGAGAGGTGAGAGACGATGTAATCTGGGACCGAGACATTGAGCTGAATGGCATAAAAGTCCTCAAGGGCTTCATGCGAAACTTCAAAAACGACATGTTTCGGCCCCGCCGCGAAGTGCAATTGCAAACGATAGCCTGCGTCAAGAAATCCCAAATATTCTATTTGTTGCATCGGCCATACACGTCATCTGGCGAGACCCTTAAATCGAATTTGCAACGGTTTCGCGACCCTTCAATCATTCCAAAACCGAAAAGACACTTAGAGAAAAGCCCAGGCGCGGTTAACACTCAGAGGCTAAACGAAGTTTTATGCAGGCCATGAAGACCAGGTATCTCCCCGCCAAACTCACTCCAAAAGCGCGCGTCGGATAGACGCTAATTCGGCGTCGGTGACGCCCAGCTCGGTCTGGATAAAACTCATGACTGAGCCGTATTCTTCGTCCAGCGCATCAAAGGTCGCTTCAATATACATTGGGTGTGACGCGAGGAGCGGCGCCACTTTTTCAGGTGGCAACTGGAAGAGGAAGGCGTATGGATTATCCGGATCAGCGGCGGCTTCGGCTCGCGCTTCATCGTTGAGGAACTCAGCCATGTAGTCCACATAATCGTCTGACAGGCTGTAGTCATAAACGACGGTCGCACGCGGCACGCCGAGCGCGGTGAGCAAAAGCGCCGCGGCGGTGCCGGCGCGGTCTTTTCCGGCTGAGCAGTTGAATGCGAGCGGAATATCGCCAGCGGCCAACCGATCAAACATCTTAGTATAGCCTTCGGCCTCGCCTTTCGCGATCTCGACATACCCTTCAGCCATGCCGGCGGCGACATCATCGGCAGTTGAGTCGGGCGATAGTAGAGCGGCGAACATTGGATTGTCGGCAGGGTCTTCTTCTGCTGGGTCGGCGAAGGTTAAATATTCCGCGGCGCCGCCGCGCCAGTCAGTGGGTTCGCGAAGGCGTTCATCACTTTCCCGAAAGTCGCAAATCACTTTGACGCCAATGCCCGATAGATAATCGTAATCGGCATCTGTCAGTTCATGCATCACGCCAGATCGAAAAGCGTGCCCCCATTTGACGGTCTTTCCGTCGGTTGTCTCATAGCCCCCGAGATCGCGGAAATTGCGGCCACCTTCGAGTGGTAGGAGGCGCGCCGCGGCGGTTTTACCGTCACGCGCATCTCCGGAACCTGAAACTGTAAAATAGCGCCGCTGAGGCTCGCCGCTCGCTGTCCAGTCAAACACCCCGCCGACCACGTCTTCGGCGATGAGGCTTGGCGCCGGATCGGAGGGCAATGTCGAAACAAAGATTGAAACCCCGGCGCCTGGTTCATCCACAGACCAAGTCAGTCCGAATTCGTTTGCGGAGTCGCCATGTAAGACTTCGACATCGCTGATGGTCGCTATTTTGGCGACTGCTTTAGAAGACGGCGTCGTCTCGACCTCGTCTGAGCCGGTTTGGGGCGCACACGACGCCAAAAGAATAGTGCTGGCAGTTAAGATCTTACGAAGCATGACGCTGTTCTCCTTGGAAATGGCTGACGCAGGTTAGAAGTCGACGCGAATACTCGCGACCCAGCGACGTCCAAAGCCCTCGACTTGGTTGGGCGTTGCGCGTGTATTGATGAAGCGCACATCCTTCTCATCCGTCAGGTTGTTACCGTTCAGCGCGAAGGTGACATTGGTTCCGTAAACGGGGTTCGGAAGCGAGTAGCGCAGCGACGCGTCAACACGCTCTGTTTCGGCCCAGAACTCCGTCAGACTGTCATTCTCGGTCGTTGAAAGCCAGTCATCGCGATACTGGTAGTTGATCCGCGCGGAGACCCCGAACTTCTCATAGAAGATCGAAGCGTTGTAGATCGTTTCAGACGTTCCCGGTAGCGAGAAAGTCTGGTTTCCAAGCGTTGGAGCGGTGAACTCACTGTCCACGAACGTGACATTACCGCTCGCGCCTAGCCCGTCGAACGGTTCCGGCAGCCACTCTTCAGCGGTTCCGAGGAAGTTGATTTCAAAACCCGTAAGCTCGCCGTCTTCGCCATTGAAGAATGAGTTAAACGAAGTGGGCGTTCCTGGCGCAATCAAGCCCGGCGCAAAAATTGAACCATCCACAGTGGAGGTACCCGGATAAATGACATTATCAATTTGCCGGTGATAAGCGCCGATCGACAAAAGACTTGCATCAGCAAAGTACCACTCGAGCGAAGCGTCAACGCCATATGATTCCTCTGGGTCCAGAGTTGGATTGCCACCGCTAACTTCGAGTGTAATCGGATCGACGCTTTGTGACGCGCGGATCTCGCTGTAGGTTGGACGTGATAAACCAGACGATGCTGAAAGACGAAGTTTTACATTTTCAGAGACATCAAAGTTTGCGTGGATAGACGGCAAGAAGTTCGTGTAATCGTTCCCGGCTTCGATACCGGTCGTCGTGCCGTCATCGTTCAAAAGCGTTCCGCTCGACGTAAAATCGGTTTGCTCAATCCGAACGCCATATACCAAGTTACCCCAGCTGAACTCCGTCGTACCTTGCGCGTAAACCGCTAGAATATCTTCTTCAATGCTAATCAGACTGTCTTCGTCGAAAGAGATCGTGCGGTCTGCAGCGGCTTCCCAGGCATCATCCAGGGCGACATTGTTTACGTTCGTCGCACCGATCGTATTTCTGAAATCAGCCGACCACGGAATGCCGGTCGTGAACTGATTGATATCAATGGAGCTTGGGAACCCACCAAACACGAGCGTGTCTCCGCCAGTGGCTTCACGCGTTCCAAACTGCGCCCCAAACTTAAGTTCGGTGGGTAGACCTCCGATCTCTTTTTCTTTGGAGAAGTCAGCTTTAATACTCGTGGCTTCCGTCTCTATGAGGTTCGCGAAGATCAGACCGAACGTCGCCGGATAGTCCAACAAATTGATGTTCACATCCGTGCCTGGCTGAGCGGTTTGGGTCAGGAATAGGCCCGGATCATCAATGTTGGTGACATCGACCGTGCCGCCCACCGTTGCGCCAGTGCTAAATGGCAGAGGAATATTGGTCTCGTTCTCGGTCTCTGTGAAGTTCAGTCGGCCTTCAAAATTCCAACCGGCAAAAACCGAGTCATAGCCAATCGTGTTCGTGAACGTGGAGTTGTTGTACTGACCATCTTCGAGAAGTCGTGTGACGACGGCGACCGGCACATAAACCTCCGTGCCAAGCGCAACTGGCGTCGTCAGGTCAAAGTCAAACTGATTGCGTTCCTCGCGGTCAATGAACTCAGAGTAGAGTGTGGAAAAGAAGACAGAGCTGTCCTCGTTCGGTCGGAATTCAATCCGTCCACCATAGGCATTGTCTTCGCGTTCCCCCCGATAGGATCGGAAATCGAGATTGACGACGCTATCATCAAGCCCGTCGCCGGTCGTATCAGCATACTCATATTCGCGGTTATCCGTGATCCGGCCACGCAGATTGTGAGATCCGAATACCAAGAAGCCGAATTGATCATTCGAGAAAGACAGACGGCCATTATACTTGTTGATCGGAACATCTCCGAGCTCTTGATTGCCGTATCCGGCTTCGCCCGTGAACGACCAACCATCCCGGTCGAATGGCTTGAACGTTTCGATGTTGACGAAGCCCACGGTCGCCTCGCCAGGCATCTCAGCTGTGATCGCTTTGTTCACTTCGATCTTCGACGTAATCACCGACGGAAAGGCATCAAAGCGCGGTGTGCGGCCGTCTTCCGCGCCGAGAACGTCGATGCCGTCGAACGCAATTTTCGTGTAGCGGAACGGGGCTCCGCGAAAGTTGATGAAGCGCGCTTGGCCCTGGTCACGCTCAATGGCCAGCCCCGGCACGCGGCCAAGGCTATCGGCCAGGTTTTGATCCGGGAAACGCCCAATTGTGTCTGCGGCAAGCACATCCACCACATTGTCAGCGTTTCGTTTTGCCGCGATTGCGGCGGCCTGGCTATCGCGGATCGGAGTTGCTGTAACAACGATCGTTTCCTGTCTCGCTTCTGCGTCATCGGCGCTCACCTGCGCCAACCCAATCGGCGCAACCAACGAGGATACGCCTGCAAACAAAACTGTTCTGAAAACCGTGGACCGCATGATCAACCCCTCTCAAATGCGTCAAACTGAGAGGGCGGTTAACGGGCGGAATCGATCGCGCCAAAAGAAGTTTTGGCGACATTTTCATCAATGAAACATGACAGTCTGGACCAACATACTGATTGGCGGGAAGTTTTGAAATACCGATCATCCGATGCAGGACGCAAATTCATCCGTATCGCCGCAATTTGTTTTACTGGGGCGGCGTGCCACAGACATTCTGGAGACGATGCACTTGATCAAACGTCCTACTCGGCGCGCGTGAAAACATCCTATTTGGATAATCGATAATTAACGCAGAAGTTGTATCAGTGTTATATGTTCTCTCGTCTATCGATCGACGGCTTATGGCCAGTATAGCCCCTAATCACAAAGCTTCAGACCCAGATTCATTTCTTTTTGCGCGGCGCCTGAAGGCCCCTATTTGGGTCTACGATACTGACCGCAAAAGAGTTGTGTTTGCCAACAAGGCGGCCTGTGAGGTTTGGGGGGCAACGTGCGAGGACAATCTGCGTCAAAGAGATCTTTCCATCGGGATGTCTCGGACGGTCGAAGAGCGTCTCTTGCAATATCAGGCCGACTTTCTGCGCCGCGATGCGACCTTCTCAGAGACATGGACGCTTTACCCAAATGGCGCGCCGGTCACTTTAGATGTCACATATTCCGGATTCAAATTGCCAGATGGTCGGATGGCTATGCTGTGCGAAGCGCACAGGAATTCTGACCAGCCAACCGACACGCTTAGAAGTACAGATGCCCTCCTCCATACGGATGTGGCTGTTCTGCTACTCTCTGAGACGAATGAAATTCTCTATCAAAACCCTGCGGCTCGAAAGATATTTGAACAAGACGATTTAGGTTTACAGCAGCTCTTCACAACATCTGAAGAATGCACGCGCCTGTTGAAAGACCTAAAACGCCGGCGCGAAGCGCGTCTTATCACGCAGCTCAAGACGAAGGACGGGCTCAAATGGTTTGATTTGTCGGCGAAAAGCTGTCTCGATGCGGTCACTGGAAAAGCGGCGTCTCTGATCACAGGTTTTGACGTGACTGAGCTTAAAGAAACCAGGGATAAAGCTCATTATCTAGCCGCCCGGGATCAATTGACGGAGTGTTTCAGCCGCTATCATCTACAAAACTTGATGGGTGATCTTGATGGCACCTGCCCGGATCTATCCCACGGCGTTTTGCTCATCGATGTCGATAAGTTCAAATCCATTAATGATACATATGGCCATGAAGCTGGCGATGCGGTGTTGCGCGCTGTTGGCGAAAGGCTGCGAGATCATTTATCGCGAGATGACATGGTCGTCCGCATGGGCGGGGATGAGTTTTTAATATTTGTCTCTGCCGTACCGGACGAAACAAGCTTGCAAGATCGCGTCGCGATTCTGCGAGAAGCGCTGCAGGCACCTGTGCGCGTTGGGGCACTTCACCTTGACATCACAATAAGCATCGGCAGCACCTTATTGCGCGCTGGCGAGCCCATGGACTGGTTAGAGATTTACCGTGAAGTTGATTTGGCTCTTTATGCCGCAAAACGCTCCGGACGTGGGCGCCACTGTCATTTTGGACAGGCTTTGGAAGAAAGCGAATTGGAACGCAAGTGGCTTGAAGTGGAGATCGCGCGAACCATAGACGCTGAAGCCTTCAAGCTTCATTTTCAGCCTCGAATTGATTTAGAGCGTGGCATTGTGACAAGCGTCGAAGCTCTTTTACGCTGGAAGCATCCAACAAAAGGCGAAATACCGCCAGCAAAGTTCGTTCCGCTTTGTGAAGATATGGGGTTAATCGACCGGTTGGGTCTGTTTGTTTTTAACGAGGCTTGTCGTCAGCTTGTGATTTGGCAAGGTCTCGGCTTGCAGATGGGTGTTTCGATCAATGTCTCACCGAGGCAATTTGCTCAGGATGATTTTATGCAGGCGTGTCGACGCGCCAAGGCCGAGTTCCGTGTCGACCCAAGTGCGATCGAACTGGAGATCACCGAAAGCTCGTTCTTGGGCCATGACAGGCTTTTTGCGGATCGGATAAATGAGCTAAAGCATCTGGGATATAAAATCGCAATTGATGATTTTGGGACGGGCTATTCAAACCTTGCATACATTTCCCGTTTTCCAGTCGATTGCATTAAAATCGACCGAAGCTTCACCGCTCAGTTGCCATCATCAGCGCCGCTTATTCGTTTGATCCTTGCGCTCGCCTCTCAGATTGGTGCCAAAGTGGTGGCTGAAGGCGTGGAGACTGATGCTCAGCTGCACTGGCTGCGCCAACAAAACTGCGATCAGGTTCAAGGCTTTTACTTTAGCCAAGCTGTCGCCTCTGAAATGCTGCCGCGCCTCATCCGCGGGATCGAAGCACGATGCTTGGCGGGTCCTGCAAACATGAATGCGGCCTTCGAAAAGGTGCTTTAAGCGCATCCCATTCCGAGGGGCCACAGACGGCAATCGGGAACTGTGTCACAAAAATCGGACACAGCTCCTGTACGGCATTCCCCATTCGGTTTGCACATTCTGAGAAGGAAGCTCGCAATGCTTCGGTTCAGCCTGGTTTTTATGGGTGTTGTGGCTCTGTCTTTTTTTAGTTTTTTCGTCGCTCTTCGGCATCCTGCGACCAAAGGGTCCGTTCGCTGTTGGATCGCGGAGACGTTTTATGATGTGACGCCTGGCTCGACGCCTGATGATACGCCCATCGTCAGGGCCGTGAGAACAACCGAGCGCGTTCGCGACCAATGCGACGCCGCCGATGACCCTGCAATTTGGGTCAACCGCGCGCGCCCAGACCAAAGCTATGTGCTGGGGACGAACAAGCAGAGAAGCGTCAACACATATGATTTGTCCGGCCGTATTGTCAGCCGCGCGGATAAGCTCGGCGCGCCGAACAATGTTGATATTCGCGCCTATCAGACCTCCGTCTTGGCCGCATCGGGGGATAAGGACAAAAGCGAGATCGAGCTTTTTGCGTTGGACGAGACAACGGGCGCGCTCTTGAAGGTGCAAGGCGCGCCTTTCAAAGTGGCATCCGAAGAAGAACTCTATGGAATTTGCCTCTATCGCGCTGCATCGGCTCTTTATGCGATTACGACGGACAAATCCGGCCTCATATCTCAATATCTTTTGTCTTCTGAAAACGGGAATTGGAGCGCCGCTCTGGAGCGTCAATTGCGGGTCGAGACGCAGCCTGAAGGCTGCGTCGTGGATGACGCGCAGCATCGACTTTATGTTGGTGAAGAGGATGTTGGAATTTGGGCTTTCGATGCCCGTCCACAAGCCGCGAAAGAAGGTGTTTTGATCGCTGAGACAGAGCCTGTTGGAGTACTGGCTGCGGATGTTGAGGGGCTTGCCATTTACGCACCAGAAAACACCGCGGACGGTTTCTTGGTGGCCTCAAGTCAGGGTAACAATACGTTTGTCTTATTCGACCGATCGCCGCCGCACCGCTATCGCGGTCGTTTTCAAGTCGAGACCGAAGAGGGGTTTCTCGGAGATACGGACGGATTAGATGTGACCGCGTTGCCTGTCGGCCCAGAGTTTCCCAAAGGCATGTTGGTTGTACAGGATGGGTTACTGCATGACCCAGACGGGAAGCGCCGCAAACAACGCTTCGCCTATGTATCTTGGGCCGAGATTGAAGCACAATTGGGACTGACGGAACAAGCTGAAAGCGCTCAAAGAGAATAAGCCGGTTTGACTATAATTGGGTCGCGGCTTTCGACTTAAGGGGCATCAGCTCTTTGCGCAGCGAACGCGGGCTGTATCCGTAAAAGTCTTTAAAGGCGGCGCTAAAATTATTTTGATATGAATATCCAAGCTGGTGGGCGATGGCTTGAAGAGACTGGCGATTTGCAAGAATAAGGTCCCGCGCAAGCTTCATTTTTTCTCTTAGAATAAATTGGGATACCGATACCCCTTCCAGCTCTTTGAACAGGTAGAATAATTTCTTTCGGTTCAGTCCATACTTGCGGACGAGTGCCTCGATGCTGGGAGGGGATGCTAGGTCTGCGATGATTACGGTTTTAATTTGCTCGATCTTTTCTCGATCGGCGTCAGCAATTTGGTTTGCATGTGACGACTTATCAGATGGAGATAGAAGCGCGACTGATTCCAAGAGTAAATCGAGCACCAATGACTCCATGCGATAGTAACGGCTTTTTCCGGTTTCTTTAAGGCTCATGAGATCATGAACCAGCCGCTCAATATTGGATGTGATCACCATGGATTTATGGACAAACTCTTTGAGATCCGATTTGAACACCCGATCTAACTCTTCAGCAAGCGGCTGACTATCTGAGGCCGTTAAATCGCGAAGAATTTCAGGCTTGCAGCAAATGGTGATGTATTCCGCGTAGGCGCCGGCTGCATGGTCTTCGTAAGTGATCTGATCGGGCGGAAAATTGAAGACTTGCCAGGTTCCATCTCTGACGCGGACTGTTTCCAAACCCTCTCCCCGGATCGACACATCTATTTTCGGCGCATAGTTGAACCGGATCCAATCGCCATCGCAAATTTTAACCGTCATCGACTTAAGGGGGTCCAACTTGCCTATGAGGCCGACGATAGATTTGTTTTTAAACTCGAACAATTGAACTTCAGAGCGGACAAACTCGGTAGACCATTTATGTTTGAGAACGCTTCCTTGGCTGGTCTTATGATACCAATCATATATCCCCTGCTCGGCGATATTGTTGGAAACTCCGGTCATATCGTCCCAGGAAAAAACGAGTTGCTGTGAGTCTGACATGCGTTCTTCGATATCTATGCCAAGTCTAAATGCTCGTTACAAAGTAACAAAGAACGGGCTTCTCTACTGATCCGTCCATTTAACTTCATCTGGTTTTCGGCTCTTTTGGATTCGTATCACTCTCATAAGTTTTAGTGCATTTACCATACAACACGAGTCTCGAATGACCTAAGAGTGGTGTTTGGACGCACCATGATTTCCGATCAGGTGGGGATTTGGATCGGAGAAGGAAGCTTGAGTGTGACGGGCGCAGATTGCGCCATTCACACGACTTATGAGACCGGAGCGTAATGTGACCAGCCCGCAAGTATCACCAGAAGACCTCGTTTATATCGCCGACATGCTGCGCGCTGTCGTCTGGGTAAAAAACGATTTGGGCAGCATTTCGCGCGAAACGCTTGTTGAACTCGAGCATAGTCTTGGTCTTGCCGAGGCCTCGTTGAGGCGGCTCTCGGCAGAAATGACGGAACAAAAACCGAGCATTGTACCTGGCTCTTAATTCTTCGCCTGAAGTGTTACCGCTATCATGTTCGACGGCGTCAAGCCTGCCGGCGCTACCGTCTGTGTGCCGACGGCAGAGCATTTCTGCCTGAAAACGCGACTGTCATTTGCGCTGACGTCTCTGCGTTTGTCACATGATATGAGGATGCCGGCTCTGGAAGCTCCTGTTAGTCCGCGTGCTTCGGGTTGCGGGCATGGACGATAGCAGGCATTTATATGAAACTCTCTTTTGAACTGGAACGCACTTTACCAGCCTTGCGTAGATTTGCGCAAGCAAGTTCGTCAGATCCGGACCAGGCTGATGATTGTGTCGAAGCTGCTATTCTATCGCTCCTCAATCATCTGGATTTACTCGACTTCGCAACGCCTGAGGCGTTCCAGCTCCATCTCTACCGATTGGTCGAAAAAGCGCTAGATGAATGCGCGCAACTCTCATTTGAGAAAAAAGCGTGGCGATCGCTCATTCTGACCCGTGTCGAAGGCTTGTCCGTGCGTGAGACGGCGAGTGTTCTCGGCGTGGATGTGGCTGTTGTCCAGCAGTATCTCTCCTCTGCAAGCGCCTCGCCGATCCTGCAATTCAAAACCAATAAAAGCGGCTAAGTCATAATTCTTAAGCGGGCTCCAGCAACCAGGGGGCAAGCGTCCGCTCATATGCGCTCAGGAGTTCAGGGGCGTTGAAAACGCCTCGAATTTCACGCATCGGGTCAGATTTGTAGGTATCGCTGCGCGCCTGCATCTGCGCCTTTAGGGCCCCCGATCGTTCATCATCTCCAAGCGCGATGGCCGCGGCGAGCGCTAAAACGATCCCTCGATCATCGCCCGCTTCTATCATCAGCTCGGCTTGCATAAGCGAGCGTTCAAAGTCTTTTTGCCGAAAAGCATCTAGCGCCAAGGGGATGCGCATCCATGCCGCTGGGATAGGCGACATGGCGATGCCACGTTCTATTTTTTCGACACCACTTTGCCAGTCACCCGCCAGGGCTTGCTCCCACCCGACCAGGACATGCAGGTCTGGCTTGTAGGGATTTAGATCAAGCGCCGTTTCATAACTTTCGCGCGCCAAACCGCGGCGGCCTTGCGCCATCAATATCGAGCCTAAATACTCATGGGCGTTGGCATAGTTGGGGTCGAGCGAAACCGCTTTCCGGGCTGCGCTTAGCGCGCGGTCGAGCAAAGCATAGTCCTCGGCTTTCGTCCAATCTAGAAAATTGAGCATCGCCCACGCAGCCCATACTTCGCTGTCCCGATTGTCTTGATCGATCAGCGCTGAGAGGCAGGCATGTGCTTCTTGGCGCTGGGCTTCGCCTTTGGAGGCATCATAGGCGTGGAAGAGCAGAACGCATCTAAACCCCGACCCAGGCGCACCTTCGGTATCCGATCTTATCGTTGCAAATTGTGCAAGGTCTCTTTCAAGCGCTAAGGGAATTGCGCCGCGCGCGCCGACCAGCTGCAGAACGACACTGCGAATGCCATCATCCATGACGGTGCTATAAGTCTTCCAATCATCCGGCAGCTCAGTTGTTTTCGACCAGAGCAGCGTATCGTCCGCGCGATCTATGATGGAGATTTGCAGCATTGTCGGCGACGTTGAAATGACCACACCTTTGAGGCCGAAGTCTGCCGCTTCTGAGCGCGAGGCCTTATGTGAGGGACTGAGTGTATGCGGCTCAAGACGGATACGCGCGACACGAAATCTCGATAAATCCTCTGCAATCCGGTGGCGCAACCCATCTAAGAGCGCGTCAAGCTCAGCCTCGCCCGTTTCCTCAAAGGTCGCGATTTCGACAATCGGCATATCTGCTCGAAAGCCGTCGCCGCGATCTGAGTTCGAATTTGGGTTGGGCCCCCAAGCCAAGAACATCGATATGGTCAAAACGCAGACGGTGAGAAAGGCTAAAACCATGACCGCAGGAGTGGCGCGCACGGAGACACGCGATGAGACATTATCATTAATCGCCAGCGCGCGATCTACGCCAAATGGGGTATTAAATTCAAATCGGGGACGATAACTGCCTTTAGGGAGCGAGATTTTGATGGCGTCGTGTTGGCCTGGTCCGTCATAGTACCGCCCCAGCGCTTGGCGCGCACGCCCGGCGGTCACCCGCACAATATTGTCTGCTTGGGGGTCAAACGTTTCCGAGCGGCCGAGCGCGTCTACCCCAATAGAAAACGCTTTGATTCGGTCACCATTTCCGTCTGCTTCGACTTTGACGATATAAGAAATAAAGTTACTCAACTTAGGCGAGTTTGCGAAGTCGACAGACTGCAAAATGCGTTCAAGTTGCTCCAAAACACTGGTTCTGTTCGGTATTTTGTCTTGCACTTTGGCACCTGAAGATCAAAAGCAGACGAAAATTGCAGCTGTTTTACTGTAACATACGCAGACGCGTTCCTGATAAGATATCATTTAGGCTTTCGCTTTCAACTCGCATGACGCTGCACCCGGAGTGATGTTATGGACTATGGCCGCAAAAATGTTTTCGAGATTGGCAATTATGAGATCACGATGGGTCGCCAACGCGCGGTCCGAGAGTTCGATCTTGGTTTGTCGGTTCGCGAGAACCAAGCCCTGAACCTCTTTGCTCAAGGCTATTGTTCGCAGAGTGCGGCAAATGAGATGGGTGTTCGCAAAAACACAATGGATACATTTCGGCGGCGAATCTTGGAAAAACTGGGCGTCCACACAACGGCGGAAGCGATTACGATCGCGACGGCATGCTGGTGCAATGCCGAAATGCGCGAACGCGATAGAGCGCGTATTGCCTGATGCGTTGCAGCCTGTTTTAACAGTTTCACATCACAAATCTCTGGGAAGTCATCGCGTCTGCGGTTAAAAAGTTCGTGGGCTCAAAGTTTGGTGTGAAAAGCAAAATGATGATCTGTTCTAAGCAAAATGTGCAGGCCATTAATGAGCAGGCGCCGGACCTTATTGCAAAGGTCACGCTCTATGGCGAGGAGGCCTGCAAGGGCGCGAAGATCATTCAGCCGGGTGATCTTTGTAAATGTGTTGGTTGCCCCGTCGGCATCGGTGAGCGTATCGATGCCTGGCTGCAGATTGGGGATTTCGACCTCCAACCGGGACAAACGCGAATTGTTGGCTTTTGTTTCTTCGCGCAAAACGCTTTCGCCAAGTCTTTGAAAGAGGCTGCAAAATTCTATTTGTGGGATGACGGCCTCATCGGTGAGGCAATTGTTCTTGGCGATTAGGCGGTGGACATGATCGGCGGCACCTCATTTAACGCCCTGGGAATATGGTATTTTCTGATCACGGCCAAACGTCGAAGCTCATATCAAAATACGATTGAAGGTCGATCATTGCCTATGCGGATATAGGCTTCAAGGAATGCCTCATCACTGCCTGAGGATTTGCGCTCTTTAAAGTCGAGAAAATCATGCTGGCGTGGCTTTACCGGGCGTTTTGAAATAATCGCAATCGCCTTGGCTGCGACAATAGAAAAACTCTGCGGTGAGGGGAAGACGAGATCTTTATCCAAAGCGCTTTTCGGCAATTGCGCGGAGACTTCAAAACGGGTGTCTCCATCGCCAAGCGCGGTTCGTTTAATGTTGTATACCCATATCCCGATCGGCAATCTTGCTTTGTCTGCCTGAATGCTAAACTCTTTTAGTCTTTCAAAAACGCACCATGCGCGCCGATATGAAAGGGGCCGGCCTGGCGCAGATGCAACATCTAGGTCGATGACCAGAGCCCAATCGAGCAAATCCCAGCGCAAGGCACGGATTTTCGCATCACTGAACACCAGGCCGGCGGATGTATGGCTCAACATCAGCGTTACTTTTTACGTTACCCTCTTCTAATTCATGCCCAGAGCGTGCGCGCAAAGTGTTCGGACGATGTCGCGTATTTGGCTGGCTTAGTCTTTGGTTCGATCTTCTTCCATCGCTCTTAATTGCTGTACGAGCTTCTGGAGTCTTGGCGGAATAGGCTCGCTCAAAATGCGACTATATTTGTCCTTAAGTCGTTCATCGGTGCTGCGGTCTTCAGGCGTCTTAGGGGGGTGTTCATCGCTCATGCGATCTCTCCGATAAACGACTGGTTGCAGATGCAAATATTAGCACACATGTGCAACTGACCCCAAACTATTTTTAAATCACCGCAAAAACATCAGGTTGGCGCTCCATATATGTCTTCTTTCAAAGACTTAGCCTATATGAGTTTTTACTAATCTAGATGCATCACTATTAGAAGTTTTGCACCTTGTCGGGGCGAACACACCGAAAGGCGCTGCCTTCGCGGCGTGGCCACCTACCCTTGCCGGGATCTTTACTGACGCGCTCGAAAGAACAAGAACCGGCCTCACCCAACAAACGCGTTCATCGAGTGAGGCCGGGTTTAACCTTGCATAGGTTTGAAGAGCGCAGGCCGCTTTTAAGATTGCGGCGTCAAACCGAGCGACTCGACCGTCGACATGGTCAGATAGCCGATGGGCAATCCGTTGGCGCGTTGATAGGCCTCCATGGCTGAGAGAGTGGTTGGGCCAAATTCACCGTCGGCCGGGGCGTTGTATCCGGCATCGGTGAGCGCTGACTGGATGTCACGGATCATTTGCGGTGTTGCATTCGTCTCGCAAAGGACTTCGCGCCATTCAAGACCGCCTTGATTGGTGATGGAGCGTTTTTCGACCGTTTTATAAGTCGCCGGTATGGCGATGCGCTCTTCACGCGCTGCGGTGACGAGCTGTTGGCGCGAGATGGTTTCATACTCGGCCGGTAGGGTTTCTTCTACGACTCTCGCAGGCTCCACCACGACTTGCTTGGTCACGGTTTTGGTAACGGCCGGAATAATCCGGGTCTCGGTCTTTTCAGGCGAAACAAGCCGCGTTTTCGTTACCGTTGCATATTCAGCGGGCACTTCAACTTTGCACAAAAGTTCGCCGGTCGCGAGCGCGATGGTCTCACTTGCATTGGCCCGGTCGCGCCCAAAAAGACCGTCGCCTTTTTTCCAAGTGGTGTAGGCTTCTTTGACCAGAACGCGCTCTTCATAAGTCTCATATTGAGCGGGCACGACGAACGCCTCTTCGCGCTCAGGCTCAATGACAATGGTTTCTGTGACGGTTTCATAGACGGCCGGAATAGTCTTGTAGACTGTGGACGCTTCTCGCAGCAAACGCTGCTCGGAGACTGTTTCATAGACCGCCGGTACGAGCTTTAACTCATAAGACGCTTCGCGATCGATGACCTGTTCTGTTGTGATTTCAACGGTGTCGGGCACCAAGACCCGCGCAAAACACTCCCCTGGCCGGGCATCCGGCGGCATGTCGGCAGCCTGCCCGAATGCGGCTTGCGAAAGCATGAGCGCCGCGCTTGCAATTATTGAATTTTTCCACATGGTATCACCCCTTCATTGTTGTCTGAATGCCGGTATTGCAATCGCGTTACCGCGCTCCAAACCGGTCAGCCGGCCAATGAAGCGACGGGCATTCCTTTATTGAATTAGACCGGCCGCCCGTGAATTCTATATTTTTATTATTACAGTTTTGTAGATGCCACCAAAAATTGAACGACCCCATCGGCCGGAAGAACGAGCAAATGCCCCCAACCTATCTCTTCCTAGATGGCCGCAATGTCTAGTTTTTGGCCAACAAGTTACGAATTTCCTCGAGCAAGACTTCCTGGCGCGGAGGTTCAGCGGGCGCTTCGGGCTCTGCTTCGGCTTGCTTCTGCATATTGTTCATCCCCTTGATGATCAGGAACATGACGAAGGCGACAATCAGAAACGAAATCGTCGCTGAAACAAACTCACCAATTTTGATAGAAACCGCTTCAGTGATGACGCTGCCATCTTCCCCAAGTACAGCCGGACTGACTTGGTAGGCCCAACTTCCAAAATCGAGCCCGCCTAAAACGGGGCTAAGCGTAGGTAAGAAAACGCCTTGGATGAAAGCTGTGACAACAGTGGCAAACGCCCCGCCCATCACAAAGCCAACCGCCATATCGACGAGGTTTCCCTTCATGGCGAATTCTTTGAACTCGTTGAACATGATGCCGTTCCTTCCTTGGTTTTCAAGCAGAGACTTAGCTTTTAGACTGGTAGAAGCATATCACCGAATGGCCTCGGCGTCTTGGTGCAAGCTTTCAGGTCGGGGAATGACCGGGCTTAGGCTATTTCGCACCAATGATTTGCAAGAACTCTCTTGGGGAGGCGTAGGGCGCAAAAAAGTCCCCACTCGAGACGAGTTTTAGTGGCAGGCCGAGCCGGTTTGTTTCACGGCGCAGTCCTGATTTCCAATCAACCGTTGTTTCCTGCCCAGAAAGGGCCACGAACGGAAAGTCTTTGAAGACCTCGTCTTTTAGGACGTCATCTGCAAAGAGCGACATTTTTAAATCATGGCTGAACGTTGCGGGGCTGATATTTAAAAAATTATCGCGGGCAAGACTAAAATCGGCGAGATTGTCTTCAAGATATTGAAGGTCTCCGTCGGACTTTTGTAGAAGCTCGCGATAGAAGCGACGGTAGTCTTGGCGCATTCGGTGTTTAACGCCGAAAGCGGCGAAACGCAGCCCTGGCGGGCTCGCAACACTTTGTCGAATAACCGATTGAAACCAATCGGGTTTGAACACGGACCAAACGTCCCGATTTAAAACCGGATTGGACAGAATTGTCTTGGCGATGCGCGGATTGAGACGGGCCAGGCGATAACAGATCGGATTAGCGCTTCCCATGCCGAGCAATACGATCTCTGAAAGATCAAGATGGTGAAGAAAACGGCTGATTATGGCTGCCTCTGCGGCGCTTGCGGCGCCATCTTCGATATGGCGGGTGGACAAGAGCATATCGGGCAAAGGGCGTGAGCCCCCAAAACCGGGGCGATTAACGTAGATCGTTTGGATCCTGCGGGCCCATAACATTTCGCAAAAGGCGAGAGATGGCGGCGCCGGAAACTCGACAGAGTTGAGGATCACCAAAGAGCGCGACTTTGGCTGGCTGTCTCCAAATATCATGACATTGAAGTGCGCACCGCCCGGCGTTAACTCGATCTTCTGCAGCAAGCGGTCTGAGAATTTGGGCATCGGCGACTGTGTTTGCATGATAGGGCAATGGCCTTAAGCACCCCATATTGTTGTGTACAGGTGAAAACACACAACCCGTTTTGAGTGAAGGACCTCTCCGCGGCGTTGCAGTCTAATACTCCGCCGTGAATAATCGCACTGTTCGTCACTCTATCGTCATGTTGGGCATCTATTGCGTCGGTCCGAGTGAGGCCGTCGCGTTCGACGTCATGATCGTATCATGGGTCGCCTATCGGGGCCCTCTCCGCCTCACTCGTTAACGCAAGGCCCAGTTCCGAACTTCCTCCTTGGAACTGGGCTTATTCGCATTGAATTAGCATTTGAGATGAACCGCCTGAACTGTGTGGCTGCACGCCTCATTCAAGACATCGCTTAGCGCTTTAGCGGAAATGAAATTTCTTCCGGCACTTGATTGAAGAACCATGCGATGGGTTTGTTCAGTGCAATCGAGAGCTGAACAATGAGGTGAGATCCTATGCGTTTTTTACCGCGTTCAATGTCTAGATAGTCTGCTTCGCGCAAGTCCAACATTTTTGCCGTTGTCGCTATGGTCATTCCTTCTTGCAGCCTCGCGCGCACGATTTGGCTGGAAATTTTTTTATCAACAGAAGAAATGGCGGGTTCCATGACTCAAGCCTGAAAGATCTAAAACATGCCGCGGATAACGAAGTTGCGAGAGAATTCAAGCGCGATGAATGGCGCGCCCGCGAGCGGGGCTGGAAGAAACGCTAACCAGCCCGCAGCGCCCCATTCGCAAATGCGTCGTGCTCACCTTGAGCGATGATGCAGTCCCGACCATTCTCTTTCGCCGCATACAACCGGCGGTCGGCCTCTTTTAAGACAGCCTCTATCGGCTCAATCTGTTGGTCCGCGAAGGCAGCCATCCCAATACTGGCCGTAATTCGAAATGGATTACGCTCCCCTTCAAACTCAAGGTCTCGAATTTTCTTTAGCATGCGATGCAAAACGATTTGGGCGTCTGGCTCAGAACATTCCGGCAGAAGAATAAGAAACTCCTCACCGCCCCACCGGCTGAGAATGTCGGTGGATCGAAGCGCGCTGAGTGCTGTTTTCGCAAATTGCCTTAGCACTTCATCGCCGAGATCGTGGCCGTGCTCGTCATTCACTCTTTTAAAATGGTCGATGTCGACGAGCGCGCAGGTCAGCGGTGTTTGGCCCCTTTCGGCGCGTTGAACTTCTCGCTCGAGAATTGTCATTGCGCCGCGCCGGTTCCAAACCCGGGTCAGCGGATCAATAAGTGCGGCCCGTTCTGCCTGCTCAAGCTCGGCGCAGAGTTTAACGCATGTTTCGTTTGCGGCGATTGTGTTGAGTTCAGCTGTGACCATATCTGCGAGGTCGCGAAGCGTTTGAATATCGTCTTCTGAAAGGGTGCGCGCGACGCGGTCGATGGCGCAAAGGGTTCCGATATTTCGACCATTCCCAAGCGACAAAGGAATGCCGGCATAGAAGCGGATTTTTGGGTCATCTGTGACGAGGGGATTTTCAGCAAAGCGAGGATCCAATAGCGCGTCTTCAACAATAAAAGGCTCATCGTTCAAAATAGCATGCGCGCAGAAGGCAACATCTCGCGACGTCTCGCAGACCGGCAATCCTTGGATCGATTTAAACCATTGGCGATCATCTTCCACGAGTGAAACAGCCGAAATGGGCACATCAAGTGATCGGCAGACCAATCGTGTGATGCGGTCGAACCGTTCTTCGATGGGTGTTTCCAGAATGCCAAGACCACGAAGATCAGCAAGACGTTCATTCTCATTGGCGGGGAGCGGAGCAACTAACATAGGATGGCCTCTCGGATCGGGTCTTGCGTGATGTGGTGATAGAGCGTTTGAGCGAGTTCGCGCTTGATTGAGCGCGCCATATCTTTGAGCACTTCTTGATCTTCCCGGGCCGCCAGATCATGGTCCAGGCCCACATATAGCGCCCCTATCCTATGCACGCCGCCGATGAGAATCGGCGTGCCGACAAGCCAGACTGGTGGCTGGTCGAACGCAATCACATGACCGAGACCAAGACTTGAGTTCTGCGCTTGAACGATATCATCAGAACTCTCAATGACGAGTTTTGCGAAAGAGCGATCAGCTTGGATCTCGGAGACCACCGCGCCCCGCACGGATTTGAACCATTCTCGCTCCTGATCGACAAATGACACAGCGGCAAAAGAGCAATTAAAAACCCGGCTCAAAAGGCGAGTATATTTTTCGTATCGGTCTTCTAAAGGCGTATCTATGATGCGCGTTAAGCGAAGATACTCCAGACGTTGGCTTTCCAATCTTAACTCCCAAACCCACGATGATTTTCAACCCTTGGTAGCAATTCTTGGTAAATGGAGCTTGAAGATGCTCCATAAAATTCATTTCAAAGAAGCATGGCACAGCCCAGCCGCCTATCAATGGCGGGGATTAGGCCTGCCGCAATTTCGCATCGCCAAGTCGACAGGCCGTGCGCTCAGCCCCACCTCTCGCGGATAAGACTGCATTCGCCGACCGATCGATTTCGGCTTTCTTATCGGAATGCCTCGCATACACGCTGCTGTGGGTTGATGAGCGCCCTAAGGCGCTCATCATGCAGAAAGCTCGCGCGTCTCTCAGAAAAACACCGCTCCAGCGATTAGAACTTCACCCTGATGCCACCGTTCACGATGAAGCCGTCGTTTCGAGACCAAATGTCAGTCGTCCACTGTCCATCGGGGGCTCGTGTTGGACGAAGAAGCGGTTCTTCGCGCGTTTGCCGTACGTCGAGGATATTCTCTGCGTTGATGAAATAGCTGATCCGCCCGATTGTCTTTTCACCCAAGATACCGACATCGAGATAAGAGTCGCTCTTGGTCCGGAACGGACTGTCCTCAACTCTCTGCTCACCCGTGTAGTACATCTCCAGACCAAGCCTGAATTCGCCGTGGCGCTCCCACATCGCGACCATCCCCGCGGAGTGTTTAGGCGTAAGCGCGACTTCCTGGCGTCCAATTCCGAGTTCATCCGGTTCGCTTGAGTCGATGTAGAGGTAGCTCCCGGTGATTTTGAAATCGCGCCAGATGTAGCGTAGAAGAAGCTCCGTCCCTCGAAGCTCAGTTTTGCCTGGCGAATTGACCAGTCTCACGCGATCAAGGTCGCCTCCAGGCACACTCGCGAAAGCATCAAGGCGTGTGACCCCGTCCACATCGGAGGCAAAGAAAGTCGCATTGGCCTCAATCCCGCCCTGGCGGTATCCGATATCAAGCGACGCTGTTTGCGCCGTCTCTTCGACAATCCCAGCTAATGGTTCCAGGCGAGATAGGCCCGCCGCCTCAATTTCTTCAACGAAGGGTGTCGGCGCAAAGAACCCGTCCGCGACGGAGCCTCGAAATGTCCAATTTCCTGGGCGATAAAGAACAGAGACGCGCGGACTGAATTGAGCGCCATACTCGCTGTGATCATCAAACCGACCGCTGACCGAGACTGAGACCTCTTCAGTAAAATCGTGATCGATCTGCCCAAAAATACCCGGCACCTCATATGTGTAGTCAAATGCCGGGAATGTGTCGGAGCTATAAATCTCCGATTGCCATGCGACGCCAGCAACCCAGTTCGTTCCACCTTCTGCGCCTGAAACCGACGCCTCCAATAAGTAGCTCTCGTGCTGATCTTCTTCGAGCAGCGCGCCAAAGCGGTGATCATGTTCCTGGACCATGCCGGAGGCGCGAACCTGGCCCTCCAAGTTTTCAGTCAGCGGAATGTCGGCGATGAACCCGCCATCGTATCTCAACGTGTCTTGGTCTTGCGGAAAGAAGGTGCCGTCCGGAACAGTGAAACCGTCCCGCGTGCCGCCTTCTCGCTCTTCAGTCATAAACCCAAGGGTGGCGTAAACCTCAGCGCCACTCTCGCCTTGCCAGAACAAACGAGGACGAGCTGTCCATCTTTCATAGCTTGGCATGTCGATCCAGCCATCACCGTCGAAGTCTTGAAGACCTTGTCGGTGAGCGCCCGCGGTCAGCGAAACACCAATCGAATCTGAAAGCGCGGTTGAGGTGTAGGCGGTGAGGTCATGCCCGTCTCTGGACGTCAAGTTGAGCAAGACTTCGCTTTCAGGTTCATCGCTTGGTCGGCGAGACACCAGATTGATAACACCGCCCAAAGCCGAAGCGCCATAAAGCGACGTGGCAGAGCCTTTGATCACTTCAACTTGCCTTAGGTCAGTTGGTGGAATCTGCAGCAAACCGAGCGATGAAGCTTGACCGCCATAAAGTGGCAGTCCGTCCGCGAGCAACTGCGTATAGCGTCCGTACAAACCCTGGACACGCACATTTGCGGAACCGAGCGCAGGCGACGTCACTTGCACGCGAATGCCGCCAGTTTCATTGACAAGCGTCGCGATGTTGCCCGGACGCATGATCGCTTTTTCCTCGATTTCTTCGCGCGGAATGACTTCAACGCGCATCGGTTCATCTTGCAGCAAACGGCCTGACCGAGTGGCTTGAACGACGATTGTTTCAAGCGTTTTGCTATGATCGTGTTCATCATGGTGGTGGTCATCATGGTCATGATCATCATGAGCCTCGTCGTCATGAGCTTCATGATCTTCATGATCATGATTTTCATAATGGCCATGCTCTGTACGATCTTCATGCTCATCGTGATCTTTTTGATGATCGTGTTCTGTGTGTTCTTCCAGCGTGTCTTGTTGAGACAGCGCGGCTGGTTGTCCCAGCACCGCTAAGGCGATGAGCGCGCTTGGCGCGCAATATAGTTTTGACATTTTCTAAGTCCGTAATCTGTTGGAGTGTGAACGCGATTATTCGCGTTCGCGGGAACAGATTCAGCGCTTCGGTGGTCGGAATAGCGTATTGAAACAACGAGACAAAACGCCGTCATTCAACAATAGACGTTCTTTGTCATACAGGAGCGCAAAGAAAACCGTCGCGTCAGGTTCCCCTCGAAGAATGTGGACATGACACTGCCCGCACTGATGCACATGATCTTCATGATCATGCTCATCTGTTTCACTTTCTGAATGAGACCGTTCGTCGTGCTCGACCTCGCAAACTGCGGCTGGGTCATCGTCGACGTGAGCTGCCGACGCCATCGGCGCGAGCGAAAAGGTTGCTGCGACCAGCGCCACAATGAACAGCTTTAAAATCGGAAAGATTGAATAGCTCATTAGACTGCACGGTTTCATTATTAGTTTTTGATCGTTGATATCACTCAGTGATTTCCATGTTCATCATGGTCGTGTCCGAGCGTTATCTCGATGTCCGGACACCGAAATCTCTTCCGTTCAATGCCATCTGCATTCTGTGTGATGAATTGCGTTTCGCTGAGTTCAATAATGGTCAAACTGACAGGCTCTTTTGATTGCCCGCGACCGCTTAGCGGAGAATCATTATGGGTCATGGTCAGCGTATCATCGTTCGCAGCCCAGGTGCCGAGCGAGTGCAAAGCGCCGTCCTTGGACAAGAAAACCGCAACTACGCCGTCGGACATGAACAGCGTAATCGGTTTTGCATCGCATGCCGAAGCAGAGTCACCACTCGCCCAAGCGCTCACGACCATTTCGGACGGAGTTTCAGCAGCTGCCGTGGGCGCCCAGATAAGGCTCGTGACCAGGAGAAAAATTCGCATAGTGACCCTTCTTTCTCGGATTCGTTTACCACCTATAGCGGCTGTAGCTGCAAGCGCTATTTTACATCGCTTGAATGCGTTCGTGCTCGTCGTGAATACACTCTTCATGATCATTGAGCGCCGCCATTACACCGCACTTATCCACACTCCCGCCTTCACAAGAGGCAATCATACGTTTGAGTTCGGCTTCCAGGGCCTCTAGCTGATTGAGCCGTTTTCTAACATCGGCGAGTTGGCGCCGAGCAATCGCGTCGACCGTAGAACAGTGGTGGTCGGGCTCTGTCTGCAGTTCGATCAGGTCTCGTATCGCCCCCATTGGGAAGCCAAGATCACGTGCATGCCTTATAAAAGAAAGACGCTGAACCGCCGCCTCGCCATATAACCTTTGACCACTTTCACTCCGGTCGGGTGTCCCCATAAGACCTATTGATTCATAATACCGAATTGTCGTGACCTTGACGTCTGCTGCCTTTGACAGTCGACCGATTGTCATGGGTTTCATGCGAAATTCTCTTTCGGGCTTGCCTCTACAGTGACTGTAGACTGTAGGGTTGGAAAAATCGAGTCGCTTAAGGAGAACCATCCAATGAGTGGGTGCTGCGAGAACAAGACCTTTGATGGAGCGTCACCGGCCTACAGGCGCGCATTGCTAGCGGTCATCGCAATCAATGCGGTTATGTTTGTCGTCGAGATGTCAGCGGGCATGATCTCTGGGTCTCAGGCATTGAAAGCCGACGCACTGGACTTTGCCGGCGACACGGCGACCTACGCACTTAGTCTTATGGTTATTGGTGCTAGCGTTCGCACGCGCGCATACGCATCTCTTTTCAAAGGCGTGTCTCTGGCTGTAATCGCAATGGCCGTTCTTGGGATGACCGCATTACGGGTATTGGATGGCTCGCCCCCGGAAGCGTCCACGATGGGCATCGTTGGGTTCATGGCACTCGCGGCTAACGCGGCGAGCGTCGTGATACTGCTGCGGTGGCGTGACGGCGATAGCAACGTGCGGTCCGTTTGGCTTTGCTCACGAAATGATGCGATCGGAAATGTCGGCGTCATCTTGGCTGGCGGACTGGTTGCGCTAACAGGCTCAGCATGGCCTGACCTCGTCGTTGCCATCCTCCTCGCGAGCCTGTTCTTGAAATCGGCGAGTGCGATCACGCTGCAAGCGACGCGCGAACTGAAAGCTGATCGAGAGTTTCAAGCGCAGCATGGAACAACTGCATGATCAATGCTCGGGTTGTCCTTAACTACCCGGATAACATGCATCACGCTAATTCGAACGGCTCTAACCCCGATAATCTCATCGTGTTTCCGGCAGCGGCCGGGATCCGCGGCTTAACACTTTCAATTGCCTTTGCAATTGCCTTGATGTGGTCTGGAGTTGTACCGCAGCACCCGCCCAAGATGTTTACGATGCCGTCTTGGGCCCATTTACCTACTTCTCCAGCGGTCTCACCCGGTTGCTCATCATACTCGCCCATCTCGTTCGGAAGACCTGCATTTGGGTATGCGGCGACGAGGGTATCTGCGACACGTGAAATGGCTGCTATATGCGGGCGCATCAAATCTGCGCCCAGGGCACAATTGAACCCAATAGCAAACGGTTTCGCGTGTCGAACCGAATTCCAAAATGCTTCAACAGTCTGCCCCGAAAGGGTCCGACCGGATCGATCGGTGATGGTTCCTGAAATCCAAATTGGGAGCTTTTCCAAACCCTCGGATTCTAAGTCCATAATAGCTTTGATCGCCGCTTTGCAATTGAGAGTATCGGTGATGGTTTCGATCAAGTAGAGATGCACGCCGCCTTTGTTCAACGCCTCGATCTGTTGGCGATAAGCGCGGTAAACGTCGTCAAAAACAACTTCGCGAGCGCCCGGATCATTAACATCGGAGCTCATCGATAGCATTTTGTTTAGAGGCCCTATCGAACCCGCCGCAAATCGCGGCTTGTGGGGGTCTTTGTCCGTCCACCTATCCGCTGCTTCACGCGCGAGTTTGGCTCCTTTGAAATTAATGTCGATCACTGATTGAAGATCGAGCGAATAATCATCTTGGGCGATGGTCGTAGCTGAAAAAGTATTTGTTTCGGAAATGTCTGCCCCAGCGGCGAAGTAAGCATCATGAAGCTCCGATACGCGGTCCGGGCGCGTCAGGCACAATATGTCATTATTTCCCTTCATTTGCCCAGGGTACGTCTCCTTATCGAAACGATCTCCACGGTAATCCGCTTCTTCGAGACCCATGCGTTGGAACATTACGCCCCACGACCCGTCCAAAAGCAGGATGCGATCTTTGGCGCTCGAATGAAGTTGAGCTATTCGGTTCGCTCGATCAGTCATAACTGTAACCTTTGCGCGCATTTCCATGATTGGCGCTCTGCAAATTACGCTTACGATCATATAAAGCATTATTTATATAATCATCAAGGGTGAGGATTAAATACGTCTCTCCGACTGGCTGGAAAACTGATTATCCACGAACGTGCACTAAGACTGGTTGAAGGGAGGTATTGCGTCCCGCTCTTGAACTTCGAACAGCTTTCGAGCTGAAGTGAGGGTCCTTTTTTCGCCCCGTAGCAGCCTCTGATAAACTCGGGTGGACCAGACGATACAAATCTTAGAAAGCCCGGGGTCTCAGTGTTCTCAAAAGAAAATTGATGACGCTAGGTAGAAGACAGCGTCGATACGACGAGAGCAGTATGACTGAGCGAGATATATCTCCCTGCATCCGGGATGTTTTGGACCACTGCGCCAGGGAGCTTATCGGAACAGTACACGCAAACTTCATCAACATTATGAATCGGGTCGCTATTTCCAGGCAAAACAGTCCAGTTTTGAGCATCGGGTAGCCCGTCAACTTGGGTTTGTTGAACATAACCGCTTTGTTCCCGGATAGCGCCCCTCAAAACCGGCTACTCTTCGATTATATCAGCCCCCCAAGGGCGTGCATCTGGATGCGGTTCGCGGGTCATCAAATCGTTCTCAATGAAGTCTTGATATGACGCGGCAAACAGATAGCGGCGTTCTTGCCAGAAGGCTCTGCCCCCCTGTGTCGAGTACAGGTTCATACTCACCATTTCCCAGGTGCGCCAAAGTTCTGGGTCGAGCGATCCATCGCGCCATTTGTAGAAGGCGTCCTGCGTGTCCAAGCTAAAGGACATGAACAAAGCGATGAATTGAGATTTTCCGTTGGCGACAACGCGCCGTAATCCCCCATACCTTTCGTGCTCAGGCTGAGCAGTTCAGGATCTCCTTGCACGGATTGATACCAATCTGCGAAACTGCTGTGGACGGCTTGTGAGGCAGACGCGCGGGTCGCTGCCGTATTCTGACTAATTTGCATGCCGACAAATATAAGCGAAACGACGAATGCCAGCGTACCAACGATTTCAGCGATATTCGCCCAATCTCCAAGCTTCAGCTTACTCACTTAGGGTCTCCCACATAGGTCAAAGGGAAGTGGAGCAATGCGACGACTGGCGCCGCCGGGTCCTCGCGTCCTTGCACTATGTTTTCTGCCGTGGCGACGAGCGCGCGTTCATGATCGCCCATGAATGTCGCAAGCTTCGCCGCCGCTGGGTCTTCTTTATCCGATACCAGTGTCCCAAGTTCGACATAGCGGGGAAGAAAGCTTTCTGTCACAATATCGCGCATCGCGCCAAACCGCTCTTTCCAGGGCAGGTCACCCATGGATTGGCTTGCGGCGATGCCATTTTCCCGTCCCTGCGGCGAGTCCATCATGGACAATCCCAGTCTCGAAAGCACAGGTCGGATCAACGCTTTGCCTTCGGTTTCGAGTTGCAGGAGTGATCCCATAATATAGGTCTGCTCTGGCGTTTCGGCCTTGCCGAGTAAGGCTTCGAAGGCAACCTCGCCGACTTGCTCGCCGATATAGACTTCGGTCAGGCAGTCGAGAAATTCTTGGTTTGGCATTTGGTGGTCTCCTTTTGTGAATTGAGATGGCGTCGTCGAATAGCGTGGCCCTAAGCCTCTGCCGGCTCCGGTCTGTTGAATTGTTGCGCATAGGTTTGCAGGGGGCGCACCGTTGAGGCATCGCGCGCCGCCTCAATCACGGTGATGAATTTCTCCGACCAGATCTTCTCGCCTTTTTCCTGCTCCCAAAGCACTTGAAAGAAAGGGAGCCGAATAACCCCTGCTGCCCAATCGCGGCGGCCTTCCCAGAGTTCTTCATCCAGCGTGCCGTACTGGTACATGTAGAACTGGCCTTCGAGCTTCTGAAAAAGTGCGCGATAGAACACCATCATCATTGCCTGCACTTCCGGGGAGAAATCGTCCCAAGTCTTGTTTGGGTCGTGTGTGGCGATAGCCGTTGCGAGCTTTTCGTCGGACCAGCTGAGTGCCATTTCATTAAAAGTGGCCCATGAATGCATCGCTTCGAAACTCGCTGCAGCTTTCACAGCGCGGGTGTTTTGACGTGTCTGCTCGGCGCCTTGCCGGATCTCAATTCCGACAAACACCAAGGATGCGACGACGGCTACAACCGCGATGATCTGAGTGACGTAATAGACGGTTTCGAGGGTCATTCGGAACTCACTGGGCGTGGGTTGAGGATCAAGCGGATGAAGAGCAAGACAGACAGGAAGAGTTGCCAGATGATCGCTGTCATAATCGGTCCTGGTGCGGGAAATGCGACGGCGCTTGCAGCCAACCAAACGGCCAGGACTGCGTTCCCGCCAACGACGAGGATCCAGACATATAGCTGAAGCGTGGCGCGGTCGGCGGGCGGAAGCTGCCAGGCCGCCACAAAAGTCGCGAGGATTGAGCAGATTAATAGGAGCGCCAGGGTGCATGCCCCAATCTGCCAATAAAGCGGTGCGCTCGCCCCGAATCCCTGCGCGACAACCGGCGTCAGCGATCCGAATGCGCCGCAAAGGGCGTAGAGTAGCAAGGTAAACACCCGAAAGCGATCAAGCGGCGCAAACCGTGACCCTTGATAGGCAAGCGCGGCGACGATCCCGGAAAAGCCGACTACCGCGACGCTGAAGTCCGTCAGGATGGAGAGCGAGCTGGGCGTCATGTTTCCATTCGGTGCTCGTCAGCTGTCGCAGCCGCTTCTGTCAGCTCGATAAACTCTGCCGAGAGCATATGGTCGTTCGCGTCGCACCAGCTTTTTCCGCCAGGCGTGCTGACAATTTGGTGGTACACTTTGAAAGCGAATCTCAACGCATCTTGCTTCTGGTAAAGTCGGCGCTTGATCGAAAAGGCAATCTGGACGCCATTGTGTGTCACGCGGGCCATAAACAGATCGAAGGCTAATTTCTCTGCATCGGTCATATCCGGATCGCCGGCGAGGCCGCGTGTCCAGATCGAGATGTTGTCGTCCTGGTAGATCGGATCAAAGCTTCTGTCAGCCGCTGCGGCGATCTCCAGAGCCATATTGACCGCGCTCTGGCGGTTGGCCTGGTGCAGCTGAAAAGCGACGATTAGCAAGGAGGCGACCACTGCAGCTGCGGCGATCGTCTGGCCGATGAAATAGATCGTCTCCAACGTCATGGCGCACTCTTGTCATTGGTCATGTCGCTAACGAGGAGCCCGTCGATGGCGATACACACATCCTTGCGATAAGCCGAACGCGCTGACTGCCACCATTTCCGCGACCGTTCAAAACTCATCCACCAACTGACCGCACTGGCGCTGTCCTGAAACATTTGCGCTTCGATTAGACCTTTGGATTTCAGCGTTTGCGCACTTCCGAAAATGATCACCAGGGAGTGCATAAAGTTGAGAAAGCGGAGCCGGTCCGTCGGTTCCAAGAGCGCGTCACTTTCTATAACTCGAACCAGAAATTCCGCGTACTCCGGATTGGTGGCAATCGTCGGACCCAGCAAGCCATGGCCGCTGAGTAACTGTCCGTGGCTGAGTTCGCTCCGCGCTATTTGGTTGGCCTGATGCACCTGATAAAAAAGCGCCAGAAGTGTCGCGATGATCACAATCACCGAGACCAATTGACCGATATAGTAGACGGTTTCGAGCGTCATGGCGCGGCGCCCTGATTAGGCTTTAGCGCGTCAGCGCCTTCCCCGGCAGAGAAATCGTTCATATTGTAAACGTCAATCCGGGCAGGTATCGACCCGAGGGGCGTCCCGGTAAGGATCCGCGCCATCTCTCGCCGGAAGGGATGGTCCATTGGCTGGAAGGCGGTAAGGCGCTCAATGATCCGACGTGGCCGCGGCCAACTAACCAAAGCCTGGATAACCCTTTCGCCACCGAAATAGGTCGCCTCGGTCATCAACCCTTCTTGGAGGAGTTCGTAACCAGCCCTGCCATGCGCGACCAACCCTTCCATCCGGGAGGCGAACACTTCCTGTTCGACATCGGACAATGGCTCGGTCGAATAGATGGCTTTGCGCATGAATGCGGCGTTTTCATTCGTTGTGTAGAAGCTGAACCAGAACTCGGAAAACTCGGTAACGGAACGTTTAGAGATATCGAGCCGTGCGATGACATTCGACTGCTTGATTTGCTTTTCTGTTTGCCGCCCCTGGATCGAGAGAAACACCAGCGTTGGGAGAATAAGAACGACTGCAATGATCTGTGTAATGAAGTAGATGGTTTCGAGAGTCATGACATATCCTCTCCTTGGTTTTTTGGCGGCGTTGACATCAACGGGCTCGACCCAAAGCCGTGCGTTAGCCGGCGGCATTGTGTTCAAAAGTTCCGCTTCGACAAAAGTCTGGAAGGGTTCGCCGAACATATGCCTTCGTTGCCCCCAGAAGCTCTTGCCTCCGGGTGTCGCGAAGAAGTTCAGCGACATACCGCGCCACCCAACCCATAGGTCGTCAGACAAAGACCCTTCTCGCCATTTTTCGTAAGCGTCTTGCAAGCTGGAAAAGAAACACAGTGCATGACAGATGAAGACCCATCGTTCTGCGTCGTCCATCTCATCAAAGTCGGTAAAGGCGCGCGTTACAACATCGCCCACGTCTGGTGAACCCGCCGCCGCTAAGAAGCTCGAAAAGTTTTCATGAACTGCTTGTGCTGCGGCGCTTTTCATCGCTTTGGTATTCTGTCTGATTTGTACACCGACAAAAATCAGCGAGCCGAGGATGGCGACGACGGCTATGATCTGTGTGACGTAGTAAACGGTTTCGAGGGTCATCAGGAAAGCTTCGTCTGGATCAGGTTTTTATCAGCGCGCCTCGCGCAGCATCGGGCGGACAATCGGCGAAGTTCCAACCTGAATTTCACCCATGACCTCGAACCCGTGTCGCTCGTAAAAAGCGACATTGCGGACGTTCGAGCTTTCCAAATAGGCAGGTAATCCAGCTTCGTCTGCGGCGAGTAAGGCGTGCTTCATGAGAGCGGCGCCTAACCCTTTGCCCATATAGTTCACGTCAGCAGCAATGATTGAAAGATACCAGCAGGGATCATGGGGGTGATAGGTATCCATCTGCTCTAGCACACCCAAGATGTCTTGGAGACGGTCTTCGGGCAGTGTTTCAGTGAGGACGTTCACGACAGGATCCGGATCAACATCCTCACCGGGTGGCAACCATGTCGCAGCAGCTTTGCCGTCATCGACGAGGTGCGCGGTGTCGTGGTCGAAGGCTTTGCCGCCGAAAGCGCGCGAGAAGCGAGGCATCGCTTCAAGATAACCGTTCGCGTCTGGCCACAACCATCGCATGACCGGATCAGCGGCAAACCCCATGACGAAGGCGTTGATCACCTTTGTTTTGTCTTCTTCTCCGGTCGCGATCCGGACTTCTGGTAATGGCATATTCTTCCCTCCTTAAGGCACCCAGGCTGTTCACAAGATCCGTTTTCCGGACACGCGAAACAGTGACGGATTGCAAAACGTCCGTCCTGATGAAAAGATGACGGAAATCTCGCGCGATGATGTCGTTGACTTTTTACGATTTTTCATTCGGGGATAACCGAAGACGCGGGAGGCTTCGGGCCGTGCGACGACCGAAATCGGGAGCGCACTGATCGAGAAAGGGGGACGATTGGCAAAAGATACACCGTTTCGACTCGGCAATCTCACAGTTCGCCCGCAAGCACTCGAAATCGAGACCTCCGCCGGCGCCTCTAAAATCGAACACAAGGTGATGGGTTTACTGGCGGCGTTCGCGGAGCGACCTGGGGAGGTCTGGCTACGCGAAGACTTGCTGGACCGGCTATGGCCTGATGACGAAATTGGCGACGAAAGCCTAACACGCGCCGTCTACCAACTCAGGCGGGCACTCAGAGAAGAGCATGGAATAGATAATCTGATTAAGACGGTGCCAAAACGCGGTTACCGTCTAGAGATATCTGCGTCAGACAGAAATCATGCCGGTTCTAAAGACAGATCAGATCGCCCTGGCGCAGAGGCGCCTGAGAACTCGATCGCTGTGCTCCCTTTTATCAACATGAGTTCAGACTCTGAACAAGAATTCTTCGCCGATGGCATCACCGAGGAAATCCTCAATGTGCTGACCAGTGTCTCGGCATTGAGGGTAACGGGCCGCACATCTTCCTTCTCCTTCAAAGGACAGAACAAGGATCTTCGCGAAATTGCTGCGCTTCTTAACGTGGCGTACCTGCTTGAAGGCTCAGTCCGTCTTGATGGCAATCGTATCCGGATCACAGCTCAGCTCATCCGCGCGCAAGATGGGTTCCATGATTGGTCGGAGACGTTCGACGCGGTCGTGGGAGATGTGTTCGAGATGCAGGAAAAAATTTCGGTGGCGATCGTCGAGCGCATCTCGAAACGACTTGAGATTGCCCCCCTGCCCTTCGCTCCTGCGAGATTGACCCATAGCAGCGACGCCTATGCCCTGTTTTTGCAAGGACGCCAGCTCACTCATCGGTTAAACGGGGCAGATACGCTTCCCCGCGCGATTGAGCTCCTTGAGCAGGCAATCGCCATAGATCCTGAATTTGCTCAGGCTTGGAGTTGGTTGGCATTAGCACATTCAGTGTTGCCTGAGTTCGCGCCGGCGCCGCAATGGCGTTCGAACTTCGTCTCCGCCCGGACAGCAGCAGAGCACTGTTTGTCATTGGACCCGAATACAACAATGGCCTGGCACACACTCGGAAACATTAGCGTGCGCGAACTAAAATGCGATGAGGCGATCTTGAGCTTCAAGCGCGCCTATGAAACAGCGCCCGATGATCCAGAAACTTCGGCCGGTCTTGCTTATGCTTATTCTGCCATTGGACTGCACAAAGAGGCGTTGATCTATGTAGGTGAAGCCATCGCGATCGATCCGCTTTGCGCTGTTTGGTATGGAATCCTGGGCGGGTTAGAGATTATGCGAGGTGATCGCGAAGCGGCAGAAGAGGCTCTAAGAAAAAGCTTCGATCTTGGCTACGGTCCGGCGGGGTTTACAGTTGCGCTGCTGATTGCGGACCGAGCGGGCCATGAGGACGCGATCGCCTTCCTGGATGAGAATTTCGAAGGGTTAGGCCCGGTCGAAAAGGCCGAGATGAAATCACCTATTGTGCGCCGGATTATTTATGACAGCTTTTTGCGTCAGTCCCCAATTGCCAAATGGATTATGGGCAGATCATTGGCGGGGCGCTTTAAGAACCCCAAAATCCAACCGACCATCTCGAACATAATGGGGTTCTACTTTCTTGATCAGCCCCAAAATTTTCTGCGCTATGGATTAAGTAAGCCGAACCCTTATTTCGGCTATGCCATCGGGCGCTGCTTTGAACAGACGCCGCGCGGAGAACGACTTCGATCTCACCCCTTTTTCCCACACTTTGCAAAACAAGCTGGCTTGGTTCGGGCTTGGGAAAAGTATGGTTGGCCAGAATGTATCAGGCCTTTCACGAGTGATTAGAATATTCAACCGAAGCGATGATAGATGGTTCTAACCACACCTTTATGCCCGCGCGGCTTTCGTTTGGACGACACTTCTTGGCGTTAGCGACATGCTAGGCTCCTGGCGTAGTGTCCCGCAAGTTCTCGAAAACATGGAATCGAGCGCAGAGCAAACCATAATCGTATTCTTAGGTAAGGCCATTTGAATTAACCATGGAGGCAATTTGGATGCTCATATTTGAGATTGTAGGTTGCTAAAATTCTGTTGACCAAAGCTCTGCGCACATAATTCTTTGTTGAATCAACACGTAATTGTCTTCTCTGAAGCTGACTATTCGGCCTCATTCAGGTGCGTATCCAAAAATGTGAGCAGAGATTGCCACGCTTCAAGCCTCAGCATGGATTCTTCAGCTCCGGCTGCGTAGCCGCGCGAACTGTCCATCGGACTATAACCATCCCCGGATAGATTATGACCTGACATAACTCCAACAATCATGGTCGTTTGTAATCCGGCTGCGTCGCGCGTTGCTTTGATGTTTCGTGCCATTGGGCCCGACGCCCAAGTGTTGTCCTCGTCGCCGCCAACTACGAAAACCGGCTCATCAATTCGTTCTACCCGGATCCGTGCATCAACGACCCGGTCTGGGTTTTCTTCACGCCCTGCATCATGCGGCGTTCGTATGCGAACGGTCTCGCCGGGTTGACCAAATTTCGCAAATTCCTCTGCCATGCCTCGATACGGAACAAAGGGCAGAGGCTTGCCATGCCAGCTAAAACTGGAGACCTCGCCAGGCACTGTTCCTGGTCCCCACCCTTCCCAGATTACGTCGCTTGGAACAATCGCAGCGACGGCGCTAAACCCCTCAATCCTGCTGGCAGCCTCCAAAACAAATTCAGCGCCCTTTGAAGCGCCGTAGAGCGCAATCCGCGAGCCATCTACATCGCCGCGCGACTGAATCCAATCGCGGGCGATTTCCATTTTATCTATCGGAATGTTCTCGAAGGCAGCCGGAAGCGCGGGAAATTGCTGAGGCGCGTTTCCATAAGCTGGGGAGTAATAAGGCACGCCCAACACCGCATATCCGCGGGATGCCAGCTTGGTGCCAATGTTGCGCGCAGCGCTATCTCCGCCTTCTGATCCTCCGACCAAAATTACGACCGGCGGTTTGTCTGAATCTCTTGGCTTTAACAAAAACGCTTCGGGCAGTTCGTCCCCAACTGCGATCTCGTCGATATCTGTAACGCCTTTTGTAAGGCGAATGCTTGATTGGTAATCGACTGTCCCATCGTCTCCGAAATCAAAGGAAAATTCTATCACTTCGGTATCCACTGGATCGGAAGCAGGCGTCTCAGTATCCGACATAGACCAAAACATACCAGCTGGAGAAACGCCATTATAGCTGCCAGATACCGGAGCTTGCTCGCTCAGATCGATTATCCCATCGGGCGCGTCAAATACCGCCGTCGAGCGATAGATCGTTTTATCAGACCACCCCCAGGCGCGCTGCGCGGATATGCGAACGATTTCGGGGGCGTTGTTGATGCGCACAATGACAGGATCGCCCGATAGTGAGGTTTCGGAGCTCAAGGTGACAAGTGGATCATTCGTCGCGCAAGCAGCGAGTAAACCAACGGAAGCAAAGATTGAGAGCGGTTTAAAAGTCATGTTCAGTCCACGAGGTTTGAAGAAGATGTTGGTCTCGTAGGCTGGTTACTCAGAAACGCCGTATATTTCGACGAAACGACACTCTTCGGCGATCAATCGACACACGCTTTAAAAGTCTGGGCACCAGCGCGACTGGTCGTCAAACTGATACCATCACTCATATGCAAGGTCAGTTTGCCGTTTCCAGCAGGTTCAGCGGAAAGAACCTTGTCTATATTTGCGATTAAGGATCGATGTATCCTGGCAAGAGGTGGAGAAGGCATTTTCCGCGCAATCGACGTCATCGTTTTATGAGTTTTTGTCCGGCTGTTCTCTGTGTGAATGATAACTTCGTCACCGCTTGCTTCGATGAAGACTATGTCACTCCAATCGAAAGCAACGAACTCTCCGTGCGACTTCACGACCAGACTATTCGTTTTCACAGGTTCGTTGCGATCTGGAATCTCCGCTTTAGACAAAGCGGACTCCGCGATGACAGCTCTCCTGTAAAAATACAAGGCGTAGGCGAAGACTGCTGCGATTCCATACAGGGCCAGGCCTTGATAAAGTTGCCAAGTCCCTCCAACCCACCCGAAAGGACGTATGGAAAATCCCTGTTCGAGCCAGTTGGCTTTTACGCCTCGGCCGACCATCACGCAAAAATACCAAGAGAAGGAATAGGCAGCACCAAGTATTGGGTGCACGAAGGCGTGCCTCCACGACGCCCGTCCTAACACAGACTTTTCCAGAAACTTGATGGCAGCGAAATTGACGACGACGAGTGGTATCACATTGATCAACGCGCCAGCGATTGAGTCGCTAAAGGTTTCAATCCTTGTAAGCTGGAAAACAATGACATAGCCAATGCCGAAACTCAGGTGCAGGAGGATAAACGCGGCCCATTCGCGTTTGAGATGTACAATCCCCCGCGCTCTCGCTGGAATACTCAATGGTTGCGAGATTGATGTGCTCATGGGTCTCCTTCGGTAGATCTCAAAAGCTTATTTACTCAAAACACCCCTAATGCGAGTGCCATGAGGCGACTGCGCACGCAACCCTAAATCAAGGGGCTCGAGCTAAATATCGATCTGCGCGTGGAGGTAGGTATCAGCGTCTTGATCGTGGTCGATATCGGCAGCGATCGGGCTCGCACCAATTGCACCTGCTCCCAAACTCGATACCTTTCTCATCGCGCCACGGTTTCAAATATCTTGCTTTGGGCGCTGTGGATGCCAAGTCGACATCGTCGAGGGCAATACTTGCGGCATTGGTCCGGATCTCGCCGAAGCAAGGTTTCCACTTTATAGGCCTCAAGTGGTTCTGACACCCGATATTGTCGCGAAGTAACGCTATAAAAACCTTTATTTCCCACTTTGTTGCGCATATATGGGAATTTATACGACTGGATACTTCATGCCCGATAACGCAAAATCTCCGTTTAGCGGTACAGCTCCGAATTCAGTGCCATTGCCGCAAACCCCACTCACGGGGGTTCTAGCCCAAATTCGCTTTCCTGAAGTATTTTCGGTGGCCAAAAAGGAATTTGTGGCTGATTTCCAAGAGCTGATACGCGGTGAGTACCCGCGTAGTCAGGAAGAACAGAGCGTCATAATCAAAGTTGGAGTTGGCGGCGCCGATCAAAGAACGACCCCAAACTGGCGGTTTTTTGACGCTGCAATGCAATGGCGTATCTCGCTCACAACAGAGTTCGTTTCGATTGAGACACGCGCGTATAAGGATCGCAAAGACTTTGCGGATCGAATAGGCCGCATTCTAGAGGCCGTCGCCCGAACGGTAGAACCGAGCGGCGCGGTGCGAATTGGAGTTCGATTTGTCGATCGCATTCCAAGCGAGTTATTGTCTTCGCTTGATCGATATGTCCATCCCCAAATCCTGGGCTTTAGTGACCCAGCTCACCAGAGCGAGCTTGAACGTAGCATGCACGAATCGCTCTTTAATGTTGAAGAAGGAAAACTTCTCGCACGATGGGGCATGATGCCGGGGCAACAAAGTCATGATCCAGAGATGCTGCCACCGATCGATGATCGATCTTGGTTCTTAGACACAGACGTATTCCAGGAGTTTGATGAAATGCTAGCTTTTGATGCCAAAGACCTACAAGCTCGATCTTATCAGCTGGCAAGCCGCGCTTATGCTTTCTTTCGAGCCGTGACGACCGAAGAGCTGCTCTCGGTGTATGGCGGTGAGGTCTGATTATGAGCGCCGTTTCAGCCGCCCTGTTCAATGCAAGCCTTGCCGCTTCAGCCTCCACATTCACACCCCAGCTCGCAAATCAAGACCCGTGGACGAATGAGCCAGGGATCGTGATTATTGATCACATTCGCGGCGGATTTACCTCGGAGGTTTCGGCGGCAGATGGCGAGCACTCTCTGGTTCGCCTATCGCCGCATTTACGAGCGTTAGACGTCACGACAGCGTCGCAGCCAACGCTCTCGCTCGATGTCTTTGAAGAAATCATCTCACAGTTGCGGGCGCATCAAAGAAGTCAGTCGGTGCGCGTTGATCGTCCGGTTGAGAACGTAAATGAGATCAGACGCCTGACGGGCTTGAGCTGGAACCAACTCGCCTATCTATTGGAGGTGGACCGCAGGTCGATTTACAACTGGCTTCAAGGCGGAATTGTTCGCGACCGGAATGCAGATCGCATCGCAAAGCTTCTATCTTCTATTCGTTACATCGATGAGGGATCGATAGAGGAAAATCAAGAAAAGCTCTTCCACGTCTATGCCGGAGATCTATCGATCTATGAGCTGATCCATCAAGCGAGGTTTGATGATCGTCATATGATCAGTCAGTTTGGGACGGGCCGGCCAACCGCAAGCTGGGCTCCTCAGGATAAGTCTTTTGTCAGTGACTACGGTTTGTCGATTTCAGAAGAAACATTCGAACTCGACGAAGAATACCCTTCAATCCAGAACGAGCTTCCTACAAATTCTGCATCACTCAGATCAAAGAAACGCAAGGCGAGAAAGGTCTAATGCCCTGTGATAGACGAAGGCTCATCGCTGGGTTCATGGCAGCAAGGCGACTTCGCTTTGGAGGTCGGAGGATTTATTTTTGCCGCTCGGCCAGATGAAGACGATCTTCTGGAAGATGCGAACCAAAAACTAGCTGTTCGCGAAACTGAGGACCAAATCGTTGGAGCGGTCATTGTCTCGCAAACATGCGATATTGTCCAAATGCGTGGGACATTGGATGTCGTACAGATCTGCCCACTGGTTTTCAGATCGCAAGCTGCGCAAAAAGAGATCGCAAAAGGCCGGCGTCCGTCCCTCGCGATCATAGAAAACAGTCCTCCTGGCACCTATGCGGATCTCAGCCGTATTATGTCCGTCACCAAAGACTTGTTGGTTTCGTGGCAACGCCATTCTGGCTTTGATGATGCAAGGTCGCGTTTAAAGTTTGCCGCAGCGCTTGAGCGAAAATTTGGCCGCTTTGCTTTTCCCGATGATTTTAACGCATCGATGGTCGATTTTCAGAAACGCGTTTGGAGCAAGCACGACAAAAAATCTGACCTCGGTGCAATCTATCGCTCTATTCGCCAAATAAGGTTTCGATCTGCACCTGATTGGACTGCGGAACGTAAGGAAATTGCGATGATCGCAATCTTAGAAGAGCCAAATGAAATGACGGTTGATCGAGACACGATAAGACAAGAACTCGTGGCCCAAATCGACAAAATTGAACTTTCAGATGGATATAGATGGGGCCACCCGAAATTCGTTCTGCTCTCGCTCTCTGAACTCAGCGCACAGGAGCTGCTAGAGAGCCAGCCAGCCGATTTCGATTTCTTAAGTCAGTGACGGTACGAAACCTACTCTGAAAACGACGACCCGAGGAATAAAAACTTTAACGAAGCCAGCTTGAATCGCGTTGGTCTTTGGAGCGTTCTTTAGTGAAACGAACAAGCTCTTGAGCGCGTTCTCGGCGTTTTTCTAGCTCACGCTCCAGCCGTTCGAAGAATGGCCATAATATCACTCGCATTAAGAGTTTTGTAGCGACATTGATCCGGACGGGCCTACCTCGCTTTCCTTTTCCCTCGAGCGCACCATGTCGAGGTCATTGGGGGAAGTATGGAGGGATATATGTCTAATTAATCAGTGCGTAAACGGGAGTGTATGTTAGGCCGAGATTTAAAAAAGACATAGGATACAATCTTGAAACGGCCGATTCCAGAGCGGCTAAAAAAACTCGTAAAAGCGTTGCGAGCCCAAGAAAAAAGACAAAGAAAAGGCGACTAAGCGTCTAAATCGGCGAGCTGTGCGTATGGGGCGAAACGCCCTTCTCGTTGGATATTTGGCGTCTACATCAGAGCCGCTCCTCTATCAATACACGAGCCAATTTTGGGGGGCAGACCGGGCAAGGGACAAGGCGCAGCTAAAATTTACGGCGGGACCTAAGGCGGGACCAATTCATCAAGCACCCTCAGAAACCCATATTTACTGGGTCTAATCTGGAGTTCAAGTCTCCCCCGAACCACCATTCTTTCCCGGTTTGCGTAGTAATACCTTTGGTCGAGGGGACCAAAAATAGGAATAGAATGCCCCGGCATGGGCTTTGGCTTGAGGGTTTGCAAACGCGGAACCCGACTTAGCGCTGATACTTGATAAACGCCGTCTTGTTGGCGATCCGGTCATACAACAATCGGGCCGTGGCATTGTCCTCAGCCGTGTTCCAATAGACGACGGGACAGCCCTTCTCATCCGCTTGCGCATAGACCGCTTCGATCAACGCGCGGCCAACACCTTTTCCGCGGGCTTTAGGTGCCGCGAAAAGGTCTTGCAGGTAGCAGACATTCTCCGTTCGCCAGCAATGGCGGTGGTACATGAAATGCACAAGGCCGACCGCGGCTTCGCCATCCCAAGCGATATAACCCGACGGCTCGTATTCGCCGTCGGTCAAAAGACGTTCGAACGTGCTGGCATAGACCTCTTCGCTGACCGACGATTCGTAGAAGGTGAGATAACCGGTCCAGAGCTCGCGCCAGACGGCATTATCTTCGTGCCGAATAGGTTTGATTACGATCACCATCATGAGCCCCCTTTACTATGGGAAGAGCGCCTGCAGGCCGGCGAGCCCCAGCGTTTCATCCCAGCCCATCATCAAATTGAGGTTTTGGATGGCTTGGCCGGAAGAGCCTTTCACCAAATTGTCGATCACGGCGATGATCACGACGCGACCCTCGACCCGGTCTGGATAGACCGCGATCCGGCAATTATTCGTGCCGCGAACGTGCTTGGTGTCAGGCGGCGGTGACCCCAGTGGCAGGACCGTCATAAATGGCGCGTCAGCATACTTGGCTTCCAACGCGGATTGTATCTGGTCGGCGTCGCCGCGTACGTGGCAGGTCACCAATTCGCCGCGAACCATAGGTAATAGGTGCGGGGTAAACGTGACACCGATATCGCCGCGACCGGCTTGCAGGTTCAGTTCTTGCTCAATCTCAGGCGCGTGCCGGTGTTTGCCGATACCGTAGGCATGGGCGCCCTCGGCGGCTTCGGAGAAGAGATTGCCCTCTTTCAACCCACGCCCGGCACCGGACACACCGGATTTGGCGTCGATAATGATGCTGTCAGGATCAATGATTTGCACCACCGGCAGCAAAGCCAGCAAGCTCGCGGTGGGATAACAGCCTGGACACGCGACAAGGGACTCGCCCTTGAGCGTTTCACCACGCCACTCAGATAGGCCGTATTTGGTCGTCGCTGTGCGCGCTGGATTGAGGTGTGGTCGGCCATATGTTTCCGCGTAAAGTTGGGCATCGCGCAAACGATAGTCAGCCGACAAATCGACGACACGGACATGGTCTGGCAGCGTTTCAATCAAGTCTTGACTGGTGCCGTGCGGCAGGCAGCCAAAGGCGACATCGATATCGTCCCAATCGACGTCCTCAGCTTTGACGACGGGCAAGTCCGTTGGCCCAGCCAGGTGCGGGAAAATCTCGGACAGCGCTTTGCCAGCGAGACTGTGCCCCGTCGCCGAGACGGCTTCAACGCGCGGGTGACCGGCGAGCAATCGCACCGTTTCTGCCCCTGTATAGCCGGAGGCTCCGAGCACAGCGGCTTTTAGTTTTGTCTCACCAGTCATAGCCAAACCCTTGTTCCAGATACGAAAAAGGCGCCCCGTCGGAGCGCCTTGATCACGTGTTCGATTAAACCGTAACGCTTAGCGCTTGGAGAATTGGAAGCTACGACGGGCTTTCGCGCGACCATATTTCTTCCGCTCAACAACACGCGGGTCACGGGTCAGGAAGCCGAATGGCTTCAGCGTGCGGCGCAGTTCTGGTTCAAAATTGACTAGGGCGCGCGCGATGCCGTGACGCACGGCGCCAGCCTGACCGGACAGACCAGAACCTTTGACGGTGGCGACAACGTCATACTGCGTACGACGGTCCGCTTCGACCAATGGCTGCTCGAGCACCATGCGCAGCACAGGGCGCGCGAAATACTCGTCTTGGTCTTTGCCATTGATGGTGATCTTGCCAGAGCCGGGCTTCAGCCAAACGCGAGCGGTTGCAGATTTACGACGTCCAGTGCCGTAAGAGCGACCCTGCTCGTCGATTTTTGGTTCTGCAGTGATTGGCGGCAGCTTTTGAGCGGCGCCTTCACCTTCGGTGACATTTTTCAGATCTTCAAGAGATTGTGCAGTTTCAGCCATGTTTAGGCGACCTTCGTATTCTTGGAGTTCATCGCTGCAAAGTCGACCGCTTCAGGGGCTTGCGCCTCATGTGGGTGCTCTGCGCCAGCATAGACGCGCAGTTTACCGAACTGCTTGCGAGCCAGCGTGCTTTCTTTTGGCAGCATCCGCTTAACGGCCATTTCAATGGCGCGCTCAGGGAACCGACCAGACATGATTTTGCCAGCCGTTGTCTCTTTAATGCCGCCCGGGTGACCGGTGTGACGATAGTAGACTTTGTCCGCCAGCTTGTTGCCGGTGAATTTCGCCTTCTCAGCATTGACCACGACGACGAAGTCGCCTGTGTCAATATGAGGCGTGAAGTCAGCGCGGTGCTTGCCACGCAGACGTTTGGCGACGTAGGAAGCAAGACGACCCACCACGACATCGGTCGCGTCGATGACGATCCATTTGTTCTCAACGTCGGCAGGTGCGTTATAAGTTTTCATTGCTCCGCCGGAGCCTCTCAATCGGAGTTATTGGATAATGTTCAAGCGCCCGCATCTACGCGCCGCGAAACGCCTTGTCAACGCGCCTTTCGCGCTGTCCCTGCTTTTCCTTGCGAGCTCTTGTAGCCCAAGTTCAGAACCGGCGGAAACCGAACCGGCTAATCCCCCTATAGACTCTGCTGAATCAACCGAACCAGGCGGCCTGGTCTTGCCGGCGGTTTGGCAGACCAATGACCTTGGAACGCCGATAAAATCTATTGGTGTCGCGGGGGAATTGGCCTCTACCGTCGCTGTCGCCTATACGGATGGCGGCTTACAGTTTCTTGATTTGGAGGGCGAACGCCTCACCGCCAAGGCCGATATCGGGGCAGCGCATGTTGGAAATGGCCAATTCATGCGCCTTCAGGAGACATCACTGACCGTATTTCCCGGCATTTCGCTCGAAGGCGGGCTGGTATTGTATATTCATGGCGGCGAGCTGGCCGAGCCTGTTCCCTTGCCGCTCGATGCAGGGACCGATTCAGCGATCCTGGGCCTGTGCAGCGCTGGGCCGACACTTGAACGTGATGGGGTCATGCGGATTGGATTTTGGACCGCTGACGCCCCCAGCGAGTTGAAACTGGGCCGCGTCGCTGAAGTCGGCGATAATCTCATCCTCTTGCTTGATGAAGCGGCGCAGGCCTCGAGCAATATTTCAAGCTGTGTTCTCACCGATACCGAAGATGTCGCTTATTCCGATCCCGTTCTGGCCGCGGCAGACTTGAAGCACCGCAATAAGTCCTATCGCTTCCTGCTCGACGATTTTGGCGGCTATACGCTGGTCACTTCGGAGGGCGAGGCGGTGGACTTTCAAGTCTTGGATGGCATCTCGGTCCGGCCGCCACAACGCCCCGTTGATATGGCGGGTACTGGCGATGCGCGCACGGGCGGGTATCCAGGCGGCGTCTTAGTCACTGCGGGCGAAACGCGCGATGGCGTTCACACAGTGACCTATATCGACCCGAGCAAAGTCACGATGGATCCGTTGGGCTACGCGCCAGACGCAGCGCGTGACTAGTCCAAGCGAGCCACACAGACGTCAGAAGCACAATCACGCCGAGCCCCTGGTGCACCAGCGCCACGGGTAGTGGCGCGGCATTGACCAATGTTATGATGCCCCAAACGGCCTGCGCGGTGACGAGCCCTGCGAGCAAGGCAAAGCCGCGGAACAGGTACGTGCCACGGGCCCGAAACGCCGCATAGAGGGAGAAGGCCCATAATATGTAAGCGCCGAGACGGTGATTGAACTGTGTGGCGGCGCGGCCTTCGAACAGGCTGCGCAGACCGAGATCTTCCGCAAAATAGTGGGCCGGAAACACCTCACCTGCCATGAGCGGCCAATCGGTATAGGTTCGGCCTGCATCGAGGCCGGCGACCAAGGCGCCGGTGAGCATTTGCAGACTGGTCAGGACCAGTAGCCCAAACGCCACGAAACGTAGCTGAGATACCGCCGAAACGCGCCGACGCTCACTCAAATCCAACCAAAACCAAGTGGTTATCGCGATAATCAACAAAGCCAGACCAAAATGCGTCATCAGCCGGTATGGCGCGACATCCAAGCGCTCGGTCTCGCCAATTCCGCTGGCAACCATCCACCAACCGATAAAGCCTTGCAGACCGCCAAGCGCGATCAAACCGAGAAGCCGGGTGGTCCATTTTTTCGACAACCACCGCATCGCCGCGAACCAGATGAAGCCACCGACCGCGACCAGACCAATGAGCCGCCCAAACAGACGATGGCCCCACTCCCACCAATAGATGAATTGGAACTCGGACAGGGTCATATTGTAATTCTGCTGCTGAAACTCAGCGGTGGCTTTGTATTTTTCAAACTCGCTCAGCCAGGCCGCTTCGCTGAGCGGCGGCAACGCGCCCTTGATCGGCGCCCATTCGGTGATCGAGAGACCGGAATCGGTCAAGCGCGTGGCGCCGCCGATCAGGATCATGGCATAGACCATCAATCCGATCAGGATCAGCCATCTTTGGATCCAACGTGCGGCGACAGGAGATATTGCGTCAGGCATAATCCGCTCTATTTGAACCCCTAGTCGCGAACGACAACCGGCCACACGGTCGCAGGAACCAGGATAATACAGTTCATGCCCCAATCGCAGCGCAGACTTGTCGCCTGTATCGCCGTCATGGCCTTCCTCGCCTTTTGGATCTGGGGCGCAGCGACGATTGGGTCGATGCTGACATCCGCTCCGAAATGGGCGAGCCTGGGATTCTTTGTGGTCGCGGGGATTGGTTGGGTGTTGCCGTTAAAGCCGGTCTTCTCGTGGATGAACGCCGTGCGGGATGAGGATGAAGGAGAGCGGTTTTAGGGAACCGTTTCGAAGACTTCGATCCAGAGGCGGAGAATGACTGAGTGGCTTAGTTGGCGCGAATTCAAGCCGCTCAGTTTCCCTGCATGAATGTGATGATCTCTGCGGACAGCGCTTCGGGTTGATCGTCCTGTAGGAAATGGCCACCGCCCTTGATGGTGACATTCTTCACATTCTTCAGCCGGTTGATAAAGCGCTGCTCGCCCCCGCGGGTTACGGCATCGCCATCACTGAACGCGGTCAACACTGGAAGATCGCTTGCCTCTAGTGCAGCCCATGCCACATCGCCTTTTAGGCGATCAGGCTTGCCTGCGGGTAAGATCGGCACAAGGGTCGGGAATTTGCGGACGCCAGCGAGATACGACTCGTCTGGGAACGGTGCCGCATAACCATCCAGAACCGCCTCATCGGTCATGTTGGACAACAGTCCGAACACATCTCGGACAGATAGATCGGGGGCATCAGCGCAATATTTCACCCAGTAAAGAAACGCACCGGGCGACCCAGCCGCGAATTGTTCGCGGACGTCGGCGACCTTCACGTCAGGAAGGCTGGAATACATTTGCCCAAGCATCTCGCTCATCTCGTCGGTGATCATATCCGATCCAGGAAGTGAGGTGTTCGCGATAACGAGGCGTTTGAAGCGATGCGTTTGTTCACCCGCCAATCGAAGGCCGATCAGCCCTCCCCAATCCTGGCACATCAGAGTGATATCATTAAGATCGAGGTCGTTCAGCCACGCCGTCATCCAATCGACATGGGCTTGGTAGGTATAGTCATCTAAAGAGGTGGGTTTGTCCGACTTACCAAAGCCAATTAGGTCGGGCGCGATGACGCGATACCCAGCCTCTGTCAGCAATGGGATCATCTTGCGATACAAATAGCTCCAGCTTGGTTGGCCGTGCATACACAGAATAAGTTCGCCGTCACGAGGGCCTTCATCGAGATAATGGACACGAAGCCGCGTACCGTCTGCAGTGGTGATCTCACTATAATTGGGCGAGAAATCAAACGCTTTCAGCCCCTCGAACCGCGCATCTGGCGTCCGCAAAAATTTCATCGCTATCTCCCGAGCTTGTGGATCACACTTTCTGTTGGAGTTTACTAATATGGGCTATCTCAAACATGCGCGATGATGCCCTCGCGGGAGCGTAACATGATCGTGATGACTTCACTCAAACCGCCCCCTGTTATTGGCATCAATTTGAAGCGACATAAGCCACTGAAGCAGCCCGACATTCTCACCTACTTCAGATCAAACTCGCGAAGGTCGATGCGCCGTTGAACGGGACGAAGTGTTCGCTTCAACTCCCCACCACGCCTACACGATCACCCCTTCGTCCCGGCGTTCTCCCGATCCCGGCGCCGCTGATTCTTCCCTGGCCGTTTGCGCGAGCGTTGCTTTGCCTTGGACACGCCTTCCGGGCGGGTGCGGCGGGAGCCGCGTTGTGGGGGTTTGCCGGAGCGGCGGGACGGGCCTTTGGGTTTGCGGACGCGCAGGTTTGGATCTGGGGTGGGCAGGACCAGGCCTTCCGTCCCTTCGGGCGCGTCTAAGACCTCAACTTCGACCCGCGTGATTTTCTCGATTTCGCGCAAATAGTAGAGCTCGTCTTCGGCCACGAGTGAGATGGAGATTCCGTCTTTGCCGGCCCGTGCGGTACGACCGATCCGGTGGACATATTGTTCCGGCACATTGGGCATTTCGAAATTGATCACGTGAGTAATGCCATCAATATCAATGCCGCGCGCCGCGATGTCCGTGGCGATTAGGATGCGGCATTTGCCGGACTTAAACGCATCCAAGGCCTTCAAGCGTTGAGACTGAGATTTGTTGCCATGGATCGCCAGGGCCGGATAATTCTTGGCGATCAGCTTGCGGACGACTTTATCGGCGCCGTGTTTGGTCCGCGTAAAGACCAGTGCGCGGTCAATCTCAGGATTGTCGAGCAGTTTGCCGAGCAGAGCGAGCTTATTATTATTGGCGACGTGGATGACGCCTTGCATGACGCGCTCCGCGGTCGTGCTCTCTGGGGCAACAGAGACGCGCACCGGGTCAGTCAAATACTGACCCGCCATATCTTCGATGAGTTTCGGCATCGTCGCAGAGAAGAGCAGCGTTTGACGCTTATCCGGCACTTGCGACACGATCTTCCGCAAGTCATGGATAAACCCCATGTCCAGCATCTGATCGGCCTCATCAAGGATCAGGACTTCAAGATCGCGCAAATGTACCGCGCCTTGGTTCATCAGATCCAAGAGCCGCCCAGGCGTGGCGACCAGAACGTGGCACCCCTTTTCCAGCGCGCGGATCTGCCGATTGATCTTCACCCCGCCAAACACAGTATGCGTGACGCAATCGATATAGGCAGAATAAGTCCGGAAACTCTCAGCAATCTGGCCAGCGAGCTCCCGCGTCGGGGCGAGGACGAGGACATAAGTGCTCTTCGGCTTCCGGGTTTTGTTGAGCGCTCGCAGATGGTGAAGCGTTGGCAGCGCAAATGCGGCCGTCTTGCCCGTGCCGGTTTGCGCAATCCCGAGCAAATCACGCCCCTCTAAGAGGCGCGGGATGGACTGCAATTGGATCGGCGTCGGCGTTTCATAGCCTTCGGCGGTTACCGCTTTGAGCACGAGTTTGTGCAAGCCAAGATCTGAAAATGTCGACACGTGGTTTCTTTCTGGTCACTAAGGTCAAGCCGAATACGGCTCAAACCGCGACAGCGCGCGCCACTTGGAACCGCTTCGCTTAAAGGTCAATGAACGGGCTGCGGAAACCGGCGGACCGCCCCAGACGCCTTAGACACCCGAGCTCGGTCGAGCTTAGTCATCATCCTGCATTTTTTGTGCTTCTTTGCGCAGCCGCGCGAACATTTCAGAGACGTCTTCGTCATCATCCTCGTTCGCTTCGGTTTTGCCCTCGTCTTCGCCCGAAAGCGCTTCAAGGGTCAGCTCGTCTTCTTCATCGATGACCGCTTCCGGTTCAGCCTTCGCTTCCGGTTCAGGCGCCTCTTCTTCCGGCTCAGGAACCGTTTCAGCGGCCGCTGGAGGTGGCGCGACGTCCGCAGCGTCGCCAAATCGGCCAAGAATGGTTTCCGATCCCACCAGCGTCTGTCCTGGCAAAGGCAGCACGCTGATCGACGCAGGCACATAAAGGTCGCACCATCCGCCGAGGCGCAGCGTCCCGATATTGCGTCCCAAGCGGACGGCGTCGCCGGGCTCAGAGTCGATTTCCAAACGGGGCCCTAAACCCCCGGTCGCGAAGCGCATGCCGACGGCGCGCTCGCTGCTTTGCAGGGCGACATACGCGACTGCGAGACCCGGACGGTCTGGCTTCATCGCGGCGAAGGCTGCCGGGTCGCCCGTTTCACGAATGATATGGTCAATCGCGCCATCCATAGGCGCATAGATGCCATTGGTATTGGTCGGGCCGATGGACACGCGGATACGAGTCCAATCGGCGCCTTCAAGGCGCAACTCGTCTGGTGGGCGCGCACCGCCGACGGAAACAACAATGCCATCGGTTGGCGCGATGATCAGCCCTTCAGCCTCGGGCGGGGTCCGCTCCGCGGTGCGGGTCGCGAACAGAATAATCACTGCGGCAATGAAGCCGATCCAGAACAGGATGCCGAGCACATAGCCGAGCAGGATGCCAACCAGCAACGCCGCCAGAGCGCCGACGTAGCCTTCTAAATCGAAATTGCCGCGCAGCCATGGAAACCGCTCTCGACTGAAATCCTTATCTGACATGGGGTCGGGACCTCCTATTCAGCCGCCACGGCGAGGGCATCTCGCTTGGCCTGACGTGCCCACATATCCGCATATTCGCCCTCTGCTGCCAAGAGGTCATCATGCGCGCCGCGCTCAATCACTTTACCGGCCTTGAGGACGACAATCTCATCGGCGTTTTGAACGGTTGAGAGGCGGTGGGCCACCATCAGCGTGGTCCGGCCTTTGGAGGCTTCGTCTAAGGCTTCTTGAACGGCGGCCTCAGTGGCGCTGTCGAGCGCAGATGTGGCTTCGTCGAGGACCAGGATGGCCGGATTGGCAAGAATGACACGGGCAATGCCGACGCGTTGTTTCTCACCACCGGAGAGTTTCAGACCTCGCTCACCAACGCGGGTTTCCCAGCCGTCGGGCAAGCTCTCAATAAAGTCGAGCAATTGCGCCCGCCGCGCCGCATCGCGCAATTCGTCTAAGCTCGCATCGGGTTTGGCATAGCTGATATTGGCGCCAATGGTCTCGTTAAACAGGACCACATCTTGCGGCACCAAGCCGAGCGACTGGCGCAGGCTTTCTTGGGTCAGATCCCGCACATCCTGGCCATCAATCAGGACCCGTCCATCATTCACATCATAGAAGCGGAAGAGCAGTTTCAGCAGCGTCGACTTGCCCGCCCCTGACGTGCCCACAAAGGCGATCTTTTTGCCGGCGCTGAGATCGAAGCTGACATCCTGGACCCCGACGGAGCGGGCATCATGGGTGAAACTGACATTATCGAACACGACATCGCCTTTTGGTGTTGTCAGCGTCTTGGCATCCGGTTTGTCAGCAACCTCAGCTTTCATTCCGAGCAGGCCGTAGAGTTTTTCCAGGTCGACCGCGCCTTGTTTAATCTCACGCCAAGCCCAGCCGAGAATGTTAAGCGGGGCGTACAGCGACACAAACAACATCTGTACCGCGATAATGCCGCCAATCTCCATCCGTCCATCCGAGACATTCCAGGCCGAGAGGATGAGCGCCACGGCCATGCCGAACATCATCACAAAGGCTTGCGTCGCATTCAGGATGTACATACTGCGCACGGCTTCGACATAATGGGTATTATAGTTGCGCATGGCGTCGTCGAACCGGTCGGTCTCGCGCCGTTCTGCTGCGAAGGATTTCACCGTCTCAAAATTCGTCAGGATATCGACGGCAATGCCGCGAAAGCGGGTATCAGCCACATTCATACGCCGACGCTGACGGACGCGCCATTCGGTGATGATGATGGTTGAAATCGCATAAATCACCACGGTGACAATCGCCACCAGGCCGAGCCGTGGATCATAAGCCACGGCCAGTGCGACAGACGCCAAGATCAACCGGACGAAAGTCGGTCCGATATTGAACGCCAGAAACCGGATAAGATAATCGATGGCGCTGGCACCGCGCTCAATCACGCGGTTCAGGGCGCCGGTGCGGCGGGTCTGGTGAAAGCCGAGGGACAGGCTCTGCGCATGCCCAAAGGCGTCGACGCAGGCAATCCGCTGCGCATCCTGGCTGACCGGCGAGAACAGCCAATCTCTCAGTTGCGGCATGGCGCGGGCGGTGAATTGCACCGACATTGCGATCGCAATCCACATCGCGGCCGCCGAGAACCCGGCGACAATGCCTTGATCATTAGGGACAAGCTGATTGACCGCAATTCCGACCAGGATTGGGGCCACCACTTCCAAGACTGCCGCGCCCAAAGTGAGCAGGATGGCGATCACCATAACCGGTCGCCATTTGCGCAGCTCTGGCCGTGCCAGCAGTTTTAGAATACGCCCGATCGAGACCACCAGGCCGCCATCAGCGCTTTCAATCTTATCGGTATCCGCAGTTTGGGTTTCAACGCTCATAGCCCGCCATATGGGGCGGGCTATGGCATATGCATAGTGTTTTTGTGAAACAAGCCGCGAGAAATGCCTCGCGGCTTGCGATCGGCGCCGTTTAGAATTTCCCGCTTAGGGTGATTTTCGCGTTCAGTGGCGCGCCAACGGTGGCTTGGTGCGTGCTGTGCGAGGTTGGGAAGTAGAGCATATCGGACGCGTTCTCGACGTTTAGCTGGACCCGCATCGTGTCGGAAATGTCGTAATAGGCCGCCGCATCGATCCGTGTATAGGATGGTAGCGTTGGATGCAGATTTGACGAACCGCCAAGATCAAAGTCGGTGATGAAGGACTCATCTTGGTAGGTCGCGCCTAAGCCAAAGCCGAGCTTGTCCGTGACTTGATAGGCGCCCCAGATCGAGAACGTATTGGCTGGCAATTCGCGCGGGGTTTCGTTGCCATTGTCAGTCTCGCCATCGAGATAGCTATAGCCGGCTGTGACAAACAGCTGCTCAGTGACATTGCCCTGCAATTGCAGCTCGAAGCCTTCGATCTCGAGGCCACGGACTTCGAAATTCTCGCCCGTATCGTCATCGCGGTCGGCGCGGGTTTGTTCGTTCTGGAAATAGGCCGCGGTGAAGCTCAGCCCCGGAACGAAGTCCCACTTCACGCCGACTTCGGCGGTTTCGAACACGTCCGGATCAAATGGGTCGCCGCCGCTAATCGTCGCGAACTGCTCTCCGGAGCGGGGCAAAAAGCTCTCGCTATAACTGGCATAGAATGAGACATTCTCCTGCGGCTTGTAGATAATACCAGCACGCGGCGAGACACGGTCATCTGTGCTCGAACGCGAGTCGATTGAAACCGTGCCCGTGTCAAACAGGACCGGATCAACAACATCGACTGAGAAATCGAAACTATCAAAACGCAGACCCAGGACAATATCGAGATATGGGTTCACTTCGATCTGGTCATTCACATAGATCGAGAACACTTCAACTTCAGCTGACGAGCGATCATTGAGGTCTGCCGTGAAGTCATTGGTGGTGGCGACGCCATCAAAATTGACGCCTACGCCGCCCCGGAAATTCAATGGACGCTCAATCAGGAAGAATTCGACATCGTCAGACGATCCAGACCAAAACGCATTGAACCGATCATTATCGTTGGACGTGTCGATATATTCGCCGCCAAAGACAAAGGTGTGGCCGATCTGGCCGGTTTCAAACTCACCGATCAAGTCACCCGTCAGCGTCAGGCTCTCGCGCTGCGTCGTATCGAGATAGCCATCAATTCCAACGCGCGAAATATTGGCGACTTGGTCGAAAGAAGAGGCGTAGAAGTTCTGATACAGCTTGTCATAATCGCTGTAAGATGCGGTTACGCGGGCTTTCAGATTGTCATTGATCTGATGTTGCAAAATACCGCGAACCAAATGCGCTTCGAGCTCTGTTGTATTTAAATCTGCATCGCCAAAGACAATGTCTTCAAACGCCTGCACAGGCTCGCCATTGGCGCCGGTCGGGATGCCCCGGTCGATGAAACGCTCATGATCGATGTATTCATAAGACAGATCCAGCGTGGTCGCAGGTGAGATTTCAATCTTCGCTGTCGGATTAATGCCGAACCGGTCGCCATCGTAGAAGTCGCGGTGGTTTTCGAGGCTTTCATACATCGCATTCACGCGGATCGCCGCCTTGTCGCCGACGACAAAATTGCTGTCGAGTTGAGCGCCGAAAGCACCAAAAGAATCGACACTCGCCTGGTATCCCGTGAACTGCTCTTCGAGATCGGCTTTCTTGGTCACCCGGTTGATCAGGCCGCCCGTGCCGCCTCGCCCGAAGAGCAGCGCGTTAGCGCCGCGCAGAACTTCTACTTGCTCCAAATTGTAGAGCGGCCGGTAATATTGAACATCGTCACGAACACCGTCGATGAAGAAATCGGCGGTCGAGCGCACGCCGCGGAAGACGACCGCGTCGCGATGCCCTTCCCCTTGCGATGCATTCACGCCAGGTGTGTAGCTGATGAGGTCGCTAATGCTATCAAACCCCTGCTGCAGGATTTGGTCAGCCGTGATGATCGACAAGCTTTGCGGCACGTCGATAATCGGCGTCGGCGCTTTCAGTGCATTGATTTGATCGGTGTAGAGATATTGGCCGACAACGACGATTTCGTCCTGGACATAAACGTCATCCTCATCAGCGGTTTGCGCGTATCCAGCGGGGGCTGCGACGAGAACGGAGAGCGCGACTGCACCAAGCAGGCGCGATTGAAAGCGAGTCATAGATTACACTACCTTTGAATTTCGATAGACGGTGCTCTACGCCTGACGTAAATGAAAATCAATCGCAACTACACAGAAAATGATAATCAGTCGCACTTTTGCAACAGAGCGAGAAGCACAGGTGTATTTGGAACCGCCTGGTGCCTCTCAAAACTGATAAGCTGGCCTTTGTTCTGGTTTTGGCAATAATCTTCCTATAAAGGTCCAAGGGTTTGATTCAGAGGCAGAACCTATGGGCGATTTGAAGTCGATTTGCGTATATTGCGGCTCATCTAATGATGTGAAACCAGATTATTTGCGTTTGGCGCAGGATCTTGGGCGGTCATTGGCGCAGCAGGATATTCGCTTGGTCTATGGCGGCGGTGGTGTCGGCCTGATGGGTGCCTGTGCACGCGCCACGCATTCTGATGGCGGTGACGTGCTCGGCATCATGCCGCGCTTCTTGCTCCAGAAAGAACGCATCTTTGAAGATGTGCCGCATGAAATCGTCGACGATATGCACACCCGCAAACAGCGTATGTTTGACGAAAGCGATGCCTTTATCGTCCTGCCCGGTGGAATCGGCACGCTGGAAGAAGCGGTCGAAATGCTCAGCTGGGCGCGGCTCGGACTGCACGCCAAGCCGATGGCCTTTTTGGACGAAGACGGCTTTTGGGCACCCTTCTTTGAGTTGATGGATCACATCATTGACGGCAAATTCACGCCGCAAGAGTTCCGCGCCGCCCTGGTGCATGAACAGACCCCTGAGGCAGCGATCCGGGCTTTGTGTGACCGCGTGGTCAAGCTCGGCGACTAAGCCGGTCCCACGCGCGCCATTTTGAAGGCCGCGAACAACAAGGCCGATCCGGCGAGCCGATTGATGCTTTTAACGATCCAAGGCTTGGCACCGCTGGTGGCAAGCGCATGACCGAGCTGCGCGTAGACCGAGTAAATCACCAAGTCGATCGCCAAGGTCAGGCCGCCCATCATCAGGATTTGCGGCAGGATCGCGCGCGTCGGATCGATGAATTGCGGCAAGATGGCCGCGAAATAGAGCAGCGCTTTCGGGTTTGCGAATTCGACGGTGAAGCCCGTCGCAAACAACGTAGACCGGCGTGAGCGCTGTCCCGCTTGCACTTTCAATCCTCCGGTTTTGCTGAACAATGCAGCCCCTCCGAGATAGATGAGATAAGCCACCCCGACCCATTTGATGATCGAAAACAGCGTGTGTGATGCGATGATCAGTGAAGCAATCCCGGTCGCGGAGAGCGCGAAATAGACCGCATTGGCGGCGGCTATTCCCAACACCCCGAACGACGCGCGCCAGACGCCATTCGCGGCGCCTTGCGAGGCGGCTGTGATCGCCGCGGGCCCTGGTGAGAAGACCACCACAAATGTGGTGATGGCGAAAAGCATGAAAATCTGTAAGTCCATGACGCACTCCCTTTTTGGTCCCGGTGCATCCTGAAAATTATGCAGAGGCCCATCCGGTCTCCACCCGAAAGATGTTGGAAAACCCGGATAATTTCCGGCGATGACAGAAAATCACCGACGCTTTATAGGGAGAGGATGAATTCACTCGACGACAAAGACCGCAAACTTCTGACGGCCTTGAAACAAGACGCGCGCACCAGCCTCGTCGCATTGGCCCGTGAGATTGGGCTTTCGCGCAGCGCCACTCATGACCGGATCACGCGCTTGGAAGAGCGCGGGATTATCCAGGGCTATACGATTGTTGAGCGACCCGATGTCAGCCCGAGCTTTCACGCCTTTCTATCCATCCAGCTTGAACCCGCCACGCGGGATACTGACATTGCACCGAGCATCGCGGCCAAACCCGGCGTGGTTGAGACCTATTGCCTCGCCGGAGATATCGACATTCTGGTCGATTGTGCGTGTCACAGTATGGATGAACTGTCTCGGCTGCGCGAGGACATTGCGGCGGAAGCCGGCGTGTTGGCGGTGCACACGCGAATGGTGCTGAACCAGCAATAAAACTGTGCCTTAGCTGCGGCGCAGCGTTTCTCCGGCGTCTAGGATGGCATCGAGCAAGATATCCATATCTTCAACACGCGTCCGATGATTGGTGATGTTCACGCGGATCGCAAGTGCGCCATTAATGCGAGTCGTCGATGGCGCGGCGATCCCCGCGCTTTGCACGTGCGCAACAATGGCCGTGTTCAGGTCATCCAACTGCGTCGCGGTCAGATCTGCTGGTGCATATCGCAAACAGCAAATGTTCAAGGAGACCGGCGCGAGCAATTCCAGGTCCGGATGCGCCTGAACTTTTACTCCCAAGTTTGTCGCCAGTTTGCAATTATCGGCGATCGATTGCCCGATCTTTTCCGTCCCATGCTCGAGCAGATGCGCCCAGACTTTCAAAGCGCGAAACCCGCGTGAAAGCTCCGGCCCGAAATCGACCGGCCAAGGCTCACCGGCGGACAAAGCGGTGCCATTGGCGGCGAGATAATCCGGCCGGCTGGCAAAGGCCCGGCGGTGCGCAGCGTTATCGCGCATCAAGACGCACCCTGCATCATAATTTACATGCATCCACTTATGGAAATCGAAAGCGAGAGAATCGGCGCGTTCAATCCCTTGCAGGCGCGGCGCGAGGTCTGAGCGTGTCATCGCGCATGCGCCGAAGGCCCCATCAACGTGGAACCATAGGTTTTCTTGCTGAGCGATATCGGCCAGCGTCGCGAGTGGATCGATGGCGGCGGTGTTCACGGTTCCCGCCGTCCCAGCCAAGAAGAATGGTTGAAAACCAGTCGCCCGGTCACGCGCAATCTCAGCCCCTAAAGCGTCGACATCCATTTCAAATTTCGACGTGACCGGGATGGTTCGCAGCGCCTCGGTGCCTAAGCCAATCATATCGAACGCGCGCGCGAGGCAGGAATGCGCCTGTTCAGAGACATAACCCGTCAGCTTCGCCGTTCCGACCCCTTCTGTTCGACTGGCAAATTCCAGCGCAACATCGCGGGCGGTTTTGGCCGCGATGATCGTCGCCATGGAGGTGCCAGATACAATCAGCCCGCTCGCCGTGTCGGGAAATTGAAACAGCGATTTGCACCAGGCGATCACTTGCCGCTCAACATGGATGGCGATGTGGTCGCGCCCGCCGCAATTGGCATTCATCGCGGCGCCGACAATCTCGGCCAACAGATTACCAGGCGCGCCTGCACCATGCACCCAACCAAAGAAACGCGGATGGGAATTGCCAACACCATAAGGCAACAAAGCGGTCAGCCGCGCGACCAAGGCATCATAATCTAAACCGTGTATGGGCAACGGTGATTGCAAGTCCGCTTTCAAATCCTCGGGCGGCGGGGTCCAGACTCGTCCGGTCTCCGCGGCCTGTAGCTTATCCAGGGCAGCGGACAACACAGTTTGAAGCGCGCTTTCGAACGCATCCCAATCTTCAGGATCAAGTTTGCCTTGAGCGTGGTCCGTCTCGCGCACCGTTCGGCCCTAACTTACGCCGCCGCTAGACGCGCCAGCGCACGGTCTCGGCCCATCAGGACAAGCATATCACCGACGCTTGGTCCGCGCTCCATCCCCGTCAGGGCTTTGCGCAAAGGCATGAAGAGGCCTTTGCCTTTGCGCCCGGTCTCTGCCTTGAGCGCGCTGGTCCAAGCGCCCCAAGTCTCGCTGGTCATATCACCGTCGGGCAACAGGTTTGCAGCCGCGGCAATGAAGTCTTTGTCTTCATCATCAATCAATGGCGTGATGTCGCCGAATGCCACCGGTACAAATCGCGCGGCATCTTCCACCGTGACACAATTCTCGCGTACGAGCATCCAGAAGGCTTCGTCCGCGGCCTTTGCATCGACCGCAGCCAATCGATCTTTGGCGACGTCGAATGGCATAGCGTGTGTCAGCGCCGCGTTCAGGTTCTGCAAGTCTGCATCATCAAAGCGTGCAGGCGAACGTCCGATTTTGGCAAAATCGAACTCGTCTGCGAGTTGGTCGAGCGAGTCGCGAATTTCGACATTGTCACTTGTGCCGAGCTTGCCGAGCAAGGAACAAATGGCCAGCGGCTCAATCCCTTGCGCGCGCAACTCACCCATGCCGAGTGAGCCTAGCCGCTTGGACAGACTGGCGCCGTCCGCGCCAACCAAAAGCGGCGTGTGCGCCATAATTGGCGCTGTGCCGCCAAGGGCTTGGAAAATCTCAATCTGGGCGCCGGAATTGGTGACATGATCTTCGCCGCGCACGACATGGGTGATCTTGGCATCGATATCGTCGACACAGCTTGGCAGCGTGTAGAGATAGGAGCCGTCGGCACGGATTAGGACCGGGTCGGACAGAGAGCTGGTCTCAATCGCTTGCTCGCCGCGCACCAGGTCGTTCCAGACCACGCGCTCGCCGCTGAGTTTGAATCGCCAATGCGGCTTGCGACCTTCGGCTTCAAACGCGGCTTTTTCTTCATCCGTCAAAGACAGACCAGCGCGATTGTAGATTGGCGGTTTGCCACGGGCGCGTTGCAGCTTGCGTTGGCGGTCGAGCTCATCAGCCGTTTCGTAGCAGGCATAGAGCAAACCCATGTCGCGCAACTTGTCGGCGGCGGCGTCATATTGGGCGAACCGCTCAGATTGTTTGAACGTATCGCCCCAAACCAGGCCGAGCCAAGTCAGGTCATCTTTGATGCCTTGCTCATATTCGGCGGTCGAGCGTTCGGTGTCGGTGTCATCGATGCGCAGCACAAATGTCCCGCCCTGCCCTTTGGCAAACAGCCAATTGATCAGCGCTGTGCGAACATTGCCAACATGAAGCTTCCCCGTCGGAGACGGCGCGAATCGGACAATCGGTTTGGTCATAGCCATGCCTTCGTAAACTCGAAGCGCTCCTTCCACACGAAAACGCCACAAATGCCAAGTCATTGCCGCCACAATTGACAGAAACAGTCGAGTCCGCGCACGAATGAATTCGGGCGTTGATGGAGATAGTTATGATTCGAGTGTTTGTGACGGCTGCGACCATTGGCCTGGCGCTCAGTGCCTGTAGCCCAGCATCAAATGACGGGTCCGACCAAGACGCGGCGCCGGACACGACGTCCGCGAACGAGCTCGAAACAGAGGTTGATACGGTTGAGCCAACTGAATCTGATGCGAGCCAAAGCGATGATATCCAAACCGTCGGCTATCCCGAAGGCTGGGAATTGCAGCTCTTTTGGTCCGGCGAATACCCGAACGCTTTCTCGGTCACGCAAGAGGGTGTGACCGTCATGGGGCATGAAGCCATCACGTTTGAAGTCTATCCCCCCATCTATTGCGGTTTGCCGCACAAAGCGACGTATAGCCCGTGGAACGGAACGCGGCGGGAATCCGACAAGCTCGAATTTGTCGCCATGACCTACCCGACCACATTCACCATTATGGAAGATACCAGCGTCGAAGCTTTTGTCGGTGATGGCGCCGAACAATTGGCGTTAAGCGCTGGCGATGAATTGATCTATAAAAGCTATCTCGCAGAAGGCTTTTTCATCGCCGAGAAAGATGGCGTTCAGTATGAGTTGAACGAGTCCGACTTGCCCGCCAGTACAGAGTTTCAACAGGGCCCGGAAGACCAGGAATGGGTCTTGGTGACCTGCGATGACGCGGAAGGGACTCGCGCCTGGGTGCTTTATGACGATGCGCTTAAAGCTCCGGGTGTTGAGCCATATCAATATACTGGGTTCGGCGAGGCCGCGGACTTACCATAAGGCGGGCGCTGGCCACTTACCGGGCCGTTCTCGCTGCGCAAATGATTTCCTTGTCTGGGAGAATGGGCTATCTCCGCCTTTAACGGGACAGAGGAGGCAGCCCCATGAGCGAAGCAATAGACACCCCAAAAGCCGGATGGCGTATGAAAGTCGCGGTGTTTTCGCTGGCGGTCTCGATTTTTGCCGTCCTGTGGTTTGCGGTCGCCGCGCTCGGCACCAAGTTCGGGCTTTGGCCATGGCAAGTTGGCCTAGGACAAATGACGATCGGAATTGGTCCCGGTATCGCCATGCTGGCGCTCGGCCTCTCCCTGGTCGCGCAAGTGATCGCCTTAATTAAGGCGCCGCGCAAACAAGCCTTTATCCTTGCTTTGGGCGCAACTCTGATTGCCGCCTTCTGCATGTTCCGCCTGGCGGGTTTGGGTGCGCAGGCCAATTCCTTGCCGCCACTGCATGATATTCAAACCGATTGGGCCGATCCAATCCAATTTAGCGCAGAATTGATGGCCGCGAGGGACGCGCAAGGGGAAACCAATCCCGTATTGGATGCGCCGACAGTCCCCGAATATGCCGAAGCCCGCTGGCCAGGCACGGCGGGCCGTCTGGTCTCCGAAATTCAAGAAGAGGCAGAAGCCAAAGAGGGCGGCGAAGGAACCGTCTACCCCAAAATGGAATCGCTCTATTTTAGCCAATCGCCCACCGAGATTGCCGCCGCCGCTGAGCAAATCATGAAAAAACGCGGTTGGGAGATCGTCTCGAACCAAGCGAATGGCGACTCGACCCAAGTTGAAGCCACAGCCACATCTGGCTGGTTCGGCTTTAAAGACGATGTGGCCGTCCGCATCCGGTCCGCGGGTGGCGCAACCGAAGTCGATATCCGCTCAACCAGCCGTGTTGGTTTGTCCGATCTCGGGGCGAATTCCTCGCGCGTTTACGGCTTGATGGTCGAGCTGGAAGACCGCGCGGATGGACGCCGGGCGCCTTAGTCAGTGCTTCGATCCAGTAACCCCTTTCCCGCGATCCCTGCGAAAGCAGGGATCCATGGACGGTAAGGGCCGCCCAGACAGGAGGCGAGTTCGGTCCATGGACCCCTGCTTTCGCAGGCGTCTGCGGAATTCCGGGTCAGAAAAAACACCGTTCGTTCGTCAGGAATGCGGGAGTTTTGGGGTTCGTATTCGCTAAGCGTCGACTTTGGTCAGACGAAACTCACTCTGCACCACAGGGCGCTCATCACTTGCGATGACGCGGCCTTCATCGATGAGTTTGAACATATGCCCGAGCAGGCTCATACAGGCCGCTGGAAACAGCCGTTCCTCGAGGCCGACATACATGGTCTTGACCATTTCTGGGATCGACGTCTCGCCTGCTTTCATCTGGGCGATCACGCCATTTTCGCGTTCCTGGCGATGTTGACGATAGGCTTGGATGAATTCTTTGACGAACGCCTTGCCTTCAATAGGCGAACCATGGGTCGGCCAAAGAATGTCAAAGTTGCGCGCTTCGATCTTGTCCAAGCTGTCGAAATAGTCTGCCATATTGCCGTCTGGCGGCGCAACAATGGTGGTCGACCAGCCCATAATATGGTCGCCGGAAAGACAGGCATTCTCTTCTTTCAGGCCAAAGCAAAGATGGTTGGTCGTGTGACCGGGGGTTTCAATGGTCTCCAAGGTCCAACCCGGGCCTTCAAAGATGTCGCCATCGGCGGTGCATTCATCGGGCTCGAAACCAGGATCATCTTCGCTGCCCAACTCGCCCTTGGCGGTCGGCTCACCGCAGCCTTTGGCATAGACTTTACAGCCTGCCCACTCGGCCAATGGCCGGGCCAGTGGAGAGTGGTCTGAGTGACCGTGGGTGACGAGAACGTACTTCACCGTCTCGCCGTCGAGCGCCGCTTTTAAGGCTTCGAAATGAGCTTCATCAACGGGGCCGGGATCGATCACCGCGACTTCGCCACGCCCGATAATGTAAACACCGGTACCGACATAGGTGAACGGTCCAGGATTGTTGGCAATCACACGCCGGATCAGCGGCGAGACTTGCTCGACCTTGCCATATTCAAATTCGATTTCACGCACAAAAGGTATAGCCATGGGAGTTTTGCTGCTTTGATTCTTCTTATTTTGTCGTGGGCAATCTGCCCGATTTGCTCAAGTCCGGCAAACTACTTACGTTTCGGCGCAAACGCAGCGACAAAGGCTTTGGCCATGCGGCGGGTTGCTTTCAACTTGTCTCCAAGGTTCAAGGCAACCGGAGGGCCCATATCGGTTTTGTTCGCGTCGACAATGTAAATCTTGCCTGACTCGTTGTCGCGTAGCACGTCGACCCCGCCCCATTCTAGACCGATCTCTTCAGCAAATCGTGAGATCACGCGAATTTCATCTTCTGAGTAGCAGTTTTGCGGTGTGTCGAGCAAAACTTCGGCATTTTCGTTCAAGAAACGGCGATCAATCGAGCGGCGCTTGCGAAAGACGATGGCTGGCTCGCCGCCGCAAATTGAACAGCGCAAATCTTCAATCAATCCGCCCGGAATCTCATTATCGACAAGCACTTGGTAGGTTTTGTCGGCGATCGGCTCAATTGGGCCTTCGAGAATGCGTCCATCGTGACAGGCATTCTTCTCCGACTTTTCCACCATCGTTCCGGTATACGTCCGTGGATCGACCGACAGGCCATAGCCCGCAGCGCGTTCAAACGCAGCTGCTACTTTGGATTTCGAAATATCAGTGCAGTCAAAATTGACCAGTTTCGCGCCCGGCTTCGTGACCGGCGGTGTGTGGTTGGCTTCGGTCGAATCATCGAATTGGAAGACAATATCAGCGACACTTGGATCAGAAATCAGTTTCGCGCCCGCGGCATGCATGACCGGCCAGATAAAGTACCAAGGCCGTGGTTTTTCTGGGTGAAATGCGATGGTTGGGCGCTTATGCCCGGTCACCCGGCGCCAGGATCGCCACGACTGTGCCAAAGTATAGAAGGTCAGCCAGGTGAATATGTCATTGGCAAGCTCTCGGGTCGCAGGAATGCGGTGCCCGGTCTTTTTGACGAGCCAAGCACCGTCTTCATACTTAAAGTCTGTCAGCCAGTTTCGTGACATACTTTACTCCTCAGCCTTCGCAGCGGCTTTTCCTGCTGTTCGCACGCCTAAGACCAGCTAGCAACCTCTTTCCGTCACTGGTAGTGAATATTTGCTCACAATGCCTGTCGGTGTCGCTACAATAGCGATCGCAAGGCAGATAGATCATAGCCTGCGCCAGACGCGGCATCGACCACTTCATCGCCCATACCCTGCCCGCCATGCGTCAGCGCCCAAGCCGTAATGGAGCGGGTTCCGGTGCGACAGTATGCCAGCATCGGAGCCGGCGCTTCTGCCAAGACTGCACTAAACCGTTCCAGAATGTCCGGCGTCGGTGCGCCAGAGAACGGAATCGCCACAAAAGTAAGGCCCAATGCCTCGGCTTTAGTGCGGATCGCGCCCATACGGGGTTGATCGATTCCGCCTTCGCCATCCGGGCGATTTGCAATGAGTGTTTTATACCCCGCATCAGCAATTGCTTGGACGTCTGTCTCATCAATTTGGGGGGCGACTGCAAAACCATCCGTGACTTTGCGAAGATCGAGCATGAACCTACTCCGGTGCAGATGGGCGTTGACTTTAGCCCGTTGGACGTGAACGTAAGAAGAGTTGTGAGGGCTGCCAAGCCCTTTGCGTTGATTCAATTACACACGATCTCAGGAGCTTCGAACTGGTGTCAGGCCTTCAGCGTATCGTTTCGCGGATTCCATGGGCATATACAGGCCGGCGACTGCTCATCGCGATCCCGACTTTACTTGTCATCATCACCGTTGCCTTCTTCATGATGCGCATGGCCCCCGGCGGTCCATTCGACGGCGAGCGGAAACTAAACGCCGCCACAGAAGCCGCGCTTAACGCCAAATTCGGGCTCGATAAGCCGCTTTGGCAGCAATATACCGATTATCTATGGGGCGTCGCCCAGCTGGACTTCGGCCCCAGCATGAAAACTCTCGGCAAGAGCGTGAATGACCTCATCGCAGATGGCCTTCCAATCAGTCTCGCGATTGGCTTCTTATCGATCACATTGGCGATCATCGTCGGCACGGCGATGGGCATTTTTGCTGGACTGCGACAGAATACGGCGGGCGACTATTCGGTCATGGGCTTTGCCATGGCGGGTATATCCATCCCGACCTTTGTCACTGGTCCAATCCTGATCCTAATCTTTGCGCTGACCTTCAGCATTTTTGCGGTTGGCGGGCTGGGCACCTATCCGAATATCGGGATGAGTTTCCACAATATGACATTGCCGGTGATCACGCTGGCTTTGCCGCAAATCGCCATCATTTCGCGCCTGATGCGCGCCAGCGTGATTGAGACCATGCGCTCTGGCCACATTCGCACTGCCCGCGCCAAAGGGTTGAGCGAGCGAGATGTTGTCCTCAAACACGCTCTGCCGTCGGCCATTCTGCCGCTTGTCTCTTATGTCGGACCGGCCATGGCACGTGTGATGACCGGCTCCCTCGTCATCGAGCGGATTTTCGGCCTGCCGGGCATGGGGTCCTACTTTGTCGATGGTGCGATTAACCGCGATTACACTTTGGTGATGGGCGCCTTGATTATCTATGCGACGCTGATCGTTTTATTCAATTTGCTCGCAGATATCCTCTATGCGCTGCTAGACCCGAAGGTGAAGTATGACTGATACGCTGGACCTCACGGGCCGCAAAGAGGCGGTTGAGACGGCGATCCAAGGCGGACGCTCTCTGTGGGATGACGCGAAAGCGCGCCTGTTCCGGAACAAAGCGGCCGTGGCCTCGATGTGGATCCTCGGTTTGATGATCGCCATTTCGATTTTTGGGCCGATGGTTTGGGTGCACAAGTATAATACGATTTCAAATCTCAACGAGCTCCCGCCGACATTGGAAAATCTCCACCTATTAGGCACCGACACGCAAGGCCGCGACAGCCTTGCTCGCTTAATGATCGGCCTGCGTATCTCTCTCGCTGTCGGCATGGTCGCGACCATTGTGTCTCTGATTATTGGCGTCACCTGGGGCGCTGTGGCCGGCTTCGTTGGCGGACGTATCGACAATATCATGATGCGCTTTGTCGACGTGCTTTACGCGATGCCGTTCATTTTCTTCGTCATCCTACTGCTCACCGTTTTCGGACGAAACATCATTCTGATTTTTGCTGCGATCGGTGCTGTCGAATGGTTGACCATGAGCCGAATTGTGCGCGGCCAAACCCTGGCCATCAAGAATATGGAATTCATCGAAGCGGCGCGCGCCACGGGCGTGCCATTCTTTACCATCATCCGGCGGCATATCTTGCCCAACGTGGTTGGCCCGGTTGCCGTTTATGTGACGCTGACCATTCCTGTGGTGATCCTCGCTGAAAGCTTCTTGTCATTTCTTGGTCTTGGCGTGAATGAGCCGCTGACCTCACTCGGCGTGCTGATTTCCGATGGGGCGAAAGAGATGCAGGACAAACCCTGGATGCTCATGGCCCCAGCGTTGACCATGATGGTCACGCTGCTTTGCTTGAACTTTATCGGCGACGGCCTGCGTGATGCGTTGGATCCGAAAGAACGCTAAACTGACCGACGCGTCTGCCATTTAAATCCCGCGCACTTTGAATTCCGCGCCGTTTGAGTTACACCTGTAGCGCTCGCTCGAACACGGAGATGACAGATGCTGCGCCAATGGGTCCTCGGAGTCTTTACCCTCGGACTATCCGCCTGCGCGATCGCACCGAATAACGCGACCACCAACGCCCTGCCCGAAGGTGAGATTTCCGCGCAAGCCTCTGACGGCCTCACCGTCTTTGGCACCACATATTTTGCCGACTTGCCCGAAACAGCGCCCTTGATCGTGCTGTTTCATCAAGGCGGTTCAAATGCCCGCGCCGAATATGCGCCGCTCATCCCTTGGCTGAATGAGAACGGGTTTCGGCTGATCGCATGGGATTTGCGCGTCGGCGGCGATATTTTCGGTATGGAAAACCGAACTGCGCAGGCCTGGCTTCCGGACAAAGCCACATCTTATTGCCAAGGCTATCCCGACATGCGTGCGGCGTTGCAGACGTCCATAGCTTATAGCGAATCTGGCAGTGCGATCATTTGGGGCTCTTCATACTCTGCGGCATTGGTCTTCCACTTGGCAGCCGATGAGCCAGACCGCGTCAGCCGGGTCGTTTCGGCATCCCCCGCATCTGGGCCGCCAATGGTGGACTGCCTGGCGCGGGCGCGATTGGACGACCTCACTCGTCCGGCTTTGGTCCTGCGCCCTGGGTCCGAAATGAGTGGCCCGTCAGCGCAAGAGCAAAAAGCACTTTTCGAAAACGCCATGGTTCCCGTTTGGGTGCTTGAAGATGGCATTCATGGCTCGTCTATGCTGGTCGATGCGCGCACCGAGGCGGACATGACTGAGTTTAGGGATGCAGTGATTGCTTGGTTAGCCGAGTAAGCTGGGCCGCTCAGCGTTTGGCTTTGTCACGTAACTGCGCAATTTCGGATAGAAGTTGTTTTGCCCGCGGATGCGAAATGCGCAGCAGGATGCGTTCCGCCTCGTCCAATTGGTTCGCTTTGATCGCGTGATAGGCCTCCGCGATCTTTGCCTCTGCGCCAATCATACAAACAGGTCCAGCGGGTCTCGTCCGGCTTCGCTCTCCAAAAAGCCGAGCGTGTCAAAAGTCTGTTTCATGGTACCCGAAAGCGGCGCCTGAAGCGTGAGCGGTTTGCCGGATTTGCGCGGAATGACCAAGGCGCGCGCGTGCAAATGCAAGCCTTTGGCAACGCCCTGCGGGACTTCGCGGCGGGTTTCATATTTATCGTCACCGAGAATGCTATTGCCGAGCTCATGCATATGAAACCGCAATTGATGCATCCGCCCGGTCGAGGGTTTTAGCGCGACCCAAGCCGCGCGCCGGGCCGCTGTCGAAACCGTGACATAGTCGGTAATCGCGTGCTTTGAGATTTTGTCGCCGTGCGCGCCCATGACCATTCGCTCGCGGCCTTCCTCACCAATGCCTTTGCGCATCCATGACCGCAGCTGACCCGCTGGCGGATGCGGGACACCAACGGTCACCGCCCAGTAAATCTTGTCCATATCGCGCGAGTGGAACAGATCGCCCAGACGCGACGCGGCGGCGGGATGTTTTGCGATCAGCAACAAGCCAGACGTTGCTTTGTCTAAGCGATGCACCAAGCGGGGCCGGTGCTCGCCATCGGACAGCGCGTCGAGCATGCCATCAATATGTCGCCCGCCCTGCCCGGTACCGCCTTGAACGGCAATGCCAGCAGGCTTGTTGAGGACGAACATTTCATCATCTTCGTGCAAGATGAGCGGCTTAAGGAAAGCCAGTGCTTTGGCGTTTGGTTGTTTTGGCGCGGACCAAGGCCCATCCCCGTCTTTGGCGGTCTTCGAGGCGAAAGGCGGTAAGCGGACAGACATCCCCGCCTCAAGCCGTGTATTGGCTTTGGCGCGTGAACCATCGACTCTGATTTGACCGGTGCGGAGCAGTTTTTCCAACTCGCCTTGAGTCATCGGCATGCGCCGTTTGACCCAGCGGTCGAGCCGGACGCCGCCTTCTTTCTCGCTGACGGTTTCGGTGATCACTTGCCGGCTCATCCGAGCACCCGTTTCAAAGCTAGCAATCCGATTGTGAAAGCCGCTAAGGCGCCGACCATATTCAGCCCGGCAAATACGACGCCCTTCATCACCTCGCCCGTCATGAACATGTGCACCGTGTCGCGCGAGAAGGCTGAGAAGGTCGTAAACGCCCCCATCATTCCAACCCCGACGAGCAGCCACAGCGTGTTCTCGATCGCCGGTTCCCGGCTGGTGAACCAGCCCATCATCGCGCCGAGAACAAAGCTACCGACGACATTTACAAACAGCGTCGCCCAGGCCCCTGACACGCCGCCATGCTCGGTGAAAGCTAAGCCCACACCGTAACGCATCGAGGCGCCGATTGCGCCGCCAATTGCCACAAGCAGAAATCCATTCATGGCTGCGGCATAGTTGTTTTTACGAGCGATAGAAAGGGTGCGTTCGCAATCGCATCGCAACGCCGATCAAATCATCCTGTTATTGAGGCCAAACTGCCCGTAAAGACTGTAGTGACTGTTCGCTTGGAGACCGCCTTTGATACGTGTGATTTATAAGTGGGAGATTGATCCAGACAGACTGGATGAGTTCGAAACGACCTGGCGCCGGACGACCCGCTCGATCCATGGCAACACGGAGGGGGCACTCGGGAGCTTCTGTTTGCAATCGGCTGAAGATCCACGAGTCGTTTTAACCGTCGCGCTGTGGGAGCGCGAAGAACAGTGGACGCGATTCATCGAAACCGCTCGCGGCACCAGTATGAAAGACTTGCATGCAATTGGTACGCAAATCTCGGCAACCGCGTATCATCAAATCGGAGATGAGACGGTCTCTCTTTTCAAATAAATCATCTGTATTCCGTCGGTCTCTTTTCATGTAGGGTTTGCATAGGAGGGACGACAATATGAGATTCTACCAACTTGCTTTTGCGATTGTTGGACTAAGTTTTGGACACACCTTCGCAGACGCGCAAACGCCGCAACAACGCCTGGCGCAGATTGTCCAGTCAGAAGACGCTATCTATGTCCGGGACACGTCAGCCGATACGTTTCGTCGGAATGCCGACAATAGATATCGCATCCGTCTGGACATTCATGCACCCGGCCCCATCGAACAAATTGAAGTTCGCCCATGGCGCAGCTCACGCGTCTCGGCCAGTGCTTTCTCTGGCGCCCCGGGCGAAGGCAATTACTCCGCCGAAGTGACGATTCCGCGATGCGCTGAGGCCGTGACGTTCACGGTCGATGTCATTACCGACACGGGCGGCGGGCGTTTGCAAAGCACACGCTATCCCAAAGTCGGACGGTTCGCGCATGCCATTGAAGGAACACCGGCTGGATGTGCCGACCGTCATCCGTTTGAACCAAAGACTTTCATCGTCACCAGCACTGAAGATTTTGCCGACACACGTGTCGGCGATGGTCAGTGTTCAGGCGGCGCCCGCGTCGCTGGCGCTTGTTCGCTTCGCGCGGCGATTATGGAAGCAAATGCCAATCAGAGCTATGACCTTATCCGCGTGCCTGCTGGGCGTTACGGGCTTGCGCTCGAGCCACCGGCAGGTTTTCAGCACACGACGGGCGGTGTGGTAAACTCGGATGCAGCCTATGGCGACTTGGACTTTGAGACGTCCATGTCTGTTCAAGGGATAGCCGCCCCGAGCGCGCGCGTCGGTAATATCCTGCGCGAGGCCTCCGGCTCTCGTTATGAGGATCGTTTGGAGAGCGATAGCCGGTTCGTCAAAATCGACGTGAACGGGTTTCATCGTGGCCTGCACATTGGACGTGCGGCCTCCGTGCGACTGAGCAATATCATGGTCGGCCCTGGTTCAGAATATGCTGGGCTCACGGCGCGCAGCAATGTCGTCAGAGAACAAGGCGGCGCCGTCGGACGCGGCATTCGCAGTGACGGCCGCCTGAACTTGGACCGGGTCATCCTGCACGACCTCAAGCCCTACAATACCTCAGGCAAAGGTGTCGCATTGTATGCTGAAGGCCCGGTTTACGGCACAGATGTCGCGATCCTTGGTAATCTGGGTGGATTTGATGCCGGAGCCCCAGCTTTTTTCGGGACGGGTGAGGCCAGTCTTAGACTCGATCGGGCCCTGATCATGGGCAATTCTGGGGGGCGTTTTATCAGCCCCATCGTGGCGACCCTGTTCAAAGCGACAAATAGCACATTGGCTTATAATGGGAGCGGCGGCGAAGCGCCCGGAGACATCGGCAGCTATGTGATAAGTGGGCAAAGCGCTATCCTAATTCACACGACAATGGTCGACTTCTTGGGTGGGGGCGAAGACCGGTTTTCCGATGCACAAGCACTCTATGCGGCGAATTCGCTCTTCTTCCTGAAAGATGCGAATGCGGATGACCTCCAGTTTTGCGGCGAAGGATTTGTCAGCGGCGGACATAATGCGTCGAATGGTATCTGCGCGCGCGGCAATCGGCTGGATCGATTTGGCGAGACTCCCGCGCACTTTGTTGGTGAAATCGGGACACTTGGCGGGTTCTTACCCGTCTTTCCGGTTTTGACCGTGCCATTCCCGCCGAATGGAGCGGACGCCGTTCCGGTCTTAATTGATAGCGGACGTGCCACGCCGCAGACATTTTCGCCCTACGATCAGCGTGGCCCCGGACATGATCGTACCGTCGATCGTGACGGCGATGGAACGGCGGAGCCAGACATTGGCGCCTATGAAATTGGACCGGAGCTCGCCACACCGCCTCGGCTTGTGATCGACACCGAAATTGACGTCCAGAGACCAACCATCCGTCCTGATATCGCGCCGGTCCTCCGACCAGAACCGCGCGCTTTGCCGCTGCCGTCCAATCAGAAAAAGCTGAAAGAAGAAAAGCAGAGCAAAGAGAAGAGTGAAAAGGAGTAGGCCCCGCATCGCCTCACGTATCGTCGCGTGAGCGGCTTGAATATTGGTTGAGTCTCCGATCCTGCGCCGTATGGTTTGCGAAAACGGGAGGAAGCATGACCCAGCGGTTCGAAAACAAAACTGTCATCGTGACGGGGGCGAGCGGCGAGATTGGCCAAGCGATCGCGCAGGGCTTTCTGAGTGACGGCGCAAAAGTCGTCGCTGCCGACTTGGACGAGACTGCCCTCGTCGAGACCGTCAATAAGTTTTCGGCGGCAGGTCACAGCATCACCGGCGTGACCGCAGACGTATCCTCGGCGGAAGATGTAGAGCGTTGTGTCGACGTCGCATTAGAGACCTATGGACGGGTTGATGCGATGATCAACAATGCCGGCGTTGAAGGTGTTGTGGCGCCGGTCGAGGACTATCCCGAAGCGGAGTTTGATAAAGTCATCGGCGTGAATGTCCGCGGGGTCTTTCTGGGGATGAGATACGCAGTCCCAGCCCTTCGCAAAAGCGGCGGTGGAAGCATCGTGAACCTTGCATCCGTCGCTGGATTGTCAGGCTCAACCGGAACCCCGGCCTATAACGCCTCCAAGCACGCGGTGATTGGCTTAACCCGCTCTGGCGCGGTTCAACTGGGCGCGGAGAACATTCGTGTTAATGCCGTCTGCCCGTCGCCCGTGACCGGACGCATGATGGCGTCATTGGAAGCCGGAATGCTTCCGGATGATCCTGCTTCGGCGCGCGAACTGATTGCCCAACAAATTCCAATGCAACGCTATGCCGACCCCAAAGAGGTCGCGGATCTCGTCCTGTATTTGTGCTCCGACGGCGCCAGCTTTTTGAATGGCGGCATCTACACCGTCGATGGCGGCATGACGGCGGGACTATAGGCGCCCTGTTTGAATTGACAGCGACGCGCTTGCCTCGCATCCTCGCCTCGGGAGGAAACAGAAAATGTTCATCGGACATTATGGCGCTGCGCTTGCAGCGCGCGCGGTCAAACCCGCGATTCCGCTTTGGCAGCTCTTCGTGGCCGTTCAGCTCGTCGACTTCGCTTGGGCCGGATTGGTTCTTGCCGGAATTGAGAAATTTGATGTGACGCCGGGATTTATGGAAGCTTCCATCCTCGACCTCCACCACATGCCTTATACCCATTCGCTTGTCGCAGCGGTGATCTGGGCAATTGCGGCGGGTGCGCTGTACGCCGCGCTGCGGCGCGGCGCGAAAGCCGTCACAGCCGGGGTGATCATCGGGCTCGCCGTGTTCAGTCACTGGCTCACCGACCTGATTGCACATGGACCAGATCTGGCGCTCTGGTTCGGTGGCCCGCGTGTCGGCCTCGGTCTCTGGAACAGCCTGTTTTGGACCCAAGTGGTTGAAATCGGCCTGCTCTTGATTGGCGGTGCGCTTTATCTCTTCCACACAAAACCAAAAGGCACGGTTGGCCGGGTCGCGCCCTTCTTGCTGATCGGGTTCATGCTGGCGCTACAGGTTTACAATCACCTGCCGGTCGATCATCCACCCGCCATTCCGCAATTCGCGATCATGGCTTTGGTGGCCTTTTCCTTGTTGGCTGCCTTCGCCTGGGCCGTCGACCGAACCCGCGAACCCGCTTAGCGGGCGTTACGTTTGAGGCGGTTCACGGCCTCGTCCAGCGCCGAGAGATAGCGCGAGCGATCGGCTTTGGAAAACGGTGCGGCACCGCCAATTTGGTCGCCGCCAGCCCGCAGGTCCGCCATAATCGCCCGGGTCGCGATGGCGCTCCCAATCGAATCCTCGGTAAATGGCTTGCCGTTCGGGCCGAGCACGATGGCTTGTTTCTGCAAGGCCCGCTCAGCGAGCAAAATATCTGCGGTGATCACGACACTCTGCGCATGCGCCAGGTCGACGATATGATCGTCAGCCGCATCGAACCCATCGCTTACGGTCACATGTTTAATCAACGCATGCGCGGGAACGCGTAAGAAACTGTTCGAGACCAACGTCACCGGCACTTGATAGCGCAACGCGACTTTATAGGTCTCGTCCTTCACCGGACAAGCATCTGCGTCGACCAAAATCTCGATCGGTTCGGCCACTATTTATACAGGCACCAGCGCATGATGGCTTTTTGCGCGTGCAAACGGTTTTCCGCCTCGTCCCAGACCAACGAGCTCGGTCCATCAATCACTTCCGCATCGACTTCCTCGCCGCGGTGGGCGGGCAGGCAATGCAAGAATTTGGCGCCGCCTTGCGCAAGGTCCATCAATTCGTCAGTGACGGCATAAGGATCAAGTTCGGCAAGGCGGGCCTCACCATCGCGGTCGCCCATCGAGACAAATGTGTCGGTGATGACGACGTCGGCGCCTGCCACGGCTTCCTCAGCGGTGTCGTAAAGATCGATACGACCCTGTAAATCGCGCGCGATACCGACATCATCTTCGTCCGGGGCGAACCGGTCCGGCGTGCCAACGGCGAACGAGAAGCCAAATTTAGGCGCCGCGTGGATGAAACTAGAACAGACATTGTTGCCGTCCCCGACCCAAGCCAGGCGCGCACCTTTCAAGTCGATGCCAGATTCTTCCAGCGTCATCAGATCCGCCATGATCTGACACGGATGCGATCTGTCGGTCAGACCATTGATCACGGGAACGGACGCAGCCTCCGCAAACACCTCTAAGTCGCCATGGCTGTTGGCCCGCAACATCACCATGTCGACATAACGGCTGAGCACGCGCGCTGTGTCTTCCACGGTCTCGCCGCGACCGAGTTGCATGTCCGACGCCGTCGCAATGATCGAGTCGCCGCCGAGCTGGCGCATCGCAGCTTCGAAACTGAACCGCGTCCGGGTCGAGTTTTTCTCAAAGATCATTGCCATTGTATGGCCTTCGAGCGGCGCATCCGCGTCGGTTTTACCTTTCGGCCAGCCTTGTCGGGCGCGTTTCATCGCATGCGCTTGATCTAGAATCGCGCGCAATTCGCTCGTCTCTAGCTGCCACAGATCGATGAAATGCCGATAGGCCATGAAACCCCTCCGGTTTAAAAGGAAGCGGCGCTCTTAGCCTATTTCCGCGAGGAAAGCTACCACTGACACAATCATGCGTGATCTGCAGGAATGACGGCAGATCTGTGCCGCCGATACCGCGAAAAGGAACTGGCGCACTGCGACCAAGTCCAGTAGAGGAAAAAATCATCACTCACCCTCGGAAACAGGACAGAAAAGCATGGATCGGGTTCTGATTATTGGCGCGGGCGCCGCCGGCTCAGTTGTTGCGCAAAAGTGCGCCATGGACCGTGAGACGTTTAAGCATATCACCCTCGCGTCCCGCCGATTGGTCTCCTGCGAAAAGGTGGCAGCGATGTGCAAAACCCCGATCGAGATCGCTCAGGTCGATGCGGACAATGTCGAGGAGACGATCGCGCTGATCGAGAAGGTTCAACCAGATCTGGTGATCAATATGGCCCTGCCCTATCAGGACCTTCCGATCATGGATGCCTGTTTGGCCACCAAGACCCATTATATGGACACCGCCAATTACGAACCGCGCGATATCGCTAAGTTCGAATACCATTGGCAATGGGCGTACCAAGAGCGCTTTAAAGAAGCGGGCTTAACCGCCATTCTTGGCTGCGGCTTCGATCCAGGCTGCACCAATATCTATTGCGCCTATGCACAGCAGGAAGGCCTGTTCGACGAGATTGAATATATCGACATTGTCGACTGCAATGCTGGCGACCATGGCAAGACGTTTGCGACCAATTTCAATCCGGAAATCAATCTGCGCGAAGTCACGCAGGATGGGCGGTATTGGAAAGATGGCGACTGGATTGAGATCCCCGCGCTCTCGATCCGCACGATGATTGACTATCCTGAAGTCGGTCCGAAAATGTCTTACCTCATCTATCACGAGGAAGAGGAAAGCCTGGTCAAACACATTAAAGGCCTGAAACAGATCCGCTTCTGGATGACCTTTGGCGACGAATACATCAAACATCTCGACGTGTTCAAATCGATTGGCCTGATCGGGCTCGAACCGATCAAGCACAAAGGCATGGACATCATTCCGATGGAATTCCTGAAAGACTTACTGCCAGTGCCGAGCACACTGGCAGAGGGCTATACCGGCAAGACCTCCATCGGCGTCATCCTGCGCGGCACCAAAGACGGCCAGCCGGTGACCAAGATGATCTACAATGTCTGCGATCATGCTGAGACGAACAAAGAAGTCTCGGCCCAGGCGGTCAGCTATACGACCGGTGTTCCGCCTGTTTCAGGTGCAGCCATGTTTTTTAAGGGCGAGTGGTCAGGTGCGGGTGTATTCAATGTCGAGCAATTCCCTGCGAAGCCGTTTTTGGAAGATGTCGCCAAGCGTGGCCTGCCCTGGCACGTGATTGATGTGCCGATGAGTAAGCAGGATGATCTGTTTGCGGTGGAAACCTAGCAACACCCCCCCTGCGCTTTCGGTTTCGGCGTGTACGGAATCTCGTCTCGCAAGTCGTGTCCGTATGTCGGCGCAGAGTCCATCGTGTGAAACATTTCCCAAATCACGCCTTGGGGATCGCGCGACCAATGCTTGTTGGAATTGGCGTAGCAGCATTGCGCATCCGGCTCTGCCAAAGTTGACTGTTCAGCTTTGACGAGGGCCGCGTTGACCGCTTCTAACTCCTCATCACTCTCCACTTGAATGCCGACATGATCGACGCCGCGGGTCGCGCCATCGCGTTGGCTCACCGCCAGGTTGATGCGTGGATCGTCCAGCATCCATTTCATATAGTCCGGCTTATCCACGGTTGGGGCTTGGCCAAACAAAGCGGAATAGAAACGCTTGGTCGCAGCGAGGTCTTCGGCGCTGATATGGATGTGAATGCGTTTCATGAGGTCTCCAATTCTTGTTGAGGGATAGGCGCGAGCACGCCGCGGCAGCAGTCTTCCATCAGAAAACTGATCAGGCCTTGCAACGCCGCATAATTGGCCCGGGAGATGAGCGACCGGCCCTGCCGATCCTGCGTCACGAGCCCAGCATCCGCCATAGCTTTCAAGTGATGACCGAAAGTTGTTGCGGGCATGTTCAAATGGGCGCGCATTTCGGTCACGCTGAGCCCCGCATCGCCGGCTTGCACCAGCAAGCGTAAGATCGCGACCCGGCTGGAATGGCCAAGTGCAGCAAAAGAGAGGGCGGCTTTGTCGTCGTTCATAATATCTATATATCTAGTTTTATAGATATTACAAGACCACATGCGAATATTCCTTACATCCGATGCCGGCGTACACATTTTCGTGTGCAGGATTGATCCCGTCTCGAAAACCGCGCATCGGAAGCTGAAGCAAGGATGGGAACGAAAGATGAAACTCAACGTCTGGGCCGGATTGGCTGTCGCCGTGACGCTATTCGTATCCGCATGTGGTCAGAGCACGACCTCATCCGACGCGCCGCTCTTTGTGCCCGCGGTGGATTATGCTGAATTCACCGCCGCAGCGGGCTGTACCGCCGATGTCCCAGACGCCACCTATCGCGCCTGCATCGACCCCCGTGCGCTATACGCCGCGGCAGTGGCCGCTGCGCAGGAAGCCGACAATCCGCTCATGGTCATTTGGGGCTTTGAAGAATGCCCCTATTGTAAGAAGTTCGCGGCGGAAGAAATGAACCCGGAAAATCCGCGCACGATTGCCGACTTTGTCACCCATACTTTGTCTGAAACCCAACGTGAAAGCTTGCCGAATGACGGCCGAGACTTTCAGATCAGCGTTTTACATTTGCATGTCCGTGCGCCAGCTGGGGCGTCGCTCGCTGAAGCGCTCGGCGTCACTGACATTGCCCGCGACCGCGGCTGGCACCGTGTCTGGTCGCCTTTTGTGAGTTTTACCCGGCCCGGCTCGAATACGTTCGTGGCTCAAACGCAATTCCAACAGGGTGAGAAGCCATGCAACTATGTCGATGACTTCGCCATCAGTTTGCAGCAACTCGGCTATATTCCTGAGGATGACAGCAAAGAGCGACCCATGTGCGCAGCCGCTTAAGCGTTCGCACGCAGCGACCTAGCCGTCTTTCACCTTACCCTGGCGCGACCCGTTGATGCGAGTTTGAGGGCGGTCTAGCATTGCCCGATATTCTAACATTTTGGGCAGCAACATGATCATCGACGCCTGGGCTCAACACCCGACCCTTCGCCATTCCCAAGACCCGATCTTTGACTCGTTGCGCCGATGGACAAAGGGTGCGATCCCAGATCAACAACTCCCAGTGAACGTCACGATCGCAGCAATGGATGCGGCAGGTGTCTCGCAAAGTCTGATCAGTGCCTGGCAAGCCCCCGGCAAAGACATGATCACCAATGATGAAGTCGCCGCTTTCTGCGCCGAGTCCAACGGACGGCTGGTCGGCGTCGGGTCGGTCGATATCTCTAAGCCGATGGACGCGGTTCGCGAGATCCGCCGCTGTGTCGAAGCGCTTGGATTTAAAGCGATCCGGGTTTTGCCTTGGCTCGCTGAGCGCCCACCGACCGATCGTTTATTCTACCCCGTCTATACCGCTTGCTGTGAGATGGGCGTGCCGTTCTGTACACAGATCGGACATACTGGGCCGCTTATGCCATCGGAAGTCGGGCGCCCCTTATATCTCGATCAAGTGGCGCTTGATTTTCCAGAACTTGTCATTGTCGGTGGACATATTGGTTATCCTTGGACGGAAGAAGCCATCGCTGTCGCGACCAAGCACGAGAACGTCTATATCGATACGTCCGCTTATACCGTGAAACGCTATCCCCCGGAGTTGATTCGGTACTTGAAATCCAATGGCCGAAAGAAAGTCATGTTCGGAACCAATTATCCAATGATCATGCCCGCGAAAGCGCTCGAAGGATTGGACACTTTGGCACTAGATGAAGAGACCACATCCCTCTTCTTGAGCGGCAATGCGGCGCGTGTGTTCGACTTGAACACTTAGACATCCTACAGTGGGCGCCATGTTCGACACTATTCTCTACGAGATCGAAAACGGCCGGGCGCGGATTACGCTGCACCGACCCAACAAGCTCAATGCCATGAGTCTGAAAATGCAGGCCGAGCTCTCTGAAGCGCTCTGGGATGCAGATGCGCGGACCGATGTCCATTGCGCGATCATCAGAGGCGCCGGACGCGCATTCACGGCAGGCTATGATTTGGCTGGAGGTGACACCGTTCCGATCTCGCGCCTGCAGACGGAAACGCCGGAGGCGCCTTATCGCGGCTATCGCAGCGTTGATGACGATATCTGGCAGCTTGAACGCGCGCAGCGCTATCGCATGGCGGCATTCGACATGCACAAGCCGGTGATTGCGCAAGTGCATGGCCATTGCAAAGCCGGTGGAACTGATCTGGCACTGCTTTGCGACATCGTCATTGTAGCTGAAGACGCTGAGATCGGGTTTCCCGCTGGGCGCGACTTGGGTGCGCTGCCCAATCAGCTCTGGTTACACAATCTCGGCCCACAATGGACCAAACGTCTTCTGCTTACAGGCGACACGATCAGCGGCAAGCAAGCCGCGGAGATCGGGTTCGCGCTGAAAGCGGTGCCGGCTGATCTCCTAGAGCAAGAGGTCGAAGGCTTGGCCGATCGCTTCGCTCTGGTCGATCCTGATATTCTGGCGGCGAATAAGCGCGCCGTAAATATGGGATTGGAACTGATGGGCGCGCGAACCTTGCAGCGTTATGCGGTCGAAAACGATGCCCGCGGACACCAAGCCAAAAGCGCACGGGCCTTTGTCAAACACGCCAGCGAGGTTGGTCTCAAACAAGCCCTGCATGATCGTGATGCGCCGTTCGGCGATGGCAAAGTCCGCTTGCATGGCGCCGAGATTCGCGATGATGATGGACGTCTTGTCGACTCGGATGACTGATCCTTTGCCAGAAGACATTCAGACCCCGGTTTTCATCCTGGATATGGCCCGGCTGCGCCGTAACCTGGAGACCGCCAAACGTGTTCGCGAGCAGGCCGGGTGCAAAATTCTGCTCGCGACCAAAGCCTTCGCCTTGCCCGCGGTGTTCCCGCTGATGCGCGACTATCTCGATGGGACCACGGCGAGCGGCGAACAAGAAGCACAATTGGGTGCCGAGACATTTGGCAAAGAAGTGCACGTCTACTCGCCCGCTTACGCACCAGGCGAAGTCGAACGTCTCGCAAGCTTTGCGCAGCACATTTATTTCAACTCAGCTGCTCAATTGAAGCGGTATGGCGCGCACGCCAAAGCGGCGGGCGCGCATATCGGGGTGCGGGTCAATCCTGGCTATTCCAATGCGACCCTTGGCGGCGATCTCTATGATCCGTGCGCGCCGATGTCTCGCTTCGGTGAGATACCTGATCAATTGGACGAAGTAGATTGGGACCTCGTCGATATCTTCCATGTCCATACTTTGTGTGAGTCCGGATCAGATGGCTCGGTCGGCTTGATCGAGCACGTCGCGGATCACTTTGCGCCTTATCTCAAACGCGTGCGGGCCGTGAATTTCGGCGGCGGACATTTTATCAACAAGCCTGACTATGACGTCGATGCTTTGATCGCCGCGATAAAAACTTTCCGCGCGCGCTTCGACGTTGAGATTATCTTGGAGCCTGGCGGTGGCCTGGTGGTCGATACTGGGGAGTTACACGCGACCGTCATCGATCTTCACTGGAACGAGGGCGACATCGCGCTGCTTGATGCCAGTGCATCAACACATATGCCCGACGTATTGGAAGTGCCCTATCGCCCAGGCGTCGTTGGCGCAGGGGCTGCGGGCGAGCACGCTCATACTTATCGCCTCGCAGGACGCACCTGTATGACCGGTGACGTGATTGGTGATTACTCATTCTCTCAGCCGCTTAAGCCCGGCGACCGCGTCATCTTCACCGATCAAATGCACTACACGTTTGTGAAAACCAACACGTTCAATGGCAATCCGCTCGCCAATCTCGCCATTCGCCATGAGGATGGGACAATTGAGACACTCAGCAATTTTGGCTATGACGCATTTCGGGCAAGACTTGGTCGTTAAATCTTCACTCGGTCCGTCAACATGACGACGATGACCCAAATCGAAAACTCCCGCGTGGACGCAATTCTCGCTCAGGTGCTGCCACCGATTGAACAGCGCCTCGATCGTATTTGTCCGACTTGGTTGGTGCGCGGATTGGTCGAGTTTCTCGTATTCGGGGTGAAGCAGGCCTGGGCGTGCCTGTTTGGCGGATTATTGCTGTTGGGCATTATTGCAACCAGTTATCTATATCCTGCAGACGCGCCGCTGAAGCGGTATGACTTTCTGGTTGTTTACGCCATCGCCATCCAAGCGCTGTTTCTGATCACCCGGTTGGAACGCCCGAGCGAAGCGCTGGTGATTGTGATTTTCCACGTCGTTGGGACGGCGATGGAACTGTTCAAGACAGATGTCGGATCCTGGACTTATCCGGAAGAGAATCTGCTGCGCATTGGCGGTGTCCCGCTATTTACCGGATTTATGTACGCCGCCGTGGGATCGTACTTTGCTCGGGTCGCTCGTGTGTTTGAGTTCCGTTGGTCGCACTATCCAAACGTGACGCTCACATTGGTGCTTGCGATAACGATTTACATCAACTTCCTCAGCCATCATTTCGTGTGGGATGCGCGCTATGTATTGTTTGGTCTGACCGCCGTCCTGTTCCTGCGCACGAATGTCCACTATCGCGTCTGGCGATGGCGGCATCGCATGCCGCTTTTACTCGGGTTCTTTCTGGTCAGTGTGTTTATCTGGATCGCAGAGAATATCGGCACATTCACCCAGACCTGGCTCTATCCGGGTCAAGAAAATGGCTGGCAAATGGTGTCGCTCAGCAAACTCGGGAGCTGGTATTTGCTGATGATCGTCTCTTGGGTTCTGGTGACACTGGTCCACAGACCGCAAGCTGTGAAACCGGATTCCGACTATTCCTGATTGTGTTGCGGTTCCCAAAGCTGGATGGGATTGCCTTCAGGATCAAACACATTGGCGAATAGTCCATTGGGATAAGGGTTGCCGTCATCCATCGTCACTTCATTGCCATTGGCGCGCAATTGGGCGACCATTTTATCGAGGCTTTCGACCCGAAAGTTCAACATGAAAGTCTTGCTCATATCGTCGCCAAAATACGTCGTGTCGGCACTGAATGGCGCGAATACGGTTGGCCCCTCACTTTGATGCCAAGGCTGCGTTTCATAATCGCTTGGCACCAAGTCTATGCCAAAATTCTCGTCATACCACGCGGCCAGTGCCGACGGATCTTTGGCGCGAAAGAAGAAGCCTCCAAACCCGGTAATGCGTTGTTTTTCAGACATATCGTATTCCCCACGCTTTGCTTTTTTCGCACTATGTCGGAAAATCTGGTTGACGTAAAACGCGTTCTGCCAATATCAGGCACATCCAAGAGGAGCCTTTGAAGACAGATGAACTAGCGACACCGGACATCCGGATTAACTGAATTGCTAGCCGCGCGAGACCCGCGCGACACACTTAATTCTTCAAAGAGGTATTCATGCCTGTCTTACAAAACAAAACGGCGTTGATTACAGGCGCCGCCCGCGGCATCGGGGCCGCGATTGCCGCAGCCTTCGCCGATGAAGGCGCTACCGTCATCGTCACCGACATCAATGATGCTGAAGGCCGCGCGATCGCAGCGGCCATCGGCGCTGAATACATGCATCTCGATGTCAGCTCTGAACCTGATTGGGCATCTGCGCTGGAGGCGCATCCCAAACTGGACGTGCTTGTCAACAATGCCGGGATCACGGGATTCGAAAGCGGTGAGTTGATTCACGATCCAGAAGCCGCGTCGCTTCAGGCCTGGCGCGATGTTCACACGGTCAATCTCGATGGTACTTTTCTTGGCTGCCGCACCGCCATCGCCGCGATGAAGGCGACTGGGACGGGAAGCATTATCAACATAGCCTCACGATCTGGCTTGGTCGGCATTCCCGGCGCGGCCGCCTATGCCAGCTCGAAGTCCGCCATCATCAATCACACCCGATCGGTGGCGCTTTATTGCGCGCAGCAAGGCTGGCGCATTCGCTGCAATGCCATCGCCCCTGCGGCCATTCTCACCCCCATCTGGGAGCCAATGCTTGGCGATGGACCAGACCGTGCGGAAAAGATGGCGGCCTTGGTCGCCGATACGCCGCTCCAACGCTTTGGACAGCCAGAAGAAGTCGCAGCGCTTGCGGTGATGCTCGCCGGTGACGGGGCAACCTATATGACCGGCGAAACACTGACGCTTGATGGCGGTCTGCTCGCGGGGTCTGCCGCCAGTCCAGGCTAGCGCGACGTCCACAATCGACGCGGCCCCGTGTTTCGGTTTAGGAAGGGCGACGGAAAAAACGCTCAAAGATGGACCGCTATGCGCTTGAAGGATTGTCATAATTTCGGAGACTTTCGGGCTCTGGCAAAGCAACGATTGCCAGGCCCGATCTTCAACTACATTGATGGCGCAGCGGACGATGAAGTCACCTATCGCCGAAACACTGAGAGCTATGAAAGCGTCGACCTGGTGCCGAGCGTTCTTAACGACGTCTCCGAAATCGATATGTCCGTTGAAGTGATGGGTCAAAAAATCGATATGCCCTTCTATTGCGCGCCGACGGCGTTGCAGCGTCTGTTTCATCACGAAGGCGAACGCGCGGTAGCGCGAGCGGCGTCAAAGTTCGGCACGATGTTTGGGGTCTCTTCGCTCTCGACCGTAACAGTAGAGGACATTGCCGAACTCGCGCCCGGCCCGAAAATGTTCCAGTTCTATTTTCACAAAGACCGGGGCTTAAATGACGCGCTGCTGGAACGGGCACGGGCGGCCAAGTTTAATGTCATGGCACTGACGGTCGATACCATTACGGGCGGCAATCGCGAGCGAGATTTGCGCACCGGGTTTACTTCGCCGCCGCGCCTGACGCCGTCTTCATTGTTTAGCTTTGCCGCGCACCCATCCTGGGCCTGGAACTTTCTGACAAAGGAAAAGTTCGACATGCCGCATCTCTCCGGCCATGTCAGTCAAGGGACCAATATTGCGGTTTCCGTCGGCGACTATTTCTCGACCATGCTCGATCAATCGATGAATTGGAAAGATGCTGAGAAGCTCTGCGCCCAATGGAATGGGCAATTTGCTTTGAAAGGTATTATGAGCGTCGAAGATGCGCGGCGGGCCGTCGATATTGGTTGTACCGGCATCATGGTGTCCAACCACGGCGGACGTCAGCTCGACGGCGCCCGCGCCCCATTCGATCAGCTGGCCGAAATTTGCGACGCCGTCGGTGACCAAATCGACGTGATTTGCGAAGGCGGTGTGCAGCGCGGGACACATGTCCTCAAAGCACTCTCGGTCGGTGCAAAGGCGGTCTCTGGCGGACGCTATTATCTCTACGCGCTCGCCGCCGCTGGACAGGCCGGCGTCGAACGCGCGCTCGGCAATATGCGCACCGAGATTGAGCGCGACATGAAACTGATGGGCGTCACCGAAATTCGACAGCTCAATCGTAAGAACTTGCGCTGGCGCTAGCGGGCTTACCAGCCGCCGCCCCCGCCCCCACCCCCGCCGCCGCCGGAAAATCCACCGCCGCCACTGCCGGATGAGCCAGAGCTTTGTGGCATAGCCGACGTCACACCCGAGCTCATGCCTGACACCATGCTTTTGGTCATACTGCCAATCGAGCCGAACCGATGCGCGTTCATATTGGTCCAGCTCGGGCTATAGTTTGCGGCCTCTTCTGGGATGAGTTTCTCGAAATGTTTGGTCCACGGCTTCTCGACCCCAAGCGCGACGGCATACGGGAGAAATTTCTCATAGCGCTCGACGGTCATGGGCGGCGCTGCATCACTGCCCACTTCGACCGCATTCAGCTGCAGCTTCTCTGCCTTTTCCATGTACAGCCGGAACCCTTGGAGATGAGTACGAACGTCTTGGCCTTTGCGCGTGGGTGCAGGCATCAAATACATGAACAGGCCGTTCAATCCGATGAGGGCCACCACGCCGAGCGTATGCCAGATACTCCAGTAAGAATGCTGCAAAATGGCAAACAATAAGACCAACACGGTCAGGATGCCGCCTGCGATCACATAGCCGACATTCCAGCGAAAATAGGACTCGCCATATTCCCGCGATACCTTCTTGCGGAAATCGGTATAGGCCTTGGTGAATCCGGCATGGTATTTCTCACCAAGTTTGATCGATGAACGGCTCTCGAACAGGCCGGAAAAGAGCTTAGACAACTCGACTGGCAGGGCCGCACCATCGGCGGCGGTTTCTTTTGAAAGCGTCGTCTTCTTTTTATCGTCAGGATCGACATCAATGCGCATACGGCCATTTGACGCGAGATACATCAGGCTTGCGATCAATCCGTCATGGCCGGAAAATCCACGATGATAGATGTGATGCGCCGCTGCCGGAGAGTACCCTTCTGGCGGTTCATATTGCGGGAATACAGGACCTTTAACCGGATCGCGACCAACGCGGTTAAAACTGCGCTGATAGAAAGTCAGCAATCCGATAAAGGACAATACCAGCGCGGTGAGCGCCCCGTTCCGGGCCCACCATAACCATCCCTGGTCGGACAAAGATGGCGGGTCAATCACACCTTTGGCGACACTGATTGACACCGACAACCCTTCACGAATGCCGAGCGGCTCTGTTGTCGTGAAGACGTGCGCTCCGTCCGCGCGCCGATATGTGGCGTTCGCGTCTTCTGATCCAAGTGCGCCGGTATAGAAATTTGTCTCAATTGGAGCGACATCCCCCGGAAACGTGATCCGGGCCGTCGCTTCGCGAATGGGAAATAACCAATAGGACCCGGTGACATTCCAATAGAGCTCGTCAAACGTATCGGCATAGCGAATTTGGTTTTTCACACGATAGCGAATTTCATAGACATGCTCGCGATGTTCCAGAAAAATGTCTGGATCGCCGATGCGGATCATCATCGCATTGCCATTGCGTTCGCGATCGTAAGGCTCGCGGACACCGTCTTTGCGCACACTCAAAACATCATAGCGATAGGGCAGCGTTCCGGTGCCGTCTTCGTCAGCGTAGAAGGCTGGCAATTCTCTGAATATGCCGCGCCGAATATCGCGGCCTTCGACATTTACGGCGATGGTTTCTGAGACAACGATATCGCCGTCTTTCTCGACTGTGATATCGACATCAAATCGCTGGATAGCTTCTTCCCCGAGCGCCGCCAGGGCCGCCCAGAAAGCCAGCAATAGGAGCGCGCCGAGTCGGACGAACTGCATTACGCATCCCCTCCCAAATCGAGCGAAGGCACCGCGCGATCCGACATTTCGATTTCGAAAAACCGACTTTGTCGAAACCCAAACAAGCCAGCGATCAGATTGTTCGGGAAGCTCTCCACCGCGACATTCATTTCGCGCACCGCGCCATTATAGAAGCGCCGCGCCATTTCGATTTTGTTCTCAGTGTCAGATAACTCGTTCTGCAAATCGAGAAAATTTTCATTGGCTTTCAAATCGGGATAGTCTTCCGCCAATGCGAGCAGGCGGCCGACGGGCGCTGCAAGCGCACTTTCCGTGCTGCCGCGCGCGTCCGGATCATCGCCCGCTTGCAGCGCGGCGTTGCGTTTCATGATGACATCTTCGAACAATTGCCGCTCGTGGTTGGCATAGCCTTGAACCGCAGTGACCAATTGCGGGATGAGGTCCGCGCGGCGCTTCAACTGGACATCAATATCGGCCCAACCATTGTTGACCATATTGCGTTTGCCGACGAGCAGATTGAACAGAATCGCAACGGTGACCAATATCGCTGATACCGCGCCCAATCCTAAATAAAGTCCAGTCACGAACACGCCCTCCTATGTGCTACTCGGCACCAGGATTAGGGTAATTCTTGCGAAAGGGAAGGCAAACCAGCCGTGGACGCGCTGACGCGCGCCTTAACTGCCAATCTCCCAACTGCCGAGCGCAGCATCCATAATGCCAACGGCTTCGCGTACGTCGGAGTCTTCGATGACAAGCGGCGGCGCCAAACGCAGGACATTATTGCCGGCAACGCCGACCAAAAGCCCATTCTCGCGACACGCATTCTGCACCGGCTTGGGCAAAGCTTTTAGCTTCAGGCCGATCAGCAAGCCTTTGCCGGTCACGCCATCGACTTTGTCAGGGTGACTATCGGAAAGCGACTTCAGTCCTTGTGCCACCGTGCCGGCGACTCGGCGGACTTGGGCCAAAAATTCTTCGTCTGAGATGATGTCCCAAACCACGTTCCCAACCGCCATTGCTAAGGGGTTGCCCCCATATGTCGAGCCATGACTGCCCGGTTGCATGACCGATCCCGCAGCTTCGGTGGTCAAACAGGCGCCGAACGGGAAACCGCCGCCAACGCCTTTGGCGACGCACATAATGTCGGGCTCAGCATGCTCGGCCCATTCATGCGCAAACAGCTGACCAGTGCGGCCCATGCCGCATTGGACTTCGTCATAGATGAGCAGCGCGCCGCGCTCGTCGCAAAGCTTGCGCAGCTCTTGCAGGCAGGTTTCGGGAATCGCGCGAACACCGCCTTCGCCTTGCACAGGTTCGACCAAAACCGCGGCCGTCTTGTCAGTCACCGCGGCGTCCAATGCCTCATGATCGCCAAACTCAACTTGCGTGAATCCAGGCAACGCTGGCCCGAAACCTTCTAAATATTTTGGATTGCCGCCTGCATTTATCGCGCCAAGGGAGCGCCCATGAAACGCGCCGCTAAAGGTGACGATTTCATAGCGGTCCGGATCGCCATTCGCCCAATGATACTTTCGCGCAGTCTTGAGCGCACATTCGATCGCTTCGGTCCCTGAATTGGTGAAGAAGACGCGATCGGCAAATGGCAGACGCTCGCACATTTTCCGCGCCAGGTCTTCACCGGCTGGGACGCGAAACATGTTTGATGTGTGCCAGAGCTTGCCCGCTTGCGTTTGCAACGCCTCAACCATAGCCGGATGTGAATGACCAAGCGCGCTCACAGCAATACCGGCCACGAAGTCGAGATACGACTTTCCATCTTCGGTTATCAGACGCACACCTTCGCCACGCTCGAACGCTTCTTCCGGTGGACGGTAGACCGGCATGATATGTTGACGTGGATCCGACATGGTTCGCTCCTGTCTGGTGTAAATTGCGATTGAGTTGCCCTGTGCGCACGCTTGGCGAGGCTACCTGCGAAAGTCAACACATGACCTGAAGAGGGCATGAATCAGCGGCGCATGCTACAAATGAGACACGTTCGTTCTGAACATCGCAATTTCGGTGGAGAAATTTTCCTTACAAAAGATTCAGGAAGATTTTTTTCGCAACTCCATTGACGAAAAACGATAAACTGTTATTGTTTTTCAATAATAAATGACTTGGCGACTCCCTTACCCCTCTCTCCCCCCTGAGCGTCGCCTTGTTGATAACTCTCACTCCATCATCTTGGCGACTCCCAGTCGGGGGTCGTTTTTCTTTTGGATGAGATGAAACTGAGGGAGAGGAAGCGAGAAAAGAAAAAGGCGCGACCACTTGGTCACGCCCTGAAAAGTGATTGCAGCGTTTCCTCCCAGAAACTTGCAAGACCTGTATTGCCAGATTGTCGCAGCGCGTCAAGCACTTCGTGACAGCTTCTTAACAAAATTTTCGAAGACAGCGTTGTCAGAGCTAAATACTTGGTTAACTGTTGCAATTGCTACAGTTTCCGCACCTGCATTCGTTAACCATCGTGCGGCGTCGCGCGCCTGATTCGATGGGCATAACGCCACACGTTCAGAGACACGGGTTAATCCGAGCGCGGACAATTGATCATCCGAGATCGCACGCGATGCTTCGAGCCGCGAGAACGCTTTGGCCGCGGCGGTTGCTTCGACGCCGTCCAAAAAGATTCGCAGGGTGGCGCGCGCCTCCTCGGACCAAGTCGCGGCCAGCGACCCAGTCAGGGACGCCTCGCTTTTGAGGATTACGCCGTCTTGTAGAATCTTGAGATCATTGGCTTTCAGCGTGGCACCCGTCGATGTGATGTCGACAATGACTTCCGCAGTGCCCGCGGCCGGCGCGGCTTCGGTGGCGCCAGGACTTTCGATCAAACGATACTCGCCGACTGCTTTTTCCGAAAAGAATTGCCGTGTCAGTTTCAGATACTTCGTTGCGACTCGCATGCGCCGTCCATGGCGCGCTCGAAACAATGCGCCCGCGGCTTCGAGATCGGACATTGTATCCACATCCAACCAAGCAGCGGGTACGGCAACGATCACATCGGCGCCGCCAAATCCTAATCGGCGCATCACTGAGACGTCGCTGTCAAAGTCACCGGCCAAGTCGTGCAACAGGTCTTCGCCGGTGATTCCAATGTGTAGCTGGCCAGCGATCAAGCCCTCAGCGATTTCGCGCGCCGACAGCAACATCACTTCTGCGTCGGGCAACCCATTAAGCTCAGCGCTATAACCGCGCCCACCGCCTTTTTGGCGAAGTTTAAAACCGCTGGCTTTGAGCCAAGATTCTGAATTCTCTTTCAAGCGTCCCTTTGATGGGATCGCGATGGTCAAACGGCTCATCTCTTAGCTCCCGGTTCAAGCGGCATGCGGTGCGGGATGACCACCCCGCCAAGTCCCGTCGCATCGATCTCACCCGCGGACAAATCGCTTAGTAGCGAATCGTACCGGCCACCGGCGATAAACGGTGCATTCGCGGATGCGTTCGCAGTCACCTCGAAAACGAACCCGTCATAATAGGTAAAGCGCCGTCCAAACCGGGTCGCGAATCGCGCCTCGGAAATGAAACCTTGATGCGCACTCGCGCAGAGCGCTTCGGTTCGCCCTCGGAACTGTTCGAGCTGATCGTCCAGGCCGCCCAATTGGTGCTCTTTGACGACGGACATCAAAGCCTTCGGCGCATCCGCGAGTGGCACATCCAAAGACAGCACTTTTTCGATAACAGATTTCTCGGCTGCTGATACGGTCGCGCCACTTGATTGCGCCCGTTCGACCAATCGCTCGACAATCTCATCGGCACTGCGAAGCCCCACCGGCTGGACATTGGTCATTTGGAAAATGTCGTCAACGAAGGCGGCGATGTCGTCTTTGTCCATGCCGGACAATCGACGCGACAGTCCTGACCGCGCCTGCCCTTGCCCGCCGAGAAACGCCCGCACGCCACCTTCTTGGCGAAATGCGCGCTTCAGTCCGGCGTTCAGATCTGGCGCGAGGTTCAACGCGTCGACAAAGGCAGGAAAGATCGACAAGTCACCAAAACAAGCCATTCCAGAATCGACCCCGCAAGACTGACTGACTTTGGCCAATGTCTCGAACAACCAAACATCTTCGGCGACGCCGGGCGCCGCGCCAAATTTTTCTAAGCCAACTTGATCATACTCGACCGGTGCATCGGGGGTCATCGGCAATCGAAAGACCGGACCTTGATAGCGACGGATTGTTTCGCTGTTTAGCCCGTCGCGCCGCGCCGCGACTTCATCTTGGGCGACCACCAATGTGAAGTCGGGTCGCAGTGCCCATTCCCGCCCCGCTTGATCGACAAAGGTACAGATACGGCTGCGAACCGCTTCGCCCGAAAGCTCTAGAGGGACCTTCGCGCGAATAAGAACAGGTGGATCGACAAGCTCCCCGCCGATCGATACCAGCGCGCTTGCGGCGCGTTCGGTCAGGCTCATTGGTCGGCCTCCACAATCTCGCGCACACGGCTGATCATCTCAGCTCGCGGCGCCTCAAATTGGCCGGGCCGGGCTTCGCGATACGCTTCATTGCTTTCAATCGCCGCGGCTTGGCGGGCGCCTTCTTTGAGATCTTTGATGGTGACGACGCCTTTTTCCAATTCGTCGGTACCAACCATAATCACAGCAGGGGCGCGGCGACGGTCCGCGTATTTCATCTGAGGCCGCATCCCGGAACTGCCCATATAGGCTTCCGCGCGCAAACCAGCGGAGCGCAGTTCTGTGGCCAATTGCAACGCGATAGCCGGATTGTCGCGGTCCATATTCAAGACCACCACCGGACCGTTCAGCTCTTCAATATCACCGCGGATGGAAAACGCGGCTGCGAGGCGGCTGACCCCAACCGAGAATCCCGTCGCGGGAATTTTCTCGCCTGTGAAGCGAGCGACCAGATCATCATATCGTCCACCGCCACCGACCGAGCCGATGCGCACCAAATTGCCGGCCTCATCGGTGGTCTCTTTCAGCAATTCAGCTTCGAAGACGGGCCCCGTATAATATTCAAGTCCGCGCACGATGGAGGGGTCGAATTGGACGTCCGCCTCAGGTGCGCCAAGGGCTGCTAGGGCCGCAGTAATCTGATTGAGTTCAGCCAAGCCGGCTTGCGCTTCTTCGCTATTTCCAACGGCCTGTCCGAGCGCCTCGAGCGTCTCACCGCGGGTGGCCCGCGCCGCTTCGGCAAAGGCCAATACTTGCTTGACGCCATCAGGGTCCAGACCCGCCCCTTTGGTAAAGTCGCCGCTTTCATCCATGCGGCCTTCGCCCAACAAGTCGGCCACGCCTGAGACACCAAACTTGTCCAGCTTATCCAGCGCACGGAGTATCGTGAGCCGCTGCGCGTCATTCGTGGCGCCGACGCTTTGCAGGACCGCGTTCAAAAGACGGCGCGTGTTTACGCGAATGACAAATTCACCATCCGATGCGCCGGCGGCGCGCATCGCCTCGGCCGCCATGGCGATCATTTCAGCATCTGCATGAGCGCCGCCTGCGCCAACTGTGTCGGCATCGCACTGCAAGAATTCACGAAAGCGACCGGGCCCTGGTTTTTCATTTCGCCAAACCGGCCCGGCGGCATAGCGCCTATACGGCTTCGCCAGAGTTTGCCAATTCTCCGCAGCAAAACGGGCGAGCGGCGCGGTCAAATCATAGCGCAGGCTCATCCACTGTTCGTCATCATCTTGCAGGGCGAAAACGCCAGCATTTGGCCGATCCTGATCGGGGAGAAACTTGCCCAATGCATCGGCAAACTCAAATGCGCCTGTATCAAGCCCCTCAAACCCCCAGCGTCGATAGACGGCGGTGATCCGCTCGATCATCGCTTTCTCGGCTTCGATCAACCCTTCTCGCTTATCCGGAAAGCCACGCGGTTTTCGCGCGAGATCGATCGGCTTTGACTTCTTTTGCTTGCCCATGGGATGGCCTTTGTCTTAGGTCGCGCCCCGCATAAACGAAGCTGTGGTGACTGTGAAGGTTTCAGTGCCGAAGCGTGCAACGACCCGGCGATGGTCGGATCGGCGAGCGGTCGAGCTTCTATTCGTTCAGAGGTTTGGCAGAAGTCTGGGAATGAAAACTATTCAGGCGCACCGAGATCGTTCGCGCCTCGTCGGGCACGTCAGGTCCTTGGATGGAGATGATGCAATTTCGTTTTCATAATGCGCCGCGTACAGAACCCTGTGGGTATCGTCAAGGTGAATGCCGACTTGTGACTGAAATCCAAAGGAAAACCTGAAAATTTCGAGAATCGGTCAACGCTATTTTGACTGGATACGCCTAGAAGTAGAACAAACTGAAGGGCGGTTAGTTTGAATCGTTTTTTCTCTCTATTCAGCGGCATTGTCCCTAAGACCAAGTGGGTTCGCGACGATGGCAGCTTCATTTTGTCGACGGAGGACATTCACCGTCGCCGTATGGTGATGGTCTCGCTCTTCGCTTTCCTGATGACCGCCGGCTACACCGCATTGCAAGTTCATCAACTCGGCGTTCAGACGACCAATTGGCTCAATCTCGGGACAGGCATTATGGGATGTCTGTTCGCGGTTGTGGCCCTCAAAGTCAGTCTTTGGAGCGCCAAACCCAGGCCCTATATTCGTTTCTTGCTGCTCGGTTTCTCGTTGCTCTTATGGGTCGAGATTTATCAATCCGGCGGCGTGACCGGGTATCATATTGGCATTTTGCCGATCCTGCCGGTGGTTGCCGCTATTTTGCTGAACACCCGCGACACGGTGTTTTTCACCTTGCTCAACATCGTGATCGTGTTTGGCATCGGGTATGTCGCGGTGAGCACCAATCACTTACCGATATTCGAAATTTCTTATCAATCGGACGTCTTGCTGTCGTCCTTTATTATTATGATTTCGACGCTTGGCTGTGGCGCCGCCGCGATCATGCTGGTGCAACAGAGCGAGAAAGTGAATCGGCAGTTGCTCGACTTGGTCGAGTATCAATCGCACCTCGCTGCCCACGATCACTTAAGCGGCCTTGCCAATCGCATTCGCCTGCAAGAACGGTTTGAACGTGTGCAAAATGGCGAGTCGTTTGATATTTTACTGATCGACTTAGACGGCTTCAAACTGGTCAATGACACGCACGGCCACAATGCGGGTGACTTCCTGATCAAGAAGCTCTCCGAACGGTTGCGAGAAGTGACTGACGAGAATGACTTATTGGTGCGCCTGGGCGGCGATGAGTTCGTCATCTTGCTCGAAGAAGTCGACGGCACTTTAGGCAGTGTCCGCAAGTATGCCGAATATTTGATCGACATTATCAGCCGTCCTTACCGTTGGAATCAGACCGTGCTTCGCGTCTCAGCATCGATCGGACATGCGCGCTATCCGAACCATGGCGGGACACCTAGCAAAGTGCTGAGTCTGGCCGATAAAGCCCTTTATCAAGCCAAAGATGCTGGCAAACGCCAATGCATCACTTATGGCACCAAGGCCTGTCCAAAGTCTAAGCGCCTTGTACAACCGTCAGGTCAACGGCCTGAAACAAAACGCAAAATTGCCGCATTCACCGCAAATCTGCGCCAAAAAACTGGGTAAGTGTAGAACTTCCTCCAGACCGGGGCTTCCGGCGGCGCTCGAACCGTGGTTCAACAGCCCTCAGATTAAAGCCCGGTCCCGGATCGGGTTTGACAGTAAAGGGCTGCAGAATGACAACACTGGCTTTAGTTGATGATGACGAGAACATTGTCGCGTCTTTGAAGATTTTCTTCGAAGCGGAAGGCTATCACGTCAGAACCTATCACGATGGCTTGACCGCACTTGGTGCGCTGACGGACAGTCCACCTGACCTTGCCATTCTGGATGTCAAAATGCCCAAGATGGACGGTATGGAACTGCTCAAGCGGTTGCGCCAAACCTCCGAACTGCCGGTCATCTTTCTGACCTCTAAGGACGAAGAAATTGATGAAGTGATTGGGTTTAATATCGGCGCCGACGATTTCGTCCGTAAGCCGTGCTCAAATCGCCTGCTCTCGGAACGGGTCAAAGCGGTTCTGCGACGCTCACGCTCGGCCGATAGCAGCCCTGAAGAAGGTGACGTTAAGCCGATTGTTCGCGGGCGTCTCACGCTGGATCCAAACCGGCACTCTTGTTCTTGGGATGGTCATCCAGTGCGTTTGACCGTGACAGAATTCCTGATCCTGCAAGCGCTGGCCCAACGCCCCGGCTATGTGAAGTCGCGAGATAATTTGATGGATGCCGCGTATGATGATCAGATCTATGTCGATGATCGGACGATTGACAGCCACATCAAACGCTTGCGCAAAAAGTTCCGCGAAAGCGATAAGGAATTTGACGCGATCGAGACCCTTTACGGCGTCGGCTATCGCTACAATGAAAGCTAGGGAAAAACCTAGAGGGGGAAGAATGAAAACTCGGAGTGTTGCCATAGCGCTCAGCATGGCATTGGTTGCATGCGGATCAGAACCGACGGTCGAAGATCCATATGCCGATCTCGCGGAAGACACATTATTGGTGCGGTTTGAAGCGAATGCAGATCTGCCCGACGGCCAATGCAATCCGAATGTGCATTACGCGCTTCGAACCACCGAAGAGTACATTCTTCTGAATGCCAATTTCGAAGTCGTCGATCAGAGCTTAACCGGCTCAGGCGCCAGTCTGCACAACGCGGATGATAACGGCGTCGCAGTCGTCACGATCGAACTGAACATGTTCGATCCGTATTCCATGCCCTGTTCTGAGCTTGAAGTCCGGGTGCAACAACTGAGCTGTCGCACCGAAGATGAAACGGATGGCGCGCCCTGCCCGAACCCCCAATATGAGGGCACGGAAATGTTCGCAAACTTCCGTGGATTGCCGGACTATTAATTCGCCAGCTGCAACCAAGCACGGGCCGCTGCCAAAGCAGACTTAATGTCTTCTTTGTCGAGCAGGTCAGCCATTTCTTGACGGCAAATCTTGGCGTCGTCATGGCCTTTCATCACAGCCAGGTTGAACCACTTATGTGCGGCAATCAGGTCTTGTTCGCAATCAACACCTTCTGAATAAGCCAGTCCTACGCGGTATAGCTCTTCACCTGTTGCGGTTTGACTCTCCAAACCGGTCTCAGGTGCAATATCGGTTGCCAAATCTGAATATGGCATCTTCTCTTCCTCTCAATTTTCGAGAGGTGCCCGTCTGAGTTTTCTCAGTCCGGGACACCCACCATCACTGCCACCAATACCTCGGCGACAGGGGTGAGATTGCCGGACAGGATTTGCGTTAAGGTTAACAGCCCACAGCCGAATACCGCAGTGTCTTAACAGCGCGGCGTGTTGTGATTAACTTTTGGCGGTGTTTTGGCAGAAAAACGCCTTCGGGCCCTGATTCTTTGGTTAGCCAGGGACAACCGCCGCAATCAAACGCGGACCCGCATCCGCAATCGCATCGGCGAGTGCGGCATCGAATGCTTCCGCGGTGGTGGCCTCGACGGCGGGCACCCCCATGCTCGACGACAATTGAACCCAATCGATATCTGGTCCGCCAATTGACAACATGTTTCTCGCAGCTGGCCCAGGATTGCCTGCGCCGGTGCGGTGCAGCTCAATATTCAGTATACGGTATGAGTGATTGACAAAGACAATCGTGGTGACGTCCGCGCTTTCGCGCGCCATGCTCCACAACGCTTGGTTGGTATACATACCGGCGCCGTCGCCGGTGATGCAGATCACCTTTCGCTCTGGCGCGGCAATCGCCGCACCAAGTGCCAAAGGCATGCCCTGGCCAATCGCCCCACCCGTCAGCATCATCCAATCATGCGCGCGGGCATTGGCAGTCGGCAGATAAGATAGCAGACCATTGGATACGCCGTCATCTGATACCAAAGCGTTCTCCGGCATATGCCGCGCCAGACTTTGCCCGACACTCTGAGCCGTGAGCGGGCCAGAGGGCAGCTCCGGCATTACCAACACTTGCGGCGCAGCTGCGTCGACGGCTCCCAAAGCATCGGCAAGCGCGGTCAAACTCGCCGCACTGTCCGTGCTGGCATCGCCCATGTCGAACAGGGCGCATCCTTCTGGGACCAACAGGCTGGGTTTGCCAGGATAAGAAAAGAACGCCACCGGCGCGTTGGTGCCGGCAATGATCATCAAGTCGCTGCCTTCGAGATCGGCCATGGCGCCTTCAGCAAAGTATTGCATTCGCTCGGGCGCGAAGACGCCGGCGCCGCGTCGCATTTTGGCGTAAAACGTATCCGTCAGCACACGGATCCCTGCAGCTTTCAATCGCGCGGCCGCCTGCAGGCCCGTCTCGTTCAACGCGGTTCCATTGACAATGATGACAGGACGCTCAGCTTTCGCGATAGCCAACTTGGCGGCCTCTATCTGCTCATCTGATACCGTGCGCAACGGGGCGGGCGATTGAGGGTCGGCTTTGACGCCGCCTTCAAGCCACGCGCTATCGGCAGGAAGCAGTAATGATACCGGCCCCGGCTTTGGCCCGAAGCTCGCCGCGAACGCTTCGGCCGCGAGATGCCCCGTCTCTTCCACCTTGTCGGCTGACTTAATCCATAAGGAGTTCGGTCCCGCCAAGCCGCGGATGTTTGAAGTCAGCGGCGCATCATATTTAAGGTGCGGCACCGCATGATCTCCAATGACATTGATCATCGGCGTGTTGGCGCGGCCCGCATTGTGGATGTTTGCGCCGGCATTGAGATACCCGGCGCCGAGATGCAGCAGCGTCATCGCCGGAACCCCCGAGACACGTGCGAACCCATCCGCTGCCCCAGTTGCGACCCCTTCAAACAAGCAGAGGACCGTACGGATCCGCGGTTCGCCATCGAGCGCGGTGACCAAATGCATCTCAGATGTTCCTGGATTGGCAAAACATGCCGTGACACCATGATCTGCAAGCGTTCCGACCAAAGCCTCTGCGCCGGTCATTTTGCTGGAGTCTGCCTCGCCCATTGTCGTCCTCATTTTGGTCTGATCTTTCGCCTGTCTAGCGGGCATCGCGATCGGAAAACAAGCTCAAATGCAAGACAGGACGACCGATCGCTTGAAGCGCTCAATCGTCCTGTCAGGGTCCGTAGACAAGCCACAAAGGGGATATGGCTGCAAAGGAGATATGTCTCTCGCTCTGCGCCAACAATATCTGACCCCGCGTTAACAATTTCAAGTCAACAGGCTGTGATTGGTTGTATAAGTTGTGTATTTGCATGTTACAGAATTATGACATCATCCGAAATACGCGTTTCGTAGAGTCTGGTAACTTCCGGCGCGCGCAAGGTTTGCGCCTTGTTTTGATTTATATATCCCTTTTCGGTGATCTCTCCGGCATCGGCTTGCGGCGGCGTCGGTTGCAATAGGATTCTGGCAATTCGGCTCGCCGTGTTCGGATGAGCGGTATTATGCGCCGTTAGTCCGGTCCGAACCGCTTCAATCACTTTTGGATGGGCAATAAGGGATGAGAGCGGCAAGGGCTCACCCACCAGGCGCTGGCAATAGCTTTCATTGATGAACCCGAGCAGACAGATCTCATCCTGGTTCAGCCCACAAACCACAGCGTCGGCGAGCGCGCCATCGACGGCTTGCACGGCCTGGACGCGGAGCTTTCCAGCTGAAACCCAAGTGCCATTTGCCAGTTTGAACTCTTCAGCGGTCCGCCCATCAAAGGCTAAGCCCTTTTCGGGCTGATCGGGATCTACGAACCGCACAGCATCACCAAGACGATAGAAGCCTTCCTCATCAAAAGCGGCGTTGGTCTTCTCTGCATTGCGATAGTAGCCCGGCGTGACGTTGACGCCTTTGACGCGCAATTCGAGCTTCTCACCTGCGGGCACCAATTTGAACACATTCCCCGGTAAGGGCAGCCCAATCAAACCCATCGTGTCATTTGGCCAATGGACATTACTCGCGGTCGGCGCCGTTTCGGTCGCACCATAGCCTGCCGAAAGTGAGATGCGATTGCCGGTCACCCGGACGGCGACTTTTTGGATCCGTTCATAGATATCCTGGCCCATCGCCGCGCCGCCATAGGCCATGGAACAAATGCGCTTAAAGAAAGTCTCGGCCAGGGCGTCGTCGCGCTCGAACTCCGTCGCCAACGCCGCCCATGCGGCTGGCACCGTCGTGTGCTGCGTGGTCGAAACGTCTTTCATATTACGGATCATTTCCGGCAATCGAGCGGGGGTGGGTGCCCCCCAGTCTAAATAGAGGGTGCCGCCCCAGTCGGTCATATTGTGCAAGATGGCGTTGGCCCCATACGTATGACTCCAGGGCAGAAAGTTGCACATGACTTGAACGTCGCCGGTCACTTCGGCCAGTCGCTGATCGTCCCACACCGATCGGATCATTTTCGCATTCGCGGCGATCATTTTGTGCGTATTGATCACCGCCTTAGGCTCGCCGGTCGAGCCGGATGTCAGCATGAACTTCGCGACGGTCTCTGGCGTCAAACGATCAAAAGCATCAGCCACTGAATTGCCGCCGGACACTGCAAAATCGTCGAGCGATTGGCTGTTATAACCGGACGGCGCATTGCGCGAGTACAGGACCGTTCGCGCGCCAACCTGCATTCCGTCCAGGCCCCGCTGATACTCGGCGCCGTCTTCAACATAGATGAATTCGGGTTCGACCAGGCCGTCGACATAATTCAGCCGCGCAAAATCCTGACTGAGCAGAGCGTAAGCAGGTGTCACTGGAACCACAGGCACACCCGCCAGCATAGCACCATACATCACCACGGCATGGTCAATCGTGTTGCGCGAGAGGATCATCACCGGTGCATCAGCGCCCGCATTCAGAAAGCCTTGCGCGATGGCTTGGACGCGATCCCAGGCGTCAGCATAGGAGATCTCTTGCCAGCCCTCACGTGCTGGATCGACCGGATCGCGCTGCGCCAACCAAGTGCGGTCGGGTGCAGCATCTGCCCAGTGCTTGAGCGGCCACAACATATGTGGCGGATGGTCTTTCAACGGTTGCCCGTTCTCGAGCAATATCGATCCATCGGCGCGCCGCTGGACATTTAGTTTCTGGGGCAGATAGGGCACTTCCCGGAACGGGATATGACTGGTCTCACTCATCGCAGAATCGCGGCCTCGTTGGTCTTCCTCATCGCACTCCACATGGCGGCTCGATTTAGTCAAGCGTGCCGCCGCGGCGAGGTGCGGTCAGAGCCATTGGCGCAAACCCCTTGCCAGCGGGGCAACTGAAATTGTGAGCTCAATTCAGTGTGAGCGATGGTGATCGGGGAGTGATCACTCGTGACGTGCATCGTTTGAATTCGCCCACTAGGTCCGGTGGCAACGAAATACAAAACGTCTCCAGAAGGACTTCTCCCATCATGCTTCGTGTCTCTACTTTTGCCTTAGCCCTTTCGTCCCTCACCGCTCTGCCCGCCTTGGCGCAAAATGATGATGGCTTTTACGTCGCTGGCTTCATCGGTGCAGGATTTGCCAACGATGCGGACCTCAGAGGGACGCAAGCGCCGGTTGCGGGCGCGCCCGGCACGATCGGTGACCCGGCCCGCGTCCGCGCCGAGTTTGATAGCGACAGCACGCTCGGCGTCGCACTTGGCTATAAAACGCCGTGGGAATTTTTCGGTCTGTTCAACACCCGGCTTGAACTCGAATATTCGACCCTCGACGTGGACGTCAGTGATGGCAGCTTCAATGGCGGCACACAGTCCTTCGGCGGCGATGCCAGCATCGATTTCTTCCTGATCAATAATTATAGCGACATCATCTGGTCCGATGACCAAACCCTGGTGCCATTTATTGGCGGCGGATTGGGTGTCGCGAACGTCGACGCAAATATTCTCTATGCAGGTGGCGGGGCGGTTGATCCGAACTTTGTTGTGACCGGTGAAGACAGCGGCCTCGCGGGCACTTTCGCGGCGGGCCTGACCTGGCTCACCGGCACGTCGTGGGAAGTCTATGGCGAAGCCCGCTATTTCCAAATTCGCGATTTGGAATTTGACCGCCGGTTCATTGGCAATGGCAACAACCTCTTCAATGCGCGCGTCGATGACGATTTTGACGGCACCAGCCTGACCGTGGGCGCGCGTTACAACTTCTAAGAGATCATCTTTCCCCTCAGGATCTCTTAGATCTCGGTCCGGTGGCGCCTCCCTCCTGCCACCGGACCTTTTTCTTTTCTGCCGATGACAAGCCGGGCGACGCGACCTAAATGCTCGTGCATGGCATCTCCCTTCATCCACCTTGCACAACGAGCTGTTATATCGCTCGACGGTCCAGACACGATCACTATGCTGGAGCGATTGGTGACCCATGCGACCACGGATTGGCAGGTGGGTGCGACGCGATACGGCGCGCTGTTAACGCCGCAAGGCAAAATCCTGTCAGACTATCTCGCCGTCCGAACAGAGACGGGGGTCTTGCTCGACACGGCTGCGGTTTATGCAGATGATCTCGCCAAACGACTCAAAATGTTCCGCTTGCGCAGCCAAGTGGACATCCAGCGCTTGGACGACACAATTATCGTCGCCAGCATTCAGCCCGCCTCCGATCTTGCCGAAACACTTGAGGGCGCAGATCAGGTCTATCTCGATCACCGCTATCCCGGCGGGCGACAGCGCACTTTAACGTCCAAAGAGAACTGGCGCGCGCTGAACGGGGCTCCGCTCGAAGAAGATATAGTCGCGATCGCTGCCTATCATGCCGATCGAATCGCGCATGGCGTGCCAGAACAAGGGCTCGATTTCGAGACCGCGGATGTGTTTCCATCGGATATCAATATGGACATTCTGGGCGGAGTCGCTCTGAACAAAGGCTGTTTTGTCGGACAAGAAGTCGTCAGCCGCATGCATCGGCGCGGAAAAATCCGCAAACGTAGCCTACCAATCAAACTTGCTTCGTCTGGCGAAGTGGAAGTCGGCGACGCATTGCTAGCACCAGCGCCCATCGGCGAGGTGACCAGTATACAGGACCGGCAAGCGCTCGCGCGTGTGCGCATCGATCGCTGGCAGAAAGCCGAAAGCGATCAAGCCCAAATCGCGATTAATGAAACCCCTGTCACAATCACAAAACCGGATTGGCTTGTCGCCGAACTCAGCGCTAAGAAGGATTCATGACCGATCAGATACCTTGCGCCTGGGCGCCGATAGACGACCCGCTTTATCGCGCCTATCACGATCAGGAATGGGGCGTTCCAGAATATGACTCGCGCGCATTATGGGAAAAGCTTCAACTCGATGGCATGCAGGCGGGCCTCTCCTGGATCACGATCTTGCGGAAGCGAGAGACGATGCGTGAAGAGTTTGATGACTTTGACCCTGAGAAGATTGCCCGCTGGGATCAGTCCCGCATCGAAAAAGCACTGACCAATCCGGGTATCATTCGCAGTCCGAAAAAGATCGAATCCTGTATCGGCAATGCTCGCGCATTCCTCGACGGATTTGATCAAGGCGAGGACTTTGCTGAGTTTTGTTGGGACTTTGTCGACCACAAGCCAATTCTCGGCCATTTGAAAAATTACCGCGATGGTCCGACCAAAACCGAGATTTCCGAAGCGTGCTCAAAAGCACTGAAAAAGCGTGGCCATAAATTTGTTGGCCCAACGATCGTCTATGCTTGGATGCAAGCGTGCGGTCTTTACAATGATCACGAAGTCGGATGCCCGCGCTTCGTTGAAGTCCAGGAGTTTGTACGATGAAACCCATTTTGATGATTGCCGCGCTCGGCTTGATGACCGCTTGCGTCTCAAACACTGAATATGATCGCGACCGCGCTTATGCAAAGTGCGATTCGATCAGTGACGAATCCAGTCGCAATCGCTGTATCGCCGACGCCATCCAAGATGCCGAACGCGATCGCCATCAAGATGCGCAACGTGTGGAGCAATTCGAAGACAATGCTGAACGTCGCGAGCTGGGCCGTGAAATCGCAGGCGCTGAGAAGAATTGAGGCGCTGATTTTCCAGCACATTCACAGCGACCGATGGCTCGACGTCGGTGTTTCATCGGCTTAGACCAGAGGGCTTAGTGAAGGAAGAGCGCCGCAATCGCGGCACAAGAGGCCCTAAATGATCACCCCTGTTATCTCGGCGACCGGACTTTGGACGCCGTCTGAATCGGTCAGCAATGAAGAATTGGTGGAGAGCTTCAATCGCTGGGCCGACAAATGGAATGCTGAACATTCTGCTGACATCGAAGCAGGCATGGTCCAGGCAAAAACCCATTCCAGCGTCGAATTCATCGAGAAAGCGTCGGGCATTAAATCGCGCTTCGTGGTCGACAAATCTGGCGTGGTCGATCCCGACATTATGCGCCCTGTGATTCCAGAACGTCCGAATGAGCAAATTTCTGTGCTTGCGGAAATTGCCGTGAATGCCGCGAAAGTGGCGCTCGAGGCGGCCGGACGTGATGCCAAAGATGTCGATGCAGTCCTTTGTGCCGCATCAAACATGCAACGCGGCTATCCTGCCATGGCGGTCGAAATCCAGGATGCGTTAGGCATAGAAGGCTTTGGCTTTGATATGAATGTCGCTTGCTCTTCAGCGACCTTTGGCATTCAAACCGGGGCTGATTTTGTTCGCTCCGGCAGCGCCAAGTCTGTCTTAATGGTCAATCCGGAAATTTGTTCCGGCCATTTGAACTTCACAGATCGCGATAGCCATTTCATTTTCGGAGATGTCGCCACCGCGGTCCTGATTGAAGCGGAAGTTATTGCACCGGCCACGCATTGGAAAATCCTCGGCACAAATCTGAAGACCCAATTCTCGAACAATATTCGCAATAATTTTGGCTTCCTAAATCGCTGTGCCCCGGACGGGATTGGTGCGGAGGACAAATTGTTCGTGCAGGAAGGTCGTAAAGTCTTCAAAGAAGTCGTCCCGATGGTCGCGAAAATGATCATTGCTGAGCTCGAACGCCTCGATCTCGAAGCGCCCAATTTGCGACGGATGTGGCTGCATCAAGCGAATGCCAATATGAACCGGTTGATCGCTTCAAAAGTGCTGGGACGCGAGGCCACAGCAGATGAAAGCCCGACGGTGCTGGACACATATGCCAATACCAGTTCGGCGGGATCGATCATTGCGTTCCACAAACATAGCCAAGATATGCAAGCTGGCGACAAAGGTCTGATCTGTTCGTTCGGCGCAGGGTACTCCGCCGGCACGGTCATCGTCGAAAAGGCCGCTTAGGGCCCGCTGGCTCGGGTTAAACCACCGGGCCGAACGCGTCCTCACTCATCGGCTCGGGCTTACGTCCGTAAAGCAAGAGGAGTGAAACGAAAGCGATGCTGGTCGCTTGCGACGAAAACAGTTCCAACATCAATGCGAAGAACCAAGCCGGTAGACTTTGCGCGGGCTGTACCTGACCATGAGTGGTCGCCGCGGCGCGCAATTCGCTGCGGGCGGTAGAGATTTGAGCTTCTAGTTGCGCGCGGCGTTCCGCCAGACCCAATTCGTTTTGAGCATCGCGATACGGCTTCTGATGCGTTCGGCCGGCCGCTTCCACACCTGCGAGATAGGCCCTCAAGCCGTCAATCGAACGTGTTTCAGGTGGAATACCTTCAAGCTGGCGCGCCCAATCGGCAATATCGGCCTCGGTCAGGGCCCGGACCTGTTCGGCATTCTGCCAGTTCGTGGCCTGGCCTTGCGCATTGTTGAGCATGAATAAAGTGGTTCCGGCAATGCTCGTGCCGGCACCCGCTAAAGCGAAGACCAACGCCCGCGCCGCCTCTCCGCGGCGCCCCCCCGATAGATGCCACCAGAAGAAGGTAAAGCCGCCGAAAGAGCAAATCGAGGCAATCACGCCGCTCCATCCCCAAACTCGAGCTTGGGTCGGATCGCTAACGCCAAGACTGAACGCCTGAAAATTTGCAAATCCCGACAGACCCGCTGCAGCCAAACCGGCGCCGAGGAAGAGCAGCGCCAATAGCGAAATGATGATCCGCTCTCCTAACCGCCCGGACGCGCGCTTTTTCTGAGGAGGCGGCGTTTCGATGATCGGCTCTTCTGGAACCAATTCTGCGACCAGAGCGGGCGCGGGCGTTGCCGCAACCACCACGCTACCCTGCTCAGATGACCTAATGGCATCGGCGTCACGCAAGCGCGGCTCAATCGGGATGATCTCGGCTTCAGAAAAGGGTTCGTGATTCCACTCGCCCGCACTGGCCTTCTCGCGCAGGTAAGCAATTAACGGCCCAGCACTGCCGCATGCTGAACATTGCACTTGGCCGCGCGCCAAAGACAGTTTCAGACCGCGGCGAGCGCCGCACCCGGGGCAATCTTCATAAGCCACCCCGCGATCATCAAACGCCTCGTCCAGCCCCGCTGCACGCAAAGCCTGATCTAACACGTCAGACGTGGTCGATATCACACTCATGCCCGCCCTACTCAACAGTTTATTCCCTATTTGTTCTCTTTATGTTTTTGTTTTGCATGAGTCAAGGCGGCCAGTTTATGGGATGCGAGAACACGCACGTCGAAAAAATCTCAAATGATTTTGACGCACAACAAAGTTAATCGTAAAGGTAATCAAGTCGACACGTGAACTTTCCTCCAAGGAGATCATAGAAGAAACGGCTTTCTGCGTATTACTTCGAATCAATACGAAACAGGCTTTCAATATGGGGTAAGTTCGCAAGGCAGGACCGACCAAAACTCAATTAAACATCGCCAACTGGACATCACGCATCACCGAAAGAGTACCGCATTGAAAACGCCCAAAGGGTTTCGCGCAAAAGACCAGATGTTCGACATCTCGAATACAGAGTTTGTGCTGGATGAGACTCTCAGACCATCTACGATGCGGAAACTGAATGTTGCACTAGAATTAGACGCCATGGTGGACGCACTACCTAAAGCAGACGCGCCTTTGATGAATCGCATCGCCATAGGAGCACTCCATTTTTATCGGCGTCTTCGACCAAAATCGATTGGGAACCGATGCGTTTTTGAACCTAGCTGCTCGCGTTATAGCGAACTGGCATTTCGCCAACACGATTTCCAAAAGTCCATAACACTTACGACTCGCCGCCTTAGTCGATGCAAACCTGGCAATGGCGGAATAGACTTAACTGAATTGGAGACTGACGATGCAATATCGCGTTGAGAGTATTGGCAAGGAGTTTAGCAATAAAGCGATCAAAGCGCTTGAAACGAGACTCAATGACGCCGGATCAGCTGGATATCGATTTCATAGTGTGATCGAGGTTACGCAGCCCGGTTGCGCGTTTTTCGGTACACCTTCAGTCACTTACCTGGCTGTATTTGAAAAATCATAGGGTGAAGCATCTCTCACCCGAATATGCGCCATCGATACCCGGGGTGGCTTACGAATTCCGCTTGCCGCAGACACACCCCGTTTACGTCAACGTGAAGAATTTAACTCGACGGCAAGGCGGGTCAGGCATATACGTCATACTATGACACGTCTTCGCACCCGTACGCCCGCCACTGGAAAACGCCGTTTGCACCGTCGCAGATGGCGACAGCCTGATAGCGCCAAACCAACGCGTGACGACTTATTGCAAGCCGCTGCCGACGAAGCGCAGATGAATGGTAAAAGTCTGACGGCCATTCGGAAACATGTTTTGACGCTGCTGCTCGATGCGAAACGGCCACTGACTGCGTATGAGGTTTTGGCTTCGCTTGACGGCGTCGGTTCGGTTTCGCCGCCGACCGCTTATCGGGCGCTCGACTTTTTGGTTTCGCTTGGTTTCGTCACGCGAGTTGAAAGCTTGAACGCTTATTTCGCGCTCGAACAGGGCCCGAGTGATGTGCCGTTGGCGTTCTTTGTTTGCGAGAAATGCGGCCAAGCCGAAGAGCTTTCAGCAACTGACGCGGTGATCAGCCTCATCTCTACGGCGGACCAAGAGGGGTTTGGCGTCAGCCACGCCTCTTTGGAAGTCCGCGGAGACTGCCGCGGCAAGCTCGGTTGTAAAACCTGGGCCGAGAGCATTGCCTCAGCTGAAACCCTAGGATCGATCGACCAAAACGGCCACGAATAAAGCCGGCTCGTCGCCTTCGACCGCCCAAGCGTGATTGGTGGCGCGTTGAATAACCACGTCACCAGGACCGATCACCGTTTCTTCCTTATCCAGGATGAGCCGCACGTGGCCTTTGACCAGGATGATGGCATCGATCGTATGCGTCACATGCATGGCTGGGTGTTTCGACGTGTCGGGTTGGTGGTCACCTGCCCCCATAGCAATAAAAGCTTTGCGCGTGAGATCCGCGATCATTTCCGGCGGCGCGCCTTCGGGAGCTGGACCTGAGGTAAACCAGCGAACCTTCACTTTGCCAGGGTCTGGCGACAGGACCGGTGTTCCAGCGCCTTTATCGTCGCACGGCTGCGGGTCGAGTGGTCCGGATGTGTCATCGTGCCAAATTTCTAACAGACCCCCGAGGTCACCGGTGCGGAACTCGTCGGCAGGTCCGCCATCAATCATGATGTGCGATTTTCCGTCCGCATCATTCGCTGTCACCACCCGGCGTAGCCCGGCCAGCATGTCATTCATTTTGCTCATATTCGACGCCTCCGCTTCGTCCTGTATTGTGTGTTTCTATGGGCGTTACTTTAGACACATTTTTTTGCTTCCGGCGAGCAGGCTTGACGAAAACGCTATTCAACCGCTAATTCGCGGCTCCAACGGAGACTTTATGTTCAACTTGTCCGAGACCCGGTAACGGCCCCAAGGCCATTCCTCGCCGCGGGGCCAGAAACAGATCTGAGCTCTGATCCGCGTAACGGATCAGTCTGTTTCCTTGCGCGCACGACGCGCCCTTTTGGACATTCTCACCATGGATATTTCACGCGCTGAACAGCGCATTTTGCATATGCTTGCACAAGGCGGGCGGATTGAAGTCGAACGCGGCGACAATCGCAAAGTCAATCACGTCATTTGTATCAATCGCGACGGCTGGCGCGCATCTGGGCTCGACCTCTGCCTGTTCCGCAAGCTCAAACGACGTCGCGCCATCGCCTCGAAGCGAGGACAGCCCTATCGCATTACGCGTCGCGGGTTGGAATTGGTGCGTTCTGAGTTCGACAATCGCTAAAAAAGCTGGCGGGAGGGCCAAAAATCGTGACTCTCCCGTCACACTTCAAAAGATTGCAGAGATTTGATCAGATCGGGACTTTTCGGATTTACGAGCGAGTCTTAACAGCTTGGTAGGCGGCTTGCCCGCATCATTATAAACCCCAATGCCTGGAGGCCTTCAGAATGATCCCTCGCTCAATCGCGATCCCGAAAAACTGGACCACGTTTAACTTTGCGAGTTTCTTCTCGGCTTTTCTATACCCAGCGCTCGGCCTGGCGATGCTGATCACGATGATCATACTCGGTGTCGCGCTCTCGGGTCTGACCTTGCGCTGGTACTATCTGCCGCTTGGCATCGGCGTGGTCGCCTTGTCGATTTTTGTCTGCAACGCAGGCATCGGGCCATTGCATCGGATCATGCAGCATAAAGCAGGTGAAATGCGCGCACCTGGCCAAGTGGTCACGATGATCAATCTGATGATCGCCATGCAAGGCACCGTGCGCGACTGGGTCAATTATCACAGTCAGCATCACCGCTTTTCTGACGCGCCAGGCGACCCGCACAATCCGTTTGAATCCAAACGCTGGGCCTGGGTCGGATGGATTATCTGGCGCGATGCGAAAGACATGATGCGCCCTATGCCACTCTGGTTGAAGAGACAGCCCATCGTGGTGTGGATGGATCAGTTCTACAATTCTCTGTCGCTGGTGCTGCACCTGGTCATTCCAGCGGCCATCTATTTGATCGTCTGGGCGTGTGGCGGATCGCTTGTCCTGACCGCCATTTGCCATGCGTGCTTTGTCATCGGCCGCGCGATTCAATTCCACGCGACGGTCTATGGCATCAACGTGCTGGGCCATTTGCCAACTCCGAAATGGGCCGATCATTTGATTGGACTGTTGACCGGCGGCGAAGCGTTTCATGATCATCATCATGAACAGCCCCAAAGCGCTCTGCATCGCCCCCGCAAAGGCGTGTGGAATCGAATTGTCGATTACAATGGCACGATCTTGCTGGTCTATGAAAAGCTCGGCTGGGTGAAAAATCTGAAAATCGCGCCTCAATTCGCTTAAGGCGGGGACTGTCGCGACGACAAACTAGCGCGAGCAATCCGATCTGTGTTTGTCTTCCCAAAACCAGCTGGGAGATGAGCCGATGCCGAATATCGCCGATGATGACCGTTTGGACCCGCGAATAAGAGCGGCCCTGGCGATGTTCCCAGATGTTAGCAATCCGTCGGACGTCGCATCTCGCGAGGATCAATTGGCGGAAGCCAATACGCCAGAGGCTAGAGCGGCAGCCGAACAACTCCGGATGATGCTAGAGATGATGGATAATGAAACACTGGCGCCGTCGACCGGTCTGCAGGTTTCAGAACACCAATTCACCTCATCGCCCGATGGCAACACGATCAAACTGAGATTTGTCCGACCTGAAGGCAATAACCCGGTACCTTGCGTCTATTATATTCACGGCGGTGGCATGATGACCTTTTCATGCTTTTACGGAAATTATCGAGCCTGGTCGAAAATCATCGCGGCGAATGGTGTGGCGGTCGCCATGGTCGATTTCCGCAATGCGTTGGTGCCCTCGTCTGCGCCTGAGGTTGCGCCATTCCCCGCAGGATTGAACGATTGTGTGTCTGGCATTCGTTGGCTGCATGAAAACGCGCCCAATCTCGGAATAGACCAAGACCGCATCGTAATAGCTGGCGAGAGCGGCGGCGGTAATCTGACGCTCGCCACGGGCCTGAAGTTAAAACAGGACGGGGACATCCATCGGGTAAAAGGTCTATATGCCCTTTGTCCGTATATTGCCGGTCAATGGCCACAAGATCATTTGCCATCCTCGCTTGAAAACGAAGGCATTCTCTTAAGCCTTCACAGCAATCGCGGCGCAATGGCCTATGGCATGGCGGCTTTCGAAGCCAAGAACCCGCTCGCATGGCCTTTGTTCGCCCAAGCTGAAGATTTACGTGGACTGCCGACCACGGTGATCAGCGTCAATGAATGCGATCCCCTGCGAGACGAAGGGATCGTGTTTTATCGCCGTTTAATGCAAGCGAATGTCGCAGCCCGATGCCGCGAAGTACGCGGCACCTGTCATGCCGCAGAATTGCTGATTAATGTGTGTCCAGATATTAGCGGCGACACGGCAGCCGATATAGCTCGGTTTGCTAAACTCAGCGCGTAAATGTCGCGACCAACTGGCACATCCGCCAGATTCAGCCGTGAAATTAACCGATCTGCACCATTCCGGAACAGGTTTGCAAACAGCCTCCTAACGTCTCATCGTGGGTTGTTTCCAATTTTCTTGAAAATTCTCCGATCGCTCTGAAACCGCCTTTAATTCGGCTCCTGTATAACACCACCATGGCTGCAGAAGCGGCTTGTTAAACTGGAAAACAGTGGTGGAAAGAATGACGCAGAATGCACAATCATTGAGCGTTCGCGGCCCAGACGGTCGCCCGTTGACGCTCTCAGACCTGCCGAAGCCTGGCATTACCCGTTGGGTGACGCGTCGCAAGGCGGAAGTTGTTGCTGCCGTGAGTGGCGGTTTGCTAACACAGGACGAGGCCCTTCGTCGCTACGATTTAAGCGAAGAAGAATTCTCCGGCTGGCGCGCGCTTTACTCAAAGCATGGCCGCAAAGGTCTGCGAACAACGCGCTTGCAACAGTATCGCTAAGCCTACGGGACGCGACAAAAACACAAAAGCGGTCGGGACTTATCCTGATCGTTAAAGCGCCGTTTACGACGCCGACCGTACAAAGCCGTACGGACGCCCACATTTGTGCTGGGCTGCGGTGTTGAGGAATGAGCGTCAAAGATAGATCGCCCACCACGCGCCTCATTGTCCTCGCTGCGTTTATGCTCGCAGCGGGGCTATTTGCGTTGCGCGCCTACGACATCTTCGCCGGCGCAAAATCTGATCCTGTCGGCAGCGCTCTCGAGCGCGAGCTCACCTATCTTTTGGAACCGATTACCGGCCCCAGCAAAGTCCGCGTTTCAGTGACCGGTGGCACTCCGAAATCCGTGCTGGTAATGATTGACGGCGAGGTGGCGACGGACCTGCGCCCCTTACGCACACGGATCGAGAGCATTTTGATTGCCTCCATGGGGTTTGAAGCGGAACAGGACACGCTCAGTCTGTCGCAGTTTCCATTCGCCCGCGGCGTTGGTGAAGCGCTAACGCCCATGCAAATTGCTGAACTCACCGGCCTTGGCCTGCTGACCATTTTGCTGCTGATGGCAGGCTTGTCGCCGTCCCGACTCCGAACTGAGCCGCAACACCAGAGCGACCCTTACCCTTTGAGCCCGCCGGCTCACGCATCTGCCCGCCTCGCGCCACCCGCCCAGGCCCCACGTGCGGACCTCAGCGAAGCGGCAGCGCTCGCGGAAGCCAAGCCGAATGAGACCGCGCATGTGGTACGCAATTGGATGTCCTATGCGGAGGACTAAATGAGCCTACCTGCCCTCGCTTCTGCCCCTCCGCCCATTACGGGTCTGACGCGCAGCGCTATGCTGATGCGGGCGCTCGGCGCCAATGCCGCGTCCGTCTGGTCTCAGCTCTCACCTGCTGATGCCGAACGTCTCAGCGCGGAAATGGAGCGCATTCCAGAAGATATCCATGCCGAACGAAGCGTATTGCGAGACTATGTCGACGCGATGCAAGCGCCGGCGCCGACAGTTACAGCGCTCCCCAACGGGGTTTGGAACAAGCTGTCGCGCCGCGATGGCCGCGAACTGGTTCGACTGGTCGAAAATGAGAGCCCACAAGTTATTGCGGTCATCCTGTCGCAACTCACCGCCGACGCGGCAGCAAATACGGTTCGGGCATTGCCGCGCGCCTTAGCCACGGAAACACTTAAGCGGTTGCTCAATCTGGGTGACATCCATCCTCGCGCACTTTCCGCGCTAGAGCGGGCTTTACAAACCAAGACAACGACCCAGTCGCCAGCCATGCAGCGCGGCGGTCATGCGCAAGTCGCGGAAATTTTCGACCGCATGGACAGCCAATCGGAGCAATCACTTCTATCCGCACTCGACGGCGCTGAGCCTGGCGCTGGTGAGAAGATCCGCGCCCTAATGTTCACGTTTGACGATCTCGCCCGCCTCGACCCAGCGAGCTTACAAACCATTCTGGTCAATGTAGATCGCGCCGTTCTAACGCTGGCCCTCAAGGGCGCGGCTGAGGATGTCTCTGCTGTCTTTTTCCAGAACATTACACAGCGCGCTGGTGACTTGCTGCGCGACGACATAGACGCCATCGGCCCGGTCCGGCGCAGCGAGATTGAAACGGCGCGCGCTGAGGTCCTAACCATTGCCCGCACGCTGGTCAAACGCGGTGATATTCTGGCACGCCAGCAGGATGACGAGCTGGTCGAATGAAACGCCGCGTCGAGCATATCGAGCCCTATCCTTTCTCGAGCGACTTTCGTGCGCCCCAGGCGCCGATAAGCGACAAGATCGAACTGTCGACGCAGGATTTAGCGCTATTGCTGGCGGATGCGCAGGCGAGCGGCGCTGAAATCGCCCGCAATGATGCCCTGGCAGAACAGGCTGAAGCGCTGTCCAAAGCGTCTTCCGAGCTAAAACTGGTCCTGTCCGGCATTGTCGACCTCGCAGCGTGTTTGGAGCAAGCGTCAATTGACGAGGCTGACCGACAAGCGGCGCTCAACCGCGTGCGCCGCTTAGCCGCCATTGTCATCGACCAGCAAGGTGACTTATTTAACCGCTGACCGAGATTATTCACTTCTCGGCAACCATTCCCCTGCAGTCTGAATCGCTACAGGAACGGAGAAATGATGACTGTGAACCGCGCCTTAGAGAATAGCCTGTTGGACGCTCCCGTACGAGTCGACGTCGTCCTGGGCGAAGCGCGCATTCCAGTTGAAGAATTGATGTCTCTGTCGGAAGGCGAAATTGTTGAGCTGGAAAACCAGACGACCGATTTGGTTGATATCTATGTCTCAGATCGCTTGATGGCCCGCGGCCGTTTGGTCGTTGCCGACGGCCAACTTGGCGTCACACTCAGTGAGATTGTCGACAGCCGCCAGCAAAGCTTCGCTTAACGCTAGGCGACGAACAGCCTCAGCGCTATTTCAACGTATATTTCAAGATTTCGACCACCTGTTCGGGCGTCTTCGCCCAGCCCGAAGCCGCGCCATCCACTTCTTTCAGCGCATGAACAATGTCGGCATCATGCAGAGTGATGTAGGGCTTACCGAGCGCGGCGCATTGGCCTGCATCAAAGGCCGCGTTCCATTGTTTGTATTTGTCGCCAAAGCGAATGACCGCGATATCGCACTTTTGGATCAGCGTTTTGATCCGCAGCGAGTTAATCTTCGCAGATTGATGATCGCGCCAGTACGAATCGTCCGGTTTGCCAAGTACATCCCCCGCCGCATCGCTACTCTCATGATGGGTGTTCGCCGAAGTGAAGACGACATCGAGATTGTTCGCCTTTGCGCCTGCGATGATTTGTTCGCGCCAATCGGTATGGATTTCGCCAGATAGATAGACTTGCCACTGCATCTTCAGGATCTCTTTTATCTCGTGCTTTTGTAGGATTGGCTCCATCAAATGAAACCGCGGGCGTGTGGATGACACGCCCGCGGCCGATATTCAATCACCTTATCCGCTAAATCTATTCCAGATCTAAGACGTCAGAGAGGAATAATGTCACCGTCTCCCGCTGGAAATCGCGATTGGATTTCTTGCGAAAGCCATGGCCTTCATCCATTGCCATCAGGAACCAGGCCTCAACATCGTTTTCTTTCACCGCCGCCAAAATCTGCTCTGACTCAGTGTAAGGAACACGCGGGTCATTATAGCCTTGGATGATGAAGATCGGCTTGTTGATCTTATCTGCGTTTCGCAGCGGGCTAATCTCATCGAAGAAGGCCGAAATCTCGGGATCGCGCTCATCGCCATATTCGACGCGGCGCAAATCGCGGCGATAGCCTTTGGTGTTCTCCAAGAAGGTCTTGAAATCGGAGATGCCAACAATATTGACCCCACCCGCGAGGCGGTCGCCATAGTCGATCATTGAGGCCAGAACCATATAGCCACCGTAAGAGCCGCCATAGACGAGGACACGGTCTTTATCCAAATTGGGCTGCGTTTCGACCCAATCTAATAGCGCGCCGATATCCTCGACAGAGCGCTTTCGATTCAAGCCATTGTCCATCGAAACATAGGTTTTGCCATAGCCGGATGATCCGCGAACATTTGGTACCAGCACCGCAACACCGAGCTCTGACGCCCAATATTGATAGGTAGACGAGAAGCCTGGACGCGATTGACCTTCCGGACCGCCATGAATTTGAATGATCACCGGATGCGGACCATCGCCTTCAGGTATGTATTTAAACGCTGGAATGTCCATGCCGTCACCGTTTGCATACGTGAACAGCTCTGGTGTCACGAAGCTCTCGGCGTTCAGACCGCCCACTTCCGCCTCGGTCCAACGCGTCAGCTCCAGCGTTTCGACATTGAACGACCATGCATCCGCAGGGCTGGTGGCGCCATTAAACGTGAAGCCAACTTGCGTGCCGTCGGGGCTGAATGTTGTGCCCCCCGCGATTCCGACGGGTAATTGTGGACCATCGCGCAATACGCCAGTCTCCAGATCAAGCAGTTTGATCGTGCCTAGACCGCCTTCGTTGATCGTGAACACCACCGTGCTCTCGTCCGGCGAGACATCCCAGCCCGCCACACCCCAATCGATATCGGTTGTGTAATTGGTGGTTTCGCCCGTCTCAGCATCAAATCGAATGAGATTGGCAAACTCTGAGTCCTTATCGGTGACGGTTAAAATGTCACCATCGGCCAGAAGCGCTGCGCCATTGTAGGCCACGTCTTCATCCGGATTGAACTCTGTAAAGCTGCCATCAGTTAGATCGAGCGTGAAGACACGGCTTTTGGTGATGGAGATATATTGCTGCACCAAGATTTTGTTGCCGTCCGACGACCAATCGACCGGGAATAAAGCGCCTTCTCCTTCATGTGCCACCTGGACACCGCCTGGGTCTTTCGGGTCTGCGACCAGGATATCCCAATTTGGATCGCCCGCCGTTGAGCGATACCACGCGACCTTGGTGCCGTCATCGCTCCAAGCCAATCCGCCATTACGTGTGCCAGGTTCCGTAAACTGCGTGACTCCACCCGTCTTCAGATCGAACAAATAACCTTGGAAAAACTCGTCACCACCGGTGTCTTTGCTAAACACAAAGCTGCCACCAGCAGGACTGAATGATCTCCCGCCAATCGGTTCGTCATAAAAGGTTACTTGTTTACGCGCACCACCCGGCATTTTGACATGGTGCACTTGGCTGGTTTCGCCAAACCGGGTTGAGATCAAAATGCCCTCATCGGCCCAATCAGAGAAGCCGTGGCCGCGGACATTCTGATATTGTCGCAAACGCTCGCTAACGGAGGCCGGAATTTCGGGGATACCTTCCATGACCAGCTGGCCCTGGGTGACGCGCACGTCCTCGGACGGCGCTTCCACCATCGTTTCCATCGCTTCGGGCGTCGCCTCAGGCGCGGGATCTGCCGCCGCCCTGAGGGCTTCTGTCTGCGTACAGCCTGCAATCGCTAGGGTCGCAATAGACCCCGCAATGAGGTTCAATCTCAGCATCTTAGCTCTCCAACTTTTGTAAAGATCTGCACGGATGCGCAGATATGAGTTGATTTTAAGTCATCCCGCAGCGGGGTCCATCGAAATCGGAGGATTTTTCTCCCTGATATCGGGTTTTTTGGGGACAAATTGACCCTGTCAAAAAGATTAACAATTTTCCAGATCCAGCAAAAAACTAACAAATTAATAGATTCTGTTAACCATTTCGGCGCATCACTCATTCCATAAGAGTGGAGTGTGCCGAATGCGTATGAAGATGTTTGCCGCCGAGTCCATTGAGGCAGCAAAGGCATTAATCTTCGCGGAAATGGGCGATGATGCGATCATCTTGTCCGAACGCGAAGTGCCCGGCGGGGTCGAAGTCCGTGCTGCGACGGACAAATTGGGCGGCGGAATGGTGCCCAATGAATCCCGCATATTAACAAGATTAGGGGCGGCACCGACGCCTCGATTGGTCGAAAGCCCAGTCCGAAATAGGGTCCGCGATGCGCTGCTTTGGCATGGCACGCCTCAGCGTTTTGCAGATCGAATCGCGGATGCTGGAATCACCGGCGGCTTCGAAAGCGAAGATCCCGGCACCGCCTTGGCGGCAGGCCTGGACAGCGCGATCACTTGCGATCCGATCCCCCCGGCGCCTCACCGCAATATCGTTCTGGTTGGCGCCCCGGGACACGGTCGCACCGCGACCGCGGCGAAACTTACGCGCCGCGCTGCCGTCGCGAAGGCCGAAGTCCTGCCGATTGCGGCAGACCTGGATCACACCGCCGGCGGCGCCCAGCTCGCAGCCTATTTGGAGCGGGAACAGGATCAAATCCGGTCTGTGAACAATCCGAATGATTTGTTCAAACTGCTCAAAGTCGTTCAAGATGAGGGCAAGCGGTGCATAATCGACCTGCCCGCCATCATTCCATTCGATCATGACGATATGGCGAGCCTGCAAGACCTGCTCGCGGTCATAAATGCAGAACCCGTCTTAGTTATCAGTGCTGAGGGGCACCCCGAAGACCTCAATGAGGCAGCAAGAGCCTTCGCCCGCTGCGGTGTGCGACGGGCGATTGTCACAAAGCTGGATGTCACGCGTCGTCGCGGTGGGATTGTTTCAGCTCTAATTTCTGCGAAAATCGCCTTTTCGCACCTTGCCATTACGCCATTCATTGGCGGTGGCTTGGTTCCCGCGACGCCCTCAAGACTGGCCCAGTTGCTGACAGAAGACGCACCGGCCCATGTCGCACTTAAAGGAGCTGCATAATGAGCTTCCTTCTTCCTAAATCTCAAGAACGCCCCACGCAGCGTCCCCCCCGCCGAGTCGAGCCTGCCTCGATTATCGCGGTCGGATCCGGCAAAGGCGGCGTTGGTAAGACATTCATGTCGATCACGCTAGCTAGCGCCATGGCGCAAGCTGGCCGCCGGACCTTATTGGTCGATGGCGACTTAGGCCTCGCCAATGTTGATGTTCAGCTCGGCATCGCCCCAGAAACCGACCTCGCCGCAGTCATTGCAGGCTGGGTTGAGCTCGAAGATGCGGTCACACCTGTCGACGGTGGATCAGGCGATGGCGGGTTTGATGTCCTACCGGGCCGCTCAGGCTCTGGCGCTCTGGCGGAGATGTCTTCCGAAGAAGTGGCCCGCCTTGCGGCAGGTCTCTCAGCCCTGGCGCTGCAATATGATCAGGTCATCCTCGACCTAGGCGCGGGCATCGAATCCAATTGTATGCGCCTGGCGCGTGCAGCGGATAAAGTTCTGATGGTCATCACCGATGAGCCAACCTCAATGACGGATGCGTATGCCTTCATCAAAGTGTTGAAAGGTTATGCGCCAGGCGTGGAACAAACGATTGCGATTAATCAGTGCGAAACCCGCGCGGCGGGACAGAATACGTTCTCTGCGGTCGCTCAAGCGTGCCAGACTTTCTTAGGCTTCCGTCCGCATTTGGCGGGCACCGTAATGCGCGATGATGCAGTCAGAGAAGCAATTCGCAGCCAACGAACGTTAATTTCGACAAATGCGTCCTCGCAACCCATTCAGGACGTTATCGCTATTGCTCATACGCTTCTTGGGCGCAAAGGGCAGGACCTTCATTCATGACAGGTATGAATAAAAATATCGTTTCGAATCCGATTGTTAAATCTTCAGTAAGCTTCATTACCTAGATTCACAATGGTTAACGATCACGCTAGGAATGCGAACTACACCGATTCGGGGAGCTGAAAATGCGAGTGTTATTAATTGAGGATGACAATGCCGTCGCCCGTAGCATCGAATTGATGCTGAAAGCGGCTGGCTTTAACATCTATACGACGGACCTTGGTGAAGAGGGCGTCGATCTTGGTAAAGTCTACGAGTATGACATCATCATTCTCGATCTCTCACTGCCAGATATCTCTGGATATGATGTGCTGAAACAGCTTCGGATGGCCCGCGTGAACACGCCTGTGCTGATCCTTTCTGGCAATCCAGACATTGAAGCGAAAGTGAAGACGCTCGGCTATGGCGCCGACGATTACCTCACCAAGCCGTTCAACAAGGACGAGCTGATCGCCCGTATCACGGCGATCGTCCGCCGCTCTAAGGGTCACGCTGAGAGCGTCATCCGCACCGGCGAGATCCTGGTCAATCTGGATGCCAAAACCGTCGAAGTCGACGAAGAGCGCGTCCACCTGACCGGCAAAGAATACCAAATGTTTGAGCTGCTGAGCCTGCGCAAAGGCACAACGCTCACCAAGGAAATGTTCCTCAACCACCTTTATGGCGGCATGGACGAGCCTGAACTGAAAATCATCGACGTGTTTATCTGTAAGCTGCGCAAGAAATTGCAGCAGGCGACAGGCGGCGAACACTATATCGAAACTGTTTGGGGCCGCGGCTACGTGCTACGCGATCCGAAACCGAAGAAGGAAGCGGTTGCCGCTTAACTGACCGTCTACCCCCGAATTGACTTAAACCCGGTGCTTAGGCATCGGGTTTTGTTTTGCGGCAGCATAAGACAAATGCCCGCCGGTCGACTAAGCTCCGCCAAGTGTTCCGATGAATTGCCAAATCGCAAACCCGCCAGCGATCAACATGACGAGCGTTGAGCCCATCGCGCCAATCGCTCGCAAGGGATGCGTGATATCATCCGCCTTGAGGCCAATCGGATGTGCGATACGGCACAGAATGTAAGCAATGCCGAGCCCGTGCAATAGACCGCTCGACGCGCCATTCATTTCAATAATCGCCATGGCGAGCAACGTTAGCGCGGCTGTTTCCACCAGATTCCCGTGACGGCGCATCCGCACCAAGACTTCCGGGTCTCCTCCATCACCGACAGAGATTTTCGTCTTACCGCGATACGTGCCGATGCCCATACCTAGGACTATCGCCAAGATGATGGTGAGGCCGGTATACAAACCTGTTATTGGAACCATTGGGCTTCCCTCCCTTTTCTATCTCAATATTTCGCATAACGTGCGTCAGACACAAGACGCGCGCAAGCGGGTCAGCCGAAACACCCAAAGCTTGGCACTCGCTTTCGAATTTGCTCTTATCCCCGGAAAATAAGATACAGGAGGAAGACATGGGCCTCAACATCACGCCCAGCGGACAAGCTTGCGGTGCCGCAATCACCGGCGTCGATCTCACCCAAGAGCTCAGCGCAGAGACGGTGACCGCCATCCGCGCCGCCTGGCTTGAGCACCTCGTTCTGTCATTTCCCGATCAAGCCATGAGCGACGATGATCTAGAGCGTTTCACCCTGTGTTTTGGTCCGTTCGGCGATGACCCCTTCATCGCGCCGATCGCCGGACGCGATCACATTATCGCGGTGCAGCGCAAAGCTGATGAGACCTCCCCGATTTTTGCTGAGATTTGGCATTCCGATTGGAGTTTTCAGGAAACCCCGCCAGCCGGCACGTGCTTGTTTGGGATTACCATTCCACCAACCGGCGGCGACACGATGTTTGCCAATCAATACAAAGCGCTGGCAGAGATGCCGGACGATTTACGCGAGAGACTGGACGGCAAGAAAGCCATTCACTCAGCGGCGCGCGGCTATGCCAAAGACGGACTCTACGGCGACGGCGATGCTGGCGATCGCAGCATGGATATTCGATCCTCTGACGCCGCATTGGCGACGCACACGCATGACATCATTCGCAAGCATCCAGAAACGGGTCAGGCGGCCATTTTTAGCTCTGCCGCCTACATTACGGGCTTTGAGGACATGCAGGAGGAGGCGTCCAACCAATTGTTGATGGACCTCTATCACTGGCAGACGCGGCCAGAATTTCACTACCGCCACAAATGGCAGCCCAACATGCTGGTCATGTGGGACAATCGCGCCGTCCTGCATATGGCGACAGGCGGCTATGCCGGGCATGATCGGCTGCTGCACCGCACGACGATTGGCGAGCGGGTGGCTGCTTAACTCCCGATAGCCGCGCCCGCATCATTCGATGAAGTGCCAAGCCGTCTGGCGCCCGGCGAGATAATCGACACGCTCGCCATCAAAACAGGCATCTTGCTCGAGCTTGATCTGCGCCAACTGCCCACCCCATTCCGGGATGGCGACTTTGACATTGCCTTCAATCGCGTAACAGGTATTGGCGTAGACCGGCCAGTCGCCGCGCACGGGCGTATCACCTTGATTGTCCCACATGCCGATGGTCGGGCCTGGCGCATGACCAAAGAAGCCGAGCGGATGTGTGTAAGTCGCGCAAATCATATCCTCGGCCTCGCACTTGGCGCGCGTTTCAGCCAACACTTGATTGCCGGTCCGGCCAATTTCGTAGGCGCTTGTGAGGTGATCTTGCCAGCGGTTTCCGACCGCCATCGCCGCCTTTAATCCATCCGGAATATCGGTTTCGCCGACCCGCGCAACATATCCCATTTCTTGGGTGTCTGTGCAGAGTTTAAGGTAGCAGATTCCAACATCCGTATGGATCACATCGCCTCTGCGAATGATCCCGTCTTGGCCACAAAAAGGTTGATCCGCTTCGCACGCTAAGCCGGGGCGTTGGACGTTCAAATACGGATGGAACCAGGGCTGTAGGTTGAGGTCTTGAAAGCGTTGATGGATATACCAGGCCACGTCATCCGTTGTGGTCACACCAGGCGTTATGACTTTCGACGAGAATGCCTCGGAAATCACGGAGCGCGCAAGGCCAACAGCGTGGCCATAAGCTTCCATTTCCTCGGCACTGCGCGTTTCGATCCAGCGAATGACCAGATCTTCGGCACTGACCAAACGGTTTTCGAGCCGCCGCGACAAAACAGAACGCAGCTTTTCATGCAAGCCATGGGTCAGACCGTCCGCAACCGGCCAATCCGCAGAGACATTGATGCCGATTTTTTCGGGGTTTTTCTCAGCAATCAAAGCACCGAGCGCTTGCCATTGCTCGTCCAGATCGCCGCCTTCCCAGACCGCTTGATACGGTTCGCCGAGCGGGTAGCGATTGACGGTCATCATATCGAATCCGTCGGCGTGCCGATGGAAGACCAGGATCGTGGTCCGACGCGCCGCGAATGCCGGTTGTGGAACCAAGCTGAAATAGACCGGATCTTCCGCGTACTCGCGATTGATCACCACCCACATATCCAAACCGGTCTCATCCATGAGGATCGGTAAGAGGTTTTCCAGTCGATCACGCGTCATCGCGTTTTCCGGCGCAATTCTGTCCCGATACGGCAATACGGCGCGCTCGCCGGTCACAACACGGCCCTGCTCAAAGGCCTGATATTCAGGGCTGGTTTGTGCCGAAACAGTCCCGCCAAAACCGCTGCAACAGGCGAGCGCGCTCACCACTGTCCTTAAAATCCAACGGGTCATGTATCCTCCTGATTTGCGGCCAACATAGCCCAGGAGAGACAGGAGGAAAGAGCCTAGGGAATTTGTCTCACACGCAGGAGATGATTCTCTCTCGCGTCGCATTGCCCGCCCTTGGGCGGGCTGAGCAATCGCTCGATCGAAGTCTTTTATTGAAGATGAACCGATGACCCGGTTCAGGCAAAGACCTATTCGTCTTCGTCAATCATGTCGGCCCAGAAGACCTGTTTGCTGGCGCGCACCGCTTCCACCAAAATGATCAAAATAGCTATAGAGAGCACCCACCATGCCGTGCTGGTTTGCCCAGCCCAATCAATCATTGCTTCTATCATCACCATGCCTCGGTCTTACGCCGTCGATCCGCCCAATATGACGCGCACGTCTTAACGAGACCTGAGTCAAATCGGGCATGATCCAGGCAATTCGTAATCAAAAGCGCCCAAATTCTTTACCCGGGATGACTTTTGCGTAAACAGAAGCGGATGAGTTCCCGCACCCCCTCTCGCAAACCGCCCGCCCGCGTTTGGCAACGCATGCTGTCTGGCCGCCGCCTCGACTTGCTCGACCCGTCTCCCGTCGACGTTGAAGTCGAAGACATTGCACATGGTCTCGCGCGCGTTGCTCGATGGAATGGACAGACCAAAGGCGCGCACGCCTTTTCAGTGGCGCAGCACAGCGTCATTGTTGAAGCGCTCTGCGTACAACTCGAACCGCGACTTGACCCGCGCTCACGGTTATTGGCCTTGCTGCATGACGCGCCTGAATATGTCATCGGGGATATGATTTCGCCGTTCAAAGCTGTACTGGGCGATGGCTATAAGGACATCGAATCGCGGCTGGCCTACGCCATTCACGCGCGTTTCGGCCTGCCCGCCGAAACCCCCGCCAGTTTGAAACGGCTGATCAAGAAAGCCGACAATATCTGCGCCTGGTTTGAAGCGACGCAGCTGGCCGGCTTTTCGGAAGCCGAATCAGACCGGTTCTTCGGCCATCCGCCGCGCGGACTGCAGCTGACATTGACGCCGCAACCGACGGAGACCGCGCAGGCTGAATTCATCGCCCGAACAGTGGCGCTGCTCGCTCATATCGAGGCGCCTGTATGAGCCTGATCATTGGCTTGTCTGTGGTGATTGTCGCCTTTGATGGCGAGAAGCCCCGGGTGCTCGCCACCCGCCGCGAAGATGGCGTCACGGCCCTGCCCTTTGGCGCCTTTGATCCGCAACAGCATCGCACATTCGAACTGGCGCTGCGCGGCTGGGTGAAAGAGCAAACCGGATTTCAACTCGGCTATGTCGAACAGCTCTACACATTTGGCGATCGCGATCGCGAAAGCCCTGACGCCTCGCTCTTAGATGTCTCGTCCGATGCACGTATTGTCAGTGTTGGTTATTTGGCGCTGACCCCGGAAGCGGAACGTCTGCCCGATGCGTTCGAAGCACGGTGGCGCGGTTGGTATCGCCATTTTCCGTGGGAAGACCGCCGCGCCGGACGACCGGCGATGATTGATACGGTGATTGCGCCAAAGCTTTTGACCTGGGCGGCGGGCAATCCAGACCGCTTGCTGCGCGCTGAAACCGCCTTTGGTTTATCCGGGCAGGATTGGTCTGACGAGGCCGTGTTAGAGCGCTATGAATTACTCTATGAAGCCGGCCTCGTGGCCGAGTGCGCGCGTGACCTGGGCTTACCAGTTCCGGATACCCAGCTGGGCGAGCCGATGGCGTCGGATCACCGACGCATTCTCGCGACCGCGATCAGCCGCTTGCGCGCAAAGATACGTTATCGCCCTGTCGCTTTCGAGCTTATGCCAGACCGTTTCACGCTGACCGATTTGCAGAGCACGATGGAAGCCATTCTTGGCCAAGTCCTGCACAAGCAGAATTTCCGCCGCGCTTTGGATCGCACCGGCTTTGTCGAAGGCACGGGCGAAATGGAAAGCGGCACGGGCGGACGCCCGGCCGAACTCTACCGGTTTAAGCGCGAAGCTCTGCGCAAGACCGGCGCGCGAGGTTTAAGCGCGCCATTGGGAAAGACCTAAGACCGCGCGACAGCCAAAAACGCCGGGAACGAAAACCCTGCCGCCAGGCCACCTAAATGGGCGGTCCAGGCGATTTGCATGACACCGACATCACCGCCCAGAAAGGCCAGGATGATATTGATCACCAGCCACGGAACACTCATCGACCAAGCCCCCTTCCAGCCGTCTCGGACAAACCCGACGGCCGGCAACAGACCTGATAACGCAGAAGATGCACCGACCACTGCTGTGCTGCCATTCCACAGCGCATACCAAGCATAAGTGGCGAGGCCGCCGCCAATTGCACAAACCGCAAAGAATGCCAAAAACAACATCGCGCCGCGCGGGCTGCGCCCCAAAGCCAAGGCGACCACCGGTCCAAAAGCAATCAACGCCGCCATGTTCATCACTAGATGAAATAAATTGCCATGCACCAGGGTGTGCAAAATGTAAGGCGCGTAGGGTCCGAAGGGCTGCGAAAACCCGATATCTCCGGGTGTGATAACAAGCATCGAACTCGCCATGATCCATTGATACAGTCGCACCGGCGCATTGAACTGGATCAGCGACACCGCAACAATCAATCCGGTGAGCGCCAAAACGATGGTCGGGTATCCTTTACGGAAGATTGGCGGTTTCTCTGGCGCAGCGCCGGGATCATTGTAAACTTGCATCCAATTCATATGGCGTCGACGCGCATATTCGCTAGTCCTGCGTTGCGGTCTTCGATGTCAGCGGTAAGACTGACAGCTGGAGGCACTAAAATGAAAAACTTCAAAGATAAAACGGTCGTGATTACAGGCGGGGCGACGGGCATTGGGTTTGGGCTTGCGAAACGCTTTGGCATGCTCGGGGCAAAGATTGTTATCGGTGAACCCCGGCAGAACCGGCTCGACGAAGCCATCACGGCTTTGCAGGCCCTCGACATCGAAGCCTCGGCCTTGGCGATGGATGTGACCGCCCCCGACAGCATGCAAGCCTTGGCTGATTTCGCCTGGTCCACGTACGGCGCGGTGCACGTCCTGATCAACAATGCCGGAATTGCGATCGATCGCGCGCCGATAACAGACATGCCTCTGAACGATATGCGGCGCCTATTTGACGTTAACTTTTTCGGGGTTTGGCATGGGGCAGCGATTTTCGGCAAGCGGATGATTGCGCAGGGCGAACCAGCTGCCATCTACAATGTCGCCTCAGAGAATGCCTTTTTCAATGCGGTTCAAAACAGCGCGGCTTACATCGCCTCAAAGCATGCGGTGCGCGGCTTAACCGAAGCGATGCGGGACGATTTTCCAGACTTTATTCAAGTCGGCATGATTGTCCCAGGATTCGTCGCATCGGAAATGACGGCTGGCTCAGAACAATTTGCCATGGATGCGGACACTTTTGCCGAGAAAGTTGTCGATCAAATTGCTGCTGGCGAGTTCTATGTCGTCACCCATGCTTACAATGTTGAACGGATCAAACCGATCCATGCGAAGATTGAAGACGCCTATGCGCGCAATGCACCTCGTTATGAGGGCGACGATGAATATGACGTGCCGACTTTGATCGCACGCTTGAGATCTAGGAGAGATGGTTCATGAATTGGTTGAAAGCTGGAAACACTGCAGTCGTTACGGGTGGTGCGGGCGGCATTGGACTTGAATCGGCGCGCCGGTTTGCGGCGGTGGGGATGAATGTCGTGCTGGTCGATATGAAAGCCGACGCCCTGAAAGCGGCCGAAAGCGACCTCTCAGGGGGGAAAGGCAGAATTAGCAGCGCTGTCTGCGATGTCTCGGACGCTGCTGCGGTGAACACGCTGCGCGACCAAGTCATAGCTGAATTTGGCGACATCCATTGCCTCATGAACAATGCCGGTATTGGCCGAATGGGCACCAAGCCCTGGGAAGACCTGGAGGCGTTTCACAGTTTGGTGTCGGTCAACTTGATGGGGGTTATCCATGGCTGCCACGCCTTCATCCCGAGCATGCTGGCACATGGTCAGGCGGCCGCGGTGATCAATACAGGATCTAAGCAAGGTATCACGCGTCCACCCGGCAATTATGCGTACAATCTCTCGAAAGCCGGTGTGCTCGCCTATACCGAAAGCGTCGCGCATGCATTGCGCCAAGAAGAAAACTGCCAGGTGACAGCGCATTTGCTCATCCCGGCGTTCGTCTACACACCCATGGTCTCAGCCTTCATTCCGCAAAAGCCGCCATTCGCTGCGACGGCGGAAGAAACTGTCGACTTCATGATGGCGTCGCTGGGGGATGGCGACTTCTACATCCTTTGTCCCGACAATGAGACCCCGCGCTCGCTTGACGAAAAGCGCGTGCAATGGACCGCTGACGACATCATCAAGAACCGACCAGCACTCTCACGCTGGCATCCTGATTTCGAGGGCGCTTACAAAGCGTTTATCGAAGGCTAGCGAGCATCTCAAAAGCCTAAAGTTTCGAGCGTCATCGGCATTTAATCCGTGCGTTACTCGTCCTCCTCGAACGCACTCGGTGACCATCCAAAATTGTCGAGATGAGGGTTGAGAACAGCCAAGAAGTTGGCAACTTGCGACATCTCCGAGTAAATCGGTTCGCTGGCTGCCAAGTCCCGGCGGGCATTGTGCGATCTGGATGTTCCTCAATCAGAACATTCTACGTGATCTTGAAAATTTCCGACATAGTCGCCCTTCATAACAAAGCGGAGATCGAACGGCTCATGATTTGGGTCAACGATGTACTCACACGCCTGGGGGTCATTATCAGTGTCGTTTAGTTTATCACGCTCAGAAACACTGCATTAGTCCCGGGGAAGGCAAACACTCAATCAGTCTTCGTTTTGCCGCGATCAAACAGGCTTCGAGCGAGTCTGCCGCGGTGAATGTAATATCGCCCTCGTGCGCGTCTGCGCATGTCAGCACGTTCTCCTGGTACTCTCTCTTACAGGTGCGAACGCACTCCAATTTTTCAGGATCTTCCAGCAACCGTCCCTGCACTCCATCCGTTAGAAATCTGTCCAAAACCGAGTGATCGTTATCGTATTGGTCCGTCGGCAAATACCCATCCCAACTCGACTCACAATTCGCGCCTAAGCACATGGTCTGCGCGTGTACGGCTGGCAAAAGATGCGACGCCAACAGCACCAAAAACAATAAATACACTCTCATCACAATTACTCCCAAATAATAAATTCAATTAATACATTTATATACTATGCTTATATTAGGTACATACAGGCTTTTACAAAATTCCCAAAAAAAAGACCCCGAACCGCAGCCAGTTCGGGGCCAAATGGAATTGGTATTGCAAGGAGGTGCTCGGGCTAGAATTTATACCCGAAACCAATACCAACTACGGTCGGATTGATGTCGACATCCGCATCGACAGTCGCTCCCAAAGCCGTGGTGAAGTCGACGGTCACATCCGTGTTGATCCAGATTTTTTTGATATCTGCATTCAACAACCAGCCGCCCGGTTCACCGTCTAGATCATAATCGACACCGACTTGAACAGCGCCGCCAAAACTCGGGTCATAATCGATCCCGTCGGCAACAGAGCCTTCATCCTCATTGAAGAAGAAGGTGGCGTTGACGCCCGCGCCGACATACGGCTTGAAATTCGTGCCGGTGTCGAAATGGTATTGCAGAGTCAAAGTCGGTGGCAGCAGCCAGACATCGCCTAGATCGACATTGGCGTTGGTCAGCGCACCTGGCACGGTGACGCCAACCGCATCCACATCATGCGGCGTGACCGCAAGGATCAGCTCGACCGCCCAATTGTCATTAAAGAAGTAAGTGATATCGAGCTCTGGGACATATTGATCGCCAATATCGACATCGCCGACCAGGCCGGTTCCGGCGACAGACAAATCTCCGCCTTCATCCGGAATGACGCCGAGAACCCGGCCTCGGACCATCCAAGGATTGTCTTCGGCATAGGCAACTGTGCCGATCAATGCAGATGTCGCCATCAATGCGGAACAGAATAGTGATTTCATGGCAGAGCCTCTCTTCTTCAAGTGTTGAGGCATACCTAGTCACCTGTTTTGACAAGAAATATTGCACAGAGTGCCGCGCGGGGACGTGTCGCGCGGCAGGTCCGCTCAACTGCGTAATTGTCCTAAGGGACGGCCTCCTCAAGGCATGCCATAGACGCGAGAAGCCGCGCTTGTTTTTTCGATTCCCTCTTCACTTTTGGGTCCAATCAACCAAAATGGCGATCATGGCAGATACACACACACATTCTCACGCCAATACGCCGTGCAGCCCGAAAGAGGCGGACGCCTTTCTCGCGGAAGCCGAGCAATTGGTTGCCGCCAAAGGTCAGAAGCTGACGAAAATCCGACGCAAAGTCCTGCAATTGCTGCTGGAGAGCGCGGAGCCGGCTAAGGCCTATGACTTGCTCGCCAACTTGGATGGTGAAGGCGCCGCCAAACCCCCGACCGTGTATCGAGCTTTGGACTTCTTGCAGGAAATGGGATTGGCGCACAAAATTGAAAGCCTCAATGCCTATGTCCCATGCGGGCACGCCAAACATGCGCATTCCGCGGTTTTTATGATTTGCGAGTCATGCGGGAGCGCAGAAGAGATTCATGCTGTGGATACAAGCCAAGCCATCGCCGATGAGACTCTCGCGGCTGGATTTCGGATCACAAACGCGGTGATCGAAGCGCGTGGCATCTGCCGGAACTGTCCAGCATGATCCGACTGTGGAGCGGTATCCCGAACACTTGGGATTGCGACGAGATGGGACATATGAATGTCCGGGTCTATGTCGAAAAAGCGATGGAAGGATTGGGTTCGCTGGCGGGCGCCATTCATATGCCACATGCCTTTCGCGCGAATGCATTGTCGACGCTGATTCCCGTTGAACACCATATTCGATACATCCGCGAAGCCATTGCCGGACAACCGCTGCGGATGACCGGCTGCGTGCTGGAATGGGATGAGACCAGCGCGCTGATCTATCAAGAAATGCGCCATAGTGACGGGCGGCCTGCCGCTGCTTTCCGCACGCGGATTCAGCATATCGCCACATCATCGGGCAAGCCATTTGCCTGGAGCACCCGCTCGCGTGCGCAATTGGAAGCGCTCAAAGGGACCCCGCCGGACGACACCAAACCGCGCGGTCTCGATCCAGACGTTTCGCCCATCCCTTCGAGCATGGCAACGATGGCTCAAGTCGACAAAACCGGCGCGCCCGAAATCGGACGCGGCATGGTTTTACCACGTGAGTGCGATGTCTTCGGTCGCTTCTCCGCGCCCTGGTTTATGGGACGTATCTCTGATTCCGTACCGGTTCTTCTGACCGATTGGCGCAGCAAAGTGGCGGCCACCAATGCCAGTGCGCGCATGGGCGGGGCCGTCCTGGAATATCGGCTGATCTATCGCAAATGGCCGCGCGCTGGAGATCGTTTCGTCATTCATACCAGTCTCGCGGACGTTGCAGAGAAAACGCACTCATTGGCCCACTGGGTGCTCAACCCTGATACCGGCGAGGCGTATATGACCAGCCAAGCGGTTGCGGTCACCTTCGATTTGGACACACGCAAAGTGATTCCGACGCCGCCGGAGCAAATCGCAGAACTTGAGAAACTCGCACCACGGGGACTCACCCTCTAAGCGTATCGCTAAAGACGACAGTATATTGATACACTAAGACAATAAACATGCTGGTATATTGCCCATAATACGCAATATATATGACATAAATACATAATTGTTACTAAACCTAAACGACTTAACCTCTATCACTCCACAATAGAGGTGCGAAATAATTATGAATCGGCTGGCAACACAGCAAACATCGTCCATTTCACCGAACCAGATCACGGTCGGCGTGTTAGCCCTCGCAGTTGTTCTTTTCGTCGCCATTGTCGCTTGGCCTCACGACACGCACCACGCCGCGCCGATATCGGCCGCATCACCATTGGCCGCCAAACTTGATGATCCAAGCACCCAGAAATTTCTGGCAGTCCTGCACCGGGTGAAGCCGGAACGATCGCAAGCCCTTCATCGCGAAGCTGAGGCTGCGATTTCGAATGGTGCCACACACGAGGAGTTGGCAATATTAGTGCTTGCTGCGAGTGATCTCGATCGGCCGGAAGATCTTGAACATCTTCTGCGAGCCGATGTCGCCCATATTGATAAGCTACTGCGCATGGTTCAAACCGGCGCCACTGCGCTGTCGAAGCAGGCCCCACGCTATTGTCGCCCCGCGACTTATGACTCGTTCCAAAACATGGACGCGGGTCAGGTTGTTGATGAGGTCACTCATGCATTTTCTTATGGCTCTCGGGGCTATGACTGGCTTGTCCGGTTCAACTTACTCACGCTTCAAGCGGTTGAAGCCGGACGTGATCACCCAAAATCATATGGACGCATGACGCGGAAGGACGAACGCGCCGTCCAGGACATGTTCCTGCAACTTCTCCCACGCCAACAATTCTCAGAACTTATCAAACTGCAAGGCGCGTCCGAGGCCGCTCAGAAAAGAGCCATTGCCAGAATGAATATGTGCGACGTGGTGGCTGAGACCCTATTGGTATTGAACAGGCTGCCAAAAGATACGCGCGGTCGCATGATCGGCGAATTGCGGCGTTATGCTGAAAGACAGTCGTTCTTTAAGAGCAGGCTTGGCGGGCTTTAGTTCAATCGACTTACCCGCGTAGCGAACGCTTCACTGGGCTAATTTCATCTTCAGCAAGACCTTCAATCAAGCTAGAAATGAATGTCGAAAGCTCATCCCGCACATCGTATGGCGCTTCCATAGGCAGGAAGTGCGTGGTGTTCACCCGTTCTTTTAAGATGAGATGCGGGCACTTCGCGGTAAGTCTCGCTGCCACTTCATCCGTCATCACTGAGTCACGATCAGGGCGTAGAACCGTAATCGGGATGCGATGCTTTTTGACTTTTGCCAATGCGCCCCATGGCCGATTGCGTTGGGCGAGGAAGGTTGCCGCCTCCCATTTCGGATCGCACAAGAGCTGCCAGACTTGTTTATCGCTGTCGGGGTCATTGCCGTCGGTGCGGTCGAACGCGTCGAGAATATAGTCCTCGAGGAAAGGCTTTCGCCATGTCGCAAAGGCCCCTCGGCCTTGATACTTGAACTCAATATGTTCGCGCGATTCAAAGCTGTTGCGTCGCCGCCGCGCTTGTTTTGCCATATGATGGCCGCCGCGGCGGAACGGCGACAGGTGCATCGCCATATAATATCGTTGCGGCAAGATGACGGGATCGACTAAGACCAAACCGGCGACTTTCTCTGGACGCGCCCCGGCAGCGAGCAAAGCAACCGTCGCACCCATAGAATGCCCCCCTAAAACAATCGGGCGTGTCGGCGACTCGCGGTCGATGAACGAGATCACATCATCGCGATAGCGTTTCCACGATTTCAGCTTTGCGGGTTTCGCTGGCAAGCTTGAGCGCCCATGCCCGCGCAAGTCGACCGCCTGCACTTTGGTGCGCAGGCCGAGCGGTGCCAAGATGGACTGATACGTCATGGCGTTAAAGCCTGTCGCATGCAGCCAAAGCGCAGCCAGCTTTTTTGCTGGGTCCCCAAATTCCAGCGCAGCCATGTCCCCTTCCGGGGTTTCGAATGTGAAACGACGCATTCTGTTCCTAAACTCTACCCAAATACCCGTCGCAGCAATTCAGTCGTTCTTGCAACCGGGTTGTCCCGTATTTTCTTTTCTTCAACTGCCAGATAAGTGAACAGCCCATCAAGGCCAAATTGGACCGCATATGAGGTCAAATCGGACTTATAATCAGTTGCCGCAATGGCAAGCAAAGGCTGACTGGATGTGACGCTGTCTAAAGCACGATACGCGCCGGATGAGTCGAGCGCGGATTCGACGAATGGTGTAAACGTCTGCCGCAAATTCGCTTCGGTGCGATTGCGCAAGAAATCGGTGGCGGCGGAGTCGCCGCCGCGCAAAATGCTGACCGCATCTTCAATCGTAATCGATTGTACCGCGTCGATGACAATCCGCTTTCCAGCTGGCACCGCATCCTCTGCCGCGCGGTTCATCCGCAGCTGAACATCATCGAGCGGACCAGATAGTCCAAGCTTCGCAAGCTCGCTCTGCACTTGTCCCAATCGACCAGGCAGCGGGATTTGGATTTGGGGATCATTCCAGTATCCATCGACCACGCCGATCTGCGAGGCGACCCGTTCGGTGCCGATTTCGAGCGCCTGGCGCAAGCCAGCGTCGATTTCAGCAAGGGTGAGTTCGCCGCCGCCGGATTGCCCTGTTTCAATCCCACTCAGCACTTCGCCCAGCACTTGCCCAAACTCGCCACCGGAGCCACTCTCGCAGCCCGCGGGAAACAAACACAATGCCACTGCCCCCAAAATCGTGTACCGCATCACCCTCTCCTATCTCTGATATCTGGCAGACCAGGATTCACGCATAAAATCAAACTCTTACGTGCTTATCGCCGGGTCATGCTGGAGATTGTACCCTGCCTGCGCTAGTTTATCGAGGGAATTGGAGACGAATAGATGCTGAAGAAAACACATGAATGCTTTACCGTGTCGATCGAAGACAAGGTGGCGCACATCGTTTTGAGCCGACCGAATGCGATGAATGCGATGAACCGAGCATTCTGGAACGAACTCCCTGCGATCGTAAACGAAATCGATGCAACAGCGGCAGCGCGCGTTATCGTCATCTCATCTGAGGGTAAGCACTTCTCGGCTGGCATGGACTTGTCTGTCTTCAGCCAAGACGGCGCTGTTTCGCACGAGAAAGTCGATCGTCACGTCGCTGCTGAAGCTTTCCGATCAAATATCAAGCAGATCCAGTCGTCATTTAATGCCCTCGAAGATGCGCGCATTCCGGTTCTGATTGCCTGCCAAGGCGGCGTGATTGGTGGCGCGATCGATATGATTTCCGCGGGCGATATTCGGTGGTGCACCAAGGATGCCTTTTTCTGCATCCAAGAAACCAATATTGCGATGACCGCCGATGTCGGCACATTCCCGCGATTGCAGCGATACATTCCCGAAGGCTGGGTAAAGCAAATGGCTTATACAGGCGAACGCCTTGGCGCTGAGAAAGCCAAACAGATCGGCCTGGTCAATGACGTATTCGACACACAAGAAGACATGCTCGCGCATGTGATGGGCGTGGCGCGCGAGATCGCCTCAAAAAACCCTGTTGCCGTGACCGGATGCAAAGTCTTGATCAATTATGGTCGCGATCACAGCACCGCGGACACGCTCGATTATATCGGCGTTTGGAATTCCGGCATGCTGCCGCCGTCGCACATGCAGGAAGCCTTCGCAGCAAAACGTGAAAAACGTGAGGCAGAGTTTCCAGACCTACTCCCGCTGCGCACAACGCCAATGTAGGTCTTGTCTTAGTCTAGTCGAAATACGACCGTCGCTTTCAACAAGTGGCGGTCGTTTTGATTGGCGGTTCCACTGGCGAAGATCAGCGTCCGGGTGCGACGATCTATGCGCGTGCTGAACTGAACTTCATCCCCCGTCGCGGCTTCGGCTGAGACATCGTAAGTGACCGATACAAAATGAAGCGTTTGTTTCGGCACCGCCTGGCTGGCATAATGCTCAATCACCGTTTGTAATAGCACACCAATCTGAGTCGTATTCCACTGCGCCGCGACGGCGGTCGCGCTTCCATCCGCCTCAAGATTGAGGGCGCTGAGTGGGATAGTGAGATCAGGTGTATTTGACATAGCCCTTCCCCTAATCGCCGACGCACAAATTGAAAAGGCTCACAACGCGTCAACGCTGTGAACCTTTCAATTGAACCCATACTGGACGGGGCGTTAAGCCGCTGCGGCTTCTGCTCCTGCACTTTTGCCGTTCAACATGTCCGCGACCACCAGATCGCCGAGATGACCAAACGATTCCATGCCATACGTGGTCTGCATATAGCCGCTAATCGACGGTAAAAGACGCGAAATTTCTTTATGGCCAAGACCCGCTTTGTGCAGGCTGGAAAACATGCCTTCGCCGACATGTCGACGGCCGCCAGGTGTTTGCTCGATCAAACGCGCAATCACACTGGTCGCAGCGCCTTGTTCGGCCCCTGTCGTTGCCGACAAAGTCCGAGCGCCGGGCATTTTCCGGAAAATAGCTTCTGCCAAGGGCGATCCTTGGCGCTCCGCCGTATTGAGAACAATCCCCAATGCTTCACGCGTTTTGACCTGGGTCAGCCCCGTGGCATCTGCGCATGTTTTGACTAGGTTTTTCAGCATCGAGTTGGTTCCTTCCATTGGGTCTAGACGGATAAGTCTAGGTCATGCCCATTGACCGAAGGTTACCAAAACAGCCTATTTCGTTCACTATCTAAGGCTCAGAAGTTAAAGTGCGTTAGGACCGGGTAAACAAAATGGGTCGATTCGTTTACTTTTTGCCGTCTACATCCGCTCTGGCGCGGTAATACCGAGAATGCCGAGGCCGGTCTCTAATTGGTGCAGGACCGCCTCGCACAAAGCCAATCGCGACGCCCGTACTGGCGCGCTGATATCATCTTTCAAAATCGGACACGCCGCATAAAACGCACTAAAGGCTTGTGCGAGACTGTAGATATGCTCGCAAAGATAGTGCGGCATACGCTTCTCGCGCGCCAGACGTAGCGCCAAGGCAAAGCCGTCCAAAGCCAGCACCAGTTTTCGCTCTTCATCTGCGTCTATGACGATGTCGCCAGCCTGGAAGCCTTGTGCGGAAGCCCGGCGCAAAATCGCTTTGATGCGCACCGCAGCATAAAGCAAATAAGGCCCCGTTTTGCCTTCAAAACTCGTGAATCGTTCCAGATCGAAGACGTAATTGGTCGTACGTTGGTTTTGCAGATCCGCGAACCGCAATGACGCGCGCGCCACCAATTTTCCAATCTCGGCTTTCTCAGCGTCGCCAATATCGCCCGACAATCCAGTCTCGCCGATCCGCTTGGTCGCCTCTTCGAGCGCCATCGCGTTCAGGTCTGACAGGCGAAGCGTTCCACCTTCACGGGTTTTGAAGGGCTTGCCGTCTTTACCATTCACCGTGCCGAACCCAAGATGCTCCAACCGGTCTTTCCGCAGGTAGCCGACTTTGTCTGAAGCCCGATAAACTTGCTCGAAATGGGTAGCTTGGCGTTGGTCCACAACATACAGGATCCGATCAGGTCCAATGGTCTCGACGCGGTCTTTAATCGTCGCCAGATCGGTCGCGTGATAGCCAACAGCGCCGCGCGAATTGACCAACATGAAAGGTGGCATCGGCTTTTTGTAGCGAAGCTTGCCATCATCACTACGCAAATGTTGTCCGGCCTCATTGAGGATTGGAACATTCTCATCTTCTTTGGCGATCTGAATAACCAGCGCGCCATCATCTTCTGCCGTAAAGCCATCAGCTTTCAATTCTTCAATCATTGGCGCGATCAGCGGGTCAACGTCACTCTCACCCTTCCAGAGGTCGAATGAGACATCGAGAAAGGCGTAATCGACTTTCAAAGCCGCAACCGAAACATCGATAAAATGTTGCAGCAAGGCCCGATAGCCTGGCCGTCCGGCCTGCATTTCAGCGACGGCTTCTTGCGCCCGTTTGGCATAGGTCTCGTCTTCTTTTGAACGCGCCGAGGCCATTGGATACAGCGTTGACAGGTCGTCCATTGTGACCGGGGGATCAGCCGGGAATGGTCCCGTCGCATCGACGTCAAAGTATGGCAAATTCGGCTGCGCATCCTTCACCGCGATAATCAGGAGGCCCATTTGCAGCCCCCAATCGCCGAGATGAACATCGCCTGTCACATCATCACCCAAGAACCGTAATAAGCGAACCAGAGTATCCCCAATCACTGCCGAGCGGATATGTCCAACATGCATCGGCTTCGCGACGTTCGGGCCGCCAAAATCGACCACAATTTTTTCCGGATCGGAGGCCGCGCCGCCGCCCGCCTTGGGGTCAGACGCGATAAAGGCAGCTTGTTTCGAAAGCGCAGCATCGCTGACGGTAATGTTCAAAAAGCCGGGACCAGCAATGTCGACGCGGTCCACCGCTTGATTCTCCGCGATACGAGGTGCGATTTTTGCAGCCAGTTCACGCGGGTTCGTGCCCGCTTGTTTGGCAGCACCCATGCAGCCATTGCACTGAAAGTCAGCCAGCTCAGGACGGTCAGATTGTTTGACCGCGCCCCAGCGAGCGTCCAGGCCTTCCGCTTCAAATGCAGAACGGCACGCGTCCGCCAATTGCGTCGCGAGATCTGTCATGATTAACCCCAATCCCAGACTAATATCCCGCATTCAAGCGGAAGCGTCGCCCTTGTTTATTGTACGCGAGTTCGTCGTCGCTCAAGTCGAAACCGATCAACACTTCAAAGTTCGCTGCTGAAACAGAATCGTCGGCGCGCGGAATGATAATTTGTTGCAGGACTTCGGTTTCCGCCGTGACTGGCCCGTCCGCGAAATTCGCACCGACGGTGAAATACTCTTTGTTCAGCACTTTCCCGCTACGGCGCGTGACCGCGACCCAATAACGATAGTCGCGCCGATTGCTGTTGGCGGACGGACCCTTGCCGAAGGCGAAGTCGATCTCGACTTCAGCCCGGACCGGATCGCCGCCCGCATAGCGACAATACAGGCGCACATCGACGATTTCGCCGGTATATTCGACATTTGGAAACGTCTCGCCCTCGCCATTGAACACAACGATTCGCGAAGCATCATAGATCGATCCCGCTGGCGGACAGGTGCCCGCATTTTGCCGCGTATCGAACGCCGCACCGATACCAGAACCCGACTGACAGGCGCCAAGCGCCAATAAAATTGTCGAAAGGGCTAAAATCCGCATATGTGATGCCTTGTCACTCTTGGCCTCGGCTCCGAGGCTATCCATTTAGTGTCGAGAGTGTTACCGGGCCATGGCAAGCCAGGCAACGCCCTATCTGCGTCGCAATCATGAGGACACTGTAAGGTGATGAACCCACTGACAATCCTTCTCGCCGCGCCTCGCGGATTTTGTGCTGGCGTCGATCGGGCCATTCAGATTGTTGAAGAAGCCCTCGAAAAATGGGGCGCGCCGGTCTATGTCCGCCACGAAATCGTGCACAATCAGCACGTTGTCTCGCGGCTCGAGCAGATGGGTGCGGTCTTTGTCGAAGAGTTAGACGAGTGCCCAGATGATCGCCCGGTGGTGTTTTCTGCGCATGGTGTGCCGAAATCCGTCCCGGCTGCCGCTGCGGCGCGTGAAATGGTCTTTGTCGATGCAACCTGTCCATTGGTCTCTAAGGTTCATGTCGAAGCAGAGCGCCATAGCAAAGCTGGCCGCGAAATTGTTCTAATCGGCCATGCCGGGCACCCTGAAGTCATCGGCACGATGGGCCAATTGCCAGACGGCAGTATGACTTTGATCGAAACCGTCGCGGATGTCGCTGAATTTCAACCGAAAGACGCCGAAAATCTCGCATTCGTCACCCAGACCACGCTGAGTGTAGACGATACCGCTGAAATCGTTGCCGCCTTGCAGACCCGCTTCCCGAGCATTTCGGTTCCGCACAAAGAGGACATTTGCTACGCCACCACCAATCGCCAAGAAGCGGTGAAAGTGATGGCGGACCGGGCCCAACTTTTTCTCGTGATCGGCGCTGAAACCTCATCGAATTCTAAACGCCTGGTCGACGTCGCGCTGCGCGCCGGTTCGCCGGACGCGCGTTTAATTGCCAGCGCTGAAAACATCGATTGGTCTTGGTTTGAGGGCGTGACGACCCTCGGGCTCACGGCCGGCGCCAGTGCGCCCGAAGACTTAGTGCAAGGCGTCATCGCGGCCTGTCGCGCGCGGTTCGAGATTGCTGTCGAAGAAGTAACCACAGCAACCGAAAGCGTCGTCTTCAAACTGCCCCGTGTTTTGGAACGCACTTAAGCTTTAAATCATCCGCCAGATTGCGACTCGCGCGCGGTGAGGCTATAGCCCGCCGCATCGAACCCAATCTTGCCATTCGGACGCCTGATATGATCCCACGCTATGCCCGCCCAGCCATGACTGCCATTTGGGAGCCGACCAGCAAATACGGCATCTGGCTGGAGATTGAGACACTCGCCGCCGAGGCGATGGAGCAGCTCAACCAAATCCCCGCAGGCACGAGCGCTGTCGTCCGCGAGAAAGGCGCTTTCGAAGTCGCTCGGATTGATGAGATTGAGGCCGAGGTCAAACACGATGTCATCGCCTTCCTGACCAATGTCGCTGAACATGTTGGTGAGCCTGCGCGGTTCCTCCACAAAGGCATGACCAGTTCTGACGTGCTCGACACGTGTTTGAACGTGCAGCTGGTCCGCGCCACTGATTTGATGATGGAAGGTTTGGACCGAGTCCTCACCGCTCTCGAAAAACGCGCCTTTGAGCACAAAATGACGCCCACGATCGGACGCAGCCATGGCATCCACGCCGAACCAACCACGTTCGGCATTAAACTCGCCACGTTTCATGCTGAGTTTCAACGCGCCAAACGGCGTCTCGAAACCGCCCGTGAAGAAGTCGCCACGTGCGCGATTTCCGGCGCCGTCGGCACATTTGCCAATATCGATCCGCGGATTGAAGAATATGTCGCCGAGAAGCTCGACCTGACGCCGGAACCGGTTTCAACTCAAGTTATTCCACGTGATCGGCACGCCGCTTATTTCGCAGCGCTTGGCGTGATCGCCTCATCGATCGAGCGTCTCGCGGTTGAGATCCGCCATTTGCAGCGCACTGAACTTTACGAGGCCGAGGAGTTTTTCTCCAAAGGCCAAAAAGGCTCGTCCGCGATGCCGCATAAGCGCAACCCTGTGCTGACGGAGAACTTAACCGGTCTCGCCCGTCTTGTTCGCATGGCGGTCGTCCCAGCGATGGAGAATGTCGCCCTGTGGCACGAGCGGGATATCTCGCACTCCTCGGTGGAGCGCGGTATCGGGCCAGACAGCACAATCCATTTAGACTTCGCCCTGCACCGTCTCGCGGGCGTGATTGAGAACTTGCTGGTCTATCCTGAGAATATGCAGGCCGTGATGGACAAAATGGGCGGTCTGCACAATTCGCAGCGTGTGCTCCTGGCGCTGGTCGAGGCGGGCAATAGTCGCGAAGACAGTTATCGCATGGTTCAACGCAACGCGATGAAGACATGGGCCGGTGAAGGCGACTTTCTCGGGCATCTAAAAACCGATGCCGACGTCACCGCGAAGCTCTCCGACGAGAAACTCGAGAGCTTGTTTGACGACAGCTATCACTTCAAACGCGTCGACTATATTTTCGAGCGCGTGTTCGGCCGTTCCTCATAACGCCTCTGTGATCCTGCATCGCGTCTCATTGTGATACAGCGAACGCGAACGGAGACACGTTGATGCGCGCTATATTCGCAACTCTCGCCTTATCGCTGCTCGCACCGCTCTCAGCGACGGCTGAGCCTGTGATCAAAGTGATCAATTTCACCGCTGATTGGTGCCCGAACTGCCGCATCCTCAATCCGCGCCTGGATGAAGCCATCTCGGCGTTTGATGATGGCACGATTGAACGGGTTGATTTGGACGTCACGCGCATCCGCCGCAACACCTCAATCATAGAGCGCGGTCAAATCGAGGCTGACCTCCTGGAAAAGGCAGGCCAGCATCAGGTCGCCTATCTTTGGGACTGGTATGGCGGAATAACCGGCATCGCGGTGGCCGTTTCCGCCGACAATGGCGAAGCCCTGACCTGTTTCATGCGCCCGATGACGGCGAAAGCGATTGAAAAGCAGCTCAATCTCGCAAGAATTCTGGCTGAGAACGGGAAGCCAGGCAGGCGCCAACCGGACGGCGTAAACTGCCCTGTGTTGAAATAAGCACAGCCCCGCTTCGGTAACACTTGGTTAATCTTCGCGCCTTCACCCTGCCTCAATCTCTGGTCATTAGGCTGGCTTGAAGTCTTACGCGAAAGGCGAGCAGGCGTGAAAGCTTCAAACGGAAAACCCGGCCTCAAAAAACCTGCCCGCAAACCAGCTGCGCGAACGCCGCAGGGAGCTTCAATGGGACTGTTTCGCGGACGCCCGATCCTGAAATGGGGCTTGATTATGAGCTTCGTGCTGACGCTGGTCGGCCTCTTGGCGGCATGGCTGTACTGGCAAAGCCTGTATCGCGGCATGCCCGACTTGCCGGAAACCGCGGCGCTCTGGGATGCCAATCGCGAACCGGCCATCGAATATGTCGACCGCAATGGCAAGACAATGGCCATTCGCGGCCCGCGCTATGGCCGGGCGATCAAAATCGATGAATTACCCCCGCACGTTCCGCGGGCCTTCATCGCTGCCGAAGATAAGCGCTTTTATGAGCATGATGGTGCTGACACGCAGGCCATGGCGCGCGCCGCCTGGTCGAATGCAATCTCCGGCAAAACCGTATCAGGCGCATCAACGATAACTCAGCAATTGGTCAAAAACCTCGTCCTATCGCCGGAGCAGACGCTGAAGCGCAAAGTCCAAGAAGTTCGTTTGGCACGAGAGCTGGAAGAGCAATTATCCAAGAATGAAATTCTCGAACTCTACCTCAACCGTGTCTATTTCGGCTCCGGCTTTTACGGCCTCGGCGCGGCGTCGCGATTCTATTTCGAGAAAGACCCACAAGACCTGACTCTGGCTGAAGCGAGCTTGCTCGCGACTTTACCGAAAGCGCCATCGCGGTTGGCGCTGGATGACAATATGGAAGGCGCCCGCCAGCGCCAGGCTTATGTGCTTGCGGAAATGCTGCAGGCCGGGTTCATCACTCCGGAAAGCGCGCAAATTGCGCTGGCTGCAGATGTTACCATCGCACCCGAGCCGGAGCGAGACCCGCAATTTGGCTTCATCATCGACGCGGCCACAGAACGCGCGAAAGAGCTGTTGCCAGAACTACCCGATGATTTGCTCATCCGACTGACCATCGACACCACTCTTCAAACGGAAATTTCAGAAGCAATTGAAGCTCGGATGACCGAAGAGGCTGAGTCAGCCAAAGCGGGACAAACAGCGGCCATCCTGATTAATCGCGAAGGTCATGTCCTGGCCATGTATGGCGGGCGTGACTATACAGAGAACCAATTCAACCGAGCGACCCAAGCCCGCCGTCAGCCTGGCTCGGCGTTCAAGCCCTTCGTGTACGCTGCCGCCCTGGAAGCCGGCATCAGCCCGTATGATGTGCGCATCGACCAGCCGGTGACGATTGATGATTGGTCGCCGAAGAACTTCACCCGCGCCTATATGGGGCCGGTCACCGTATCTGAGGCATTGCGCGACAGCCTCAACACAGTTGCCGCCATTCTGGCCCAAGAAACCAGCGTCGAGAAGGTCATTGGCGTCGCCCGGCGATTTGGCATTAGTTCCGATTTTCAGCCCTTCCCCTCTATCGCGCTGGGCAGTCAGGAAGTCACGCTTTGGGATCTCACGCGCGCCTATGGTCCATTCATGACCGGTGGACGCCGCGTCGATCCTTATTTGATCGAGACCATCGAAACGACGCGGGGGGACGTGGTCTACGAACGCCCCGAATATGACCCGGCACAAGTCTATGATCGGGAACTAGCGGAAACGATGACGGCGATGATGGCCGATGTCATTCGTAGCGGCACAGGCTCGGCAGCAGAGATCGAAGGTTGGCCGATTGCCGGTAAAACGGGCACCAGCCAATCCTTCCGAGACGCTTGGTTTGTGGGGTATAGCGCTGAGATGCTGGGCGGCATCTGGACCGGTAATGACGATGACACCCCGATGGAGAATGTCACTGGCGGCGGCCTACCGGCCAGGCTTTGGTCCGACATGATGCGCGTCGCCCATTCTGGTCGGACGCCAAGCCAGCTACGCGGCGCTAATCGCCTGATCCAATTGACTCCAGAACAGCAAGCGCGGGTCGGGTACTATCGCGATCTCGGCTTGGCATTTTCTGGTCTTGCAGAGCCGTCCTTGGTCGAGATCGAATAGGGCTGGCCAGCCCGCCCATGATCGCCTAACGGACGGCATGCCGTCCGGATTGCGCCTCTTTCTCATTACCAGCCTCACCATGGTCGCATTTGCGGCGAATTCCGTCTTAGGGCGGCTCGGTCTGATTGAGACAGATATTGGCGCGGGTAGCTTTGCCGTGATCCGCCTGATCAGCGGCGCGATCATGTTGATTGGGATTTGCGCGGTTCAATCGAAACGGATTTCCGGTTCATTCTCCGGTGGCGTGTCGCTGCTGATTTATGCCGCCTGTTTCTCATACGCCTATATCGCGCTGCCTGCGGGCATGGGCGCGATCATTTTATTCGCCATGGTGCAAATCACCATGCTGGGCTGGGGTCTGGCGCAAGGGGAAACGCTGTCCGGCTTACAATGGGCGGGATTCGCCGCTGCAGTGGCCGCTTTGATTTGGCTGGTCTCGCCCAGTCTGGAAGCGCCGCCCATGTGGGCGGCGTTCGCGATGGCAGTTGCGGGCATCGGCTGGGGTGCCTATTCCCTGCTCGGCCGAGGGGAAAGCAACCCTACCAGCATGACGACGGGTAATTTCATCTGGGCGAGCGGGATGGCAGTCCCAGTGTTTGGCATCAGCCTGCTCGTGCAGTCCGAACCTGTTCCCCCGGTCGATGGCATTTTGCTTGCGATTGCCAGTGGTGCCATCACATCTGGGCTGGGATATGTGATTTGGTACCAAGCGCTAAAAAGCCTGACCGCGACGCGGGCTGGGATTGCCCAGCTTAGCGTGCCCGCGATCGCGGCGATTGGCGGCGTCGTCTTCTTAGCAGAACCTATAACTGTGCGATTTGCCCTCGCCTCGAGCGCAATCCTTGGGGGTGTGGCGATCGCGGTCTTGACCCCATCGCCGGGCTCCCGCAAAGCAGAGCGATGACCGTACCTGCGTCTCCCGATCATAAACCCGGCAAAAATGCCTTCATGTTCGTGGTGATTGCGGTCATTCTGAACATGATCTCATTCGGCATCATTATGCCGGTCATGCCGGCGCTTTTAGAAGACATTACGGGCCTCGCGGCCGCGCAATCGGTATCGATTGGCGGCTGGCTCAGCATGGTGTTTGCGATTGCGAACTTCTTTATGATGCCCATTCTTGGTGGCCTATCCGACCGTTATGGACGGCGCCCAGTTCTGCTCGCCTCGATCGCGATGTTGGGCGTCGACCTATTGATCATGGGCCTCGCGCCAACGCTGGCCGTGCTGTTCATAGGCCGTTTCTTAGGCGGCATGTTTTCGGCGACCTATTCGGTCGCAAACGCCTATATTGCGGACGTCACCGAACCAGAAGAGCGCGGAAAAGCGTTCGGAATGATGGGCGCAGCCTTTGGGTTCGGATTCATTCTTGGTCCGGTTTTTGGCGGGCTCTTAGGCGAGATCAGTCCGCGCTTGCCATTTTTCGTCGCTGCCGGAATCGCGGGAATCAACTTCCTTTATGGCTGGTTCATTCTGCCAGAGAGCTTGCCGGAAGAAGACCGGCGTGCGTTTGATATTTCCCGGGCCAACCCGTTTGGCGCAATGATCCACTTTTCTAAAGTCCCACGTGTCGCCTGGTTCATCATCGCGATTGGATTGTATCAGATCGCGCACGCTGTTTACCCCTCGACGTGGAATTTTCACGGCGAAATTCGATATGACTGGTCGGAGTTTGAAATAGGCCTGTCGCTCGCCGCGGTTGGGGCCGGATCAGCGGTCAGCCAAGCCTTGCTGACAGGTTGGCTGATCAAACGATTTGGGCCAATGCGCGCTGGGCTGCTTGGTCTGATCACCAATGCCGTCGCCTTGTTCTTATTTGCCTTTGCGGGCGCCCCGTGGATGGCCTATGCGATTATTTTCGTATCCGCGATTGGTGGCGTGGCCATGCCCGCAATCAATACGATCACATCGACACTGACACCGCGCAATGCGCAAGGCGAACTGCAAGGCGCGCAAGCCAGTATGATGGCGTTCACTCTGATCTTTAGTCCGGTCTTGATGACGCAGACCCTGCAATATTTCGCGAACCTGCCTGAAAGCCATCCGCTTCACACAGGGGGTGCAGCCTTCTTTTTGGCGGCGATCATCACTGCGCTTTCCATGGTGCCGTTCGTGATCGGCGTCGGAATCAATCGCCGCGCCATCCGTGACGCCGCGAGCGAGCCCGCTGCAGCGGAGTAAGACGGGACGATCTCACCCGATCGCCCCATCCAGTTCAGACTTGCGATACTATTTGGCGCGGGTCAGCACACCCAAAATACCGCCTATGATGCCGCCTCCGACACCGCCATTTAACACGCTACTCAGCATGCCCATGATGGCTTCACTGCCGAGCAAGGATTGAAAGCCAACCCCCGCTGCGCCCATGCCATAGCCACCGGCCAAGCCGCCAATGATGCCAGCAATCGCTCCGGTACCGCCTTTCCCGCCGAGCGCTTTTGAGACGATCGGTCCGAGTATGGCGCCGCCGACGCCGTTCAAGATGAGTGGAAGAAATTGTTCCATGAATTGCCCTCCCTAGGCTTTTGCGGGGTCTGTTTTCAGATCTCCCTGCGTCAACGCCACCAGAAATTGCAATTCTTGCCAAGCCCTCTCGCGCAGGAAGAGAGTCTAGGCTAGGCAAAGCCATGGCTGAGTCGAAACCCGCTTTGTTCTTAGATCGTGACGGCGTGATCAATGTCGATCACGGCTATGTTGACCGGGTTGAGAACTGGCAATGGGTGGATGGCGCACAGGCCTGTATCGCAAATTTCAGAGCCCGCGATTGGTACGTTTTCATTGTCACCAATCAATCTGGGATCGCCTTTGATCATTACAGCGTGGCAGATATGGAACGCGTACACACACATATGCTGGCCGGTTTGCAGGACGCCGGGACCGGGGTTGATGCAATCTACTATTGCCCGTTTCATGCAGACGGCACCAATCCGGCATTTCGCAAAGACAGTTTTGACCGCAAACCGAAGCCCGGAATGCTGCTCCAAGCGATGGCAGATTTTCCCGTAAAACGCGAAGCGAGTTTTCTGATCGGAGACAAACAAACCGATATCGACGCTGCTCATGCCGCTGGAATTGGCGGATTTCTGTTCAAAGGCGGCGATCTTTCGGCGTTCGCAGAGTGGGCTCTGGCCGGGTTTGAGGATGGCGCACGATGAAAACGATCGGGATGATTGGCGGGGTCAGCACGGAAGCGACTTTGATCTATTACAAGACGATCAATGCCAAAGTGCGCGAGCGTCTCGGTGGCTATCACAGCGCTGAAATGCGCATCCATTCGGTCAATTTTCAGGACTATAATGGCGCCCATGAAACACGGGATTGGGCGTTTATCCGCGCTGGATTCGATCAAGCTGCGAAAGGCTTGAAAGGGGCGGGCGCGGATTTTTTGGTTTTGGCGTGCAACACACTTCACACCGTGGCCGATGCGATTGAGGGGGCGACCGACCTCCCCTTCCTACACATTGTCGATGCCTGCGGCGCGCGTCTGCAAGCAGATGGACGTCGCCGCCCTGGCCTTTTTGGGACGGCCTACACGATGGCCAATTCCTACTTCACAGATCGATTGACCCAAACGACTGGAATGGTCCCTGTATTGCCTGACCCGGCCGCGCAGAAGGAGCTTAGCCGGATTATTTTCGAAGAACTGACACATGGTATCGTCACCGAGGACAGTGTTGCTTACTACCAGGCCGCGATCCAACAGCTAAAGGATCAAGGCTGCGACAGCATCATCCTCGGCTGCACAGAGCTTGGCATGCTGATCACAGACGAGAACAGCCCGCTGCCGCCTTATGATACCGCGCTCATCCATTGTGAAGCGATCGTCGAGCGCGCTTTGGACGTCTAATTTACCGGCGATAGGCTGAACCTATCAACTCAATTCAATCCTCCTGTTAGACTTCTTGGAGATTTGCCCCACATCATTCGCTTAAATTGAAGAGATGGATTGAATTGGGGCTCCTCTATGCGCACAGCAATTCTCGGCGCGACGTTGATCGTGACGGCGCCAATGGCGATGGCTCAGAATACGGGCGGAATTTTCCCACCAATGGTCAATGAAGGCCACAAATCCGCGCAATATCGCATCGCTTACAATCCGGATACAGAAGGCGTTTCTCAGCGCCTCCACTATCAACAAGCGATCAATGGTGACCTGATGTGGCGAGGCCTGGTCTCAGCTCGGAAAACGGATGAGTCGGACGTGGATTTCGACTTCATTCAAGCCGAGCTGTTTTGGGAGCTCAGCGATGATGACGATGATTGGAAAACAGGTTTTCGATTTGATGCGCGCATCCGAGATGATGATCGGCCAGGTTTGGTCGGGGTGCATTGGACGAACCAGTTTCCCGTCGCAGATAATTGGTATGGTCGCTTCGTCGCGCTATCTGCAGTCGATATTGGTAATGACGCCCGCGACGGCGTGTTTCTTCAGACCCGCGGCAATCTATTTACGCGACTTGAAACCGGCCAAACTTTAGGCGTTGAACTTTTCAATTCTTATGGCTCGACAGACGATTTTCTAGATTTGGACAAGCAAGGGCACCAAATCGGCCCCTTTTCCAGCTTTCCGGTGGCCGAGGATTGGAGCTTGTTCACAGGCGCCTTGTTCGGCCTCACTGAAGCGAGCGCCGATGCGGAATTCCGCCTCTGGGTGACGCGCGGGTTCTAAAGCGGTTTCAGCGTGTTGCCGTTCAACCCGCCCATACGGCAGACTTCCAGCCACTCGGCTTTGGTCACCGGCTGCACAGATAGCCGCATACTCGTAACCAACGCCATTTGTGCCAGCTTCTCATTGGCTTTGACCGCTTTCAGCGTCACCGCTTCCGGCATGTCCGTCAGGGCGCGAATGTGAACGCAGTCCCAGCGCTCATCATCTGTCGTTGAATCCGGGGCGCTCTCGGCGGAAACCTCCACAATCCCAACCACTTCCAAGCCTTCATTGGAGTGATAGAAAAACCCGCGATCGCCGATTTTCATTTCACGCATATTGTTGCGCGCCTGGTAGTTGCGGATGCCGTCCCACTCCTCGCCAACATCGCCTTTGGCTTTCTGTTGGTCCCAGCTCCATTTGAACGGTTCGGATTTGAACAGCCAGTACTTCATGCGTGCTCCTTAATATGCTGGGGAGCATTTAGGTCGCTTCGGCAGTGGCGTCCATCTTTGGTTGATCGGTTCCGTCAGTTTGCCTCAGCCGGCCTTTTGCCGAGCGATTGCGCCCGTCAGCAGGCTTAAGGCCGCCAGCAATGCCGAGTCCCACGGGTGGCATGTTGCCATAGACGGATTCATGCTGATCGGCCTTGATCAGATAGGTCTCGTGCCAAATGCCGACATCGCCATTTGTGCCGACGGCCTTGTTGAAGGCCGCCCAAGCCGGGAGGTGCGCTTGATCGCGATTGACGGAATATGCATGCAAGTCGTCAAAACTGCGCCAGTATTGAACCAGATAGGGACTACGCAGACTGAAAAAGGTTTTCGAATGCATCAGGCCCAGTTTTGGATTCTTACCGAGTTCAATCAACATGCGCGGCATAGCCGTAAACACAGGCAGCCATTTCCACACTTTCCACAATTTGTGAATCCGCATGCCAATCAAGAAGATGACAAAATCGCCTTCAATCGCTGATGTCATGCGCCCTGGGATCGGTTTGGTCATTGTCTGGCTCCCGTGATCATGTTAGCGATCATATATCATTCACTTTATATGGTGTAAAGTAGACTATTATGTCAAAAGCGCTTCATCCGTCCTCGTTCATCATTCTCGGCTTGGTCGAGCGGCTGGGCGATGCCACCTCTTATGACTTGAAGAATTGGGCGGATGGCTCGGTCGGATATTTCTGGAATTTTTCGCGGGCCAGTTTGTACAAAGAACCCGCGCGCTTAGTTGGCTTGGGCCTGTTGGCCGAGCGGCAAGAAACAGCAGGGCGGCGGCGGCGGCTCTATTCGATTACGGTTGAGGGCCGCGCCGCCTTGGCCGATTGGCTGGCCACACCCAGCGAACAAGCAACCGAAATTCGCGACCTCGGTCTGCTCAAACTCTACTTTGCGCAAAGCGGCACGCAAGCCGCGCTGGACGCTTTAATCCAAGACCAACTCGTTGCCCATCGCCAGCGCTTGGGGACTTATAAGCAGTTGGAACAGGACCTCGCTTCAAACCCAGATTACCGCTTTTACGCCGCCGCGCTCGCTATGGGCTTAAAGTATGAGGAAATGTCAGTCGCCTATTGGCAAGACTTGTCCAAAGCTCAGCTCAAAGTCGAGTGAGTTGAGCCGCGCCCGCTCTGCCGACACGCTTTGGCGACCAATGGCTCCATGGCGCCCCAGGCTTTGTATTTTCGCACCGCCAGCGGTGCCCCCAGCCAAGCGTCTTCGAACGCCTCACGCACCTCCGGATCACTTAGGATCGGCAGGAGCGGGTCGATGCAGATGCGAATGGTGAACAAGACTGCGCCGGATTTTGGCAGCTTGCGAATGGTCTGGCGTTCGACCCTTAAATGCAAATCACTCAATTGCTTTCCGGTCACCGTCGGCCGGTCGGGCGTGTAGCGTTTTTCGCTCGCTTGAACCGTCCAATTGAACCGCTCCAATACCACATCCGGATTGAGCCCCGTAAAAATCCGCGACACCCGCGCTGACAATTCTGGATCGCCGCCAGGCACGGGTCCATGCAGTCCGCCTAAATCCATGCCCACGCGTTCAGGCAGTGTCCAATACGTTGGCGCACACAAAACACCCGCAGTGAGTCGCCAATCCCCTGGGCGTGCAGCCGTCAACAAACATAGATCGTCGGACACCAATGATGCCGCTTCTTCGAGCGCGCTCGGCATATTTTGCGACGGTGTTTCGCCCGTTGCGGACATGATCAATTCCAACGTCTCTTCCGCCGCCTCGCTGTCCAGGTCGCCTCCAACCACATTGGCGCGCATCATTTTTAGAATCAGGCACTTATCGCGAATCCACGCATCGGCCTCAGTATCCGGGGTCAACCATTCTGGTAGCGGGATGGGGTTCAAGTCGGGTTCAAACCGAGGAATGCCTTGCAAAAACGGAAGATAAGGTGGTGTGCGCGCGCTAAGCGACACGAGCGCTGCCCCAAACGGCATACCCTGCAATTTTTGGCGTATTGGGCAGGTACATGCTGTCATGCCGGTCGACCTGGAAGCCTTCAGACTCCAGCATGGATTTGGTTTCTCGGGTGAGATGACAGCCGCCCGCGATCCGCTTCCAGACGGGTTCAATCCGTCGCTGCCATTTGGCCACACCTTCATCCGGCGCTAAGCCATGTTCGGAAAAGAGAAGTCTGCCTTCCGGCTTCAACACACGTCGGACTTCCACTAAGGCTGACTGCCAATCTGGAATTGTGCAGAGAACGAAGGTGACAACCGCTGTGTCGACACTATTGGCCTCCAATGGAACGGCTTCAGCGCCGCACATATGGATGTCGCCAGAATACCCGAAATCGCCTTCGCTCCAGGTCGCTTCAGCCCGTTTGACCATCGGCTCATGCGGTTCAATCGCATGTAAATGTGAGACTTTCGTCGGATCGTAATAGGAAAAATTGGTTCCCGCGCCACAGCCCACTTCCAAAACCACGCCTTCGGCGAGCGGCACAACTTTCTCACGCTGTTTCATAATCGGGCGGGAACAACAGCCACAGGAAATCAATCGCGGTAAGACATATCGATCCCAAAGCCCGAACATAGCATCTACTCCTGTGCGCCGAGGCGCGCTTGCGCCGCGGCATTGGCGGGTCGAAGCACCAAAGCCGTCTGGGTGATCGACACTTCATATTTCAAACCGTCAGCCATTGGCGCATAGACGGCTGAACCGAAGCTTGCGTCTTTGTGGCTGGTGCCGATACCAAACCTGCCACCCTGCTCTTTGGCAAGGGAATAGACGTCTAACCCGGGATTTTCATAAAGCTGAATGCCAGTACTGGTCGCTTGGCTCACGCTCGCAGTTGTGTACCGTCGCGCATACCGGCCCTCAAGAAAATCGAGGCGGTAGACGCTGTCATAGCCGAGCATTTGCGACATTGGCTTAAACGTTATCACTTGTGCGCCGAGGGCAAATTGGTCGCCTCGAATTTCATTGATAATGCGCGTCTCACCGTCCGGCAGTTCTAAGGTGACGCTATAGGTGTTTTCAGAATTCGGCGTCGCATCAAAACTGATCGACGCAACCACGCGTTCAAAGGTGAGGCGTTTATAAGTTTGCAGGTTGAGGCCGACAAATGTGCCGATTCCAGCTGCGCCTAAAAACCCAATGCCGAACAAGAAGCGCAAGCCGCCTGCCGCCAACCGCAGTTTCAATAACCGACCAAGCCCGGCAAAACTGAGCATTAAACCCACGACGCCTGCCAATGCTGGTAAGACCCACCAGATCAATCCCATGTGTCACCTCCTTCACGCCGCCCCTTACAGCGCTGTGATGCCGACTATATCAGTGGTTAAAGTTTTCGCGAGGGCCGAGTTACAGGGCTCCCCTTTTGCGACTAAATTCGCTAGCACGCCATTATGACTGATTTGAACACTTTGATCGCCGCTTTGCCGAAAGCCGAACTCCACTTGCATCTTGAAGGAAGTCTCGAGCCGGAGCAATTGATGCAGTTCGCCGCCCGCAACCAAGTCGACATTCCTTTTAGGACTTTGGATGAGGTGAAGGCGGCGTATAATTTTTCCAATCTGCAGGATTTCCTCGATATCTATTATCAAGGCATGTCAGTGCTGCAGACGGAAGCTGATTTTCACGATCTGACCGACGCTTATTTGCATCGCTGCCAGGCCGACAATGTGCGCCATGTTGAGGTGTTTTTCGACCCGCAAGGCCATACCGAGCGCGGCTTGCCGTTCAGCACGCCAATCAATGGCATTCTCTCCGCCCTAGACGCGGCCGAAGCCAATTATGGCATCACCTATAAGCTGATTATGTGTTTTCTGCGCCACCTCTCCGAAGACGACGCCTTTGCAACCCTGGCTCAAGCTGAGCCCTATTTGGACCGGATTCACGGCGTCGGCTTAGACAGTAGCGAGCTTGGCCACCCGCCCTCAAAATTTCAGCGCGTCTTCGCAGCTGCCCGCGATAAAGGCCTCAAACTGGTCGCCCATGCTGGCGAAGAAGGTCCGCCTGAATATGTTTATGAAGCGCTCGATCTGCTCAAAATTGACCGCATTGATCATGGCAATCGACTGCTCGAAGACGATACTCTAATTGCCCGCGTGCGCGAAGCCGAGCTCACGCTTACGGTCTGTCCGCTGTCCAATCTCTCGCTCTGCGTCGTTGATGATTTACAAGATCATCCGATGAAACGCATGCTCGATCTTGGCCTTCGCGCGACAATGAACAGTGATGATCCAGCCTATTTTGGGGGCTATGTGAATGAGAATTATCGCCAGACCGCCGCCGCGGTCGGTTTGACCAAAGACGATATTATCACGCTCGCAAAGAACAGCTTTACGGGGTCATTCTTAACACCGGAAGCGCAAGACAAACACTTGAAAGATATTGATAAAGTCGCTCAACGCTTCGTTTAAGGTCCGATCAAACGAACTTGATCATGGCGTCCGCTGCCAACTTTCGCCCGCTCGCGCCACCCCAGTGCGGTATACGCTTCGATGGCCGACTCGTTTTGAACGTCGACATCTAATTGGAGCGGTCGGCCAACAAACTTACGCGCAACCTGCAGCAATCCACTGCCGACGCCGCACAGGCGCCAATCGCGATCAACAAAGACGTGCGGGACATAGGCTTTGCCTTGTTCCAGGGTCAAAAACCCGATCACTCCCACATGCTTCTCGACCGCGACGAACGCAATATTGGCAGAGAGCGTTTGACGCAGACGCATGATCTCATCCCGCTCCGGGCCGCGCCACGGAAAAGTTTTCAGGCAATCTTTAAAGATCACCTCAATGCGCGGATAGTCTTCCCGTCGCCAATGGCGAACAGACCATCCCGCCCCGGGATGTGTGAGTAAGCTCATGTCGCAATTGTAATAAATTTTTGTGGCGAGCAAAAGACATTGCTTGGGCGAGCTTCAAAATTTGTGTTACGCCGCCACCATATAGTTAATAGGAGGCATAGTAATGGGCGCAAAACTCTTGATGAGCGCGGTGATCGCAGGCGGCGTTTTCGCCTTTTCCGCGATCGCAGATGATCACGAAGACACAAGCCGAAAATTCACCGCCGAGCGGGTTTTTGACATTGAGTATGCAGCAGATCCGCAAATCTCGCCGGATGGCGAAACCATCGTTTATGTCCGCCGGTCGATGGATAAGCTGAAAGACCAAGATCGCGGCGACCTTTGGACGATTGATGTCGACACCGGCACCCATCGCCCCTTGATCACTGGCGGTGCGTCTGCGGGTGCCCCACGTTGGTCGCCTGATGGCACGCAATTACTCTACTCCACGGCAACCGACGGCAAGCCGGATCTGCGGATCTATTATTTCGACTCCGACCGCTCAGTCTCGTTGGCGCAATTCCAGTATGGCCCTGGCAGTGCCGCCTGGTCTCCGGATGGTTCGACCATCGCCTTCACAATGTTCACGCCAGGCGAAACGCCGAGTTTTGCAAAGCCGATCGCACAACCCGAAGGCGCCGAATGGTCACCGCCTGTGCGCGTGTTCGACGATTTGCAATTCCGCTTTGATGGCCAGGGCTATCTCAAAGAAGGCGCGACGCATGTCTATACGCTCTCAGCCGATGGCGGCACGCCGCGGCAGATAACCGATGGCGAGGCCGATTTCTCCAGCCCAACCTGGCTGAACGGAGACACGCTTCTGGTCGTTGGCAATGATGTCGAAGACCGTGACCTGGATCCGATTGAGAGCGAGATCTATGCCGTTAATCTGGCAGATCTTCAGCGCACCGTTCTGACCTCCCGCGATGGCCCGGATCTAGGGCCTGCGGTTTCGCCGGATGGATCGAAGATTGCCTATCTTGGCTATGATGACTTGCTGAAGTCTTATCAGCAGGCCGACCTCTATGTGATGAACGCGGATGGCTCCGGCGTCACTGAACTCGCCGCTGATTTCGACCGTGCCTTCAGCCGGGTCGAATGGCACCCCAATGGCCGCAGCTTGATCGCTGAAATCGAGAATGCCGGGGTCATCGACCTGGTCTCCGTCTCAATGAATGGCGAGGTCGAAACCCTGCTGACCAATCTTGGTGGCACTTCGATTGGGCGCCCTTATGCCAGCGGATCATTCTCCGTCTCTGATACGCGCCGTCCCGTGATTGCCTATACAGCGGGATCGCCAGACAGACCTGCTGAGATTGCCGTTTCAGGTCGCAACGTCACAGACCGCGTTCTGACGGATCTCAACTCAGACTTACTCGACCATCTCGACATGGCGACGATAGAAGAAATCAAAGTCCCATCGCGTCATGACGAGCTTGAGATTGAAGCCTGGGTGGCCTTGCCGCATGGCTTTACCGCAGATGGCTCTTATCCGATGATTCTGGAGATCCATGGCGGCCCGTTCGCCATGTACGGCCCTTATTTTGCCAGCGAGATTCAACGCTTTGCGGCAGAAGGTTATGTCACCGTCTATGTCAATCCGCGTGGCTCAACCGGCTATGGCGCCGACTTCGCCATGGCGATCGACAGAGCTTATCCGGGCTATGATTATGAAGACCTGATGAGTGTTGTCGATGACTTGGTTGCACGCGACTATGTCGATGAAGACCGCCTGTTCGTCACCGGCGGATCTGGCGGGGGTATTCTCACCGCTTGGATTGTCGGGAAAACGGATCGCTTTGCAGGGGCCGCAACCGTCAAGCCGGTGATCAATTGGATGACCATGGCCCTGTCCGCAGATATCGCTCAATTCGTCCGGCGTCATTGGATCCGCGAGGACCCATGGGAAAACCCAGACGCCTTCCTCGACCTCTCGCCAATTATGTTGATCGAGAATGTCACCACGCCGACCCTGGTCATGGTCGGTGAGGAAGATTGGCGCACGCCGACTTGGGAAGCGGAGCAATTCTACACGGCGCTGAAACTCAAAGGCGTCGATACAGCGCTGATCCGCGTGCCGGGCTCGCCGCACTATATTGCCGGGCGCCCGTCGCGGCTGATTGCCAAGACCGATAATATTATGGGCTGGTTCGCAAAATATGATCCGGCTAACGATGAAGCTGAAGAATAGATCGCGTTAGATTCAGCGATCATTGCCCGCTTTCCTGACCAAAGTCAGGACCCATGGCGGCTGAGGACATAATCAGCCAGCCGCCATGGGTGCCAACTTGCGTGGGCAATACGGGTTGGGTGGCTTCGAATTGCTCCCTAACCCTCGTCGCGGGTTAAATCGAACGTCACCTTCACGGCATCGTGGTCGCTGACATCATTATCAACCCGAATGATCTCAGCAGACGTCACAGACTGGTCCAGGAAATAGCTCGCCAGGACGTGATCAAGCTGTTCGCGTTCCTCAGCCTCCGGCGGACATGAGCCATCCTCTAAGCGCTGTGACCAAGGGCAATAGATGTGCGTGTAGCGCTCCGCCTCATCAATCGATCGCGTCGTTTGCTGAAAGTCATATGAGCCATCGTGCAGCCCGCGCAGCGATCGCAGCGTCGGCGTCCCAACATCATCATTCAGATCCCCGACAATCGCCACGTAAGACGGCGACCGGCTGTCACCTTTTTCCGCCACCGCGCGGGCCATGCGGCGCACCATGCGAGTCTGGGCCAAGCGTTCTTCTTCAGCTGTCTCGCCGCCACGTTGCGATTTGAGGTGCGCCGCAAAGACCGTGACGATCTTGCCTTCCACATCAAAATCGACCCGCATCAGTTTCGGCAGAGCAGCAATTCGCGGCGCCCCGGTGCGGTCGTCCTGATAGTCTTCCAGTGCATAAGGATAGCGCAGTACGGGTTTGATAATCGCCGGAAACTTGCTCAGAATGGCAACATTCTGACCGGTGAATGGGTCGAGGCCTTCCCCGACAAAAACATGCGCATAATCGAGCCCTTGCTGACGCAAGAGGTCGGCCAAATCGTTGACCACCTTTTCATTCTCGACTTCCTGAAGCGCCAAAATGTCGGCATCTATCTCCAAGATTGTTCCAGCCAATTCGGTCAGCGTTTCCTGATAAGTCTCATCGGCCCGTCGGTCGCGCCAATTCAAGTGTGGGGCCTCATCATCAAACGCCCAATAGGTGTTGAACGTGCCTATGCTAAATTTTTGTGCAAACGCCGTCCCGCACAGCGATAGCGCCGCTGCCGCGCACAATAACCGTTTCATTCGTCCCTCAAATGATTGCTTCGACGGCCAGAATCAGACCGCGCGCTCAGCTCTAAATGGACAAGAGAAGTAATCAACCACACATTGAGCTCAGTCACGCAGGAACCTAGATTTTAGGCGCTGAGCGCGTTAGGCCGAATGCATCAAAAAGGGAAACGAGATGCTCAAACCTTCGACGATCGCCACGATGGCCCTCGCACTCGTGGCTGGCGCTTGCGCGACGGTGGAGACCGTCCCTCAAGGCGACTTAAAGCCGAGCACTGAGTGGGTTCTCAACTCACCCGACTGGGCCGCTGAAGCGCAAGCGGTGTTTGCGGATGCGACCGCCTATGTTGATGAGATTGCCGCCAATCGGCCTGACAAAAGCTGGGGCGTCATTCTCGATGTTGATGAGACGGTGATGAACAATGTCGCTTATCAAGTTTCGCTGAACCGAAGCGGCACAGAATATAAATCCGAAACCTGGTTCGCTTGGACCCAAGAGGAAGCTGCGACGCTGGTGCCCGGCGCGGCGGCATTTATCAAACACGTCAACGCAAGCGGTGGCCATGTCGGCCTCGTCACCAATCGGCGCGATACAGAGCAACTGGCCACGGAACGTAACTTGGAAAAGCTCGGCCTAAGACGGCACCATGACTTCCAGGTTCTCTTGACCTTGGCGAAGGAGATCGACGTGCGCGAGAAAGACGCGCGCTTTGACCTCGTGCCCGATATCCTCGCGACGCAAGGCTTCCCAAACGTCGAAATCATTGCCTATGTCGGCGACAATAATGGCGACAAGCCCGAACAGGCTGGACCCTGGAAATTCTTCTGCATCGACCAAGGCGGCATGTATGGCGACTATTGCGCCGCGGTGCCGCGTTCGGGCTAGAGCGCCGGAGCGATTACGACGTTCGGCACGATTGCGGGGAGATTGAGCTTTCGATGAGGCGCGGCGAAGTTTAGGGCACAGATGGGATGTCTGCTTTCGACGGCAAAGCCGAATTGGGACACTCACTACCAACCTCAGATGAGCGCATAGACGTCCCACAATCTCGCACCCCGATTCTCATTACAGTGTTTTTTGTCAGCTTGACAATTTAAGATAGACGTATATTGTCACTATGACAATATACGTATGAAAGCTCTACATATGCCCCGCCCAAAGCTTGATCGAGAGCGCGAACCGCAAATACTAAAAGCCTTGGAAACCTGCGTCATTCGTCAGGGACTGGCGAAAACATCGCTAAAGGATGTTGCCGAGGAAGCTGGCCTACCGCGCCCGCTGGTCCGCCACTTTGTAGGCAATCGCGATGCGATGATCTCAAAACTTTTTGATGGCATGATTAAGCGCGCTGAGCAGCAGCTTGAAGCGTCTCAGAAAAGCGCGCAGGGGGTGTCGCTCGAAACCAGTCTGGAGTTGCTCTTCAACGGTCTCTTCGCTGACGACACGTCCAATGCTTTGGTTGGCGAGCTTTGGTATTTGGCTGAACGAGATGACGCCATCCGCGCACGTCTTGCAGCACTCTACCAGCGCGTCTGCGATTTACTTGTAGCTTCACTCAAGGCCGAGGGTCTTGGCACCAATGCCAAGGACCGGCGTGATGTCGCTTACGCGCTTGTCTCTCTGTCATACGGCGATGCTTCCTTTCGAGAGATTGGTTTGTCCGCGCCGAGCCCAGCCATCCTTCAATCACACGCCCGCGCGATTTTGTCCGCGCTTCCCCAATCAAAACTCAAAGAGACCTAATCATGAAAAAGTACATCTTTGGTGGCTTGGCCGCGGTCATCGTCACGGTTGCCTTATTCGCATTCTTTAACAGAGACCGGATCGACCGTGCGGCGACAATCTCAACCTTGTTCACGGGCGCAGAGCAGTACGAGAATTTCAATCGGATGCAGGACATGTTTCCCAGCTCCGAGATGACGCCTGCCGCGGCGCCCTTCGAATTCGGTGAAGGCGATCGGATCAATTTGCCAGACTCATTCGTCTTCGAAGGCGAGACGGTGAACACACAGACATTTCTTGCGGATACAGATACATCTGCGCTTCTAGTGCTGAAAGACGGCGAGGTTGTGTTTGAAGACTATTGGCTGACCGGCGGCCGCGATGTGACCTGGCTCTCAATGTCAGTTGCCAAGAGTTTTGTGTCCGCATTGGTTGGCATCGCGGTAGCGGACGGCGAGATCGAAAGCATCGATGAGCCCGTCACGAAATACGTGCCTGAGCTCGACGGATCTGCGTATGACGGTGTTTCTATCAAGGACGTCCTGCAAATGTCGTCTGGTGCACGCTGGAGCGAAGACTACTCCAATCCTGATTCTGATATAAATCGATTTGGCCGTATCTTTGCGCTCGGCGGATCTTTGAATGAGTTTGCCGGGACGCTCGAGCGGCAGAGACCGCCAGGCACATACAATCTATACAATTCAACCGATACTCAGGTGCTCGGCATGTTGCTGGTCAATGCGACGGGCCGGTCCATTACTGACTATATGCAAGAAAAGCTCTGGGAGCCGCTCGGGGCAGAGAGCCGAGCCTTCTGGTTGCTTGATAGCGAAGGTATGGAAATGGCGTTTGGCGGCATGACGGCGACCGCTCGCGACTATGCCAAGATTGGTGAACTCTATCGCTCGGGCGGCCAACTGAATGGACGACAAATTGTGCCGTCCGAATGGGTGTCCGCCTCTGTTACGCCGGATGCGCCGCACTTGATGCCGGGCAAAGACAATCCGGCATCCGATTTCGAACTCGGCTATGGCTATCAATGGTGGATCCCTGAAGGCGATGAAGGCGAGTATTCAGCGATTGGCGTCTACAATCAGTTTGTCTTTGTGAATCCGAGCCGCGGCAGTGTTATCGTCAAACTGTCTGCTTATAGCGACTACGGCACATCATTGGATGAAAGCAGCTATCGCGAGATCGAAACGATTGAGATGTTCCGGGCGATCAACGCGCAAATGAACTAAGATGCTTACCAGGTGCCTGGTGCCGCGATGTCGGCATCGGGTGCAAAATAGCCATCGCATTCCTTGCTGTATTGTCCGCTCATGCCCCAAAGAGGACCTAGTGAGCGACTTACTAGGACCCCCCCAAAATCACGCTAAGCGTTCGCCGCTTTTGCGGCGCGTTTACGTTCATGTGGGTCGAGATGGACTTTGCGTAGGCGAATGCTCTCGGGTGTCACTTCGACCAGTTCATCATCCGCGATATAGGCGAGCGAACGTTCCAAGGTCATTTGTAGCGGTGGCGTCAAACGGACCGCTTCATCCGTGCCAGACGCGCGGACATTGGTCAGCTTCTTGCCTTTCAGCACATTCACTTCCAAATCATTGTCGCGCGTGTGTTCGCCAATAATCATGCCTTGATAGACCTTGTCGCCCGGATGGATCATCATCGGGCCGCGGTCTTCCAAATTCCACAGCGCAAAAGCCACCGCTTCGCCCTTGTCCATGGCGATGAGTGTGCCCGTCCGGCGGCCTTGGATCTTACCTTTGAAAGGCGCGTAATCGAGGAAGACGCGGTTCATGATCGCGGTGCCGCGTGTGTCGGTCATCAGCTCGCCTTGATAGCCAATCAAGCCGCGAGTCGGCGCGTGGAAGACCATCCGTGTGCGCCCCGCGCCAGATTGCTTCATTTCGACCATCTCGGCTTTGCGCTCTGACAGTTTCTGCACGACCGCGCCAGAGAATTCGTCATCGACATCGATGACCACTTCTTCGATCGGCTCCAGCCGCTCGCCGCCATCGCCTTCTTTATAGACCACTTGCGGCCGCGACACGCCAAGCTCATAGCCTTCGCGGCGCATGGTTTCGATCAGCACGGCCAATTGCAGTTCGCCGCGCCCCGATACGACAAACGCCTCGGCTTCGGTCGAACGTTCAACTTTCAACGCGACATTGCCTTCAGCCTCGCGCTGCAAACGGTCCCAAATCACCCGACTGGTGACTTTGTCGCCTTCTGTGCCGGCGAGGGGGCTATCATTGACGCGGAAAGTCATCGATAGCGTTGGCGGGTCAATCGGCTGGGCTTCAATCGGCGTATTTACGCTAGGATCGACAAATGTGTCCGCCACGTTGGCCTTTTGCAGGCCTGAAATCGAAACGATGTCTCCCGCCTCGCCAAGCTCAATCGGTTCGCGCTGCAGGCCGCGGAAGGCCAGCACTTTCGACACCCGCCCTGTTTCCACCAACGACCCGTCGCGGGCGAGGACTTTGACCGTCTGGTTCGGTTTCACCGTGCCGGAACTGACGCGGCCCGTGAGAATACGGCCGAGGAAATTGTCGGCGCCAATCGTCGTTGCCAACATCCGGAATGCGCCATCCTCGACCACTGGCTCGGGTACGTGCTGAACGACCAAGTCGAACAGTTCGTTCATATCGGTGCGCTCGTCCTCATATTGCGTCGACATCCAGCCATTCTTGGCCGAGCCGTAGAGGATCGGGAAATCAAGCTGGTCATCATCCGCGCCGAGGGCGTCGAACAGATCAAACACCTCGTCGATGACTTCATCTGGGCGACGTTCGGGTTTGTCGATCTTGTTTACCGCGACAATCGGACGAAGACCGATTTTCAAGGCTTTCGAGACAACGAACTTAGTCTGTGGCATTGGCCCTTCTGCCGCGTCGACCAGAACGATCGCGCCGTCCACCATAGACAGGATCCGCTCCACTTCGCCGCCAAAATCGGCGTGTCCTGGGGTATCGACAATGTTAATCCGGGTATCGCCCCAAACCACGCTGGTGGTCTTGGCGAGAATGGTGATGCCGCGCTCTTTCTCCAAATCATTGGAGTCCATCATCCGTTCCGTCGTCGCCTCGTTTTCGCGAAAAGTGCCCGATTGCTTTAGCAAACAGTCGACGAGCGTGGTTTTGCCATGGTCCACGTGGGCGATAATCGCAATGTTGCGCAAAGAAGTTGGCTCAGTCATCGTCTCAAATCCTGGGGAGGTGGGGTCGCAGCTTATCTGTCTTGCCGCGCGCCATACACGGGACTGCGCAGTTTGGCTATGGCCTGTGGACACTGGCCACTTTTCCGCCGCACTTAAGACTGACAAAATCACGAATAGGGGTTAATCTGAGACCCAGAATAGAGTGTGGGGACACAATATGCGTATTTTACTCGCCAGCCTGACGGCCAGCCTTTGCTTGAGCGCACCCGCATTTGCGCAAGATCGGATCGCCTTGGTTATCGGCAATGATGAATATGCGACGCCTGGCTGGGCACTCGACAATCCAGTCAATGACGCCGAATTGATGGGCGAAGCCCTCGAAGCCATTGGGTTTGACGTCGAAATCGTCACCGATGCATCGCTGGATGAAATGGAAGAGGCGTTTCAACGCCATGGCAGTCGACTCAGCGAAGCTGGCGAAGACGCGATCGGGTTCTTTTTCTATGCCGGTCACGGGGCGCAATCTGAAGGCTTGAACTATCTCGTGCCGGTGGACGCGGAGGTCTATAATGAAGCCGACTTGTGGCGCGAGGCGCCGAATTTAGGTCTTCTGTTCCGATACATTGAACGGGCTGGAAACAGCACCAATTTCATTGTGCTAGACGCCTGTCGCAACAACCCGATGCCGGCCGCCACGCGGTCGGTGGATGATCGCGGTCTCGCGGCGGCGGGGCGAGTCCGAGGCACGTTAATCGCCTATTCAACGGCGCCCGGCTCGGTGGCCGCAGACGGCACTGGCGAGAACAGCCCCTTCACGACGGCCCTCGCAAGTCTAATCCAGGAACCTGGTTATTCGGCAGAAACCATGTTCCGAGTCGTTGCGACCCGCGTCGAGCAAATCACCAATGAGCGCCAATTGCCCTGGACCGAGAGCGGCCTGCGCGGCGAAACCGATTTCTGCTTTGCCGGGTGTGAACGTACGAATGATCAACGCGCTGAAGCCACCGCGCTCGCGGCGATTATTGGCTCCGACAATGTCGATGCCTTAGAAGGCTTCCTAGAAGCGTTCCCGCAGACCAAAAGCCGGGGCATGGTCGAAGCCCGGATTGCAGAGCTGGAACAGCCTGCAGCCTTCGGCAGCGGACGCACGCCGGACTCTGGCCCCGCCTCCACTCAAGACGAACTCGAAAAACTAGAAGACGAAGAAAATCGCCTCAAAGCAGTGCTCGACGTTGATCAAACCGTTTCAAGCCTGATCATGCCCTGGCGAATGGAACCCAAGCAAGTTGCCGCGCGACTCGGCATGGCTCAACGGATGTTGGCGAGCGATGCGACCTATCTGCGGCGCGATGAAAGTTATTTCGTGTTTTTCGATACCGGAAGCGCTGAACTCTCAGATCGAAGCCAGGCAGATCTGAAAAGCTATGCCGAATATGTTCTGCGTGAGCACGCCGAAAAGCATGGCCCACGCAGCATTGCCGTCGTGTCCGCATGTGACTCGACCGAGCGTACCACCTCACTCTGCCGCAATCGCGGCGACGTCGTGTTTGAGTTTATCACTAAGAATTTTGGCCTGCCCGAAAACAGTGTCATTCCTCCGGAAAGCTGGGGGCGGCACCGACAATTGTCGGCCGGCGATAGTGGGATCGATCAGGATTCGCTCAACCGATACGCTGTCATTCAGCTTCTCGAAGATTAGTATTTAGCGATTTCGACAATTAGCTTGACTCATAATTATCATAAATGCTAATTAGCGTTTATGGCAAATGAAGTGTTCAAAGCGCTTGGACATCCCTTGCGACGACAAGTCATGGCGTTACTCCGCCAAGGTCCGAAAAGTTCGGGCGAGCTGGCAGAGGCTTTTGATGCGGCCTGGCCGACCGTGACGCGGCATCTGAACGTGTTGAAAGACGCTGACCTCATCACCGCAGAGCGCCAGGGGACATCGATCATTTACCGCACAAATACAAGCGTCGTCGAAGACGCCGTGACCGCTCTTCTGGGCATGATCGCGCGCGACAATGGCGATGATGAGCTCAAGGAGGCCGCCGAATGATCCGCGCTGGTTTAATCACATCCGCCATCGTCCTGGTCCTGATGTCAGGAGTCGCGATATGGGCGGGTCAGCAATTGCCGGCAGAGAATATTCCGGTTCATTGGAATGCGAGCGGTGTGGCAGATCGCTTTGCCGACCGTCAGGAGGCGATGTTCTTATTGTGGCTATTACCTGGATCAGCGCTCTTTGGCGCAATCGTCTTCTGCATCTTACCGCAAATCGAGCCGATGCGGGACAACCTGTTCAAAAGCCGAAAAGCCTACAATGCGGTCTGGATCTCGACGATGATTCTGTTTCTCTGCATCCATTGCGGTATCGCTTACATGATGGTGCAATCGACCAACGCAGAGTCTCTGTCGACGGAGTTTGTCCGTTTCGTCATAGCGGGAACGGGTGTCCTATTCATTGTGCTCGGCAATTACCTGCCCAAAACGCGCCAAAACTGGTTCCTCGGCATCCGAACGCCATGGACCTTGTCGAGCGAGTATACTTGGGAAAAAACACACCGATTGGCCGGTCGACTATTCTTTGGCGTTGGGTTCGTCTGCCTGATCAGCGCCTTTCTCGTCGACGGCATTCACCTCGTATTCGTGGTCACCGGGTGTTCTCTCAGCGCAGCTCTGATCAGCGTAGTTTATTCTTTCATCGTCTATCGCGGCGCACCGGACAAACGCGTTAGTCCTGATTACATCGTTTGACGGGAAATAGCCGACCTATTCGATCGTTTCTTCGGCCTGCATGACCACGGCCATCTCGCCGTCTGATTGCATTTCCATCGGCTTGGCCGCTTGGCTTTCCGCTTGCGCCGTCTTCCAGTCGCCGACCTCGATGCGAACGGAATAAGCGCGCATTTCGCCGGCTTCCGCGGACAGGTTCGCCGATGCAGTGACGTTCAAATAGTGAACCCCATCGGTGAGCCCTTGATAATCAACCCGCCAAACGTGGGTTGTACCGTCAGCCATATTGACCGTGTGACGGACACCTGGGCCGACCAATTCCAAACCAGAATTGGCCGAAGCTGCGAGTTCGAGCGTTCCGTACGGATAGCCTTCATTGACCGTGATCGTCACATAGCCGGTTCCATCAACCGGAACCGGTCCAGACGTCTCATGCCGGAAGCTAACCGAAGCACCAGGCTTAATCGTTGATATCGCGGGGCCGAGCTTGACCTGCCCAGTTTCCGCTGTGGTCGGCACCGCATCAATTTCTGTTTGTTGGTGCGCATTATTCGTCGCTGGGGTTCCACATGCGCCCAAGGAAAGGGCTGCGGCGATACAGTATGCCAGTTTTGGAGGTGTCATCATTATGTGCTCCCTTGTGGCCTAATTGACTTCAAATTCGAAACAACTGTCTGCAGCGGCGGCCGCGCCACACTCAGCGTTGTTACAGTCATAAATATCGATGGCATACGTTCCCGCATCCAGCGTTCCGGTCCAGGTTTCGGATCCGTCTACACCGGATTGGGCGCGGCGGTCTTGTCCACGCGTATCGGAGGTAAACAGCAAGCCGCGTTCCCAAATCCGGAAATCGGGATCCGTCGTCGTCGCCGGTCCGGACACTTCCGTCGCCGTCATTGTCACCGGACCGGTCGTCGGCAAAGTCACGCTGATGAATTCGCGAACGCCATGCTTATTGGTCTCACCATTGATCGCTGTCGAGCAAACGGTGACCGCCGCTCCGCCAACCGTCACCACATTGTAGACTGGCAGCGACTCAGCGACGTTTCCTGCATTGGTTTCACCGACGCCTCGAGGTCCAGAGCCGTTAATGTCTTCGGCCACCAGTAAGGCATCCAGAGCCGCTGCGCTAACGCTCGGCTCGTTTCGCACGCGGTCGGCGAACGCGAAGATCGTCGTGAAATCAACATTATTGATATAAGTTGGATCCGTGAACGCGTTGTAGAGCGGGGCGAATCCGCCAGAAATCGTATCCGCGCCATCATTGGTACTATCAAAAATATCGTACAGGACCTGCTGCACGGAAGCCTCGCTAAACCAGCCGCCATCTCTTTGCGTCCCTGAGGGGAGATCGGTCAGATCGGTTTCAACACTGAAAGCAAACCCGGTCGTTTGTTGCAGATTCCCGCCTGCGTCCCGATAGATCGGGTCACCCAGAATCATCCCAGCAAAAGCGTTGCCCCAACCTTCGCCGAATGACAGGCGTGGATCGAGACGAGGTGTTAGACTATGGGATCCACCTGGTGAGTCTGAGCGAGACAATTGGTCTTCAAAATAGTGACCGAACTCATGCACCACGACGGATGGGTCATATTCATCGATATCATTGTTCTCTGCACCGAGAATCCGAATGGTTGGCGTGCCGCCGGCGGCGCGCGTGTAAGATGAAGTCCCGATCTCACCATCAGCAACATTACCGCTGACTGGCACGTTGTTCACGCTCCACAAGACGTCGAGCTCCGGAAACACGACATCTGGATCTACGACCGCAATGTCTGTCACGGTTTCATAAAGGGCGTTGAGAATGGCAAACGGCGCTGCAGCGCGGGTGGATGTGTACCCTGCTCCGCCCCACCCCGAAGCTGCATTTAAATTGCGTGTCGAATTGGCGGTACCTGAATCGGTTAAGCTGCCTGCCAGGACATAAATGGCATTACTGCTGGTATTGTCTAAAACTTGAATATCCCAAGTCGCGCCGGTCGATTGCTGCATTTCGCTACGCACCTGAATGCGCACATCCGTGGAGACGTCGACCGTTACCGAATAATTTCCGTTTGCGTCCGTGACGTCTGTGTCAAGGACCGTTCCACCCGCATTAACGGCCTGAACGACGACCCCGCGCGACGGATCTTGGGTGATTGCGTCATAGTCAAGCACCGTGCGGACCACGCCAAGATTCGTCCCATTATTCGTCTGATGCGGCACATTATCGAACGTCACCTGCCCCGAAATCACAACCGAAGATGGTGGTGGTGGCGGGGGTGGAGGTGGAGGGGGCGGCGGCGGCGGAGGGGGTGGTGGTGGAGGCGGTGGTGGTGGAGGGGGCGGTGACACAGACGACCCACCGCCTCCGCCACCACTACAGGCCGCGACCATTCCAGCCGCAAATACAACAGCCACCACACTGGCGACGCTGCGCATGGTTGAGGTGCGCATTTTTGTCATTCTGACCCTCCGATGAGTACTCACGTCATTATAATCCCAGCAAAGCTTCACGCAGACTAACTAAAAAAGCGTAATTTCCACGATTCTCTCTCAGGCTGCGCGAAACTGTTTTGGAGCACAACCAAACAATGTCGGTGATGAACAAAATTTGAAGGTCGCGATTTTCCGCATCAGCCTCGCAAAAAAGACAGAAGGTGCAGAGAAAAATCTCTGCACCTTCCTCTCACCCGCGTCACGTCCCGAGCCTGCGGGGAAGCTCACTCACGGCATCAAGCTCTTAGCGATTGTTGCCTTTGCGCTGTTTGACGTCTTCTTCTTCGGCAATCGCGCGGTCTTCTTCGTCAAATTCAATCTCGGATTCATAGCCCTTGCCATAATCACGGGCTTTCTTAGCCAGGCGCTCTTGGGTGATGGAAAGGGTGCCAGCGCTTACTGCCATCTGTTTGTTTGAGCTCACGCCGACTGCATCGGCATCGCCGAAGCTGGCAAATTCTGCCCCCAAGAACACGACTTCCCAGCCGCGCGCTTCGGCACGATCGAGGGCCGCTTTGGCCCCTTGGCGGGTCACCTCGCGGGACGAGTTTTCATGCCCATCGGTCATAATCACAATCACCGCTTTTTCTGGATTGTCGGCTTCGGCCATCGTGATGGTGCGGTTAATCGCATCAAACAGAGGCGTCATACCGCGCGGGCTGACCTCATCATTGGTGACATTGGCCCAGGCTTCGGGCTGCACGTCTTTGCGCAAGACGTCATATTGGAAGCCTTCCTGATGGTCGAACACGGCCAGAGTGACCGAAGTTTCAAGGTCATCGGCTTCGCCGTCTTCGAGTTTGCCAATCGCCGCCGCATAAGCGTTCACAGAGCCGAGCGCCTCATCCCAAATATCCGACATGGAGCCGGTACGGTCGAGGAGGATGTAAGAAGAAACAGCGTTCATGATCGGGGTATCCATAATCGGTTCAGGGGATGGTTTGGTTTTCGCATGCGCACCAAAAGCCACCGCAGCAGCGGCCAGCACGCCGGTTATTGTTAGACTGGTTCGTTTCATGGATCGCGCTCCCTCGCTGTTCGATAGGGAGGAGTGTGGTTTCGAAACAAGGCGATGAACCGGCTGTAATAAAGGCATTTTAACCATATTTGTGACCAGAAAATCTGAATTCAGTCATGGTCTGTTCAGGTTCGCCTTTTGCCGGCGCCTGGCGTCGAGATTCGCGGTGCCCTCCACAACAGAATGCCAGCTAAACGCGGAAGCTACTTGCACTCTAAGGCAAGCCGCGCCATACGCGCGAAAAATCAAAACCCCGATGGAGTCGACCATGTCCGCTGCGCCCAAAAAAGTTGTGCTCGCTTATTCCGGAGGGCTCGACACCTCTATCATTCTCAAATGGTTGCAGACCGAGTTTGGCGCGGAAGTCATCACGTTCACGGCTGACCTGGGCCAAGGCGAAGAGATTGAACCGGCCCGCGCCAAAGCGATTGCCGCCGGTGTAAAGCCCGAAAACGTCTTTATCGAAGATGTCCGCGAAGAATTTGTGCGCGACTTTGTGTTCCCGATGTTCCGCGCCAATGCGGTCTATGAAGGCGTTTATTTGCTCGGCACGTCGATTGCCCGCCCGCTGATTGCCAAGCGTCAGATTGAGATTGCGGATATGATGGGCGCAGATGCGGTCTGTCACGGTGCCACCGGCAAAGGCAATGACCAGGTCCGGTTCGAGCTTGGCTATTATGGCCTCAACCCCGACATCAAAGTCATCGCCCCGTGGCGCGACTGGGATTTCAAATCGCGCACCGACTTGCTGACTTTTGCTGAAGAGCAAGGCATCGAAATCACCAAAGACAAGCGCGGCGAAGCCCCCTTCTCGGTCGACGCCAACCTGCTCCATTCTTCGTCTGAAGGCAAAGTCTTGGAAGATCCGGCCGAAGCGGCGCCGGAATTTGTCCATATGCGCACGATTTCTCCGGAAGACGCCCCTGACGAACCAGAAATCATCACCATCGGCTTCGAAAAGGGCGATGCCTGCGCCATTAATGGCGAAGCGATGAGCCCAGCAACTATCCTCACAAAGCTCAACGAATATGGCCGTAAGCACGGCATTGGTCGTTTGGATCTGCTCGAGAACCGCTTTGTCGGCATGAAGTCCCGCGGCATTTATGAGACCCCAGGCGGCACCATCCTGCTAACCGCCCATCGCGGCATGGAGAGCATCACGATCGATCGCGGCGCCGGTCACCTCAAAGACGAACTGATGCCGCGCTATGCCGAGCTCATCTATAATGGCTTCTGGTGGAGCCCGGAGCGCGAAATGCTCCAAGCGGCAATTGACCATTCCCAACTTTACGTCACCGGCGAAGTGAACCTGAAGCTCTACAAAGGCGGTGTCCATCTGGTTGGGCGCTCAAGCCCGTACTCGCTCTATCGCGAAGACATTGTGACGTTTGAAGACGATCACGGGGCGTACGATCAGAAAGATGCAGAGGGCTTTATTAAGCTGAACGCGCTGCGGCTGCGGATCCTGGCGGGGCGGGATCGCAAGTTTGGGAAGAACTAGACGCCGTTAACTGGCCGTTCGAGACGGCTCACTGGCCCAGCGCGCGCAATTACAACCACGCTCCCTCGGACTTGATCCGAGGGCCCAGCTCATGATTTTGCCGCGTGAACGGGAGAGGTGACGTCGCTCCCGTTCTTGGTAGGAACGAGCTTGTGATGGGCTGCCCAGTCGAGCTGGGCAGAGCCGTGGGGTGGGGTTTGACGCGATTGGCTCGCTGAGGTCCTGACCGTGGCAGCGCTCAGGCTTTTCAGGTCGCCCATCGGTCTTCCTGGTTGAATGGTGCGAACCTAATAAAATCGCTCCCGATCACGGCGCGCCTGCGCGTGTTGGGCTATCCAATCAAGTTGGATAGAGCGTAAAATGGAGTTTGGGGCCTGCAATGAGACACTGGGAGATTGAGTGAAGCCCATTTGGAAGTTTCGCTCGCTCAATGGCCCGGTTTGATTTTATCGCAACTTACATCATGGCCAATCGCAAAGAATGGCGCAATATACACGGGGTCTGCCTCTGACCTTCCCGAGCGAGTCGGACAGCATAAGCAAGGCGTGGGCGCGAAATTCACGAAGCGCTACAAGTGCTTTAATCTAGTTTGGTATGAGCCGTTTGACTCGATGGAATTTGCTGTGCGGCGGGAGAAGCAAATTAAGCGCTGGAACCGTCAGTGGAAAATCGACCTCATCGAGGCGGATAATCCAATCTGGTTGGACTTGTCGCGGGACTTGGTTTGAACTTGGACGTTCGTTCGCTTTTTTGATCGTGCCGAGAAATCCCGGTCCGGCCACACCCTCCCTCGCGTCGCCATTGCACTCGCTCTCATTCTCCCGCACACGTAAGCGGGGACCAGAAGAGAGGCTCTGATGTTCAAACTCACCAAATCACTCGCGATCGCAGCCTTGCTTTGCGGCGCTGCGCAGGCCCAGCCCGCCGCTACTATCGATCCCATCATCTCAACCGCGCCTTATGAATTCGGACCAGACGCGCCGTTTGCCTCTGAAATCTACAATTTCTTCGTGCAGGACGAATTGTTCGCGCCGACGCCTTGCCGGACGGTGTTCACGGGCAGCTCTTCGATCCGCTTCTGGCTGACGCTAGAAGATGACTTCCCGGCCCTGACACCGCTCAATCGCGGCTTTGGCGGATCGCAGATTACCGACGTGATCGGCTATTTCGACTTGCTGCTGACGCGTCATCAGCCGAAAGAGATTATCTTCTACGCGGGCGAGAATGACATTAACGCTGGCGTTAGCCCCGCAGACGTCGCCGCTCGCTTTGAGGTTTTCATGGGGTTGAAGACAGACCGGCTTGGCGATGCCCCGGTCTATTTCCTGTCGCTTAAACCCTCTGTGGCGCGGTTTGGGGAGTTTGCAGCACAGTCAGAGGTGAATGCCTTGATCCAAACCATGGCCGAAGCGCGCGACGACCTCATCTATATCGATATCGCCACGCCGATGATGGCGGATGGGACGCCCAAGCCGATCTTCATTTTTGATCAGCTACATATGAACCTCGACGGCTATGCGATCTGGACGCAAGCGTTGGCCGAGCGCTTGGCGGATCCTGAGCGGCCAAAAAGAACGGGCTGCGCGTAGAGATTCAACCTTGCGTCTGACGGCGTGTGGCCCCAAATCGCTTGGGTCAAAACAACTCGGCTGGAGGAGCCTCAGAATGACCACCCCTATCTACAAATCAACGATTGGCGTGATGATCCGCCAGGCCGAAGCCCTGGTCGGCATCATGACCGCAGGCCGTGAGCATCTTGGCGACGGCGCGGATGCTTTCATCAATGAAAAGCTGATCGAAGACATGCTGCCTTTCTCGTTCCAGATCCGGGCGGTCTGTCATCAAAGCATGGGCGGCATTCACGCCATGCGGTCTGGCCAGGCTGGCCCGCCGCCAGACATGAGCATTAGCTCCTATGCCGATCTGGAAACTTTGCTCGCGGACACGATTGCAGACCTGAAAACGATTGAAGCGTCTGAGCTGGACAGTTTGCTCGACAAGGATCTCGTGTTCGTCCTGGGTGATTTCAAACTGCCATTCAAGGGCTTGGGCTTCCTGACCTCATTCTTGATGCCGAACTTCTTCTTCCATATGACCACCGCCTATAATCTGCTGCGCCAAAAGGGCGTGCCGATTGGCAAGCGCGAGTATCTCGGCGCGATGGATATGAATATGGGCTGAGGATGGGCGACAAAGAGCAATTCATCGCGGCGATCAGAAACGCCCATGCTGAAGGCGGGCGCGATGCGGTCCGCGCAAAGCTGGCGGACTTTCTCGAAGTGTGGAATGGACCACCTGGCTGGGTCGGGCCACTTGAGGGCGGGGAATTTTCCGTTCTCTATCGCGATGATGAGCTCACCATCATGAATATCATTTGGCCCAAAGGCGTGGTCACCGAACCGCACACCCACAATAGTTGGGCCGTGATCGGCATCTATCAGGGACGCGAAGATAATTTGCTCTGGGCGCGCGACGGCGATGGCATCAAACCTATTGGCGCCATCACCCTCGCCGCTGGCGAAACTTATGCCATGTCAGCCGAGGACATTCACACGGCGTTCAATCCGAGCCAGAGCTTCACCGGCGCCATTCATATTTACGAAGGCGATTTCCTGACCACGCCAAAGCGCGAATGGGACCCGGTCACGCATGAAGAGCGACCGCGGATCATGGCCGATACCTTTGCGCGCTTTGACGATTAGGCAGTCTCGCCCGACAGATCAGTCCTCGTCAGCTTCAAGCAGTTTTTGCTTGAATAAGACGCCAGCCAATGCAGCACCTATCAGAGGCGCAATCAAGAACAGCCAGAGCTGACTGAGCGCGCTACCACCGACAATCACCGCCGGTCCAAAGCTCCGGGCTGGATTGACAGACACACCGGTAACTTGAATGCCGACAATATGGATGAGCACCAAGGTTAGGCCGATCGCGAGCCCTGCAAATTGGGCTGGGGCGTTTTTCTGCGTGGCGCCGAGAATGACCACCAGGAAAATAAACGTCGCCACAACTTCGAACACGAAGGCGGCCATCAATGTATACTCACCGAGATAACCAGGGCCCCAACCATTCGCACCGAGCCCGTTCTCAGCCAATGAATAGTCCGCTTTGCCCGAGGCGATGAGCAGCAATACGCCTGCCGCGACCGTCGCGCCGACAAATTGCGCGATCCAGTATTGGATCATTTCACCGGCGCTCATACGGCCCGACACGAATGCGCCGAACGACACTGCGGGGTTGACGTGGCAACCTGAAATTGGGCCAATCCCATACGCCATAGCAACAATGGCAAGCCCGAACGCAAAGGCGATCCCGAGCTGCCCGACCGCTTCAACACCAACGGTTCCAGCGCCCGCGAGCACTGCGGCTCCACAGCCAAACAGCACCAAAGTGAAGGTGCCGATGGCTTCGGCAATCATTTTTTTCATAGTCCCTCTCCCTCCAGATGAGAAACTCATCATGCAGGCATTCGGGGATTTTGGAAATAAGCGCCCTATCCGGCGTGGAACAGCGAGGTGATCATATCCGCGGCCGCCGCACCGCCAGAGCGACGACGGCGCCGCCGGCGCATACGCGATTGCAGTTCATCGCGCGCAACTTTCAGCGGCTGCGCATCAGCTTCCTGCTTGGCCAGCTCGTCGCGATTATCACAAAACTCAGCATACGCTTCGAGTTCTGGAGCCAGGTCAATCGCTGCCAGATCGACCATGATCGTGTCGTCTAGGAATCCGATGCCAGGCAAGTCATCCGGAATGATGTCATTTGGGTCAGCGAAGTAAGCGAGCACTTCCAGCACCCGATCACGATCGTCGTTTTCGAGGTTCCAATCGCGGTCTTTGAGCATGTCGACCATATTCTGAAGCGTCAGCATGCGCGACACGACGAAGGTCGGTGGATCAGATTCCAGCGCCTTCACAGCCAAAGCCTCGGCCGCCAAGATAACCCGATCATCATCGCGCAATGCGCGGTTCTTGCGAGCTTTCGACAAGCGATTGCGGAAATACTCGATATCTTTCGGCCCAAGTTCGAAATTGATCCGCAAGGTTTCGCCAGATTGCACATCCATCAGAATGGTCTCCCCATTATCTTCATTTTAGCGCACGATGCCGATAGATCCTTCAGGATGCAAGCAAGAAATTGTCGCGAAATCCTGCTTTTACGCTTGCCCTGCTGCTGTATCCACGCTTGGCTCTGACCAAATTCAAGGGAGGCTCTCATGACCCGACTCGCGCCAGCATCGCCGCAACAATTGGACGCCAGCAAAGATCTACTCGCGCTCGCCGCCGCGGCCATGGGGTTTGAGGCCAATTCGTTGAAAGTTATGGCCCGCCAGCCTGCCATATTGCAAGGTTTCATGGGTCTCTCCGCCGCCATTCTTGGACCTGACGCAAAACTCGATCCGGTGCTGCGCCAGATGATTGCCCATATCTCAAGCGCTGCGGCAGGCTGCGCCTATTGCCAAGCCCATACAGCCCATGGCGCTGAGCATCGCGGCGGTGACGCCGAAAAACTTGCGAACTTGTGGGAATTTGAAACCAGCGATCTGTTCAGCGATGCAGAAAAGGCCGCCTTGGATCTGGCACTGGCCGCAGGGTCTGTCCCAAATCAAGCAACTGATTCGCATTTTGAAACGCTCAAACGGCATTATAGCGAAGACGAGATTGTCGAAATCGTTGCGGTGATCTCCTTGTTCGGATTCCTCAATCGTTGGAACGACACACTCGCCACAACGCTTGAGGACAGCCCCCTCGCCTTTGCTGAGGCGCACCTCGCCCCGAAGGGTTGGGTCGGCGATAAGCACAAAGACTAGAATGGCCGTCCGCAACTATCGCGAGAGCGACCTTTCCGATCTACACGCCATCAATGTCGCGTCGGTTCCCGGTGTGGGCGCGGCGACCCTTGACGAACTGGCTGAGATCATCGCGCTCTCAACTTGTTTCGTCGCGACGGACCTGGTGAACGCCCCGCTTGGGTTCATCACGCTCCTCCCGACCGGCGTGCAAGCCTATGATAGCCCGAATCTACGGTGGTTTGAGAAATATGTGGGGACCCGTAATGTGTCTCTGATTTATGTCGACCGCATCGCGCTTTCACCAAGCGCACGTGGCCAAAAACTTGGCGAAGCTTTGTATCGAACCGCTTTTGAACACTTCGCGGATTGCAACGAAATTGGTTGCGAGGTGAATACAGCCCCGCCGAATCCAGGCTCACATCGGTTTCATCAGCGGCTTGGCTTTTCCAAGGTCGGCGAACAGGAATTTCAACCCGGCGCCAAGTCTGTCGCCTATTATGTCCGGCCTCTCGGACAGCGGACCTCAACGGATTGACGCTAGGGAGGCATCAAGCCCGAAACGCGGCTCACGAAAATTTTGTCATTTCCGATCTCGACTTCCGAGCAAATCGGCGCTTCATTCTTCATTAAGACGTCCAACAGAGGCTTAAAGAGAGTCCGAGATTTGGCCGGCAAGGGAGCAAATTTTATTCTCATGAAACCCACCGACACTAGCGATCCAGACTATTTTCACAAAGTGGTCGATTGCCAATGGGCTTGCCCAGCACATACGCCGGTCCCGAATTATATCCGACTGATCGCGCAGGGGCGTTACAGTGACGCCTATATGGTCAATCGCGCATCGAACGTGTTTCCGGGTATTCTAGGCCGCGTCTGCGACCGCCCATGCGAGCCGGCTTGTCGGCGTACGCGCGTTGAAGAAAAGCCCGTCGCCATCTGCCGGCTTAAGCGGGTCGCAGCCGACCACCGCGATGATATTCGCGATCGCTTGCCGAAAAAGCCAGCTCAAACGAATGGCAAAAAGATTGCGCTGATTGGGGCGGGACCGGCCTCCTTCACCGTCGCCAACGATCTCGCTCCATTGGGCTATGAATGCACAATCTTCGAGAAGCTGGATAAACCTGGCGGTTTGATGCGCTCAAACATCCCCGCATTCCGTTTGCCGGAAAGCGTCTTGATGGAAGAGCTGGACTATATTCTCGATATGGGAGTTGAGTTGAAACTCGGCACACCCGTCGAAAGCATGAGTGCATTGCTCAAAGAAGGCTATGATGCGGTCTTTGTCGGCACCGGTGCCCCGAAAGGCAAAGATCTCGGCCTGCCAGGCCGCGAGGAGAGCGAAGATAATATCCACATTGGAATAGATTGGCTTGAATCGGTCGCCTTCGACCATACCGACAAGATCGGCGAAAAGGTGCTGATCATCGGTGTCGGCAACACCGCTATGGATTGCTGCCGTACATCCCTGCGGCTGGGCGCCAAGTCGGTAAAAGTCATGGCCCGCAAGCCGCGCGCTTTCTTCAAAGCGTCCGAATGGGAACTGGAAGACGCGGAAGAAGAGAATGTCGATATCATCGTCAATCACTCGCCGAAGGCATTTGTCCACGAAAACGGCAAACTGACGGGCATGATGTTCGAGTTGATGGAATATGATGTCGACGCCTCGGGCAAAATCACCGATCAGCGAGTCGTCGGCGAGGAACTCATTCCGTGCGACGATGTTATCCTCGCGATTGGACAAGAGAACGCATTCCCTTGGATTGAGTCAGATGCTGGCATTGAGTTCGACAAATGGGATGTTCCATTGGTCGACAAAACAACCTTTGAATCGACCCGCAAAGGCGTGTTCTTTGGCGGCGACTCTGCGTTCGGGCCGCTGAATATTATATGGGCGGTTGAGCATGGTCACCAAGCTGCGATCTCAATCCATAATCATTGCCGCGACCTGCCGCTGACCGACCGCCTGCCCGATGGCATCAAATTGAGTTCAGCAAAGATGGGCATGATGGAATGGCGTTACTCAAACGCCTTTGACGACTCCTCACGGCGTGAGATGCAGCATGTCGAACTCGTCGAACGATTTAAAAAGCTCGATACCGAAGTTGAACTTGGATTTTCAGCTGAGCAGATCGCAACAGAGGTGCAGCGCTGTTTGAATTGCGATGTCCATACGGTCTTCGATCCGCCGCTCTGCGAAGAGTGCGATGCTTGTATCGATGTCTGTCCGGTAGAATGTCTAACCATCACGCCGAATGCTGAAACAGAGGGCGAGCTGCGCACGGCCCTCACCGCGTCCGATGATACCGTGGATCAAGACCTGTTCGTCTCTGCCCCGCTGCCGCTGACCGGCCGCGTGATGATCAAGGACGAGAATATTTGCTTACATTGCGGCCTGTGCGCCGAGCGTTGCCCAACCTCAGCTTGGGACATGAAGGAAGGCGTGATCGAAATTGCTCACGCCGCCGACCAACGCGAACTGAGCGAGGCTTAAGATGAGCGGACCTGGATTAAACGACTTTGTCATCAAGATTGGCACGGTCAACGGCACCGGCTCGGCCAGTGCCAATGGGCTTTTGATGAAGTCCATCTTCCGCATGGGCGTGCCTGTCGTTGGAAAGAATGTCTTCCCATCGAACATTCAAGGCTTGCCGACTTGGTATGAGATCCGCGTGTCAGGCGATGGTCATGCGGGTCGTTCGGGTGACGTACATATGATGGTCGCAATGAACCAAGCGACTTATGATCAAGACTTGGCTGAACTGAGCACGGGCGGGGTATTGGTTTACGATTCTACCTGGCCGCGCCCTCAGTTGGAAAGCCGTCCAGATGTCACCGTCATTGGCGTTCCGCTGATGCAAATGTGCAATGAAGTCGTCAAAGCCGCGCGCTCACGGATTTTGATGAAGAACATGGCTTATGTCGGCGCAGTGGCCGCGTTGGTGGACATTGACCTCAATGTTATTCGTTCGCTGATCGAAGAGACATTTGCCGCCAAAGCCAAGCTGATCGATAGCAATATGCAAGCGGTCAAACTCGGCTACGATTATGTCAAAGAGCATTACGAGACGCCGCTCCGCTTCCGTGTGGCCGCACTGAACAAGACCAAAGGCAAAGTGATGATAGATGGCAATACCGCCGCATCGCTGGGCTGTGTGTATGCAGGTGCAACGTTCGGAGCTTGGTATCCGATTACACCGTCGACCTCGTTGATGGATGGCTTTGTCAAATATTGTAAAAAGCTGCGGGTCAATGAAGAGAATGGCAAGAACAAGTTTTGCATCATTCAAGCCGAAGATGAGCTGGCCGCTGCGGGTCTGATCATTGGCGCCGCTTGGAATGGTGCGCGCGCGTTTACCCCGACATCAGGTCCAGGCATCTCGCTGATGAGTGAGTGGATCGGTTTCGCATATTATACCGAAATCCCGGTGGTCTTTTTCGACATTCAACGCACTGGTCCATCGACAGGCATGCCGACGCGGACGCAGCAATGCGATATTCAAACCACTGCGTATGCCTCGCATGGCGATACCAAACATATCGTCCTTTATCCGTCTGATCCCAATGAGTGTTTTCACTTCGCCGCGCAATCCTTTGATTTGGCCGAACGGTTTCAAACACCAGTCTTCTTCTTGTCTGACATTGATCTGGGGATGAATGATTGGATGGTCGATGAACTGACTTGGGACGAAAACTATGTGCCGGACCGGGGCAAAGTGCTTTCTGAGGATGATCTTGCGAAGATGGACTCGTTCTCGCGTTATCTCGATATTGATGGTGACCATATCCCGTATCGCACGCTGCCGGGAACAGACCCGAAAGGGGCCTACTTCCTCCGCGGCTCGGGCCACAACGCCCATGCGCGCTACACCGAACTCGGGCATGAGTACCAGGAAGTGGTCGACCGCTTGCTGGCCAAATGGGAAAGCGCCAAGGCCGCTGTTCCGGCCCCGATTGTCCAAAAAGCAAAGCGCCAAACCCGCTATGGCATGATTGCCATCGGCACCAGCGATGCAGCCGCCACGGAGGCCCGCACGCGGCTTGAGGCCGATGGCATGCCCGTGGACTATATGCGCGTCCGCGCCTTCCCGTTCACGGATGAGGTCGAAGCTTTCATCGCCGATCATGACGAAGTGTTCGTGATCGAACAGAACCGCGACGCGCAATTGCTCAACCTGATTTTGACCGAGACCAATGTCGCCCGCGAGAAGCTCATTCCTGTGCTGCACTATTCCGGCGAGCCGCTGAATTATCGCTTCGTCTGCGACGCACTGATGAAAAGAATTAAACTGAGGAAGATTGCATGACCTCGTTTTTGAAACCCAAGATCCGCCGGCCGAATGAACCGCTCAATGATCTAGGCCTGGCGCGCGCCGATTATGAAGGCAACATGTCGACGCTCTGCGCGGGCTGTGGGCATGACAGTGTCACTGCCGCGATTGTGCGGGCCTTCTATGAGCTGTCGATCCCACCGCACCGAGCGCTGAAGATTTCCGGCATTGGTTGTTCATCTAAGACGACCAGTTATTTCATGAATGACTCGCATGGCGCCAATACCGTGCATGGCCGGATGCCGTCTTTCGCCACCGGCGCGTTGTCAGCGAACAATGACCTCGCAACGATTGGTATTTCCGGCGATGGCGACAGTTTGTCGATTGGGCTTGGCCAAATGGCGCATGCGATGCGCCGCAATGTGAACATGCTGTATATGCTTGAAAACAATGGTGTTTACGGCCTCACTAAAGGTCAGTTTTCAGCCTCTGCGGACTTAGGCTCGCTGCCGAAGAAAGGCGACCCGAACGAATTTTCGCCCATTGATCCTGTGGCTTTCGCCTTGTCCGTTGGAGCGACGTTCGTGGCGCGCAGCTTTTCTGGTGATCGCAAGCAATTGGTATCGTTGATCAAAGCTGGGCTCAAACATAAGGGCTTTGCCATCATTGATGTCATCAGCCCCTGTGTCAGCTTCAACGACCATAAAGGGTCGACCAAATCGTACGCCCACACGTATGAATTCTACAGCCAGGCCGTGCATGCCGATTATATCGCGCCGAGCCAAGAAATCGTCGCCGCGTATGATGAAGGCGAAGTGATGCCGGTCGAGCTGCACGATGGTGGCTATATTCAGCTTCGCAAAATCGATGCGAGTTATGATCCCACAGATCGCGGAGCGGCATTCAATCGCGTGATGGCGAGTGACTCCGCGAACGAGATCCTGACTGGGTTGCTCTACATCGATGAAAGCCAGCCTGATTTGCACGAAACGCAAAATATGGAAGCGCGGCCTTTGAATGAGATTCCGTATGCGGAGCTTAATCCGGGGGCCGAGGCTTTGAGTGCTTTGCAGGCAGAATTTCGCTGATTACTCTTCGCAGGTATCGGCGGAGTTCGAGTACCCTTAAACCGCCACAACTTTCTGCTCAATCGCGCCGAAAATGGACTTCCCAGACGCGTCCATCATCTCAATCCGAACCGTGTCATCAGGCTTCATGAACGGCGTTTGGAATTCACCGCTGGCAATCTTCTCAATCATCCGGATTTCGGCGATGCAGGAATAGCCAAGCCCGCCTTCGCTGACCGGTTTTCCGGGCCCACCATCTGCACCTTTGTTCGAGACCGTGCCGGAACCAATCACCGTGCCGGCAGATAGTGGGCGAGTTTTGGCTGCGTGGGCAACCAAACGCGCCAAGGAGAACGTTGCGTCCTCCGCTGCTTCTGCCCGGCCAAACGGCGCGCCATTGTAATCGACCCGCAACGGCAAATGGACGAGGTTCTCCTTCCAAGCCGCGCCCAGCTCATCTGGCGTCACAGCGACGGGTGAGAATGCGCTTGGTGGTTTCGATTGGAAGAACCCGAAGCCTTTGGCCAGCTCCGGCGGGATGAGGCCGCGCAGAGACACATCATTGCACAACATGACAAGCTTGATGTGGTCCGCCGCATCAGCTTCGCTGACGCCCATCGGAACGTCATCCGTGATGACCGCTATCTCGCCTTCCATGTCACAGCCCCAGGCCACGTCGCCGAGCGGGATATCATCGCGTGGACCAAGGAAAGCATCCGAGCCGCCTTGGTACATCAAAGGGTCATCATAGAAACTCTCTGGCACCTCAGCGCCGCGCGCTTTGAGGACCAGTTCGACATGATTGATATAGGCCGAACCGTCAGCCCACTGAAACGCGCGCGGCAATGGGCTTTCGCAATCATGCTCGTGAAAGCGAAAGGTCGGTACCGAGCCGAGCTCTACACCCTCAGCCATACGCGCCAGACGCGGTGCGGCAGCTTCCCAGTCATCAAGTGCCGCTTGCAGGGTCGGCGCAATCCGGGCCGCATCTGTACAGCGGGTTAGGTCTTTCGAGACAACAACCAGACGCCCATCACGAGAGCCGTTCTTAAGGGTGGCGAGTTTCATGTATTAGCTTTCTTCCGCAATCTTCTCGTGCAGCCAAGCTGCGTGGCGTGGGGCTTTCTTGGTCTGGCTCCACTCTTCGAGCATTTCTGGGGCAACGCGTTTCAACTCAGCATACTGGTCCGGCGTGCCGATATCACAGGCGAGTTCCAAACGGTGGCCGTTTGGGTCGAAGAAATAGATGGATTTGAAAATGCCATGATGGGTTGGGCCCAACACATCCAAGCCATGCGCTTCGGCGCGGGCTTTGGCGGCCAGCAGCTCTTCCATCGAGCCGACTTTGAACGCGATATGCTGCACCCATTGCGGCGTGTTCTCATCGCGGCCCATATCGGGTTGCTGCGGCAGTTCGAAGAAAGCGAGCACATTGCCATTCCCGGCATCGAGGAAGATGTGCATATACGGGTCATAAGCCCCGGTCGACGGCACATGGTCTTCAGCAATCGCCAGCTGGAAATCCATGCCAAGCACATCATGATAGAACTCGACCGTTTCTTTAGCATCTTTGCAGCGATAGGCGACGTGATGGACGCCTTGTAGATTGGGAGCCTCACTCATCATTAGGCCTCTTCTTTGGAAACAGGGTCATGCCAATGATCGCACCGATCAACCCGCCAATGGCGCCTGCGGCAGCACTGGCCATAAACTCAGCGGGTCCTTCAAAGCGCAAAAACATGTCTTTGAAGAATGTCGCACCAATCGCGCCCAGCAAGAACAAAGCGATGGCTGGCAGCGACATTCGGCTCATTAAGCTGGCTCCTCAACGTTCAAGACACCACGCTCCACCTGATCACGTTCAATGCTCTCAAACAAGGCTTTGAAATTGCCCTCGCCAAACCCGTCTTTGTAATCGCCGACACGTTGGATGAATTCAAAGAAGACCGGGCCCAGTTGTGGTTGGGCGAAGATCTGCAGCAATAGACGCGGCTCGCCGCCCTCGGTCGTGCCGTCTAGGAGGATACCGCGGCTTTGCAGCTCGCCTTCGGCTTGGCGATGGCCTGGCAGGCGCTCAGAGAGCATCTTGTAATAGGTCTCTGGCGGCGCGGTCATGAAGGGCACGCCGAGCTTTTGCAGCTTGTCCCAGCAGGCCACCAGGTCGTCACAAATCAGGGCGATGTGCTGAATGCCTTCACCATTGAATTCGCGCAGGAATTCCTCGATCTGACCTTTCCCGCCCTCGCCTTCTTCATTCAGCGGGATACGGATTTTGCCATCCGGCGCGGTTAGGGCTTTCGAGGTCAGGCCAGTATATTCGCCTTTAATGTCGAAATAGCGGATTTCCTGGAAGTTGAAGAGGCTTTCATAGAAGTCCGCCCAATACTTCATCCGCCCGCCATAAACATTGTGGGTGAGGTGATCGACCAGTTTGAAGCCGCAACCTTCCGGCTCACGATCGACGCCCGGCAAGTAGTCGAAATCAATGTCGTAAATGGTGTGGCTGCCTTCACCGTCATCATAGCGATCAATAAGATAGATGATTGAGCTGCCAATGCCGCGAATGCCCGGAATGTGTAGCTCCATAGGCCCTGTCTCGACGGAGACCGGTTCTGCGCCTTGGTCGAGCAAATGCTTATAGGCTTTGCTGGCATTGCGGACCCGGAAGCCCATACCGCACGCACTCGGCCCATGCTCGCGAGAGAAATACCACGCGGCGGAGCGAGGTTCGTAATTGGTGATGAAATTGATGCCGCCTTGACGCCAGAGTTCAACGTCCTTGGAGCGATGTCGCGCGACTTTGGTGAATCCCATGGATTCGAAGACGGGCTCTAGGACGCCTTTTTCAGGCGCAGAAAATTCAATAAATTCAAAGCCATCTAGTCCAGCTGGATTCTCAAACAAATCGGCCATCGTGTCCTCTCCTCGCATGTTCGGGATCATTGAAGGGCTATATATCGCAAATTAGTTGCATATGCAACTATATGGTTTTGACTGGATTTTGCCGCCTTGGCGGGTCTAATGAACCGGATGTCAGATCAGAATCTAAAATCACTCAAACAAGCGTGTGAGACGTTCGCCAATCAGCCTGGCGAGATTGCCGTGATCGTTCAGTCGAAGACCGATCCCGCCCTGTCTGTTTCGGTCAATGCAAGCCAGGCCATGCCTTCTGCCAGCCTGATCAAAGTCGCCATCGCTTGCGCAGCCGCTTCCGATCCGGACTTGGATTTAGCCGCCACACGGACCGTCGGAGATCTCGATGAGACATTTTACTGTTCGATCCTGCAAGCCTTCGACCCGAACGATAAGGTCTCGCTCAAGGCGCTGATCGGACTGATGCTGATCGTCAGCGATAATCCGGCCACAAGCGCGGTCTTGCAGGCGGTGGGCATGGAGAAGGTCACAGCATGGCTGGAACGGCATGGCCTGACCGATACAAGCCTCTCTGTCGGGTTCGATGACGCCTCACTTGGCCAACCTTTGCGCGCAAATCTGACCACCGCAGAGGATTGCTTAAACTTGCTGAAACTCGCTGAAACACTGCCGAAATGCAGCGTGGTCTTGCACATGTTACGCAACAACTTGCGCAATGAGCGGATCCCCAAACTGTTGCCTGACAGCGCCGTAATCGCGCACAAAACCGGCACGCTGAACGGCTTGATGCACGATATTGCCATCATCGAGAGTCCGGAGACCGCGTTCTACCTCATCATGCTCGCTGACGGCTTACCAGACGGCCACGACTTCGCCGCGGAGATCGCACGATTTGCGAAACAGGTTTACGATTTGCTGGCGGGGTGAAGGGGTGGTTGGCTTGGGGTGTGTTTGGTTGGGTCTGGTTTTAGTGTTGGCGCACACGTAACGTCACTCACCTTCCAAATTGATGCTACGCTCGCTTAATGAAGTCTATCGTGCTCATTGTCGGCCTAGTTTTGTGTGGCATCCTTTTTTTGGTCGGTGTGGCCAAGTAAACTATCGGAATCATTATCACCGGAGGTTTGCTCTTCTTAGACTTTGGTGGACTGCTTCTTTTTAAATCGAACTTGGGTGAGAAAACGCCATCCGGCGAAAATCGTCCAACCTCAGACCCTTCCCAATTTGGAGGTCTTTAATCACCCAGACGTGGGAATGCGCCTTCGAAGCGGACTTAAAGCTCACTGTCATCCTGGAAAACGCGCAGCGTTTATCCGGGACCCAGTCGCTCTAGGTCCGGGCGCTCCGCTTCGCTGCGGCCGGATGACAGGATTTTGTACGGCGTCCCAATGCCCCCTCCTGACCCAAACCAGACCTGGTTATTCCTTCCAGCGTTCCCTCGGACTTGATCCGAGGGTCCATCACGTTAATGCGCTGCGGAGACCGGGAGCGGTATGATCGCTCTCGTGCCCGGTGGGGCTGATACGTGTTGGGTTGCCCAGTCAAGCTGGGCAAAGCGTACTGGAGGGTGGAGGGCTCCAACTATACGCCATCCTGCCAACGAAAGCTGGTATCCAGGGACGGTCATCAACCTCCAATGCGACTGGATATTATCGTCCTTAGACCCCAGCTTTCGCTGGCGTCGTCGGAAAAGGGAGCAAGGTCCGTTCTGACATCACCGCCGCGGCAACAATCGCGCATCCTGCGGTACCGGATCCTCAAACCCCTTAATCGTGTCGCTGACCGCTTCGTCGATCAGGTGCTGCACCAGTTCGGGAAACAGCATCGGTTCCGCCGCCGCTTCCCAGAGGAAGAAGCCGTAAGATCCAGGAATGGCGTTGATTTCGTTGAACCAAAGCTCGCCGGTTTCCTTGTTCGACATGAAATCAATCCGCGGTGCACCGCGTTTGCCGAGCGCCGTGAAGGTGCGCCGGGCGAAATCATGGATCCGGTCTTGCAGCTCTTTGGGAATGTCCGGATTGATGTCGCGGGTGAGGGACAACATGCCTTCGGACGGTTTGAACGTGCCTTTAGTACCGCCTGAGTCAGACAAATATTTCTCGCGAAAGTCCAGCAATTCGGCGCCGGATTTCGGCCGCTCAATCGCCGAGAGTTTGATCTCCTCGCCCTCGGCAATCATCGCGATATTGTATTCGACTAGGTTTTGAACTTGTGGCTCGATCAACGCCAGCGTGTCTTTCTTCAAAACATATTCGACCAAAGGCCAGACCTCGTCCGCCGTTTTGGCCAGCCCGACCCCGACGCTGGAGCCGAGATTGGCGGGTTTCACGATGACCGGAAATCCCAGTACGGCCTGGATGTCCGGCAGGATCATATCGGCATCTTCAATCTGCGCGCGGTTGACGGTGACGTGCGGAAGGACGTTCACGCCAGCGGCTTTGACCAGCGCTTTGGTGACATCCTTGCGCATCGCGATCGAGGTACTGGACGATGACAAGCCGGTGACCGGAATGCCGAGCAATTCGAAATAGGCTTGTATCCGGCCATCTTCGCCAAATGTGCCGTGAAACACAGGCAGCACGCAATCCACCGGCTGGATAACCGTGCCATCCATCGCGCAGATGACCGGGCCATTATCGCTCCAGCGAAATGTCACTTGCTGGCCAAGCGGCGGGCGCGGCGTATATTTCGAGATATCGCGTAGGTTTGGGCCAATCCAGAACCGGTTGGCGAAGTCTGTATAGACCGGCAAAACATCAACATTGCGGACGTCTGCCGCATCCATCAATTGGTGCGCGCTGACCACGCTGACATCGTGCTCTGAGCTCGCGCCACCAAAAATAATCACAGTTTTGAGCGATTTTGCCAATTTTTCACCAGTCTTAAGTCTAAGGTCCGCCTAGAGTATAGAGAGCGAATCGTCGAGCGGGATCAAGCCAGTCTATGAGCACAGCATTGAAGCCAAATTTGGTTCAAATTGGGAACCCTACGAAACCCGCTGTGGTGTTTGGGCACGGCTGGGGGCGGACATATCGCGATTTTATCCCCGTCGCCGAAGCCCTCGCGCCGGTCGCGAGCAGTTATTTGATCGATTTCCCTGGTTTTGGCGACACGCCGCGCCCAGACGATACGTGGGGCACACAAGACTATGCCGACCATATTGTGGATTATTTGAAATCCGCACACGGCTTAACGCGCTTCGTCTGGGTCGGTCATTCTTTTGGCGGCCGGGTCGGCATGCGCATCGCGGCGAGCCACCAGGATGTCATCACACAACTATTCCTCGTCGCCTCCGCGGGCGTGCCGCGATCGCGAACCGCTTTGCAGAAATTAAAAGGCCGTCGACGCGGCTTGGAATTCAAGTTGCGCAAGTCCATGGCGAACGGCGAGACAGAGTTACAGGCGCTGGAAAACCAATATGGCAGCTTCGACTATATCCACAGCCGCGAAATCGGTATGCGGGATATTTTCGTCAAAACGGTGAATGAAGATCAGACCGACACGCTGGCACAGATCACCTGCCCCACCACGCTAATCTATGGCGGTAAGGACGATGACACACCGATCGAGGTGGGTGAGACGCTGGCGGCGGGCATTGCCAAATCACAACTGATTGTCTGCCCCCATTATGACCATATCTCGATCCTCGATCGTGGGCGCCATCAAATCGCGCTCTGCATCAAAGAACAGTTAGCCACGGTATGAACGTATTCTCTTACCTTCCCTTTGCGGTCTTTCTCGTCGCGCTCGCCGGATTCGGGCTGGTGCGGATCAATACAATCCTGACTTATTTCCAGCAGGAAGAGTATGACAGCTCTCGTTTCTTAGGCGCAGTGATGCGTGTGCGCTTGTTTGACGTGTTGGCGAGTGTCGGCCTCATCGCCTTGTTTGTCATCAATACGCAAATCGATCTTGGCGCGTATCTATGGCTCGCCGCGGCAGCAATGTTAGCGGGGATAGCTTTGCGCGAGCGCAGCTATGCCTACAAAAAGAAACTGGTGGTGACGCAACGGTTGAAGCGTATTCGATGGCTGACGCGCGGATTTTTTGCGCTGAGTTTGACGCTATTACTCCTGCACGCGTTCGCTGTGCTGATCATTTTGCAAATCACGCCAATATTGATCATGTTGGCCAATCGGTTGCTTCGCCCATTCCAAGAGAAGGTCAATCAAGGCTTCATTGACGAAGCTGTCGAGAAGCTGGACACTTACAACCCAACAACCATTGGCATTACCGGGTCGTTCGGGAAGACCACGACCAAACACATCCTGGCCGAAGTCTTAGAAGCTGCTGGGCCAGTATTTTACAGCCCAGGCAGCATCAACACCGTGCTTGGCCTCACCCGAAACATTCGCGAGAAACTGCAACGGGGGCACCAGTATTTCATCGCGGAAATGGGGGCGTATGGCATCGGCTCTATTAAGCGGTTGTGCGATTTTTGCGATCCTGACTATGGCATTGTCACAGCGATCGGCAACGCCCACACCGAACGCTTCGGCGACATTGCGACGATTGCCAAGGCGAAATCAGAACTGGTCGAACATGTTTGCGCCAAAGGCGGGATGGCGGTCATTCCATATGAAATATTGGAGCACGCCCCGTTCGCTGACTTAAAGACCCGGTTCCCTGACAATGTCCGCACGGTGGGTGAGACCCGTGACGCTGATTTCCAAATCGTTTCGGCGACTCTGACGGATAGCAATTGGGCGATCAGTGTTCGGGACCAAGCCTCACCAGGGGCTGCTCCGCTCACGTATACCCTGCCCTTATTAGGCGATCACAATATCCTAAACTCGGCTCTGGCTGTCGTGCTCACCTATCTTGTCAATCCGGCGTCGGCGTCACGTATCGCTGCCTTCTCCAAAGACGTAGAACAAGTTCAGCACCGGTTGCAGAAAGTCGACAATCCTGGCCAACCGCTGATCTTGGATGATGCTTACAATTCGAACGAAGTCGGATTCAAAAACGCCGTAACGGTGCTGCGAAAACTCGCGGATCAACGCGGCGGCAAAGCGATACTGGTGACCCCCGGTGTAGCAGAACTTGGACTTGAGCATGACCGTGTGCATGGGCGTCTCGGCGAACATGCCTCGCAACATTGCGACACAGTCATTGCCGTTAATCCCGACCGGATCGAAGCCTTCGTAAACGCGATCGATCCGGCCGCGACTGAATTCCATACCCGTGCGTCATTTGCCGACGCGCGGCGCTTGGTCAGCGAAATTACTTCGGATGAAGATGTCGTGCTGTACGAAAACGATTTGCCCGATTTGCTGGAAGAAACCCGACTCTTATAGGCGGCTAGATTATGCCGCTGGGGGTCTTCGCTGGATACGATTCAACGCATCATGCAATTGATTGATGGGCGATGAGGATTCGTCCGCCGCTGGATGCGCCCAGTGCTCTGAATGAAATCGTCCGAGCGCCACATCGCGCGCACGGCTAACGCGGCTTTTGACTGTGCCAGCTGAACAACCGAGCACTTCGCCTGCTTCTTCATAAGTGAAGCCCGCGGCAACGACGAGCAGAAACGCGTCGCGTTGCGCATCTTTCAAGGACTGCACCGCTTGTAACATACGGGACAAATCGGAGCGTGCATCGATCGTACACTCAGCCACAAATTCTTCTTCGAACAAGGTCGAAGCTTCCGTACGTCGGCGCTTCTCATTGCGAGTCTGCGAATAGAATTCGTTTCGAACGATGCGGAATAGCCAACCGCGCAACGGGCCTTTGTCTGGATCGAAACTCTCACGCGATTGCCAAGCGCGAAGGCAGGCATTTTGAACGATATCGTCGGCTCGCGTGCTGTCACCACAGAGCAAGCGCGCGTAGGCGCGCAAATCAGGTAGGAGGTCTTGTAGCTGGTCCGAAAACATGGCGAAATCCCTATATTTCAACCTAAGCTAGATTTCGTTACCGAATACTTAGTTTCTGAAATCTACGACAGATTGAATTCGGAATGATTGCGAGTCCGGGCAATTTTTGGGACGCCCGCGCGGCGAGCACGGACGCCAGCGCACAACCTACTGTAATAATGGATAATTATCTGAATCTGAAGCATCCACAAATGCGCGATTAGAGTATCTTACGCAAAACTATTCTAGTTTCGACTTTGATTTGAAACAACTTCAAGTCGAACAAACTTTCTAAGTTATTAACACTATTTACCTTTAATTAACCAACGCCGCCGAGATCTGAATACGGGAAAGGGCAAATCCATGTTTGCGGCTGAACTTGAGAAGATAATTCCGGACTTACGCGCCTATGCGCGCATGCTGTGCGGCGATGCAGCGCGCGCCGACGACGTCGTCCAAAACGCTTGCCTGAAGGCATGGGATGCGCGGGCGTCCTTTGCGCCTGAGAAAGGGTCACTCAAGGGTTGGATGATGACGATCACGCGAAATGAGTTTTTGCAGGATGTGCGAAAACAAAAGCGTGTCGATTGTTATGCTCCTAACGATCTTGAAGACTGGCTCGTCGAAGAGTGCCAGCTCTCAAATCAAGCCGAGTGTTCAGAGGCGATTGGTCACCTCTTCCAACTCGGGCGTGAACAGCGCGACGTGTTCATTCTCGTCGTCGCGATGGGCTATTCCTACGAAGAAGCCGCTAGAATATGCGATTGCTCCATTGGCACGATTAAAAGCCGGATCAACCGCGCCAGAGCGAATCTTGCGATCATACGAGAAGGCGCGGACACCGCGGACGGAGATGAAACCTCCGCGGCACCTGCGGTCCACAGCATCAATGACCTGTGCGGCTATGCCGAACAATTGGTGCACTCAGCGGCCTAGAACCGCCCGTCTGCTCTCGCTCAAAAAAAATCAAGAAAAATTGGAACGGTTTTGCGACGCGAGACGTAGAGACTATGGAAACGCCCGTTTCCAAATCTCCATTATGACTGACCCGCGCATTTGCGCGGGTCTCTTTTTGGCGGATGCGCGAAAACTCGATGCGTGAGAAAAATCACGCCAAAGCAGATGTGTAAACCATTTTACAACCACTGCGGGTTTATACGTATATGCACGCAAAAAGAGAAAAAGCGAACCGGGAGATTTGGGGATGATTTCTTATCCACCACCAAAATTTGAAGAACAGAAGTCTGAAATCCTTCAAAGATATCAGATTTTGAGTGAAGACCGGTCCACCGGACCAGCTTGTGTGGCCGAATCCATCGCCCTCGCCTTGCGCGCACCCTATGTGATTGCAGCGCTAAATCGCCGGTATCGCAGCTGGTATCTCTGCGAACATGGATTGGAAGGTTTCAATGCTTCTGATCTGCAAACCTATTTCGCCCGCATGCATCTCGCCCAGAAGCGGTTTGATGTCGAAGACATGCGTGAGGAAGCGTTCTTTTCGAGCAATACGCTGGGTCTGAAAATTCCCAAGTTTGAATCCATGGCTGGTGTGCCGCTCACTGATCCGAACGGCAAAAGGTTCGGTACACTCTGCGTCGCAGATCACCGACCACGCGCCGCGCTTACCGATTCTGAGCTATCCTTGCTGAGCAGTTTTGGTCGAATGGTCAGCAATGATATCTGCGTGCGCAGCGCCGCGCGTTATGCCATTCGCGATCTCATCGAGTTAGAGCACGAAAAGTGTGATTTGTTCGAGTTGGCCACGATCGATCCACTCACCAAAGCCCTTAATCGACGCGCCTTTATGCGGTTCTCCGAGCGAGAGTTGGCGCGCTTCAAGCGCGACAATAGCCAACTCGCGACTCTGATGCTCGACATTGACCACTTCAAACAAGTCAATGACGTTCACGGACACGCGACTGGCGACAAAGTCTTGTCCAAGATGGTCTCCATCGCAGCAAGCGTATTGCGCCAAGAGGACCTCATAGGCCGCTTGGGAGGCGAGGAATTTGCGATCGTCCTGGTCGACGCGGACGTTAGAGCGGCCGAGCGAGCTGGCGAGCGTATCCGCCAAGCCATCAAGCAAGTTAAGTTTCCGAGTGAGGCGGGGCCGTTCAACGTCTCTGTGAGCATCGGTGTGTCAGAGCCGTTTTATAATGAAGCGAGCATCACCGATTCCTTGGAACGCTCTGATGCAGCCCTCTACCATGCCAAACGCAATGGGCGCGATAGGGTCGAAGTGGCGACCGAATTCAGCACAATGCCTGAACAGGTTCTGCCAACCCCTGATGAGAAGCGGATGGTGAGCTAACACCCGATTGAACGTCACCGCATCACCGGTCACATCCTCTAGACAAAAAACAACCGCCATCTGATCCAAATCAGATGGCGGTTTTTCTAGTCGCATATGCGACGGCGGGCACAAGTCCCGCATTCGCGCTCATTAAAGCTCAAAGTGATCCATGACCGACACAATCCGGCGGACCGCGACCATGTAAGCCGCCGTGCGCAGATCCGGGCATTCCGGGTGATCGGCACGGACTTGGCGCATGGCATTGTAAGCCGCACGCATCGTGTCATCGAGACCCGAACGGACAAGATCGACTTCTCCAGCCCCACATTCAAGCTTCTGCTTGGTGGCGGCATCGACGCCATTTGGAACCAAGCTTTCGATTTGCTGCAATAAGGCACGGCTCCGCGCCTCTTCTTGGCGGCGCTGCATCCGACCAAAGCGCATGTGAGAGATGTTCTTCGCCCATTCGAAATAGGACACGGTCACACCACCTGCATTGGCATACAAATCGGGAATGATTGTCCGGCCGCGCTCGAGCAGAATATCATTTGCCTCAGCCGTCACAGGACCGTTTGCAGCTTCGATAATCAAACGCGCCTTGATACGGTGCGCATTGGCATGAGTTATGACGCTCTCGCACGCCGCAGGGATCAAAATATCGCAATCATGCTCGAGCCCGACATGACCATTGACGTTGAACGAACCACCTTCAAATGTGTCGAGCGGTTGCCGCGCCTGAAGATGCGCCTTGAGCGCCTCGATCTCAATTCCCTGCTCATTGAAGACGGCACCGTCGCGCTCCACCACGCCGACAATGATTGCGCCATCTTCTTCGCTCAAGAACTTCGCAGCGTGATAACCGACATTGCCAAGTCCTTGGACAACGACTCGCTTGCCGTCCAGAGAACCGGATAGTCCAGCCGCGTGAACATCGTCGGCATGACGGAAGAATTCCTGCAGTGCATATTGCACGCCGCGGCCTGTGGCTTCCGTTCGACCCGCAATACCGCCAGCATTCAGGGGCTTACCCGTCACGCAGGCACGCGCATTTATATCGGTTGGGTTCATGCGACGATACTCGTCTGCCATCCACGCCATTTCTCTGGCACCCGTACCCATATCTGGCGCTGGGACGTTTTGAGATGGGTTGATAAGATCGCGCTTGATCAATTCGTACGCAAAGCGCCGCGTGATCTTTTCCATCTCGTGCGGTTCCCATTCGCTGGGATCGACAATCAGTCCGCCTTTCGAACCGCCGAACGGCGCCTCAACCAAAGCGCACTTATATGTCATCAGCGCCGCTAAGGCTTCAACTTCATTCTTGTTGACTTCAATTGAATATCGGATGCCGCCTTTGGCTGGCTCCATATGTTCAGAATGAACCGAACGATAGCCTTTGAAGCTTCGCAACTCGCCGCGTAAGCGCACCGAGAATTGGACTTCATAGGTCGAGTTACAATTGCGAATGGTCTGAGCGACATCCTCCGGCAATTGCAACAAATCGACAGCCCGATCGTACATCATGTTGACGCTATCGAGGAAGCCAACAGTTAACGGATTTTTGTTCTGGAAGTTCATATCGTCCCACCTTTCCTATTATGGAAAAATGATACAAGATATTGATTTAATTGATTATAATCGAAAAACAAACTTTCCAAAAGGATCGCAATCAGATCGTAATCTTGGTTAATAGAACACCAAATTACCGCGCAGTCTTACACTGCGGAGCCTATTGCGAGATGCGCAAGTCTGAAATGGATGTGGCAATCTGTTTATACGCTTCCGTCAGCTCTGCCGCTGTTTTCGGCTGATGGAAAAACTCCGGTCCACTGGCGCAATATTGCAGAACCCGGCGCCCCGCCAAGGGGGCATCCAAGGCGACCGTGTAGACTGTTACACCGCTCGCTTTCATTCCGTCGCAAAGCGCGCGGGCTTGTGCGTCGGAACTTCCTTGCTCCGGATAAATCTCCGCGTTGAACTCACCATCCGTCATCAGGATGACGACTTTATCGCTATCTGGCTCAGAGTATGAAAGCGGCGCAGAGGTGCCGGTAAATACACCATCCCAATTTTCTGAGATAAGATACCAACTCCAAGCGACGCCCAAATGTCCCGCCGTGCCGCCACCGGCGCTCAAACGGTCGACGTAGCGGTTCAGCGTATCGCGATCATTGGTCAAACCGACAGGCGCGGTGCCTCGGCACTCGGTACCACGATACCAGCTGTGATCTGGTCGGTTCGGGTGACCAACTTGCCAGGAACCTCCATCGCGATGGTCCTCATCTTCAACAAACCAAGCTTGACGATGCGCCAAATACGCTCCCGCGCCGGGGGCGCCATCGGTGAACTTTTCTGCGCCGTCGCGTTCCCACACACAGGTAGATGTAAGCGTGTATTCTAGCTCGACAGGCTCGGCATCCTCGGAACGAACGACTTCAAATTCGATCGTTTCATCGATCAGTTTCCGGCCGCGTGCACGCCTTTGGCTATAGACGCGAATACGCAGACTATATTCCCCCTCCGGCCACTGCTGACCATTGTATCGGCCGCGGCGATCGCCATAGAGGGCGTAAGGCACAATGTTCTCAACTTGATTGTGCCGTGTCGGCCCACGCAGCTCCATGCGCATACTTTGGAATCGTCCAAATGCCGAGCTGGTGCGCGGCACTTTTACATCGACGGACAGGCGCTGTTCAGTGCGATTGCGGGCGGTCCAATCCTCGATCGCAATGACGGCATTGTCGCCAAATTGAGTCATCTCACGCGACCGATCAGTGTCCATCAAAGTGATTTCAAGATTGTCTAAGAGGTCGCCTTGGTCCGGGCTCGCGCCGGCGCCTGAATTATCAATCGTATGCGTGTAAGTGCGCGTCGCAGGAACGCCAGTCACCGCTTGAAAATAGTCACCCGCATTGACCATAGTATTGTAGGAGACCATGGACAGCCGGGTGTCCTTGATCAATTCTGGCGGCGCCGATGGCGGCAACAGAATATCTACGGCCTCCTTAGCAGCAGCCTTAAGGTTCACCAGACGACTGCGGCTGTTCATCGATCCAGAAATGTCGAACATGAACGCGACGTCCAATTTGTCGATGCCATATTCGGCCGTGGAAGCCACAGCAAAGTCCATCTTTTCGTGCCCGATGACCCGAGTCAGACTGGTATTTTGAGCGCATATGATATTCGCTGTGATGAGATCATCGGCCCGCACGACCGATACATTGGCTGCCCGACAGTTCAAACCGGTTGAAATCGGCGCCATTTGCATCGCGACAAAGTCTTGCAGAGATTTCGTTATTTCGTCATCTGATCCGCCGCGTTGTTTGACGCGCGCTGCAGCCAGCACGGCAGAATCCAAGATCACCTGCATCCGGTGCTTTTGTTTCACTGTGTTCTGCAAATCGATGGCAAATCCGGCCACACCGAAGATCGGCACGATGGACAGGGCGAATATCATCGCCACATTTCCCGCTTCATCGCGGGCGCGTTTGAATAGCTTTTTATACATTTTATCCGACCGGTATCTCCACCAATGCCGATCAGATCTAACAGTTTTAGGTTAATTCGCGTTTGAGTAGAATTTTAAAATTTACTCGTTTAGGTCGATATCTTGATATCAAACGCGGACGCATTTCTGTCGTGAGTCGGTCACGCTTCAGAGCTGTCTTCAGCCTTGAGCCACGATTGAAGCTTTTCACGATCCACAAGAATGAGCCCCCGTTCCGCACGTCGGATCAGTCCTTGCTCTTCCAGCGTTTTGATCGCTTTCGAAATGCTGATCCGGGTGACGGCGAGAATTTCGGCCAATTCTGCTTGCGTAAACTCAACGGATGGTCGGTGTTTTGTGATCGTTAAGATGCGTTTCGCCAGTCGAATTATTAGCGGTTCTTGGCGTTGCTCCCGCAAATAGCTCAACGCCACCATGAAGCGCTCAGATAAGTCCTTGAACAAATATTCCGCGAAGTTCGCATCTTGGGCGATGATTTGATAGACCACCTCGCGCTGCAATAAGACCACGCGCGTTTGGTCCGAGGCCGCGTCGATCCGGAATGGATTGACCATTTTCAAGTGCATGCCGGCATGGTGCAAAACCTCGCCTTTCACCCGATAGATGGCGGTTGGTTGCGCTTGACCATCTTGGAAATAGACCAGTGTTGCCTGACCTGCCAGAATGATCAAAAGATGATCATTGGTTTGGCCGAGTTCTAATAAGGTGTGCCCTGTATCGGCTTCAAAGAATTCGCCGCGTTTTTTGACGATCTCCCACGTCGCGTCCGACACGGTGTCTAACCGATCGGAATCGATTGGGGTCACAGTTCGCATCATGAGCTTATGCCGCGCGCGGTTTCATCGTCTGCGACCGCATGTTTTCAACCAACTCAACTAGAGATTGGTGAGAACGTATTGCTTGCAGCAGATCTAGCGCGTTCGATTGGTTCATTTTGCAACTTTCGGCAAAAAATGACCGAAGCTCAACGCCTAACTCGCTTGAAAGACGAAAAAGTTGAGCGGCGCTTGGACGTTCGGTCCCCTGTTCTATCGCGATAAGCGCATCGGCTTCCAATTTCACGCGGTTTGCGAGTGTTTCGACGGAAAGTTGGTTACGTTTCCTGGCAGCGTGAACCCGTTGTCCGATTCGAACATCAATGATGTGAGAAGCATGGGTCATGATCGTTGCAGTCTGTCCTCGACTCGAATGCAAACTAATTTACATTAATCGTCAACAGAGGGTTAACGCTCAAGCAACTTCTTCAAGATGATCGGCGGTCTGAAGACGCCGAAGAACGCGTCGGGTCACCAAACCATCGCACAGGCGTGGCTGGACGAGTGTCGGAATGTATAATCGAATCTCGCAAAGCCAAAAGGCTCAACGACGGCTGCAAACTCGCCTTCTTCGGTGCGCGCGATGCATTGCATCGTGTAGGCGTTTAGATTTTTGAGTGTGACATGAGCAATCATGCGATCCGCAGCGCATTCGAATGACTGTACGATCTGTACACCCTCTGTCACCGTTTGAGTTTGGTGGGTGAAGCCAACCGCTTGCGTCAGCGAGTCTCGGCATTGCTCAGTGTTGACGAAATCCATAAACGGGGTCGCTTGAACGCGCCCGAAACTGGCTTTTCGAATTGCGCCATCGCCAAACTGCGCGGCATTCGTGCACCCCATCGCCATGCTGAGCATGACACAGCTAATCCCGCGTTTAAGCGTCGAATGCATCTCAATCATTCCGTCCCTTCCCGCAGCCAGGCTTGCAGAGACGAACGCGGCGAATTTGCGTTGGTTCGCCGCGTCCGAAATGCGTTATGCGTGCGCTGGCCCCATTTGTGCGGTGAATCGGCGTGTGGGAAATCCGATCATCACCTTGGAACCTGCAGGTCGAGTGATCGACTTATCCCGTTAACAAAAAACTACCTTGGGTTGATTTGCGCCTCAATAATCTCGGAATTTCTGCAAGAAGTTTCGAAAAAGTAGGATATTTTCAACTTAATGTTGAAAACACTTAACCATCTGATTCGAAACAATGGGGGCGGTCAAATGGAAGACGCCTTTGATTTAGTCGTCATTGGTAGCGGTCCCGCCGGGCGCCGCGCCGCGATTCAAGCCGCCAAACTCGATAAGCGGGTCCTGGTGGTTGAAAAACGCGCGCGTGTCGGTGGAGTTTCGGTTCATTCCGGCACGATACCGAGCAAGACGTTGCGAGAAACCGTCCTCAATCTTTCAGGCTGGCGAGAACGCGGCTTCTATGGTCGCACATATAAAGTCAAAAACGACATCACCGTGGACGATCTACGCCATCGATTGGGTCAAACGCTCGATCATGAAGTAGATGTTTTGGAGCACCAGTTCTGCCGCAATGGGGTCACGCTCGCCACCGGCGCCGCGCGATTTATCGATCGAGCCCATATTGAAGTGTCTCATCCAGACGGCCACCGAAAGACTTATCGTTTCGAAAAAGCCCTTATCAGCGTCGGCACCAAACCATATCGCCCGGACAATATTCCGTTCGATGGGACGCATATTCTGGACAGCGATGAGATTCTCGACATTCAAACCCTGCCCCGATCACTGACCGTAATCGGAGCTGGGGTGATTGGAATGGAATACGCGACGATCTTCAGCGCGCTGGATATATCCGTAACGGTCATCGAGCCGCGCGCGCATATTCTCAGCTTTATCGATGATGAGTTGATCGCTGAATTCACCCACGAATTGCGAGATCGCGGCATGAAGCTGCTCCTCGGCAGCCGTGCGGAGAAAGTGTTTCGAGAAGGCGGGAGCTGTTTTGTCGAGCTCAGCGATGGTCGACGCGTGAAGTCTGAAACCGTGCTCTACGCGGCTGGGCGCGTCGGAGCGTCTGCCGAATTGGGGCTTGAAACCATTGGTCTCAGTCCAGACTCACGTGGACGATTGAAAGTTGATCCGGCCCATTTCGAAACCGAAGCCCCAGGCATTTATGCGGCCGGTGATATTATCGGCTTCCCGAGCCTCGCTTCGACGTCAATGGAGCAAGGTCGCATTGCTGTTTGCCATGCTTTCGACTTGGCCGATGCGCCGAAGCCCGAGCACTTTCCATATGGCATCTATGCGGTACCCGAGATTTCAACCATCGGATATTCGGAGCGCGAATTGCGCGAGAAGCGGATCCCTTATGAAGCCGGCGTAGCGCGGTTTAGAGAGACGTCGCGCGGACACATTATGGGCTTGCAGCGCGGCATGTTGAAAATGCTATTCCACTTGGAAACGCAGAAAATACTCGGCGTTCATATTGTCGGCGAAGGGGCAACCGAGCTTATCCATATTGGTCAAGCCGCCTTAGTCTTAGACGGCACGCTGTCTTACTTCATCGACAATGTGTTCAATTATCCGACCCTGGCTGAGGCCTACAAAATCGCCGCCTTAGATGCCTGGAACCGCATTTCGCTACAGCCAGTAAAAACCGCTGAAAGCGCAGAGTCGATGCCCGTGACTGAACTCTCAGTCATCAATGGATAGAGGCCAAAGAATGCAAACCGATACCCCAAAAACGAAGCTTCGCCTAAGTCCTTTTACTTTACTGGCCGTGACAGCCCTTGCTGTCTCTAACCTCATGGTCGGTCTGCTTCAGGGCAACACGTTCCTGATCTTGGCGAGCAGCCTTATCTCGATTGCGTTTGCGCTCGTTTATGCGGCGCGAAGCGGCATGATCCCTTCCAACTGGCTGGATCAATTCTGGCCAACCCCGAACAAGTCTGAAACCGCGGAACCATCACCAAACCGACCGAAATCACACTTTCCACTTTGGATGTTTCTTGCTGTGATTTTTGTGCTGATGCCGGCAATACTGCTTTTCTTGCAATCAGTCGAAACGTAAGCGCGCACACGCCCGAGAAAATACAATTTAAGATTGAATTTACGGTCTTGGAGGTATGCTCTGGTCAGGGACGAATTCATGACCAGAAAACCAGATCCTACTGTCGATTATCAAATTGGTCAGCGTATACGCTCGGCGCGAATTGAAGCATCGATGACGCAATCTGACCTGGGACACGCCCTGGGCTGTTCAAGTCAACAAATCCACAAATACGAACGCGGCAGCAATCGCGTGTCGGCGGGCACGCTATTTGTGATCGCTCAAGCGGTTGGCCAAAACGTCGAATGGTTCTTCCTCGACGCCAAACAGCTAAGCTCCGCACAGTTCAACGGATCATATCCGCTCCACTGATCCTGACATTGGCAATTCAAGTCTCTGCAGAGAATCTCTTCAGCCGCCATGAAGGTCGTTTCCGGCGCAAAACGCGTTGAGTAACCCGACCTTTGTAGGGTGTTCCTCAAGCCTTCAAACTGATCGCGCGCCCCAATGCCAGCGAGCTCAATAGAGGTACCTGCATGCCGTACAATGAATTCCGTCAGTCCATATGGGAGTTTACCACCCGGATTACACAATGTGAAAATGGGCTCGTATCGCCCGATCCTGACGCCCAAACGCCCAAAGCTCGATCCGTCTTTGCGCTGGATGAATGCCACAGCCCGCCGATCAAAGCGGGCGCGGTCAATCAACTGGCCAATTTTGCTTGAAACTTGGGACGCCGCAGATTGCTCGAGCGCCGCACAAAAATTACTGAGTACTAAAATACACATTTACGCAGCCACGTTTCGGAGATCGCCTCCTCGTTCACTCGAAGCATCTAACACACCAGGCTCATCCCATGCACCCTCCGGACGTATCATTTGATACGGATCAGAATTATAGCGAATGGCTTCTGGATGCGCTGCAAGCGGAATTTCAATTTCATAATACTCATAATCGGAGAACACGACGGGCGGGCGGTCCTTTAGCAACTGGCAATTCAGTGTCCGCGACCACAGTGGCCATAAGCGGGATTGAATTTGTGCTGTCATCCGACGAAAGCCTTTCCGGGCCCCCAGTTCGAAAGCCGCGGCCAGCATGACTTTGACGACGCTTGTGCCGCGATATGACGGTAAAACACAGACGCGTTCGACTTTTCCGAACCCGGCAAACCATCGTAGCCGCAACGTCGCAATGGCTTGCCCGTCCGCATAGGCCAAGAGATGCGAGGCACACAGATCGTTACCGTCATATTCTTCGTCGAACGGGCAGTCTTGCTCGGCCATGAATGTCATCGCGCGCAGCGCCACCATTTTCTGATAGGCATCCAGCGACCGCACCATCTCAATCTTGAACTGGTCAATGGCTTCGGGGCGCAATGGCCTCGACAATCCCGATTGCCCGATTTCGCTGATTGCTAACATCTAAGCGACTTTCTTGGCTGGAGCCGACAGGGCGCCCTGCATCCACAGCTTATCGGGCCCGAACCCAGCTGGGGTCCAGCCCAGGCTTTCCATCGACCGAGCGCCGTCATCCGTCGCTGCGCGCGCAAAGCACGGCACTTGGCTGAACACGCCCATCCGAATGACACCTGCGCCGGTCATCACTGCTTTGCGGGCCTCGTAAGTGGCACCGGCATAAATCCCAATATAACATCCCGCGCAGGGCTCACCGACAGCCGCGACATGTGCATCCGCGGGGTCGCCAGGCATGAATTCATTTGCCTGCAAAGCCATCAAGCCTGCTTCTGACAAAGGCACACACAAAACGAGGCCCTCGATTGGGTCGCCGAAAGCCCATGCCGTGATCTTGGTCACATTGTGGACGCGCTCAATGGTTGGTGCATCCGCCAGGCGGTCATTGATCAACTCTTCTCCGAGCGCAACAAGTATTGGGATTTCGGCCGATGTTGCACTGCGCCAACCAAAGCCACCCATAAGCTTCGTCATATTCTCAAGATCGACGACAAAAGGGTAGAATTCGAGTGAATTTTGCTGTGCAGACATCCTATTACTCCTTGTTCGCGAAAGACGTTTGCACAATTCGTCCGTGTGCGATGCAGACAGAATCGAATTGGGGTAGTACAGAAATCGTATAAGAGGCGATGGATGTTTGAGAATTTGGACTGGGACAAACTGAAAGTGTTCATTGTTGTTGCTGAGCTCGGCAGCATGAACGCAGCGGCGACGCGGCTGAAAGAGACCGCGCCCACGGTTTCACGCAAAATTGACGAGCTCGAGCGAACGCTCAACGCGCGGCTATTGTATCGATCGCCCCGCGGCGTCACCCTCACTGACGCTGGCCGCAAGGCCTTGCGCTATGCCGAGATTATGTCCGATGCCGCGGACGGCTTGCGCAGCGACGTCTTGGATCACGATTTACCCGCTGAGGGCCCTGTCACGCTCTGCGCCGGGGACGGCTTGGCCGCACATTGGATTGCCCCACACCTGCCTGATTTCCACCTGCAAAACCCGAAGATAGAATTGCGTCTCGTAACAACAGATCGCCCTGATAATGATCTGTTAGATGACAAAGCCGACATTGCGGTGCAATTCCAGGAACCAGGTGGGCGCCAAGATATTGTCTCCAAACGTCTCGGCATATTGCACTATATTTTCTGGGCTTCACCTGATTACATCCGCACATTCGGTCATCCCACCAGCGTATTCGATCTGCACGAACACCGCTGCATCATACATTCGGGATACGTCAATCAAGTTGAGCGCTGGGCGCCGAAAGCCAAGCAATTTCGTGACCTGATCGATTTTGCTCTGGTCACCAATTCGGGATCGGTCATGTTGGAGGTTTGCGCCAATGGCGGCGGGATCGCTTTGATGCCGACCTATGTTGCTGATTTGAAAAAGAATTTGGTGCCACTCAACCTCCCGGAAGTCGCGCCGATTCGTTTTTGGCTTGCCTATCCTGAGCGTGTGCGGCGCCTGGCACGGGCGCAAATCGTGATCGATTGGCTACGCGGCCTATTTAATCAACGAATGACACCTTGGTTCAAACCTAACTTTGTTCACCCCCGGACTTTAGAGGGCGAACAGGCGCCAACTGTATCACTTGCAACAAAACTCACGTCGCCGCCTGTGGGTTAAATGCATGACAGAAGTTCGGATTATAACACCCAGTATTACAGAAATTATGTAACCCCCGCGGTTGCTTTAACATATCAACATCGGCTCCAAGCTCCATAAAGGGAAATAATTAAGAGCTTGCAGAATGCCTGGCGATAAGGAGCGTCCTCCGAAACGGCCTGACAATTGGCGATTTGATAAACCGCTGAGCGACGCGCTGCGCGAACAGTACAAAGAAGTGCTGCGCGAACCCGTTCCTGAGAGACTAAAAAAGCTGATTGAAGAGCTCAAAGAACGAGAGCGCAAAGAACAAGAGGACGAATAACGCCCTGGTTGTTCACGGTGACTTTTGAGTCCCGTCCCAAAAAAATGAAAAAAAGTTCGGATTACGGGAACAATTTTCCGTGATCGCGCATTCTATACCTGACAGGTCGGTTTCGGCCTGCCCAAAACTGCGAAAAGAACTGAAGGACGAAGCTATGGGGACCGAGAAACTGATTGATCGCGAACTGCCGCAATGGACGAAATCTATTCGTCGCCACGCCCATTTCGCGCAGTCGATTGAAACGGAAGAATTAGCCGATGCCGAACTGGACGTGCAATTGAGCATCATTGATGCCCTCAGCGATAAAGCCGCGACCAGTCCGACGGATATGCTGCTCAAACTTAAGCTTTGGGAATCCTATGTGGCGCCAAATGGTGATCACACCCAATTGCCCGCCGAAGCACAGCTCATCTTATCGGTCATCGGCGATTTGGAATCGTTTATCGACACCGGCGGTGCTTCGATGGTCGATTACCAACAAGCAAATTGGGCCAAAGTCAGCTAACCAGACTTCGACCCTAAAGAAATGCAAGAGCGGCGTGTCTAGCGCCCGCCCGCGAGCCTTAGAACTTCGCGAACTGGGCCAAGATTTGCACTCTGACGCAGATCGAGCAGCAGGTTCATGCAATCGTTGAACTCGCTCGACTCTTTACTTTTGGGATCGCCAATCTTGTCGACCACTTCTTCGTCAAAGAACCAGCTAATGTGCAAGCCAAGCACTTTTGAAATTTCATACAATGTACCAGCCGAAACGCGATTGACGCCTTTTTCGTACTTCTGCACCTGTTGAAATGTCAGGCCGATTAAATCGCCCAATTGGCCTTGGGTGAGTTTGGCATCGCGACGGGCTTGCCGAATGCGACGACCAACTTGATGGTCCACGTGGGACGGTGTCTTGGCGCTCATTTGTATCTCCATGCATTTCGGTGGCGCGTTATAATTGAATTTACCACTCTTCGCGCGGAGATAGTATGTGAAACATTATGAAGAGAACGTAAACTGGTTTACGCTCATTCGTAGTTCTGCAGCATTGATTGGGAATGTAGCGATGTACGCAATTCGCTTTGAATCTGCTCAACCCGCGCATTTAACTCCTGAATCTGGCGAATCAGGGCTTCTCGGCGATGCTGCACATAGTTGAGATAGCCATTCGCCACGCTGATTCGTCCAAATCCATCCGGCTGCGAATCAACGCTTTCGACCTCAGTCACCAAATCGCTCAGCTTCTGCTCCAAGATGCGAATCTCGCCTAGCGTTTCGGCCAAACGTCGCTCCTGGTCTTTTTGCTTAATATTCAGCAGCTTCGGGATGTTCGGATCAATTGCTGTCATTTCGAGGCCTTAAGTGTTGGCGCACGCGATCCACATACTGGATCGCTGCCGCGACCGCGGCGAAGTGCTCTTGTTTAATCTCTTCATCAATCTCAACCAGACGATAGAGCGACCGCGCAGTCGGTGGGTCGCGATAGATCGGCACGTGATTGGCCTGCGCGACTTCGCGGATCTTGGCGGCGAGATGATCCACGCCTTTGGCCACACATACCGGCGCTTTGTCGCCCTCGGGATCCCATTTCAGAGCGACCGCATAGTGTTCTGGGTTAACCATGATGACCGTCGCGGTCTCAACATTCTTAAGCATGTCGCCGCGTGTGATTTGCGTACCGCGCTCGCGGCGCTGTTGCTTAAGATGCGGATCACCCTCGTTTTGCTTCATTTCCTTTTTGACTTCTTCACGCGTCATTTTCAGGCGATTGGCGTGCAGATAGCGCTGCAAAGGGACGTCCAAGAGCGCCAAGGCGATCTGAAACGCGGCGAAGAAAAGGATCAGTTTCAGGATCTGAGACAGCGTGAAGTCTGCCAACTGACCGCGTCCCATGGCGCTGCCCGCGTAAAACTCATTCGCGAAATAGATCAAAAAGTAAGCTGCGATGAGCCCGGCAAACGTCATCTTGGCGGCGTCTTTGAGGAAATCCAAAAGCCCCTTCGCGCCATATTTGTTCTTGAGGTTCTCAACCGGATTGATCTTCTTCATGTCCGGCTGGATTTTCTTCGTCGAGAACGCGATCCCCTGCTGTAAGATCAAGACGAGCAAGACGGACGCGACCAGCACGAGAAACAGCGGCGCCAGCGACATCATCAAGTCGCCCATCACTTTGCGCGTCTGGGACCCTTGATCGGAGAAAATGTCCGCAGCGTAGCGGTCTGCGTGATAGAACATGCTGGTGAAGCCGTCGCTCAATGCCTTGGAGGTCAGGGTCAGGAACACCATAATGCCGAGACCAATGCCGATGATGAGACCCGCAGCATTGGCCTCTTTGGACATTGGAACATCGCCGTCCTCCCGCGCCTGTCGCAGGCGCTCATCGGTGGCATCAAATTCCTTCTCGCCGGACTGGTCCTGTTCTTCAGCCATCGCCTATAACCACACAATCAGCTGAGTGAGCTGGTCTTGCCAAACCATCAGCATGGCGCCGATTGAAATGGCTAACAGGAACAGGCCGGCGCCAACCAAGAATGGCGCGCCAACAAACGCGACCATCATTTGCGGCATCGCTTTATTGATAAAGCCCAAGCAGACATTGTAGAGCAGATTCATCGCCACGAATGGCCAGGCCAACAGAATAGCAAAGGCGAAGGCCGCGTAGATGCTATCAAACAAGAAGGCTTGCGAGACCCAGGAATTGGCACCGATAGGGATCGTCTCATAAAGACCAATCCAGCTCGAAATCACTTCGATATGAAAATTCATGGAGAAGAGCAGCGCGGCGCCTGCCATTGAAAGCAAGTTCGCGGTCGCGGTCTGGGACTCGTTCTCTAGCGCCACGCCCAGCGGCTGGGCTAAGCCAATGCCTTGCGCGATGACGCTTCCAGCAATGTTCAACGTCCAGATGACCACACGCAGCCCAATGCCTAAAAACAGACTGAGCAGCAATTCGGTGATCACCACCACGCCGAGATCGGTGAGGCTATCTGGCAGCACATAATTGGTGATGCCAAGGCCTGATATCGCCGCCGAAAGACCGAGCAATAAATAGACCCGGATCTGCGCCGGAATCATTTGCTCGCCAATGCCCGGCAACAGCGCGATCACGAAGGACAGCCGCGCCACGGTGAGAACGAACTGCGCCACCCAGTAGGATAAATCTGGGCCCAGCAGATCGATGAAAGGGATCATACAATACCTACAATTTGCGGCTTGGCGCTGGAGCGGATTTCTTCATAGGCGAGGACCGCATTTCGGATCCCCTTGCTGGCCAAGACCGTTTGTAGGAAGCGTCGCCGTTTGGAGGACGTTGCCACCGAAGCAACAACGCCCTTCTGGGCCGTCTCATTGAGTTTTTCTTGGATGCCGTTGAGCAATTCACTGAAAAGTTCAGGCGGTAAGGCTATATCGGTCGCACCGGCTTCTGACTTGATTTCATGCTCAGCAAACTTTTGCTCCCAGCTGGTTGAGAGCTGAACCAAAGGCAAGCGACCGTCGCCATCCTGCAACTTGTTGAGAATCTGGAAGGATAGGCGCTGTCGCACCAATTCGATCATTTGCGTTTGGTTGGCGCCTTGTGATTTGGCCTCCCCGACCGTTTCTAAGATTAGGAAGATGTTGCGGATCGAGACCCGCTCTTCCAACAATGCGCGCAATACCGCGAGGAGCGTTTCTGGCGGCACTTTGGTGGGGATATACTCGTCGAGCAACCGCTTATTGCTGGCGCCGCGCTCTTGATCAGAGACACTGGTCAGAGCATCCAATGTCTGGATCATGACCATACGGGTAAAGATGAGCGAGAAATTCGCTTGGATCAGCTCCAACATGTGAGTGGCCAGCACCTCAATCGGCTCAATCACCGGCGCGCCGGCGGCAACCAGCTCTTGTTTCTTCGTTGTCGGCAACCATCGCGCTGCAGCTTTGTAGACTGGTTCTTTTACCCGCTCGCCCTGCAGATGCGGCAACTGATCTTCTTCAACCAGGGCCAGCAACGAGCCGGGGCGTAACAGACCCGTATCGACCGGCACGCCCTGGATTTTGAGTTGATAGGTGTTGCGGGTCAGCGTTGGATTATCCGTCATCCGAATGGATGGCAAAACGAAACCATACTCTTCGGCAATGTACCTTCGGATCTTCTCAATCCGCGATTCTATCCCGGCCTCTCCCTGCAGCACAGTGGCAACCAAGTCCGGCGCGACTTCCAGGTGGATTTCATCAGAATGGATAGAATCGGCAATTTGGTTGTTTTGCGCCTCAGGTTCATCTTCGGATTGGTCAGGCTGGGCCTCCAGCTCTTTTTGCTGCTGCCGCAAGAAATATGCAGCCACACCAAACCCGATGGCGGCCAGCATGAATGGCGCGAAGGGCAAACCTGGGAAGAGCGCAAAGACGGCGAGCAGCCCTGCGACAATCATCAGCGCGGTCGCGTTGCCACCAAGCTGCTTTCCGAGCGCTTCATCGATCGCCCCTTCATCACGGCCTTTCGACAAGAGCAGTGCGGCCGAAACGGATACGATCACGGCTGGAATTTGCGAAACCAGACCATCACCAACGGTTAGGATCGAATAGTTGGCCAGAGCTTCGTTGAGCGTCAGGCCATGAGCGGCCAAGCCAAAACCGATGCCCGCGATCAAGTTGAGCGCAGTGATCAAGAGCCCCGCAATGGCATCGCCTTTTACAAATTTCGACGCACCATCGAGAGAGCCTAAGAAGGCAGCTTCTTCCTGCTCTTTAGCGCGCCGGGCCTTGGCTTCTTCGTGGCTGATGGCGCCAACCGCCAGATCTGAGTCGATCGCCAATTGTTTCCCGGGCATCGCGTCCAAGGCGAAACGTGCGCCGACTTCGGCCATTCGCCCAGCGCCTTTGGTAATGACCATAAAGTTGACGATGATCAGGACGCCGAACACGACCAATCCAACGAATAGATTGCCACCCATGATGAACATGGCGAAGCCTTCAATCACCCCGCCTGCAGCGCTGGTGCCGGTATGGCCTTCGGAAATGATCAGTTTTGTCGACGAGACATTCAAGGCAAGCCGCAAAATCAGCGACGCCAGGAGCACGCTCGGAAATGATGAAAAGTCGAGCGGCTTTTCAATAAAAATCGAAGTCGTGAAAATCAGGATCGCAAAGGCAAAGGACGCGGTTAGACCTAAGTCGAGCACCCAAGCGGGCACGGGCAAAACCATGACCAGAATAACCAACATAAGCCCAATCGCGAGCAGTGCGGTGGGCTTTGAAAGATCGAGCAATTTGGTTTCAGCCATCCCTGCCTCAACCCGAAATCATCGGGAGAATAAAATTGTTAAACAGGTCCAGACAGACCCGCGTCATGTAGCCAATCGTCAAAAAGAAAACCGCCACTACGGCGACGATCTTTGGCACGAAGGTCAGGGTCATTTCCTGTACGGAGGTCAGCGCTTGGACCAAGCCAATGACAAAACCGAGCACCAAGGAGACGCCCAGAATGGGCAGTCCCATCAGCACGCCGGCCCATAGCGAGGCGCGCAAGACTTCGAATATTTCAGATTCGCCCATCGTCCCCGAACTCCGTTCTAGACCGGCATACGCAAGAGTTCCTGATAAGCCTCGACGACCTTGTCGCGGATCGTCACGGCGGTATCGAGCACCATTTCTGCATTTGCTAAGGCTTCGACCATGGCGTGCGGATCCGCACCGCTGACAGCCGTATCAATCGCCGCTTGTTCGGCCTGTTGGACCGCTTGCTTAAACTCAGAAACACCCTTTGCGACGGGGTTCTCTTCTTGCGCCGGCTTGGCCGGTGTTGATGTTGGGGTCGTGATCTTCGCAGGATTAATCGAGTTATACGCCCCAAACCCGAAATTGGTCACGATAAGCCTCCTTAACGACGCAGCACGTCAAGCAACGAGGAATACATACTCCGCGCTTGTTGGAATGAGTTGAGGTTGGCCTCATAGGTGCGATTGGCTTCGCGCAGGTCGGCCATTTCGGTCACCAATGAGACATTTGATAGCGTGATGTATCCTTCCGCATCCGCCATCGGATGCGAGGGATTGAATTCTTGCTCGCCAGGCGTTTGATCCAGCGACGTTCGCAAAGCGCCAAATGTTACTTCTGAATTCGCCCGCGCTTCGGCCAGCAGAATTTTGCGCTGATAACCCGGCGTGTCAGCATTCGAGACATTCTCTGCGGTCACGGTAATCCGTTGCGAGTTCGTGCGCATACCTGAGACGGCTTGCATCATAGAAAATTCAAATGGATTCATGTCCTAATCCCCTAATTCCTATGACCGAGCGCCAGCTTCATCATGTCCAAAGTCTTGGTGTAAACCGTCATCGCCATTTGATGCTTGCCGACGGCTTCAGCCGACTTGAACACTTCTTGTTCGACGCTCACTGAGTTGCCATTTGGCGCTGACGCCGACTGGCTCAAACTTGTTTCGAAGGGTTGATCGAAATCGATTTTTTCAATCGTCGGGCCAGTCCGCTTCATGAAATCTGAGAACGACTCGAGCTCAACCGCCTTATATCCGGGCTCATTGGCACGTGAGAGATTTTCGGCGCTCACACGCTGGGTTTCAGCCGCATGCCGCGCCATCGCTCCATAAATTTGAAACAGAGACATGTCCGAAAGCATGCGCAAATCCCTTTAGGTTAATGTTTCAACAAAATTTGCGACTATAAGTTGAAGAAACGATTAACAACTACCCTGGGTTTAGTTAACTTTTGACCGCGCAGAGGCGCCGCGCGGAGGTGCAGCGCAACACGAATACGCGCAGGCCCCAGGCACAAACATTCTTGCAAAAGCAACGCCTCTTAGCTCGCTGCAGACTTTATGCTCCGTACACTGAGAAAGGCGGTTAATGCCGCTTCCCATCACGCATTAAGCGGCAAGCACCGTTTCCGATTCTTCGCCGAGCAGCTGCGCTTCGAGCTTCACAATTTGTTTGAGGTAACAAAGCGCCGAGAAATAATTCCGCCGACGGATCATTTCCTGCAACACTGGAATCAAATCTGGGTCTGCTGGCGCAAAGGCTTCGGCGAGATCCGCGCACGCCTGCTCAAGTTTTGGCAGCGTTTCTTCCTCGTCCAAGTCGCGCGTGATGAGCAACTGGATGGTAAAGTAAACGCGCTTCACAGGCGTGGTGACTTCATGCGGTTTCAAAGCGTCACGATGGCGAAGCACCATGACATCCGGACCCGGCACACGAATACCGCCCGGCTTGTCCCCATTCACCAGAACAGTCCCGTTGATGTAGAAGCGCTCTTGGGGAGCGAGTTTGAGCATTAATCCGGACATTCCTAGTCCCTCCGAGTTCACACTTTAGATTAATCTTCGAAAAAGAGGTTCGGAGCGTCCGCGATAAACGCTCCAAACGGGTTAGCTTATTGGAACAGAGACAGCAGTGACTGCGGTGACTGGTTGGCGATCGATAGCGCCTGAGTGCCGAGCTGCTGCTGAACCTGCAGAGCTTGCAGTCGGGCGGAAGCGGCCTCCAGATCGGCGTCAACCAGCGTCCCGATGCCAGACCGTAGCGAGTCTGAGAGCTGCGTGACGAATTCCGACTGCGATTCGATCCGTGCCTGATCCGAACCGAAGGAAGCAGCGGCGGAGATGACATTGTTCAACAGCGTCTCAATATTGTTCAACGCCGCTGTCGCGTCTTCGGCGGTCCCGACATCGATCTGATCAAGACCAAACAGTCCACCCGACGCGGTGCCATTGCCGTCATTGGCAACCACGGTCAAACTCTGACCGCCGGCCGCATCATCGACCGCGAGGATCCACATATCATTGGCGGCATCAAATTGGACTTGCGCCGCCACACCGTTGACCGAAGCGGAACCGATGGCCGTAGCCAATCCGCGCGCAACATCTTCAGCGGTTTCATTTTTGCCCGCAACATATTCGAAACTGTCGCTGCCGAGCGTGACCCGTAGGCCTTGGCCTTCGGCAAATGACGCAGAGTTCGAAATTTCGATACCAGTTGCACGCTGCGCCAGTGTCTGAGTTCCGTTCACATCCGTTGCCGCAGCACCGTCATTCGTCTCAGCGACGAAGCTGGCGGGAGTTGCAGATGTCGCAGACGCCGTCACATTCGAGAACGAATTTTCGTTACGCAAGATTAGTTTATCAGCGGTCCCGATATCAACCGTTAGGCCGTCAATGCCCAAGGCGTTTATCTGCGCGGCGAAGGCCGCTTGGATCTCACCGGTCGTCGCAGAGGCGTCCGACGTGTAAGACAACTGCGTACCGTTCACTGTGAACGAGTAAGCCGCAGAGTTATCAGCGGTGATGTCGAACTGCAGAACTTTACCCGTCGCAGCGTCCATCGTTGAGGTGTTCGTGCCGGTGCCATCGACGTCAGCAAAAGCTGCCGACGCAACCGCGCCCACCGCCGTGCCGAAGACACCTGAATTGGTGGTCAGATCTTGGCGCGTGACGGTTATGTTCGATGTCGCGACTGTCCCGTCGGCCTGACGGTCGAGCGAGGCCAAGAAGGTAACGTCCTCTGTCCCTTTGACCAAGTTCACACCGTTGAACTGCGCAGCGTTGACCGTGGTCGCGATTTGGTCGCGCTTGGCAGAAATATCGGCTTGAATTCTAGAACGGTCATCCGCGTTCAAATCATCTTGCGCCGAGACGATGAGCTCTTTCATCTCTTGAATGAGCGACGTCGCAGATTCGGCAGCATTCCGCGCCACGCCCACGGTCGCGGACCCTTTGTTCAGCGAATCGCTGATCTGTTTGAAACTATCCACATCCGTCGACATAACCGTCGAGATGGCCCAGATCGCAGCATTGTCTCGCGCATTGGCAACGGACTTACCGGTTGAAATTTCGGCCTGCACCATGGCCAGGTCTTTATTGATGCCGCGCAGGGTTTCCAGCGCAACCATCGCACTATTGTTTGTGAGAAGTGTATTATTCATTGCTGCATATCCTATGCTTGTTGAGCCCTTCCTCGGGCATTTGCTGCGATGATGGACCCAAGCCTTTTCTGAATGGAAGGTTGCCGATTACGCGGCGCCTGCGCGCCTAAGTGATTCGCAAAATTAGGAGTTGATTCGGAATTAGACCGCCTGGTCCGCAAAGATTTTGAGCGGCTCAGGGACGCCGCCAGAATGGCTAGATCCCCTGCCAACACGGGCAATCTCGCGCCTCTTTGTTGATAAAGAGAATGCTCCGAACGCATCTAAAAATCCCCTAAGGTTAACGATTCTGCAAAAATTGCGACTATAAGTTGAATAAAGAATTAATGCTTACCTAGGGTTTATTAAGTTTTTGCCGATGCCCCATCACCTGACCCCGCCTTACCGCCTCTGGGGCGCAATCACAGAAATCCTTCCGGGGATGATTGAAATCTCCGGGGTGGGACATGCTGTTGGAATTGGCGACAGCGTCGCAATTGAAAAGCCCGGTCAGTCCCTAATTGGCGAAGTGATGTCCGTGAACGACTCGCGCGTTCGCGTGCTGATGTTCAGCTCGACCGAAGCGGCGCGGATTGGGGATCGCGCCTATGTGTCCCCGCAAGACCAAATTGAAATTGGCGATCATTGGTTAGGCGCGCTCGTCAACTATCGTGGAGAGGTGCAAATGCGGCGCGCACCGAGCGTCGCGCAGCCCACGACGGTTACCGTACCTCTGCAAAGTCCTGCCCCTTCGCCAGCGGACCGCAAGCCGCTCGGACATCGCCTGCATACGGGATTGAATGTCACCGACACATTGCTGCCCATATGCCGCGGGCAACGGATCGGTCTGTTCGCAGGTTCGGGCGTCGGAAAATCCACCTTGCTTGGCAAACTTGCTGGGCGGATGAATGCAGATCGTATCGTCATCGCTTTGATCGGAGAACGGAGCCGAGAAGTCCAAGAGTTTATCGACGATGTCCTACCGGCTGATGTCTTGCCCAAGACAACCATCGTTGCCGCCACTGCCAGCGAGCCACCTGGCGCTAAAAAACGGGCGGCGTTCTGCGCCATCGCCGCCGCGGAGTATTACCGCGATCAAGGTCATAGTGTATTGTTTTTGTTCGACTCTCTAACGAGATTTGCCGAAGCACATCGTGAAACGGCGCTCATGGCCGGGGAAACGCCCGCACTAAACGCGTTCCCCCCATCGACTGTTAGAGTCGTGTCGGAACTGGCAGAGCGCACCGGGCCCGGCACCAAATCAATCGGCGATATCACGGCAGTGTTCTCTGTTCTGGTGGCCGGTTCAGACTTTGAGGAACCGGTGGCGGACATGGTTCGGGGGATACTCGACGGTCACATCGTCTTGTCGCGCAAAATCGCAGAACGCGGGCGTTATCCAGCGATCGACGTCTTGCGGAGCGTGTCACGAAGTTTGCCAAAGGCCGCGACAGACCCGCAAAACCAGTCTTTGCAATTGTTCCGGACGTTAATCACAACCTATGATGAAATCGCGCCCATGGTGCGTGCTGGGCTATACGAATTCGGAAAGGATCCCAACGCGGACATTGCCTATACGCTATTCCCAGAGCTCGATCGCTATCTGACCCAAGATAGCGATGGGATAGATACCGCGTTTGAATATCTGGATGGATTGCTCCAGCCAGCCCGCGCAGACGCGCCGGTTGCGCCGCTAGAAACTGCTTAGAAACAAGTTTTGGCTCGCCACGGCGCCAAACCCTGCTGCCGCATTGCCGAGCAAAACGAGCGCTGTTGAAGCAGAGCTCGTCGCTGCAAAATTTTGATTGATTCCAGCCAGGATTTGGAACCGTTTGAGAACCTGATCGACGACTTCCGGGTCCTTCAGGTCTTGCACAGAGCTAATCCCGAATTGGCTTTTCAGACGATCTTCAAGAAATTCCGCCTGGCGGTCGATATCGAGTTGAGCGAGATCGGCGGGGATGCCGAGCGCGGTGTCTAAAACGGATCGTATGGGTTCGCTGCCGAGCAGCTTAAAAAGAACCGCCTCGTCAGAAGATTCTTCGGTCACGACTTCGCTAATGCCATCGCGATAGTTGAGCGCCAATCGCATACTGTCATTTTGAGAGCCGACAGCGATTTCGAACGACTCCGCCGCAAACCGTCCCGCGATCGTATCGATCTCGGATGAGAGCAGATTGATCATACCATCTGCTGGCTCAAGGGCTTTTGCGAAATTGGTATACTGCGTGTTGTTCAATCGCTTGAGAAAGGTGCTCTCTGGATCCTGAACCTCTTCCAGGATGTTGCGGATGTAGCCGGTCTTCCACTCTTCTCCAGACAGGCCGAAGGCGGTCAGCGACACGCGACGCAAGCGCGGATCACTCAAAAAGTCTTCAACCGCGATCGGCTGTGCGAACTTCTCTTTGAAATACTCGATATCTCGCTGAATCGTCGGCGACTTGGAATAGGTATCCAGTTGCGAGTCATAGGTCTCTTGCAGGAAATTCCAGCCCGCAAGTCCAGGAAGGGGTAAGACAGGTTGAAACGTCATCTAAGCCGCCAGCGCCCCGGAAGAGTCCTGTCCGAGCAATTGGGCTTCAAGTTCGATAATCTGCTTCATGTAACAAAGCGCTGAATAGTAATTTCCGCGTCGGATCATTTCCTGAAGCAGCGGAATGAGGTCCGGGTTGGCCGGCTCAAATGCATTTTTCAGATCGTCACAAGCGCGATGCAGTGCTGGCAATGTGTCGGCCTCTTCAAGATCGCGCGTAATCAAAAGTTGGATGGCGTAATAAACCTGTTTGACCGGCGTATTCACTTCGCTTGGTTTCAGGGCGTCGCGGCAGCGCAATACCATGACGTCCGGGCCAGGCACACGGATGCGCCCCGGTTTATCGCCATTTTCCAAGAGCGTACCGTTGATAAAGAAACGCTCTCCTGGCGCCAGTTTCAACATTAATCCGGACATTCCTTGTCCCTCCTGAATTACGCTAACCCGATCCTGAGTTTTCAAGTCCCTTGATGATGGACTCGTTGATATCGATTAGATCCGCTAGTCCGTCTGCGCCGCCAAGGATCTCGGTGCTGGTACGACGGACGAAAATTGACAATTCCAGCAGCGATTTCCGCAAGCCGTCATTCAATTGATTTTCGGGGTGCATGAGATCGGTGGCCAGGAGGGTCCACAGATCTAAGTTTCGGGAGATTGCATTCGCCCACTTTTCGGGGTCGCTCTGCTTCGTGTCTTGCGCTTCAATCATCGCATCGGTGATTTGCCGGAATAAGGCACGTTCGATGGATCTGCTATCTGCGGTTCGGTTCCGAACTTCGCCGTAAGCT
>JBCCVQ010000005.1:0-237970 GCA_039194965.1 Pseudomonadota bacterium | reverse complement strand
GATTTTCCCTGAAAACAGCCAGACTGCGTGGCGGAGAGGAAGGGATTCGAACCCTCGATACGCTTATCACGTATACTCCCTTAGCAGGGGAGCGCCTTCAGCCACTCGGCCACCTCTCCGCGAAGCCAGAACCCCTAATAAACATGGGAATCTTAGGCAAGAGGGAATTGTCGGCAATTGCCACCAAATGTCGCCATATGGCGTGAACAAACGCGGTATGCGGGGGAAAGATGGAGGAAAATGGACTTGGTCTGTTCTCGTTTGATCAAACAAATTCAGCTCGAGACGCCAGGTTCGACAGACAAGTTTGAGGCGGCGATATCGACGAAGACATCGATCAGGAACTCTCAGAAGACTCGATGGGCTAATCGATTCAATGGGAAGTATCAAATCCGGGCTTCAAACTTCCGTGGAGGGCGGCACACTTTCACGGCAAACATCAATCTCTCTATCGTACAGCAGGGTGGTTGAGGCGCCCTTTCCGCTGACAATTTCACCGAGCGTTCCCAAGCCAGTTCCGCCTGAATTTACCGACACGTCTGGTCAAATCAGATCGTGTATGCGATAGGCGTAGATATTAAATCAACACAAAGTTCAGCATGGATACGATATGATCGAAAATAGAATTACGCCCATGGTTCGCGAAGAGCTCAGTGATGAGGCGCGAGAGATTCTGGATCTTTGGAGCGGTGGCCGAAAAGAGCCCAAGAACATTTTTAAGGTCTATTTCAAGAACGAGTTGCTGAACAATAATTGGTCGGTCATGGCCGGGCACTTGTTCTTCAAGAACAGCCTGACCTCTCGCCAACGTGAGATCATCGTCCTTCGGATCACGTGGCGGTGTCGCTCTGATTATGAGTTCATCAATCACCTCGAAATTGCTCGGAACCGGAAGCTGATGTCCGAGGATGAGATGCTCGATCTGACGCGAGATACAACACAGCTTGCCTGGAACCGGGAAGAAACCGCCCTGATTTCGGCGACGAATGAAATCGCTGAAACCACAGAGATGAGCGATGAGACCTGGGGGATTCTGAACGAAACGCTGAGCATTCCGCAAATCATGGACGTCGTGATGACCGTGGGCGGTTACACGCTGAACTCTATGGCGTGCAATAGCCTCACCGTCGACATAGACACGGAACATAGCCGCGACCCGGGTCTGACACCAAGCGCTGAAGGGCCGGTCGCGATTAAGCGCACGGTTTCAAAAACGGGTGCTTCGCCTCGGGTGCCGATCGCGGAGCTGACGTCGCTTGATGGCGACGTCGCCCAGAAAGTGAACGGCGCGCTCGGCGCGACGTCGGAACGCAACCGCGTTCTGACGCTCGCGCATCACCCGTTACTGCTGGAGGATTGGGCGCCGATTAGTGCCTATGTTGAGGATAAGAGTAATCTGACTTCGTCGGAGGCTGATCTGATCATGCTGCGCGCATTTTGGAGGTATGGAGTTGTCTACGGGTTCACGCATGCCGCGCACCACGCTGTCGCGCGCGGGCTCGAGCAAGACCTGGTAGATGACATACCTGTCGGTTCAGGATCCAGCGCGTTCGATGCCCGGCAGAAACTCCTTCTGCGGGCTGTCGACCAGTTGGTAGATGGCATCTTCATTCAAGACGATTTGTGGACGCAGTTGCGGGAACACTATTCAGAATTGGAGTTGATGGACGTCGTTTTCACCACGGGGAATAGCTACATCAAATCGATCTTTCTCAAGACATTCCGTGTGCAACTGGAATCTGGTGTTTCCGCCCATACGGCATTCAAGAATTAAGGAGAGATGACAATGGCAATTTCGATCGATCCAAAGACTGGTCTAAAAGTTTTCCAAACTCGGTCTGAGATCGCGAAGGATCGCACTTCGAGCGGTGGCTTCGTGGTCAATAAGGACGAAACATCAAAGATCCTACCAGATGCGCCGGCGGGTGCCGTGTTCAATGCTCAGGAGCAGGCCAAATACCTTGCGCAAAAAGAGGCCCGGGCCGGCAGCGGGGAGTTTATTGCGCTTGAAGGTAAGTTTGCCGAGTATCTGGAAGACATTGATTCAGGCGTGCCCGTTGAACGTGAGGCGCTGGATGATTCCTGCGAGATCCTGGTGATTGGCGCGGGGCTCGCCGCACTGGTCCTTTGGTACAAACTCAAAGCCGCCGGCTTTCAGGACGTTCGGTTTTGCGAGAAAGGCGGCGATGTTGGCGGAACCTGGTATTGGAACCGCTATCCCGGCATTGCCTGCGATGTGGAGGCCTACACATACCTGCCATTACTGGATGAGATGGGTGCAATCCCGTCCATGAAGTTCGCCTCCGGGTTCGAAATCATGGAGCATTGTCAGCGTATCGCTGAGAAGACCGGGTTTTACGACAAGACCCTTTTCCATACGACGGTAGAAGAAACGACCTGGGACGAGGCCAAGAAACGTTGGATGATCAAGACGGATCGCGGCGACGAAATGTCTGCAAAATACGTGGTCATGGCGAACGGGATTCTGACGACCCCACGGCTCGCTAAGATTAAGGGTCAAGAGAGCTTCCAGGGTGATGCATTCCACACGGCGCGTTGGCGCTATGATGTCGACCTGACGGGCAAGCGTGTGGGCGTCATCGGGACCGGCGCGACTGGCGTTCAAGTTATCCCCGAAGTCGCCAAAGTTGCGAAAGAGCTCTATGTCTTCCAGCGCACCCCTTCGACGGTTGATGTTCGTGATCAGCGTGAGACGACCGAAGCGGAAATGCAACGCTGGTCTAGCGAACCGGGTTGGGCCGCTAAGCCGCGTGAGCGGTTCGCGCAAATACAAGACGGTCGCGCAGCCATGAAAGCGAGTGACGATTTTCTTTCGGGGAAAGTCGACCACTACAAAGAGCTAAAAATTCATACGACCAAGCTCGATCCAGAAGAACGCTTGCAGAAACAACTGGACTCAAACTTTCGGATCATGGAGTCGATCCGTGCGCGAGTTGATGCCATCGTAGAGGATCCGGCAACCGCCGAATCTCTGAAGCCATACTACCAGTTCGGCTGCAAGCGACCGACCTTTCATGACGAGTTTCTGCCAACGTTTAACCTGCCGCATGTGAAGTTGGTCGATACCGCCCCAAAGGGGGTTGAGGGTGTGAACGAGACCGGAATTGAGCATGATGGTAAGCAGTACGATCTCGACGTCATCATTTATGCGACCGGCTATGAGTTCATGGCGACCTCGACCTTCAACATGGTGACAGGACGCGACGGGGAAACGCTTCTAGACAAGTGGTCTGAAGATGGAACGCAAACCTATCTCGGTGTGCATAGTGAAGGGTTCCCAAATCTGTTCATTATCATGGGACCGCAGTCGGGTGGCTACGGATTCAATCTAATGGACGGGATCTACACGCAAACGGATCATGTTTTGTGGACACTCAACACAATGAAAGAGCAGGACTATGGAGTGGTCGATGTCGCACCGGACGCAGAAGCAGCTTATGTGCAGCACTGCGCGGATATGGATATTGCCACCCTGCCGCTGCGTGACTGCCTCAGCTATTATAACGGCTACGGCAATGCGAAGCCGGGATCACTCGGCTATTATGGCGGGCCCGAGCAATACAATAAGCTGAAACATGAAGCGGAACTCTCCAAGGAGGGGTTCGTATTTGAGCGGCAGAAAGAGCAAGTTGCTGGTTGACCCGCGACCAAGGCAAGAGCCGAGTTGGAACGCGTTCTTACATGACGGGCACCGCACAGCTTCGGGTTGATGCGACTTCTGCGGAGTGCGCGTGATCGAGGTTGAATTGGAGGATGAAGCAATGCCGGTATTCAGTATCGAACCAAGGGGAGCTATCGCACGCGATATGAAGAATGAGCGTTTGACAGAGCTCGACGCAAACGTATTACAAAATAACAAAACGTAGATAAATAAGTTCGACTTGATCGAATGAACGGTGCGCGAATGCTAGGAGGAGGCGACATGGGCCGGGTGCAAATTTCGAAAAGTGCAATTCGCGCCAGCTATCTGGAACAGGCCAAGCTCACGCAAGCGCATGCCTGGCTCGCCTTAGGGATGTCGAATGAGCGTGTTTCGGCAAGAGCGGAACAGTTGCAGGCCAACGGATTTGAGATCGAGATTTCAGAGTCCGATCAGCTCGGAGCGTCGTCGCTCTCTCTGGCGCAGCGAAGTGATCTTGTGCGGTCAGCGGTGCTCGAAGATGCATGGCGGCTGGACGCCGGTACCGTGTTGCGCGTCGAAGGCGTCATCGCCGATCCGAACAATGAAGGTTCTTTCTTCAACATCCAGATCAGCTTTAGCTTCGAGCCGGAGCCCGCGCTCCTGCCGCCGATTGCGAAGATCCAAATCGAAATGACAGGCGATGCCGAAAATCCCGGTGCGTCAGCCGATCTGGTTAAAAGTCGTTTGCTCAGCACAAATCATCGCTGGCACACATTGGTCGAGGATCCGAACCGAACACCAGAGCCATTTCAGGAGCTTCTGGGTGAACGATTCAAAATGGAGTTCGGTCATGGCTCTGTAAGTTCTTATGAGGAATTTCGCCAATGGGTGTACGGCTCGGCTTCCTCAGTCAACGCTTCACGACATGACATGGAGTCAGTCTCCTGGCGGCCCTTGGATAGTGATGAATATGAAGCGATATTCGTCCTTGATTGGCTGGGCTTGAACAAAGACGACAAGACGATGGTCGCGAAGACCAAGCACACCTGGACTTTTTCGAATGATCCTTCTGAGGCCTACCCCCGAATTCAACATATGGATGTGAGTTTCCTCGAGCCGTTCTCGGTCATCGAGTAGTAGCGCGGCCGAAATTCTGACTGGAGAGATGAATGAGCAAAACGATGTTGATCACCGGGTGTTCGTCCGGCTTGGGCGTGGCGCTCGCAATTGATGGTGCTAAAGCGGGCTATGATGTGTTCGCCACGATGCGCAATCTGGAAAAACGCTCGGCGCTGGATGCGGCCTGCGACGCCGCGGGCGTCAAAGTAGAAGTGCGACGCCTTGATGTTCAGCATCCCGAGAGCGTGGCCGAAGTCGTGCGCGAGATAACCGCCGAGCATGGCGGAGTTGATGTTTTGATCAATAATGCCGGAATTGGCTTTGCGCGTTCAACCGAACAGGCAGACGAAGCGGACATCACCAAAGTGTTCGACATCAATCTCATGGGGGTCATCCGGTGTACCAAGGCGGTATTGCCAAACATGCGAGAACGCAAAACCGGACGAGTGGTGACAGTTTCGTCTGTCGGGGGACTGGTTGGGCAACCCTTTAACGAGATTTATTGCGCCAGCAAGTTTGCGCTTGAAGGCTATGTCGAGGCCTTGGCGTGCTATGTGGGCCCCGCGTTTGGTATCCACTTTACGGTCGTAGAGCCTGGCGGGATCCAATCTGAATTCGCTGCCACGGCGATGAAGCAGATTGAAGAAACAGGCGGTATTCTGGAAGACGCTTATCAACCGATCCTGGGTCAGTACCTAGGGACGGTGCGCAGCCGTGCGGAAGACAACAGCCCATATCAGACCGCCGAAGAAGTTTCGGCTGTCATCATGTCTTGTGTCCAATCTGACGACCCGCCGGTTCGATGTCGTACGTCCGACTGGGGTGAGGAACTATGCGAACTAAAAACCATTGCGGACCCTGAAGGACGGAAACTTCGCGCGAAAGTGCGCGATATGTTTCTCGGCGAAACAGACAATTGATACAACCAACCCGTCTTCACGGCGTGAACAGGTTAAGCAATGCGAGGAAACGTCATGGATGATGCAGAAGAGCGCGGTCTAGGCTATCGTTGGTACGTCGTCATCTTGCTGGCGATCTTGTCCATAGTTTCATATGCCGACCGGTTGGTGCTCGGCATTCTTGTGCAGCCAATCAAGGAAGAGCTCGGCGTTAGCGACACCGCTATGGGCTTCCTGCTCGGTTTTTCGTTCGCCATGGTCTACGCGGTGCTCGCGCTGGCATTGGCACGGGTTGCCGATCGCTGGAATCGAAAACGACTGATCATCATTGGAGTGGTGATCTGGAGCGTGATGACGTCGGCGTCGGCGTTTGCTGATGGCTTTTGGCAACTGGCATTCTGCCGATTGGGGGTCGGGATTGGTGAGGCGGCTCTCGGGCCTGCTGCGCTCTCCATCATTGCTGATCTGTTTCGACAAGAGCGCCGGCATGTGCCGGTCAGCATGTTTCTTGCCGCCGGAGTGGTTGGATCGACAGGGGCGTACATAATTGGTGGCGGAGCCATCCTTCTGGTCAACAGCATGGACAGTACGTCGCTTCCTATTGTTGGTGAGCTATCGGCCTGGCGATTGGTTTTTCTGTTCATGGGTTTGCCCGGCCTGGTTCTTAGCGCACTCATGATCCTCACAGTTCAGGAACCGAAACGCCGCGGCGATACATCTAAACCGCAGGCAACCTATTCCGATATTTTCGCGCATCTCAAAGATCAGGTCGCGGTGTATTTCCCGATTTTTGCCGGGATCGGTGTTATTCAGACGGTGATCTATGCCATCGTCGCATGGTTCCCAACAATCCTGGTGCGCACGCACGAGGTTCCGATTGCCGATGCTGGAATTCTGTATGGTACGGTCGGGCTGATCTTCGGTACTGCGGGGGCGATTTTCGGTCCCTATCTAGCGGGGCTGCTTCAGCGCAATGGGCGTGATGATGGGTTGCACATAGTCGGGTTTAGCTTCGTCGCCCTTCCGGTACCGTTCGTCTTTCTGACGCTGCTTGCGCCAACGGTTGCGATCGCGCTGATCGCAGTGGCTGTTGTGCTGTTCTGCTTTATGGCCAGCAGTGCGATGCCACCACTCTTGCCTCAATTGGTTGCGCCGAATGCGATGCGCGCGCAGATCACCGCGCTCTACTATTTTGTGGGTAATATTATGGGGCTTGGCATGGGCCCGCTCGTCGTCGGGTTGATCAGCGACAATCAGGTATTTGGCGCCAGCAATCTCAATCAGTCGATCCTGGTCGTGTGTAGCATCTTGATGCCAATCGCCTTGCTGATACTCGGCTTTGGCTGGCGGACGTTTCGGGCAGGGGCTCATGAGGCAAAGTCGGCCAATCGATCAATCTCTGAGACGTAAACGAGAGCCACCTGAAATTCCTTGCAGAATGCCCTAAAACAGGTCATTAATGTTTCGAATAACGAGACCTTGGTATGGAGGATGTGCAGGTGAAAAACGAGAAAGGTCGTCAGCAGCGATATATCGAGACGAATGGTGTTCGCCTGCGAACGATCGTTGAAGGACAAGGTCCTCTGGTCATCCTGCTGCATGGGTTTCCACGGTGTTGGTTTCTTTGGCGTGATCAGATTGATCCACTAAAAGCGGCAGGGTTTCGCGTCGCTGTCCCGGACCAGCGTGGTTATGGCGAGAGCTCACTACCGGATCGCACCGACGCCTACTCAATGCTGGAACTCGCCGCAGACGTCGTTGGGATCGCTGATGCGTTGGGCGAGGATAAGTTTCATATAGTTGGGCACGATTTTGGTTGCGTGGTCACCTGGTACACAGCTCTACTTTACCCGCACCGTCTACATTCCGTGTTTGGCTTGTCCGTTCCATATTCACCGATTGGTCCATCCATGGTGAACCCACCGGGTTTGGACGAGATTTTCTGGTACATTCGATATTTCCAGAATCCCGGCATTGCTGAAGCCGAATTGGAAGCGGATATTGAGCGTTCATTCGCCTTCTTCAACGGTGACCGCGCCCACATGCCAGCAGGGTTGAAGCCTCGCGACTCCACGCTCTGGCCCGCGCCCGATGTGGAGGCGCCGCCTCTGATGCCTGCGATCCCGCAGAGCGCGCAAGATTATTATATCGAACTGTTCAAGAAGACCGGTTTTCGACCCTCCCTGAACTGGTATCGGAACATGGCAAACATCCCGACCCAGGCCCCTTGGCTTGAAGGTGCGAAGATTCTGCCGCCCTCAATGTTCCTTGCCGGAGAGAACGATCCGGTGCTGGGATTTGTTGCGGGAGCATACGACAATATGGAGGACAATTTCGCCGATCTGCGCGGTAAGAAGTTGATCCCGGCGACCGATCATTGGGTGATTGAGCAGCAGCCCGCTCTCGTGGCGCGCGAGATCATCGAATTTGTGAGCGCCGTATAAGGCGACGCAGTAAAATCTGAGCACGGAGGACAGAATGAAACTAACCTATGGAGGCATGTTGGACGCCGTGGCGCCGCTGCGCGCTGATCAACTGGCCCTGTCGACAGATGATGGTGATTTCACTTGGGCGGAATTTGATCAGCGCACAAATGCTCTGGCGCGCGGCTTCGCCGAGATGGGGGTGAAGCCGGGAGATAAAATTTGCTTCCTACTGCCAAACTCCACCGCCTTTGTTGATTTGCTCGGCGCCTGTTTCAAAGGTCGGTTCGTTCATGTGAACGCCAATTTCAGGTATCAGTCTCACGAGCTTGAATACATTCTCGACAACTCAGACAGCGTCGCCCTGGTTTTCGATCCTCGGTTTGCGCAGCAAGTGACCGGCATGTCGTCAGGCGTCAAGGAGCGTCTGCTTCTGATCGAAGGAAGTTCTTCGACAGATCCAGTGCTGGCCCAGACGACGACCGCTAAATTGATCGCTTCCCATGATGGCGCGCCGCTGAATATTGAGCGGTCTTCTGATGATCTCGTCTTCATCTATACGGGCGGCACCACCGGAATGCCAAAGGGCGTCATGTGGCAGCAAAAAGAACAGATCAAAGGTTTGCTCGCAGGGCGTCTCAGTGACGGTGTCTTACCGCAAACGGTTGAAGATTTTGTCGCGCGCCTTGATGAGCCCAAACCCTTTGAACGCGTCTTGGTGGCTTCTCCCTTGATGCACGCGGCGGGTATGTATGCAGCCATCAATGCCTTGTTTCATGGCGGACATGTTGTGATTACGGACAATGCCGATCGCTTCAACGCCGCTAAACACTGGGAGCTAATTGACAAATACCAGGTCGATGCATTGGGATTGATTGGTGATGCTTTTGCGAAACCTCTGCTCGATGCCTTCGAAGCGGGGACGTTTGATGGATCCTCGCTTCGATTGATGGCCTCGTCTGGTGCGCTCTGGAGCCGGGAGGTGAAACTGGGGCTGCTTAAGCATTTACCGCAGCTAACACTCTACGACTCGCTTGGATCCTCTGAGGCCCAAAGCTTTGGCGTGTCGATGATGACCGCGGACAGTGAGTCTACAACGTCTGAGTTCAAGATTGGTGATGATTGCCGCGTCGTTCGCGAGGACGGGAAGAGTGTGGAGCCAGGAAGCGGCGAGGTCGGCATGTTGGTTCGCGACGGCGCGAAGCCACTTGGATACTATAAGGATAAAGCGAAAACCGCGGCGTTGTTTCAGGACGTCGAAGGCCGACGCTTCATCAAGACCGGCGACATGTGCACCGTCGATGCGGATGGCACCGTTCAGCTCCTGGGACGCGGCAGCCAGTGCATCAACACGGGGGGTGAAAAAGTCTTTCCAGGAGAAGTGGAGGCTGTGATTGTCCAGCATCCGAAACTGTATGATGCGCTGGTATTTGGCGTATCCGATCCGAAATGGGGGCAGGCCGTGCAGGCTGTGGCGCGGGTCAACCCAAACGCAAGAGCGGATGCGGACGAGATACGCCAGTATCTCAGGCAGTTTATTGCAGGATACAAAATTCCCAAGCGGATCGTGATCACCACCGAAGACTTGCGACTAGCGAACGGGAAGCCTGCCTATGACAAAGCCAAAGCTCTTTTCGCTGAGGCTTTTTCTTAGCCAGGCAGAGGCGCTTATTGTCTAGTCAATCTCAACCCCGCAACTGTTCAAGGCCAAGGCCAGAGTCGAATATGCGCCAATTGTGAAGATGACGTCGAATGTTGTTTTCAACCCAAATGTCTCGGTCATTTCGCCCCAAGTCGCGTCGCTGAGCTTGGCGTATTCTGAAAGGTCGTTGGCGCACGTCACCATCAGGGCACGATCCGGGGCTGGAAGCGGTGTCCCGGCCTGGATCGCTTCGATATCGTCTTCTGGCAATCCAAGATGACGCGCAATCTCTGCGTGGTGATGGAATTCATAGGCGCAATCCGAATTCTTCGCCGCTTGCAGAATCGCGACCTCACGCAATATCGGATCGACGGTCGATCCGCGCATGGTGTAGAGTCCAAAGCCGGACCACGCTTTCGCGAGATCGACGTGATGAGCCAAGGTTCCGTAAACATTGTGGATCGAACCGTCAGGACGCAAGAATGGTTTAAAGAACTCAGCCTGGGTAGCGTCAAAATCGGCAGGCGCGACCGGATTAATTCTCTTCTTGTGCATGTCGTTTCTCACATTTAAACAGGTCGTTATTGTCGCGTATAAATACGGTCTGCGCAAGTGCGCCGCTTGTCCGAAGCGCTATGGGAGGAAACGATATGTCTAACGGTAAGCTTTATGATCCAGCACTGCGGGCTTTGGTGCCGGAACAGGTTGAACGGAACCAGCTGATCCAGGAGCAATCGGCGGCTATTCCGCCTGTGGGCACCGTTTCACCTGACAAGCTTCGGCGCTTTCGAGTCTATGACAAAGAGGGTCAGATTAAACTTAAGTTGTCGGATGCAGCTCGAAACGAAACGTTGAAGCTTTCTGATCGTGATCTGACCGTGCGCATTTTTGATGTCGAGACCCCGGCCGCCGTTTTGGTGCACTTCCATGGTGGCGGTTGGATCATGGGATCGATCTATGAGCAGGAGAAATACCTGACGCGCATGTCCCAGGAAGCGGGTGTGCGAGTCGTCAGTGTTGATTACCCGCTGGCGCCCGAGACGCAGCTTCCCGAAATCGTGGAAGTTGCCTTCACCGCACTTTGCAAAATCGCTGACGGAGCTCCGGACTTGCCGATCCTGATTGGGGGAGAGTCGGCCGGGGCGCACATTTCGCTTTCGGTACTGCTGCGCTTGTGTGCGGACGAGGATCGGGCGTCTCGCTGCAGTGGAGCGTATCTTTGTTACGGAATTTTTGATCTCGGCATGACGCCCTCGCAGAGAGTTTTTGGCGACCAGTCGCTAGGACTTTCGACTGAATTCCTGGAATGGTTTTACAAGCTCGCGCTACCCGGGCTCAGTCCGGAACAGCGGCGCGCGCCTGAGCTTTCTCCACTGTTTGCTGATTTGTCTAGTCTGCCACCCACGCATCTTATTGTTGGCGAGCTCGACCCACTTCTGGACGACACCTTATTCCTTCACCAACGTCTGTTAGCGGCTGGGAATGATAGCCAGATGATCGCCTATCCCGAGGCGCCGCATGGCTTTAATGGTCATCCCACCGAAATGGGCAAACACTGTAACGCTTCGATAAACGCGTTTCTCAAATCCAGAGCCACCAACGCGTAAGTCCAAAGCGAGGGTAGACTGCGCACGGTCCGGTCGAGAGCTCTGCCCGGATTAAATCCGCAAGTCTGGAATTGTTCGAACCTGTTGCGCCGCGCTCAGCGGTTCACTGATTTCTTTTTTGCCCAGCCGGGTTGTGGAATACCCCGCCAGTCCGTCGGAGCAGTAGCGCGGCTCGCAGATTGTTGGCAGCTGGAAGACGACGCGTGAGACAGGCCACCTGCGACTGTTGCAGCGGCGATGGGGGCGCTGAACGCTGCGAGTACTGATCTTCGCGAGAGATTTTGCATTAGGAGCTCCGTCTTCATTTTGTTGGTTCGACTGCGCGTAATCACGCGCCCGTCGTTTTTGCCTGATGCGATCTGTTTCGGAATGCGATCGCTGCCATCAGTCGCTGATGTAGGGTGAGATCGATTGGGTAAAAATACAAACAGGTGAAACTGAAAGCATAAGCAAGCATCGGGAAAAGAAAAGCGAGTGCTTTGATGCCTTCCAGCGCGGTGGCTGATTGTTCCCCCTGGGCGGAATAGCCGATTGCCCCCAGAGCAAAACCCAATACGCCAACGCCAATTCCCGTCGCGGCTTTCAGAGCAAACTCATTGATACCAAACAAGATGCCTTCATCCCGGTCGCCGCTTTTCCATTCACCATACTCGACCGTATCAGGGGTCATCGCCCAGAAGGCGACGATGACTGCGCTCAAACAAACTCCATCGACGAGCCGAAAGCCGATCAGCGTCGAAACATCTGTGGGCGCCAATACATAAAGGATCAGGCTATTGATGAAAAATCCGCCGGTGCCAAGCAGCCAGACGGTTCGCTTTTTGATGTGGGAAAACATGAACGTCCAGAATGGAACAGCCAGTCCTGCAGCCAACAGTCCGAGCGTGAGGACCAGGGAAACCGATCCGGGCGCGCCGGCATTGTAACTCACATAGTAAACCATCGTCTTGGTTCCGATGGAGTTGCCAACCGACGCGGCCAGTATGCCCGTAAACAGGATCCAGAACGGCGTATTGCGGCTTAGAAACTTCCACGATTGAGCCACCGTCGGGCGACGACGCGTTCCATGCGGCAGCGGATTCTCAAAGGTGACCAGGAAGACCAACGCCATGATCAATGTGGAAGCTATAGCGAAGGTAATCGCCATATACAGAAAGCCCAGCTTGAGGTCCTCTCCGCCATAATAGCGTGCGAGTTCAAGCGTGATTGCCGCCGTCAAAAGGCCACCGGCCAATCCAAAAAGGGTTCGGAAGCCCGCCAGACGGGACCGTTCCTTACTGTCATAAGTCATCACGGCGAGCAGCGATCCATGCGGGATCGCCACAACGGTAAAGGCGGTTCTGAACATAATGTGGGAGATGGCGCACGCGGCGACGATCGCGCCAGGAAACAGCAGGGGGGCGGCGAACATGAAGACAAAGCATAGCGACATGACAGGAGCACCCAGAAGGATGTACGGCCTGAAGGACCCAAAACGCGTGCGCGTGCGAGATGCAATCCCGCCCATGATTGGATCTGTGATCGCATCCCACAGGACCGGTAGCATGAAGATGAGTCCGGCAATCGCAGGCCTCATGCCGACGACGTCGGTGTAGTAAAAGAGCAGATAGAGGTTCAGTCCAGAGTAGAAGAGATTGAATCCAACCGCTCCCATGCCGAAGCCGGCCATGCGAAAATAGGTCAATTTCTTTGCGGCCATGTTGGTCACCTTGTCACCAGTCGATCGGCAAAATTGCGGTTGGTCGTAAGAAGACGAGACTACTCAATCGAATAGTCATTAAAGTCTGGCTCGCTCAGTTTCTCGTAAAATTCCGGCAGCTTGAATGGCAACCGAACGGACGATCGTCCGTGCTGGTTCATATAGTAACCCCCCCCTCCATTCTCGACGTGATACACCCAGGTGCGCTCTTTTTCATCCAACTCTTTGTTGAACGCATCATAGGCTTCACGTTTCAGTTCAAACGAGTCAGCGCGGCGTTCGATTGTCTCAGTGATCACGCGGCAGTAATACTGACTATAGAGTTCGACCCAAGAGTGATAGCTGCCGCCGACCAGGCCAGAATTCGGGCCGTACATCATTACGAAATTCGGGAAGCCCGGAAGCATCGCGGTCTTGTACGCGCGCGGCCCGTCTTTCTCCCACAGTTTCTCCAGCGTCGCCCCATCGCGGCCGACATAGTCGACAGGCCATAGAAATCGCTCAACGGCAAATCCGGAAGTCAGAACAACGGCGTCATGCGTGCGCTCCACGCCATCTTTCGAAACGATCCCGGTTTCTATGAACCGCTCAATCCCGTCGGCTGCAAGGTCGACATGATCAAGCGTCAGGGTTTTGTACCAATCATTGTCCACTACGGGGCGACGGGCGAGCGGCGCGTAGGAAGGAACCAGTTTCTTGTATAGCTCCTTGTCGCCTTCGACGGCTTTGAAAATATAACCCTTCAAGAGCTCTCTCAGCTGGTCATTGCGCTCATTGATATAGCCGCCCTTGGCCCGCCAGGCTTCATCAACATCGTTCATGCCATCCATGCGCAATTGCGAGATGTGTTCTCCGAAGACGTACCAGTTTTTGTAGCCCGGCATATTGTCCATCAACCATTGCAGGCCGCTCGGCACCTTGTCGCGATAGCGCGGCATCTTCGTCAGCCAGTTCGGGGTACGTTGGTAGACCGTCAAATGCGAGGCATGTTCTGCGATGCCGCGGGTCATCTGCGAACCCGTCGAGCCCGTGCCAATGATCGCAACGCGTTTGCCGCTCAAGTCGTAGTCATGATCCCACTCTGTCGAATGGAACATTTTCCCTTGAAAGGACTCGATCCCTTCGATTTTTGGCAATTGCGGGGTGCTAAACTGACCGCTCGCGCTGATGATGAAGGTTGAGTCAAAGTTCTCGGTCTTTCCGTCCGGTCCCTCAATCTGCATTTGCCAGGTTTTGCTGTTTTCATTCCAGGTGGCGTTCGTCACTTTCGTATCAAGCGTAATCCGATCGCGCAGGTTATACTTATCGACGATGTAGGCGACATAATCCTGAAGTTCGCCTTGCGTGGCGTAGAAGTTCTTCCATGGATAACCGAGCTCGAACTTGAACTGATAGAGGAATGAAGTGACATCGACGCGCGCTTCAAGATAATCGTTCAGCCACCATGTGCCGCCAAGTCCGCTTTGCCGCTCAATGATCCGCCACTTTAATCCGAGCCGTTCCATCTGAATGGCAGCGAGAAGGCCGCTGAACCCTGCGCCGATAATGGTGACGGTGATGTCATCAAGCACTTCCTGAGGCGGCTTGTTCTTCCAAGTCGCGCCGCGCGGAAACCCTTCGAATGCGAGGTCGCCCCAACAATAATCCTTGTCCGATTGAGACAGTTCTCTACCATAGAACAGCTCCATCATTTCGTAGGCTTGGTCTTGGCTCGGGATTTTCATCTTCCCCGGGCGAGACATGAGATAAGCCCTAGCTTTCCCGCGTACCGTGTCATGGTGTTTCGGATCGACCATCGTGTGTTTGAACGGACTGCCTTCGCGTTGATGCTGGACAACGCTCATTTCTGCCAGCTCCGTATCACCCGTCTGCTGATAGAGTGCCAAGCGCAGAACATTGACGTCTGCTTCCTTGAGGGCATCGAGTATCGCCGCCTCGTCAAACTGCGCGGTTGCGATCTCTTCGACGGTGTCGCTGTGCTGCATGTTCATCCTCCCAAATCATCTAATTATTTCGGCTGTCTCTTCAGATCACGCTTCCTTAAACGATATTACAGTGTTTCGTTTAAAAGGGAAGCCAAATTTGCGCAGTGGCTCGCAGCGAGTGATCAAGCGTGTGAGTAAGTGACCTTGAATGGCTCTGAAAAATTCCGGCGATCTGGCTGTGGCTACGAGAGCGTTAGTATTCGTACTTTGGCGTAGAAAAATAATTGACAACTGTACGCATCAGCTTGATCGTGGCGAACAATACTGAACGTGGCAGACTCACATAGCGAGTAAGAGCTGCCTCTCGAATGTGGAGAGTAGATCGTGACAAATGCGCTTCGAATATTGGCCGCTATTGGTGTCCTGGGAGCCGCGATTACCGCTTGTGGGCAGCCAACAGAAACCTCGACAGAGACCGATACGACCGCATCGGAAAACCGCCAGGTGATGATCCAAATGGAACGGGAGCTAGACGCTTGGTTCACGACCGGTGGACGGTTTGGTGAGACGCACTACTCCACCTTGGATCAAATCAATCGAGAGACCGTCGCGGATCTTGGTTTCGCCTGGGATTATGACTTGCTAACGACGCGAGGGATAGAATCCACGCCGGTCATTGTTGATGGCGTTGCATTCGGCACGGGCACATGGGGCACGACGTATGCGGTAGATGCCAGGACCGGTGAAGAAAAATGGGTATTCGTTCCAGAAGTAGATGGTCAGTTCGCCAAGGATGCGTGCTGTGACATCGTAAATCGCGGCGTCGCCGTTTGGGACGGCCTGGTCTATGTCGGAGCACTTGATGGCGTTCTGTACGCGCTAGATAAAGAAACCGGTGAAGTTGTCTGGCAGACCGATACTTTCGAAGGCGAACCCGGTCGCAAAACCATCACTGGCGCACCGCGCGTGGCGGGTAATGTTGTCGTGATTGGGTTTGGCGGCGCGGAGATGAATGCACGCGGCTACTTCACCGCTTATGACATGAAGACGGGTAAGCTGGCCTGGCGGTTCTACACTGTACCAGGAACTCCAGAAAGGCCATACGAGCATCCTGAGCTTGAAGAGGCCGCGAAAACCTGGGATCCGAATAGCCTCTGGGAAGCGGGGCTCGGCGGCACGGTTTGGGACAATATGGTCTATGACCCGGAGCTCAATATTCTCTATGTTGGAACGGGAAATTCAGCCGTCTATGCTCAGAAGTATCGTAGTCCCGAGGGCGGCGATAATCTCTATGTCTGTTCCATTTTGGCGATCAATCCGGATTCGGGTGAGCTGCTCTGGCACTATCAGACAACACCAGGCGATCAGTGGGATTACACGTCCACCCAAAACATGATCCTCACCGACATGGAGATCAAAGGCGAGATGCGTCAGATCCTGATGCAAGCGCCTAAAAATGGGTTCTTCTACATTCTCGATCGCGTGACTGGTGAACTTCTATCGGCTGAGAATTATGTGCCAGTAAACTGGGCATCTCATGTCGATATGGAAACCGGTAAGCCGGTTGTCACTGAAGCGGCAGACTATTGGACCAAACCGACCGTCATGTGGCCGAGCAGCCGCGGTGGACACAACTGGCGTCCCATGTCGTATAGCCCGGATACAGGTCTCGTTTACATTCCGGCCTATGAGGCGCTGGATCTGAAGGTCGATCTTTATCCGAATGGGTTTGACTATGATCCCGACCTTTGGGCGGCAGGGGTTCTGCCTTTGCCTTTGGTCGAGGGCGCGGTAGATGCGCTCGATGGTTTTTTTCCAGCGGATGGCTCGATCGACAAGGAGCTTCTGAAGCAAACCATTCGAGACAATAAAGACACAGCTCCACCGATGAAGACCATCCTTCGAGCCTGGGATCCGCAAGCCGAAGCAATTGTCTGGGATATTGATATTGAACCGTTCGGAAACAGTGGATCGGTCATGTCGACGGCGGGTGGATTGTTATTTCACACGAAGCCTGACGGATATCTCAACGTCTATGATGATCGTACAGGAGAGCTCTTGAAGGCGATCTATACTGGCAGCGGGATCATGGCGGCCCCCGCCACTTACATGATTGATGGTGAGCAATATGTGATCATTATGAGCGGCTTGGGCGGCGGCGGCTTCTTCACCTATCCGGAATACACGGCAGCCTACAAATACGGCAATGGTGGGCGAATGATCGCGTTCAAGCTTGGCGGCGGCAAAACGCCTATACCAAACGAGGTGACCTGGGCCGAGCAACCCGAGCCACCCGTACCTTTTGGTGATGCCGAGATGATCGCCACCGGCAAACGGGCGTTCGCGTGGAATTGCTCAATCTGTCACGCTAATCGAGGCGTAGGAGCATACCCGAACCTGCTCAATATGACGTCAAATACGCACGACATCTTTGATCAGATCGTTCTGGGTGGATTGCTAACACCAAATGGCATGCCGAGTTTTGACGGCGCGCTGGACGAGGAAGAGGTCAATGCAATTCACGCTTATCTGATTGATGGCGCGTGGAAAAAGTTCGAGGCCAGCAACTCTGATGTCGATGAAGAGATTGGTGGTGGTCTTAACCAACACTAAGGGTCAGCGATTAATCTTGGCGATCCGCATGAATGCTTCGCCCGTTTCGATCATTTCGATTTGGATCGGAAGGCTGACTTCAATTTTGTCACCCGTTTTGGGCCACGCTTCAGTTTCGATTTGTGCCAGCACTTTGATGCGGTCGTCTGCCCGAGACTGAACTTCGATGACGCTGATCGTATGCGCGACTTGGTCAAAAGAAGCTTGTCGTGATGCGAGCCAAGGAGAGATTTCATCAAGCCCGCGCAGCACCCCATCACCGCGCCTATTGAAAGTCTGTTTGGCGGGGTCGAACATGCCATGGATTTCAGCATCAGACGACAAAACCGCTGCCAGTGCGGGGTAGTCATCCGAGAGCGTATCGGTCGTGCCGAGATAATAGGCAAGGGCGCCGCGTGCGCGGTTGATGTCGTAGCTTGGAACAAAGACGACGTCCTCTAGCGGAGTGAGCACTTCAGCATTGATCTCGACCAGGCTGAATGAGCCGTCGGCGGATTTTCTGATCTTGTGATGATAAGCGCTTTCGCCTGCCTCGACCGTGCCGTCCAGGTGGGCGATATGGTACTGGAACGTCGCTTCCAATGCGTATAGATCGCTATCGATGTGGGTGAGTTCAAAGGTATGCAAATGGTGCGAGCGTCCATTTGTTTCCGGGATCCCGCCAAGTGCCGCAATGACGGCGTCCCGACCTTCCAGATTGCCGGCCGCCATGTTCAAAACCACGTCTTGCGCGAAAATCCGGTCGATCAGAATGCTCCGATCAGATTCGGCAGGAGCCTCGAACAAATCCCACCACTGCATCAACAAAGCGGTCGCGTGATTGCGATCAGCACTCGTCACTTGGGAGACCGCCATCTCGTCGCCGATGGCGGACGTCTCGGTTGCGTTGGTCGTCGCTTCGGATGCCGCAGGCGCCGCTGGGTCCGAGCTCGATTGCTGGCAAGCGGGCATCAATAACAAAGATACGGCCAGTCCCCCAGCGAGAAGAGCGGGCTTGAATTGCGATTTGAGACGCACCGGCGGTTTTTGCATTTGCCTCGCTCCTAATTATTCGACATGTATGCTATCCAAACAAACAAATGTGTCAAATAATTCAACGGAGCGAACCCCAATCGGCTTGTTCGCGTGACCAACCGGTGAAGGAGGGACGAGTGTCCAATCAATATTATCTTTCTATGCACGCGGAGTCTTCGCCGGAAAGCGCGGCGTGTATCCTCGCCGAAACGGGTGAAAAAACCTCTTATCGCGAGCTGGAAGAGAGCACCAACCAAATCGCCCATCTGTTCCGCAGCCTTGGCCTGGAGGTTGGGGATGGAATTGTGGTGATGTGTCAGAACCACTCAATGTACTACAAGCTACTCTGGGCATCGCACCGCGCCGGTTTGTACTTCACGCCGATCAGTTGGCACTCAACTGCCGAAGAAGCGCAGTACATTATCGAGAATTCAGAGGCGAAAGCCTTCATCGCGTCCTCCCGATTTGGAAGTGTCGCGGAAACGGTTCGATCGCAGCTCGGTAACGGGCTCAGTTATCTCTCGGTGTTCGGAGAGATTGAAGGATACACCGTACTCGAAAGGGCGATGGATGGGCAGGTCAAAACACTGATCCGGGATGAAACGGCCGGGCGCGAAATGCTCTATACGTCCGGCACCACCGGACGCCCAAAAGGGGTGAAGTTTCCGCTGAGCGGAAAACCTGTCTCCGACACGGCGCCCGATGATCTTTCCTATATTGCCGAAGGGTATGGTCCGGGAGCCGTCGTTCTGGCGCCGGGGCCACTCTACCACGCGTCGCCGCTTATGTCGTCGCGGGCGATGCACCGGTTTGGCGGCACCGCGCTCGTGATTGACAAGTTTGATGCTGAGCGGACGCTGCGTTTCATCGAGGCCTATAAAGTGACTCATCTGATCTGCGTTCCAACCCATTTCATTCGGATGCTGAAGCTGCCCGACGCGGTCCGCAAGAAGTATGACGTCTCGTCGGTCAAACTAATCATGCACACGGGCGCGCCATGTCCTGTTGAGACAAAATACGCCATGATCGACTGGTTTGGTCCGATCATCACGGAGTTTTATGGCGGAACGGAGCGCGTCGGCGGCGCGCTAATCCGCAGTGATGAATGGCTGAAGCATCCAGGGTCGATAGGAAAGTCCGTCATGGGGACAGCCTATGTTGTTGATGAGGCGACCTGGGAGGTTTTACCGGCTGGCGAAACGGGCGTGATCTATTTCGATACTGGTGAGGCTTTTGCCTATCATGGCGATGAAAAGAAGACCAAAGACATGTACTCGCCGCAAGGCTGGCGCACGCTGGGCGACATTGGGCGTATGGATGAAGACGGTTACATTTATCTGTCCGACCGCAAGTCTAATATGATCATTTCGGGTGGTGTGAATGTCTATCCGCAAGAAGCGGAAAGTCGATTGATCACGCATCCCAAGGTTGATGATGTGGCGGTGTTTGGCATTCCCAACGAGGCGTTCGGAGAAGAGGTGAAGGCCGTGGTACAACCAGCGCCGGGTGTGGATGGGAGCGTAGAATTGGAAGCAGAACTGATTGCTTACTGCAAGGAAACGCTAGCCGGTTTGAAGTGCCCCCGAACCATAGACTTCGACAAATCACTGCCTCGTCAAGATAATGGGAAGCTGTACAAGAAAGCGCTGAAAGAACGCTATTTGTAGACGCAGGTCAGCGCACCGAGCCACCTCCGCTTAAAACAAACTTGTTTTCAGATTCGTCCACGCAATTCTCCGTATGGTCTATGCGGTACGAGCATGTATGCAAAACTATCTGTCATTGATCGATCCGAAGGGTATGATTGATAAAGTAATTTCTGGTATCATCCGCACATCAGGTGGTGAGAGGGACTCAAAATGGGTCAATCCCTAAAGCAAGGAAAGAAGGGCCAGAGAGCTCAGCGCGCGCCGAAACATGGCCAGATTGATCGTACGATCAACAAAGTGTTGAAGACGACGTCATCCCTCCTGCGAAAGCACGGATACAGACAGCTCACAATTGATATGGTCGCCAATGAGAGCGGGGTTGCACGCTCCACGCTTTATCGTCACTGGTCTAATGTTGCTGAGCTGACGATCGCGGCTTTTGATGCGGCGCTCGGGCCCAATCCCCCGCCACCGAATTTGGGTGACCTACGAAGCGATCTGGTGTTTGCCTACACGCGTTTCCATTCGATCCTCAAACGGTCGTTATGGGGCAGCGTTATGCCATCTCTGATCGAGGCGTCCAAAACAGATCCGAGGTTTGCGGGCTTGCTGGAGCGACTCGTTGATGAGCGCCGTGCGACCGGCCGGCTGTTGTTTACGCGAGCGATAGAGCAGGGCGAGATCCACCCGGACTCCAAGATTGAATGGGCGATCGACGCCCTGACCGGGGCTTACTATCACCGCTTGTTGATGACGGGTGCTCCGCTTGACGAAGACGGGATGGTTGAATGGCTAGTCGATGCGGTTCTTCATCAAATGCTCGTCGAGAAGCCAGCTACTTGAATGCAGCTGGCTAGCCTACTCTGCCTTAAGCCCAAACCGGAACATATCTGAAATCTTGTCGGCGATTTCGAACGGTTTGTAAGTGTTATTCTCGGGCAACCATTTTGGAATCCAACCAATCGCGCCTGCGCAGATATGCGTTACCAGCCCGCTTTGGTAAGGTCGCGCAATTCCATCTTCGATGGCCTGGTCGAGCATTTTCCCGAGCGCCTGGTTTTGATCGCGTGCCTTAAGAGTCAATCGCTTACGTGTCTTTTCGGGTAGTGACCCAAAACCGGGCTGCGGCATCAAGGGTGCGATCCGACTCGTCTGTGCTTGAATGTTTAGATGCGTGTTGGTTTGAAGGATGTCGAGTGCGTTTCCTTCGACACCCTCCGCTGCTTGAATGAAGCGGTCATAGAGTACGAAAGATCTCTCATAGCACTGTTTGATCAGGTCCGATTTGTCATCGAAGTAGTGATAGAGCACGCCTTTCGTGACTCCGATTCTATCAGCGATTTGATCAATTGATGTCGCTTCCACACCGTTCTGATTGAATAGAATTGAGGCCGTTTTGAGCACCATCTGATACTTCATCGCGGCGGCTTGTTCGGGATCGAAAATATTTGTGAACTGATCCTCGCAGTCAGCAGCCAGCAAGTGGGTTTCGAAAGGTGTCGAGCGATCGACTGAAAGTCCATGGGTTAAAATTTCGATCAGTGTTTCTGTGGCACGCTCACGGATTTCCGCGTCTCGGCGCTTGAATGTCCAGAGCGGCAAGAGCTGTGCCCAAGCGAGCATACCCCCGATCGATTGGCTAGAAATTGTCGCATCATTCGTTCTAATGCTGCCGTCTTTCTCTCCTGTCTCGAGAATATTGACCAAGCGCGCAATGTTCGAGTTATTCTGATCACATATGATACTGGCGATTGCGGGATTGAGTGAATTCACTTCGGTTAGAACCGCAACGGGTGGGCGATCGGGCGTCAGCGTGAGTCTGACAAATTCCATTATCTGCTCAAACCCATTACCCGCCTTTTCGGCGGCATCCAGGTCGCGCGAACTTGTTTCGCACGCCGCTTGATAGCACTGGAACACAAGCTCATCGCGGCTTTCGATGTAATGATATACAGAAGCGCGGGCGATGCCGAGATCTTCGGCAAGATGGCTCAGGCTTGTTCCGGATATGCCGCGTTCGTTGAACAATAGGGTGGCTTTACTGATCAATTCCTCTCGGCGTTTGTCACGGTTGGATGGCCGTCCCGCCGATCGCTTTTTTCCGGATGTCTGCTTTTCCGCCTTTTTTGTAGGGGTCTGCAAATTGGTCATTCTAACTTGTTTGCCTCATTTTGTGCGCCCCGTTCAAGTGCTGAGACTCGGTTTCAATCACCATGTAGTGCGATCCGTGAGTGCATTCCTAAGAACTCCACAGATCAATTCAAGCCCTATGCCACCCGTTGACGCAATGCCGCCAGATCGTCTCGGCCGTTACGAATTCCCCTTAAACCATCACAAATGTACGATGAGTTAAACAATGTGTTGAAAAAATATCGCACTTGGTGCAAAACTTTGAAACGCGCTTGCTCAAATCAGCGAATGTTATATGAAACAAGCAGTCCCATTTAACGAGGACGCCGGGAGGAAATAAGATGACTTTCACCAATTCCGCATTGCGGTCGACTTCAATAGTTGCGGTGGCTATGAGCCTTTTATCGGTTCCAGCGCTGGCTCAGGATCAAGATGCAGGAGATGACACTGCGCGCCGCCTCCAAGCGGTCACGGTCACCTCCACCAAGCGTGAAACCACGCTGCAAGACATTCCAGTCGCTGTTTCAGTGACCGATGCTCAAACCATCGACAGAGCTGCGATAAACGACATTAAAGATCTACAATCTGTCGTGCCTTCGTTGAGAGTTCAAACGCGGCAGAATGGGCCAGCGTCCAACTTCTTTATCCGCGGCTTCGGTAATGGCGCGCAAGCGATCGGGATTGAACCATCGGTTGGCGTATTCGTGGATGGCGTTTACCGGTCTCGCTCTGGTGCGGCGATTTCTGACCTTCCGAACGTTGAACGGATTGAGGTTCTGCGCGGGCCGCAATCGACACTGTTTGGCAAGAATGCATCGGCCGGTGTGATCAGCGTGGTGACTCGCGCGCCGACTTTTGAGCTTGGCGGAAGTGCCGAGCTGACGCTTGGAAATTTCAATCAAGTGCAAGCCAGGGGTTCTGTAAACATTCCGATCGTCGAAGACATGTTCGCGATGAACCTCTCCGGGCAATTCAATCAGCGTGACGGATTTGTCGACAATCTGTTTGATGGGTCGGACGTGAACAATCGAGACCGCTGGGGCATTCGTGCAGATTTCCTTTTCGAGCCGAACGATCAGACATCGCTGCGATTGATCATCGATCACGATGAGATCGATGAGCTCTGCTGTGCCGGGCTGAACATTGTGGATGGTCCCGCGAATGGAATCATCACGGCAATCGGTGGGCAAACAGTGGCTGGCCGACCGTTCGACAGAGAGATTTTCCAGGATCTGCCACCCATTCAAGACATTCAGAATTCGGGCTTGTCGCTGCAAGGCGATTTCGAGTTTGATGCGTTCACTCTGACCAGCATCACCTCCTACCGCGAGAACGAGATTTTCTCTCACGTTGATACGGACTTTACGTCCGCTCAAGTGTTCGGGTTTTCGCCGAGAGATTATTCGCTGGAAACCTTCACACAAGAAGTGCGTCTGACCTCTACCGGGGACGGCCCGCTCGATTGGATGGTTGGTGGATTCTATTTCGATGAAGAATTCGCCGAAGACGCTCTCGTTATTTTTGGCCCCGATGGGCGTGCATTCGTGGACATTGCGCTAGGCGGTCTGGTCGGTGCAATTGAAAGCAACCCTCTGTCCGGCGTCGCGCCAGGAACGTTCTTTGCGAACGATACGGGCAGTCGCGAAACGTTCGGACAGTCCAATACGTCTTATTCTCTCTTCGGGCAGTTTGACTACGCTCTGACTGATCGGTTCACAGCCACTGTTGGTCTGAACTATACGGAAGATGAAAAAGACGCCTTTGTGCGAAGCGTGCTGCCTTTGGACCCATGGTCTAACAATCCTTTGGTTGCTGGCACTCCATTGGCCTTCTTGCCAGAGCTTGTCGCGTTTCCCAACGCTACGGAAGACGGACAATCTACGGATGACAAAGTCACCTGGACCCTTCGAGGCGCTTATGACCTGACCGACAATGTCAACATTTATGCGACGGCGGCGACCGGGTTTAAAGCGACGTCATGGAGCCTCGGTCGAGATTCACGTCCAGGAACCAGGTTTGCCCGGCCGGAAGACACGATGGTCTATGAAATCGGGATGAAGGCGCAGTGGGATACTGTCGGCGTCAACCTGGCGGTTTTCGACCAAACCATTGAGGACTTCCAGGTCAGCATCTTCACCGGAACGTCATTTGCCTTCCTGAATGCGCCTGAACAGTCGACCACAGGGGCAGAGATTGAGGTCAATTGGGCACCAACTGAAGACCTGACCCTGGTGTTCGCGGGTACGTTCCTTGATCCGGTTTATGACAACTTTCCAAATGCAAATCTGAACAATGTTCCGACCGATCTTTCAGGTCAGCAACCTGCAGGAATTTCAGATACCAATCTGTCGATTTCTGGAAATTACGACTTCAATTTGACCGCCTCCATCGATGGCTTCGTTCGCGCAGATTATCAGTATGAAAGTGACGTTCAGGTCGAGGAAAACACTGGAGACCTGAGCCGCGAAGTCAGCACGTTCAACGCCAGTGCCGGTCTGGACTTCAACAACGGTTGGGCGGCGCAAATCTGGGGTCGTAATATTTTCGACGATGAATACATCACAGGTGCCTTCCCACCTGCGCTTCAGGCCGGTTCGGTCAATGGATACCCGAATGATCCTCCGACCTACGGCGTGACCGTACGAAAGACGTTTTAACGCTCGCTTCCTCCGACGCGATGTTAAACTGGGCCGCTATCGGAAGATGGCGGTCCTTTTTTAGTTGAAGGTAGAAAAGCACCATTTGGAGTTAGTTGGTTTCGCGAGATGCCTCGATCCAGACAGGCGTGGACTTGAAGCCGGGGGTCTTGCTCCGCGGATCAATCTCTGTGTTGGTGAGCGCATTGGCTTCAGGATAATAGGCAAGGACGCTGCCGCTCGGTAGGTCAAACGGGATCAGCTCGACATTCTCCATTTGACCCTGGCTGGATCTAATCGTCGCGGTCGCTCCTTTCGGGAGGCCTAAGCCATCCAAATCGTCAGGGTTCATCATCACACACCAGCGCGAAACCGTGCCGCGATAGCTGTCGGCCTCTTCGTAAATTATTGAATTGAACTGTCCTTCGCTTCGCACAGTGGCGAGCATAAACGGGGCGTCATCGCGTCGCGGCGAAGGTATGGACGTTACGGCAAAGCGGGCTTTCCCGTTTTGCGTGTAAAACTTCGGTTCGTGAAGTAGCCGGTTTGCGATGTGGAACTCTTTCTTGGCGATATCAATGCTGGCCAGTTCTTGCATGCCGGGAACAATCTCGGCGATGGCCTCCCGAATGTGCTTGTGACGTTTGAAGGCCGAGAATTCGATAGGCGAGTCGGGTAATAAGCGCTCACCAAGATCCGCCAGAATTACTGATTCCGGGCGCACATTGGAGAGGCGATGAATACCGCCATCACTCATGCGCACAAAGTTAAACATGGATTCCTGCGTGGTCGGTTCCCACTCCTCATCCCGCGCGGTGACAGGCAGGATCAACATCTCGGATGCAGACACCCCGTGCACGTGGCTCTGGTTTAAAGTCGTGGTCAGACATAATCTAAATGCAATACTCTCCAGCGCGCCTCTGGCCCATTCGGTATTAGGATTCGCAGCCAACAAGTTGCCGCCCATGATGACCGCAGCATCGACGTTTCCGCTGGCGGCCTGCTGCATCGAAGCCATCGTATCAAGGCCGCGCTTTGGCGGCAGTTTGAGGTCGAAATGTTCCTCTATCCTGGCGATGACATCTTCTGCGAGCACGGGCTTGACCCCGATGGTTCCAACACCTTGAACATTCGAGTGCCCCCGCAAGGGTAAAAGGCCGGCGCCCGGTTTTCCCAGCATGCCTCGCAGCATCGCAAGCGCTGCGATGCTTTCAACGTTTTCAACGCCATATGTATGGTGTGTGACCCCCATGCCCCAGGCAAACACAGCGCGCTCCGCCTTGGCGTAAAGTGCCGCGACCCGCTCGATGTCTTGCTGCGATACGCCGCTTGCTTCAACCAAGTCATTCCACGGTGTCGCCTGCAAGTCATTTTCGTAAGCTTCAAATGCATCGGTAAAGTTATCGATGAATTTGCGGTCTTCTGCCTGGCGTTCCAGGATGGATTTGGCGATTCCTTTGAGCAACGCGATATCGCCGCCAATCTTCGGTTGAACGTAATGGGAGGCAATTTCGCTGCCGCCCGACAATAGCGATTTCGGGCTTTTCGGGATCGCAAATTTGACCAGACCCGGCTCTTTGGCGGGGTTGATGATTACAACTTCACCGCTCCGATCGCGGCAGTGTTTCAGTTGGTGAATGAAGCGCGGATGGTTCGATGCTGGATTGGCGCCTATGACGAATATGAGGTCGCTCTTGCCAAGGTCTGCAAGTTCTACTGTCGCAGTCCCGGTTCCGATCGTTGAACTAAGAGCGACACCCGTGGCCTGGTGACAGTAGTATGAGCAATTGGTGACATTGTTTGTGCCATAGGCGCGCGCAAGGAGCTGGAATACGAACGCGGCTTCGTTTGAGGAGCGTCCGGACGCGTAGAAGAAGCTCCGATCCGGGGCTGTCGCTGCCAGCCGGCGCGTGGCGATATCGAGGCTTTCATCCCACGAGACTGGGAGAAATCGATCACGGCCTTTCGCTTTGTAAAGAGGTGTGTTGAGGCGTCCGAGGCCTTCCAGCTCTTTCGAGCTCAGTTCGGCGATTTCTGCAATTGTGTGCGTGAAGATCTCGTTCGGAATTTCTGGCTGAATGTCTGTCGACTGCGCCTGGACGCTTTTGTTGCAGACGGACGGGAATTCGCCGATCTCGTTGACCATGCCGCCGTTCTGACCGCCCATGCCGAGCGCGCAGGCCTTGCACGTATTCTTGGCACGCAGCGCCTTGGTCGCTTTTACCGGCCCAATCTTGCGCAGCGTGTTCAGCGTATAGAGGACCTTCTTAGCGCCGCCGCCGATTTGTTGCTTGGCCAAATTCAGTCTCCATTCTGAGTCATTGCGACGGCTGAGATCAGTTTGCACGAGGAGTTGCGTGATCCGCAAACTTTATATAACCAACACTCAAGAATGTTAATTGACGTTGACGAAGAATTATTTAACTCTCGCAGCTCAATCAACCACCTGGAGAAGGTCTTGGCGAGCGAGCTTTTCGACATAACCGGCAACGTGGCTGTGGTCACCGGCGGAACGCGCGGTATCGGGGAAATGATCGCCACAGGCTTCGTCAAAGCGGGCGTCCGCACATATGTGACCTCTCGAAAAGCTGATGCTTGTAAGGCCATGGAGAAAAAGCTGAGCGCCTTTGGCGAGTGTATCGCGTTTCCATCGGACCTGTCGACCAATGCCGGCATTGAGGGGTTTGTCGATTGGCTCTCGGGCCGCGAAAGCAAAATCAACATTCTGGTCAATAATGCTGGCGCGACTTGGGGGGAGTCGATGGAGACTTTCTCTGAAGAGGGTTGGGATCGGGTCATGGACTTGAATCTGAAGTCTATGTTTTTTCTAACACAGAAGCTGTTGCCGCAACTACGCAAAGCCGCCGCCGAGTGTGGTCGAGGGCGGGTCATCAATATCGGTTCGATTGAGGGGATTAAGCTTCCCATGCTGGAAGACAGCTTCGCCTATCCGGCCAGTAAGGCAGCGGTCCACCATCTGAACCGCGCAATGGCGCGAACGCTTGCCGCAGACAAGATTACGGTGAACGCCATTGCACCTGGTCCCTTTGAGTCAAAGATGATGGCGTTCGCGCTTGGTCATGAAGAGGGCCGACAGGCAATCGGCGCGCAGATCCCTCTTGGACGCATCGGACATGCCACCGATATGATTGGTCTGTCGCGTTTTTTGGCATCGCCGGCCGCAGATTACATCACGGGTACCACCATTCCGCTGGATGGAGGATATGTCGAGACAAGATAGGCTTGCTGCAACGCTGCAGCGCATTCGACACCAAGAGATAAGCCGTTGGTCATTGCGTCAAAAACGAGAGACCAATCGATGAAAAAGAGAAACCAAACGGGAGAAGCGTCATGGCGCGAACTGTATCAAAGACCATCAGGACATCCTTGTCATTCGCCGCCAGCGCAGTGGCGATCGCAGCGTGCGCACATCAGATCGAAACCGTGTCTCCAGAACCGGTCGACGCCGCATCAACGGTTTCGGAACCTGCTGCGGTTGCTTCCTATGACAGTACGTTTCCGGTTCTGACGGAAACCAACGATGACGCATTTACCGAGGATGGACTCGCCGCACTCGAGGCCAAGATGCGGGCATTCGTAGCTGACGGAGATGCGGCAGGTGTCACGGGCATGCTCGTTAAAGACGGCAAGGTCGTACAATATGTCGAAGAGGGCATCATGCAGGCGGAAACGGGAGAGCCGATCAAGTCTGACACCATCCATCGTATCTATTCGATGACCAAGCCGATCACCGGCGTCGCCATGATGATGTTGTATGAAGAGGGGGCGTTCGAGCTGGATGATCCGATCACCAAATTTGTTCCCGAATTCGAAGGTCTCAAGATCCTTGGTCAGCCGGACGAAGACGAAAACCCCACTTATATCGATGCCAATCGTGTCGCCACGATGCGAGACCTCATGGCCCATAGGGCTGGCTTTGGTTACGGCTTCGATCCGACAGAATCGATTGCGCCATTATATGGTGAGGCGAAGGTTTTGTTGTCGCCTGACCTGCCAGCATTTATCGACCGGCTCGCAGATCAGCCCTTGATGCTGCAGCCTGGCGAGAAATGGGTATACAGCGTCGGGGTCGACGTTCAGGGGGCGATCATTGAGCGCATAACAGGCAAGACGTTTGGTGAGTTCTTGTCCGAACGCATGTTTGAGCCGCTTGGAATGGTTGACACAGGCTTTGTTGCCCCGAATGAAAAGCTTGATCGCCTCTCCGATCCATTCTTCAAAAACCCAGAAACGGGCGAATTGTTGGTATACACAGACGACACGCTTGGCCCGATCCATGTCAATTTCACTGAAGACTTCGAGATCTTCGAGTCAGGTGGACTTGGTCTGGTTTCGACGCTGCCGGACTATGCGCGGTTTCTTCAAATGCTGGCCAATGATGGCGTGTTCGACGGTAACAGATATCTCAAAACAGAAACAATTGAGCTAATGCGAACGAATACGATGCCAGAAGGGGAAACCCTTGTGACGCCGGGCATCGGGGAAGATGATGGCGGTGTGGGGCTCGGCTTCGGTCTGAATTTTGGGGTCGTGCACGATGCAGAGCTTTCGCCAACACCTTATGGCGAGGATACGTATTTCTGGGGCGGCGCGCTGGCCACCTGGTTCTGGATCGATCCTGAGCATGACCTCTATTATGTTGGCATGGTGCAAGTCATGCCGATTGGTGAAGTCCGGGATTTCCGCGCTGAAACGGCGGATGCGATCTATTCTGCCCTGAAACGCTAATGGCCATGTCTGGTCTAAACGTAGACGGTAAGACGGTCGTCATCACTGGCGGGGCGACCGGTATCGGCTTCGCTCTCGCCAAAGCGTTTGGTGCGCGCGGTGCACGTATATGTATCGGCGAACCAAGGCAGAACCGCTTGGAAGAAGCCGTCGACGCCTTACACCGTGAGTCCATAGAAGCGGATTATTTTGTCTGCGACGTTTCTGATCCCGATCAGGTCGTTGCGCTGGCAGATTTTGCCTTTTCCCTAGGACCTCCTGTGGCGGCCATCGTGAACAATGCCGGTATCGGGATTGGCCGTGGATCGGTCATCGACCGCGACCTGAACGAGCTGCGCCGCTTGTTTGACGTCAACTTCTTTGGTGTTTGGCAAGGATGCGCCGTATTCGGCAAGCGGTTTATAGAGCAAGGTGCACCTGCGGGCATATACAATGTTGGCTCCGAAAACTCCCTTTTTGTTGGGGTTCCCAATGTCGCAGGGTATGTGTCGTCGAAACACGCCGTACACGGGCTCACGGATGCGCTTCGCGATGAGCTCCCCGAGTTTATCAATGTTGGTTTGATTTGTCCTGGCTTTGTGAGGTCAGAGATAATCGACCCGTCCGTAGCGCCACTGGCGATGGATACGGATGTGTTCGCCGATCGAGTCGTGAAACAGATTGAGGCTGGCAGCTTCTACATCGTGACCCATGCTTACAATAAGCAACGTATCGACGAGCGATATCGCGAACTGCAAGACGCATTCGCGGCATACGCCCCGCGATATGACGGTGATGATCAGTATGACATTCGCACGCTCTTGCAGAAAATGCGCGAGAATAAACGATCCTAGTTTCTTAAGCTGCCGACTTTAGGGCGCGGACGCTCCGAGAGCAGGGCTTGACCTGACTTATGTCTATCGAGAGATCGCTCGCGCGGCGATCGCGCGCATTTATCGATTTGGCGAAGCGGTAGCGAGTTTTGTTTGGCTGCGAACGACTGCCGAAATGCGAGCAAAACCAGTCACAAAGAATGGAGATAAATCTTCAAAGACCGTCGCGCCAGCTTGCGACTCAAATTCCGGACTTAAGACGGCTTTTCGCAGATGGACTTGCAAGCCAGGCAGAGCGGGCCTATGCCGCGCATATGAATAATATTTCGCTTTATAAGGGCGATTTGCCCGCTGATTTGGATTTAGGGGCGGTGATTGCCGTCGATACTGAGGCGATGGGGCTGGACCCAGCCCGCGATGCTTTGTGTGTGGTGCAGATTTCCGCTGGCGATGGCGCGGCGCATGTGGTGCAACTGGAGCGCAGCTATAATTGCCCGAATTTAAAGGCGCTTTTGGCCGATCCCAAAGTGCTTAAAATCTTCCACTTTGCCCGGTTTGATGTGGCGATGATGAAGAAATGGATGGGCATTACCTGCGCGCCAATCTGGTGCACCAAAATCGCCTCAAAACTCGCTCGGACCTATACGGATCGCCATGGTTTGAAAGATGTCACGCGAGAACTGGTCGGGACGAATATGGATAAGTCACAGCAATCGTCCGATTGGGGCGCAGCCGAGCTGAGCGATCAGCAATTGCAATATGCGGCCAGCGATGTTTTGCATTTGCATGAGATTCGACGCGGATTACAGGCGATGTTGGAGCGAGAAGGGCGGTTGGACTTGGCGCAAGCGTGTTTTGATTTCTTACCGATACGGGCGGATCTCGACCTGCAAGGGTGGGGAGAGACTGATATTTTCGCCCACAGTTAGGCTGCAAATGACGGAACTGTCATGTCACCGCCCTGTTCCTGCTTAATTTTGTCCCATAGTAAAGACTGATGAACGCCGCTCACACCGAAATGTTGGCCCAATGGGCCCCGCAGCGCCAGATGACCTTGGCACAAGCGCGGCGCCGCTCATCTATGGTCGGACTTTTGCGGATGGTGTTTGTCGCCGGGGCGGCCATATCAGCCGGTGTAATTATCGGGCCAATCGCAGCGACGACCATGTCTGGCTCTGGGCAACATATTGATAAGCTTGAAGGCGATGAGATTGTCACCATGGTCAATGCTCGCTTTACCGGGCGAAATTTTACCGGTGACGCATATGTCATAACCGCCGATGCGGCCCAGCGCCGCCGCGCGGACCCCAGCGTGATTAACCTGACCAGTCCGCGCTTGGTGGATGATAAAGGCACGGAAGTGAGCGCGCCGGTCGGCGTATATTATCAAAATGCCGAATATCTCGATCTGTTCCAGGCCGTAAAAGTGCGGGACGCAGAAGGCTATGAGTTCACCACGACAGCGGCGCGAATCTTTGTTCAAGAAGGCCGCGTGCAAGGTTTGGAGCCGCTCAACGGCAATGGCCCCCTTGGCGATGTGCGTGCGGACTCCTATGAAATTGAGGATGAAGGTGATCGCGTCATATTTCGCGGGAATGTCGATTTGACATTGTATCCAAACGCGCGAGAAGACTTAGAAACGCCTGCCGGTGATGAGTAGAGGATGACCGAGATGAATATGAAGGCCGTTTTTTGTGCAGTCGCACTCGGCGTGAGCGGCCCCGCCGTCGCCCAAGTCTCTGGCGAGGGTGGCCCCATTCGCGTCACCGCGGATCGCTCTGAAGTGTTGGATAAAGAGCGCAAAGTCGTCCTGATCGATAATGTCGACATTACGCAAGGCACCGCGCGGCTACGGGCCGATATCGTCACCATTGAATATGGCGGCGGCGGCGACACCACGACGACGGGTCTGGGCTCGAACTTTGGTGATATTCGCACCATGACGGCGCGTGGCAATGTCTTCTACGTGACGCCCGACCTTAAGGTGAATGGCGATTTAGGCGTCTATGTTGCCTCAACTGACAGCATCACGTTGACCGGAAACATTATCCTTGTGCGCGGAGAAGATGTCGCCAAAGGCGACCGACTCGTGATGGAACTGGCGGCGGGTAAGACCACGATGGACGGCGGCGATACCCAAGTCAAAATGGTCATAAACCCGAGTGAGGGAGACGGTCGATAAAATTCAATCTATCGACCTAAACGGATTTTAAGCCTGTTATTCTAAGTGGTTACCTTGGGAGCTAATCACTGGAAGGAGCCGAAACATATGGACCAGACTGGCCAAGGCCTCGTCGCAACCGGACTCGCCAAATCTTTTGGCAAGCGGCAGGTTGTCCATGATGTTTCGCTGAGTTTACAGCGGGGCGAAGTCGTTGGGTTGCTAGGCCCAAACGGCGCGGGGAAAACCACTTGTTTTTACATGATCATGGGCCTGATTGGCGCAGATGATGGATTGATTCATATAGATGGCGCGGATGTCACGGCTTTGCCAATGTATCAGCGCGCCCGTCTCGGCCTCGGCTATTTGCCGCAAGAGGCCAGTATTTTCCGTGGCATGAATGTCGAAGAGAATATTATGGCGGTGGTCGAGCTGGTTGAGCGCGACCCGGCAGAGCGCCAGAATCAAGTCGACTCGCTCTTAGAAGAGCTGCACATTTCGCATTTGCGCAAACAGCCCTCAACCAGTCTTTCTGGTGGGGAGCGCCGCCGGGTCGAGATTGCCCGTGCTTTGGCCTCGCGCCCGGCCTTTATGCTTTTGGACGAGCCATTTACCGGCATCGACCCGCTCGCCATTTCGGACATTTCTGATTTGGTCGGATATCTCAAGGAACGCGGCCTGGGTGTGCTGATCACCGATCACCAGGTGCGTGAAACGTTACAAATCGTCGATCGCGCGTCGATCATCTATGAAGGCAGCGTCCTGTTCGAAGGTGCGCCGGATGAAGTGTTGCGCAATGAAGACGTCCGCCGAGTCTATCTCGGCCAGAGATTTGCGGCGTAGAGGGCGGTTCCATGAGTGCCTATCAACGCTTAGACATGCGCCAGGGGCAATCCCTGGTGATGACGCCGCAGCTGCAGCAAGCGATCAAGCTGTTGCAACTCTCCAATATCGAACTGGCTGAATTCGTCGCTGAAGAGATCGAGCGCAATCCGCTTCTTGAACGGGGCGAAAACGCGCCGGCCGAAGAATTTGATGGCGATGTCGATAAAGCCAAGGGCCGGGACGAACTGTCCCTCGATGGCTCTGATGGCATGGGCACGGCCCGCGACGCGGTCGATGCTTCGGACAGCGATATGTATGAATCCGGCACCGGTTCTGACGAAGCTCGCACAGCGAACAGCCAATCGGGTCCTTCGGCCAGCACGGATTGGTCAAGTGTTGGCTCTGGCCGCGCCGGTGGTGAAGACTTTGACTTTGAAGGCTCGTTGACGAGTGAAAAGTCACTGCATCAGCATTTGCACGATCAACTCACTATGGCTGGCCTGAGCCAAGCCGATAGCCTGATCGGCGCGCGTCTGATTGATGAAACCGATGAATCTGGTTTCTGCAAAGTCGATCTCGACGAGGTTGGCAAAGCGCTTGGCGCTGATCCAGCAAATGTCGCCGCGGTACTCGAAGTCTGTCAGGGCTTCGACCCAACCGGCGTGATGGCGCGGGACTTAACCGAGTGTTTGGCGCTGCAATTGAAAGAGCGGGATCGCTTGGACCCCATCATGCAGACCTTCCTGGAGAACCTGCATCTGGCCGCGAAGCATGATATTAAGGCGTTGTCTGATGTGTGCGGCGTCGACAAAGAAGATGTCATGGACATGCTGACCGAGCTGCGCACGCTCAGCCCCCGTCCGGCTTCCGGCTTTGCCACTGAAGCCACCATCGCGGTGGCGCCAGATGTCTTCGTCAAAGAGCTTCCGAACGGCATGTTCGCGGTTGAGCTCAATGGCGAAACGTTGCCTCGTGTTCTGATGGATAAGGCTTATTATGCTGAAGTCAGCGCCTTGCCGATGCGCGAGAACGAAAAAGAATTCATCTCTGAATGCGCCGCTAATGCAACTTGGCTGATCAAGTCGCTTGATCAACGCGCCCGCACGATCTTGAAAGTGGCGAGCGAGATTGTCCGCCAACAAGATGCGTTCTTCGCCCATGGCGTCGCACATTTGCGCCCGCTCAATTTGAAGCAAGTCGCCGACGCCATTGAGATGCATGAATCCACGGTCAGCCGGGTCACCAGCAATAAATATATGGCGACCCCGCGCGGCTTGTTCGAGCTTAAATACTTCTTCTCAGCGGCCATTCCATCGACCGGTGGCGGAGAAGCTCACTCGGCCGAAGCGGTCCGCTATCGGATCAAGCAATTGATCGACGAAGAGGGCGACAAGGTTTTGTCTGATGACAAGATTGTCGAGATCCTGACCGAGTTCGGTATCGAGATCGCGCGTCGCACGGTGGCAAAGTACCGCGAAAGCCTGGGGATTCCGAGCTCTGTGCAGCGCCGACGCTTGTTAAAGGCGAGTGCTTAAGCGCGCGTGTAGTGGATTACCTCACTCACCCCTGCAAAATCCAGAAATGGCGCACCTAAGAGGATTCGAACCTCTGACCTCTGCCTTCGGAGGGCAGCGCTCTATCCAGCTGAGCTATAGGTGCGTTGGTCAGCCTCATACGCCAAGCCGTATCTCGATGCAATCTCATCTATGCGGGTAATCCCTTTGCAAGATGCGCAAACTATTGGCAGATGATGTAAAAGCCAAAAGGGACCCTTATGAGCAATCTTCGATTCCGCGCCGGGGGCGCAATATTCGGGTTGATACTCGCTGTTTCCGCCTGTTCCGGCGCGACGGGTGTGAGCGATAGTTCCGAGTCGTCAGTGCAAGAGCGACCCAGCAAAGAGGATCTTTTGGTCGGCTTTAACGGCTCGCTCGCCCAGGCGCAGCAAACGCAAGGGCCGGGCGCGCCTGTGATGTGGCGATTGGCAGACGACGATACGACGATCCATCTCTTCGGCACCGTGCACTTGCTGAGACCGGAGCTCGAATGGCGGACCGACGCCTTCGATCAAGCCGTGGCCGAAGCTGACACGATTGTCTTTGAAGTCGATATGAAAAGCCCTGAGGCGCAGCGCGCCATCGCGACAGACTTTTTACAGCGCGGCATGTTTGATGATGGCCGCACCTTAAAAGAAGTGCTCAATGATGAAGATGAAGCCGTGATTAGTGCAGCTTTCGACGCCCTTGGCGTGCCGATCGATGCGATGAACACGTTTGAGCCGTGGATGGCTTCGGTCAATTTGGGGGTCATGAAACTGGTCAATGATGGATACGATCCAGAATCTGGGGTCGAGAGCGTCATCGAGGCTGAGGCCGATGCGGCTGGCAAAACCTTCGGTTACCTTGAAGAGATTTCACAGCAAACAGATGCGTTCGATTTTCTCCCCGAAGAGGAACAAATCTCGATGCTGTATGAGACGGCGCTGTTGCTCGATGAATCGCCGCGCATGCTCGATCTATTGGTCGATGAATGGGCGGATGGAGACATTGAGGGAATTGCCAGCCTGGTTGCCAACCCTGACGGCTATGGCTTCACGGATGCGGCATATCAGGCTGTGTTGGTTAAGCGTAACGAGGCTTGGGTGCCGCAAATCGAAGCCATGTTGAATGAGCCCGGTTCGGTCTTCATCGCTGTCGGCGCTGGCCATCTGGCGGGACCAGACAGTGTGATCAAAATGCTGCGCGATAAAGGTTATGAGGTTGAAGGGCCGTAAAGCCTAAGGCTCATTGCCGTCCCAATCCACGATCCACGCTTCGATCTGGTCGACATCGTCCGGGTCAAACAATGTGTCTTCGCTCAGCGTTCGTCCCATGATGGAGGCGTTGCGTTGGTGCACCAGATCGCGGTCGCCACTGATAAGATGGTGCCAATCCGGCAGCTTTTTTCCTTCATGGATCAAGCGATAGGCGCAAGACGTGGGCATCCATCGCAATTCCGAAACATCCTTCGGGGTTAGGATAACACAGTCCGGAACGTGCTTTTTACGGTTTGGGTAGTCGCTGCACCGACAGGTCTCAGCATCCAGCAGCCGACAATGCAGCCGGGTCAATGCGATCTCGCCCGTATCTTCATCTTCGAGCTTAATCAGGCAGCATTTGGCGCAACCGTCGCAAATCGATTCCCACTCTTCGGTGGACATCTCCTCCAGCCGTTTGGTTTCCCAAAACGGCTCATTCGCCTCAGCCATTGGAAGGACCATCGCCAATAAGCCACATGAACGGAATGATCTCGGTGCGCTCAAACAAACCTGCTTTGGCATAAGGGTCTTCTGCCGCCCAGCTTTTTGCTTCGTCGAGGGAGTCAAATTCGATCACAAAGGTGGAGCCGATCATGGTATCGCCGTCATCAGACAAAACAGGCCCGGCCATCGCGATCCGGTGACTGAACTCACTGGCCCATTCAAGATGCGCTTGGCGATTGGCCAATCGTAATTCTGAAGCGCCTGCTTTGTCGCGCGCATTCAACAGAAAGAGGGGCATGTTTATTCTCCTTTATACGGCCGCGAGAGCAGGGCGCTCATGGCTTCTGAGACCGTAACGGACTCGTTCAATACTGAATTTACTGCTTCGCTAATCGGCATTTCAATCCCGAGTTTTCGCGCCAAGCTGACCAGCGCGGGCGCGGTGGCGTGACCTTCTGTGACGGCGTTTCGCTCCGCCAGAATATCTTCCGCGGTGCGCCCTTGGCCCAGCGCCAAACCAAAACTCATATTGCGCGATTGTGGGGACGAACAGGTCAGGACTAAGTCGCCGAGCCCGCAAAGCCCTGATAGGGTTTCGGGCTTGCCGCCGAGCGCGACGCCCAAGCGAGTCATTTCGGCAAAGCCCCGAGCAATGAGGGCGGCATGCGCGGATTTGCCAAGCTGCAAGCCTTCAACAATGCCACAAGCAATCGCCAGCACGTTTTTAACGGCGCCGCCGACTTCTGCGCCGATCAAGTCATTCGACCAATAAGGCCGAAATGATGGCTGCCCGATCGCCTGCATCAATTGTCGTCCGAGTGTTTCGTCTTTGCACGCGAGGGTCACCGCGGTCGGGAGACCGCGCGACACGTCTGCGGCAAAGCTCGGGCCAGACAGAACCGCGGGCTCGGCATGTGGAATGGCCTCGCGCAGGACATCAGTCATGAAACTGAGAGAGCTGCGTTCGATCCCCTTAGCGCAGAGCAAAACGGGCGTTCCTGCGGCGACGTGCGGTGCCAGCGTCTCAAGGGACTGCCGCGCAAACTGCGCTGGGACGACCGCAAGAACGGCGTGACAGCCCGCCAGAGCCGCAATATCGGTAGAGGCATTCATCCTCGGGAGTTTGACGCCAGGCAGATAAATTGGATTGCCATCGCCCCGACTCAAGGCCTCTGCGACCTCGCTTTCCAGCGCCCAAACGGGAATGTCGGGAGCGTGGGTGGCAGCTTTTTGATAGAGGGCGGCGGCCAACGCGGTCCCCCAGGCCCCGGCGCCTAAAACGCCAATACGCGTGAATTCGGTCACACTCACTTCTTTCTGATATGTGTGAAATTGAACAATTTGTTGATCATTCACACTTTTCCACTATTCTATGTCCCATGAATGAGAAACTCGATACCCGCGAACAAATCCTCCATGCCGCCATGGAGCGTATCATGCACTATGGCTACGCCAAGACGACAATGGCTGAAATCGCCCGCGATTGCGGTATGTCAGCGGGCAATATCTATCGATTCTTCGCCTCAAAGATAGACATTGCTGAGGCCATGGCGCGTAAGCTGAACATGGAAATCAACGCCCAAAACGCTGCATTGGTACGCGGAAAGGGGACGGCGGTTGAAAAGATGCGTCTATTTCACCACACCGCATTGACCAAGACTTTTGAGAAACTCGACAAGGATGCCAAGGTTTTGGAGATTGCCGAGGTTCTCTCAAGCGAACGCCCGACTTTTGCCAATGAAGAAATGGCGCAGGAGCGCGTTTATCTGGTGCAATTATTGGAGCAAGGCATAGTGGAAGGCGATTTTGCCCCCATGGAAAATCCAAACTTTATCGCAGAAATGATGCAATCAGCGACGATGAAGTTTCGTTATCCGCAACTGTGGTCGCGACTGACCTTGCCGAAGCTGGAGCGTGAACTGGACGGCGTCATGGACATCATCCTGGCTGGGTTAAGCGTTCCTATCAAAACGCGTGAGTTATTGAACGCTGAATAATTTTCAAATCATTCATTGATTTTTAGATATGGGGTCCTATATTGAGTTCATGGGACGCGAATGGTCGCGCCTCATAACGCAAAGAAGGACTAATCCCATGCGTGTTTCCTCCCCTAGTGAAGCTCAAACCAGCTTCATCGCCACCGCTCTTTCTGTTCCACTCGCCGTGTTTGGCGCCGCCCTCACACTGGGCTTGTTCGGTACAGTTGTATGAGCATGACTTAACGCCCGATCTGTTATCTCAACAGATCGGGTTGTTAACGTAGCCGTCGACGCTATTCGACGGTGACAGACTTTGCCAGATTGCGCGGTTGGTCGACATCTGTGCCTTTCTCAACGGCAATATGGTAAGCCAGCATTTGCACTGGCAAAGAGTATAGAATTGGGGCCACAAAGGCATCACACACAGGCACTTCAATGGTTTGAGCCGGGGTTTCGCCAGCCTCATCCAATCCAGCTTTATCACTTATCAAAAGCACGTTTCCGCGCCGCGCCGCGACTTCTTGCAAATTCGATAGAGATTTGTCGAATAAGTCATCAAATGGCGCCACAAAAACGACCGGTGTTTCTTCGTCGATCAGCGCAATTGGACCGTGCTTAAGCTCACCGCTGGCATATCCTTCAGCGTGAATATAGCTAATTTCTTTCAGTTTTAGTGCACCCTCCAGAGCGATCGGGTAGTGCACACCGCGCCCCAAATAGATAACATCGCGGGCTTTCGATAGATCGCGCGCCAGGTCCGCGATCGGCGCGTCCAGCGCGAAGCTCTCGGAAATCAGTCGCGGGACGCCGCTCAAAGCTTGAACCAATTCGATTTCGCGCTCGCGAGTCAGATGACCTCTCGCTTTTCCGGCCGCGATAACCGTGGCAGCTAAGGCACACAATTGGGCGGTAAAGGCTTTGGTTGAGGCGACCCCGATTTCGGGGCCTGCGAGGGTCGGCAAGACCAAATCGACTTCACGGGCAATGGTTGACGTCGGTACGTTGACCACGGCCGCGGTTTTCAATCCGGCGTCCTTACAATACCGAAGCGCGGCAAGCGTGTCGGCAGTTTCGCCTGATTGACTGACGAACAGCGCGAGACCGCCTTTTTTGGGAAGAGCGGGCTGACGATAGCGGAACTCTGACGCAATATCAGTTTTGACCGGCAAGCCAGCAATTTGTTCAAACCAATATTCCGCGACGCAGGTCGCATAAAACGCCGTGCCACATGCGACCATGTGAAGGTGCGTAACGGCGGACCAATCGATCGCATTTTCATCGCCCGGCAACTCGATGCATTGTTCAAGCGCGTTTACATAGGCGCCAATGGTGCGAGCCGTGCTGTCGGGTTGCTCGAAAATTTCTTTTTGCATGAAGTGGCGGTAATTGCCTTTTTCGACCGTTGCGCCGGCCGCCTGAACCATCGCCACAGGCCGGGTCACTTCTGTTCCGGAAACATCGAAGATTTGATAGGATTGATGGCTGAGAACGCACCAGTCGCCTTCTTCAAGATAGATGACCCGATTGGTGAACGGCGCCACGGCCAACGCGTCTGACCCAAGAAACATCTCATCGTCGCCGACCCCGATCACAAGCGGGGACCCTTTGCGTGCGCCGATCAACAAATCATCATGGCCCTCAAACAGAATGCTGAGCGCGAAGGCGCCTTCGAGTTCACCCAAAGCTGCTTTAACCGCCGCGACAGGATCGTTGCCACCATTCAAGTGCGAGGCGATGAGGTGAGCGATGGTTTCGGTATCTGTTTCGGTTTCGAACACATGCCCGGCCGATTCAAGTTGCGCCCGCAACCGACGGAAATTTTCTATTATCCCGTTGTGAACCAATGCCACGGGTCCGGAAACGTGCGGGTGAGCGTTCCGCGTATTTGCTGCGCCGTGCGTGGCCCATCTTGTGTGACCAATTCCGATCGATCCAGCAATTGGCGACTCATCGAGCAGAGACTGCAGGTTAGACAGTTTACCAGCCGCCCGACGCCGATCCAGTTTGCCGTCCGCCAAGGTCGCAATCCCGGCACTGTCATAGCCACGATATTCAAGTCGTCTAAGCGATTCCATGACGCGGTCAGACGCCGCGCCTTCACGGCTCAGAATACCGATAATTCCACACATAAGGTTTACTCCACAATTCGTCCCAAGGTCGAAAGCACCCCTAAACCGGTGCAGGCTTTTTCGTCATTGCAAATCCTATTTCCGATTGTGTCCAAAGCTCGGACACAAAATGGAAACAAGGGGATCCGTGCGGAATCCCCTTGCAAAAAGTGTGCTGATTTTTTGTCTATATTAGACTTAAGAGCCGCTCGCCATGCTGTCGCCTTCATTGGCGGCGCGGCAGCAGCGGACTTGCATCTCAAGCACGCGGCTATTGAAGCGGCACTGCTCATTGTTCAGCTCGCGGAGGAATGACAATCCGCCAGCACGATGGGTGTATCGCGTCTGTACGCATCCCATGACCGTGTAGCCGGGCTCACACGTACCGGTATTCGATTTCTGTACAGTGGTTGTTTTGCAATCGAGATCTTTTTCAGACAGATGCGTCGCGAGCGAGTAAGCTTCATCCGCGCGACTTTGGGCTGCATTTGCAGACACCTGGGCTGAGTTTGCTGCCGTCATTGCGCTGTCCGCCATCTGGCGTGCATCGCGCAAGCTTAGATTGGTTTCAGCAAGTGTCGTCGCATTGCCATCAATTTCGACTTTCAATCGACATACATCTTCCGAAGCATTGTCTGGATTTGCACAATATTCTGCCACGGTCATATCCGATGGAAGGCCGGTAACGCACCCGCCTAGCGTGGCCGCGAGCATACTGCCCACGAGAATCGATTTTATCCGCATTTTGCGTTCCTTCTATATCCCCAACGCCTGACAGCTTGCACATGATATGCCAAAACAACTTAAAATCTGCCTTGGAAATGATCTACAAAATATGGCATGGCGCCTGCAAAGCCTAGTAAAACCCCGTTCAAATGTACGACGCAAGGAAATAGCGCACAATGGATCGTAAATACTTCGGAACAGACGGAATCCGTGGCACAGCGAACACACCTCCGATGACGCCGGAAATCGCGATGCGGCTTGGTATGGCCGCTGGAAAGTACTTTCGGACCACCAGCCCGCGCCGCCACAGCGTGGTGATTGGCAAAGATACGCGCCTGTCTGGCTACATGATTGAACCTGCTTTGGTGGCAGGATTTACCTCCGTCGGCATGGACGTGACCCTGTTCGGACCGCTTCCGACCCCTGGCGTTGCCATGATGACTCGCTCTCTCCGGGCAGATTTGGGGGTTATGATTTCTGCGAGCCATAATAGCTATGAAGACAATGGTATTAAATTGTTCGGGCCAAACGGATACAAACTCTCAGACGAAATCGAGCTTGAAATCGAAAGCCGGATGGACCGAGCGCTAGATGACAAATTGGCGGCATCGGCAGATCTCGGGCGGACGGTTCGAGTGGACGACGCGCAAGCGCGTTATGTTGAGATTGTTAAAGCCAGCTTCCCAAGACGACTGAATCTAAAAGGCCTGCGGGTCTGCATCGATTGTGCAAATGGGGCCGCTTACAAAGTCGCGCCGTCGGCGCTTTATGAGCTTGGGGCAGAAGTGTTTAAAATCGGGGTTGAGCCGAACGGATTCAACATCAACCTGGAAGTCGGATCGACCGATACGCGTGCGCTGACAGAAGCCGTTCAAACCTATCGTGCAGATATCGGTATCGCCCTGGATGGGGACGCGGACCGCTGCATTATTGTCGATGAGAAAGGAAACGTCGTGGATGGCGATCAGCTCATCGCGCTGATTGCCGGTCATTGGAGTGCCAGAAATCAATTGTCTCAACCAGGTGTTGTGACCACCGTGATGTCAAACCTCGGCCTTGAGAAGCACTTGGAAAGTCTGGGACTCGCGTTGGAGCGTACGAAAGTTGGCGACCGTTATGTCGTCGAGCGGATGCGCGAAGGTGGTTTCAATCTTGGCGGTGAGCAATCCGGTCATATCGTGATGTCGGATTACTCCACTACCGGCGACGGGTTGATGGCAGCGCTGCAAGTTCTCGCCGTGATGGTCGAGCAAGAAAAACCGCTATCAGAGATTGCTCACGTATTCGATCCGGTGCCTCAGAAGCTGGTAAATGTGCGATACTCGAACGGTGCCCCCCTGGAAGACGAAACCGTGCAGGCGGCGATTGCCGATGCCGAGAAGAAGCTTGGCAAGAAAGGTCGCTTAGTCATTCGCAAATCCGGCACGGAACCATTGATCCGGGTCATGGCAGAAGCCACAGATGCTAAACTCATGGACGGCGCAGTGGAGTCTGTGGCCGATGCAGTGAGAGCTGTAAGCTAATTCCGCACAGTGTTGGACGCTGAGATTGCTAGCCGATCTTAGCGATCGCGAGCCCCGAAACGCTCGCGATCCCAGAATAGGCTGATACCTGTTGTGCATTCTGTGCGTTAATGCCGCCCAGTCCGTAAAGTGGAATACCGGCTGTTTGTTGAAGCTTGCGAAGGCGAATTGATCCGATCGGGCGGCCAGCGCTCGAGCTCGCCGATACAAATACAGTTGAAACTAATGCGGCATCCATTCCCGCATTCCGGGCTGTGCGGATCGCGTGTGGAGTATGAGCTGACGCGGTTTGTATGCGAAAGCATCTCTGCCAACGCCTGGCGCGCGATATCCATTTTTCTGGCCAATGAATGCCAGCGGCATTGGTCGCGCGAGCAAGATCTGGATCGGCCGAGATAAGGAATGCAATCTTGTGCTCTTTGCATTTTTGAGAAAGGCGTGCTGCGATCTCAAAGCGGTCTTCGGCTCCGAAATGTCGATAGATTAGGCCGCTCCCGGCTGGCAGCTTGTCAACCAACGAAACGGGGTTCGGTATGCGTTCGGGATCGGTCAACAATAAGAGCGGTGGCAAAGCTGGCGGAAAGTGCGACTCAATCTGCCGCATCGCGGTGCGCCACTTGCGGGCGACGACGGCTTGGTGTTTCAACCCCATAATGACCGTAGATACACAGACGACCACAATTCGCGAAGCCCGCGACCGCATTCTTTCCGAAATCGGGCAGAGGGTGCAATTGGTGGCAGCCTCTAAGCGGCAACCCGATGAGCGTATCAAAGCTTCGCTGCGAGCCGGGCAGAGAGTGTTTGGCGAGAATCGGGTGCAGGAGGCCGCGGCGCGGTGGTCGGAGCGAAAGCAGAGCGTATCTGACTTGCAGCTGCGACTCATCGGGCCGTTGCAAACCAATAAGGCCGAAGATGCAGTTCAACTCTTCGATGTCATTGAAACCCTTGATCGGACGAAATTGCTCAACGCTTTGGTAAAAGCGGTTGCGAAAACGGGTGTCACACCGCCAGACCTACTGATCCAAGTGAACACAGGTGAAGAACCGCAAAAGGGCGGTGTTTTGAGCGATGATTTGGATTCACTTTTGACGCGGGCTCGCGAGACGTATCCGGGGCGGGTGGTTGGATTGATGTGTATTCCGCCCGCCGTGGAACCGGCTGCCCCACATTTCGCATTACTCAAACGTCTCGCGGATGATCGCGACTTGCCTGTGGTGAGCATGGGTATGAGCAATGACTATGCTTTGGCGGCGCAGCTAGGGGCCACCCATGTGCGGGTTGGAACCGCGCTGTTTGGCGCGCGCGACACTTAAGTCGAGTATTTTCCAATCAGGGCATCCAAATGAGTGGTCACGGCCTTCATCGTCAGATCGCGCCACGCGGTCATCGGGATGAGGTCGGTGGCTTCATGATCCTGCAGGCTGATATAGCCATGCGCTAAGGCCCACAATTGTAGCGCCGCTTCTCGTTTCTCTCGGCCTGTAAGGGTCTCCGGCAAAGCTCGAGCGATGAGAGCGGTCAGCCGATTAAACGCTTCAGCCCCAACCTCGATGGCGACAGAAGACGGTTGGTAACTCGGATCGCCGCGCCCGAATATGAGCTGATAATGACCGCGATGATGATCTGCCAGATCGAGATAATTCGACAATCCTTGCAGAACCGCATCTCGCGGTGACATCACGCTGAAGTCGAAGCGAATGGCTGACATCACCAATTCGAAGCCTTCAATGTATAGCGCGTCGAGAATGCCTTGTTTGCCATTGAAGTGATTGTAGATGCCGATTGTCGACAGGCCGGCGCGTCCGGAAATCGCGCGCACGCTTAGCCCGTTCGCGCCGTGGTCGGCAAAAATTTCTGAAGCGGCTGTTAGTATTTTCGACTTAGAGTCGTTCATGGACGTAATTCGCTTGACTTTCAATAACAGTGTTATTAGCACGCAATAACACTGTTATCAAGGTCCAACTTATACGGGGAGGGGATGATGCCCCAAGAAATGATTGAAGTTGATTATCTAATCGTCGGCGCCGGTGCTATGGGCATGGCGTTTGCCGACATTGTCTTGTCTGAGAGCGACAAGACCGTGCTTCTGGTCGACATGCATCAAAAACCAGGTGGGCATTGGAATGATGCTTATCCCTTTGTGACCTTGCACCAGCCGTCCGCCTATTACGGTGTGAGTTCTAAAGAGCTTTCAAAAGGCATTGTTGACACGATTGGTCTGAACAAGGGCTTGCAAGACCTCGCCACCGGGCCAGAAATCATGGCCTATTTTGATGAGGTGATGCGTTATCAATTCTTGCCCACGGGTCGTGTCACTTATTTGCCCATGTGTAAGTATGAAGGCGATGGCAAGATCAGCGCGTTGACTTCTGATAAGACCTATCAGGTCAAAGTGCGCGAAAAGACGGTCGATGCGACGTGGTTGAAAACCACCGTACCTTCTACGCACACGCCGAATTTTGAAGTCGCGGAGGGCGTCAAAATGATGCCGCTAAACGACTTACCAAAGGTGATGGAGCAGCCGTCGCGTTATGTTATCATTGGCGGCGGAAAGACCGGCATCGATGCCGTGGTTTGGCTTTTAGAGAACCATGTCGATCCGGATCAAATCCATTGGGTGCGCCCGCGCGATGCTTGGTTGCTGCGTCGTGAAACGACACAGCCTGATTCGCAATTCTTCGAAGCGACGATGGGCGCGCAAGCATCACAAATGGAAGCGATTGCTGCGGCGGAGTCGATCGATGACTTGTTTGATCGCTTAGAAAACGTCGAAATGTTCACTCGGATCGATACAGACGTGAGACCGACCATGTTCCACGGCGCGACGATTTCAGATCCGGAACTGGCTGAATTGCGGCGCGTGAAGAACGTTATTCGCAAAGGTCGCATTCAACGCATTGAACTTGATCAGATCGTTTTCGACGACGGCACGCTGCCTAATGATCCAGATACACTATTCGTCGATTGCTCCGCGTGTGCAGTTGGTAATTCAGAAGAAGCAGAAATCTTCCACGGTGACACCATTCGCTTGCAAACCGTGCGCACCGTCCAGCCCGTATTCAGTGCTGCGTTCATTGCGCATATTGAGCTGACTCGTGACAGCGAAGAAGAAAAAAACCGGATTTGCCAAGTGGTGCCGCTGCCCAATCACGCCACAGATTGGATCCGCATGCAGTCAGCCTTCATGATGAACCAGTATACTTGGTCGCAAGAGAAGGACTTGCGACAGTGGTTGTTGGATAATCGATTGGATGGCTACTCGCAGCTGGTTGCTGGGATCAAGGAGGATGAAACGGAAAAGCTCGCGATTATGAAACGTCTGCGCGACAATGCCGTTCCGTCCGTAATGAAACTCCAGCAATTTATGGCTGAGATTGCCTAATTCGCCTCTGGCTCAGACCGATCGACGACGAAATAGCCGCGCCGCGGATTGAAGCCGATCATATCCGGCTGCGGATGTTCGGCCGCATCAATGGCGTCATCATAGGTTTCATATGGGCCGTGCTCACCGGTTTGGGTGACAAGGTAGAATGACCCGAATTCCGGGCGTTCTGGCGAATACTCAGTCAGCTGAAACATTAGCAGCCTCCTTACGAAGCCCGCCCCGGCCAATTAACCGTTCGGTGATTCTTGTGGCCGGAATGTGTTCAAGCCGATTGGCTCGCATTCATCTAATACTGAATTTCGAGATAGCTGTTCGGCGTCGCGGCCTGCAAAACGGCGACCATATAGTCTCGCGGAATCGCCACACAGCCTTCAGTCGGACGAAAATCTTCGTGAGACAAATGAAAGAATACGGCACTGCCAAGGCCGGGCTCAATGGGATCATCATTATGCGACAGCTCGACAACCAGGTCATAAACAGCGTCGTCACGCCAAAGTTTTTCGTGGCTGGCTGGGAAGGGCAGTTTCACGGGTCGATTGTACAACGGATGGTCCGGCGCGTCGCACCATCCATCTTGCTCTGCCAGCGGAGTGACCGGCAATGCGGTTTCTGGGCGAGCGACACGATCAGGGCGATAAAAGACGCGCTTCAGACGCCATTTGCCAAGTGGGGTTGTGCCATCGCCTTCGCGTTTTTGCGCTGCGCCAATGATGCCGCCGCGCCCAATCGCGCACTGACACGTGATTCCACCACCAGAGAACTTACCACGGGCTGTTGCTGTGAATACTATGTCAGTCACGCGCTGCTCTCCTTTTTGTGACATCAGCTGAAGAAGCGTGTAATGAAGTGTTTGGAGTCATTCACTAATTGGTGGCCACAAGACAAGGGAGAAAGTCATGGCTGTGACAAAAACGATCCTGCTCGTGGACGATGATAATGATCTGCGCGAAGCGCTCGCGGAACAATTGGACCTGTATGAAGGCTTTTCCGTCCTGCAGGCGTCAGATGCTGCCCAAGGTGTGAAAACCGCCGAAACGGAACGGACCGATCTGATTCTGCTCGATGTGGACATGCCTGGCATGGATGGCCGCGAAGCCTGTAAAGTGATGCGGACCCGGGGGGTGCGGGCGCCGATCATTATGCTGACAGGACAAGACAGTGACGCCGATACAATTCTCGGCTTGGACAGTGGTGCGAATGATTATGTCACCAAACCGTTCAAATTCTCAGTTTTGCTCGCGCGTGTCCGGGCGCACCTTCGCAGTTTTGAACAAAGCGAAGACGCAACTTTTGACGTCGGTCCATATGAGTTCCGTCCAAGCATGAAATTGTTGGTCAAAGAAGACGACCGGAAAATCCGCCTGACTGAGAAAGAGACCAATATCCTCAAATACCTCTATCGTGCTGGGGGCAAACCCGTGGCGCGCGAAGAACTTTTATCAGAGGTCTGGGGCTACAATGCCGCGGTCACGACGCACACATTAGAGACTCACATCTATCGTTTGCGCCAAAAAATTGAGCCGGATCCAGGCAATGCGCGCCTGTTGCTGACCGAGGCGGGCGGCTACCGCCTGTCGCCATAGGTCAAGATAAACCCAGCAAGACTGAGATCGCCTGGGCGCTTCGCGCGCCCATCGTGCTCAGCTCGGCTTTTGTCGCACCGGACTTTGCCCGGGCTGAAAAAGCAATGAGCGTATTCGACGCGATCTGCGTTGCCGTATCAACCAAAGCTGCATCGCGTCCCGGCGCGGCTTGTGTGATTCTCGCCCGCATGCGGACATCGAGTTGGTCTATCCCGTATTTTAGCCGAGCTTGGATTTTCTCTTCGTCCGCGCTGGAGGGCGCCGTGCCAAAGACCAAGCAGCCCGGTGCGATATCGTTGTCGCGATAATAGATATCTAGCATTGCGTTGAAGAAATTGCTGAGCGCCGACTTCAATTCACCTTCGGCTTCCAAGGCCGGAATCGCTGATTCACCGACTTGTGCGCCAAACGCATCCATCGCGCTAACATACATGGACAGCTTATTTCCGAAGGATCGATAGAGGCTCGGCCGGCTCAGCCCGGTCGCCTCCGATAGATCGTCCAAGGACACCGCGGCATAGCCTTTCGCTCGAAACAATTCGATCAGAGATTGCATTGCCGCGTCCGTGTCGATCGTCGCGGGGCGTCCGGGTTTGCGTTGTGAATCAGTCATTACGTACCGTTTCGCATTTAATTATTGACATATCGCTAAATATGTTCGAAACGGTACGAAATTGCAAGGAAATGGAGGCATTCATGCTGATTCAATCGCTCGTCTATCCAGGATTCACGACACTTGATTTGATTGGCGCGCTGCAGCCTCTGTCGCAAATTCCCGGCACGAAAACTGAAATTGTCGCGCGTGCATCCGGGGCTAATCCCACAGATTCGGGCGCAGCGATTATGGCCGATGCGACGTTCGAAACCGCATCGAAAACTCCAGATGTGATCCTCGTGCCGGGCGGGGGTACCCCATCAATCGACGTGCTGGAGGATGCCGCGACCATGGATTTCCTTGCTCGACAAGGAGAGTCGGCGACTTGGGTCGTAGCCGTCTGCACGGGATCGCTTCTGCTTGGGAAAGCGGGTTTGCTCAAAGGTTACAAAGCTGCCAGCCATTGGGCGGTGATTGACACACTCGAAGCCTTCGGCGCAACGCCCGTGCATGAGCGCGTTGTCATCGACCGGAATCGCTGCACCGGTGGCGGAGTGACCGCTGGCGTGGATATTGGCTTGACCGTCGCAGGAAAGCTCGCAGGCGAAGATTTAGCCCGGGTGATCGAGTTGATCCTTGAATACAATCCTGCACCACCATTCGGGACTGGACACCCCTCCATAGCGGACCCGGCCACTCTTGAACTGGCGCGGGCGGGCGCAGAATCTACGATGCAGCGTGACCGCATCCGCGCCATCGCCGCTGCCTAAGCGTCCTGATCATACGCAGCCATGTCAATCTTCAAGGATATCTGGGTTTGGTTTAACGCGATGGGCACGTTGCCCTGGACCATCCGGCTCTGGGCGACCTTTTACCCTTTGCCGCAAATTATTGGCGGATTGATTTTCGTTCAAACCGCTCCCGGACTCGTCATCTTACTCGGCCGAATTCTATCAGGGGTGATTGCCAGCCAAATTCACAAACGGGCACCGTTCTCAAAATTGATGGGACCTTTGGGGCATGCACACTGGTTGCTGATCGTCCCGTACTTGGGTCATCAACTGGTGACACAGGATCTGTCTCCGCCATTGTTCTGGTTCATCAGCTATGTGGTTGCGACGACACTGATTAGCGGCGTAATCGATGTCTTCGAATTGCGCCTTTATCTGAAACAGGGTCATGTCGCGTACAAGCGTTGAACGCGTCACGGAAAAAGAAGCTGCAGCCCCAACTGGAGGAGGAAACGCGAGGCGTGGGGGCTGCAGCTCAAGTGGGCAAGCTAAAGGAGACTCAAGCAGCCTGCCGAGAGGACGGATTTTCGAGGCGTGCAACTTCCTCAGTCAGCCACGCATAATGCTCCTCGAGACGAAGAACGGCGGGAATGTCGAGTTCGGAGCGGCAGGCGAGTTCTTCTCGCCAAGCTTCAATCACGCGGACCTGAGTCTTCAGCCAACAGACCATGGCGGAATCATCTAGCGGTATACACATCAGTCATTCTCCTATTGTCCAAACTGCCAAGACGCAGCGATCTTAAAATTGGTCCCTGGTTGAGGCACGCCCTGGAAAACGCGCTCATACTCTTCGTCGAAAATGTTTTCGACGCCGAGATCGAGCCGCAGGCCTTCAATCTGTTCGGGCCGCCAAGTGGCGTAGAGATCGACGACCATATAGCTGTCGCGTTCATCTTGGACGGTGAAGCCGCCTGAACCATCGGAAACGCGTTGCTCGAAGTCGGAAGCGTTTTGAACCCGCGCACCGACGAGCGAGTTGAACTCTGGCACTTTGACTCCGAGGTCGACTGCGACACGGTCAGGCGTCAAAGATCCAAGATCCGACCCATCCGATAGATCCGTGCCTTGAATCGCCGAATAACTGGCGCGGGCGAAGAAGCGATCGGAGTCATAATGCAATTCAGCTTCCCAACCTTCCAGTTCAGCTTGGTCGACATTCGCCGATTCGGACGTGCCGAAATTACAGGGCTGGAACGTTGGCGGAACGAAACACGTCGCCGCCGGTGCAACATTGACGGAGAGATTAATGAGGTCATCGGCTTCAGTTTCGAAGTACGAAATCTTCGCTTGGAAATGATCGCTTGGTACGAATATTTGTTTAAAATCAAAGCCTGTCCCGAACTCGATGGTTTGGGTGTTCTCCGGGACCAAGTCCGGGTTGGGAATGAAATTGTTTGGCGCAAACACAAACGAACCAACTGCCGGATTGAACAAAACGGGGTGCGGGATTTGGAAGTGCACGCCATCAAGATAAAGCTCATTGATCGAAGGCGCGCGAAAGCCTTCAGAGTAGGAACCGAATAGACGCAACCATTTCGCACCTTGAGGCGCGAAGCTCGCAGCCAAGCGCGGAGAGATGGCGTCGTCTGAATTCGTTTCTCCGGGGGCAATACTCGAAGAGCTTTCAAACTCATCGAATCGGATGCCGGGAATGACGACGAATTGGCCAGCCGGGGTTTCGATGACGGATTCGAGTTGCGCAAAAATGCCCATGAACTCACTCTCGCCATTTGGCACGCCGCCGCGGGTGCCGTCAGTGGTTTGAGTATCGGTGCCGACTTGCTCGTCTTTATACCAGTCGCCGCCGACGGTCAGAGTTGTTTCTGCCGAACCGATTGTGAAGCGCGAGGCGTTTCGGAGGCTGAAGCCCGTTGTTTCTATGTCGCGAACCGTGGTGCGTGGAACACTCGCATCGAATTCATCAACGTCGCTCGATGTCTGATAGGCGGTGAGGGCGATATCAATCCAATCATTGTCCTCAGGATCAAAGCTCACGCCTAAGCGAAACGTGTCCGTCGTGATGTCTTTCTCAACATCGCGATCGAGCACACCGTCTCCGGTTCCCGCGACGCCTTGGCCATTGTTCGGTTCGATGGCGGTATTGTTGAAGCGCTGCCAGGAGCCTTCAACCGTTAAGGCATCGGTGACCACGTAGCTGCCTTTGACGAGGGCGGTTTGAATGTCATCGTCTGAGGGAAGAGTTGCGCCTGAGCCAAGTTCGATGTCGCCAGAATTGCGGATGCCAAAACTCGCTATGCCATCAAAGCCGCCGTGTTGGGTAAAAGCGGTGATCGAAGCAAGCGTCTCCTCATTGGCGCTTTGATAGCCAATGCGTGCGCGGGCCCCCCAGGTTTCGTCCTCACTCAGCAGGTCTGCGGCATCGACGCTTTCAAAAGCCATCACACCGCCAACTGCGCCTGATCCATACAACGCGGATGCGGGACCTCGCACCACTTCCGCCGTCCCAATAAGCTCTGGATCGACGAAAAATCGACCATCATGCGCCGAGGTGAAGCTCTGACGCGCGCCATCTAGCAAGATGAGGACGTTCTGCCCGGACAGACCGCGAATCGATGGCAACTCACCCGTGCGCCGCGGCCCACCCGAAAAGTCGACGCCTGGGACATCACGCAAAGCATCCGAAATCGTTGAAGGGGCGAGGGTTTCGAGCGCGTCGCGGTCAATCACTGTGACTTGGCCGGGATAATCGAAGACGGGGAGGGGATTGGACGTGCCATAGACTGTAACAGTGTCTTCACGCATCTCGGCATCGCCCTCCGGATCGTCTTGGGCGTGCGCGGCGACGACGCCTGCAAGCGCAGTTGTCGCGATCAAAACGCAACGGAGAGGGTGGGAAGTTCGGCGCAGTAACATGTGTTCGTCCTATGATTTCTACTTGAGAATAATTCTCAATCTTGAAAATCTCGCTATACGTAGAATTCCGCGATTGCAAGTCATTATCATTTGCATTAACGAAAAAAATTCAGATTGAACATTCAGGAGACCTAGTCATGTCCTTCATCCGAACCGGCCTTCTTTGCGCAACGGCGATTGGTGCTCTTGCGCTGTCGGGTTGCGTTTCCACCGAAGCGGCGTCAGCCGTACCTGTCGAAGTTGCATCCAACTCAGTCGGAACCTTCGAACAAGATCGCCAATCGATTCTGGCCATGGCTGGGGATTACAAAGTTACGTTCGATTTCACTGAAACCGTGCCATTTGTCGAAGGGTATGAGCTGAAAGACCCGAAACTATCTGGCGGCCACGAATCTGTGCGGGTGATTGCCGACTCAGGCGAGTTTATCAGCTTGCAACACTTATTGGTGGTCGGCCCGGATGATGCACCATTCGTGGTCAAACACTGGCGCCAAGATTGGCGCTACGAACCCTCGCGCGTATTGACCTTCATTGGCGGCAATGCCTGGGAATGGCAGGCTGTGCCGGCATCTGAGCGGTCTGGAACGTGGTCGCAAACGGTGTATCAAGTTGATGATGCCCCGCGTTATGGCGCCGTTGGGGCGTGGACTTATCTAGACGGTCTAGCCGAATGGACCCCGCCTAGGGAATGGCGTCCGCTGCCCCGCCGCGACATGACGACTCGCGATGATTACCATGCGGTTGACGCTGTGAACCGCCATGTCATCACGCCATGGGGCTGGGTGCATGAGCAAGACAATTCTAAGCTCATGCTCGATAATGCGCCTCAGGTATTAGTGCGCGAAGTTGGTGTGAACACGTATCGCGCATTCGATGATTACCCAATCGAAGCCGCCGAGGCGTATTGGACCGGAACCGCCGAATTTTGGGCTGGCGTTCGGGCGGAATGGGCACGGATTGAATCCGATCATTCGCAATTCGCCATCACCATTCAGGGCGAGACCGAGGCACTTTATAATCCGCTTCTCTCGCTCGCCACCGAGGTGAAAGACGGTCGTAAATCTCTCGATGCGGCCCTGACCGAGGCACGCAGCGTCATAAACCAATATGTGACACCAGATGTTGGGCAATTGGTCGATCGTTTACGCCCCACGGCGACGCTGGCGAGTATCGACTAGTGCGTGTTGCCATCACATCAGCGGTCGCGGCAACGTTGGGCATCGTCCCCAACGTTGCCGCTGACACGGCGTACATCGAGCCATCGACATATGCGCCGACCCTAGATCAGACCATCACGATTGAAGCCTCGTTCAATGATGATTGTTGTGTGCCGAAATATCCGGTGCGTTCGCAAGCTTTTGCGGTCATCCTACCCAATGGGACAGCCGAGACGCCTGACCGCATCGAAACCTTTGCGAATAGCAGCGTGATCGAGCAGAAAATTACGCAACACGGCACGACGCGAATCACGACGGGTGAGCGACTAGGGCGCAAGGGTGGTGAGTACGTGCTGCTTGAAGGTCAGTATCATTTGGTGAATAGCGAAGATGCGGCGCCGATTTATGTGCCTGAGGGGACGCGCATTCTTACGTCGCAGACGGCAACTGTCTCAGACACTTATGTGACCGTTGGCGCGCCATCCTGGGAAAGCGTTCGAGCGCCGATTGGACGATTAGTCGTATCGCCGCGCCAACATCCATCTCGCCTGAGCGTGGGAGAGACGTTTTCGGTCTCACTGTCATTCGATGGAACAGCGTTAGCGGGGCAGGAATTGCTCCTCACGCGCAGCGGTCAAAAAGAGCGCCCTGGTGATGACGGGATTCTGCTTGTTTCGAATGCTGCGGGAGACGTCGAGATTCCGCTCGACCATTTGGGGACGCATCTCATCATGACGCGTTTGCAAGCGCCGGCCCCCGATGGAGCCGAAACAGATATCCGCAGTTACACGACATCGCTGACGTTCCACGTCAATCCAGCGGCCACAAAGCGGGACTAGTTCTGAACCGCCAGCACCGCGTTCGAGGCGGCGACGGTCAGGGCCGCCAAGTCAGCGTCTAATGCGTCTGGTCGCACCGCTGTGGGATAAGCAACTTGGAGCTTGGCGATCGCGTCGGTGATCGCTGCAGCGACGCGTGGGTCTTGTTCACTGATGGCTTCAGTGCTGGCGAGGAAGACCGCTTCCCCGGCTTTGTAGAATCCATAGCCGTCGAGATAAGGCTCATATGCGTCCGACTCTAATGCGATACGATACATGTCTGCGGCGCGTTCGATTTGGTCGACTGCGACGCCAGCCGCGACGCTCGCTTCGCTCGCATCTGTAGCGGGCGCGCGAAGCGCCGCACTGCGAAGCGCTGCGATTATTCCATCCGCGCGCGCGCCAATTTGCTCAGGAGACTCGCCTGCGAAAATTGCCGCAGATGTGTCTGTCAGTTGGTCGCTAAAGTCGGGCACGCCCAATTGTTGAAAGACCGGTTGCATATCGAACAGGACTTCAGAAACAGGGTGTGCAAACATCTCCGCAGCGGCATCTGTTTCGCCGAGTGCATGGGCGTCGCGCGCGGCTATGATATGAGCTTCAGTAATCGCCAGCGCCGAAAGGAACACCACCGGATCGGTGGCCGCTTGGGCAATCGCGACACCGCCTTCGCCTTCACCACCTGCGCCTTCGCCTTCGCCATCCGCACCTTCGCCCTCGCCATCTTCAGCCTCAACAATCGGCGGGGTCTCGGCTGTGAGTGCGGTATCAGCATCGCTCGCGGGTGCGTTCGGGTTGCCGCAAGCAACCATTGTGCTTCCGGCCAGCGCGACCCCCAAACCAAGTTGGGTCCAGCGTTTTAAACTTGTTGTCATGCGGGATTTCCTAGAATGCTAAAAATGTGCGACCGAAGTGTCATACCGTATTGAAAATCATTCGCAAGTAGGATTCCATGCTGCTCAAGATCGCCAATGTTCTGACCGAGGAAGACCTCGAAAAAGTGAAAACGCAACTTGGTTTGCTGAACTGGATTGATGGTACCAAAACAGCGGGTCGAACGGCACGCCAGGTCAAGCGCAACCAACAAGCCGATTTGACCAGCCGCAGCGGCGTTAAACTAAGAGATACGTTGAGCACAGCGATCAAAGGACATCCGCTCATTCGGTCGGCGGCCCGTCCGGCGCGATTCTCCAAACTTCTGGTCAGTAAGACAGAACAGGGCGGCGGGTACGGAATGCATATCGACAACGCATTCATGGGCGGCGATGAGACACTTCGGACCGATCTTTCATTTACGTTGTTTTTGTCGTCGCCGGACGAGTATGAAGGCGGCGAACTCCAAATCGAACATTCAGGGCAATCGATCCGTGCCAAGCCCGATGCGGGTGACTTAATACTCTATCCGTCAACCAGTTTGCACCAGGTTAGATCGGTCACATCCGGCACGCGGCTAGTCTGTGTCGGGTGGATCGAAAGCCGGATCAAACGCGCCGAGGATCGTGAGATCCTGTTCGATGTTTCTAATCTCAAAGCTGAACTTTCCAAACAATATGATCCACAATCTCCAGAATTGCTGATCACGGCGAAGCTGCTCTCAAACCTTCTTCGGCGGTTCAGTTGATCAAGAGCGGGTGGTGTAAATCCAATCAGTTGAATCACATTGTTATGAAATAACATTGCGTATTGTGCTTAAGCGCCCTAAATCGGCGAAGTTAATCATAAAAAGCACGAGACCATCATGACCGAGACTGCTACTCAAGCGCCGACCAGACTGCCAGTAACCGTCCTATCTGGCTTCTTGGGGGCGGGTAAGACGACGCTTCTTAACCGGGTTCTAAACAATCGCGATGGACGTCGCGTGGCGGTCATCGTCAATGATATGTCAGAGGTCAACATCGATGCCGACCTGGTCCGCGCCGGGGCGGAGTTAAGTCGTACTGATGAGACGCTGGTCGAAATGTCGAATGGCTGCATTTGCTGCACCCTGCGTGATGACTTGCTCGAAGAAGTCAGGCGCTTGGCCAGCGAAGACCGGTTCGATTATCTGCTCATCGAGTCGACGGGCATTTCGGAGCCTTTGCCCGTGGCAGCGACGTTTGACTTTCGCGATGAACACGGCGTTAGCCTTTCAGATGTTGCGCGCATCGATACGATGGTGACCGTGGTTGATGCCGTGAACTTACTTAAAGACTATTCTAGCCACGATTTCTTACGAGATCGGGGCGAGGTCATGGGCGATGAAGACCAACGCACATTGGTGCATTTGCTCACGGACCAGATTGAGTTTGCCGACATCGTCGTACTCAACAAAGTAGATGATGCGACGACCGAGCAGGTCGATGCTGCGCGAAAGATCATTCGCAGTTTGAACGCAGATGCGCAGATTATTGAAGCCAATTATTCAGACGTGCCAGCTTCTGAAATTTTTGACACAGGCTTGTTTGATTTTGAGAAGGCCGAGAGCCACCCGATGTGGGCAAAAGAGCTGTATGGTTTTGAAGACCATGTGCCCGAGACAGAAGAATATGGTGTCACCTCATACACCTATCGCGCCCGTCGTCCGTTTGAGCCGCAGGCAATTCATGAATTGCTGAATGGTGAGCTGCCGGGTGTAATTCGCGCGAAAGGTCATTTTTGGGTCGCCACGAGACCGGAATGGCTTGCCGAGTTTTCGCTTGCGGGCGCATTATCAAGCGTCTCTCCATTGGGCACTTGGTGGGCGTCGGTTCCACAAGAGCGTTGGCCCAATCACGATGGGCTCAGAAACTATTTGCAAGCGCATTGGCAAGAACCATGGGGCGATCGCCGACAAGAAATCGTGTTTATTGGGGCAGGGATTGACTGGCCCGCTTTAGAGGCTCGTCTGGACGCCGCCTTGGTGCCGCAAGATGTAAACATTGAGACCGCTGAGTTCGACGATCCGTTTCCGATTTGGCGCAAACAAGAGATTCAGTAGCGGCTCTCAACCGCGGGAAAACTATGTCAGATTCGGTTCAATCGCCCTTCGTTGAAATGTTTAATGATGCCGAGCGCGCGGCGAGTTATGCCGAAGGTCCGGCCTTGTTTATGCCGGGATTTTCCGACGTCCATCGAATGGTGTCCGTGCTGCTGCGAGAACGCGTGTCGGAGCATGCCAAGCTGCTCGTGCATGGCGCAGGCGGTGGGCTTGAGTTGGACGCGTTTGCGCGCGCCAACCCGAATTGGAAATTTCTTGGCGTCGACCCGGCTCGGGCAATGGTTGCAGAAGCAGAGAAACGGCTCGCTTATGCGCGCGAGCGGGTAGAGTTCCATCGCGGTTTTATCGATGATGCTCCTGCAGGCCCATTCGACGCGGCGACGAGCCTTTTGACATTGCACTTTCTTGAGCGAGATGAACGCCGCGAGACAGTGGAAAAAATAGTTCAGCGATTAAAACCCGGAGCGCCATTCGTCGCTGTGCATTCCAGTTTTCCGCAATCTGCTGCGCAGCGCGAAGCTTGGCTTGATCGCTATCAGGCATTTGCCGTCTTAGCGGGCGCTGATCCGGAAATGGCAGAAATGGCGAGAGACGGGGTTTCTAAAACCATCGCTTTGCTTGATCCGGAGCAAGATGAACAGACGCTGCGAGACGCTGGCTTGCAAAACGTCATCCCGTTCTATGCCGCCTTCACTTGGCGAGGTTGGATCGGCTACGCGCCATAGCCGCTTTGCAGCGGCATCCGTTGAGATTTTTGCTATCAATCAAGTGGTGAAGGCGGGTGGCGAACCCGCCAAACGGGGACGGTTCGGCGGGTTCTACAAACCGATCCACAAGCTGGGTGGGGGAACGCGTGCGGAGGCTTGCGCCTCAGGGCTTGTTGTTTTTGGTTGGTTCTGCAACCAGATTCTCGTCTCAGGGGCATCAAATTTAAAAATTCGGGTGCTCGACACTCCGTGAGAGGTTCAAAAGAGTCTGTAAGTCATCTTGCGTATTGATGTTGAAAAACGGGTCAGGTCCCGGTTGCTCTGGAAAAACGCAATCCGCAGCACCACAAGCAGCCGACCATTTAAAGGCCTTGCGCATGCCATCTTGAATGAACTGTTCCAGCTGTTTGCGCAATGCGGTGGGCCAAATCGCATTCAGGGGATGGGTTCGGTCTTGATATTGGGACACGGACGGCGCGCCGCGATCCAAAAGACGACGGACGTAATCACTGGGCAGCAATGGAGTATCGACGGGTGTAGTGATGACCATCTCCATCCCTTCGTCTTCCGCCCAAGATAACGCGGCGTGAAGCCCCGCTAACGGCCCAATGTCGCCTGACATCCGGTCCGAGATAAGAGTGTGCTCATTGCGTGCGTAACCCCCGTCACTGGGTGCGTTGATTGCAATTGGACCGCTGGTTTGTGCGGCAAGGCGCTGGACCAGTTGATCAATCAGCCGCGCCCCGCGGATCTCCGCAAAGGCCTTGTTCGACCCAAATCTTCGGGAACGCCCGCCGGCGAGAACAACACACGCAATATTTGGAAGGGAGGCGAAATCCTGTCTCGACATTTGGTTGAATGGCGCTCTCGACGTCGCCGAGTCAAGCCAACGCAGAACTGAAAGACCTTTGTCGCCGACTTTTATTTGGGAGCGCGGTCCTTATAAACACGCTGCTCGCGAAAAATCGCGTCCATCAATCCAATTGCAGTTCGATCTTTATTAGACGGACCAGCAGACAAAAGCTGAGCCCTGAACTGTTGATAGGGCGCATGTCCTGCAAAAGACCGAGAGACAATCATCACCATGATCATGGGCTCGACACCGGCCTTATACGCGCCGATCAAGGCATTTGCCCAAGCTTCAACATCTTCATTAGATTGGAACGCGACAATTAAAAATCGGATCAGCGCATCGACGTAATTGTCGTCCTTGCTTGCTGACACCGCGTCGAGTGCATCTACGTCTCGCTGAAAGCTTACCCAGCCCAACGCGTTTGCATTTCTCTGGCGTTAAGCCAATTTCCGCTTATTCAAAAAAGCAGACATAGCGAATGGCTTTTTAGGGTTCGGCGCAGATACGTCCAAAACTCAGATAGGAAGGGGGAGCTAGTGAGTTATTGCTGGCATGAAACCGACGATCAAGAACCGATGTTCAATTCGCTCAATCACCCCCGCTCCCACGAAGCTTTCTTGCGATAGATCGTTGAGGGATTGATCTGCAGCTGCTTTGCCGCCGCAACGACATTCCCACGACACAAAGCGATGGCCCGCTCAATCGCTTTTTTCTCGGTCATCCAGAGGGGTTCTAGGCCGCATTCTGGTTCAGGCAGAACCGGGTCGGTCCCGGTTAGTGGCGACGAAGATTCGGTCGGTTGAGGCGAGGCCGAGGCTTGGGTGGCTTGGCTCGGAAGCTCGGCGCGTCTGATCGTGCCGCCCGTGTTCAAGACTACTATCTGGCGCACCAAATTTTCTAGCTCGCGGACATTTCCTGGCCAGGCGTGTGAGACCATCCATTCCTCGGCGTCGCGCGCGAACCCATCGAATGACTTGCCTTCTTCAGTGGCGTAGCGTGCGAGGAAACTTTCAGCCAATAAGAGGATATCAGAACCACGGCTGCGCAAGGGTGGCAGCGCAACTGGGATCACGTGGAGGCGATAATAAAGATCTTCGCGCAGCTTGCCCGTCCGGACCGCTTCAAGCGCATCTCGATTGGTCGCTGCGACAATGCGGATATTGGATTTGCGAACCGTGCTGTCGCCAACGCGCTGATACTCGCCAAGTTGTAAGAAACGAAGGAGTTTCGGTTGAAGCTCAATCGGCATTTCACCCAGTTCGTCGAGGAAGAGCGTTCCGCCTTCAGCCAATTCTGCGGCGCCAGCGCGGTCTGATGTCGCTCCGGTGAACGCGCCTTTGACGTGGCCGAAAATCTCGCTCTCGATCAGATTGCGTGGGATGGCACCGCAATTGATGGCGACGAATTTTGCTTTGCGTCGCGGCGAAAGATCGTGAACCGCACGGGCGATGAGCTCTTTCCCCGTACCCGTTTCACCGGTGACGAATACGCTCGCTTTAGAGGGCGCTGCCGCTTCGATGGATTTGAACACGCCCTGCATGACCAGAGATTTGCCAATGATGCCGCAAAAGTCAGAGCGATCGATTTCGGCTTCGTAATTCTCGACGACTTTCTTGAGTTGGAAATTTTCCAACGCGTTTAGAGCCGTGACACGGAGGCGATCCTTGGTGGTCGGTTTAACGACAAAATCGACAGCGCCGCGGCGCATCGCATCGACTGCCACAGACATGGAGCCATTCGCCGTGATTACGATTATGGGCGCGTTCAAAGACGCGTCGACCCAGCGATCCAAGAGGTTCAAACCGTCGGCATCGGGAAGTTTCAGATCAAGCAAGACACAATCCGGTGCCTGCGTTTCGACCGCAGCGAGGGCCTTCGCGCCGGTGTCAGCGATAATGATATCGCTAAAGTCATGGCGCAGGTGCGCTTGATAGGTTCGCGCCAGGGACGGAGTATCTTCAACGATGAGTAGGCGACCAAGATCCGGCATTAGGCGTCTCCGAAATAGTCTTTTTCAAGCGTCGACTGAACAGCTGACGCTTCGGTTTCGATATTGGCAATCAAAGTGGTAATGCGGTCCGCGTTCCCTGACGCAGCTATCTGCTCGAGCTCGGCCGCCAGGCGGCTGAGTTCTGTGGCTCCAATGTTCGAGGCCGCACCTTTCAACGAGTGAGCGTGATGCTCCAACTCGTTCGCATTGGACGCTTTGAGGCCCGGCAAACGCCAGCCGAGTTCATCGACGAAAATACGGCTGATCTCGGTATAGGTTTCGATATCGCCTTCCCAGACTTCTTGGATGGCGTCTTGATCGAGTGCAGTCATTTCTGTCTTCTCGGGTTCTGGTTCATTGGCTTTGGGCGTGACCCAATTGCTGAGTGCGCTGCGTAGAGCTTTGGGGCGAACGGGCTTCGTAATGTACCCGGACATCCCGATCTTCATGGCTGCGTCGCGATCGCCTTTTAGGGCATGCGCGGTCATCGCGATGATGGGGGCCGTAAACCCACGCTCGCGCAAAATTCGCGTGGCTTCCAAACCATCGACGTGGGGCATAGACACATCCATGAGGACGACGTCAAAATCCCCGCTCATGGCGGCATCAATCGCGGCGGCGCCATCTAAAACGTGCTCATAGTCCAAGCCCATGCGATCGAGCATCTTCTTGGCCACCATCGCATTGGTTTCGGAATCTTCCGCGATGAGGACGCGCCCTGAGAGAAGCGATGTTTCATCCACCTGAGTTTCACTGGCTTCGGCGCCGAGTGTCGCGCGGGTGACCGGCACCCAGAATTTGAAGGTCGATCCTGCGCCCGGCGCACTGCTGACGGAAATGGAGCCTTCCATAATATCAGCGAGCTGTTTGCAGATGGCGAGGCCAAGCCCGGCACCGCCATGCGATTTCGATTTTGAAGAGTCGGCCTGCTTAAACCGATCGAATAAGACCGCTTGATCGCGCATTGAGATGCCGATGCCGGTATCATTCACCTCCAGGAAGAGACGACCGTCTCTGTCATCACCTTCATAGTCAACATGGACCGAAACCGTGCCGCGTTGGGTAAACTTAATCGCATTGCCGACCAAGTTGATCAGGACCTGACGGATCTTGCCGATGTCGGACTTCATGACTTTGCCAGAAGCCGAGACCTCTGTTTTGAGCTCGATGCCTTTCTTCTCCGCAAGCGGACGGAACACTTCGCTGACAATGGTCGAGAGGTCGGCTGGATCGAATACGCTATGCTCGACATCGATTTCGCCCGCTTCAATGCGAGAGAGGTCGAGCAGGTCGTCGATCAAGGTGAGCAGCGTTTCGGCGGAGCGTTCTGCGGCTTGGATCAAGCCAGCGGTTTGCTTACTGACGCCGTCCCGTTCGACTAGAGACAGCGAGCCGATCACGCCGTTCAACGGCGTGCGCATCTCGTGGGACATATTGGCGAGGAAGTCCGACTTAGCGACATTGGCTTTCTCTGCCGCCTCTTTGGAGTCGCGTAATTGCTGCTCTTTGGCGAGGCGATCCGAAATGTCCCGAACAACGCCATAATAGAGGGCGCCATCTGCGCTCTCGATGCGTCGACCAAGGACTTCGGTCGGCACGCGTTTTTTATCGGCGTTCAAAAAGTCGACGCGAACTTTGACCGTCTCCCCGTTTCCAGCGACGGACATACCAGAGAGCGCTTGTCCGAGACTGGCCGGATCAACAAAGTCGATCGCTGGCTTGTCTAGCATTTCTTCTTTGTTGTAGCCGGAAAGCTGACAGGCCAGACTGTTGGCGTCGAGCAATTCACCTTTGCCGTTGATCACGACGATGGCGTCTGGTGACAGTTCGAACAAGCTCTGAAAGCGTTCTTCAGAGGCGCGCAATTGATCTTGTGCGGCCTTGGCTTCGGTAATGTCGCGTAGGTAGGCGGAGAAGAATTTGTTGCCGCCGAACTCAACTGGAGAGATGGCGAGTTCAACCAATAATTCATCACCCGCTTTGTTCGTTGCAGGCACTTCAATTCGTTTGTTGAGAACAGCATGTTCGCCAGTAGCGAGATACTTGGTCAGACCATCATGATGCGCCGATCTGAGATTTTTAGGGATAACGAGATCCGCGAGTTTGGCGCCAATCGCTTCTTCGCGCGTATAACCAAAGACTTTTTCCGCTGCGGGGTTGAACTCAACAACAAGCCCGTCTTGATCCATCATGATGATGCAATCGAGTGCAGCGTCGATGACCGCATTCCGCAGGGCGTTGTCGCGTTCAATCGCGACCATTGTTTGTTTGGCGTCCGCCATCTTTGAGTCCCTTCCGCGCCATGCATCGCGCGGCGTATTTGTGTTGGTCATTGCTCAACCCGCTTGCTGTTGCTGCAGGTGATGCAATTTCTGAGTTAGACCCAAGCAAGCCAAAATTACTCTATTTATCAGGCTTCTAGCTTGCGAGAGCGGGAAATCTCCTGATCCCTTTTTGCAATATGCCACATGAACATTTGCAATATGCAAATGAGGACGCTGCAATTTGCAACACCCTCATTTTTGGATCAGTAAGCGCCGCGTGCCGTCAGAACCGCCATGGGCGTCTTGAGCAGGATCACGATATCCAACCAGATCGAGCGGTTTTGCAGATAAGCGATATCCAGGACAACTTGACGATCAAATGGCAAATCAGCGCGCCCTTGAATTTGCCAAAAGCAAGTAATGCCTGGTTTCCCGCGAAGGCGGCGGCGTTCCACCATTGAGTATTTTTCGACTTCGACCGGAAGCGCTGGACGTGGTCCTACAAGCGACATGTCGCCTTTGAAAACATTCCACAACTGCGGCAACTCATCGATGGAGGACTTGCGAATGAGTTGCCCGACACGTGTGATGCGGGGATCGCGTTTGAGCTTAAACGTGACGCCGTCATTGCGGTCATGGCTCTGGTTGCTGAGTTCTTCTTGAGACGGTCCATCAATCCGCATGGAGCGGAATTTGTAGATCTCAAATGGCTTTCCATTCTCGCCAATCCGGACCTGTTTGTAGAGCGACGGGCCTCTGCTCTCGAGGCGGACCGCCAAGGCTGTTGCGATCAAAAGCGGTGACAAAGCCAGCATGCCTATGCCAGAAGCCACGATATCCATCGCACGGGCCAAGCCGCGGTCTACAGACTTGAAGATGCCGCGTTTGCGACGACCAAGCGCACATTTTATGGCGCTTGCGGTAAAGGTGAAATTCCCAACCAGGTAGCGCTGCCACATTCTACGTGGCTCACACTTGAGGCGATACAGCCATTCCGTACCGGTTTTGCGCATCCATTCTGGCGCACGCGGAATTCGGCCAGACACAAAGTCCAAGAGACCGCCCACGCCAAGGACGACCGGGGCGTGAAGACGACCACGCACGCGGGCAAGCCAAACATCCTGCGACGGCACACCGAACGCGACGAAGACAACGCGGGCGCCAGAGGCGTTGATTTTCGCGATCACGGCATCTTCTTCGCGAGGACTAAAGTATCCGTGCTGGTGACCAGCGACATTGAGATTGGGGCAATCGGCTTTGGCATTCTCCGCGGCCGCTTCGGCAACCCCTGGCTGACCGCCAAGAAAGAAAACTGGAATTTTGCGGAAGGCGAGACACCGGCAAAGCGGACCGAATAGATCTGTACCATTCAAATTATCGCCGAGCGTCTGGCCATCCAACCTGGCTGCGAGCGCAACGCCTGAGCCATCCGGCAAAAGCGCATCAACGTTCTGCAACGTATCGCGATAGCGCCAGTCTTTGCGTGCGACGTTCACACAATGCGCGTTGAGAAAGGCGATTTGCGTCGGTGTGCGAGACTGCGCACGGTCGGCGATCCAATAGACGGTCTCAGCCATCGTCGCATTCGCAACCTGATAACCAAGCACGTTTGTGGTCTCGATGATCCGAGTCGGACCGACCTGGGGGCGCACGGTTGGGACAGGGATTATGTTTTGAACGTCTAATTTCAGCGGCGACATTTTTTGTGCTCCTGCGATCGTGAATTTGAAACTCACGTCGCAGAAAGCGTTCCGCTCACTTGAGCGGACGAATAAATCAATAAATACAGGGCATAGAGCGGATTGGCACGATAATGCAAAGGCGGCATTCAACGCATTTTGCCGCAAACTCACGCCGCAAATTGCAAGAGGTTTTGCGTATTGCAGAGTGCGAAGTCCCGCATGCCAAACAAAAATACGCAACAATTACCGGGTATTAAGAGCCTCTCACGTTCAAGTCCTCAAGTGCGTCGATTCTTGAACTGTCTTCCGCGAAACCTTCGAGGAGACTTTGATGCTCACATTGGCGCAGCAGACCATTACAAAGTTCACAGCCCGTATCGGTCAGCAAAAGCTCGTCCGCAATATTGGCTGGTTGACTGGTGCTGAACTCATCAGTCGGGTAGGGCGCATCGCCGCCGCGATCGTCCTCGCGCGCCAATTGGATGCGTTGGCTTTTGGCATTGCCGCGATTGCGCTCACCATTTTCGAGATCACGCGCGTGTTCACCGAGAATGGGATCGGCGCCGCTGTTGTCCGCGCCAGCGCAGAGCAGTTCGAGCGCGTCTCCAACAGCGCTTACCGGTTAATGTGGGTGGTTTGCGTGGCGCTTGCTGCGATCCAAATGGCGGCGGGTGTTGTTGTGGAGATGGTTCTGCCGGGCCGCGATGCCGGCCTTATGGTCGCGGTATTGGGCGGGGTGTTCTTGCTGATGCCATTTGGCGTCATGCACGCCTACTGTCTCCTGCGCGAAGAACGTATGAAAGAGCTAGCCGCGATCGGCACAGCGCAGGTTGCTACAGATCACGTCCTGACTGCTGTTCTAGCCATTTGCGGCTTTGGCGCATGGGCCATCGTACTGCCGAAACTCCTCACGGCCCCGATCTGGCTTATCGGAATGCTGCGGACGAAAGCATGGATCCGCGAACGTGACGCTGGCTTCGCGCCGATAGCTGGTATTCTCAAATTCTCAATGCCCGTCTTGGGTTCGGAACTCATGTGCGCGTTCCGGGATCAGGTGGATAAGTTCATCGTCTCTCTGACATTGGGCGTTGAAGCCTTAGGCCTCTACTACTTCGCCTTCAATGCAGGTCTTGGAGTCTCGATCGCGCTCAACCGGGCCTTTAGCAATGCCGTCTATCCTCACCTTTGTGCCGCGAGCGATAAGTTCACCAGCTATCGCAAAGCCATCGTGAACCTGGGGCTGCCATTTAGTCTCTTATATGTCCTGCAGGCCGGACTAGCGCTCTATTATGTACCACTTGTCTTTGGCGCCAATTGGGCCGCGGTCGCTCCATTGGTGGCTGTTCTATGCCTCGGTGGACCCGCGCGGCTACTCATTGATGCAGCTCGTTTGAAAGTCCGCGCCGATGGTCACTCTGGAAAGGATTTCCAGATCTCGCTCGGCTTCAGCCTTAGCATCCTTATGCCCTTCCTTTTGTTCGCGCAGCATGGCCTTTTACTTGTCGCGATCATTTCGACAGCGTCTGCTTGCGCCTTCGCGCTCGCGGTCACGCAGGTCATGAGCCGCAAACCTTTCCCAACAACTCCTCTCAAAATGGAGGCCCAATCATGAGCCCGAATCCCGCTGTTTCTATCGTCATGCCTGCTTACAATGCGGCCGGCACCATCGCCGCTTCAGTCCGAAGCGTGCAAGCCCAAACCCTCAAGAATTGGGAACTGATCATCGTCGATGATGGATCTTCCGATGGCACAGCTAAAGCTGCGCTCGCCCTAGCAAAAGAAGACAAGCGCATTTGCGTCGTTCAAAGATGCAATCGCGGCCCATCGACCGCGCGCAATGCAGGGGTGGACCTCGCTCGCGGATATGTGCTTGCTTTCTTGGACTCGGATGATTTCTGGGCCGGCGACCGCCTATCCGGAATGCTCAAAACGTTCAGAGACAACCCCAAAGCGGGAGTGCTTTTCAGCCGGACGCGGTTTCTGGATGCTGAAACGCTCCAACCGGGAACACTCACGCGTCATCGCAATCGTCTCACTGCTGCTGACCTCATGGCGGAGAACGCGTTGTGTAGCACATCCAATATCGTTTGTTTCAAGTCAGTCTTTGTGGAGTCCGGTGGATTCAAAGTCGGTCTCCATCATGCTGAAGACCAGGATTGGCTACTTCGGATCGCCTTAGAGGATCGTTGGGAGATCCGCGGTGTTGACGAAGAATGGTTCTTCTATCGCTCCGCACCGAATAGCCAGTCCGCAGACCTCGAAGCCATGCGTGCCGGTTGGCATCGCATGGTTGAAGCCGCCTCTGACCTTTTCCCAGAGATCGCCCCACGCGCTGCGCGCCGCGCCTTTGGTCCGATTCACCGGCAACTCGCGCGGCGTGCGTTGCGCATGGGGCGCACGGGGGATGCAATCAAATATCTTTTCATAGCGCTGTCCCGCGATCCGTTCATGATCCTGCGCCAGCCCAAACGGACAGGCCTTACCCTAATAGGCACCTGTCTCACCCTTCTGCCTCATTCAAAATTTAAGGAGCTCGTCGCAAAATGAAGACGCCTACCGTTTCCGTAATCATGCCGGTTTATAACACAGCAAAATACGTCCAAGCGTCAGTCGAGTCGGTCTTGGTTCAGAGCTTCAAAAACTTCGAACTGCTCATCATCGACGATGCGGGCTCTGACAATTCGATTGAGCTCTGTCGCACCTATGACGACCCGCGCATTCGTATCATCTCTCAAGCCAATAGAGGCCTCGCAGGCGCGCGCAATACCGGGATCCGAAATGCCAAAGGGCAGTTCATCGCTCTCTTAGATTCCGACGATTTGTGGATGCCCCAAAAACTTGAATTGCATGTCCAGCATTTGCGCGGCGCACCCCACATTGGCGTAAGCTACGCCGCCTCTAAGCTGATCGATGATGACGGCGATTTGCTGCGGATCGTTCAGCGCCCGAAGCTCAAGAATGTCACCCCGAGAGACGTCTTCTTGCGCAATCCTGTCGGCAATGGCTCAGCGCCAGTATTGCGACGCGCTGTGTTTGAGGACATCGCTTATCTCAATCCAGATCGCGAAGAGCTCGACTATTTCGATGACGGCTTCCGTCAATCAGAAGACATTGAGTGCTGGTGCCGTATTGCTCTCACCACCGACTGGGGATTTGAAGGAATTAAGGGCGCCCACACCCTCTATCGCATCAATGAGGGCGGTCTTTCGGCAAACATCGTCAAGCAATTTGCAACTTGGTCTCGCGTTCGCGATCGAGTTGCCAGCCTCGATCCGGGATTCGCGCGCGACCACGGGCCCTTTGCCGAGGCGTATCAGTTGCGGTATCTCGCCCGCCGCGCGGTACGCATGGGTGAAGGCGCATTGGCTTGGTCTTTGTTGAAAGATGCCTTCTCGACGTGCCCCCAAATCGCGCTCGAAGAGCCCGCCAAATCAATGACCACGCTGGTGGCGGCATCCGTTTTGAGATTTCTCCCGAACGGTTTGAACGCGCCACTCCAAGCTTTGATCGCGAAGGGCTAAGTGATGTTTAGGTCCAACCGCATTGTCCACGTGCTCGATGATCTCGCCATGGGCGGTGTGACCCGCGCGCTGAGGAATTTCGAGCACCCCAAACTCGCGAGCCTTGGCGCTCATGAAACCGTTGATATTCGGAGCGAGGTAGTCAGAGCGTCATCACCGAACGATATCGCTGTGCTGCATTTCACAGCGAATTGGAAAAAGCTCGCTTGGTTATTGGATCTTCGTCTTCGCGGCGGGTTTTCCAAAATCATGCTGATTGAGCACACCTACACGGAAGGGTTTGAAACCAACCATGTGGCGAAGCCAAACCGGTTCCGCAGCATGTTGAAGCTTGCTTATGGTTTGGTCGACACTGTGGTGGCCGTCTCAAATGCCCAACGCGATTGGATCCTTAAGCACAAGCTGACCCGCCCTGAAAAAGTCGTCACCATTCCTCAATCGCGAGACTGCTCGAACCTGCTAACGCTTTCCCCTGCCAAGAGAGAAGGCGGGCCACTTCGACTTCGCGCGTTCGGGCGGTTCCACAAACAAAAAGGGTTTGATCTTCTGATCCAAGCCATGCGTCGGATCCCTGCCGACCTGGCCACGCTCGAAATTGCCGGGACGGGGCCAGATGAAGCACAATTGCGTGCGGTCTCTGAAGACCTCGACCATGTCAAAATTTGCGATCCGTTCACGTCGCCAGCAGCCTTTCTGTCTGGCGCAGACGTCATCGCTATACCCTCTCGCTGGGAAGCCTTCGGGCTTGTCGGCACCGAAGCCCGCGCCGCAGGACGTCCCATTCTGGCGGCGCGGGTGGATGGTTTGGTAGATCAGATGGAAGCGTCCGCCTTCCCGCACGCTCCTAACAGTGTCGCCAGCATCGTTCGCGCCATCTATCGCGCAGCAAGAGCGACGGACATTGATGTGCGCGGCCTCGCAGCACGCGCGCGTGCCGCAGGAGAGTGTGATCAGATGATCGATGGTTGGAGAAATTTGTTTCAGTCCTCGATCGAAGAATCGATCAAAGCAAAGGGTGCCCGTCACATCTCCAAGACGGCCAGCGCTTGCGAAGTGCTCTGAAGCACAACGTGTCCATTGGGAGTTTGAAACTGAGCGACGAGCGAGGGCTCGCTAGACGCCTGCACCGTCCAACCTGTTCCAAGACTCGCGAATAGCGTATTCAGCGGATTGGCGGTCGTTGAGCGAATCTCAAATTGCTCGAGCGGCCCGCCAATCGGTGACGTTGTTGCGGGATGCTAAGTGGTCTGCCAGTCGATGGCGAAAGGCACCAAACCGCCATGCTTGTGCTGCCTTAGAAATAAGAGCTCACACGAAAGTAAATCGCCTTCTGGAGTGACCCGCTTGGTAGGGACAGGCCCTAGAGCCACCGCTTCTACATCATCCTTTCCCGCAGCCGCCGCGAGCGCGTCTAAATTGCTGCCCCGGATGACCCAAGTCGCAAGCCCTGGCGCGTCCAGCTTCGCCAGCCGCTCGCCGATGCTCCCCGGCCGCGGTGTTTCAGGGGCCATGATTTCCAAATAAAGATCGTGGCCCAGGCTCAGCGAAGCGTTGCAAGTGCCTAAGCCGGGATGTGATCCCCCTCGAACCGGCGCGGCCCCAAACAGACTCTCAATCTGAGCACACCCTTGTTCGAGATCTGGCACCGTCCAAACGAAATGATCGATTTCATATGACATGGCCTCGTCTTGGCGCGTCTGCCGACACTTCGCCAAGATGATCCAACTATGCTGGTTCTATTTCATTGAGCTCGCGGGCCGCGATCCCCATCGCGATCAAGCCTGGCCACATGAGATAAGCCAGGATCTCCAAATTCTCTCCAATCGAGTAGAACGCCATGAGGAGCACCATGCCGAACGCGATGCGCCCCGCTTTTGATCGCGTCATGGCAAGGAGCGCAAACTCAATCAGACTCCAAACAAGTGGAATGGCGAGCGCGATGGCTCCGACGGCGCCCTTCACGAAGAGCAGACCATACCACGTGTGATGACTTCCGATGGGCATAAACTCGACGGCATGTGGCCCACGCTCCACAATGCCATGCCCCCAGAATGGCGCCTCATTCCACCACCGGTCTACGGCGATCTCGCCGAGCATTTCACGCACGCGGGTTGAATCAGCGCGCATGGATTTGACTGAGTTCAGCGTTGCGTCGATCCAATCGATGATGCCTTGCGCGAGCGGCGTCAGGATGAGCAGTCCAATCGTTGCCAGGAACCACATTAAAGGGCGTTTGGCTTCACCGGCGGCGATCACGACTGGCCAAATAAAAAGTGCTGCGGCAATGGCCAGGCGGGACTTGGAGGTTACGATCATGGCGAGCGCTGAAATCACGCCCATCCATTTCCAAAATGTCCTTTTGTCGGACAGCGCGAAGATCAAGTACATGTTCCCGATCATGCCCGCGGCGGGCGACCAAGGTGTGAAGTAGCGAAGCCGTGTCGAGCCATCCATGGGCTCATAAGAGTAAAGCTGGACGGCGAAGAACTCAGGGCCCGGTCCGCCGACGAGTTTCAGAGGAGAGACAAACAAAACCTCCGGTAGACCGACCATGGGGGCCATCAGCAAGACGGGCGTCAGCAAGAGCGAGCCGAGCGCAACCCAACCGCACGCGCGGATCAACGTCTCGATCTTGATATGCAAGCACGCCCCGATCAGGGGGAACAATGCGAGCAGCGCCCACCCCTTCGCCCAACCGATGGTCGACTTGATGGTTTGGCCGAGACCAAGGTCTTGGTTCATGTGCCCGACTTCCAAAGCCAGCAGCATGACCAACATGCCGATGATCCACACCCACACGCCGCCGGGCAAAGCTGGGATCTCCCTGACGGACAAATTGCTCTGGCCCAGATAGTATCGCGCAAACAGCAAGCCGGTCAGGCCGACCCCAAGGACCGGTCCGAGCACATAAAGCCCTCCGAACACATAGACGAACCAGGTCGCGGCCAGCGCGACACCGACTATAAGGTCTTCAGGAGCGCGCGGATGATGGGCAGTCTGATCCATAACAGGGCCAATCCAATTGAGTAGAAGAGCATCCCGGCAATCGTGCCAAGGGCGATGAATTTTTTCGATGGGTTCGCGGGCGCTTCGGGCAAGCCCGGCGTCTCGACGGTTTGGGTCAAAGGATACGAGGCAAAGACGTCGGTGCGATTGGTATCGATCCGAGCCAAGGCCGACGCAAAGACCGTCTCGGCGACTTGGTGATCACGCAAGAGACCATCAAGTTCTGTCGCTGGAACCGCGAGATCTTCCACACGCGCTTGCGTGGTTTTCAACTGCTCCTGCATGGTATCGCGACGTTTTTGGAGACCGGCGAGATTGACCGCCGCCTCGACCAGCTTGGCGATCAAATCGGAGCGCTCATTCGTGGAGTTATAGAAGCCTCGATCGAGCGTTGCGAAACGCTCAAAACCGATCAGCAAACGCCCGCGGTCGAACATGCCTTTGTTCAAGCCTGATAGTTCCGTCGACGCCGCGATCACGTCCGGATGATTGGGGCCAAACATGTCATTGAGTTCCGATCGATTGGTTGTTGCTTTCGAATGCGCTTCTACAATCGCCTGGAAGGCGCTGTCGGAGAGGAGCGTTAGAATATCAATCGCTTGCTCAGCAGAAATCCCGAGAATGCTGGAGAGCCGCATGACTTCGCTGCGGGCGACTTCAAGCTCGGACTGTGAGCGGTCTAGCTCAATACGAAGGGTTTCCGTTTGACCGACCAGTTCTTGGAATTGCTCGACCGAGATCAAACTGTGCTGGCTTTGGAACGCAATGATCTTGGACTGCGTCTCGCGAACAGCGGCTTCGAAACCGGCCAGCGTGTCGCGATAGGCTAACTCGCGTAGCGTCTGCTCTTCGGACCGCAAAGCCGCAAGCTCTTGTTCGAATGACATGAGCCAAGCGTCGGCCAAGTCTTTCGCCGCTTGCGACGATGCCGCTGAAACGGAGACGTACATAAGCTTGGTTTGGTTGGCGAGTTTGATGCTCGGCGCCGAAACCTCCGCCATGGGCAATCCCACCTGTTCGGCGACCTTCCCGCGCAAACGATAAGATTGAAGCAGCTTCTTGTAATTCTCAGTCGGGCTGAGGCTTTGGCTGCCAAAGGGAGAGGTCGTGCTACTGGTCGCTTGCCCAAGCGAGTCCAAATTGACGGACGCACCCGAGCCAGCGCCTGGCAAGATCAGGGTGAACCCCGATGTGTAAGACTTCGGCGTCAGGAAGAAGAAGGCAGCGGCGAGGACGGCGATCAAAAACCACCCCGCCATCAAGACCAATCCGTAGCGCAAGAAACGGCCCTGCGCCGGCCCACCTCGAAGGAAAGTCCAACCGTGATTCATCGCACAATCCCTCCCAAAAGAGCAGCATTGAGCGCCGGTGCAGCGGCCTCGCTGACCATTGCGATCACATTGCGCACATTGGTGACGTGGCTGTCATAACAAGTGATCGCATCGTTCGGCAGCAGGATGGGGTTGAAGTCATCACGATCCGCCCGGCGGACCAAATCCTCAATCGACCGAGCAACAACTTCGCTTTTGCCCGTGATCGGATTTCGGGAGATGAGCACGCCCCAACGACGCGCATTCGTCGCTTGGATCCCGCCAATACAGTTGGCTGAAACCAGTCCCTGAAGAAAGCGCGTGCCATAGGGCAATTGCGTCGCGTGCTGGCCGATGGCTGAGTTCGCATTGGAGAGCGCAGGACGGGTCAGGTTCGACATGAAAACGCGAATCCCTGGCGGTGTGATGCGAGACGGACGAGCAAGCGCCATCTGAAAGCAACCGCGAGACGGAACGTGAACGCGGTCACCCGCCACCAGAAGCGGGTCGTCAATAGGTCCGCCATCAAGAGCGCCCGTCATATCAAACACGCGGCGGCGCCCATTGCGGGTCAATACTACATTGCGAATATCTGCGTCCGGGCGCACACCTGCGGAGGCAAACAGAGCTGCGCTCAGGCGTCTTTGGAGCGTAAAGTCGCCGGCCGCGTCCAAACGAAGCTCGGTATCGGCGTCGGCCTTTTTTTCATTCAATAGAACATCGCCGGATTGATAAACCGCCCCCGAAACCGAGACCTGGATCGGCGCCCAATGTAGGACACTGGTCGAGACTTGGATGAAGCTTGACTGAAAGTAGCCACCGCTGACGAGCAAGCGCGCGATGGCATCTTCCAATTGCGACTTGGATGTGCCGGCGGCGGGAATGTCGCCAAGAAACGGCAGACGCAAATAGCCTGAAGGAGAAATCACGAAGTCGCCCTGAAAGCCTTCGCCACGGACAATGGTGAGACGGACGAGATCACCGGGTGAGAGCAAAATCGGTTCCTCGAACACAGTACCCAGCCCAGCATCGATCGGCTGCCCTGTCAGCGCGAGATCCATATCCTGGCAGCGCCCCATGTTCTGCGATGAGGCAGAGACGAATAGAGCATTTTCGTCCGCGTCAGACATGCTCTGGCGCTCAGCCTGATAGGGCGCCTCATTGACGCTGACCAGGTTGCGAGGGCGCTCGAAAGATCCCGCGCAACCGACCAATGCCAAGACGAAAAAGAATGCAAACACGCGGATCAGTATTTGAAGGCTGTTAGTCATTACTAGCCTCCAACGCGCTGAGAGATCGGAACACGTCAATCGCCCACGGGCATTCAGAGCGGATTACCTTTACAACGTTACTCCCGTCGATCTTGGTTTTGACCTCGATCATATCACTGGCAACGCAACTAGCTTCGTTCAAAGCCTGATAAAAGCGACTAAGACCTGGAACATCTTCGATAGATACACATACGCTAGCCATGAAAGCCTCCTGTTTGAGCTTTCAGGTTTGCAAGATGTAGGTTCTGCATAAAAATCTATCAATAACAATGTGATATGAATATCTTGAGCAGCAAGACTCGCAGAATGCAAACGCCAAACTGCAATTTGCGAGACGATCGGTTTGCATATTGCAGACGCGGACATCTGCCTCCGAAAATCAATCGGGTTTCTGAACGAAAGCCCGCAAATCAGGGCAATGTCTTTCGCTAGTTCACACCTCGATGCTCTCGGCCAGGCTGAGAGCATCTTCGACCTCAACACCGAGATACAGGACCGTGCTGTCGATTTTGCTATGGCCGAGAAGTAATTGGACTGCCCTCAGGTTTCCAGTCTCGCGATAGATCAGCGTTGCTTTGGTCCGCCGCATCGAATGAGTCGCGTAGGAAGACCTCGGAAGTCCGATCGATGCGACCCAACCTTCGACTATGCGTACACATTGGCGGGTTGAGAGGGGACGTGTTCTGTCTACTCTACTTGGGAACAACCAATCATGAGGCCTGATTTCTTTGAACGCGCACCAGGCTTCGATTGCATCTCGAGTTTGCTTTGTGACCTCGAACTGGACTGCCGCGTCCGTCTTTTGCCGTATGACTTTCGCGCGGCTTCTTATCTCAGCGCCCATGCGTAAGTCAGAGACGCGAAGCTGAAGGAGGTCACATCCGCGAAGCTTGCTATCGACAGCGAGATTGAACAACGCCAATTGTTAATGTCTTCTTCTGCTCGCAAGACAGACTACCCCGAAAATCCGGGACGCTCAGCTAGCGCCTCGTCGGTGTAGGGCTCATCCAGGAATAGCAGCGGGTAATAGTATTCCCGTAGGTTTGCGTGGAAAGCCCTCACGCGACTTTCATAGTCAGCTGCAGCGCGCGTATCGGTTCGCGCGATGGATTGAAAGATTCGCTCGATTTTCGCAGGTGGTGATAGCCAAGAAAGCGTTGCCGATAGATCATCCCGCCGCATCCGTCCATCTCGATATGCCTCGGATAGGGGTTCGACAGTTTGATCCCCGACTTGCTGAAACGCATAGTACCATTTCCATTCAAACGTGCCTTGAATGGTCGTATGGTCCGCCCATTCGGGATGACGCTCTACGAACGGGTCCATCGTCGCCGAGACTGGAAGATCCCACGCATCGTTGACCGCCTCGCGTTGAGTCAGAATGATATCGCCTCCATCTGGAACAACGATCGCTGAATCGACCGCCATCTTGATCCCAGCTGGGGCGACAATGGCAAGTGCCAACCATACACCGAACAGAGTCGTCAGGTTCACGGGCGCCGTCCAACCTCGGGCATTGATCCAAGCGATGACCGCCCACCAAAAGAGGAGGTGCAGGAGTGCAGCGGTGCTTGCGAGAATGACCTGTAGTCCGGTCGCGCCGCTCATTGTGGCGGTAACCCAAAGCGGCAGGAGAAGGACCAATGCGACGGCCGCCAGGCGAAGCGCCGCGCGCATGCGCCAAATGCCGGCATCTGTGGACTCTAAGAGTTCAAATCGCCCATTCGCTTTTTCGCCAGCGCGCAGATCATGGAGCAAAAGGATCAAAAAGAGCGGTGACAGGATCGCAACGACAAAAGCGTAGTCGAACCGACCGATCAAAGCGAAATCCGGATTAGGCGCATCGGTCTCGTAAATCTGGCCTTCCAATGCAAGCATTCGGATCCGGTGTTTCCAAGGGGCGGTATCGCGCTGACCGAGCGCGGCAAATGTAAATTCAGACGGGGCGTCATAGGTCAGATGAAATGTATAGTAACCCGCGCTTCCCCAATCCGCATATTCTTCGACCGCAACTTCGCGTTCGATAACATCAGCTGCTTTCAAGCGTTCGATTGTATCTCGCTGCGCGCCCACTTCTTGGAGGCCAAACATCACGGCAAAGCTCGCAGCCGCGAAAGCGATCAAAAGCCAAACTTGCGCCGCCCGGTCACGAGACAGGAACCACAGTTCGCGGGTCAGAGCGCTCATGGCTTCAGTCTCGCGCTCATTGCGGTGCCAAGCGCCAGGAGTGCCAGCAACCAAACGCTCAGCATGAGAGCGGGCGCAGAGGCGCGCGCGGTTCTTTCATTAGCTGCGGCAGGCGTGAACTTAAATTCGTCGAGGACTTTCCAATTGTCCGACGATATCCGAGCGCGGCGATTGGCTGCTGCGCCTTGATTTCGGTTGATGTCGTCGATGTAGGAGAGTTCTTCAATATGGCTCTTATTGAGGCCTTGAACGAAGTCGAACCGCACCCCCTCAGCTTCTCGCAAAAAGCGATGATGCGTGACGAGGTCTGTGCCCGAGAGATATCGAGAGGCCGCAGAGATGGCGATCACTGGAGAGAGCCAACCATACTGGTTTACGTGCAGGGATTGAGACCGCTCAACCCCCATCCGCCGCTCGGCATACTCATTCATCACCTCGGTGAGATCAGCTTCTGAAGTCTGCGCGACAATTCCCCTGAAATTGACGGGTAATTCTTCGACAGTCTCGACGCCGTATTGCACTAACAGATTGGCACGCAATTGAGTGAAGGCTGGGTCTGCCGCATTATGGCCGTCGCCCAATTCCCGAATATCCGCGTACATCTGAAAGTCTGTTTCCAGTTTACCAGGAACCGAGACGGCGGCGCTAGCCGAGGCCACGGCCAGACGCGGAACGATGAGAGCCCAAATCAGCCAAACAAAAACCAATAGGCCGAGGGCGATGCCGCGCGATGAGGACAAGGCCGATACAAGAACAATGAGCGCGCACCAGACCAGCAAATAGGCGACATAGCCGAGTGTGACGCTCAGCCCCATGATCAAAGACTCACCGAGCGTGCTGGTCACGCCGACAAGAATGAGCATTGGCAAGAGCAACGCCCCCGTCAAACCCGCCAGCGCGAGGAATTTCCCAAAATAGAGCGACTGACCCGAAATACCTTGTGCCAAAAGCGGCGCGAGCGTTCTGGCTTCACGTTCTCGGACGAAGACCCCGTGGCCCAGCGCGATCAGCAAAAGGGGAACGAGCATTTGGTAGACGAAGGCTGGCGTGATGCCTTCAAAGCTTCCAAGATTAGCGCTCGCACGGACATCCGCGAACATGGCCGTGTTCTGTCGATGGCCTTCCAGAAAAATCGACTGCCCCGTAACCGCGTCGACCCCTGGGTCGAAGAGAGCCAATGGGGGCGGTGCGCGAAACACGTAATGACCATAATGAACCATCCGGTGTGGATGACGGTCAGGCTGCTCCAGGAAGGTTTGCTCGGCGACCTCTTGTTGGTGGATGCGCTCTGCGCGCTCATCTGCCATCCGCCCAGCATTCAGAACGCTCGTTGCGGCGATGATCAGGCTGACGATCAGAAAGGCAATCACCGCGACTTTCGACCGGAGCCAAAGTCGCCATTCTTCGCGAGCGATGATGAGCGCGTTGGTCATGCCGCCGAGCGTCCTGCAAATGCGGCGTGCACAGCTTCGGTGTCGATCTGGCCGGAGTCTGGTCGATCGAATGCACCAACGAGTTCGCCATTCCGTAGAAGGCCAATCCGATCGGCGACCTGGCAGGCGCCATAGACATCATGCGTGACCATGAGGATGGACCGTCCTTCCTCGGCAAGCGAGCGGACAAGCGTGTTGAACTCGTCAATGGCCACTGGGTCCAATCCAGACGTTGGTTCGTCGAGCAGCAGGATGGGGGTATCCCGCAGGAGGGCCAGCGCGATCGCCACTTTCTGGCGCATGCCTTTGGAATAGGTGCTCAGGCGATTTGCGCGCGCTTCGGCTTGAAGCGAGACCCGATCCAGAGCTGCATCAATCGCCGTGCGATCCGCTTTCACCTTCGCTAAAGACAGGAAGTAATCCAGGTTCTCATACGCATTGAGGTGCTGATACAAGGTCGCCGCTTCCGGGAGGTAGGCGGTTGATTGGCGAATGGATTTCAGATTTGCATCGACGCTTTCGCCCAGCACTTTTGCGGTGCCAGAGTCGGGCGACAAAAAACCAAGAAAGGTCAGCAGCGTCGTCGACTTGCCTGCGCCATTGCCACCAAGCAAGGCGTAGACGTCGCCAGCTGAAACACTGAACGAAACATCTTTGAGTACAGTTTGTCCTGAGCGTGTGACCGTCAATGCTTCAGCTGAGAGCGCGGTTTCCATCTGCATCCCCTAGAACCGATAGGCTGCAGTCAAACGGAACCGTTGTGGAGCGCCTGGCTGAACCCAAACATTTGCAAAAGAGTCAGTGTAATAGGTTTCATCGAACAGATTATCGATGTCCAATCGAATAGCCAAATTTTCGATCGGCTCAATTTCAGCAAACACCCGTGCCGTGGTATATTCCGGCAGCATGAAATCACTGCCAAGCTCACCGGATCGCTCGCCGACATAGAGCAGACCACCGCCAAGGGTAACAGGCTTATCCGCCACATTGAGACCTTTAGTAACCTGCAGGCTGAGTTGGTGCTCAGGCGAGTTCACGAGCGGTGAGCCTGGGTCAAATTGGGTGAAGGTCGACGTGTCGATACCGCTATTTGTATACTCGCCATCTACATAGGCGTAAGAGAACCATAGGCTAAGATCGTTCTCAAAATCGAGGTTTGCATCCACCTCCAGGCCTTGGCTTTCCGCTTCACCCGCCGGGATTGGATCGCTGAAGCCATTGCCGAAGACCAAGATATTGCTTTGCTCAACATTGAAGAGCGTGACGGACGCTGTGCCTTCAACTTGAGTAGAAAGCTGTCCAAGATCTGCTTTCACGCCGATTTCAGTCGACTTTGTCTTGTTCGGATCGAATGAATTTCCGTCCGGATCACTTCCTGAAAGCTGACGAATACCTTCGCCATAAGCGGCGTACAGGCTTACCGCATCGCTCGCGCTGTAGACGATACCGAATTGGGGTGAGAAGTATGTGTTGGACGACTCTTCTCGCGAAACCGGGTCTGTGCGCCGGTTGTCAAGTTCTTGCTCGAAGTCGTCGAAACGACCCCCGATCCGGACCTGGAGTTTATCTGTCAGGTCAATCTGGTCTTGAATGTAGAAGCCTGTGCCACTCAAAGTTTCGAGACGGTCGAGCTGTGGGGCCGCATCAGGACGGGCGTAAATACCGTACTCTGGGTTCGCAATATCGACGAGCAGATACTCTTCGGCACGTCCGGCCGCAATCAGACTTGCACTCGTCTCACCGCCTAGGCCGCCTTGGCGGAAACGAGTTGCGACCTGATCATTGTCGAATGTGTCATAGTCCACCCCGACGATAAGGCGGTGGCGCAAAGGCCCTGTCTCAAATTCGCCTGTCACTTCGCCGCGAAGGACGAAGTATTCAGTTTCGTAGTCTCTGAATCGGAAGAAGCGAGAGATCGTTTGACCATCGACGAGAAAGGTCTGACGACTGCCAAAATTGGTTTCGTACGCGTCCCCGAACAGTGAGGTTTCGCGATAGCCTGCACCAAGCAGGAGGCCCCAGTTTTCCGAGAAATCGTAGCGATACTCAAGTTGATGCCCAACCACTTCAGTTTCGATCAATGCGTCAGGTTCACCAACAAAGAGTTCGCTGGGCGAAAAACCAAATGTCTCAGAGAATACAACGCCGCGGTCTTGGGGGAGTTCCTGATTGGTATATTCCAGCTCATATGTGAGGCTAGAATTCTCACCAAGGTCAAAGGCGATGGAAGGATAGAATCCCGAAGCGTTGGTTTCTTTACCTTCACGGAAGCTCTCAGCATCTTCGACGAAGCCGACAAGACGTATCCCGACATTTTCGTTTTCGCCTAAAATGGTCTGAAAATCGCCCTCGAGCCGGTATTGGTCCCAGCTGCCGATTGTGCCTTCGATATAGCCACCGGTTTCAAAACCGGGTCGCTTGGTCACGAGGTTGATCGTGCCGCCTGGTTCTCCGCGACCAAACAGGGCTGAGCGTGGGCCTTTCAGCACCTCAACAGCTTCGATCCCAGCAAGATCACGCGGTCCGGCAAAACCACGCCCCGCGTTAAAGCCGTTGACCAGGAAGCCGCTCGGCAAGTTAATGTCGCCCGAAAAACCACGAATAGAGAAACTGTTCCAAAGACCGCCGAAATTATTCTGACGTGCGACAGACGCAGAGAGGTCGAGTGCGTCATTTAGATTTGTCGCGCCGGTGTCGCCTAGCAATTCTTCGTCTATGGATTGGTTGATCGCTGTTTCTTCCAGGAAATCAAAGTTACCTTGATAGGCGCGGCGGTCACCAACAACGAAGATCGTCTCTTCGACCCGTTCTGCCTCATCACCTTGGGCGTTCGCGGATGTCGTCGCCAAAGTGACCCAGCTCGCTGACGCCATTATTGCCGCCAGAACTGTTGTCTTTGTTCGGTTGTTGCTGATTGTACGCATAATCCAATTCCACGCTATCGATTGCTTCGAGAAGGACGCGTTATGTTATTTCGTAACGAGAATCAAGCGAGGTTCGGCGTCGCACGCTTTGCTCTTTGCGCCTCTATCAATGCGTCTGTCAGTTTCTTGAGCGCAGAGGTCAGCGTCAGACTTTAAATTAAGGGTCTTCAAAGTATAAAATCCCGTGCCTCCGGATTTGGACGCGCCACTAGCCGGATTTGAGTTTATTTATGCCTGCCATTTTGCACCCGCTCCATCATCGTTTTATGCACGCTACGTGCACACCCAGCTCGAAAAATGGTGTGACGTATCGTGAACATCCGTGCACAATAGTGAAGAATTTTGCGTGCACGTTCACGTTTAGTGCCTTGAAAGTACAAAATAAATGCTGAAGAATCAAGACTATACGTTCTCAGTCGCCCCTATGATGGACTGGACAGACCGTCACTGCCGGGCGTTTCATCGGGTGTTGTCGAAGCGAGCGCTATTATGGACTGAAATGGTCACCGCAGATGCCGTCATTCATGGCGACCGAAATCGCCTGATCGGCTTTTCGCCAGACGAACATCCTGTGGTCTTGCAGCTTGGTGGCAATGAACCGGAAAAAATGGCTGAGGCCGCCCGGATTGCCGAAGCGTTTGGCTATGACGAGGTCAATATCAATTGCGGTTGCCCGTCTGATCGGGTTCAGTCTGGCGCGTTTGGCGCCTGTTTGATGCGCGAACCAAAGACGGTCGCGGCCTGCATTCGCGCGATGCGGGCGGCGGTGTTTATTCCCGTGACTGTCAAATGCCGGATTGCAATTGATGAAGACCCGGAACGTGAAACCCTGTTTCGTTTCGTCGACACGGTCGCTGAGGCTGGCTGCGAGGTGTTCACGGTGCATGCTCGAAAAGCCTGGCTAAAAGGACTTAGCCCGAAAGAGAACCGGGAAATCCCGCCGCTCAATTATGATCTGGTGAAATCGCTTAAAGAGGCGCGCCCAGATCTGACAATCGTCCTCAACGGAGGCATCAAAACGCTCGAGGCGTGTTCCGATCATTTGATCAATTTCGATGGCGTGATGTTGGGGCGCGCCGCTTATCAAACGCCAGCTCTGCTCGGCGCGGTCGATCAAACACTGTTCGATCCAGCTGCTGCCAAGCTTAGCCCATTTGAAGCGGTGCGACTGTACCGTCCATATGTAGAAGCGCGGTTGGCAGAAGGCGTGCGGCTGTCATCGATCACGCGGCATATGTTGGGGCTATTCAATGGTATGCCAGGCGCGCGCCAGTGGCGACGCACGCTGAGCGAAAAAGGGCCCAAGCCGGGCGCGGGCATCGCAGTGCTGGATGAGGCTCTGGAAGCCGTCAACATGAATGCTGCAGCTTGCTGATCGCCCCGCGCCGCCTTACACCCAAGGCCTGCAATAAAGGGGAACTCAATGGCAGGACTATTAGACTTATTGGCGGGCGCCACGGCGCAACCGGCCAAACGGCAGCTGGGGCAACAGTTTGGGCTGAGCGAGGATGTGACTCAGCAGGCGATGGCGGCGTTGATCCCGGCACTTGCGGCTGGCCTAAAGTCGAACGCCAGCAAGCCAGGCGGCGCTGAAGCGCTCTTAGACGCGCTCAATCGGGGTGCTCATAGCCGCTATTTGGATGATCCTAGCCTGCTAAGTCGGCCGGAAACGCGGGATGAAGGCAATGGCATTCTCGGCCACCTTCTTGGTTCGAAAGACGTGAGCCGATCGGTGGCCAGTCGTGCATCCGAGAAGACCGGTTTGGGAGATGACTTGCTCAAGCAAATGTTGCCCGTGGTGGCGACTATGGTGATGGGGTCTCTCGCCAAGAAAAGCGAAGAACCGGATACGCTGTCACAATTGGCGGGTCTGCTCGGTGGCGGTCAATCCCAAAACAGTGGTTTGGGTGGGCTGCTGGGCGGCTTACTTGGGGGCGGCCGTCAGAAACAACCTGCGCAACCAGATGGCCTCGGCATGTTGGGGGCATTGTTCGACGCCGATCGCGATGGCTCAGCCATGGATGACATTTTCCAAATGGTGTTAAAGCAACGGCGTTGACGCTGCGTTCGAAACGGAGCCATGGGCAATGCGAAACGTCCGTGGCGCTGTAATCACCGTTGAATAATGGCCCGGGCGCGTTTCGCTTTTCCCGGCGGGAGGGCTTGTGGTTCGTGGCCAGCCCCATAGTGTCCGTCTCAAGCAAAATTTAGGATGAGGAGACCGCCATGATTGGGGTTGTTGCAACACTGGAAATCCAAGATGGAAAACAGGGCGAGTTTGAGACCGTTGCCAAAGATCTGATGGCGAAAGTCAAAGCAAACGAGCCGGGCTGCCTTACATACCAGCTGTACAAAGCCAAAGGGTCCGAAACGACGTACATCTTTATGGAGCAATATGCGTCTGGTGACGCGTTGAAGGCGCACGGCCAAACTGACTATTTCAAAGCCGCTCAGCCTGGTCTTGGGGCTTGCCTCGCGGGGGCGCCCAAAATCGAAATGTTTGATATCGTCGAATAGGAGTCTGTTATGGATCTTTCATTCACTCCAGATGAGCTGGCCTTCCAGAAAGAAGTCCGGGATTGGATTGCCGAAAATTATTCCGATGACATGCGGCGCCAAAATGCCTTGTCCAAAACCAACTATTTGGACAAAGAAGGCATGGTCAAATGGCAGCGACAATTGGATGATCGCGGCTGGTTCGTGGTCAACTGGCCAGAAGAGTATGGCGGGCCAGGTCTAACCGCGGCGCAACGATACATTCTAAATATGGAAATGTCGGCCGCCGGAACACCAGCGACGACGCCGATGGGAAAATCCATGGTGGCGCCTGTGATCATGGCGTTTGGCAATGACGCGCAAAAAGCTGAGCACCTGCCCAAAATCAAACGCACCGACATTTGGTGGTGCCAAGGTTATTCTGAACCGGGATCAGGGTCTGACCTTGCCTCGCTGCAAATGAGTGCGGTGCGGGATGGCGATGAGTATGTGCTCAACGGGTCCAAGATCTGGACCACGCACGCGCAATGGGCCGATTGGATTTTCTGCCTCGTTCGGACCTCTAAAGAAGGCAAACCGCAGGAAGGCATCAGCTTTTTGATCTTCCCAATGGACTTGCCTGGCATATCGATCTCGCCCTTGCCGACGCTAGATGGACCAACTGAGAACCAACAAGAGATCAATCAGGTCTTCTTCGAAGACGTCCGCGTGAAGATTTCTGACGCACTGATCGGTGAGGAGAATAAGGGCTGGACCTATGCCAAATACCTCCTGCAGTTCGAACGTGGGAACGCTTATGCGCCGGGTTTGAAAAGCATGCTGGAAAAGACCAAAAAGCTTGCCAGCGTCGAACAGTCCAACGGGGCACCACTGATGCAGGACCCTGATTTCCAACGCAAAATCGTCAACATGGAAATGAAGATTGAGGCTCTCAACGCCACCGAGCTACGGATCTTTTCCGCTCTGTCTGCCGGGCAGGGGGTTGGGCCAGAAAGCTCGATGCTGAAATGTGCGGGGTCTGAGGTGCAACAACTGATCACGGAACTCTCTCTTGAGGCCGTCGGCGGTTATGCAGCGCCTTTCGTTGAGGATATGTTCGCCGTCGCGCGGGCGGGCGCCAATAGTGATCTGCCGACACCTGAAATGGCAGCGACGGCCGCCCCGCGATACTTCAACTATCGCAAAGCGTCGATCTATGCGGGTTCGAACGAGATCCAGCGCAATATCATGTCGAAAATGGTGCTCGGGCTTTAGCCCGCGCGCTTTATCTGTGAGCGGGCCGATATAGAAGCCCGCCACCGTTTAAGGAGGACACATGGCGGACGCAGCTTCGCGTAAAGCGGGCATTTGGACGAAGATCGCTTATGGCTCTGGCGCCGCAGCGAATGGAATCCGAAACAATGGCTTCGAGTATTTTCTGCTCTTCTATTATAGCCAAGTTCTAGGTGTGGATTCTGCGCTGGTGGGCGCCACATTGATGATTGCGTTATTCGTCGATGGCATCTCCGATCCAATTGTCGGCTATTGGTCTGACAATCTGAAGACGCGATGGGGCCGGCGCCACCCCTTTATGTATCTTGCCATCATTCCTGTCGCGTTCGCCTATGTTATGGCCTGGAATCCGCCTGAAGGGCTGACCGGAAACGCGCTCTTCCCATACTTGTTGATAATCACGATCGTCGTTCGGGTTTGCTATACGTTTTACGAGGTGCCGAGCAGCGCTCTGGTCGCTGAACTGACAGATGATTATGACGAGCGCACCTCATTCCTGTCTTTCCGCTATGTCTTTGGTTGGACGGGCGGTGTTGCCATCGCGGCTTATACACTGACCTTTCTGCTGGTTGAGACCGAAACCTATGGCAGTGGGTTTTTGAACGTCGACGGATATCGCAGTTATGGCAATATCGCAGCCATCGCGATTGTCATTTCTATGCTGCTCTGTGCGCTGGGCACACACCGGCACATTCCAAATCTTCGCAAGCCGCAAGATGTTGGAAAAATCACGCTTGGTCGTGTGTTCCGAGAGATTGGTGAAAGCCTGTCGAGCAAGTCGTTTCAAGGCTTGTTCTTCGCCGCCTTGTTTGGATTTATGGCCGCCGGTGTGGCAGCGTCCCTGAACTATTACATCAATGGCTTTTATTGGGAGTTCACGACGGCGCAAACCGGCTTGTTGACGATCTCGGTGTTCCTATCTGCGGCGATCGCGCTGGTGCTTGCACCGATCGCCTCAAAGCGCCTTGGTAAAAAGCGCGGGGCGATACTCATCGGTGCGATCGCATTTTCTGTCGCCCCGATGCCGGTGATATTGCGCCTGATTGGTCTCATGCCGCCGAATGGAAGTGAGCTCTTATTCAACGTCATTCTCTGTGTGACGGTGATCGATGTCGCCCTCATCATCGCATATCAAATCATATCAGCCTCGATGATTGCTGATATCGTTGAGGAGAATGAACTCAAAACGGGTCGCCGCTCAGAAGGCATCTATTTCGCTGGGATCAGCTTCATGCGCAAATTGGCGCGTGGAAGTGGCCTTTTCCTCGCATCCATCGTCCTCGCTGCTGCGGACCTGTCGCGTAACATCCAGCCCGGTGACGTGCCTGCCAGCACGCTACAATTGCTCGGCGCTGGTTATGCGTTTGGCTTGCTTGCGCTTTGGGCGACGGCGATCGCATTCCTATTCCGGTACCAGATTTCTAGGGCGGATCACGAAGCCAATCTTGCCGCACTTCAACGTAGTCGTGCTGGCTCAGATGTGATTGACTAGATGTAATTATTAAACGGTAGGTGCGCGAAGGCCGCGTCCCCGCCGAGGAGAGTTTATGACCGAAACCACTGCGTCTTCGCCGAAGCTTGGGTATTTAACGCGCATTGCATTTGGCGTTGGGGGCGCCGCGGGCGGCATTAAGAATAACGGGTTCGACTATGTCCTTCTCCTATTCTACTCGCAAATTCTCGGTCTGCCTGGATGGTGGGTGGCGGGCGCGATTTGGATAGCTTTGATCATTGACGCAGTGTCGGATCCGATTGTTGGCTATTGGTCGGATAATTTGAGATCCAAGATGGGACGTCGACACCCATTTCTTTACGTGGCGGCGCTGCCGGCCGCGATTGCATACTTCTTCGTTTGGAACCCTCCGACAGGATTGGAGGGGTCACCTCTTTTTGCCTGGTTGCTGACCCTGACCATCATTGTCCGCGTGAGTTATACGCTGTTTGAGGTGCCGAGCCTCAGCCTGTCGGCGGAGCTGTCGCAAGATTATGACGTTCGAACTTCGCTGATGTCTTTTCGATATTTTTTCGCCTGGGTCGGCGGCCTAGCGGTGCAGGTGATGTTGTTTATGGTCTTCCTGAAGCCGAGCGAAGGCGATCCCCAAGGGTTCTTCCATATCCCGGGCTGGAACATTTACGGATTGGTCGGCGCTTCGTCGATTTTTACTGCCATTCTGATCACCGCATTGGGCACACACCATCGGATCCCGATGTTGATGCGCCCGCCGACCGAGCGAAAACTGACCGTCGGCAAGATCTTCTCTGAGATTTGGGAAACGCTCTCTAATCCATCATTTCGCGCATTGTTCGTTGCGACTCTATTTGGATTGTTGGCCACAGGCATCTCAGCCACGCTCAATCAGTACATCAATGGCTTCTTTTGGAACTTTAACAGCCAGCAAATTGGTGCGCTGACCTTTGCCGTGTTTTTGTCGGCGATCATGGCGCTTGTGCTTGCCCCCATCGCGGGTCGCATTTGGGGCAAGAAACGGGCGGCTATATCGATCGGCTTAATGGCGTTTACGCTTGCGCCCGCGCCGGTTTTTGCGCGCCTATTGGGATGGTTGCCGGAAAATGGCACCCCGGAACTGTTTTACATTATTCTGGTTGTTACAGTCTTCGATGTGGCGTTGATCATCGCGTATCAAATGCTCGCGGCATCGCTGGTCACGGATATTGTCGAAGAAAGTGAATTAAAAACCGGACGTCGTTCCGAAGGAACTTTCTTCGCCGGTATCACATTCATTCGCAAATTGTCCCAAGGCATTGGCGTTCTCACGGCTTCATTTATTCTTGCAGCAGCGGCGATCCCGCCAGGCACCCGTCCGGAAGAAGCGAGCGCAGAGTCGGTGGCGACGCTTGGATTTGGCTATGGCGCGACGCTATTTGTGGTTTGGATGCTGATGATCCTATCGATCAGCTTCTACCGGATCAGCCGTGAAGATCATGCTCGAAATCTCGAAGCGTTGGCCGCGAAGCAAGCTGAGTAGCGGTAATAAACACTGGAATAACAATCATCTAACTGAATTGTCATAAGTGCCTAATTGCCTCCGCCAGTGCGCCGGAATAGAGCCATAATCATGAATTATTCTGACACTATGACAAAACACGTTTCGAAGGTTCTGGTCGGCATTGTGCTGGTGCTGGTTGCACTGGTCGTGGTGCTGGTCAGCCCGCTCTATGGTTCAGCCTCCGCGCAGGGGTTTTGGGAAAAAGTGGTTCCCGAAAACCAGGCTCAAGTTGAACTGAGCTATGCTCCGCTGGTCAAGCAAGTCTCACCTGCGGTGGTCAATATCTATACCCGCAAAACCGTGCAGCGCCGACCGACGATGCGCGAATTGATGTATGGGCGGCGCTCTGGCGAGCCGGAAAGCCGCAGCGTCCAAAACTCGCTTGGCTCCGGCGTCGTTGTCGGCGCGGACGGCGTCATCGTCACCAATAATCACGTGATCGATGGGGCGGATGAAGTTGTCGTGGTTTTGGCCGATCGTCGGGAGTACCCGGCTGAACTGATCCTGGCGGACCAGCGCACAGATCTCGCTGTTCTGCGCATTGATACGGAAGGGACGCCGCTGCCGACCTTGGGATATGCCAATACAATCGGCGTCGAAGTCGGTGACCTTGTATTGGCCGTCGGCAATCCGTTCGGGGTCGGGCAAACGGTGACGACTGGGATTATCTCCGCCACTGCGCGCACCGATGTTGGCGTATCGGATTATGCCTTCTTCTTACAGACCGACGCCGCGGTAAATCCAGGCAATTCGGGCGGCGCGCTTGTCAATGCGCGCGGCGACCTGGTGGGTATCAATACCGCGATCTTTTCGCGCTCTGGCGGCTCGAATGGGATCGGCTTTGCGATTCCGTCCGAAATGGTGAAGCGGGTTGTCGATGCCGCCGTCAATGAAGGGTCTTTGGTGCGTCCTTGGCTTGGTCTAAAGGGCCAATCGGTGACGTTCGATATCGCTAAAGCTCAAGGGTTAGAACGCCCGCTTGGGGTGATTGTCAGCGAAGTCTATGAAGACGGCCCGGCCGACAATGCGGACCTACGACGTGGTGATTTGGTCATGGCGATTGATGGCCGCGAAGTGTTCGATGAGCGCGGTTTAAAATTCCTGGCCGCGACGAAGTCGCCAGGAGAACAGGTCTCTCTGAATGTCCTACGCGGCGGCATCACCGACACGATTTCAGTCACCCTCGCGCCGCCGCCGGGCACGAGCGAGGCAGAAGTTGTATTGTTGGAAGGGCGTCACCCTTTCACCGGCGCGGAAGTGGCTGAGTTGTCGCCGCGTCTGGCCGAAGAGCTTGGCCGGGATCCGTTCGAAAGTGGGGTCTTGGTCAATCGCGTGATGCGCCGGTCATATGCTCGGCGCGTGGTGCGATCCGGCGACATCATCACAGCCGTCGATGGTCAATCGATCAAGACACTGGACGACCTAGATGCTGCTTTGGATCGCGACTCTGGGCGCTGGGAAATCGAAATTGACCGCAATGGCCGCACCATTAGTGGCTTTATTGATCTCTAGGCTGCTGTGCCGGACGGTGCGTGGTCGATAATGTGCATATACGACCCCATAACCGAACCGCGGCGTCCGCCAGCAAAACCCAAAGCGCTGCCACGGGCATCTGCGACTTGAAAGAGCGGGGCGTCCGCCCCGCGCGCGTCGAGCGTGGAATAGTGAAATTCGTGACCTCGGAACGACCGCGGCCAATCCGGGACAGCTTGCGGCGTGAGCACGCGGTAGCCGAGATGTAGCTTTCGGTGTTCAAAGCTGGTCACATGATCAAGCAATCCCGCCATGCGATGCGGGACACCATTCTTGTCGATGAGGCTACGACCCAGCACCATATATCCACCGCACTCTCCGTAGATGCGTACACCGCGCGCGGCGGCATCGCGAAGTCCCTGTCGGAACTGACCCGCCCGCGCCAATGTGCCGGCATGCAGCTCTGGATATCCACCGGGCAGATAGACGGCGTCGCATGATGCGGATGGCGCTTCGTCTGCGAGCGGCGAGAAATACTCGATCTCGGCCCCGCACTGGCGCCAATCTGTTAATAGGTGCGGGTAGGCGAAGCGAAACGCAATGTCTTGCGCGACGGCGATACGTTGACCGAGCGGTGGAATAGGGGTTACGGCGCCAGCAGCTTCGAACATTCCGGCTCCAGCGAGCAGAGCATCGAGATCGACATCTAAGCTCACGCGCCGTTTTGCAACATCCACCAAGCGGGTTTGAGCGTCCACTTCTTCCGCTTGCACGAGCCCCAAATGCCGAGACGGGATGGTGAGGCTCTCGGACCTTAAGACCGCGCCAAACATTGGGATATTGATTTCGTCCAAGGCCTCTCGCAATAGGTCTGCATGACGTGCGCTGCCAACACGGTTGGCGACGACGCCGCAGATCTTGACATTTTTGGCCATTGCAACAAAGCCATAAACAGTGGCAGCAATGGATTGCGAATGTCCGCTCGCATCAATCAGAAGCAAGACGGGCAAATCCAGCGCAGCGGCAATGTCCGCGGTCGACCCGTCCATACCTTTGGCGCCGTCGAACAATCCCATCATCCCTTCGAGGAGAACGATATCAGATCCATGCGCGATGGTCCCCGCGCGGGCGCGAAGTTGGTCGGTGCCCATCGCCCATTTGTCGAGGTTGAAACACGGTTGTTCGATCGCCGCACTGAGGAATTGCGGGTCAATATAACCCGGCCCGCACTTGGCCACTTCGACATTCATCCCACGGTCTTTCAAAGCCGCGGCGAGACCTAAACAGAACGTGGTTTTGCCGCTGCTAGAATTCGGTGCGGCAACGACCAACCCTTTGGTTGGTGCGCGGTTTGAGGGAGATGTCATAAGGCTGCCTTGATCTTTTCAGTTTCAACGCAGCGAGGACGCTCCTGTCACAGTCCTTTAGATGAGACAAGGTGTGAAGCGACTATTGATCTGGCATTGGCGGTCCATGCTCAGCCATGGCGGCATCATCTAGTTCAGTTGCGCGCGCATGCGCTGGACGGGCATAGACCCGGTCGCGATAAGCTTCGAGTTCAGGGGCCGCCGGTATCGTGCCAAACTGCAGTCCCCAGCCGACATGCGATCCAAGATAGACATCCGCGGCGGTGAACGCATCCCCGCACACAAAAGGTGTCTCAGAAATGGCTTTGATCAGTGTGGCCTGTGTCGTCTCAAAGTCACCATAACCGGCCATTTGCTGATGACCTTCGGTTGAGACATTGAGAGATTTGTTGGTCGTTGCACTTTCTAATGGTCCGGCGGCGAAGAACAGCCAACGATAATAATCGCCGCGTTGATCTACCGGTGGCGCAAGACCGGCATCTGGAAAGACGTCAGCAAGATAGGCACAGATGGCGGCACATTCAGTGACGATGGTGCTGCCATGCTTGATCGCAGGCACTTTGCCCATCGGGTTCAGCGCTAAGTACGCATCACCCTTCATTGTGTCGCCATAAGTCAGATAGATCGTATCATAACTCGCGCCGACTTCTTCTAACATCCAGCGCGCAATGCGTCCGCGTGACATGGGGTTGGTGTAAAGTGTAAGCGTGGTCATCAGTCCCTCCATTTGTTCTTATTATGTTCTTGTCATGGCGCCCCAATCATGACAAGTGAAAACTTATCAAATGCGAGGGACAGGGCTATGGCAGAGGGCATGAGTGATTTGTTTGCCGCTTCCGACCTGTCAAATGACGCACCGCGTCCTTTGGCTGATAAAATGCGCCCTCAGGTCTTGGGTGATGTGGTTGGCCAAGATCATTTGATTGGGCCAGAGGGCGCGCTTGGGCGGATGCTCGCCACGGGGCACCTTTCTTCGATCATTCTATGGGGCCCGCCTGGCGTAGGAAAAACCACGATCGCGCGATTATTGGCGCAAGAAACTGATCTGCACTTCGAGGCCATCTCAGCGATTTTTTCCGGGGTGAAAGACTTACGTGCGGTCTTCGATGCCGCCCAGCAGCGTCGAAGCATGGGCCGAGGAACGCTGCTATTCGTCGATGAGATTCACCGGTTTAATCGCGCTCAACAAGATGGGTTTTTGCCCTATGTCGAAGCCGGAACTGTGACCTTAGTCGGGGCCACGACGGAAAATCCAAGCTTTGAACTGAACGGCGCGTTGCTGTCTCGCTGCGCTGTACTGGTTCTGAACCGCTTGGATGAAGACTCGGCTGAGACTTTGCTCAAGCGCGCTGAAATCGAACTCGGGCGCGCATTGCCCGTAGACGCGCGAGCGCGCGATGCCCTGATCGACATGGCGGACGGTGACGGACGCTATTTGCTCAACCTCGCAGAACAAGCGTTCACCCTCGCAAATGACAGTCAGAGCCTGTCTCTCGAAGCGCTTACGAAAGCATTGCAGAAACGTGCGCCAGCTTACGATAAAAGCCGAGACGAGCACTACAATCTCATCTCGGCCTTGCACAAATCAGTGCGCGGGTCAGATCCTGATGCGGCGCTTTATTGGTTCGCGCGAATGCTGGAAGGCGGCGAAGATCCGCTCTTTATCGCGCGTCGTCTTGTTGTCATGGCAAGTGAGGATATCGGCCTTGCGGATCCAACGGCGATGATGGTCGCAGGCGAAGCGGCCCGCGCGTTTGAACGCTTGGGCGAGCCGGAAGGCCTGATCCCGATGGCGCATGCTGTGGTTCATCTCGCCACGGCACCGAAATCGAACGCCGCTTATATGGGGCTCAAACAGGCGCGGGCCGCAGCGCGCGAAACCGGCTCTTTGATGCCGCCAAAGCATATCTTGAATGCGCCAACCAAGATGATGAAAGAGCAGGGCTATGGCGATGGCTATGCCTATGACCACGATCAAGAAGATAGCTTTTCTGGACAAAACTACTTTCCAGACGGCATGAATCGGGTCGCCTTCTATCACCCGAAAGGACAGGGTCGCGAAGGTCCGATCGCCGAGCGTTTGGCTCAATGGCGCGCCATCCGATCGCAGAAAGAAGACGAGGCATGAGGCAAACAATATGGGGTCAGGGCAGACCCTCTGGCGGGGGGTGATCGTGTCGACACCCGCACCCCTCCGGATTTCAAACCGAGATGCACGGCGGCTTTGGCTGGATGCGCAAGGACTGGCCGAGACTCCCACTGGGCCGCTGGACTTAGATGCGTTGATCAAACAGCTGGGATTTGTCCAGCTCGACACGATCCAGGTCGTCTCGCGTGCGCATCATCACATATTGTGGAGCCGAAACCAGAATTACCGTGAGCCGATGCTGAACCGCCATATGGCCGACCATCGGCACGTCTTCGAGCACTTTACCCATGATGCATCCGTCATCCCCATGGACTTCTATCCGATGTGGCAACGCCAGTTTCGTCGTCTGGAAGCGAAGGTTCGGAAATGGGAATGGCACCGCGGGATGTTGGATGCGGATGGTCGAAACCATATTAAAGATCGCATTCGCGAAGAGGGACCTCTGTGCACCAAGGCTTTCGACACCAAAGTCAAAGGTGAAAAGACAATGTGGGCGCGCCCGCCGCACAAGCTGGCCCTGGATTACATGTGGTATGCAGGCGAACTGTCGACGTCGCACCGTGAGAATTTCACCAAATTCTATGACCTTAGCGAGCGCGTGATTCCAGAACATCACTTGGCGCACGTGCCATCAGATGACGCGCAAATCGATTGGCTTTGCGCGAATGCCTTGGGCCGCATGGCGTTTGGCAGTGAAGGGGACATCCAACGGTTTTGGGAGGCGGTCTCGAACGCCGAAGCCAAGGCATGGGCGCAATCGGCTCGTGACCTGATCCCGGTCGAAATCGAGACGGCGGATCGCCAATTGATAACGGTTTGGGCGCCTGAGAATATTGAAACACGCCTAGCAACCGCGCCAGCGCCAACGACGCGTTTGCGCATTCTCAATCCATTTGACCCGGTTATTCGCGACCGGACCCGATTGAAGCGCTTGTTTGGCTTTGATTATACGGTCGAAATGTTTGTACCGGCCGCCAAGCGTAAATGGGGTTATTATGTCTATCCGATGCTCGAAGGTGATCGTTTGGTCGGGCGGATCGAAGCAAAAGCGGATCGCAAAGCCGGTCAATTGAAGGTTCTGAATCTGTGGCTCGAACCAAAAGTTAAATGGACCTCTGTGCGGGCGAATAAAGTGGAAGCAGAGCTTGCTCGAATGATGCGCTTTGTCGGGCTCAATCAGTTGATCTGGGACCAGGCGCAGCCGTCAGACTTGCCATAAAGTCCGGCTCGTTTAGGTCAGATCTTTGAATATGAGGAGTATGACCATGGTTCGATCTGGGTTGGTAAGCGTTTTTGCACTGTGCCTGGCGAGTTGTGCCCCACAAATGCCCGGGGCGGGAAGCACGATCACACATCAACAGGCGCCTGAAGAGGCGGTTCAGCTCAGCAACCTTGATGATGATGCATTCCACGAGTCGATTGCTGTGTTAGACAGCCATCTCGACACTCCGGCGCTCTTCCATACACCAGATTATACGTTCACCGAGCGAGGCAGTTTCGAAGAAGACGGCACACATGTCGATCTGCCAAGGATGAATGAAGGCGGGCTGGATGGCGGCTTTTGGGTCATCTTCACTCGGCAGGGCCCACTCGACGAAGCCAGCTACGCGGCGGCGCGCACGCACGGATTGATGCGCCAAACCGCGATCCGCGAGTTTGCTGCCAAATATCATCAAGACGTGGCGCTCGCGCTTTCCGCTGACGATGTTGACGCGATTTTGGCGGATGGCAAAAAGGTCGTGTTCCAGAGCATGGAAAACTCTTATCCGCTCGGTACTGATGTCTCTCTGCTCGAGCATTTCTACATTGGCGGCTTACGGATGATCGCCCCCGTTCATTTCGCCAACAATCAATTTGCCGATAGTGCGACAGATATTGCGCAGCCTTATGACGGTCTTAGCCCGCTCGGCGAAGAACTCGTGCGCGAAGCCAACCGATTGGGTTTGTTGCTGGACGGCAGCCACGCAGCTGATTCCACGGTGCGCGATATGATGGCGCTCTCCACAACTCCGATCATTCTCTCGCACACGGGTGCGAAAGCGATTTACGATCATCCGCGGAACATTGACGATGAGCTATTGGTTGAGCTGGCCGCAAATGGCGGTGTCATCCAGATGAACATTTTCGGCGGCTACTTAGAGCAACTTGTGCCGTCACCAGAGCGAGAGGCTGCAATTGCTGAATTGACGGAGAGATTTGGCACCGATTTCTCTAATATGGATGCGGACACACTGGCTGAAATGATGGCGGCGCGGGCTGAAATGAACGACAAATACCCGGCGCCGAGATCGACTTATGCGAAATTTATGGAACACACATTTCACGTGCTGAACGTGATTGGCCCAGATCATGTCGGTATTAGCGGTGACTGGGATGGCGGCGGCGGCGTCGATGGCATGAGCGATGTCTCAATGTTGCAGAAGATCACTCGAGATCTGCTCGCCGCGGGCTACACACATGAGGACGTTGAGAAGATTTGGGGGGGCAACATGATGCGTCTGGTGCGCGCCGCAGAAGCGGCGCGTGAGTCCAATTTAGTTTCTCCAAACGTGCTGAACTAAAGCCATGGATTGGCTGACCATTACGCCGCCTTTGTTGGCCATCATTGTTGCGGTGTGGACGCGGAACGTGTTCTGGGCGCTCGGCATTGCGATTTGGCTCAGCGAAACCATCATTGCCGGCTTTAACCCTTTCATGGGCGCGCTCGGCAGTATTGATCGGGCGGTCGGCGTGTTTGACAGCTCCTACAATACGCGCGTGCTCCTGTTCTGTCTGATCATCGGCGCGCTGATCGTGTACATGCAACGCTCTGGCGGGATTAGCGCCATGGTGGAGCGATTGCAGTCTTCTGGTTTCGCTTCAACGCCTCGCCGGGCGAGTTTGGTGACCGCAATTTGTGGCGTGTTGATCTTCGTCGAAACCAATATCAGCCTCCTGACGACGGGTATACTGGGTCGACCTCTTTTCGACAAATTGAAGATCAGCCGCGAGCGTCTCGCTTACATTATCGACTCGACCTGCGCGCCGATCAGCGTGCTCATTCTGTTCAATGGCTGGGGCGCCTATTTGCTCGGCTTGTTAAACGAGAATGGCGTCGAAGGCGCGACAGGCGTACTGATGGCGACCATTGGGTTGAATTTTTACGCCTGGATTACGATTGCGCTTGTGTTCTTCACAGTGTTCTCAAATCGCACATTTGGCCCTCTCTCGGCGGTCGAGCGCGGGGCGGGAACTGCTTCGCGGATCAGCATTAGCGGGCCATTCAACGAAGCGCCAGAACCAGCATCGAAAGCGATCTATATGGCCCTTCCATTGGTCATCATGATCGGCGGCACAATCGGCTTCATGATTTGGACCGGCGATGGAGATATCCGCCAAGGCTCTGGCGCACAAGCCATTCTCTGGTCCGTCATTCTCGCCACCGTCGCAGCGTTCTTCTGCTTGGCTCATTCAAAACGCGCTAAGGGCGAACTGGTCGAGATCGGCTTTAAAGGCATGGGCGATTTGCTGCCCGCTGTGACCATGATCTTCCTCGCCTTGGTCTTGGGGGCGAGCCTGAATGCCGTTGGGATGCGCGAGTTTATCGCCAGTATTGCATCAAGCTTCCCGGCGCCTTGGGTCATTCCAGCGATTTTGTTCTTGGCTGCCGCGGTCACTTCTTTCACGGCCGGTACAAGTTGGGGCACCTATGGCATTCTCATTCCGGTGGCGGTGCCCTTAGCCGTTGGAGCAGGTGTGCCACTGCCGCTCGCGGTCGCCGCGGTGATGGGCGGCGGCGTGTTTGGTGACCATTGTTCGCCGATCTCTGACACGACGATTATCGCGTCCTTAGCGTCGGGCTGTGACCACATGGAACATGTTCGCACGCAATTGCCCTACGCCTTGGTCGGCGGTGTTGCCGCGACCGGGTTATATCTGTTGGCTGGGTTTACTGCCTAATCTGCGCAGATTAGCCGAGGACTTCGTCTAGGAAGTTCTGACACGCCTCAAAACTGCGCCGGTCGGCACCGGCATCATATACGGTGCCAAAATCGGGATTATTGGCGCCTGGATTGGTGAAAGCATGCATCACGCCGCCATAGGCATAAAGCTGCCAATCCGCCTTCGCCTCATTCATTTCGCGGGTGAAGTCCATAACATCGTCCGGCGTGGCCATCGGATCTTCCCAGCCGTGCAGGGCCAGCACTTTCGGACCAATGGTTTCATCCGTATTGCCCGGCGCCCCAAACAGACCATGGAAGCTCACCACGCCGGAGACGGCCATATTCTTACGCGCCATATCCAATACGCTCAGTCCGCCAAAGCAAAATCCGATCGCAGCCGCTTTTTCGACGCCAGCCTCTTTCTTGGCGACATCCAGTGCGAACCCGAGCCGTGACTGCAATGTTTCACGATTGCTTGCCAGCGGCGTCATCAGCGCTTCGCATTCTTCATTGGTTTCGCCGCGTTTGCCTTTGCCATAGACATCGATTGCAAATCCGGCATAGCCCCAGCTGGCGAGCAGTTTCGCTTTTTCTTGTTCAAACTCGGATTGCCCCCCCCAAGCATGCGCCACCCGGACAACCGCTTTTGGGGTGTCCTTGGGCATGGCCAGAAAGCCCTCATAGGTTTGTCCGTCTTGTTCGTAGTCTACGATCTGCGTGGTGACGCTCATGAAAGGCTCCTGATGTAATGAACTCCCCATGGGTTTAGCGTAGGAATGAGCGGTTTCAAGACTTGCCAAGGTGAATTCGACACCGCACACCGACGGAATGAAGTCTGTTCTTATTGATTGTGATCCTGGCTTGGATGATGCGGTGGCACTGCTCGCTGCCTTTGGCGCGAAAAACCTGGATGTGAAGGCTATCACCACAGTGGCAGGCAACGTCAAAGGTCACCAAACGGCGATAAATGCGCGGATCATGCGGGAAGCTGCAGGGTGTGGGCGTGAGGTTCCCGTGTGTGCCGGCGCGCCGCGTCCTTTGCTGCGTGATCCGGTGACGGCGGAAGATTTCCATGGCAGCACCGGTCTCGGAAATCTGCCATTCCCAAAACCACGACTGGCTTTGTCACGAGCGCACGCGGTGAATATGATCATCCGCCGCTGTCGCGCGTCCATAAATTCGCCTCTGACACTGATCGTAACAGGCCCGATGACCAATATCGCTCTGGCCCTTACCATGGCGCCAAAGATCAGCGAGGGCATTGAGGAAATTGTTGTTATGGCCGGGGCGGACACCGAGGGTGGCAACATCACGCCCTATGCCGAGTTTAATGTATTCGCCGATCCACACGCCGCCGCAATCGTGTTTAATGCCGGTCTCCCGATGCGGTGCTTGAGTCTCGATGTGACGCATCAAGTTCGCACCACGCAGGAACGGCTCGCCGCAATCCAAGCCATTGATACAGAACAGGCGCAAATCGCGGCCGCGTTGCTCAATGCCTCGAACCAGCTGGAATTTTCGGCCAATGGCGCGCGCCATGCGCCGTTGCATGATCCGAGCACCGTCATGGCGGTGGTCAGACCTGACCTGTTCTCAGGACGTCAGGTCTTCGTTGATGTCGTGACAGAGCCTGGCGAGCAGTTCGGTCGAACCGTCCCGCGCGCCGATCGCAAAGGAAATGTCTTGTGGTATGAGCGCGCGAAAAGCGACGCCGTGTTTGACGCGATGGGCAAACTATTGGGGGCGTATTCATGACCGTGACGATTGGAATTGTTGGCTCGATCAATCTCGATCTCGTTGCCAGCGGCGCACCCTTGCCAACCGCGGGCGAGACCGCCACTGGCGCCAGCTTTGCCCAACACCCCGGCGGCAAGGGGGCCAATCAAGCCCTCGCAGCGCGGCGTCTCGGAGCTGAGGTCAAAATGGTCGGCTGTGTTGGCAATGACGCGCTCGCTGAAGCTGCGCTCGCGCTATTGCGGAAAGACGGTGTCGATGTCGGGGCCGTGATGAGCGAGATCGGCACCGCGACGGGCGTCGCCCTGATTGCCGTCTCACCTGAAGGCGAGAACCAGATCACCGTTGCCAGCGGCGCCAATTCGAACGTTAGCGCCCAGGATGTGGAAAGCCTGCCGACCTGCGATGTGATACTTTGCCAACTCGAAGTGCCAGTCCCTGCCATCGAAGCGGCGGCCGACCGTGCGGCTGAAACTGGCGCGCTGCTCGCGATCAATCTTGCGCCAGCGATCGAGGTTTCATCGACGCTTCTGGATCGCGCCGACCTTCTCATCGTCAACGAAATCGAGGCGGCGTTCTATGGTGACGCTTTGCATCACGAAGGCGGGCTCGTCGCGGTCACTTTAGGCGGCGATGGCGCGGTGCTTTACAAGCAAGGTCGCGAACTCGCACGCGCTGACGCGTTTCCGGTGAGTGTCGTCGATACGACAGGCGCAGGCGACACGTTTTGCGGAGCCCTCGCCGTTGCGCTCGCAGAAGGCAAAGACCCGCAAGCCGCGCTCGGCTTCGCGTCCGCGGCAGCCGCCTTAGCCGTCACCAAACCGGGCGCGCAACCGAGCCTGCCTTGGCGCGCGCAGGTCGATCAGCTCATCTCAGAGTCTCAAGCGTGAGCGCGCGACCGTTGACGCGCGATCGATGAGACCAGGACTGATAATCTAAGAACCGAACCCCGCAGACCAGGCCGCTGATTTAAGGCTTACGACGCTACCAGGCCAATTTCTCTCAGTCGTTCCATTAAATAGTCCTGCGCGGTAATCGGCGCCTCCGCTTTGCCACCTTCAGCCAGGCATTGCGGCAACGCCTCAATCATGACGTCCTGATTGAAGTGCAGGAAGAAAGGCGTTGAGTAGCGTGGAAACTTTGCCCGTTCTGGCGACGGGTTGAGCACGCGGTGCGTGGTCGAGGGCAGCACGCCGCCCGTGAGGCGCTGCAACATGTCACCGCAATTGATGACCAGCGATCCCGCAGGCGGACTGACATCAAGCCAGACGCCAGAGCGATGCAACGCTTGCAGCCCCGCTTCCTCAGCACCGAGGAGCAGTGTAATGACATTAATGTCCTCATGCGCGCCCGCGCGGACCGTGCCTTCTGGCGGCGGGTTTTCCTGCGGCGGATAGTGCAACAAGCGCAGGATGGAGTTGCCGTTCTGAACTTTGTCATCGAACCAGTTTTCAGGCAGGCCAAGATGCATGGCCACGGCGCGCAACAATTGAGCGCCAAACTCGTCCATTGCGTCGTAAAACGCGCGTGTGGCGGCATCAAACTCAGCCACTTCCGGCACGGGCGGCGTTTCTTTCATCGTGGCGCGATAGGGACTATCGGCGGGTAAGGCCCGTCCGGTGTGCCAGAATTCTTTCAGGTCTGCCGCGCTGGCACCTTTGGCATTTTCGGTGCCAAATGGGGTATAGCCACGCTGACGCCCACCGGCAGCATCGTGGTATTGCTCTTTGATATCAGCTGGCAGCGCGAAGAACGCTTTTGAGGCGTCTACTGCCCGATCGATAATGGCTTGAGAGATCGGATGATCACTGATCACTGCAAAGCCAGTTTCGCGGAAAGAATGGCCGAGGGCATCGGCAAACGCAGATTTGTCCGTCGGCCAAACCTGGAAGGAAATCGGTTCGAAATACTTAGTCATACCCGCGTCATACGCCGACGCTTAGGGGAGGGGAAGTGCGGAACCTTCCGTATAGGTGTATTTGATGGGCGCGATTGGGGACGCCACCGCCAGCGTGACTCGCTGTGCCCCCGTCTCCGCCGATCCCTGCGGAAGCAGGGATCCATGGTTGATAAGTACCTGTCGGACGGGAGGAGATTATGGCCCATAGACCCCAGCTTTCGCTGGCGCGTGTGCGGAAATTTAATGGTCGAAGATCAGAGGCCTGAAATTGGCGGAACTCAGAGAAAATCCGCTAAAATTCCGGCACTTCGCGTGGCATCTGCCAGCGGCCATCTGAGGTTTGGCAGACTTCAACGGGTTCACGAATGATGGTGCCATCCGGTAACCGCGTCTCACGCCGAACCGTGGTGCAGTCTTGTGACGGAGGCAGAGCTTCAGGTCCGCCGGCGAGATCATCATAGTCTTCTTCAACCGGGTAAGCTGGTTCACTTGGATAGGCTGGCGCAATTGAATTGTAAGGTTGCGAGACGCTGCGGACATTTGATTGCTGCGCGTCTGGACTTTCCCAAGCTGGTCCGGTCGGCGACCGTGTCGGGGCATGTACACCGCTGAGGCCGGAGCTGCCATAATTGCTACGGCCATAAGATGTTGACCCGCCATAGCTGTAGGTGCGTGAACAATCAGTGGAATCGCCAGCGATTTCGCTGCCCACCGCGGCGCCCAATAAGCCGCCAATCACTGCGCCAGCGATTTCGGCGCCGTCGTCTCCGCGATCATGATAGTAGCCGCGACGATATCCGCGGTGTCGGCCGTATCCGCGATATCCGCGATACCCTCTATAGCCACGATGTCCACGATACCGGTGATAGCCATTATCCGGCTCCAGTTCGCCGCCAATTGCTGCGCCAATCAAGCCGCCCGCGACGGCGCCAACGACACCACCAGCTAGCCGGTCATTGTCTTTTTGGCGTTCACACGCGGCGCTCGCGATTGTCGATTGTTGGCCATAAGAATGACCGTAATGTTCATGATCTGCTTGGGCCGCGGGGACGATAAACAGGGCCGCCGCAGAGGCCAGGAGGCTGGTTCGGATCATGATCGGAATTCCTTAACTCAATCAGCAACCAACAGGCATTCTCGCCCATCTGTCGCAGGTTCTGCAAGATTTCTGCCTGAGACAATCTGAATGGAAGCTGAAGACCGCGACGGGTCGCCTCTGGACGGCTCGGCCTGTTGCGCCCATTTATACGCCATGGGAATACTCAAAACCGTCCGGCAAAGCGCAGGCCGCGCCCGTTATACCGCTGCACAAGGATTGCGGTCGGCTTGGTATGGTGGGCAATATGCTTTAGCGCGGCGTCGATCGGCGGGTTTTAACCGCCCGGGTGAGCCGGCCTTTAAACCCACACACAAACCGAATCTCAAAGCGCTGCGCAAAGCCTATTTCGACCTGTTTCGTCAGGATCGAGCGAACATAGAGGCTGGCCTATATCCAGACCCGGTGGGACGAGAGATGCGTCTGAGAGATTTTCCGCGTGCCGTGCGGCGCGCGCGGCGGTTTTTGGATGATGTCGCAGAGGTGGATCGCCGTCGCCTGGACCGAAATGGAACTGAAGTTCGAGAGAATGACGTGGCAGACCCTGATCGGTTCCCAGCCTACTTTCGGCAAAATTTTCATTATCAAACAGATGGTTGGCTCAGCGATGAGAGTGCTGAAATCTACGATCATCAAGTCGAAGCTCTGTTTACTGGAGCGGCCGCAGCGATGCGCCGAGCGGCACTCGCGGCTCTGGCGCGTGAGGTTCAAGGACAGGATCAACGCAAAGTCCGTGTATTGGACTTAGCTTGCGGAACGGGTGGATTTATGCGTCAGACGCTAACCGCTATGCCGAAATTGGCGCTTACAGGCATGGATCTATCTCCGCCTTATGCCGAGGCCGCCCGCGAAAACACCGCGCGCTGGCCGCACGTTGATGTGGTTGAGGGCGCAGCTGAAGCCATGCCGTTTGAGGATGCAAGCTTCGATCATTTGATCTCGATTTATCTGTTCCATGAATTGCCGCCCCGTGTGCGACCCCAAGTTTTGGCGGAAGCGTCGCGGGTCCTGAAACCGGGCGGGACGTTTATCATCGCGGACAGTCTGCAATTTGGGGATAATCCTGGCGTCGATGGCTTTTTGGAATATTTCCCGGAAGGGTTTCATGAGCCTTACTATAAAGGCTATCTGAACTGGGATTTCGATCCGCACATGCAAAAAGCGGGATTCACGTCGGAGCATCTTCAACTTGCCTTCCTGACCAAAGTGCGGGTGTGGCGCAAAGGGGAAGGCTGAGGCCATGCGGATGCCCTCAACAGAGCAGCTGGATGAGTTGAAACGGCGTTACAGCGAGCCCCAGCGTCATTATCACACCTGGAAGCATATCGAGGCCTTGCTGTGGCATTTGGACGGTATTTCAGACCAACTCAATGATTCTGATGCAGTCTTATGGGCATTGTATTGGCACGATGCGATTTATGACCCTCAAGCCAGCGATAATGAAGATAAAAGCGCCGACTTGCTGAGCGAAATGGCTGGGACGGACTTACCCAATCCCTCGTTGCGCCGCGCCGATAGGATTATTCGGGCGACCAAACAGCATCTCGTGCCGGATGGCCTGACGCGGGATGAGCAATCGGACCTTGAGCTCTTCTTGGATATCGATTTGTCCATTCTGGCGGCGGCGTCTGACGTGTTCGATCGTTACGAAACCCATATCCGTAACGAGTACGCCTTCGTGCCGAAGGCCGTTTATGTGCAGGCGCGAAGCGCCATTCTTCAGGGTTTTTTGAAGCGTGAAAGACTTTACTTTTCAGATCATTTCTACAGCCAATGGGAAACGCGGGCGCGGGCGAATTTGCAGCGCTCCATCGATCAATTGAACAAACAGGAAAGCAACCATGACTGACCGCAAACTGATGCTGATCACCGGTGCATCCGCCGGTATAGGCGAGGAATTCGCGAAACAATATGCCGCGCTGGGTTGGGATCTCGCGCTCACCGCGCGCCGGGCCGATCGGTTGGAAAAGCTAGCCCGCGATATGGAAGAAAAGCACAAAGTCGCGACCATTGTGATCTCGCAAGATCTTGCGCGGGCCAATAGCGTAGACACGATTTTGAAAGAGATCAAAGAAGCTGGTCGGCATGTCGATGGCGTGGTCAACAATGCGGGTTATGGCCTGCCAGGGACGTTCTTCAATACCAAATGGAAGGACCAGGCGAACTTCTTACGGGTGCTCTATAGTGCGCCGATCGAGCTGACCCACAAAGTATTGCCTGGCATGGCAGAACGTGGGTTTGGGCGGATTATCAATGTCGCATCGCTGGCTGGATACACACCCGGCTCGAATGGTCACACGCTTTATGCCAGCGTCAAATCGGGGATGATTAAATTCTCGGAATCGATCAATGCCGAGGCCAAGGGGGCCGGATATGAGGACGTGCATTGCACCGCGCTTTGCCCCGGGTTTACCTGGTCCGAATTCCACGATGTGAACGGCACCCGCGAGAAATCCAATGAGATGCCAGATTGGTTGTGGATGGAAGCAGCCCCGGTCGTAGAAGCCGGAATAAATGCTTGCGAACGCGGGCATCCTGTCGTCGTGCCGGGGGCTGTCAATAAGGGCCTCGCGACGCTCAGCCGTATCCTACCAGAACCGCTTGGCCGGGCCATGGTCGGGGCGCAATCATCACGCTTTCGCAGTACAGAGTAGCGGAACGCTTGCGAGCGGGCCTGAACCGCCCTAGGGGACACACAACAATAATGGAGTCTGAGCTGTGCGCGCGATTCTCGATATCATTCTGATCTTACTGCAATTCGCCTCGTTCGTGGTGTTCATCTATGTGATCTTTTCGCTCTTGGTGTCTTTCCGGGTGCTCGATACCCGCAATCAACTCGTTTCGACGATTTGGCGGATCCTGTATCAAACGACAGAGCCGTTCTTGAGGCCCATTCGAAACTTCATGCCGAAGGGGTGGCAGATCGATTTCTCTCCCTTCGTCCTCATCCTGGCGATCATCTTCCTGCAGCGTGTGATCGTTTATTACATCTATCCAAACGTCATCTAACCCGGCGCGAGTGGCTTGATTGAGCCTCGCCGGTGAAAGGAACACTCATCGGTCATGACAGCCAAAATTATTTCCGGGAAAGAAGTGGCGGCGGACGTCCGCGCGCAAGTCAAAGCAGCGGTCGATCAACTGCCCGGGCAACCGACGCTCGCTGTCGTGCTGGTTGGCGAAGACCCAGCCAGTCAGGTCTATGTTCGCAGCAAGGTTCGGATGACCGAAGAAGCGGGCATGCGCTCGCTGCATCACGATTTGCCTGACACGGCGACGCAAGACGAAGTTGAGGGCCTGATCGCGCGATTGAACGCTGACCCAGAAGTGGACGGCATATTGTTGCAGCTGCCTTTGCCAAAGGGACTGAATGAGGCGGCCGCGATCGAGCAAATTGATCCGGATAAGGACGTTGATGGACTCACTGAAGCGAGCGCCGGACGGCTCAGTCTCGGCAAACCAGGGTTGCGCCCGTGTACGCCAACCGGCTGTGTAATCCTTGCCAAACGGGCGCTCGGGGAGGATCTTTCCGGCAAGCATGTCGTCGTTGTCGGTCGCTCTATCCTGGTCGGTAAGCCTGCCGCTTTGCTATTCCTGGCCGAAAATTGCACCATCTCCATAGCGCATTCGCGTACGGCCGATTTGCCAACCGTCTGCCGCGAAGCTGATATTGTGGTGCCGGCTGTGGGTCGTCCAGAAATGGTCAAAGGTGAATGGCTGAAACCAGGGGCCTGCGTGATCGATGTCGGCATCAATCGCATTCCTGCTCCGGAAAAGGGTGAAGGCAAAACGCGACTGGTCGGCGATGCTGATTTTGACAGCTGCGCGGCGGTCGCTGGCTCGATAACGCCCGTGCCAGGCGGGGTCGGACCGATGACGATCGCTTGCTTGCTTCGCAACACGGTGATTGCAGCGTGTGCACGGCGCGGGTGGACTGTGCCGGAAGAGCTATGATGGCGAAGCCGAAACGGTTTTACATTTATCGCAAAGACCCCCGACCTTGGCGATTCCACATCGGGCCAGCCAATGGGATTGGGTTCGTGATATTTCAGATAAATCTCGCGGCATTCATCTATGGTCTGCATGAATTGGCCGGACGGCACGGATACATTTCGCAACCATTCGCATTGGCGCTGGTGCTGCTTGCTGTGGGCGGGTTTGTCTGTTCCTTGGTCTTTCTGACCGATTACTCTACCCCGTATGACCGCGAATGAGCCGCCCCTTCATTGCACGTGCTGACTTAACATTTGAACGTTTGTGGGAAACGCAATCTGGACGCTGTGCCCTTTGCGGCAAGCCCATGCTTCGCAATCGCTTCGAAGCACCGCATGCGCGTGTATGGGCCAAACTGCGCGCAACAATCGATCATATCATTCCCCGCTCAAGAGGCGGCGCAGACACGCTCGATAATCTGCAGCTGGCACACGCCCGCTGCAACAAGATTAAAGGCAATCGGTTGTAACTACTTGGCGATATCGTCCGGGATAGCCTGATCCATATTCCGGGCTGGCTCGCAGCAAGGGCCGCCGACTTGTTTGGCGGGGACACCGGCCACCGTGCACTGATCAGGAACATCTTTGAGAACGACCGACCCAGCGGCGATTTTCGCTTCGTGACCAACCCGAATATTGCCAAGCACTTTGGCACCGACGGAGAGCAAAACGCCGTCGCCAATCTTCGGATGGCGATCGCCAACTTCTTTACCCGTACCGCCGAGTGTGACGCCATGTAAGAGCGAACAATTGTCGCCCACCACCGCGGTTTCACCGATGGTGATATCAGTGGCATGATCAAGCATCACACCTTTGCCCATGGTTGCTGCTGGGTGGATATCAACCGCGAACAATTCGCTGGCCCGTGACTGGAAGTGAAAGGCCAGCGTCTCGCGGCCTTGTTTCCAGAGGTGATTAGCAATGCGATGAGTCTGCAGTGCCAAGAAGCCTTTGAAGAACAAGAAAGGCTGCAGCATGCCGCGACAAGCCGGGTCACGTTCAAGTGTGGCTTGCATGTCTGCTTCAGCGGCCTCGACTAAGCGATGATCGGTATCATAAGCATTGGCGATGACTTGGCGCACTTGTTGAGTGCCCATTTCAGGACCAGCGAGTTTTTCCGCAAGATGGAATGCCAGGGCCTGGCAAATGGTTTCGTGGCTGAGGATTGCAGCATCGATATAGCTGGCCATGGTCGGCTCATCCGCGGCCGCGGCGCGGGCTTCAAAGCGTAGCCGCGTCCAAACAGGGGGTGGCGCACCAATGTCGGGATTATGTTCCAATGTCTGGTCCATTGGCCGGTCCTCCGTTCGGCAATTTACTCTAAATGGAGTCAGCCGGGAGAGAGTTCAACCCTAAGCGCGCGGCGCAGGCGCTTTCTTCTTGTGAAGGAAGCGAATGGCGAACTCACCAGAAATGGCACGGACGACCTCGCCTTCTAGCGATCCGACGCGAACATTTTCGCCAACTATCGGAACCGGGCCATCGAATTCAAACGCGGCGCCGGACAAAGAGATATCGATCACGCGGCATTGCAATTTGGTGCCATTGGAACGGGTGATCAGAGCTGGCCCGCCGGCCGCTTTGCGCGGAGAAGAGCGCTCGTCTTCAAGATCATACTTTTTATGGTTAAGCAGCCAGACCAGACGGTCGGCTAACTTATCGCGTTTGTGTTGCGGGGTTTGGAAGGCCACAGCGAAGCCATCATCGGTCACGCGAATAACTTCGCCAGAGACGCGGCCAAGATCGTCGAAATAGCATACGACACGCGTCCCGATATTCGGCACGGCGGCAGATTCAACATTGGCACCGCCACAAGAAATGTTTTGGGTCAGAAATGTATGATCCGTGCCGTCGTGTAAGAAACGTCCATTCAGCTTCAACGACACGCGATAGTGTCGGCGCCGGTCTGGTTTTGCGCGGCCATTAATCTGGCCGCCGGGTTGTTTGGCGAGTGCTGCGCTCATAGCCGCTCCGATTTTCTGCGCCACCCCACGCAAGGTCGTTGTATCGATTGACAATACCCTTCACGCGTTCACAAATGGTTGATGATCACCGGAAACACACCAGTTTCGCGGAAAGGTAGAAATCATTAAGGATGTCGGCATGGGGCGGAAAAAAGGATTTGATTACATCATTGTAGGGGCGGGCAGTGCGGGTTGCGTATTGGCCAATCGTTTAAGTGAAGACCCCAATGTGACGGTCTGCCTGATCGAAGCGGGCAAAAAGGACAAGTCCCTATTGATTCGAATGCCAGCAGGTGTCGGAGGGTTAATCAAACAAGAAAATCCGCACAATTGGGGATTCTGGACCACGCCGCAGGCACATATGGACAATCGCAAGCTATATTGGCCGCGTGGACGCGGCTGGGGTGGCTCGTCCTCAATCAATGGCATGATCTATATTCGCGGTCACGCGCGTGATTATGATCAATGGCGTCAAACCGGCCTGACCGGATGGGGCTTTGCTGACGTCCTGCCTTACTTCCGCAAATCGGAAGGCTATGAAGGCGGGGCAAATGCATTCCATGGGGGTGATGGCCCTTTGCGGGTGAGCGAAAGCCCATTTGGCGACACGCTCTATGACATGTTTGTCCGCGCCGGAACCGAAGCTGGCTACAAAGAAACCAAGGATTTCAATGGCCCCCAGCAAGAAGGGTTTGGTCCGTATCAACGCACCATTCATGAGGGCGAACGCTGGAGCGCCTCATTCGCGTATCTGCGCCCGATCGAGAACGAGCGACCCAATCTGACGATCATGTCGACAGCCTTGGTTTCACGCGTCGTCTTCCATGGCGGCAAAGTGCATGGCGTCGAAGTGGTCGACAAGCCGGGAGCAGAGCCTGAAACGATCCACGCGACACAAGAAGTCATTCTGTGTGCCGGCGCGGTTCAGTCCCCACAAATCCTGCAATTGTCCGGTATCGGCCCGGCGGATCATTTGAGCCAACATGGCATCACTTGCGTGTTCGATAGCCCAAATGTTGGTGCCAATTTACAGGACCATTTGGATGTTACGGTCATTCACGAAATGACCAAAAAAGAGTCGGCTTATTCAAAGCAAGCTGGACTGAAAAAGCTGGCGGTCGGGATCAAATATTTGCTGTCCAAATCTGGTCCAGGTGCGGACAACTTCCTGCAAGCTGGCGCATTCTTGAAAACCCGAGAAGGGCTCGATCGGCCCGATATCCAATTGCACTTGGTCAATGCGATGATGCGCGAACACGGCAATTATGATTATAAGCGCGATGGCTTCACCATCCATTCCTGCCAATTGCGGCCGGATAGTCGCGGAACGGTTCTGCTCGCCAGCAATGATCCTTTCGAACACCCGGCGATAGATCCCAATTATCTCGCTTCTGAAGTCGACCGCACAACAATGCGGGACTCGGTTAAAATGATCCGGGATATTGCTGGGCAGAATGCTCTGTCACCATTGCGCGGTGCGGAAGTGTTCCCGGGTGTCGATGTTCAGTCAGACCAAGAAATCGACGCGTTCATTCGAACTTATGGCGAAACCATTTATCATCCAGTGGGGACAGTCGCGATGGGGGTTCAGGACGATGCACCTGTCGACGGCGATCTGAAAGTTCGCGGGGTCGAAGGGCTTCGTGTGATCGACGCGTCGGTCATGCCGACCTTGATTGGTGGCAACACCAACGCCCCGACCATTATGATTGCGGAGAAAGCGGCAGATATGATCCGCGGCATTGCCGCGATGCCGCCGGAAGAGGTTGAAATCGCCGCTTAAGGTTCGCGCTTCCAAATCAATTTGGCATGCGTATCGGCGTCACCGGTCAATCCCATCCAAGCCAATTGCCCGGTGCTGGCATTGACGATCACGCAGCGCCCGCGCTCAGCCAACAAGGTCGCCAATTGCGCGCGCAGATCGACAATTGAGATATCAGCATAGACGATGAAGCAGCCCGGCATCAGCTCAGAAAACCGGCCAATCTCGTTCAACAACGAAATCGCAGCGCGACGCCCATCGGCATTGGATTGCACCGATACGAGGTAGTTCGCCAATTCCGGTTCTAGCGTTTCGACTGGCGGCTGCGGTTGCGGTTGGGTTTGGAAGAGCGACATCAACTCTGGATGGGTCCGCGCGAGCATAAATGCGCCGCCATCATCTTGAGCGACTTGTGAGCTTTCTAACAAACGTCCTTCTTCGCTGAAGCCGCGCATCTGACCCATCGTATAGGGGCCATAGACCACGCCATCGACCATGACGCGCCAGACCGGCGGATCAATCGACGATAAATCGAGTGCGTTCTTCTCGGACATGTCGCCACGTCATCCTTGATTCGGTTTGCTCAGATCATAGCCTAGCCCGAAATCGTGATTTCCGGGAGCGCCTAATGATTGAAAGTGAATTTGTAACCACGCGAGTAGATGGCAATATTCTGATTGTCGAAATCAATCGCCCGAAAAAAATGAATGCGCTGCACCCGCCTGCCAATCGCGATTTAGGCGCAGTGTTCGACGCCTTCGCCGCAGACAAAGATCTTTGGGTCGCCATCATTACGGGGGCAGGGGATCGGGCATTTAGCGCAGGAAATGATCTGCGATATCAGGCCGAAGGGGGTGAAATGTTCCCGGTGCCGTCAGGGTTTGGTGGACTGACCAATCGATATGACTTGTTCAAACCCGTTATTGCAGCGGTCAATGGTGTTGCCATGGGCGGTGGATTTGAGATCGCGCTGGCGTGTGATTTGATCATTGCGTCCGACACTGCGCGCTTTGCGCTGCCAGAGCCGCGCGTTGGATTAGCCGCCTTGGCCGGCGGAATGCACAGGCTGCCGCGGCAGATTGGACTGAAGCAGGCCATGGGAATGATGCTCACAGGGCGACATGTCATGGCGGACGAAGGAAAAGAACTGGGCTTTGTAAATGAAGTCGTACCACAAGCGGATCTGATGGATGCCGCGATGCGCTGGGCGGGAATGATCACCGAATGCTCCCCCGCATCGGTTCGAACCACGAAAGAAGTGGCGATGAAGGGCCTCGATACGGCGAACTTCCAGGATGCGTTCTCTCAGAAATACGACGCTGTCTCACGCTTGTTTAAAGGGCCAGATTTCATTGAAGGTCCTCGCGCATTTGCCGAAAAGCGCAAACCCAATTGGAGCGGAGAGTAGTGAATTAGGGTTTTACGGGGATTGGTCATCCAGATATGGTTTGTCTGACCAGAACAGATAAGGGGTGAGTCACATGTGGATTTTCTTTCGATCGCTTTCGAGCGCATCCGCAAAAATCATCGCGACCTTTTTCATGGTCTTAGTGCTGATCATGTTGGGGGTGATGTTTGTTCCAAGCGCATTTAACAGCGTCAATGATTTCGCCAATTACCTCGCTAACTTGGAGATGGTGCGCAACCCAGATATCGGCGAGCAGGGTGTTGCGGTCACGCGCGTATTCATCAATGAGTCGTCGATCTTCGGGATCATTATGACGTTGATCGCCCGCATATTTGTAGAACTCATCTGGTGGGGCGTGGGCCAATTATGGCGGATCGCTAATCCCAGAGACGAACGGATCACCGTTCAAATTTAGGGCCAGATAGAACGCAAAGACTGTGTATTCTGGATAATTCTGGTTTTCACCAGGACCGCATCTCGTTATGTGCTCTTGCGATGTTATAGGAGTGAGCCATGGGCCGCGAAGAAGTCTTACGCCTAGAGGCGTATCTGAAAGAAAAACTCAATCCGGGCCTGCGCTTAATCGCCCGCAAAGAGACCGATGATTCCGTCGAAGTCTATCTCGGCGCGGAATTCCTGGCTGTGGTCTATAAAGACGTTGACGATGGCGAGACCAGTTACGCGCTGAACATGACCGTTCTGTCCGAGGATATTGGCGCGGAATAGGGCGCGTACTTCTTTTCTGAAAAAATCCCGAAAGACATCAGCACATCCCCCGTTTGCGTGGGGGATGTGCTGAGTGACCTAAAGCACGTCCAGCATCTCAGCGACCAATGGATGCCGCACGACATCCTTTCCCTGCAAGCGGATCACTGAAGCGCCGGACAGTTTCTCAAGACGCTCCGCGGCGGTGCCAAGACCTGATAGCTCTGGCAGCAAGTCACTCTGCGCCGGGTCACCGGTGACGACCATGGTTGAGTGCCAGCCGAGCCGAGTGAGCAACATTTTGATCTGCGTATAGGTGCAGTTTTGAGCTTCATCGATGACGACAAACGCATTGTTCAGCGTGCGTCCGCGCATGAAGCCAATCGGTGCAATCTCGATCAAGCCTTCCGCCATCATATGTTTCAATTGTTGCGGGCTGAGCCGGTCCGACAAGGCATCGTAAAGCGGGCGCAAATAGGGCGCGAGTTTGTCTTCCATGGCGCCTGGCAAGAAGCCGATTTGCTCACCCGCTTCAACCGCGGGGCGTGACAAGATGATTCGCGCCACTTTGCCTTTCTGTAGAGCTTCGACGGCTTTGCAAATGGCGAGATAAGTTTTGCCGGTCCCCGCGGGCCCAAGAGCGCAAACCAGAGATTTGTCTTCGAGGGCTTCTAGTAGACGGGCCTGATTCTCAGACCGTGGTTTGACCGTTTTTTGATAGCGCTGATTTCGCGAGCCGTGCGCGGGCGCTGCCCGTTTGGGGGCGTCAGCATCGTCTGGATGCCAGTCCTTTCCTCCGCCAGGAATGGCATAAAGCTGTGTTTCACGGGCAGCGCCTTGCTCGAAGAAGTTCGAAGCGTCGAATGCGGCTTGAGCTTTCTGGCGTTTCGTTGCTGCACGTTTACCCATGAGGATCTCCTTTAAGGACTAAAAATGGGACAGAAAAAAACCGCTGTGCCAAAGGCAGAGCGGCGGGTGAATCAGTGGGGAGGGAGACTTCGCACAGACAAAGGCGTTCAGCCTCTCCTGGCGGTGGTGTTTGCAAAGACGGCCTACGGACCATCGGCAATCGTCCCTTCCGAATCTCTATCTTGAATTACACACTAAGAGGGTTAACCGAGTGTGACAGTCAAAAATGCGAACAAGATAATCTGATGGGAGATTGACATGGCTTTGTACGAATTGGACGGGGTTTGCCCAACCCTTCCGCAGTCTGGCAATTATTGGGTGGCCGACAATGCTTCAGTGCTTGGCAATGTGATTCTCGAAGAGAATGCTTCGGTCTGGTTCAATGCGGTTCTGCGCGGTGACAATGACCCGATTACGGTTGGCGAGAACTCAAACGTCCAAGACGGAAGCGTCTTGCATACCGATATCGGCTGCCCGTTAAACATCGGCAAGGATGTCACCATAGGTCATATGGTCATGCTACACGGTTGCACAATCGGAGACGAGTCGCTGATCGGGATAGGGTCGACCGTCCTCAATCGGGCTGTGATCGGAAAGAATTGTATTATCGGCGCACACGCTTTGATCCCAGAAGGCAAAGTGATTCCCGATAATTCTTTGGTTATGGGCGCGCCTGGCAAAGTGGTGAAACAGCTGAGCGAGCCGCAAATCATGATGATTAAGGGCTCCGCGCAAGTTTACGTAGACAATTGGAAACGGTTCAAAGCGGGGCTGAAACCCATCGCAGAATAGCTGGAGTTTCACGCGCGCCGCGCGAAGGACGCCGCATCTCAACAAAATTTAAGCAAACAATGTTGGCGCTGTTACACGGATGGCGTACAACTTAATCATCAAGGGGATCCATTCGGGGAGGCTTTTGATGCGATTCATATTGATTGTAGTGGCAATGGCGCTGTCGACAGGCGTCGGTTGGATCTTGGGCAGCATTCGCCCGGCGCCTCCTGAGCTCGTGGCGACGGTCCAGAGTTTTCTTTCTCAAACACAAGATCCGTCAGTGGTGACGGATCCGACCTCCGTCGGAAATTCCGTCACAGTGGCGGAAGCTCGCGACACTGCCTCTGAAACAGCACCAGCGCCGGTGCTTAACACAACCCAAATCGTGCCGGAGGACAAAGACGCGGCTCTCGCGCAATACCGTCTCTGGATTAGCGAGGCCCGCAAGGCGCATCCATATCCTGAAACCGAGGCGCGGATGTACGACGTTATGATGTGTGAGTCCGGGGGCAATCCAAAGATCGTGAATCCCGCTGGGCCATATACCGGCTTGTTTCAATATGTTGACGGAACCTGGAATGGCGACTGGAATACTTATCGTGACCAACCGGTTACCGATGCCCGGGCGCAAATCTTCGCCACCGCGTTGGCATGGAGCCGCGGCATGCAAAGCCATTGGGGCTGCTATACTCACCCGCGTTGAGTGGGGGGCATTAGCTTTCTGCTTCTGGTTCGCGGCGCGTGGCTACAAAGATAATGCCAATTGCGATACTGCTGATCAGGGCGGTCAGGCCGATCCAAGAGGCTTTCAGGAACCAGCCACTGATCGCGCAGGCGACCAGCATGCCGCCAATCGCGGCGATCTTGCCTTTGCGCGAAATTTCACCGCGTTCGACAAAGTCCTGCACAATCGGTCCGATCCCTGGGCGGGCATAGATCCAATCGCGAATTTTCGGGTGCGACTCGGCCAAGCAAAAAACGGCGGCAATCCAAAAAATCGTCGTTGGCCAAAGCGGCAAGACGAGACCCACTGCGCCAATGGCCAGGAAGACAAATCCAAGACTGACCCACAGCCACCTCATGCGACCTCCGCCGCGGCCGCTGCGCTGGCCCAGGCCCATTGAAAATTGTAGCCGCCGAGCCAGCCGGTGACGTCGACACATTCGCCAATAAAATACAGGCCGGGTTGAATTTGGCTTTCCATCGTGCGCGAAGATAGAGTGTCAGTTGCCACTCCGCCAGCCGTGACTTCAGCGGTGCGCCAGCCTTCGGTGCCGGCGGGTTTCAGCGACCAGGCTTTGAGCATCTGCGCCAAGCCATCCAATTGCTGATTAGAAAGCTCTGCCATTCGGATCTGCGCGCCTCGACCGATTGCGTCGGTCATGTAAGTCGCGAACCGCGATGGAACGCGCTCGGACAGAACTTGGCCCAATGGCTGTTTCGGCGACTGAGCTTTCGCGGATTGTAAAAACTCGAGCGCGTTGGTGCTAGGCAATAGGTCAATCGCAATCGCTTCACCTTGCTGCCAGTAAGACGAAATCTGCAGGATGGATGGACCCGAGAGGCCGCGATGCGTGAAGAGCATGTTTTCGACAAAACTTGGCCCCGCGCTGGCGCGCGCTTCCACCGGAACCGAGACGCCAGAAAGATCGGAAAATGCATCTCGGTGATCATCGGTAAAGGTTAAGGGCACGAGCGCCGGGCGCGGGGTGATAATCTCGTGCCCAAACTGTTCTGCGATTTCGTAAGCAAACGGCGTCGCGCCCATTTTTGGAATGGAAAGCCCGCCGGTCGCGACCACCAAATGCTCAGCGCTGATGGATCCGCCGGACGTTTGGGCGATATACCGACCCTCCTCAGATGCCACTGCCTGAATGCTGGTCTCCAGCTTCAATGCGCCGCCCGCTGCGGATAGCTCATCTAAAAGGAGCTGAATCAGAGCGCCGCTTTTCTGATCACAGAACAATTGCCCCAGCGTCTTTTCATGCCAGGTCAGACCATGCTCTGCCATCAAGCTGCAAAAGTCCCATGGCGTGTAGCGCGCTAAGGCCGATTTCGCGAAATGCGGATTCTCGGAAAGAAAGCGCGATGCTTCAGTTTCAAGATTGGTGAAATTGCAGCGCCCACCCCCAGAGATGCGGACTTTCTCAGCCGGTTTCTTGGCGTGATCGAGCACCAGCACCGATCGTCCGCGCTGTGCCGTCCGCGCGCCACAGAACAAACCCGCTGCGCCAGCACCAAGAATGAGCGTATCTACTCGCTGCAATTGTGATCCTTCCATCGGCAATGATGGCGAAAAAGTCTTTATTCCGCCCTGTTGGCGGCAAGGCGAACCCGTGTAAAGGATATAGTTAATAACCAGAAAGGAACTCGATCATGATAGGTCGGACATCAGGGGTACGCAGCGGTCTGCTGGGGGCAATGGTTTTTGCACTGGCGGCATGCGGCGGCGGGAATAGCACCTCTGATGATGTTCCACCGCCACCTGAAGAAGCCGAGGGACAAGTTGTCGAACGGTCCCGGTCGGCGCAAGTGGCGGCTGAGCGCCGCGAACGTGATCGTCAGCGTTTGGCGCGAGAGAATGGCGAAGACCGTTTCGCCTATGTCCGCTATGCGCCCGATACGAGTGAAGCTTTGCCGAAAGCCTGTCTGGTGTTTTCGGAACCGATCGCTCCGAATGCCGACTATTCCATCTACGCGCCGATGGATGGCGATATCGAAGTCGCTTATAGCGTCAATGGTCAGCAACTCTGCCTCAGCGGCCTGAGCTTCGCCTCGTCCTACACGTTGACGCTGACCGAAGGTTTTCCGTCAGACGATGGCGATGAGCTAGGTCGCGAGGAAGTGGTTCAAATCAGCTTTGAAGATCGACCGCCTTATGTCGGGTTTAGCGGTGCCGGCGTGATCTTGCCGCGCGAAGACGCCGATGGCCTGGCCATCGAAACGGTGAATGTTGATCAGGTCAAAGTCAAAGTCTCGCGCGTCAATGACCGCGCTCTGGCGTTTAAGTCGATCACTAAAGGTGTTGAAAGCCAACAGGGTCGTTACTCCTATGTCTATGGTGAAGAGAATCCGAGCGATCTTGCCTCCGAGGTTTGGTCGGGCAGCATGGACATCCAGAATGTAAAAAATGCCCCCGTGGTCACGGTGTTTCCGCTGCCAGACGTCATCGGCACTTTGGAACCTGGCGCGTATTATATTGAGCTCACAGATGCGATCGAGCTTGACCGTTATGAAGGCCCTGCCGCGTCGGCCAAACGCTGGGTGATGCTGACCGATCTGGCTCTGACCGCTTATCGCAGCGAGTCCGGTTTGGATGTCACATTGCGCTCTCTGCAAGATGGTCGCGTGATGCCGAACGCGCAGGTGCAGCTGATCGCGCGCAACAATGAAGTGCTCAGCGAAGCGGCGACCGGCGTCGATGGCCGCGTCACCTTTAACCCTGAACTGTTGGCGGGCACCGGAAATCTCGCGCCGAAAATGGTTCTGGCGTCGGGATTAAAAGGCGATACCGCCGTGATTGATCTTTCGCGTGCACCCGTAGACCTCTCGGAACTAAACACTGGCGGCCGCATCACACCAGGTGAAGTGGATGCCTATTTGTACACCGAACGTGGTATCTATCGTCCGGGCGAAACGGTCCACGTGACGGCGCTCATGCGCGATCGCGCGGGACGCGCAATTTCCGACCGCAATGGCACATTGATCACGTATCGACCAAACGGAATGGAAGCGTTCCGCGTGCGCTTCGCTGTCGGCGAAGCGGGTGGCCTACAACGCGATATAGAACTGCCACCCGCCGCCGCCCGCGGCATGTGGCGCAGTGTCTTAGAGATTGATGGCGTTGGTCAGGCCGGATCCGTGTCTTACTCCGTCGAAGACTTCGTGCCACAGCGCATCGCCGTTGAGCTAGAAGTTGAAGATGCCCCATTCCTGCCAGGCGATGATGCGCGGGACATCGACGTCTCCGCGCGCTTCCTCTATGGCGCGCCAGGTGCGGCGTTGATGGTGCAGTCGCAAGCTCGCGTCGAAGTCGACCCGCAACCGTTCGGCTATGAAGGTTTTAGCTGGGGCCCCCATGATGGCAGCTTCCGCGAGCAAATCATTGATTTGCCTGACCGCACCACGGATGGTGCGGGACAGACTTTGGTCAGACTGGCGCCCGGAAATCGCGGACAGAATGCGGATATTCCACTGCGGCTCAACACCGTGGTCAGCGTGCTTGAGCCAGGCGGCCGCGCGGTCAACGAGAGCGTACGTATCCCGTATCGCCCGAAAGATCTTTATCTCGGCATCAAGCCAAACTTCCAAGGTCGGCTTGGCTTTGAAGAAGAGGGCGTGTTTGAAATCGCCGCCCTCGACGCCAAAGGCGAAGGACGCGTAGAAGACCTGCGCTGGAAGATCCTTGAGATCAATTACCATTATGACTGGTATCGCGAAGATGGGCGTTGGAAATGGCGCCGTTCGCGTACCGTGCGTACGGTCAATGAAGGTGGTCTCCGCACTCAGAATGGCGCTGGAATGATCACCTTGTCGGGGCTTGAATGGGGCGCGCATGAGCTGGTCATTGAAGCCGAAGATGGCAGCAAAGCCAGCCGTGCCTTCCGCGTCGGTTGGGGCGGTGATGTTTCGGGTGACGGCGTCGAAGCGCCGGACCGCGTTGAAGTCGCCGTAGATGAGCAACAAATCGTGTCTGGACGTCCGGCGGCGCTGACCATTCTGCCGCCTTATGATGGCGAAGCCCAAATCGTCGTCGCGACCGACCGCATTCTGTCGATCGAGACCCGGCAGGTGCAAGCCTCAGGCACGCAAATCACGCTGCCCGTCTCTGATGATTGGGGCGAAGGTGCGTATGTCATGGTCAATGTCTACACACCGCGTGACCCGGTGGTGCAGTCTAAACCGCGCCGCGCTGTTGGCGTCGGTTATGTGCCGGTCAATATGGACAACCGGACCTTCAATGTTGAGATTGATGCGCCAGAACTGATCCGGCCAGGCCGAGACGAAACGATCAAAGTTTCAGTTGAAGGTGGCCCGCGCGAGAAAGCGTTTGTCACATTGGCCGCCGTCGATGAGGGCATCCTGCGACTGACCAAATTCTCTAGTCCAGACCCAACCGATTGGTTCTTTGGCAAAAAGGCCATGGGTGTATCTCTGTTCGATGACTATGGCCGTCTCTTGGATCCCAATCTTGGCTTGCCCGCTGAAGTACGAACCGGTGGTGACCAATTGGGCGGTGAAGGCCTATCTGTGGTGCCGACACAAACGGTCGCTCTGTTTAGCGGCATTGTGGAGATCGGTCGCGGCGGCGAGGTTGAAGTCGACTTCCCCGTGCCAGAGTTTAATGGCGAGCTACGCTTGATGGCCGTCGCTTGGTCGGCAACCGGCGTCGGTTCTGCGGATCAGCCAATGACCGTACGCCGCGAGGCCCCGGTTGATCTTATCGTCCCACGTTTCATGGCCCCAGGCGATGAGGCCGTTGCAACAATCAGCATTGACAATGTCGAGCTACCCGATGGCGCGTTCAACGCCAATTTTGCAGCGACCGAACCGATAAATGTGCCAGCGGCTGAGTTTACCAAAACACTGCCAAGCGGTGCGCGGGCGGATGAGGGCGTGCGCTTCTCAGCAGATGGCGCGGGCATCTCTGATCTGACCTTAAGCGTCAGCGGTCCGGAAAATTACAGCGTCGTGCGCAACTATCAGATTGAAACGCGCTCGGCCTTCTTACCGATGACCAGTATCGATCAGACCTTGATGGAAGAAGACCAGACCTTTGCGCCGGATATGAGCCTGTTCGATGGCTTCGTGCCGGGGACGGCGCGGATGACGGTGAGCTTCTCTGGTCTGCCAGTCGATCCAAATGCGCTGTACAATTCGCTCGCGCGGTATCCTTATGGCTGTACTGAGCAGACGATTAGCGTGGCGATGCCGCTCATCTATGCGGAACAATTGATCGAAGAAGGGGCGCAGGACAATCGACCTGTCGCGCGTGAGCGCGTGCAAGCCGCGATCTCTCGTGTGCTCAATCGTCAGAGCGAGAATGGCGCATTCGGCCTATGGCGTGCCGGAGATGGCTATGCATCGCCCTGGCTCGGTGCGTATACAACTGACTTCCTGTATCGCGCTAAGGAAGAAGGCTATGAAGTCCCACAAGCCGTGTTGGATCGGGCCTATCAATCGCTGCGAACAATCACGCAGGGCGATGCCTGGCGCGTCTACGGTTATCAGACGGATGTCTATGAGAGCCGCCATCATGAGGACACCGAGCGCAAGCTGATGCAACGCTCGGCGCCTTATGCGCTATATGTCCTGGCGCGGGCTGGCCGAGCCGATATCTCGCGTCTGCGCTATCTGCATGACCGTGAACTGGGCGACATCCAGTCGCCCTTGGCCAAAGCGCATTTGGCCGCGGCGCTTTCTTATATGGGCGATCGCTCGCGCGCCTTCAGCGCTTTCAACGCCGCCGAGGCAGCGATCGGGTACGAGAATAGCGGTGATTATTATCAAACCCCATTGCGCGACATTTCTGGCATCCTCGCGCTCGCGGCCGAGACGGGATTCAACGATCATGTCGGGCGGATCGCCGAGCAATTGGGCGAAGACACGCCAGACCCTGATCGGCTGACGACCCAAGAGAAAGCCTTCATGCTGCTGGCGGTCGGTAACTTGTCGCAAGAGGACGGCTTGCGATTGGATGTCGATGGGCTGGGCCGGAACAGTAATAATGACCGGCGCTATTTCGTGACGCCTGAGCAAGTCGATCGGGGCGTCAGCTTCCGCTTGCGCCGCGGTTCGAGCCCGGTGTTTCGGACGGTGATGGTGACCGGTTCTCCCGCCCGCGCGCCACAGCCTGCAAGCGAGAAACTCTCGGTCAGCAAACGGGTGCGCACGCTGCAAGGCAGTCGGGTCAATCTGTCGGACCTCACGCAAGGCGATCAATTGGTTGTCACCCTCACGGTGTCACCGCAAGAAAGACGGAACAATCCCGTCATCCTGGCGGACTTATTGCCGGCCGGGTTCGAGATTGAAACCGTCCTTCGCCCTGCAGATGGCAATCGCGAGTTCGGACCGGATGGTGTGTTTGCTTGGGTCGGTGAGATTGATGCGGCCTCCACGGCGGAAGCCCGCGATGACCGCTTCGTTGCCGCGATTGATGTCATCGATGAGTCTCGCACCTTGGCTTATGTCGTGCGCGCTGTGACACCAGGGACATTCACCATGCCGGGTGTGGTGGCTGAGGACATGTATCGTCCGGACGTCTTTGCCCGGTCAGCTTCAACCGAAATTACCATTGCGCCTCAAACCTCTGGGGCAGGCGGCATCAAATGATCTGGCTCAAACGGCTGGCGGTGCTCGTTGCAGCATCGCTGGTCGCCATCTTCATCCTAGATAAGCTTTTCCCGCCACCGATTGAGCGCGGGCGGGTGGTCTCAGTCATGGTGACGGATCGCGATGATCGCCCGTTGCGCGCGTTCCCGCTGTCAAACGGGACATGGCGGTTTGCTGCGAACCTAGATGAAATTGATCCGGTCTTTGTTGAAGCGCTCCTAGAAGTCGAAGACAAGCGGTTCTGGTCGCATGGTGGCACAGACTGGGTCGGGATGGGGCGCGCAGTGTTAAGCTCTGCACAAGCAGGTCGGGTGGTGTCTGGTGGGTCGACGATTTCGATGCAAACCGCACGTCTTTTGGAACCGCGTCCGAACCGAACCGTTGGAGCGAAGCTGGCAGAGATCTGGCGCGCGCACCAGCTGGAATGGCGGATGTCGAAGCGTGAAATCCTCGAGCTTTACCTGACTTTGACACCTTATGGAGGCAATCTAGAAGGCATTCGCGCGGCGAGCTGGCGCTATTTCGGACGCGCCCCGGATCGTCTGTCGGACGATCAGATCGCGCTGCTCATCGCGCTCCCGCAATCGCCGGAAGTTCGTCGCCCTGATTTGCGCCCGGAAGGGGCACGCGAGGGACGTGATGAGATCGTCGCCAAATTGGAGCGGCTCGGATACTTCCCAGAGCACCGGGCCAATGAAGCGCGCGAGGCGCATATTCCGGGGCGGCGTTATACCTTTCCTGCACGGGCTTGGCATGCGACAGCCAATGCAGCGGGAGATCAGCGACAAGATGTGCGCTCAACACTGGATTCCGGGCTGCAGGCCGAGCTGGAACAGATCGCCAAACGCCGAGCGGAATCCCTCGGCGACGATGTGCAAGTCGCGATCCTCGTCATCGATATACCAACCCGCGCCGTGCGCGCCGCAGTCGGGTCTGCTGATCGGGCGCGTCCCGGCGGGTGGCTGGACCTGACCGCACAGGCACGCTCGCCCGGCTCGACGTTGAAACCGTTTATCTATGCGCTCGCGTTTGATGATGGCAGCGCAGCGCCAACGACTCGGATCGCTGACTTGCCAAAACGGTTCGCCGCCTATCAGCCGGAGAATTTTGATCGCCTGTTCCGCGGCGATGTTCGTATTTCTGAAGCCTTGCAGCATTCACTTAATGTGCCCGCTGTCCTGATGCTTGACCGAATTGGGCCGCAGAGATTTGCGGCTGCATTGACCCTAGCCGGAGCCCACCCACGGATCTCTGGCGCGGCGCGTAAAGAACCTGGCTTGGCTTTGGCACTCGGTGGCGCCGGGCTCACCGCGCAAGAATTGGCTGTACTGTACGCCGCCCTTGGTGATGGCGGACGCGCACGACCGCTCGTCTGGGATGCAGACTCGATTGACGCACCAACGCGCAGCTATCGCTTAATGAGCGCGGATAGCGCCGAGAAAATCGTCAAAATCCTCAAAGACTCGCCCGCGCCCGCCGGACGGATGCCCGCGCGGTTAAGCGCGAATGCGCCAGAAATCGCTTTTAAAACGGGCACCTCTTATGGCTATCGTGATGCTTGGGCGGCAGGCGTCGCCGGCGATTATGCCATCGTGATTTGGGTCGGCCTCGCAGATGGCGCCCCCCGGCCCGGCGAGACCGGACGCAAAGTGGCTTTGCCTTTACTGTTTGAAACGACAGACCGCGCGGTCCACCATCTCGGCGATTATGGCAGCGCTTCGGCGAAACTCATCCGGCGCCGTCCAATGCCAGCACAAGGGGCGCTCGCCGAGTTTGACGGTAATGCCCGTCCGCCCGAAATCCTATTCCCGCCGCGCAATGCAGAGCTCTGGGCCGGAAAAGTTGATGGCGTACCCGCCCGCCCGTTTGTCTTCGCGGGGCGCGGGGAAGGGGAGCTTCGCTGGTTTGTCGATGGCGTACCTGTTTCACACGATGATGGCGGACTGCCGAGCTGGCAGCCACAACAGGCGGGCTTTTACAGGATTTCCGCGATCGACCCAGACGGACGCGCCAATTCGGTGAATGTGCGCGTGCTCGAATAAACCTAGATCAGAGCTGCCGCGCGGAAAGGTCTGGACACGCGTGTCAAAAAAAGTGACACTGGCGTCATGATTAAGACTCACTTTGATGTATTGATCGTTGGTGCCGGGCTCTCCGGCATCGGCGCCGCGGCGCATCTGAAAAGACGCAGCCCAGGTCGAACCTATCAAATCCTCGAAATGCGTGACGCAATGGGCGGGACATGGGATCTGTTCCGCTATCCCGGCATTCGCAGCGACAGTGATATGCATACGCTCGGCTTCAACTTTAAGCCCTGGAAAGCGGAAAAGGCGATTGCTGATGGCCCCGCCATTCGGGAATATATTCACGAGACCGCAGACGAATATGGCGTGAATGCAAACATTCGTTATGGCCACAAAGTCATCCGCGCCTCTTGGGATAGCGACACGGCGCAATGGACCGTCGAGGTTGAGGTCAAAGGCAAAAGCCAGCCTGAAAAGCTGACCTGCAACTGGCTGCATATGTGCGCGGGCTATTACAATTACGACAAGGGCTACACGCCTGAGTTTGCGGGTCAGAGCGACTTTAAGGGCGATATCATTCACCCCCAACTTTGGCCGGAAGACTATGATTACTCTGGTAAGAAAGTCGTGGTGATCGGGTCAGGCGCGACAGCGATGACGGTCGTGCCCGCGATGACCGACAAGGCAGAGCATGTCACCATGCTGCAGCGCTCCCCGACCTATGTCGTGTCACGTCCATCTGTCGACAAAATGGCCAACGGTTTGCGCAAATTCCTGCCTGGCATGATGGCTTATGGGATCACGCGTTGGCGCAATGTGTTGATGCAGCTCTTCGTCTATAATCAGACGCGACGCCGCCCAGAAAAAGTGAAGTCGAAACTGCTTGAGCTCACGCGCAATGAAATTGGCGATGAAATGGTCGAGCAACATTTCACCCCGGAATATAATCCATGGGATCAACGCCTGTGTCTCATTCCGGATGGGGACTTGTTCAATGCGCTGAACGAAAAGAAAGCGTCGGTGGTAACTGACCATATCGATCATTTCACCAAAACCGGCATCAAACTTAAATCTGGCGAAGAACTGGAAGCGGATCTCATCGTCACAGCGACAGGGCTGGATCTACAATTTGTCGGCGGCGCGGAATTCATCGTTGATGGCCGCAAACAAACCCCGCATGAATTGCTGAATTATCGCGGTGCCATGGTCTCGAACATTCCGAATATGAGCACGGTTTTCGGCTATACCAATGCGAGTTGGACGCTCCGTGCAGACCTGACCAGCGAGTATATGTGCAAAGTGCTCAATCATTTGGAACGGGAGAACTTTGTCGAAGCCCGCCCCGTCGCGGACGGCGTGGAAGCTGCGGCGGACTTTCTCGATTTCTCATCTGGCTACGTCCAACGCGCGCTTGAGCGCTTCCCGCGGCAGGGGGAATCGGCCCCTTGGTTGATCACGCAAAACTATGCCCGCGATATCTTCCTCATGCGCCATGGCAAGCTCGAAGATGGGGCATTGGTGTTCCGCCGCGCGCATGAAACGGTGCAAGAAGTTGCCCAAGCGGTACCGGTGGCTGCTGAATAGCAGAGCAGATCACAATTCAATCTTGAACGCCGGCGCGCTCCGGCGTATGAGACGCGTGTCGTGCAGCCTTAGCTCAGTTGGTTAGAGCGCCGGTTTGTGGAGCCGGAGGTCCTTGGTTCGAACCCAAGAGGCTGTACCATTCTCACTCAATGATGACTGACTAATCCTAATTTGAGCGGGTATCGCTATTCCCACACGCAAATTCCGGCGATGCCAGCGAAAGCTGGTATCCAAGGACTAAAACGACCCTCGGTCTCAATGGAAAAAAATCGGTCCATAGACCCCAGCTTTCGCTGGCGTCTGCGGAAGATTTCAACAGCATGCACACAAGCGTTACCGAGACGACCTGAGTCTGTCGAACGACAAGGGCCAGGCCGTGCGCTGTTTAAGTTTTCGGCTTCAACCACCCATACGCGCTTTCATAGCGCTCAAATCCATCATCCGGCACAACATAGTGGCAACGCAACTGGCTGCTCACAAAGTCGGTCAGCACGAAGCTGTTCGTCTGACGATAATACTCGCCAAGGATGGGCTTAATGGCATCCGTGGCTTCCTGCAGTCGGTAATGCGGGATGGTTGGGAAGATGTGATGAATGACGTGTAGATTGCCGATATTGTGCGTGAGCCAATTGAACGGCCCATAATTGCGGTCGACGGAAGCCAGCGCGCCTTTAAGGCGGGTCCAGTCTTTGGCGTCATACACCGGCACGTCTGGAGCAACGTGCTGCATATAGGTGACGAAGGTCAGCCACGCGCCATAGATGAGATAAGGGGCGAGAATATACTTGGCGAAAAAGCCCCAACCGAAAATCACGCCGAGGCTGATATAGAGCGCCAAGAACGCGACCAGAGAAAGCAAGCCGAGATACCAAGAAACCCGCACGGACGTCGTGAAAAGGTCGCTTTGCGGCAGATAGTGGCTGCCGGTAATCGGCTTATACGTGGTGAGGTTACGAATGCCCAATTTGTACATCGGCCAGCCAATGATGACGAAAATGCCGGACCGGAAAATGAGCTTCCTGAAGAGCGTGTCCTCGCCTTTGCCGGCAGGGCGAAACACTTCCTCTTCGCGGAAATGTCCGGTCTTCATATGATGCAAGGCATGGCTGCGTTGCCAGCCGCGATAGGGCACCAGAATGGCGCCGTGGACCAAAATGCCGACAATCGTGTTGATCGTCCGGTTTTTCGAGAAGGAACCATGACCCGCATCATGCCCAATAACAAAAAGCGACCATAACAGTGTGCCAATCAGGAAAATCACTGGCCATTCGACGTACCAGAGACTGGTATTGGCGAGAATCGCATATAGGCCGGCAATCACTGCGAGGTCGAAAATCAGGTACGCCATTGACCGCCAAAGGCTCGGTTCGAAACATCTATCCGGAATTGCCCGGCGCAAATCTTGTTGTGTGAAGGGCAGGTCTGGGGCGCTCATTGTGGACTCGCTCAAATATTTCTTATGTCAAACGTGTCCCACCACCATGAATTAGAAAAGCAGAGAGACTGTTAACAGGCAAGTATATTGAGTAACCAAATTGACACGGTCTGCAGGCTTCCGCTGCGGCTGTGCGAATGATCTCACACCTAGACTTGCCCCATGGGGTGACGAAAGCTACGAAGCACCCCATATCTGTTGCGGCGCGGCACCGCGCGTCGTTTTTTATGGAGACAGGATGTCAAAAGAAGAAATCATCGAGTTTAACGGCACGATCGTTGAACTTTTGCCGAACGCGACGTTTCGCGTGAAGCTAGAAAATGATCATGAGATCATTGGTTATACAGCGGGTAAAATGCGCAAGAACCGCATCCGTATTCTGACCGGGGACAAGGTTCTTGTTGAAATGACCCCTTACGATCTGACCAAAGGTCGGATCACTTATCGCTTCAAATAGGCAAACAGCCTTGAGCGAGGCGCAGATTCCCGATGGATTTGAGCGGCATTTTCGCCGCTCCGGACTCACCGACCCTTGGGAACCGCTCTACTCCCGAAAATTAGACGATCGCGTTCAGATCGGCCTGGTTTTGGCCGAGCCGCACTGCAATTCGCGTGGACTGGTACATGGCGGCTTGATCGCTGCTTTGGCCGACAATGCCATGGGCTTGTCCTGCGTTGTGGCGCTGCAAGCCGCTGGAAGGGATGTTGGCAAAGGCTTGGTGACGGTGTCTCTCGGCACCGATTATCTCGGCAGCGCGAAGCTTGGCGAATGGTTGCTCATCGACCCCGAGCCGGTCAAAGTCGGCGGCTCGATCTGTTTTGCTCGCGCGATTGTTCGCGGCGATGACAAGCCGATCGCGATGGCCAATGCGACGTTCAAAATCCTATGAGTAAACTTGTTCTGGCCAGCGCCAGTCCGCGGCGGCGGCAGCTTTTGGCGCAAATCAATGTCACGCCGGATGATGTGGCACCTGCCGATATTGATGAAACCCCGCGACTCGGCGAGGCGCCGCGGGCTTATGCCGTCCGGATGGGGCTTGAGAAAGCACAAGCCGTTCATGTGACGGGGCAGTTCACGCTTGCTGGAGACACGGTCGTTTCCGTCGGGCGCCGGGTTTTACCGAAAGCTGAGACGGATCAAGAGGTGGAGGATTGCCTCAACCTCGTGTCGGGCCGAGCGCATCATGTCATGACATCCGTCTGCTTGATCGCACCGTCTGGCGATATGGCGCAGCGCCTGAGTGACACGCGGGTCATCGTCAAACGCTTATCTGCCAAGGAAATTGCCGCCTATATCGCAACCCAAGACGGGATCGGAAAAGCTGGCGGATACGCGATTCAAGGGCCATTTGGCGCGCATATTAAACAAATATCGGGCAGCTATACCGGCGTGATGGGCCTGCCGGTTTTCGAAACCGCGCAATTACTCAACGGACTTGGCTATCGATTGTAGAAATCGAATTCGAGCTCATACTGCAAATGGCCATCGCCCATCGATAAGTCATAGCCGCCAAACCCATAGACATAGTCAAATCGAACCGATTGCGAGGGCAAGTCAGCCGCGTTGCGCAAGCGAATGGCGTTGCGAAATTCCATGATCTGGGTCGGCCCGCCAAACAGGTCGCCGACGCTATCAGCATTTCCAATGCTGCGAATATAGTTGCCGCGCCGCGTATCGGCGCCAAACGCCATGCCATCATCTACCCCTTGCCGCGTTACGCCGTAGTCAAAGGCAACGCGGTTAAGCAGATTGGCGGTATTGAAGCCATCCGTTGGTCCCACCAGGCGGGCTTCGGCGGTGATGTAAAAATCGGTACGGGATGAAAGATAGAAACTGCGCTGCGCAGATGTGTCTGCCGCCACCAAGTCGGTGCTCAGGGTCACGGCGAACGGGTCCAAACTGTCGCCGGCGTCGAGGAAGCCATTGCTATTCCCATCGCTCGGCAATCGGTCCGGCACGCCGTCGCCATTCGTGTCGATGCCGAGAATGACGCTCTGGTCTTGCAGCGGCACCGCATGGAAGCCTTCGGTGCGTGATCCTGTGATGACCGGGTTCACCCCGCCGGCACCTTGGAATGGATTGCCGGTCCAAGGGATCATGCGTCCGCCGACGGGCACCGTCCCGCCTGAGGCGAAGACGTAATTGTCGTAGACGTCGAACGAAAACCCATCATGCACCACAACGCAGCCATAGACCCGGCAGTAAAAATCCGAGTCGATCCAAGAGGCCTGGGCACTCGGGGTGCTGGCCAATGCGGCGCCAGCCGCGAGGAGGGTTTGGATCTTAGTCCAGATTCGACGGCTCATCGCTCAGAGACTCATCGATTGGGGTGACCTCAACAACGCTCAGATCGGATTCGAACGGCGCCAAACGCACACTCCCGCTGCTGCTTTGCGGCGCATGGATGTCCTCCAGAGTGACGCGCAATTCCGGATTGGTGGGCACTTGATCTGGCAAGCTGAGGCGGTATGTGCGCGAGGCTTCGTGCAGGACGACGAGATTGCTAACCGGCGCGCGAATGGTCTCGCCGCGATCGCCGCTAATCTCGATCTCACCGCGCAGCCGGGCATGTGAATTGCCGATATTTTCTAATTCAAAAACAAGTGCTTGCTCGCCATCCGCAGACTTGGTTAGGGTCGCAGCGGTGATTTCAGGTTTGCTCTCGCCATTGCCCATTGTGAGGTAGAACAGGCTGGCAATCTGGTACTTTTTCCAAACTCCGGATTGGCCAGAACGCTCCTCTGGAAGCAAGGTTGAAGCGATCAGCGCAAACCGATAATCGCCTTGCCGATCAATCCGAATAGGCGCCGACATATCGACAATGACTTGCTCAGTTTCACCGGGATTGAGTGTTACAAAGGCCGGGCTGAAGCGCACCCAATCGGCCGCCGAAGACTCTGTATCGCCTGGCGGGTTGAGCTTGATCTGTCCATTCTCGTCCAATTCCCAATCGGCGAGGCCGAGCGTCAGTGAAATCGCATCTTCTTGGTGAACATTGCCAATATTGATGACTTGTCGCTGGCGTTCGCCGGGCTGGATGGCCATTTCGACCGTGGTTGGCTGTAGGCCAATGCCGAAAGACGAAGCTGGAACGGAAATGGCTGTCATTGCCAAAGCAACACAACCCACGCGCAACGCAGTGGAAAAGCGCATCAAAAACCCCTAAATTTTAAGCTCTTATTTTCCCTAACCGTAATCCAATAGGGTTACTGGAGGGTTTCCAATGATGTCAGCGGCTTGTCGCTGACCACGGGCTCAGGTAACGCCAAGTCATGAAACTGCCAGGTCACAAGAAGCGCCAACACGTCGCTGCCGATATCAATTCCAAGCCAGGCCGGGCACGGGCCGAGCGCGAGCTCATCCTCGGCGATCACGGCTTTTTGCGGGAGAGTTTCCAGAATCTCCACCAGATTAGCGATGAAATGTGGCGCTCAAACCAGCCTAATCCGCGCCAAGTGGCGGAACATGCGCGCCTGCGCGGGATCAAAACCATCATCAATCTACGCGGCCCGAGCACGCGGGGCTATTATCTCTTAGAAAAAGAGGCCTGCGCGGAGAACGGCGTCGAATTGATCGATTTCCAAGTCTATTCGCGCGACACCCCAACTGTGGAAAAGGTCCTCGAGGCAAAGACGCTGTTTGAAACACTCGCTTATCCAGCGCTCATGCATTGTAAGTCTGGGGCCGATCGCGCCGGTCTGATGAGCGTTTTGTATATGATTTTCCGCCAGAACGCGCCGGTCTCGACCGCCATTGGCCAGCTGTCGAAGAAATACCTGCATATGCGTGAAGGCAAAACTGGCCTGTTAGACGCTTTTTTCGAGACCTATTTACAGGCTGAGCGCGAAACCGGGATCGGCTTTGAGGACTGGCTGACGAGCGAATATGACCGCGAGCAAGTGAAGCAGGATTTTCTCAATTCAGGGCAGGCGAAATGGCGCCTGGATAGCTTACTCCGCCGAGAATAGGCGCTTTTTTTCACTGGCCTTGGCGCGGGATTCGTGGAACGTTAACCCTGTGCGAAACATTGAGGAAAGGGGTTCGCCGATGAAAAAACTTATGATTGCGTCCGTATTTGCTTTGGGATTGGCAGCATGCGGCGGCGGTGGGGGTGGCAGCAAAGCCGCTTTGGTCAAGTCTTGTCTAGACGACGGTTCCACTGACGAAGCGACCTGCAACTGCATGGCCGATTTAGCGATCGACAAACTCGATCCAAAGCTCGTGAATATTCTCGTTGAAGCCACCAAAGCTGAAGACGAAGACGCGTACATGATGTCTCAAATGGGCGAGTTGAGCCCTGAAGAAATGACATCATTCATGACCGTGATGATGAGCGCCGCAACCGAATGCGGTATGGATATGTCATAGATCGTTTCTTGCCGCTTCGCGGCGAGATACGGAACGAATGACCGAATTCGAACCACTCAGCCCGGGCCCTGAAAGAACTCAGATGTCCGGGCTGTTTGATAAAAAGAGGACGACATGAAATTCTTTATTATCAACAGCTTTCGTTTGATGATCTACATCGCCTATATCGTGATTATCGGCCTTGGTGTCGCGATGGGGTATTATAATGGCTTTGTTCTAGAAACGAGCAGCGTCGAATTGCTGAATATCGGGTTCCAAGGCCCCATTGCGCAATTTCTGACGCTTGTCGGATTGAGCTTTCTCGGTTGGGTCGCGGCCAGTTTGGTCTGTGGTTTGATCGTGACCTTTCTGGATATCCGAGACGATATCAATGATCGTCTGCCGGATGCTCGGCGCGACGACTAAGCCAAACCAAATCAGGAGAACCAGATGAGCGCTTTGCAAGTTGCCAGCGTCTATGTCGCGATAAACATATTGATGCTCGTCTGGTTCGGCCTGCGCGTGGTCGCACGCCGGTTTCGGGGGAAAATCTCGATGGGCGATGGCGGATCTGAAGATCTCGCCCGCGCCATTCGCGTGCATGGCAATGCCTCAGAATACACACCGCCAATGCTGATTGGCCTGCTGGTATTGGCGTTTCTAAATGCCCCAATTTGGAGCTTACATGCCTTAGGCATTGGCTTCACAATTGGCCGCCTGATGCACGCGGTGGGCATGAGCGGCGGGCCAATCCTGTCGCGCCAAATCGGCATGCTGATGACTTGGACCGCGATGAGCGTTGCCTCGCTTGCGATTCTCTATCTGGTGTTTACCTAGGCGGGTATGTCTACCCCGCTCTCGATTTCGACCCTTTTTCAAGACAGCTTAAGCCGCACCGGGCGATTGATCGTGCCGTCTTTGCCGTTTGGCCTGCTATTTGTCTTTGCGAGCGGCCTGATCGTCTGGGCTGCTGGTGCCTTGCCAGAGGGCGGCGGGGGCTTCCTCGCCTTTGCCTGCCTCGCTTTTGCAACGCTGTTTGCTCATAGTTTGTTTTCAGCCGCGATGTATCGCTCGGTTCTGCCTTACGAGGGGCGTTTGCTGAGCGGTGCTTGGAGGCTCACTCTGGCTTGGATCTTGGTCTTTGTGGTCGCGGCGATTGGCGGCTCGATCATTGTTCTCTTCTTCTCCCTGATCGGGGCCAGTCTCGGAGTTGCCACAGGCGAAGCCGGACAAGAAATTACCGATATGACGGCGCAAATGCGCGACTCAGGCACGTTCTGGCCGCTTTTCGCGATATTTGCTGCGACCCTGTTTGGTGTGTTCTGGTTTGCCGTGAGATTGATGTTGTTTGCGGGCGCCTCCGCAGTGCGCGGCCAAGTTCATGTTTTTCGAACATGGTATTGGACGAAAGGGCATTTTTTCGTCCTGGCGCCACTCATGTTGGGCCTGATTGTGATGCCGGTCTTGCTCCTAACTTGGCTCTCACAGAGTGTCGCCAGTTCGGTTTTTGACGCCCCGAGCACGCCGTTTCAATTGGGGCTTTCAACCGCCTTGGTGAGCCTTATTTTACTGCCGAGCGCCTGGCTCGGACACGGCTTTGCCGCCGGCGCGCTGGCCAAACTGGCGCCCTCCGAGACGCCTTGACGCTACGGCGTGTCTGGCTAGAGCTGGAGGGAAGGGAGGGCCGAAACAATGGCACAAAGATTCAGTTTCGATAATGCAGCGTTTCATTTTGCGCGAACAGATGGACCAAGCGGGTTCCTGCTGCCGTTCTTGATTGCCTACATGATTTGTAGCGCCGTCGTGACGGCAATAAATCTTGGCGTGCAGATATTGCTGTTTGGATCGATGAGCGGATTAGCGGAGCAGGCTGCAAGCGGCGTCATCTCACCCGCGCAGGTTGGTTCGATTATGGCGTATTATTTGTTGCTGATGGTTGTCGGGATCATCTTCTGGGCGGCGTTCGAGGCCGCGGTGCAGCGGCGATATGTGCGGGATGCCGGCTTCTCAATCGGCTTTGGCGCGGATGAATTGCGTCTGCTCGTTGTTGGCCTTTTATGGTTCTTGTTCGTTATCGCCGCCTATATTGGATTTCTGATTGCCGGATTCATCGTCATGGCGCCTTTGGCCGCGACCAATGCCGACCCTGGTATCGTCGGTCTGCTTATGATTCTGCTGGGACTAGTCGGTCTATTCGTTTGGATTTGGCTCGCGGTCAAACTCTCAGCCGCGGGCGCACTGACCATTCGCGATCGGAAAATCCACTTTTTCAGTTCGTGGGGGGCGACGCGCGGACGGTTCTGGCCGCTTTTCGGCGCTTACTTGATCCTGCTTATCATTGTGCTGGTGGTCTATTTCGCGGTCGTCGGAACTTTGCTTGCCGTTGTGTTTGGGGGTGGCATGGATCTGACCAATCCTGACACGCTCGCAGCTTTGGGTAACCCGCAAACGCTGGGAGCGATGTTCTTTGTCTTCTTCTTGATTCTGACGATGGTGCAGGCCTTGTTTCTATACATTTGGGCCGGGCCAGCCGCGTTGGCCGCAAAGACGGATCCTCGTGGTGGCGGCATGCCAAATGTCGCGGAAGAGTTTACTTAGAGAACGACTTTGGCGTCCAACAACGCGTCGATCTTCGCCTGGTCGTAACCGATGGATTTGAGCACGGCTTGAGAGTGCTCGCCTTGGCGCGGGGACGGGCCTTTGGGACCATCATCCGTGCCAGGAAAACGGATTGGCGATGCGGGCGAAGAAAAGCTCGTCCCATCGCCGCTGGCACTCGGAACTTGCGTGATCCCACCAGCCGCGGCGACTTGCGGATCTGCCGCCACTTCCGCAAGAGTCTGCACAGGCGCCCAGGCGATGGCTTCGTCATCCAATCGTACGGCGATCTCGGCTTTGGTGTATTTGCCAAATTCCGCATCCATGAGATCAACCAGGTCGGATGCATTGGCGCGCCGCGATTTTCCGGTGGTGAACCGCTCATCTTCAATCAAATCCGGACGATCCATCACCCGGCAGAGCGGCGCCCAATCAACATTACCTTGACGCGAAACGATGCAAATCCAGCTATCATCCTTGGTTTTGAAGAAATTCATCAAAGGCTGAATCTGCTCATGCCGCGATTTGGTAGACCCGATACGGCCAAAGAAGAGTTGAATGGCAAAATCGGATCCCATCGCATAGAGCGCGGCGCGCAGCAGCGAAGCCTCGACCAATTGTCCTTTGCCGGTGCGATGTGCTTTGACCAAAGCTGCACAAATTCCTGCGGCGGCCGCCATACTGGTCGTGTGATCTCCGAAAGCCGTCCGCAGCGCGAATGGGTCTTGGCCTTTTGGGACGGTCAGATGGCCAACTCCTGCGCGTGACCAGAACGAGGCGACGTCGAAACCAGGCTTGTCGGCGTCTGGACCTTCGAGGCCGTATCCCGTCAATGTGCAATAGACCAGTTTAGGATTGACCTCGATCAGGCTTTTATAATCCAAACCAGAGCGTTCCAGACCGCCAGGACGCACATTGGTCAATAGGACATCCGCGTCAGACGCGAGTTCGCGAAGGATTTTTTGACCCTCTTCTGTGCTGGTATCGAGCACGATGGATTTCTTGCCGCGATTGTCAAAATCAAATACCGGATTGTCCTGAAAATCAGTTCCGATCGTGCTGAAGAAATTACGAATCGGATCCCCGCCGGGAGGTTCAACCTTAATGACGTCTGCGCCCCAATCACTGAGAATGCTGCCAGCGCCAGGTGCTGCCATATAGGTCGCGTATTCAATCACTTTAATGCCGTCCAGCATGGGCGTTTCCTATCATAATCTTCTTCGGGCAGTGGTCGTTTGGTAAACCAGGTGTTAACCCGCTCAGTTCATTTATTCACAAATAAGAATCGGCGACAGGGATACCCCCGCGATATGACTGTACAAAGCATGCGTCCGGAACTCAGCGAAGGCGACATTATTCGCCTGATGAAAGGCGAGACCTCGGAAGAACGCGCGACGGTGGCGCACCGGCTGTGCCGCCGTATCGCCACAGATGTGCTAACCGACGATGAGCGGGTGTTTGCTGACGAGATCATTCAAATCCTCGCCAAAGACACAGCAGAACTGGTGCGGCGGACCCTGTCTGTCACATTGCGCAATTCGCCGCGATTGCCGCACAGCGTGGCGGTGCAGCTGGCGCAGGATGTGGAATCTGTCGCCATTCCGTTGTTGGAAAGTTCACCGGTCTTTTCAGACGAAGATTTGATTGAACTGGTCTTATCAGTAACCGCTGCCAAGCAAGCCGCGATTGCCGGCCGCGCGAGCGTCTCAAGCACCGTTTCCGAAGTCATTTGCGAACATGGCGGCGAACTCGCCGTCGAGACGATCTCAGGCAATGTCGGTGCCGATCTAAGCGATCGCGCTTTGGAACACTCGATTGAGCGGTTCCCAGCCAACCAGACGATGCACGAGAACTTGGTCCTGCGCGATCATATCCCGGTACATATCGCAGAAAAAATGGTCTCTTTGGTGTCTGGTCAGGTCTTTGATCTGTTGATCAACCGCCATGAATTACCGGCCCAAATGGCCATCGATTTGGCCGCAGGTGCGCGCGAGCGCGCAACGATTGACCTGGTCGAACAAGCCGGCCGCACGCATGACATGCCTCGGTTCGTATCACAGCTCAATTTGAATGGACGTTTGACGCATTCGCTGATCATGCGGGCGCTTTGTGTGGGGCACATGTCGTTCGTCGAGCATGCATTGGCTGAACTCTCCGGCGTGCCGCATGCACGGGCCTGGCTGATGATCCACGATGCCGGACCGCTTGGCCTGCAGGCAATTTTCGATCGCGCCGGATTGCACCGCAAATTATTGCCTGCGTTTAGAGCCGCCGTGAAAGTGTTCCATGAGTTGCAGTATGACGGCGAGCCGAATGATCGCGCCCGGTTCCGGATGCGGATGATCGAACGGGTGCTGACCCAGTTCCAAGCCATTCCAAAAGACGATTTGGATTATTTGCTGGAAAAACTCGACGCTTATGCCGAGCAGGCCAAAAGTCGGGAAGAGAACGCCGCTTAAGCGTCGGCGCGCATCTTAAACCCGTACTCGACACCCAACTGGTTGAGAAAATAAGTGTCGCGCCAATTGGCGTTTTCCGCAATCACCAGCATGCCAGCACTCGCGGCTGCGTCGATCCGGTCTTGAAGCTCTGGTTCCGCTTCGATTTTGCGCGCGTCGACACGCATACTGTCGAGCAGCATGCGCATGGAATGGCTCAATGGGCATTGCCATGAGCGGGTCGCGTTCAGTGAAATCCGGAACCCGCACCGGCGCAGGGCTTCAATGCTGTCTTGGGCATTCCGCGCGGCGGGCAAGGCCAAGGCCGCGTCTTGAATCTCGAAACAGATTTCTTGCGGACACAGCCGCGTGCGGGCGATGGCCGCGTCGCACGCCATGGCGGTATCTGGGTGGATCAGCGCGACCAATGGCATTTCGACAATCACCGGTCGTTCGGTCGTGCGATTATGCGCGTCATGTGCCACTGCTTCGACATGCGCCGCCATCCACGCGGCAGGTGAGACGGCCTCGCTGCGTTCTGCAGCGAGAGCCGCTCGGCCGAACACCGCACGCTCTTCGAAGCGCTTTTCGGATTCGGCAAACAAGAGCACGGCATCGCCTGTCTCAAGATGCATGACTGGCAAAAGGCGATTCTGACCGGCATTTTGGCGGGCAGTATCGGGCGAATGAGAGAGGCTAGGGCGCATTCTGCTTCCGTGACGTTGCGACAAGGCCCTTACCTACGAAAACATAGTTGAAATCACGCGCATGACGGCGTGTGGATTTGCGACAAATTTGATCGAACTTTATGACCAGGTGCCCATGACTGATTCAGCTCCCCTTCGTTTGTCCGCCACCATTCTCCTGCTCCGTGACGAACCGAGCTTAGAAGTGTTGATGGTCAAGCGGCATTACGAAATCGACTTTGCCTCTGGCGCCTTGGTGTTTCCCGGCGGCAAAGCCAATGATGAAGACGCACATGCCGATTGGGCCGACTGGTCGGACGGCGTCTATGAGGGCCAAGAACGGGCGGCGCGGATCTCGGCGATTCGTGAAGCTTTCGAAGAAGCCGGCATCATCTTAGCGCGCCCCAAAGCATCTCGTGGGACCGGAGCGACTCTGGTGGGCGCTGACATTGCCGACGCTCTAAGCCCGATGCGTGGGCCAGTCGATCGCCGCGAACAGAGCTTCTTAGAGTTGATCAAACAGCATGATCTGGTGCTGGCCTTGGATGCGCTGGTGTACTTTGGCCATTGGATCACCCCCGACATGATGCCGAAGCGGTTCGACACGCACTTCTACCTGGCCGCCACGCCGCCGGGACAAATCGCCGAACAAGATGGCCGTGAGACAACTGAAGCCGTCTGGCTCGGCCCGCAACAAGCGCTTGATATGGAAGCAGCGGGCACCGCGACGATCATATTCCCGACGCGCATGAATCTCGGCAAATTGGCTGAAACCGCCACGACACAAGCGGCGCTAGAACGGTTTGCGACAGAGCCTGTGGTGACGGTCCTGCCCGTCGTCGGCAAAGATGATAATGGCGCACCTTGCCTACATATCCCGAAAGAAGCGGGCTATATCCAACACACAGAACCATTGCAGCGGGTCGCGAATGTCGCGAAGCGCAAATGACGCAGCGGTTTGGTGACCACGTAGAGCTGACGCGTGAGGGCGCAATAGCGATCATCACGCTTGATCGCGGCGATGGTCGCAATGCGTTGTCTCTGAAAGTCATGCAGGCACTGATTGATGCGGCGCTCTTCCTGGCCTCTGACACACAAAGCCATGTGGTTGTTTTGACCAGTCGCGGTGCGTTTACCGCTGGCGCTGATCTCAAGGACCCAGACCGTGCGTCCCTGCAAAGTAAAACGCGACTAGAGCAGCGCCAATCGCAAAAACTTGGCCCGGATATGTGCGGCGCTTGGGAAAAGCTCGAACAGGTGACGATTGCCGCAATTGAAGGCTATTGCATTGGCGGCGGTGTTGCGTTGGCGGTCGCATGTGATCACCGGGTCGCCGCGCGTGATGCCTTCTTCCGCTTACCGGAAATTCCGCTCGGCATGAATATGAGCTGGCAAACGAACCCGCGCACGGCGGCGCTGATCGGACCATCGAGAGCCAAACTGTTCACCATTCTCGGCGAACCGTGCCCAGCCGAGACCGCACTGCAATGGGGAATGGTGGATGAGGTGACCGACCCAAGCGGCGCCCTAGAAGGCGCCATGGCGCTTGCCCAGCGCTATGCCAAAGTGCCGCCGATTGCGCTGCGCATGACCAAGCAAGCGATCAATGTCGCCGCCAACCCGCTCGGGCATGCGACCAGTTTCATGGATCGCGATCAGTTTGCTTATGCGGCCACCACTGACGATCAGGCCGAAGCCATCCGGGCCTTCCTCGAAAAACGCGATCCAGCTTTTAAGGGCGATTAGCCCCAAAGCGACCGGACGCAATTCTCCTTCGACATATCAAGTTCGAACGTAATCGGCGTTGGCGATGTGCGCGGCCCTTGTGGGTTCAGCTTCTTGTGAACTTGCGCAAAAGCCGCTTTGCCAAGCGCTAGCGGACCGACACTGTTCGGGACTTTTTGCGACAGCTTCATATTCTGGCGCAGCAGACCGTTGGTGTAAGCCGCGTTCGCATTGACCAGGCTCTTCATCGTCTGGAATTCGCAAGACAGCGAGACATTCATGCAATTGGCATTCTGCACCCGATGCGGGGCCAACTGCGGCCAGGTCAGGCCCATTCCGGGCTTGAGGTCAAAGACCATCGCCTGGTCGTCGAATTGCGCGCGATAAGGAAGGTCTTCTTCCCGAGCCATGTGCACAATCTCTTCGATATAGGAAGACGGCGCGAACTGTTCGTCACGCGGGTAGAGCCAAACCCGTTTCTGGCCGCGCAACTGGAACAGAGAGACCATCGGAATATCGAGATGATAGTTCACTTCGACATTTGGCGATGAGATGAGCAGACCCATGTCGCGTTTCGTCACCTTTTGACCGCTGGCAGTTTCGAGACTGTCGAAAATCGTGCTGGCGACGTGCTCGAGGTCGAATAGTTCATCGCCGGCACGTCTCAGGTTGAGCCAAATCTCACCATGCTTCACCGCTGCGACAATGTCTTTGCCGGACATTTTCGGGGCGCGGCCACGCAGAGCGGTATTATGTCCTTCGCGTTGCTTGCCGAACGTCCAGATGTCGAGCTTTTCCCGTGGAAAGACATCTAACAGGTAAGCCAGCCCATCATCATCAAACAAATTGGACTTGGAGATATTGTGCTGAGCACACACGATTTCGCGTCCAAACGCTGATTTCGAGCCTTCTGGCCAATCTACAAACATGGTCCCATCCCACACAGTCAAAGGTTTGACTCGTGAGGAATGCAAGTTTGGGTCCAAGTTCGCCTAAAAAGGGAAGAGGGGTGATGGTTTAAACGTCGAGTTCTTCTGCGAAGTGCGCATTCTCTTGGATAAAGCGGAAGCGGTGTTCGGCCTTTTTGCCCATCAAAGTGTCGATCAGCTCGGCCGGTTTAACCTCGGTCAGCTCATCAATGCTGTCGGGCAGGGTGATGCGCGCCAGAGTCCGGGTTTCCGGGTTCATCGTGGTCTCTTTGAGCTGACCTGGGTTCATTTCCCCCAGACCTTTAAAACGGCTGAGCTCAACCTTTTGGTTGGGCTTGAACTCAACCTCCATCAACAGGTCTTTGTCCTCATCATCCATCGCGTAGACAGATTTCCCTTTATAGGAGAGCTTATAGAGCGGTGGCATCGCCATGAAGAGGCGCCCGCTTTCAATCAAACCTGGGGTCATCTTGTAGAAGAAAGTGATGAGCAGGGCGGCAATATGCGCCCCGTCCACGTCGGCGTCGGTCATGATGATGATTTTCTCATAGCGCAAATCATCAATGTTGAAGCGCGAGCCAACGCCTGTTCCAAGCGCCAGGAGTAAGTCCTGAAGCTCTTGGTTTTTATCCATTTTTTCTGCGGTGGCCGAGGCCACGTTGAGGATTTTACCGCGTAGAGGCAAGATCGCTTGGGTCTTACGATTGCGCGCTTGTTTGGCCGAGCCACCCGCCGAGTCGCCCTCGACGAGGAAAAGCTCGGTGTCGCCCTTATTGTCAGAGCAATCGGCAAGCTTGCCGGGGAGGCGGAGCTTTTTGGTCGCCGATTTGCGGGCCACATCCTTGGCTTTGCGGCGCCGTGCCCGTTCATCGGCGCGTTCAATCGCCCAGGTCAGCAGCTTATCGGCTTCTTTCGGACTGCCCGCGAGCCAATGGTCAAAGCGGTCACGGACTGAATTCTCGACCAGGCGGAAGGCGGCTGTGGTCGATAGCTTATCCTTGGTCTGGCCAACAAATTCCGGATTGCGGATGAACACTGAAAGCAACAAGCCAGAATGGCCCATAATGTCGTCAGCGGTGATCGACGTGCCCTTTTTCTGGCCGGTCAGATCCGCATAGTTGCGCAAGCCTTTGGTGATCGCCGAGCGGAAACCAGCTTCATGCGTCCCGCCATCTGGAGTCGGGATCGTGTTACAGTAAGACCTTGAAAATCCATCCGTTTCGCCAAATCCAGCGGCGGTCCAGGCGATGGCCCATTCGACTTTGCCGTCTTCGGCCTCGACCAGCCCGGCAAAATTCTGCTCGGTAATCGTCGTCTTGCCTTTGAACACTTCGTCGAGCTGATCGGCGAGGCCGTTCGGATAGGACAGGACCTTTTCTGCCGGGACTTTCGAGTCTTCTGGCAGCAATTCGGGATCGCATTTCCAGCGAACTTCAACGCCGCGATAGAGATAGGCTTTCGAGCGCGTCATCTGGAACAAACGCTGCGGCTTGAAGCGCAGTTTCTCTCCGAATATTTCCATATCGGGCCTGAAGCGAACCGTCGTTCCGCGGCGGTTCGGGGCAGGTCCTTTTAGTTCCAAAGGACCTACGACTTTGCCGCGCTCAAAGGCTTGAAAATAAAGCTTTTTATCGCGCGCGACTTCAACTTCCATGCGCTCCGAAAGGGCGTTCACAACCGACGAGCCGACGCCGTGCAGGCCGCCTGCAGTCTCATAGGCCTTGTTGGAGAATTTCCCGCCTGCGTGGAGCGTGGTCATAATCACTTCCAGCGCCGACTTGCCGGGATATTTCGGGTGTTCGCCAACCGGAATCCCGCGGCCATTATCGATCACTTCAACATAGCCATCGGCGCGCATATGTACTTCGATGCGCGAGGCAAAGCCTGCAACAGCCTCGTCCATGGAGTTATCCAGGATTTCGGCGAACAGGTGGTGATAGGCGCGCTCATCGGTGCCGCCAATATACATGCCGGGACGTTTCCGCACCGGTTCAAGGCCCTCGAGGACCTCAATATCTTTTGCACTATAGCCAGAAGGATCAGTTTTCATATCGTTAAACAGGTTAGATTGCTTTGCGGCGCCCATAATGGTTTTCTCCCCGTAAGCCCATTCGCCCACTGATTCCAAGGACTTCCATCATGACGATTATGATTAACACGCCTTTAACCCTGCCGTCAGGCGTGGAATTGCCTAATCGGCTTGTGAAAGCCGCGATGACCGAAAGACTGGCAAATGCCGCCAATGAAGTCACCGATCGGCATCTGCGACTGTATAAAGCATGGGGGGATGGAGGCATTGGCTTACAGATTACGGGAAATGTTCAAGTCGATCGAAGGAATTTAGAAGCGCCCGGTAATGTCGTAATTGATGGCACGCCGTCGAATGAACATGCTGTCATGCTTTCAAAATGGGCCGAAGCGAGCAAAGCCGGCGGCGGAAAAGTCGTCATGCAGCTCAGTCATGCTGGCCGGCAGACCCAGAAAATGGTCAATCCGCAACCAGATGCACCAAGTGCTGTGGGCGTCGATTTACCTGGCGGGCAATTCGGGACGCCGCGGGCGATGACCAGCGACGATATCAAACGCCTGATTGAAAAATACGCGGTTGCGGCGAAAGCGGCGCGCGCGGCCGGATTTGACGGCGTGCAAATCCACTCAGCGCATGGTTATTTGATGAGCCAATTCTTATCGCCCCTGACCAATCAGCGCGAGGATGAGTGGGGCGGATCATTGGAAAACCGCGCTCGAGCTTTGCTGGAAGTCCTGAAAGCGGCAAAAGCCGAAGCGGGCTCCGGGTTCGGCGTTTCAGTGAAGCTAAACTCGACCGACTTTCAAAAAGGCGGATTCACAAAAGCAGATTCGATGGCGGTGATTGGGTTTCTGAACGATCTTGAGCTTGATTTCGTCGAAATATCGGGCGGCAATTATGAGCAACCCAAAATGATGGATATGGAAGGATTGAAACCCGCGGTTGATGAAGGCGCGCGCGAGAGCACGAAAAAGCGGGAAGCCTATTTCCTAGATTATGCCAAAGAGGTCCAGGCTGTCGCTCAAATGCCGTTAATGGTGACGGGCGGGTTCCGCACCGCCGCGGGCATGAATGAAGCTCTGGCTGGCGGAGAAGCCGATCTGATTGGGCTAGGGCGCCCGCTTTGCGTTGATGTGGATGCGCCGAACCAGCTCTTGAGCGGCGACTTGGATGAGCTGACCAAATGGGAGACGATTCTGCGCATCGGACCGGGAATCTTCAGCCCAAACTCTTCGATTGGTCTGTTCAAAGCGCTGAATGGCTTCGGCATGCAAGGTTGGTATTATCATCAGCTGCATCGGATTGCCGATGGTGACGCGCCCAATCGCAAACTGGGTGTGCTGAGTGCGTTTTTGAAAATGCAGGGGATCGACTCCAAGATGGCGAAAGCGTACCACGCCGACCTAGCTGCGAAAGAGACCGTATGAGCCTGACCATTTCCTCCGTGTTTGATAGCGGGAATATCGTCGTCAAAGACGCCACTGATCCACAAAATGTGCGCCTCGAGATCGCTAAGGATAATCAATCCGACTTCTATCAATGGTTCCACTTTCGCGTCACAGGAGAAAAGTCACAGAAACTTCGCCTGGTGTTAGAAAATGCGGGCGGCGCGGCTTATCCAAAAGGCTGGGAAGACTATCAGGCCGTAGTGTCCGATGATTTGATGCACTGGCGCCGCGTCCCGACCCGCTATGACGGTCAAAAGCTGACCATTGAAACAGAACTCAACGTCAACGCCCTCTATGTCGCTTATTTTGCGCCTTACTCATCCGAACGCCACAGCATGCTGGTCGCCGGTGCGCTCAGCCATGACACCGCAAAAGTCACCGTGCTCGGCCAGACACTCGATGGGCGGGACCTAGATATGATTCAACTCGGTGAGCCAGGCCCCGATAAGCGGGGCCGTCTGGGTGATAGCCCGCCAACATCCCGGCGAAACCATGGCCGAGTGGTGGATGGAGGGGTTCTTAGAGCGCATGCTCGATCCGGTCTCCGCGATCTCGAAAGAGCTGCTCAGCCGCGCCGTTTTCTATGTCGTGCCGAACATGAACCCGGATGGCAGCGCGCGCGGGCATTTGCGGACCAATGCCGCTGGCATGAACCTCAATCGCGAATGGGCTGAACCAACCATGGAGAAAAGTCCGGAAGTCTATTTGGTCCTGCAGAAGATGCTCGAGACCGGCTGCGATTTCGCCCTCGATGTGCATGGTGACGAAGCGCTGCCTTATAATTTCATCGCTGGCGCAGAAGGCATTCCAAGCTGGACAGAGCGGCAGGCTGGATTGCTGGACAGTTTCAAGACCGCCTATGTCGAATCTTCCAACGGCGCCTTTCAAACCAAGGTCGGCTATCCCACAACACCGCCGGGCAAGGCCAATCTGGCCATCTGCACCAATGCCCTGGCAGAGCGGTTTGATTGTCTCTCAATGACACTGGAAATGCCGTTCAAGGATGACGCCAATCATCCCGATCCTGAGCAAGGGTGGTCACCCATGCGGTGTAAACAGCTGGGTGCGGCAGTGCTGAGCCCAATCCTTGCCTCTATACCGACTCTGCGTTGAGCGCCGCCATCGCTTGTTCGATCAGGCGGTAGCTATTGATCCGGGTCTCGAGACTGTCGGTGATAGAGAGCAGAAAAAACTCATTGGCACGCGTTTCTTGCGCTGTCGAAAGAAGCTCACGCGCCACGGACCGCCCGGTACCGAAAATCCCGCGTTGCGGCGGCTCAAGCGGGGATTTCTCCAGGAACGCAGCTGCGGCGTCCGCTGAAAGGTAAGGACGAAACTCTCCTGTGCCGCGGCCGAGGGCCCAGGCTTTGATTGAGCCCGACAGATGCTCGGCTTCCTCTTCAGTCTCTGCAGCCAAGACGACCAGACCAATACCGGCATATGGCGCCTGACAAAACAAGGACGGCTCAAACGCGTCATAATAGGCTGCGAGTGCAGCTTTCGCCCCGCCCGGATTGAGAAAGTCGGCAAAGGCGAGCTTCACGCCCATCTGCCCGGGAAACGCCGCCGACCCGGGCGACGAGCAGAGCATCCAAACATCGGCCCGTGGGCCCGGCGGATTGGCGGCGATCCCGCGGGCGCGATGATCGTGCGGCAAGCGATCCTCGCCGCTCGCATCCAGCATCCAATCCATCATCATCTTCAACATGGCGGGGAAATTCTGTCCCCCAGGACCAAGTAGAGCGGCCGATGTGCGTGGATCGGCACCGGTTGCGCGTCCGAGACCTATTTCGACACGTCCCGGATAGAGTTGTGCAAGGGTCTGCCCCCATTCAGCAACTTTCAGCGGCGAATAATTCGGCAACATAATGCCGCCAGAGCCGAGTACGATACGCTCGGTTCGTGCCGCCAAATCTGCCATCAACACTTCCGGCGTCGTTCCAGCAAAGCTGGTCGCATTGTGATGTTCTTGGACCCAATATGCGCGATAGTTCATCGCGTCTGCAGCGCGGGCCATTGCGCGGGTTTCGTTCAGAGCATCTGCTGCGCTTCGACCTTCAAAGATCGGCGAAGGGTCAAGGATGGAGAGCGTGGGTTTCATCCCGCGCTTTGTGCGCTATGCAGAAGGCAGATACAAGTTGGAGTCACGAATGCGTTTAGGTTTGGCTGGTTTACTTTGTTTGGTATTGAGCGCGTGCGGCGTCGATGCCACGCCATCGCAAGCGATTGATGAAAGCCAAGTCGATCGGGTCGCGCTTGCCCCACCCGGACCGCTGCCAATGAGTCCGTATCCTTTGCACTACCAACTCGATTTGGCGCTCGACCCTCGCGAAGCGCGCTTTGGCGGGACCGTGACGATCACGTTGGACGTCACCGAACGCTCCAGCGGCGTCTATCTGCACGGCCGTGATTTGGACGTCAGCGAAGTCCGCTCCCAAACCGAGCAAGGCCCGGTCGCGCAAGGCGTTTGGCAGCCGGCATTAGAGTCCGGCGTGGCTTGGGTCGACTATGGCCAAACGGTTGATCCGGGTGAAGTGACTGTCGAAATCGACTATTCCGCGCCTTTCGACGTTAATCTGTCTGGACTGTTCAAAGTGACAGAGCAGGGCGATGCCTATGCGTTGGCAAAATCAGAAAGCATCCAAGCACGCCGTTTCATGCCGGGCTTTGACCAGCCCGCTTTCAAAGCGCCATTTGACATCACCCTAACCATCCCGGAATCAGACTCAGCCATCAGCAATGCCCCGGAGAAATCTGTGGTCAATGTCGGCGATGGCCTAAAACGAGTCTCGTTCGAAACCACACGGCCTTTACCGACTTATCTTCTTTCGCTCGCGGTTGGCAGTTTTGACGTCGTGGATGCCGGTGTGCTTCCGCCGAACGACGTTCGCACGAACCCCATCCCCTTGCGCGGATTTGCGCGACGCGGAAAAGGCGCAGAACTGGCCTTGGCGCTGGAAACCGCGCCAGGATTGGTCCGGGTCTTCGAAGAGGCTCTGCAGCAGCCTTATCCTTATAAAAAACTCGATATTATCGCCGCCCCGCAATGGCCGTCCGGGGCGACGGAACTGGCGGCCGCGATTACCTATCGCGAGAGTCGAATCCTAGCGGGACCAGATATTGGACCCGCCGCGCGGCGCAGCTTGCTCGCCATCCATGCGCATGAAGTTGGACATATGTGGTTCGGCAATCTCGTGACGCCGCCTTGGTGGGATGACCTTTGGCTTAAAGAAGGCTTTGCCAGTTGGGGCGAGGGGGCATTCTTGTCGGAGCTTTATCCAGGCGAGGGCTATGAACTGGATGCGATTGTCGACGGCATCCGCGCGATGCGCCTCGATAGCCTGGCCAGCGCGCGGGCCGTTCGTGAACCGATTGCGTTGAACGAGAATGTTCGCAACGCGTATGATTCCATTACCTACAATAAGGGCCTGGCCGTGATTGGAATGGTCGATGCGTATTTTGGCGCTGACGTGTTTCGTGCAGCACTCGGACGTTATGTCGAGGCCTATGAGGACGGTGTCGCTGATAGCCCAGACTTCTTTTCTGTGATCGGTGAAGAGACGCAAGAGCCTAACCTAACCAAAGCGTTCCAGAGCTTTGTTGAGCAAAACGGTTTGCCGGCCGTGAGCGCGACATTGAACTGCCGGGACGATGGACAGATCACCATCTTGTTCTCGCAGCAGCGCTACCACCCGGTGGGATCCCGCCTGACTGAGATGGAAGACCCGCAATGGACCATCCCGGTTTGCTACAAACTCGGCTACGAGGATCGCGTTGAACGCCAATGCATGATGCTCGACAGCCCGGGCTGGGAACACCTAATTCACGACCGCGGCAGCGAAGAGTCATGTCCAGATTGGATTATGCCGAATGCCGGCGGTGTTGGATATTACCGCGTGACCCGCGCGGAAGATGAATGGCAAAAGCTTGGGCTCGCCTTTGACCGACTGGATGCAGGCGAGAAACTCGCACTGCTCGACAGTGTCGGAGCAGATTTTGCCACGCGCCGTGTATCGGTCGACACGGTTTGGCGGTTCATTGATGAGGCGGTGCGTGATGAGGAACGCCGCGTTGTTCAGGCGGCGATCCGTGAAGCTGGGCGGTTTGACGACTTAGTGGCCAGCGACCCGGCGGCGCAAGCGGGCTATCGCGCGGCGATTATAGATGTGTTTCGCGATCGTTACGCCACACTTGTGCAAGACGATAGCACCAATCCGGACTCCATCATTTTGAAAAACAGTTTGGAGCGCTTCCTGATCCGCACCGGCGAAGATGAAGCCCTGCGCCAAGGCCTAGCGGATGCTGCAGCAGCATATATCGGCTTGGACCGCATCACTTCAGATCGAACACTTAGTACGGACGAGTATCTCTCCGCCATGGCCATAGGCTTCCAAGTCTATGGCGAACCTTTCTTGGATCAATTGCTGGACGCGCGCACGCAATATGATGACCCGGTGTTCGAGCAAGCTGTTGCCTATGCGATCGGTCAAAACCGTGACCCGGCTTTATCGCCGCGCATTCTCGACTTGGCTTTGACCGGTGAGTTAGGCAGCCGTGAAACCCTGTCCATCGTTCAAGGACAAATGCGACAGGATGAAACGCGCGCGCTCACATGGGTCTGGCTGAAAGACAATTTCGCGGCTTATCTCGATGTCATTCCGCGCCAACGGAGGCGATTTAGCCCAGCGCTCGGCGGATCTCTCTGCTCTGCGGAAGCCCGTGATGAGTTGATCGCTCTGTTTGAGGCTCAAGGGGATTTGGCGGAAGGTCATGAGCGATCGTTGACTCAAACCGTTGAAGAGATCGATCTGTGCGCCGCTTTGGAGAAGTATAAGGGCCTTGAGGTGCGTACCTTTTTTGCAAGCGAGCAATAGAGTTTAATCGGGGGTAGACGGGGCCTCTTCGGTCTCTTCAGTGCGCGATCCAAACAAAGCGTCGAGCGCGCGGTTGCGAAGTTCATCTTCCAAATCGGGGGCCTCGCTCTCATCCGTCTCGGACGGTGCCGATTGCCCACCTATGATGCCGCCAATGATGGCACCCGCATCGCCGCCTAGACGGTCGGCGATTTCGCTTGCGGCTTGGTCACGAAGACGTGCGGTGAGCTCGGCCTGGACAGCGCGTGCGTCCAAGCCGTAGCTGACATTCGACCAGCTGCCAGAAATGCGCACTGGAATTGGAATATCGCCAAGCCCAAGTGTTGAGCCAGCGCCCGTCGCGGACACATCCACGCGCGGCGTTAGCTGGATATCCAAGGTGCGAGCGCCAAGGTCGATGCTGCCTGCACCGGTCACGCCGAGCACCGGGTTTTCGAGGCTAAGATTGGTGATGCTGGCGACGCCATTGTTGAAATCGAGATTGCCAATGAAGCTCGAAAAGTCCGTTTCCGCTTCTGGCGAGAAGGCCTCGCGAAAACTCGCAATGGTGAGGTTTCCGCTCGCCACCAGATCTCCCAAGTTCGATGCATCGCGTACCAATTTGGCGAGATTGATTCCTTTCAATGCACCTTGGTTGAGGTCGGATTCGAACTTGCCATCCAAGCCTTGAATGAGTGCTTTCAAACTACTGCCTTCAGAGGTCAAATCGAGATGGACATCACCCAGACCGCGAAGGTTTTGAAACCCTGTGAGCGCGGTCAGCATGTCTTGCGCTGCAATGCTGTCGGCCAACGCTTCGATTTGCAAAGTCGGTGTCGAGCGCGATGCGTCGAGCACCAAATCGCCTGACCAATTGCCTTGGAAGACTTTGAAGCCAGGCTTGTCATCGTCTTGCCGGAAGATTGCCGACAAGCGCCCATCGTCTAGCCGGGTGTTGAGCAGGGCGTCGTTCAAGATGATTTGATCGATCACGACTTCGCCGGCAGCAACGGTGACGGTGGCATCGATCATTTTGAGTGCCGCCAGATCAAGCGGCGTGTCGTCCCAATCTTCATTCAAGCTGGGCTCCATGTCGGTCTGTTGTGACCCACTCCCGAGGAATGGTGTAAGATCCAGTTTTGACATTGTGAGGTCGGCGACAACGCGCGGGCGATTACCGCGGAGATCCGCCCCTAGTTTGCCGGTCGCAACGGTGTCATCGATTGTGAACGATGCGTCCGCCAAATTTGGCGCGAGCACCGAGCCCGTCGTCGCGCCTGAAACGGCAATATTGTTGAGCGAGTCGCCTTCCGGCAATTCGGTGCCAAGCGCTTGTAGTACGGCGCGCGGATTGCTGCTTGTCAACGATACGCTGCCGTCCAGAGGCTGCTCACCGGCGAGACTGAAACTGCCCGTATAGTCAGTCACCAGATCCTGCCCGCGTTGCTTCAAAGTGATGCCGGTCAATGACGGCGTCGTCAGCGGACCGCTCAGGCTGGCGACGAAATCTACATTTCCCAGCATGCTGAGGATGGGGATCAAGTCATTGCCGGGCTTGAGTAAGCGCTGAGCATCGGCGGCATTAAGTTCCACCTGTCCGGTCAGGACCGGAATTTCTCCTAATGTCACGGCGCCAGTATAGTCGAGATCCAATCCGGTGGCGCCAAGCGAGAGTGTGGTGAAGTTCAGAACCGCTGTCGCGACATCGCCGCGAATGGTCCCTTTGGCGCTGAGCGTTTGCAGTGCACTCGCGACAATTGGCCAGTCATTGGCACCGAGATAGGGCAAGGCTTCGCCGAGCGTATCAGAGTCCACCTCGAAGGCGCCATCCAACGTCGGCGATTCTGTCAGCGTCAGCGCGCCATCATATTTGACTTGGCCATAGATCGTGTCCAGACGCATGTCCAAATCGACGGGCTGTTGCGCTGTGAGCTCAGCAAGGGTGTCCAGATTGATGCGATAGTCGAAGGGCTGGCCGTTGAAAAACCCATCGCCATTAGAGGAGAGCGGCTTGTCCAGCGCGGATAAGCGGGCCGTCGCATTGAACTCTGTGAGCGCGTATTGGGTATCGGTCGTCCAATCACGATAATAGATCGCGGCGTTCGATAAAGCAGCGCGATCAATTCCGGTCTCAAACCCACCAGAGCCTTCTGAACTTGGATCTTGGTCCGGCGTTGATTGCTCCGACCCGAACTCCCAATTGGCGCGGCCGTCTGTCAGGCGTTCTAAGCGAACGGTTGGATCGTTCAGTGTGATTTGCGCGATCTCAACCCTCCGGGACAAAAGCGGCAAGAGTTTTACGCTCGCCTTTAAGCTTCCGGCCTCAATCATCAACGGATCAGAGAAGCCTTCTGGATTCGCCACTTCAACGCCATCGATCTGAGCGGATAAGGTCGGCAAGACGGAAATTTTTGGATCACCCTGCAAAGTCACGTCGCGCCCGAGGGCTTTGGTCGCGGCCGATTCGATTTGTGCCTTATACACCGAGGCCGGGACCAGGAATGGCACGACGACCAGAGCTGCAATCAGAAGGGCGAAAATGACGCCAACGATGATTAAAACGCGTTTCATGGGAGGATTTTGGCCTATTTTGAGTGTATCGCAGCTGAATAGCTGCATCTCATGTCAAAGTCATGGCAATTGATGCTTGACCGCGAAATAGGCCGCGTATAGATCAGCCTCTCACCGCTTCGGCGGGGAAGCCCATGCGCGGGTGTAGCTCAGTTGGTTAGAGTACCGGCCTGTCACGCCGGGGGTCGCGGGTTCGAGTCCCGTCACTCGCGCCACTTCTTAGAAGTGGAAATCTTCTTAAAGTCTGGAATTCAAACGGCTTTTGTCGTCGAAGACGCTTATTCTACAGCTAAAAACTTGGGCACACGAACAGAAGCGGGTTCTGTTGCTGGATGGCGCGAGCTGCGAGCTGTGCGCGGTACCGGGTTTGAGGGTCTTGATGATTGAACAGCGATCGGATGAGGCTCAAGCTGTTCGTGTCCTCAAAATAGGCCAGAATCGCCAACCCATCTTCGCGCACCGCACGATCATGGTGCAATAGCGCATACCGAGCATGTTCGATGGCTTGTGTGGGGGCCGACAGCCAAGCCGGACTGGTAATTTGCCGTGCTCTGAAATTGACATGGTGGCGTAGCCACAAGACGACCAGGCTGAACCAGACAATCAGATTGAGTTGTGCCAGTTGCGATTTTCGCTCCAAATAGCGGACCATCCATTGCCGATGGCTGCGATGATTGAGCGCCCGCGTGACCTCATCGCGATTGAGTTGTCGCTTGGATGACCAAGTCGCACAGAACAAATCTTGGATGTATGATCTCGTCGATCTCATCTATTGATCCTCAATCGCTGCCTGCAAAGATCCGCCCATTAAACGTAAGCCGCGAAGCTGTTCCTTAAAGCTCAATGATAAAACAGGCATACAAGTCTTATTCACATCAACAATGTAAATCCGGTTATCGGTCTTGTCGCGCAAAATGTCGATACACCCAAAATCTAAGCCTATTTCGCTGCAAAATGCGGCAATCATGCGTTGTTCTTCGCTCGAAAACACGTCATGCGCCGCGCGGACATCCGTGTGCAAATAGCTTGTCCCGAAACGGGCATCCAAGGATTTGTACTTGTGAAACACGGTTGGAATCGCGCCCTTAATAACGGTCGTTCGGAGGTCTTCACTGCGTTCACCATCAAAGGCGCTATCGATGAAGCGTTGATAGATCGCACCCGGTTCGATCTCGCTCGCCAGCACAGGGCATTGAATGATTTTGCCATCATGGGTGCCGTTGAGGTCTGACTTACAAACGGCCAGCCCTTGATACGTCAGCGGGTCCACGGTGAGCGAATAGCCAAACACTTTCTGAAATACGCTACCCACATGCGTTTTCGATATGTCCTCGATTTTGTAATTTAGCGCCCGATCGCGTTGAGATGGCGTGAGACGTCGTCCAGCATGCGAGAATGTTTCGTCTTCAAAGACGAAAATTGTGTCTGCCGCATCAATGTCCGAGACAATCTCCAAATCGCTAACTTGAGCCACCAGCCAGATATTATACCAAGGCGGGGCGCTCTGGGGATAGAATGCAATCTTACGGCGTGCTCGATTGGGCTTGAAAATGCGGGTCGCGCCGACCAACACGAAATAGGCGTACAGTTGAACGACTGCGCGCAGGCTGCGAAAGAAGGATCGGTCCATGGTGATTCGCACCCGGGGGTGCGCCACATGGACCTTCTTATCCTTTATGCGGATTCCACGAAAATACCCAAATGATCGCGAGACTGCGCCAAGTGCGGGGAGTTGAGCCATTTCGTTCGGGGCCTCGTGAGAGTCTTTGTTGCTCAAAGCTATTTATATGCAATGCCGATGCAATGCCAGCGGCGTCGAGGACAAATTCGGTAACATAAACGTGGGGCACTCGCGACCGCAGCGCGCCCGAGTGGACCTGCGTTCGAACGAGACCCACCGTGGATAGATGAATTCCGGAACCGGACGACGCTGCTAAGCGTCGTCACCACCCTCATAGCGTTCGGCGATTTGTGCGCCCATTTGGTTCATCATCTCGAACAAGGCTTCCGGATCGCTTTGGCGGGCTTTCGCCGCTTCGAGTTCGGTGCCTTTCGCGAAAATCAGCTCGGGCGTTTTGTCTAATACTGCTTGCAGAATATCCTTGGCGAGATCAGCCGGGTCATCGCCGCCATCAATATTGGCATCCGACTTCCCGCGCGACGACCCGTCAGCGGTCATGGCATTGCGTGAAACATTGGTCGCGACGGACCCTGGTAGGACATTGGTGACATGAATGTTGTGCCGCACGGAAACTTCGGTGCGCAGAGAGTCCATATATCCGATTAAGCCATGCTTCGCCGCCGCATAGGCGGTGCGGAGTGGGGGACCTATCCGGCCTGCGACAGAGCTAATCGCGATAATATGAGCACCACCCGCCGCAACCATTTTGGGCAGCTGCAATTGGGTCAACCAGATCGGGGCGATCAAGTCGATATTGATCAAATCGGTATAGACTTGCGGATCGGTTTTTATCGCAAGACTGCGCTGGCTGACCCCGGCATTATTGACCAGAATATCGACCTTTCCGGCCCAATCCCAGGCTTCGCTAACTTTGCCGGGAAGGGCGTCATAGTCTGTGACCTCGAACGGCAATAGGAGTGACTCTGTCGGCAGGCCGTCGGCGACCGCTTGAAGGGCTTCAATTCGTCTGCCGGATAGGATTATTTTTGCGCCAGCTTGCGCAAAGGCACGCGCCAGGGCTTCACCGATCCCGGATGACGCTCCTGTGATCCATACCGTCTTCCCATCAAACTGCCCCATGCCATACCTCCAGATTATCCTTGTTCTCGCCCTTTATCGGACAGGTTCAAAAGTCTGGCTAGGGGACAGATTGATCCAAGTTGGGATGCGCCGATCAGAATTTCAATTTTAGCGTGGCGCCGCCAAAGTGGATAAGGCCTTCATCAGCGATCTCGACATCATACCCAAATCGCGCAGAGCCCATCACCGAATCCGTGGACAGGGAGAACCCGGCCAGGAATGCGTCTGAGAACGTCTCTTGCGACAGGATTTCGAACGACTCCGCTGATCCGAGGAACCGCGCTGTGGCCTGATACGGGGTCGATGACAATTCGCTGCGATAGCCGAGTGAAAGCTCCGGAATGATAAAGGTCGGGGCCCCGCGTCCAACAGGCAATCGCGCGCCAAAGTCTAATACAGCGGTGGCCGAAGTCCGGTCCGTATCTGAATCACTGATCTCCAGCGCCAACCGATCATCACCGCTTTCTGTGTAACCGTCTTGCTGAAGTTGAAAGAAATCGACGGAGATTTGCGGGCGCGCATAGTATTGTCCGGCCTCGAATTCTGAGCCGACGCTGGCGCTGGTCATCGCGCTGGTACCTTTCCAATCGCCGAGTTGATCATATTGCACGTCGCCCAGTTCGACCTCACGCCGGCTGGTGAAGTCGACGGAACTGATTTGACTGGCAATCGCGAAATCTAATGGACCGAGAGATTCTTTCGCGTACAAGCCAATCCCAATCGCGCTGGTCGACACCGGGTTGTTTCCGCCCGTTTTTTCTTCGAACTCACCGCTTGAATAGTTGAGATAAATCCCGGCCACATCGATCGGTCCGACGCGGCGATCGATGCCGGTGGCAAAGCCGAGGCCGCTGCCATTATAGCCCGGGACGTCTGTATCTGCGTCGATGTCGATAAAGTTGAAATATTCCTGAGCCCATACCGAGCTGGGGCGTTGTTCAGAGCTCGACAAGACTTTCAGCCGATTGCTCAAAGCCCCAAATGCTGCGCTGCCTTGGGTGGAGAGATATCGGGTCGCAGCATCGGTGCGTTGCGGCAAGAGCATGCTGTAGACTTGTTGGAATTCGCCTTCTTCCGTGATGTCCGCCATCGCCGCGCCGAGTTCATCGTCGCTGCTGAACACATCCAGAATGGCCTCAAACGCCGCCGCCTGGTTGAAATCTAGACCTAGCTCGCTGGTTGTTTTGAGCTCGAATTGCAAATCGAGTGTATCGCGCACATCATCGGTTACGATCAACTCGACATTATACAGGAACGGGGTTTCTAGAATCGCTGACTCGTCGAGCGTGCCGGCAAATGACAGAGTGCCCGCATCGACAAATGTGTGTGTGAAGTCCGTGGCCGAAATACCCTGCAAATCTGGGCGGATTGAGACGCCTTCGCCGAGTGTGGCACCGCCGGTTACGGTCAAGCTCGTCACCTGCTCAGCCGGATTGGGGCTAATGTCTACATGGAGGATAGAGTCACCCGTGAGCGAGAACGTGTTCAAAACGGCTGAGGTGCCTTCGGATAACACCAGATTTGAATCAATTGCCGTGAGCGTGTCCAAGGCGCCGTCGCTGACCAAAGCCCCCGTGAACACGGAGTTGTTTAAGTCAAAGGATGAGGAGGCGCCGTCAAAAATCGCATCCCCGGTGAAGGTTGAAGAAACGAGGCTCAGCGTGTTCGTGCCGTCGGTGAAGCGGACATCGCCTTCAAAATCGGTCGACTGCAAGTCCATAACGCCATTCCCGAGTCCGAAATAAACATCTCCAGACATCGTCCCCGCGGTCGATATGAGCTGATCATTCCCACTGCCAAAGACGATATCACCGACCAATGATGGGGCGACGACATCATTGCTATCGATGACATCATCTTCATTCAGGTCATCGGTCGGGGTCGCAAGTTCTTGCCGATAGGTCACGTCTGCCGCGCTCGCTGATACATCCACCGCTCGGGCAACACCAAAGGTTTCGATTTCAGTGCCGTCAAAAGCCAGGGCTGCGCTAATCAAGCCGGTATTGGTGATCTGCGTCAAACCCCCACTGAGATCGCGGATCGCGTAGGCATTGCCCGATTCACCGAAAACGCGCGTGGTGAGCAAACCGGCATTGTTCAGCGATGACAGGTCGGCCCCATCCTCGATCAAGATCACCGTGGCCTCATGGCCAGCGGTGGTCGCCGCATTAGAAGTGACCGTCCCTTCGTTTAAAAATGTGCCAACGATCGTGCCGGCGCCCAAACTGATCGCGGTTGTGTTGGCTTCGACCGCATCCGCATTAATTTCGCCTGAATTGTACAGGCCGCCTGTAATCTCGGTGACGAAATTGCCGGCCGTGGATCCTTCGATGCGCAGGGCGGTGGCGTCAAATCCGATATTCTGACCATCGGCAATGATCGCGCCGCGATTGATCAACCCATAATCGTAAGTGAACGTCGCCAGGATTTCGGTGAGGTCTTCGTCTTCATCGTCGTCCGTCGTGTCGCGCACCGTTTCAACCACTGGACCGAGGGTAATCGACCCCGTTGCGGCACCATCCAGATCAGGCGAAATCAAAATAGCCGGTGCTGAACCGACTGAAGTGATGCTGCCCCGGGTTCGGTTTTCATCGAAATCATCAACCGTGTCCTTGACCTCGTCTGCTTCGTCTTCATCTGAGATAAACCGATCGACACTGCCATTAATCAACAATCCGTTTGCGAGATTGCCGCCAATCGCCAATGCCGCGCCATTATCGTTCAGGTCTTCAGCATCGATCCGATCTGCGATGTCTACAGTATCGTCGGTCACGTCCAGCGGCGCGACATAATTGCTCGCCTGGGTGCTGGCGAAGCCGGTTGTGCTGATGCTGCTTTCAATCGTTAGATTGCCGCCGACATCGCCATCAATGCTAATGCCGCGCGCATTAGCGCCTTGCGCTGCGATATTGCCGCTGATCAATACATCGCCCGTCACGCCATTATCAATCTCAAGCGCGACAGAGTCGTCTCCGACCAGGCCAATCGTGCCATCGAGCGTCAAAGAACCATCTAGGGTCGAACCGAGCCAAATCCCAGCGGAATTATTCCCTTCAACAGCAATGCTCGAGCCGGTTTGTAAATCTATGTCGCCTGTATGGACCCCACCGGCGTCAAGCAAGACACCAAACCGCGACTCGCCAAGGGCGAAGGGGCCATCCAAGTCGTCATCGTCGTCTTCGTCTTCTCGCGTATAATCTTCAACCAGACTAATCGTGCCACCCATGGTCAGGTCGCCCGTGCGATCCGCGTTTAGCCGAATGCCTGTGACATTATCCGTGTCTTCGATTTCGATCTCGCCATTGTGGGTGATGTCATTATCGCTATCCATCGTCACCGCGACTTGGCCTTCGGTGCCGGAGAGCGTGATCGATCCGTCTTCGGTGATCGTAATGTCGCCAGGGGCACCATTATCAATCGTCGATGTGGTCACCGGCTCAGTGGTTTCGGTCGTGATGTCTTGAGCCAACGCATATGGCGCGCACACACTCGCGCAGAGCACAAGCGGCCACCGGAGAACGCACGCACTTTGGCGCGCGGTCGGGCTAAATTTTGGGTGCATTTGGAGTCGTAATCCTGGTCGAATAAAAGCTAATTTTTCAACGCAGTCCTCACGGTTTGAACGGTATGTGACGCCGTGACAAGAATAAGATTTGGTAATGTTGGTGGCGATGCGGCGTCGTTTGATCGGACTGGTCATCCGCCTTCAACGATGTGCCACCGGAAATCTGTCGCTTAACAATCTGTCATGACGCCTATTTCATGATTGTGCGCCGCGCGGCTGACAATGCGCCGCAGCGACGCTTGAGTGCGTCCTGTGTAAGCGGGCCGGATGATGGGCTTGCGTCTCCTCCGGACTTTGCTTTTGGCGATTGCCAGTCTTGGCTATTTGGCCAATGGCGCGCAGGCGCATATTGCCATTTCACAAGGCGAGCATTTGGACCTGATGCTGTGTAGCGCGGGTGAAACGCGCACCATCACACTCGATTTGCCCGGCGACCCCGCGGAAGAAACCGAAGACACGTGCTGCGGGGATTGCGCCCCCTCTGTGTCGATAGAGGTCGATCCCCCGCGTTTCAACGCAATTGTTCTTGCTTACGCCGATCCGGTCCCTACGACGCCGCCTGCGCCTGTTTCACCGCGTTCTCCCTTATGGCCCGGGGCGCCGCCCCAAGGCCCGCCAATCTCTCACAAAGCAAAACTCTAAATTCCAACACGGTGCGACGCGCACCGATCTGCTTTGTGAGAAATTCAATGAAACTCAAACTCTTCGCGAGCGCCGCGGCGCTCTGCTTTGCGCAATCTGCTGCGGCCCATGAAGGTGATGGTGGAAACGTCACCTATGCCACGGATCATGCGCCGATCGGCGTCATGGCTGACCACCGCCACAAGAAAGGCGAGTGGATGTTGTCCTATCGCTACATGTATATGGACATGTCCGGGAACCGGATCGGCGATGATGGCGTCGCGCCTGAAGACATCGTCACGACAGTGCCCAATCCCTTCGCCAATCCGCCAATGATGCCACCGACCTTGCGTGTGGTGCCGACCGACATGCCCATGCAGATGCATATGGTCGGCGGTATGTATGGCCTGACCGATCGGGTCACGCTGATGGCGATGGGGATGTATGTCGACAAGGAAATGGACCACATCACTTTCCAAGGCCCGGCCGGAACAATTCGGCTGGGAGAATTCACCACTGAGACAGCCGGGATCGGCGATACCACGGTCGGCGCGATTATCGGTCTGGATGACGGGTCTTATGAGCACCGGCAAATCAATCTCGGTCTGGCGCTGTCTTTGCCGACCGGCTCGATCACAGAGACCGATCAGATCCTGACGCCGATGGGGACAACGCCGTCGCCGCGTCTGCCATATCCGATGCAATTAGGGTCCGGGACGTTCGACCTTAAGCCATCGCTCACCGCCCGGTCTCGGACTGGGAAATGGAGCTATGGCGGACAAGCCTCCGCGGTCATTCGGCTGGACGATAATGATGAGGGTTATTCATTGGGTGACATCGCTGAGGCGACCGCCTGGCTTGCATACGAGCCAGAGCCTTGGGTGTCGTTCTCGGGACGCGTAAACGCGCGTTCGGTCGGTCGGATTGATGGCAATGACGCCGCGGTTCGGGCACCCGTTCAAACCGCAGACCCGGACAATCATGGCGGCGAAACGGTCGAGTTTTTGGCCGGGATCAATCTCGCCGGCCAGACCGAGTGGCAGAAAGGGCATCGCATCGCGGCTGAGATTGGCCTGCCAATGTATCGCGACCTCAATGGCCCACAAATGGAAACCGACCTGACCTTCACGCTGGGCTGGCAGAAGGCGTTCTAATCCAACGGGCTGTCCAACTGGCGCGGCCATTTGGGCAGCCCTCTCTTAGCGTGAACGCGAATTGACGTCATCGACCTTTATCGGACACAAGATGGGGGTGAAGAAAGGTTGTTAGATGCACGTTTTGAAGAGTGATGCGCCGCTCATTGTCTATGTCGATATTAAGAGCCCGTATGCATTTGTCGCCATTCGCCCAACCTTGGCCTTGGAAGCGGAACTCGGACTGCAATTTGAGTGGCGTCCGCTGACGCTCGATATCCCCAGCTATCTCGGATCGGCAGAGAAAAAAAAGGGCAAAGTCGTTGCCTCTGAAGGCCGTTCCAAACGCACTTGGAATGCTATTCGCTATTCTTATCGCGATGCGCGCCGCTACGCCGAGCGCCAAGGCTTGGTCCTCAAAGGAACAGAAAAAATCTGGGACTCGTCCTTACCGAACATTGGCATCCTTTGGGTGATGCAGACCGCGCGGTCCCGATTGGCTGATTATTTCGCTGCGGTATACCCGCCATTCTGGCGGCGCGAGCTTAATATCGAAGATATCAGCGTGGTCGAAGCGTGTTTGCGCGAGGCCGGTGTAAGCACGGATGGGTTTGCCGCATTCGCTGCGGGCGAGGGGCGTAACCTACATGATGAGTTGCAACCGCAATTCCACCCCAACGGCATATTTGGCGTACCGACTTACGTGCTTGGCGACGAGATATTCTTCGGTCGTGAACACATTCCGTATCTGCGCTGGGCGCTAAAAGGACGACACGGCCAAGCCCCCGACATTGCCTATGAGATTGAGCCATGCTGACCGTCTATATCGATTTCAAATCGCCTGGCGCGTATCTCGCGATCGCGCCAACATTGGAGCTCGCTGAGCGCTTCGGCGTAGCGATTGATTGGCGCCCGTTCCGCACGATTGAGCGTGACGTCCCCAAACTCGGCAATGAAGAGACGGTGGGCGAGAGCCATAGACGCGTCAGAGCTGCTGCCTTGCGCGCCCAATCCGTGAAATATGCGAAACGGCAGGGGATTGATTTGAACTTCCCGCCACAACTTGGCTCGACCGATCTGGCCCTCGGGGCCTTGGCGAGCCTTGACGGTGACCCGCTACCCTTCATCAATTCGGCGTTTTCAGCCTATTGGGACGGGCATGCCAATCTCGATGATCTGGAAGTTGTGCGTGAGTTAGTGGCCGAAAATGGGGGCGCGGCAATTGCCGAGCCGCAGGCGCTCCGCGATCTTTTGGAGACGGCGTTGTCCGACGCAGACGAAGCCGGCATTGTCGGCGCGCCGGCTTATGTCATCGATGACCAAATCTTCGTCGGCCGCGAACACCTGCCATGGATTGAGGAAATCCTTCGCGAGAAACAGGCGGCGACGGCTTAATCGTCAAAGCCAACAAAGACAGCGCCTTCATCCACCGACTTGCGGGTTGAGACGACGGCATTTGCCGGGAAGCTGTCATCTGGCCAGCCCATGGCGACACAAATCATGATCACTTGATCGTCTGGAATGCTGGCATGCTCGCGGACCACCGGCGATTGCATGATGCCTTGCGAATTGATCACGCAGCCGAGCCCTTTCGACCAGGCGGCATTGACCAAGGCATTGACCACAGCGCCGCAATCAAACGGCGCAATATCAGAGCCATGGATGGATCGGTCATAGGTCACCACGATGGAAACCGGCGCATCAAATTGCCGAAATCCACGCAGCACCCAGTCTTGGCGTTTCTCTTTGTCATGGCGCTCAATGCCCATCGCTTGGAAGAGCTGGATTGCGATGCCGATTTGGCGTTCGCGATGTACGCCCTCATAGCCAGGACCGCCGCGAAACTCACGAGAGTCTCGAACACCGGCGAGATTGCGCTCGACATTGCCTTTGCGGATCCGATCTAGCGGTTCGCCGGTGACGACGTAGAAATTCCAGGGCTGCGTGTTGAGCGAGGTTGGCGCACGCATGGCCATTTCCAGGACGTCCCGGATTAGGGTTTTCGGCACAGGCTTATCTAGATATCCGCGAATGCTGCGGCGCCCAACAACGACGTCTTTATAGTCCAAAACGCAATCTCCAATCCCAGTAAGTGTGCCTCCTGTTAGCGCATTCTCGCGCATCGGTAAGACCTATCTCAGCGTGAAGCTGAACCTTTTTGGTAGCTATTCGGACTTCTATTATGTGAGACCTAGGAGGCCATGCATGGCGCGGCAGGAAACCCAGCGTGTTTATGACGAATTACTCGTCACCTTGGCGCGTACAGGTGACCGCAGGGCTGCTAACCGACTGGCCGCTCGTTGGTATCCTCGTTTGATGCGTACGGCCTTGCGTCTGCTCGGCGATCGAGCCGAAGCGGAAGAAGCTGTGCAAGAGGCTTGGGCTGGGATTTGCCGAGGCTGGCCGCGTTTGTCGGACTCGGCGATGTTTCCAGGCTGGGCTTTCGGCATCTTGCGGCGTAAATGCGCCGACCGGATCCGTGTCATGCAAACACGGCGCGGGCGCGAAGCGCCGATCGACGCCGCGCCTGAACCGAGCCAACCCGCGCGCGGCGAGCTGCGAGTCGAGATTGATCAGGCACTCGCATCGTTGAGTGATGATCATCGTCTCGCCGCCATCCTCTTCTTCGGGGAGGGCCTGAGCCTCACAGAAATTGCCGCTGTAACCGGGGTGCCGGTTGGAACGGCCAAGTCGCGCATATTCAATGCGCGCAAACACTTGAAATCGAGTCTGAAAGGAGACCCGCTATGAGTGCATTTGAAGACCGGCTTCTAACCAGCCTGAATGCCGATGATGAAGCCTTTTTGAAAGAGCTGGAAGACGATGTTGGCCTGTTCCAACAAATGGGCATGACCTTCTCAGGTCCGTTGCGCTACTGGACGGCCTTCGCCGTGACATTCAGCTTTGTGTTTTTCGCCTTATCCGTTTGGGCAGGCTATAATATGTTCATGGCTGAAGAGCTCAAGGAAGTGGTGATTTGGGGCGTCTTCTTCGGCTGGATGAGTTTGGGCGTAGGCCTCATCAAAGTCTGGTTCTGGATGCGCATGAACCATCTCAACGTCTTGCGCGAGTTGAAACGGATTGAATTGCGGATGGTCAAAACCGCCTAAGCGGTCTCGCTGGTCATCGCCACGAAGACGTCTTCGAGATTGGGTTGCTCGGTCGAAAGATCGGCAACCCCGATCCCAGCTTCTCGGACGCGTTCGAGCAATCTGCCAATCCCGGTTTCAGAATTGCGGAAAGTGATGCTCAAAACACCATCCTCGGCGATCACTGCGTTCAAATCTGAGAGGTCCGCAGGCAGAGTGGTCAGCGCGTCGCGAGGCGTGATCTTCAGCAATCTCTGGTCCAGGCGCGACAGCAATTGTGGGGTTGGTTCTTGGGCCAACACGTCGCCATGGCTGATAATCGCAATCTCATCACAAAGCTCTTCAGCTTCCTCAAGATAGTGCGTCGTCAAAATGATTGTTGTACCATTGGCATGCAGTTCACGTACATAAGCCCAAAGCGAGCGGCGCAGCTCGACATCGACCCCGGCGGTCGGCTCATCCAAAATCAGAACCGGTGGATTGTGTACCAGCGCCTTGGCCACCATGAGGCGGCGTTTCATGCCACCGGAAAGTTGGCGAACATACGCGTCCTTCTTATCATCCAAACCGACAGCAGTGAGAATTTCCAAACTCCGCCGTTCAGCTTTCGGAACGCCATAATATCCCGCTTGTAGCTCAAGGGCTTGGAGCGGTGTAAAGAACGGGTCCATCGTGATCTCTTGATTGACCACTCCGATGGCAGCACGCGACGAGCGCGGATGGGCATCAATGTCGAGCCCCCAGATCTTTGCCGTCCCGCCGGTTTTGGTGACCAAGCCCGCCAGGATATTGATAAAGGTCGATTTACCTGCGCCGTTCGGACCGAGCAGCCCAAATATGCTGCCGCGTTTGACTTTTAGGTCGATGCCTTTCAGCGCTCGCATCTCGGGCAACTTGCCGGAGGCCCGGTAGGTTTTTTCCAGACCGATGGCTTCGATGGCGTATTCTGGTGTGCTCATAAAGGCTCCGTTCGGTCCGGGTGACCGATAGCAGACCGATATAGGTGCGCTGCTAAGATTCGCTCAAGTGTTTTGTGCGTTTAGTCTAATCAGTATATTCCAATACAAGGTCGCATTGACCGACATGGTGGTGCGATCTAACTAGCGTTGTGGGGTTGAAACCAAAGTTTCGCCCGGAAGAAAGAGAGTCAGGACATGTCCACAGCCCCCTCATTCAAAGACCCAGAAACGATCTACGTCGTTGATCGTAAAGTCTCGTGCAATGGCGGCGGCGGAGCTTTGGGGCATCCTATGGTCTGGTATGAAATGGGCGCTGACGACATGGTCGAATGCAAATATTGTGATCGGCGATTCATTTTGAAGGGTGGCAAAGCCGACCCAACCAAATAAGCGTCGAAAATCTGTCTTTCCCTTACGACCAATCACGTAGGGTCACGGCTTGAAGTTGACGCGCACGTAAAGCATATCAGAGCCATATTCTCACAAACAGGAGTGGTCTGATGGCTGAAGCTTACATCATCGACGCATGCCGCACCCCGCGCGGTATCGGTAAACAGGGCAAAGGCGCATTGGCGCACTTACACCCGCAACATCTTGCGGCGACGGTGCTTGGCGCGATCCGTGACCGCAATGATGTCAATACGTCAGAAGTCGACGACATCATCTGGGGCACCAGCTCGCAGCGCGGCGCACAAGGCGCCGATCTCGGCCGCATGGCGGCGCTCGATGCGGGATTTGATGTGAAAGCTTCTGGTGTGACGCTTGATCGGTTCTGCGGCTCTGGCATCACGACGGTGAACCTCGCTGCCGCCCAGGTCATGTCCGGCATGGAAGACGTGGTCATCGCTGGCGGTACAGAGATGATGAGCTACACCTCGGCGACCGCTGACCCGAAAAATCCGCCAATGTTGGACGCTGGCAATATGAGCCTGCGCGAGAAACACCCACAGTCTCAGCAAGGCGTTTGCGCCGATGCGATTGCGACCCTGGAAGGCATCGACCGTGAAGCCGTTGATCAACTCGCTGTCGTCAGCCAAGAACGCGCCGCTCGCGCGATTGCCGAAGGCCGGTTCGATAAGTCAGTTGTCCCTGTGCACAACCCCGATGGGTCGCTGGCACTCGACAAAGAAGAATTCCCGCGCCCAGGCACGACGATGGAAAGCCTTGGCGGTCTGAAGACTGTGTTCAATATGTTTATGGACATCCCGGTCGACGACCAAGGCAACACCTATGGCACCATGGTGACCAAGAAATACCCCGAACTCGAAGGCAAGATTAATCACGTCCACCATGCCGGCAACTCATCTGGCGTGGTCGATGGTGCCGCTGCTTTGTTGATCGCCTCTCAGGATGCTGTTGACAAGAATGGCTGGACCCCGCGCGCCCGGATCGTGGCGACTGCGAATATGGGCGACTGCCCAACCTTGATGCTTAACGCGCCGGTCAATGCGGCTAAGAAAGTGCTCGACAAAGCCGGCCTGTCCAAGGACGATATCGATGTCTGGGAAATCAACGAAGCCTTCTCGGTTGTGGCAGAACGGTTCATCCGTCACCTCGAGCTTGACCGTGAGAAAGTCAACGTGAATGGCGGGGCGATGGCCTTGGGTCACCCGATCGGTGCAACCGGGTCGATCCTGATCGGCACGGCGCTCGACGAACTCGAACGCTCCGGCGGGAAATATGGTCTCGTCACCATGTGTGCCGCAGGCGGCATGGCGCCAGCGGTCATCATCGAGCGCATCTAATCAAATTCGTCGGCGAGCGCTTCGCTGGCTTGATCTTCGGGTAGGGGCTGGTCGTTTAGGCGACTGGCCCCTATGCCAAAGATGACCATGGCCATGACCGTCAATCCCGCCGCCAGGAAGAACGGAGCGCCAGGCAAGTAGGGGCCGACCCCGTCGGTTTGGGCGGCAAAAATCAAAGCCATGACAGCGGGGCTGATGATCGATGCTAAGCTGTACAGACTTGATATTGCGCCCTGTAATTCGCCTTGAGAATCGGCTGGTGTGCGCTGGGTCATGAGCGCCTGCAGAGCCGGGCTTAAAAATCCGGCAAACACCCCGATCACGATCGCGACATAGATTTGCAGCCCGGTCTGCGCAAAGCCGAGAATCAGGAACGATATGACTCCGACAATGAGCGCGAAATAGACGGCTTTAACCTCGCCAAACCGCGCGATCACCGGACCAGTGAGACCGCCTTGTACGCCGGCAATGCCAAAGCCGTATATGCTGATCGAAAGCCCGATCAGAAACGGCGTCCAACCTGCGACGGCAGAGACATAGAAAGACCAGATGCTCGAATAAGAATGATTGCCCAATTGGATCAGGAATAAAGCGCCGAGGACAATCAGCACACTCGGAAAGCGTCCGATAGAGATCAAGCTGCCCAGCGGATTGGCGCGCGCCCAAGAAAAGGCCCGCCGATTGTTGGGATTCAAAGTTTCAGGAAAGAATAACACGCCCCAGAGGCAGACCAGCAGGATGAGGCCACCTGCTACGATGAAAGGCAGGCGCACCCAATACTCACCTAAAAGCCCGCCGAGCGCCGGTCCGAAGATAAAGCCGAGCCCCAGCGCCGCCCCAGCATAACCAAACAATTTGGCGCGTTCGTCGGGCGTTGAGATATCCGTGATGGCGGCATAACAGGTCGCATAAGTGGCGCCAAACAGACCCGATATGATGCGCGCAACGAACAGCCAGGTGAGGGTCGGGGCCCACGCCATGATAAAACTATCAATCGCGAACCCGAGGAGGGCGATGAGCAAGACCGGGCGCCGTCCAAACCGATCGCTTAGACCACCAATGATTGGCGCGAACACAAATTGCATCATCGCAAATGTGGTCAATAACAGACCAGCCACAGTCGCGCCGTCGCTCAGTGAAAGGTTCGCGACATCGTCCAGGAGCGCCGGCATGATCGGCATCAGCAAGCCGAAGCCAACCGCGTCGAAAAAGACGATGGCGCAGATGAACAGTAGAATGCGCCCTTTAGATGGACTGTCTGGCATGTGTGTTTCCCCCGATAAAACGGCCGTATCACACATTAGGTGCAATCCAAACGCGTTTTCGGTGAGCAGAATACAATCAAGACGTCAGGAACATTTGGCAGTATAAGAGGTTCATTCTGGATCTATTTCGCGAGATGAATCTCGTCATCGCTTTGTCGTCAAAGATGTATTCTCATTCAAAACTCGCCGCGCACGCGAGTATGACTGGTCAAATTGCAAACAAACCGTCATAGTTTTGAAAACCACTATCGATTAAGGGCCAAAGAGCTCAGAGATGGCGCTGGTGCGGGAGGAAGTATGGAACAGTTGCAAGGCATGGATGCATCGTTCGTGGCGATGGAAACGCCAAGTTCGCCGATGCATATTGGATCGATCTTAATCTACGATCCTTCGACAGCCCCGGGCGGGTTTGTTCGGTTCAAAGACATTTTGCGGTTTTATGAAGAACGCATGCGGTTTTCCAAGACGATGCGGCAGAAGCTCGTCAAAGTGCCGTTCAATGTCGATTACCCTTATTGGGTCGAAGATGCGGATTTCGATCTGGAATATCATGTCCGCCACGTCGCCCTTCCGAAACCAGGCGACTGGCGCCAGCTGAACATTCAAGCCGCTCGGGTGTTCGCCCGACCGCTAGATCTTTCGCGACCACCATGGGAAATGACGGTTGTCGAAGGATTGGACAATGTGCCGGGCGTACCGAAAGGGTCCTATGCTATTGTTTCTAAGGTCCATCACGCGGCCATTGATGGGATGTCGGGCATCGACTTGATGCAGGCTCTGCATACGCCGACGCCGGATGTGACTTCACCAAATGAACCCGACGATTGGAAACCCGAAAAGTACCCGAATCGCGTGGGCATGTTCGCCAAAGGCTACGCTCGCGCTTGGCTCAACCCTATTCGGCAAATGGGCGTTTCGGCGCAAGCGATTCCGGGTCTTTATCGCACTGCGCGCGGTATGATCAAAGGCGAGTTTGGTTTGAAGGCGGCGATGGAAGCGCCGAAAACGCGGTTCAATACTAAGATTTCCCCGCATCGCGTCGTCGATGGGCAAGTGTTTGAACTGGCGCATATCAAAGCTCTGCGAAGCCTGGCCGAAGGAGCGAAAGTCAATGATGTTATGCTGACCATTATTGGCGGTGGATTGCATAAATATCTCAAGCATCACAATGACTTGCCGAAGACCACGATGACGGCGATGGCGCCGATCTCAGTGCGCACAGAAGGCGAAAAGAACACAATGGGCAACCAAGTCTCGGCAATGATTGCGCCGCTTGGCACGCACATCGCCGATGCATCTGAGCGGATGGCCTACGTGTTCGACCAGACCAGTCGCTCGAAAGAGATGACGAGTGCCCTCGGTGCCCGCCAAATGACCGAAGCCAGTAAAGTTTCGCCAGCCTTGTTTATGGCGCTCGGCGCGCAGCTCTATTCGCGACTGGGCGTCGCCAACTATATGGTCCGCCCGGTGATCAATACAGTTGTGACCAATGTGCCGGGACCGCCAGTCCCAATCTATCAGGCCGGCGCAAAACTGGTCAGTATGCAAGGTTTGCTCTGCCTGCTCGATGGTATGGCGCTCGGTCATGTCGTGCAAAGCTATGTCAAAGAAGCGACAATTACCTTCACGGCAGATCGAAATGTGATGCCAGATCCAGAATTTTACAGTCAATGTCTGCGCGAAAGTTTCGAAGAAATGGCAGAAGTTGCGGGACTGGATTTGACGCCGCCAAAACCTGCATCGGCTCCAAAAAAAGCAGCAAATTCAAGTAAGTCTAGGGCAACGGCGAAACGAAAGCCGCGGGCGGCAGCCGCCAAGCGGACGTCCACAACGAAGTCAAAAGCTAAGGCGAGTTAACCTTTTAGGCATCCAATTCTAGTCTTGTGACCTATATGGTTACAAACCATGGTTGCAAAACAGACCGTGAGCACACGGCACGACAGGAGGTAAACATGGCCACAGCATCAATGGCGAAACCGCCACATCCGTTTTGGACTCTCACCGAAGGCCGAGCGATTTTTGAATTCGGCGCGTTCGGATTGTTTCGTAAACGCATGCTCGATTTACCCAAAGGCGACGGACATCCCGTCTTAGTCTTACCAGGCTTTATGGCCAGTGATCGGTCGACAAAACCGATGCGACGCCTGTTCGATGACCTGGGCTATACCTCCTATGGTTGGGGATTGGGCCGAAATGTTCGGTTTAACGAGCAGCGCGAACGCGAAATGTCGGACTTGGTCGAACGCATCTATGCCGACCACGGTCGTAAATTATCGATTGTTGGCTGGAGCCTGGGCGGCGTTTTTGCACGCGAATTGGCGAAACGGCATCCCGAGATTGTTCGTTTCGTGGTTTCGCTTGGCAGCCCGATCTCGAATGATCGGCGCCATGCTGCGCCATCGCGTTTGTTTGAAGCGATCAATGGCAAACAGACCGAGCCTGAAATGGACGGGCGCTATAGTGATCTCTCTTCGGCACCGCCGGTCCCGACCACTTCTATTCTAACCAAATCCGACGGTGTTGTCGCTTGGCAAGGGTCGATTCAACACCCTGAGCGTGGGGCGATGACAGAAAACATTATTGTCCCAGCAAGTCATGTCGGACTCGGCGTAAACCCGCTTGTGATGGTCGCTGTGGCCGACCGCTTGGCCCAAGCCGAAAACAATTGGCGTCCGTTCGCGCGGACTGGCTGGCGCGAATTCGTCTTCAAAGGCGCGCCGGAGACTTAAGCAAAATTCGATAAAATTCAAACGTTCGTCTGAACCGTAACCTCATCTCTATGTGCCATATCGGGGCGTAGCGAAATGAACCACGCACTTGGTGTGTGGACCTTAGTGAGGGACCGAACATGGCGAAGACCGTTCTGGTGATTGATGATGATCCAACCCAACGCCGTCTGCTGACCGCAGCCGTTGAAAAGGCTGGCTTTGCCTGCCGCACGGCGCCTGATGGCGAAACGGGCGTCTCGATTGCCACGGACTCCAATGCCGGCGCCGATGTGGTTCTATTGGACCTAACCATGCCAGGCCTGTCCGGCATGGAAACATTGGAAATGCTGACTGAGCGTCGCCCAGATTTACCGGTCATCATGCTTACGGCTACCAGCGGGATCGATACAATTGTTGCCGCCATGCGGACCGGTGCAGTCGATTTTGTTGTAAAACCCGCCAATCCCGAACGCGTCGTCGTTTCAATCCGAAACGCGCTGAAACTGTCGTCTCTCACGGGCGAAGTGAAGCGTCTGACGCGTAAAGCCGAAGGCGGTATGGGCTTTGATGATATGATCGCCAGTGCACCGATCATGCGACAAGTTCTTCGCCTCGGACAACGCGCGGCGGCGTCAGACATTCCAGTGCTTATCCTCGGCGAAAGCGGTGTCGGTAAAGAGGTGATCGCCCGCTGCATTCAGGGCGCTTCAGAGCGGTCAGGAAAGCCATTCATTTCTGTGAACTGCGGTGCCATCCCAGAAAACCTGGTTGAGAGCATCCTGTTCGGACACGAAAAAGGTGCGTTTACCGGCGCTGTCGCCCGTTCGCCAGGTAAGTTTGTTGAAGCTGATGGCGGCACACTCTTCCTCGATGAAGTGGGCGAACTCCCGCTCGACATGCAAGTGAAATTACTGCGCGCTTTGCAGGAAGGCGAAGTCGATCCTGTTGGCGCGCGTCGCCCGGTGAAAGTCGATGTGCGGATCATTTCTGCGACCAACCGTGACCTCGCTCAGCGGGTGAAAGAAGGCGCGTTCCGGGAAGACCTGTTCTATCGGTTGAACGTATTCCCAGTCGAAATGCCAAGCCTGCGTGAGCGCGTCGAAGATATTCCGGCCTTGGTCGATCACTTCATCGCTCGTTTCAACGCATCCGAAGGGACCCGCATTGTCGGCGCCGCTGAGGAAACGCTCAAAATGCTGTGTGCGTTTGAATGGCCCGGCAATGTGCGCCAGTTGGAAAACTCGGTCTTCCGTGCGGTCGTCTTGTGCGAAAGCGATACGCTGCAGCCGCATGACTTCCCGCAAATCAGCGGCATCATGCCAGAGATCGCGGCTTTGCCGGAAGTTCCAGCTCGTCCAGTTGTTGCCAATGATGTCGGTGGGGCCGTCGCGCCTGGCGTTGGTCCAGTTTCTATTCTCGAAAGCGGCGAAGTCCGCAGTCTCTCAGATGTCGAGCGCGACCTCATAGCTTTTGCGATCGAGCATTATGCCGGTCACATGAGTGAAGTTAGCCGTCGCTTAGGCATCGGTCGTTCTACACTATACCGCAAAGTCCGAGAATACGGACTGGACGATGAGGCAAAAAAAGAAGCGAGCTAGACTAAGGTCCACCCGTTCGCTTCGTTTAACCGATCTAAGTCATCGTAATCGCGGTCTGAAAGGCCGGTCGCGCACTGATACGTTCGACATAGGCTTTCAGATGGCTCATCTCATCAGGCACGCAGCCGAGCCGATTGGACATGAAACACGCGTGGCCAAGCATGATGTCAGCGCCAGAGAACTCGCCAATCAGATAGTCTTTGCCTGCTAACGCCTCATCGACAGGCGCGAGGGCTTTGGTCAGCAAGCGCTGTGCTTGTCCCAGCACATTGGCATCGCGTCTATCCTCCGGGAGCAAAATGGTATGCACCACAACGGTGTTAATCGGAGGCATGACCATGCCTTCGCAATAGTGGAACCATTGCAGATAGTCAGGGAAACGCGCGTCATCCACGGCAGGTTTTAGACCGCCATTTTTGTGCCGCTCGAGGACATATTCGACGATCGCGCCCGACTCAAAAATCGACACGTCGCCATCTTCGAGAACCGGGACGCGTCCGAGCGGGTGACGCGCGCGATGCGCGTCCGATTTCAGGTCTTTTGGGTGAAAGGCCATTTTGTTGATGTTGTAAGGCAGCTCGAGCTCTTCGAGCAGCCAGACGATCCGCCCGGCGCGGGAATTTGGTGCGAAATGGAGGTTTAGCATAATCGGTCTCGCTCGGTTGTGGCGTTAGCTCTTTTCCAGTCCGGCCTGTTCGAGGCGCCAGCGCAACGTGTCGACACGATCCTGACCAAAGAAGGGTTCGCCTTTGAACACCATGGTCGGTACGCCCCAATGTCCGGCCGCTTCCAAGGCGGCGTGATTGGCTTCAATCTCTGTCATCGGGTCATAGCCAGCAATCGCAGCTTCGAGCTCCGCGAGATCAAGCCCGGCTTTGGTCACGGCGCCTGCGAGACGATCACCTTGGTCCCAACCCGGCTCCTCGCTCCAGATCAAATGTGAGACCTGGTAAGCCAAGTCGACACCTTTGCCGCGTCGTTCGGCTTCGACACCAAGTGCTGAGAGCCGGTAAATATGTGGCTGATCGTCGGACACTTCGAATGTTTGGAAATCCTGGACCACAGGGTCGGGCGACGGCCAATTGATCGTCATGCCGAGAAACGCGCCCCGACGAAACGCATCCATGACGATATATTGCGCCGGCTTTCGGTCGCTGGTGAACAATGTATCTTTGGTGCGCAGCGCGATTGGCAATACCGGACGGAGGTGGACCTCCACATCGAAATCCTCTCGCAGGCGGAGAAGGTCAGGGGTGACCAGATAAGAGTAAGGACTGCGAAAAGACCAGTAGACGTCAACTTGGGCGGTCATGGGTGAGATTCCTCCAGCTATTTTATTGTTTCAGCTGTGGTTTATGTGCCCAAATCCGGTGGATAGCCAGGTTGGGCGCAAGAACAGCTTGATCTGCACCAACGGTCCAGGCCTTGCCGCGCCGGAAGTAAACACGCCGACGAAAAGAATCTCGAAGAATTGATCACCCCCGCCCATTTGAGGGGTGTCGAGCCTAGGCGGCTTGATGATTAGTCAGGTTAAACTTGACCGTACTCTTATTCGCGAACTTGGCTTGGCTCGCTTGTTCCGAAGCGATGCGGATAAGGTCTTGCGGTGACAAGCCAGCTTGCAGGGCGGCGCCGCCAAACACGCACTGAATGTATCCGATGAGCTCATCGCTCGGCTTTTTGACGATCTTAAAATGATCCAACTCGTCAATAATCTCGCGGGCGATCTTTGCAGCTTCAGCATATGCCGATTTCGGCAGCAGAATTGCCAGTTCCGTTCCGGCCAAGCGCGCACATGCGCCGTCCTCGCCGACAATCTTTGTCATAAAGCTGGACAGAGATTTGAGCGCAAATTCCGAAATATCCGAACCCGCGGTGAGGCAGAGGTCTTGCAAATTCTTGATGCAAACCACCATCACAGTGAGCGAGTAGCCATTCTTTAGAGCCTCGACGGAACTCTCTTCGAGCGCCGTTTCGAATTGCTGCTGGTTAAGCAATTTGGTCAATCGATCTCGCTTGAGCGATTCGCGGAACTCTCCGACTTTAGAGTTCAGGACCGTGATTTCGTCATGTGTGCACTGTAAGGCGACTTGAATCGTCTCCGTCGACTCTTGCGAGTTACGCGTCTCTTCCACCAATTCATCAAGTGCTTCCATTATTTCGTCTGGAGAGGTTGCCTTGGGGAGGCGCTGTTTTGCCTTTTTCATGGTTGAGACGTAGTCGCTCGTGTTGGAAATCACTTCCGTGACCAGCGATTGAGCACCTGCGACCTTTGTTTCGATCGCGCGGCTGATATCATCTAGCTCTGCATCTGACTGAGTGTGTTCAGCGATATATTTATCATGGAGCTGACCCATTTCAGCAATGCTAATGCCGCGTTCGAGTGCGAGGATCAAATTGACCTCGGCGGTCAGCTCGGCATTGCTTTTGGCGGCGTATTCGTACCACACGGCATAGGATTTTGGGTCCGCTGAGGTTTGATGTTTGCCGATCAGCTTGAACGCCGTTCGTCCGATTTGCCAGGACCGCGCATGCGGTGATTTGGCTTTGGTTGGGTCAGACGGTTTCGCTTTGGGAGGGTGCATCATGTCAAAAGTTGCTCGCGATCAAGTAGAGAATCCACGAATAACAACTTTATGTTGAATGATGATTAAGGCGATTCAACGAAGCGCGCCGATTTAAGCGACGGATGCGCCTTTTTCGCTCGGCAAGTCTTCCGGGAAGGCCATAACCCGATTGCGCCCTTGCGCCTTGGCCTGCCGCAGACACAGATCCGCGCGTTGCATCGCCATTTCGAGTGTCTCATGCTTACGACACACAATCACGCCAATACTGGCCTGGAGACGGATTGGGGTTCCGTTGAAATCGATGATCAGCGTCTCAATTTGACGGCGCAAGCGTTCCGCCGCTCGCAGCGCGGATTGGTGGCCAGAGTCGGATAACATGACGGCGAATTCTTCGCCGCCCCATCGCGCCACATCATCTGTGCCAAAGCGACTGGTTTGTTTTAAATGCTCCGAGAGCGTGCGCAGGGCCGCGTCGCCGGCAGAGTGGCCATATTTGTCATTGATGAGTTTGAAATAATCCAAATCAATCAATAGCAGCGAGACTGGACAATTGGTTCGGCTATAGCGCGCCGATTCCCGCTCATAGCGGTGGGCGAAGGCGCGGCGATTTAGCAAACCCGTCAATGGGTCTGTCGTGGCCAGTGCCAGCAATTTCTCTTGGACCTGGATCAATTTGTGCGAATAAATCGCCATAATGATCGAGGCGGGCGGGGCCAAGACACAAGAGGCGATCACCGCCGTGACCGTCACTGTGTCGACACCATGAGCGTCAAGGTATGGCGAGACAAACGCCGTGAAATGCACGGTCGCACAGATCAACACTACGGAGAGCAGCGTTGCGTACACAATCGTATGTAAGCGCGATGAAGTACTCAGCATTCCAAATCGTCCCTGTACCTCGCTGATACAAGGAAAGTGCGAAATCGCCGTTCAAACGATAGTTAAAATTTGATCGATTGGCGCTTATTCTTCAAAAATGATTGCAGGCGCAGGTTTGGTCTGTAACGCGTCCAGACCGAGGGCAATTTCGCGGGCTGTGTTCTGAAAGATTTCGCCCGATGGACCCGCTTGAAGGGCAGCAGGGACGCCGATATCGCCGCCTTCTCGGATTTCGGTTCGCATGGGGATTTGAGCGATGAGGGGAAGGCCGAGAGTCTGGGCCATCCGCGCACCGCCGCCTTCGCCCATCAGGAAGTGACGTTCGCCGCTCGGATCCTCGAACCAACTCATGGTTTCGACAATCCCTAAAACTGGAACATGGGTCTTCTCGAACATCGCCGCGCCGCGCCGGACATCTGCCAGCGCAACTTCTTGTGGGGTCGTGACAATCACCGCTGCTGTCACAGGGACTCGCTGGGCGAGGGTCAACTGCGCTTCGCCTGTGCCTGGTGGGGTGTCGATGATCAGCAGATCGAGCGGATTGTCGGCCGTTCCCCAGGCGGCGTCATTGAGCATTTGCATGATCGCAGATTGCACAATCGGCCCGCGCCATATCATCGGGGCATTGGTGTCGGTTAAATATCCAATGGAAAGGGTTTCAATGCCATGCGCACGCACCGGGACGAGCTTTTTGTCCGCATTCGTTGCCGGGCTTTGGTCGCTAACACCTAACATGGTGGGGATGGACGGGCCGTAAATATCCGCATCCAAAAGGCCAACGCGCAAACCTTGCTTGGCGAACGTCGCTGCGAGATTGACCGAAACTGTAGACTTCCCAACCCCGCCCTTGGCGCTGGCGACGACCAAGATTCTGGAAATGCCGGCAATCGGGGCAAGAGGTGCTGCCCGTTGCGGTTGGCCTTGTGAGAGGGCGTCGTTCGAGATCCGTGCGCCAGTTCGGGCACGACGCGGCGCGGAATGTGTTTTCAGTCCAGGAGCAGAGGCAGGCTTGGGCGACGTGGACGGACTCACGCCCGGCGCGGCCTGCGCCGTGAGTACAGAATCGACGCTGACCACGCCGTCGATTTTCATCGCCTCAGCTTCTGCGCCGATACGAATATTCTCCGCCGTGGACATATCCGCTGGATCGACTTCGATGATCAGAGTCACACGGCCTTCTTCGCCGATTCGAACCCCAGACAGCCAATCGGGGTCGCCCAGGGCGCTCCGGATTGTCGCACCTGATACAGCTTTACGGTCTTTCTTGTCCCAAAACATGGGCTATGTCCTTGATGAAGAGGCCTTTCGGACGCAAATAGGCACCTTAGACACAAAAAGCCAGCAAGTTGGTGTGACCAAAAGGAGGGGCAATGCCCTGGAACGATAATAGTGGAAATGGCGACGAGCCTCCCAAGGCCAATGGCGGCCCGTGGGGCAGTGGCGGTTCTGGCGGCAACGGCAATGGCGGGTCCCCTTGGGGGCGACCTGGCGGAGGCGGCGGCGGCCAAGGCGGCGGTGGCGGAAATGATATCGAAGAACAAATGCGCAAAATGCAGGAACGTTTTTCGCGTCGTGGTCGCGGTGGCGGCGGCGGCGGACGCCCGCGTGGCCCAAGCTTAGGCCCGGGCGGGTTTATTGTCCTCGGCGTCGTGGCAGCGGTCGCCTGGTTGGCAACCGGTGTCGTGATTGTCGACGAAGGTGAACGCGCCGCGGTGTTCCGCTTCGGCGAGTATCAAAAGAACTTCCGACCGGGATTGCATGTGCACTTGCCAGCGCCAATCGAAACACACGAGATTATCGGGTCGGAAGGCCAGCGCGAAACAGCGATCGGTGCCGGCAACTCAGATAGTCTGATGCTGACCGGCGATGAAAGCATTGTCGATCTGCAATTCCGAGTGTTCTGGAACCTGTCGCGTTTGGATGTCGGTCAAGGTGACGCGGTGCGCGAACCCGAAATGTTCATCTTGAACATTGAAGGCGGGGGAAAACTTGTTGCCGATGCCGCTGAGAGCGTCATGCGCGAAGTTGTTGGCCGTCGGACTTTAGACGAAGTGATCACGCTGCGCAGAAATGAGATTCAGGACGAAGTTCGCCAACGTCTTCAAGAGATGATGGATGGATATGAATCCGGCGTGAGCATTCAAAACGTTGAGATCCAAGAAGCAGAAGCGCCGGAAGGCGCGGTGCGCCAAGCGTTTAACGACGTTGTCGAGGCCGACTTGATCGCTGAAGCGACACGCCAGGAGGCGCTTCGCGATTTCAATCGGATCAAGAACGTCGCAGATGGTGAGGCCTTGAAGATTGTCGAAGAAGCCAGTGCTTACAAGGCTCAAGTCATCGATCTCGCGAGAGGTGAAGCGAGCCGTTTTGATCAGATCCTGCAAGAGTACCAAGATGCGCCACAGGTGACGAGCGAGCGTATGTACCTTGAGAGCATGGAGCGAATTTTGGGGCGTGCTGAAAAACTCATTCTAGACAATGAATCTGGCGCGGTTCCATACTTGCCGATTGATCGCGTAAATCGTTCAGAGCAGGGGCAATAAAATGAGACCATTTGGTGTATTGGGCATCGTTGGCGGGATCGCCATTCTAATTGCCCTGTTCAATTCTTTCTTCATTGTTGATCAGCGTCAGCAAGCCCTTGTCCTGCGCGTTGGTGCGGCCCAAGCGGTTTACAATAATGGTGACAATGATGATGCGGGTTTGAAGTTCAAAATCCCGCTCTATGAGAGCGTGGTGTTCTTCGACAAGCGAAACCTTGGACTGGACCTTCCCGAGTTTGAAGTCTTTGCCGTCAACCAGGAACGGTTGAGCGTCGATGCTTTCGTCCGTTGGCGGATCGATAATCCGTTGGAATTCTATCGCCAGTTCGTGACACAGCAGGAAGGCGCGAGCCAGTTGCAAAACTTTGCCCGGACCGCGATCTATAACCGATTGTCGCAAAAGTGTCCGGAAGAGATCATCTCTGGACTCAAGCCGCAGACCCCGATTGAAGATCTCGACATCAACGATCCTGACGTCGACATTTGCCAACTCGCGATCGTAGGTGAAGCAACCGAAGAGTCGAATGGTGAAGGTGAATCGGAGGAAACCGATGCAGCCGAGCCTGACACGGCTGAGCAGCGTCCCGATGAAGGCGCTCGAACAATCCTCATGAACAATATCAGAGATGATCTTCGTAATGCGATCGCAGATCGTGGGATCGAAATCATCGATGTGCGCCTCAAGCGCGTTGAGTTGCCAGCTGAGATCACTCAAGGTGTGTTCCGACAGATGATCGAAACGCGGAACCAGGAAGCCACGGATAAACGCACGCAAGGCGACCGCGACGCGGCCGAGACGCGCGCGCAAGCTGATCGCTATCGGATTGAACGCGAAGCGGCGGCTAATCGTTGCTCTCAGCAATTGCGAGGTGAGGGCGATGCCACTCGAAACGACATTTACGCAAATGTTTATGATCAAGACCGGGAGTTTTTCAGATTCCAACGTGCTTTGATCGCGTGTGAAAAAGCGTTCACGGATGGTACTCGAATCGTCCTGGCGCCGAATAATCTTGGATTGTGCGACGAGTTCATCGAGCGTGCACGGCAAAATGGATTTACCCGCAGCGCCAGCTCCGGATCATCAAACAATTCTCTAGATGCTAACGAGCCAGATCTCTGTGAAGGGTTCGATATTACTGACCAATAATCGGATCCTGCCAGTTTTAATCACCCCCGTCCGGTCTAAGCTGGGCGGGGGTTTTTGATTCGGGAGGCGATAAGAATGCTGACAATAATTTTGGCGGGCATAGGGCTATGGTTCCTTATGGAAGGGGCCATCTATGCCGGGGCGCCGAGCGTCATGAAGCGGTTTGGGGCGTGGTTGGCGGAGATGCCTGAGGCGACAATTCGACAATCTGGCATTTGGTCCATGGCGATTGGTGGTATTCTACTTTACGTAATGGTGAGATTCGGTGGGTGACAAAGACTTGCTCCTTGCCCTGATAACGCCCTAGTTAGGGATAAGGTGTGTTACATCTGTAGGAGAAACGATTGATACGGTCTTGTTTGTCAGCTCTCGCTTTGGTGTCGCTTATCAGCGGCGCGGCATCTGCGCAGTCTCTTTCTGAAGGTGCTGAGGTTGCAGATCAGCAAACCCGTCCGGATAGTTTCACCACGCTGTCGAAACGCTTGATGCCGGCGGTCGTGAACATCACCACGTCAAAAGTCATCGCTAATGATTTGCCGATGTTTGAAGACGGGCAGCCTCTGAATGAATTCAATGAATTTTTTGGCCGCGAACCAGAGGGGTTCAGCCGGGAAGGTGCCCTGGGATCGGGCTTCGTCATCTCTGCGGATGGTCTAATCGTGACCAATGACCATGTCATAAGCGGCGCGGATGAGATTAGTGCGACTTTCTCTGATGGGCGTACTTTGCGGGCAGAACTGATTGGCACCGATGAAGCGACCGATATCGCGGTTCTCAAAGTTGAACAGGATGAGGCATTCCCGTTCGTCGAATGGGCGGATAGCGAGAATGCGCAAGTCGGCGATTGGGTCATGGCCATCGGCAACCCGTTTGGATTTGGTGGATCGGTTTCCGTCGGCATCGTCTCGGCGCGCAATCGCGACATCGATTCCGGCAATTACGACAATTATATCCAAACTGACGCGGCGATTAATTCAGGCAATTCGGGTGGGCCATTGTTCAATCTGAATGGTGAAGTGCTTGGCGTGAACACGGCAATCATTACGCCAACCGGAGGATCGGTAGGATTAGGGTTCTCCATACCGGCAAACCTCGCCCAGCAAATCAGCGATCAATTGATCGAATTCGGCGAAGCCCGACGCGGCTGGTTCGGGGTCAACATCCAGAATGCTGACCGCGATCTCGCCCAGGCCTACGGGCTGGAAGAGGGGACCGGCGTTATCCTCACACGAATAGCTGACGATGGTCCTGCATCGAAGGCGGATTTCGAGATTGGCGACTTGATCCTGACCTTTGATGGTCGTCCCGTCACCAACGAACGTGCGCTGAGCCGAATTGTTGCCGATACCGAAATCGGCAAAACGGTGGACGTCGAACTGGTTCGAGATGGCCGCAAGCGGACCGTCACGTTTGAACTCGGTGAGCTGAGCTCGAATGATGATGCCGAAGAAGAAGAAACGATCGAAACCGACAGCACCCTGACTGACAACCCGCTTGGGGTGGACTTTGTCGAGCTAACCGAAGCGGATCGCCGCCGCTACGGGATCCCGGGTGACATTAATGGGGTTCTTGTGCGATCGGTCTCGCCGCGCGGTCCGAGCTTTGGCAAGCTGCGAAAAGGCGACGTCGTTATGGAAATGGCATTTGAAACGGTCGAGTCGCCTGAAGATGCTTTGATTGCCATGGACTCTGCGACGCAGCGCGATGGTCAGCCGCTATTGCTACGAATCTATCGCCGCTCCGGCACCTTGTTCCAAGCCATCGATATCGAAGTGCGCGGTTAGTCGCGCCAGACAATTTCGCTATCTGTATAACCCTGGAAGTAAAGTGCTGCGGTGAGGTCAGTGACGTCGATGGCGGCGTCGGCCGCTTCCGCAACAATCGGTTTGGCATGTACCGCCAGACCCAAGCCAGCGGCTTCAATCATCGCCAGATCATTCGCCCCATCGCCCATCGCGACGGCATCGAGGCGTGTCAGTCCATTGGCAAACGCGGCATCGTCGAGGGCGTCGAGTTTTGCCTCGCGTCCAAGAATTGGGCGTCCGACGTCGCCCGTCAGTGCCGTCCCATCATCTATCAGCGTATTGCCGCGATCGCTTTGGAATCCCACCTCCGCCGCGACGCGTGAGGTGAAGAAGGTAAAACCGCCTGAGACCAAGAGGCAGAACGCTTGGTTGGCCGCCATCGTCGCCGTCAGGGTCCGAGCGCCAGGCATGAATGTGATCCGCTCCGCATAGCATTGTTCGAGTGCAGGCAGGGCGAGACCTTTGAGCTTTCCGACCCGCTCTGTCAGCGCGCCTTCGAAATCCAACTCTCCTGCCATGGCGCGCGCGGTGATCGCAGCGATTTCATCTTTTAGTCCGGCATATGCGGCGAGTTCGTCGAGACATTCTTGCTCGATAATGGTTGAGTCCATGTCCGAGATCAGAAGCCGCTTTTTGCGATTTCGCGCGGGCACGAGTGCGACGTCTGCTTGACCTGAGAACGTGTTCCGCAAGTTTGTGCGAGCTTCAGCAAGGTCGATCTCGCCGAGTGCGATGGCAATTTCGACTGCCGCCCATTTCTCCTCAGTGCCGAGCAACCGGACATGACTGGTCTGAATGAGCGATGCTTCCGCGCACGCTTTCTCAAGCGCATTGCCAAGCCGCATAAAGCCATAACTCACTGGCGCAACGGCGATCGCTATATGGGTCGAGCGGGGAGAATTGTCCGTCATCGCAGCATTCCTGACTTTACGCGTTCCGGCGAGCTTCTTACGACTGAATACATGAAACCTGCAATCCTTATTCATGGCCCGACGGCGAGCGGCAAATCCGCCCTCTCTGTCGCGTTGGCCAAGCGCGTGGATGGAGAGGTCATTAACGCAGATTCGATGCAGGTCTATCGCGATTTACGCGTGATCTCCGCGCGCCCGGCAGCCGTGGAAATGGATGGCGTCGAGCATCATCTATTCGGCCATATCTCCGCCAGCGAGCGCTATTCGACCGGCAAGTGGCTTGATGCGGTCAAGCCGGTGATCGCGAAAGTCCAACGGCGCGGCAAAGTTCCAATCATTATTGGCGGTACCGGGCTGTATCATCTGGCTTTGACTGAAGGCTTGTCAGAAATCCCGCCCGTACCAGAAGACCTGCGCGCGGAAGTGAACGAGATCTATAAGTCCGGCGGCGTTCCCGCGTTGCGTGAGAAGCTTGAACGGGTCGATCGCGAAACCGCCGAACGCTTGGGCGAGGGTGACCGTCAACGCCTGTCGCGTGCTTTGGAAGTGTGGCTGGCGACTGGCAAATCCATTGCAAGCTTTCAAGGCAAGAAAGGTCGATCCATTTTAAGCGACGGCGAGTGGCTTGGCGTGGCGCTGACACCTGGCCGCGCGCGGCTCTACTCGCGCATCGATCGCCGCTTCGAAGGCATGTTGATGGAAGGAGCAATGGAAGAAGCGCGCGGTCTCCTCGCACAGAACTTGCCGGAAGATTTACCGGCAATGAAAGCCCACGGCATTCCGTGGTTGCTGGCCTATTTGCGCGGGGATCTAAGCGCCCAAGCCGCGGCTGAGAATGCCAAACGCGACACCCGGCGCTATGCCAAACGTCAATTCACATGGATTGGTCGGCAATTCCCATTCTGGCCAAGAATCCCAAGTCTTTCCATCGAGGATCGATTACGGGTAATTCATGCCCTTTATAAGGAGGTTGACGGGGGTTAATTGGTAAGTTATGCCCCAGTTAACTTTTGGGAGGAAACGCTTCATGCGTCCAACAGTCGTACTCGTTATTAGGCACCTGCGCTGACGTTCTACAAATCGTCAGCCGCAGGTGCTTTTAACAGGGTCTCTTAACCAGAGGCCCTTTTTTTTAATCTCAACTCACCCCCTGCAAAACCCTTAAGGATCAAGATCATGGACACGCAGACAAAGCCTGAGGCCAAGACCGAAGCCCACCAAATGACCGGTGCGGACATCGTCATTACCGCGCTCAAGGAACAGGGTGTGGAAGTGATGTTTGGCTATCCGGGTGGGGCGGTGCTGCCAATCTATGATGCGCTGTTTTCCGAACCCTCCATTCGCCACGTCTTGGTGCGCCATGAGCAAGGCGCGGGGCATGCCGCGGAAGGCTATGCCCGCTCAACTGGCAAAGCCGGGGTGGCGTTGGTTACATCTGGCCCGGGCGCAACCAATATGGTGACGCCGATTACGGATGCGATGATGGACTCCATTCCGATGGTTGTCATCACTGGGCAAGTGCCAACCCATCTGATCGGCACAGATGCCTTTCAGGAGTGTGACACAGTTGGCATCACGCGATGTTGTGCCAAGCACAATTATCTCGTCACCAATGTCGAAGATTTGGCGCGCACCATCCATGAAGCATTCTTGATTGCCACGACCGGCCGGCCTGGACCGGTTGTGATCGATATTCCGAAAGACGTGCAGTTCGCTACCGGGACCTATTCTGGCAAAGAAGGCGTGCAAAAAGCGACCTACCGGCCGCAGACCGAGCCGAACCCTGACGCCATCGAACGCGCCATCGGGCTGATGAAAAAAGCCAAGCGGCCGGTCTTCTACACGGGTGGCGGCGTGATCAATTCAGGGCCCGAGGCCAGCGCGGCTTTGCGCAAATTGCAAAAGCTGACCGACTTCCCGGTGACATCGACATTGATGGGCCTTGGGGCGTTTCCAGCCAGCCATGAAGATTGGCTCGGCATGCTCGGCATGCACGGCGCCTATGAAGCCAATCATGCGATGCATGATTGCGACTTGATGATTTGTGTTGGGGCGCGGTTCGATGACCGCGTCACCGGGCGAATTGATGCGTTCTCGCCGGGCTCAAAAAAGATTCATATCGACATTGACCCAAGCTCGATCAACAAAGTTATTCGTGCCGATGTGCCGGTGATCGCCGATTGCGGATCTGCTTTGAACGCGCTGATCAAAACCTGGGGCAAGACAAAGTCGCAAGACCTTTCAGAATGGAAAGCGCAAATTGATACATGGCGTGCGCGTAAGTGCTTCGCCTATGCGGGCAGCGAGACCGAGATCAAACCGCAATACGCGATCGAACGTCTGTATGAGCTGACCAAGGATCGCGAGACTTTTATTTCGACCGAAGTCGGCCAGCACCAAATGTGGGCGGCGCAGCATTATCATTTCGAGTCGCCCAATCGGTGGATGACGAGTGGTGGTTTGGGAACCATGGGCTATGGCTTGCCCGCGGCAGTTGGCATCCAAGCCGCGCATCCCGACGCGCTCGTGGTCGACATTGCCGGCGAAGCCTCTGTGCAGATGGTGCTGCAGGAGCTCTCAACCGCGGTCCAGCATAATCTGCCCGTCAAAATCTTCATTCTCAATAATGAGTGGATGGGCATGGTACGGCAGTGGCAAGAATTGCTACATGGTGAGCGATACTCACACTCTTATTCTGAAAGCCTGCCGGATTTCGTCAAACTGGCGGAAGCCTATGGCGCGCTTGGTCTAGAATGCGATGACCCCAAAGAATTGGATGCGAAGCTTCAGGAAATGATCGACTATGACGGGCCGGTCGTATTTGATTGCCGCGTCACCAAAGCCGAAAATTGCCTGCCAATGATTCCATCAGGCGCAGCGCATAATGAGATGATCTTGTCAGAGATCACCGGCGATGAAATCGATGAGGCCGGAAGAAAGCTGGTTTGATGACATCTGGTCTCTTTTCCATGGCGGTCGCCTCTGGCAGAACCGCAGGCCAAGATGAGGGGGTCGCCATGGGCGTAGAAAACCTGTCTGCATGGCTCGAAAGCCATGTCGCCGCGATATTAGCCGTGATCGCTGCCGCGACTGCGATCGTGGCCGCTTGGGTGGGCCGAAAGGAATCCCAAAGACAACAGGCATTGCAGCAGCAGACCCTTCGAAACAATCTCGATGCGCAAAGCCTCAATTGGGGTAATGCTTGTCTCGATACGCTCAATCGCGCCGCCGTCTTCGCTCGGACCCGCCAGCATCAAGCCAATGATGCTGGTTTTTTGCAACAACGCGTGAATATGATGCTAGCGCTTTCTTCATTGATTGACCGAGGACGGATCTTGTTTCCAGATGTCGATCCAGTCAGCAAAGACAGCTCGTCTACCGCTGCGCGGCAAAGCGTGCGTCCACCGATTTTGGACGTGTTGAAACTGGCACGCCATGAGGTCGAAGCTTTAACCCGCCAAGGTGGCCCCACCGCCGCGAACAGCGCTGAGTACATCGATGATTGCCGCGAATTCCTGATCGCGGAACTGCAAGCGCACATCGATGCGCGGCGTCAAGCGGCCCGCAGCGACCGATATGATGCCCGCCCGCTGGCCCAGAGCACGGCGGCATTTGAACAAGTTCGTGTCTTGCAAACACTGTTAAAATCTCGAAGACCTGGGATCGACATTAGCGATCGCAAGGAGACCGTCCAATGAGCGAAAGCCCAGCCAGCGCCTATGATATGAGCCATGTAGAAGAAGTCGACGAACGTCGCACCTTAGCCGTTATTGTCGACAATGAACCGGGCGTCTTGGGGCGCGTCGTCGGCCTGTTCTCAGCTCGTGGCTACAATATTGAAAGTTTAACCGTGGCCGAAGTCGACCGCGATCGCCATCGCTCGCGGATTACCATCGTGACCGCTGGAACGGCGCACACTCTAGAGCAAATTGAAGCCCAATTGCTCCGTTTGGTGCCCGTCGCCAATGTCACGGATATTACCAAATCTAAGCGTGGCCTGGAGCGAGAGCTCGCGCTGATTAAGGTCGCCGGCGAAGGCGACAAGCGCGTCGAAGCCTTGCGGATCGCCGAAATCTTCCGGGCGCGCGTCATCGACACGACCAATAAGAGTTTCATCTTCGAATTGACCGGCGCGAGCGACAAGATTGACCAGTTCTGTGCCCTAATGGACCCACTCGGCTTGATTGAAGTTAGCCGAACCGGCGTCCTGTCAATCAAGCGTGGAGCCGAAAAGGGATGAGCCAAGCGTTCGACCGCGATGTCTGGGCGATCATGGGGATGCCCTTAGACAATGTCTCCTTAGAGGAGGCGGCGCAGCGCGTCGAACACGCGGTCGTAACACGCGACCGTCTATCTTTTGTGACCCCAAACGTGAATTGGTTCGTCCGAGCTCTGAAGGATGAGCGCGCGATGCGTCAGATTATCAATGCCGATCTCAGCCTTGCGGATGGTGCGCCAATTGTCTGGCTGGCCCGACAGTTGGGAATGCCGATTACAGAGCGCGTCGCCGGATCCGATTTGTTCGAGCATCTGCGCCATGCAGACCCTGATAAAGCCAGTCCCATTCGTGTTTTCTTTTTTGGAGGGCGTGAAGGGGCTGCTGAGGCTTCGCACCACGTGATTGAACGTGAACAAGGACGACTGGTTGCCGCGGGTTGGCACAATCCCGGATTTGGCGATGTTGCGAGCATGAGCAGCGATGAGATCCGCAGCAAAATCAATGCGGCGTCTCCCGATTTTATCATCGTCTCGCTCGGCGCCGCCAAAGGGCAAGCCTGGATCGAAGAAAACCAAAGCGCGCTCGAGGCCCCAGTGATTGCGCATCTTGGCGCGGTCGTAGATTTCGTAGCAGGCTCCATCAGACGCGCGCCGGGCTGGATTTCTCGTTTTGGACTAGAGTGGCTCGGACGGATCTTCGCCGAACCTTCTTTGTGGCGACGGTATTGGAATGATGGATGGGACTTTATCGGATTGACCCGGTCGCGCCTCAGACGTTTGAAGCGCGCCAGCGACGTCTCCGGGATGGCCCAATCAATTACCGCGACACACTCCGGCCAAACACTAAAACTCACCGGCGACCTATTGGCCGTCAACCGAGATGCCCTCAAGCAACATTTCAGATCTACAGCGCAGTCGGATGGCGATCGTACGCTCGATCTGACTGAGATCCGAGCAATCGATGCATCCGGCCTCGGCCTAGTGCGGATGCTTGAGCAAACTCTCATGCGGCGCGGCGACCGCGTCGAAATTCTAGCTTCCACCAAGAATCGTCCGGTCTTCCAGGCCGCGAACATGACCCTCCAAGGAGTAACGTAGAGATGAATATTTTTTATGAGCAGGATGCGGATCTCGGTCTCATTCAAGGCAAGAAAGTCGGCGTGGTCGGCTATGGCAGCCAAGGACATGCGCACGCGCTCAATTTGAAAGACAATGGGGTCGATGTGCGGATTGGTTTGCAGGCAACGTCTGGGTCAAAACCCAAAGCTGAAGCCGAAGGCCTGACCGTCATGAGCCCTGCAGAGATCACCCAGTGGGCCGACGTCGTGATGATCCTGGTGCCGGACGAAAAACAGGCCGTGCTGTGGGCCAATGAAATCGAACCGCATGTTCGGGACGGCCAGCACATCATGTTCGGACACGGCTTTAACATTCACTATAATCTAATCCGTCCGCCTGCCGGTGTGGATGTGTCTCTGTCGGCGCCAAAAGGCCCTGGCCACACCTTGCGAGCACAGTTTCAAATGGGCTTTGGCTTGCCAGGCCTGGTTGCCATTCATCAGGACGCAACCGGAAGCGCGAAAGACATCGCGCTGTCTTATTCCAAAGGCATCGGCAATACCCGAGCAGGTGTCATCGAGACGAGTTTTAAGGAAGAAACCGAAACCGACCTGTTCGGCGAACAAGCGGTCCTTTGCGGCGGCATCGTTGAGCTTATCAAGGCTGGATTCGAAACGCTGGTTGAAGCAGGATACAGCCCTGAAATGGCATATTTCGAATGTCTGCACGAAACCAAACTGATCGTCGATCTGATTTATGAAGGTGGCATCGCCAACATGAATTACTCCATCTCCAACACGGCGGAGTACGGGGAATATGTATCCGGTCCACGCGTGGTCGACAGCGAGAGCAAAAAGGCGATGAAGGCTGTTTTGGAAGACATTCAGTCTGGCAAGTTCGCGCGGGATTGGGTGCTCGAGAACCAAGCAGGCGCTCCATCTTTCCTTTCGATGCGCGCGCGCACGAATGATCATTTGATCGAAGAAGTCGGTGAAAAACTCCGCGGCATGATGCACTGGGCGCAGAATGACCGTTTGGTCGATAAGGCGCGCAACTAATCAACAATTGTCCACCGGACCCAGCCATTTGCGCAAATCCGGCGTGGCTTATCTCAGTAAAGACACCCTGTAGCGACGGCTGCAGGGTGTTGTTTTGGCGCCAAAAAATTAAGCCTCATCGTCACTCGAAGCTCCAATCATGTGCTGGCGCGCACTTATCGCTGGATCGTAACAGAAAGCGCTGATCAGCTTGTGGATTCGGCGATGCGGACTGTTGACCAAGTCACGGCAAAAAATCCCTCCGACCAAAACGTGTCGATGGGCTAATCTGTCGGAGCGGGCCGCCGGGGCGAAACCGCCATTGAAACGTTGACACCGCTGTCAGATCGGCTCATACGGAGCCGGACATTTAGTATCAAAAGGCAGCGGTATGGCGGAATTTATTCCCGTCGGCTCGTTCGACATTGTGATCTTTGGTGGCACCGGTGATTTGGCACGGCGCAAACTGCTTCCAGCGCTCTATCATCGCTGGGCAGATGGTCAGATTCCGCCGGACTCACGGATCATTGGCGTTTCGCGGTCCGACATGGACGATGCGGCGTTTCGTGCTTTTGCATATGACGCATGCGACGAAGCCACGCCTGACACGATCGACAAAGCGGACTGGAAGAAGTTCGAACAATACCTTCACTACATCGCTATGGACGCGACCGAGTCTGACGCAGACTGGGACGCTCTGAAAGGGTTGCTCACACTTGAAGCGGACCGGCCTTTGGTCTTCTACCTCGCCGTGACCCCAAAGATCTATGTGCCGATTTGTGAAGCCCTCGGGAAAGCAGGTTTAAATGGCGGCGCCGCTCGGGTGGTGCTCGAAAAGCCAATTGGGACCGACTTGCAATCGGCACATGCCATCAATGCTGGTGTTGGCGCCGTGTTCGAAGAAGGCTGCATCTATCGGATCGACCATTATCTCGGCAAAGAGACGGTCCAGAACCTGATGGTGCTACGGTTCGCCAATTCCTTGTTTGAGCCTTTGTGGAATCGAACCGCAATCGACCATATCCAAATCACAGTGTCGGAGCATTACGGGGTTGGTGACCGTGCGGGCTATTATGATGGCTCTGGCGCGCTCCGTGACATGGTGCAGAACCATTTGCTTCAACTCCTTTGCCTGATCGCCATGGAACCGCCGAACTCGATCGATGGCGACGCGATCCGCATCGAGAAGATCAAAGTTCTGGAAGCGCTACGCCCCATCTCGCTCGAGAAAGTCGCCAAGAATACGGTTCGCGCGCAATACACCCAAGGAGCGGTCAGGGGTGAGCCGGTTGAAGGATATTTGAAAGAACTGGGCCATGACAGCCAAACCGAGACGTTTGTTGCCATCAAGGCCGCCATCGACAATTGGCGCTGGGCCCGCGTGCCATTCTATTTGCGTACTGGGAAGCGGATGAAAGACCGGCACTCAGAAATCGTCGTCCAGTTCCGTGAAACGCCGCACGCCATGTTCGGTGACACCCAAACCCAATCCAACCGATTGGTGATCAATGTTCAGCCGGATGAAGGCGTTCGTCTTTATCTGCAAATCAAAGAGCCTGGCCCCGGCGGCTTGCGAATTAAGTCGCTGCCACTCAACCTCGCTTATGCGGACAATTTCTTGCTGCGCTATCCCGACGCCTATGAACGCCTGCTTATGGATGTCGTGCGTGGGAATCTATCGCTCTTCATGCGCCGTGAAGAAGTCGAAGCGGCATGGAAATGGGTCGATGGGTTACTCGCTGCTTGGGACGAGGCTGACGTGCCGATGGAAACGTATCAAGCCGGACTCGAAGATGGGCCAGTCGAAGCGCGCTTATTATTGCGTCGCGATGGCCGAGATTGGTGGGAGCCAAAAAGCTGATGACCAAGATCCATGACACGATCGCCGACGTCACCGCGCGTATCGAAGCGCGCAGTAAAGATAGCCGCGCGGCCTATCTTGAGCTTATCCGGAGTCGCAAACCCTCCGGCTTTGCCCGGGCCAAGCTCACAGAAGGTAACCTCGCGCATGCTTCGGCTGGCTGTGCGGTCATAGAAAAAACCCAGATCCTAGGCTCAGGCTGGCCAAATATTGGCGTTGTGACCAGCTATAATGACATGCTTTCTGCGCATGCACCGTTTGAATCGTATCCAGACTTAATTCGTGACGAAGCTCGTAAGAATACTGCCACGGCGCAAGTTGCGGGCGGCGTCCCCGCTATGTGTGACGGCGTCACTCAGGGCCAAGAAGGCATGGAGCTTTCGCTCTTCTCGCGCGATGTTATTGCGATGGCGTCAGCAGTTTCGCTCAGCCATGACGCTTACGATGCGGTGCTCAACCTCGGCGTATGCGATAAAATTATTCCGGGCCTCACCATTGCCGCTTTGCGTTTTGGCTGGTTGCCGCATGTCATGGTGCCAGCAGGCCCGATGCCGTCAGGGCTTCCTAATCCGGAGAAACAGCGCATTCGACAAGAATTCGCGCTCGGCAATGTCGGTCGTGAGGAATTGCTGCGGGCTGAGTCGGAAAGCTATCACAGTCAGGGGACCTGTACATTTTACGGCACCGCCAATTCGAACCAAATGCTGATGGAAGTGATGGGCTTCCATTTGCCCGGCGCAGCGTTTCCAAACCCAGGGACGCCGTTACGCGAGGCTTTGACTCGCGCCTCGGTGCGCCAAGCGCTGCAGAATTCGATCAAAGGGGAGTATCGCCCAGCGGGCGAACTTGTGGACGCCGGCAGCTTCGTAAATGCCTTGGTCGGCCTGATGGCCACGGGCGGGTCGACCAATCACGTCTTGCACATACCCGCCATGGCCGCGGCAGCCGGCTTTGAGGTGACCCTCGAAGATTTTGCAGACATCAGCGCGGTGGTGCCGTTGCTCTGCCGGATTTACCCGAATGGCCCCGCGGATGTGAACCATTTCCATGCCGCTGGTGGGATGGGCTTTGTCGTCGGACAGTTGTTGAAAGCGGGACTGTTGCAAGGTGACGCGCAAGGCGTTGCGGGCCCGATTAGCGGCTATTCTCGAGAGCCCTGGCTCGACGGTGATACGCTGAAATGGCGCGAGGCCCCAACCGAGAGCGGCGATTTAGACATCATCCGCCCCATCGAAGACCCGTTCTCGGCGACGGGTGGCTTACAAATGTTGGACGGTCCACTAGGGCGCGGCGTGATCAAGATTTCCGCGGTCAAACCTGAGCGACATGTCACAGAGGCGCCAGCCCGCGTGTTTGAAAGCCAAGAGGCAGTGAAGGCTGCCTTTAATGCCGGCGAGCTTGACCGCGATGTGGTGATTGTCGTGCGGTTCCAAGGACCAGCCGCGAATGGCATGCCTGAGCTGCACGGCTTGTCCGGCGCGATCGGAGCCTTGCATGATAAAGGGCACAAGGTGGCCTTGGTGACAGACGGTCGGATGTCAGGCGCATCGGGCAAGTTTCCGGCGGCCATCCATGTCGGCCCTGAAGCCAGCCGTAGCGGGCCATTGGCCCGGGTTCGAGATGGCGATGTTATCCGCCTTGATGCCGTCTCGGGCAAACTCGATATCAAAGTCGAGCCAAACGAGTTTGACGGACGCGACCCGGCGCCTTTCCGGCCGAATGTCTCGTCAATGGGGTTGGGCCGAGAGATGTTTGGCGGCTTCCGCGCATCGGTTAGCAATTCAGAACAAGGTGGCAGCGTCTTTTCGATGCTAGGGGGACTCTAATGCCTGACAGTGTACTCGTCGGAGATATTGGCGGCACCAACGTTCGGTTTGGCCGGGCGCGGCTCGGATTTGCGGGGCATCCGGAAGTCGAAGACATCGCCGTCATGCCCGGGGACAATTTTGGGAGTTTCGATGACGCGCTAAATGTCTACTTAGGGCAACTCGGTAACAAGCGCCCAGACTGCGCCTTGTTCGCCTTTGCCGGGCCTGTGAAAGACGGTGTGGTTCGGCTGACCAATCGCAATTGGACGGTAAACAGCCGAGAGCTTGCTCGGAAAGTTGGGCTGGAACAGGTGCGCCTGGTCAATGACTATGCCGCGATGGCGCGGTCGATTCCTGAATTAGGGGATGAGAGTTTTCGCTTATTGCATGATGGCCGCGTGCCGGATCAGCGGACACCGATTCTCGTCGCTGGCCCGGGCACGGGTTTGGGGATGGCCACCTTATTGCCGGAAGGAGATCGCGGTTGGCGTGTCATGACCGGGGAAGGTGGGCACGCAGCCTTTGCCGCCCGTACCGATCGCGAGTGGGAGCTGACGAAACGCCTCCATGAAACGCATGGCTATGTTTCAAAAGAATTGGTGCTCTCTGGGTCCGGGCTCAATGCAGTCCACAAAGCATTGTGCGAAATTGATGGCGTTTCATGGCAGCTGACGCCGCCGGCTGAAATCATGCGCCGCGCCAATGAGGGCGATCGGCTCGCTCGCGATATTTGTGAAATTCGCGCGGGTGCGACTTTAGATGCCCTAGGGGATGCGGCATTGATCAACGGCACGCGGGGCGGCGTGGTGATCACAGGCGGCGTGGCTGAGCGTTTGGTAGATTGGTTGGGTAAACCCGAAGCCTTGTCACGATTCTTCCAACGCGGACCCATGAGTCATTACATGGAGCCTATTCCCATTCGGTTATTGATGGAGGGCGAGGCGGCCCTTATCGGTGCGGCGGCATTGCATTTCGATGAGGATATAGACGCATGATTAATCTCGCGACGTTTCGAGAAGCACTACACGGCGCTCCGATTGTTCCGGTTCTGACCGTCACCAACGTGGCGCATGCTGCGCCGCTGGCCAATGCGTTGCTTTCTGGTGGTTTAAAGAGCGCGGAAGTGACCTTGCGCACGCCTGTCGCGCTTGAGGTTATTGCAGAAATGAAAAATGTCGCGCCCGACCTCGTGGTTGGGGCAGGGACGATCTGTTCTGAAGGCGATGTTGATGCGGCTTTGAAAGCGGGCGCGGATTTCCTTGTATCGCCCGGCGCAGGCCCGGAATTGCTGAAAGCTCTGGCCTATCATGACGGCGTGATTTTGCCTGGCGTAGCGACGGCCAGCGAAGCGATGGCGCGATTTGAGCAAGGCTATGGCGTGTTGAAATTCTTCCCGGCTGAAGCGTCCGGCGGCGCGAACTTTTTAAAATCGCTCGCTGGGCCGCTGCCGCATATCGATTTTATGCCAACGGGCGGCGTGAAGCCGCACAATGCACACGATTATCTCAGTTTGCCGAATGTGATTGCGGCAGGCGGAACTTGGATCGCATCTCCAGACGAAATGGAGGCTGGCGATTGGGCTGGAATCGAGGCCAAGGTCCGCGAAGCAACTGAACTCGGTAAGGGTGTCTAAAATGAGCAAACAAGCCGCAGGTTTAAGAGGACGTAGCGCAAAAATTATCGCGACCCTTGGACCCGGCAGTTCTGCGCCGGGAACCATTCGTTTGCTGGCTGAGGCTGGGGTGGATGTGTTCCGCCTCAATTTCAGTCATGGCGAGCAGGAAAAACACAAACAAACCTATGATTTTATTCGCGAAACCGAAGAGCTGCTAGGTCGCCCCCTGGCGGTTCTGGCAGATCTACAGGGTCCCAAAATTCGGGTCGGCAAGTTTCCCGATGGGGCCTTGCAACTCAAAATGCGCGGTGAGTATGATTTGGTCGTAGGACAAGAAACACAGGCTGCAGACACGATTCCAGTGCCGCGGGCTGAAATCCTCTCCGTCTTAGAGCTCGGCGATACGATCCTTGCTGATGATGGCTTGCTTATCTTCACAGTGATTGAAGTCGGCGATACACCGCGTGTGCGCTCAGAACTGCCAGGTGTTTTGAAAGACCGCAAAGGCTTTACGGTGCGTGGCAAGGCGCTTCCAGTCCCTGCATTGTCTGAAAAAGACCGAAGCGATCTGGCGTTCGCGATCGATATGGGCGTCGACATAATCGCTCTATCTTTCGTGCAGACTGTTGCCGATATCGAAGAAGCACGCGGGTTGATTGGTGACAAAGCGATGATCGTGGCCAAGCTCGAAAAGCCTGCGGCAATCGACAATCTGGATGGAATCATTGCGGCCACCGACGCGGTGATGATTGCCCGCGGTGATTTGGGCGTCGAGTTCCCACCCGAAGAAGTGCCGCTGATACAACGCAAAATCGTTCGCGTTTCGCGCAATGCTGGCAAGCCGGTCATCGTGGCAACGCAAATGCTAGAAAGCATGGTTGAAAACGCCGCTCCGACGCGCGCTGAAGCCAGTGACGTTGCGACGGCGGTATATCAGGGTGTGGACGCTGTGATGCTTTCAGCGGAAACCGCGGTGGGACGCCATCCAGCGACGGCCGTGGCGATCATGAACCGCATCATACGCGCGGTTGAGAAAGCCGATGATTACCGCCAGGCCTTGGTCCAATATGACGGCGGCGGCGAGGCGCATGATGATGTCGATACGACGGCTAAGGCGGTTATGGAAATTGCCGAACGGAACCAGACACCATTGGCGCTGCGGACTGGGGACATTTTCCGTCTTGCGCAATTCTCGCGGGTGCGCGGGCGACAACCGATTTTGTATGGATCTCAGGACGATAAAAGATTGCGCCAAGCGCAATTGCTGTGGGGAATCCATGCTGCGAGCATGGCCGCAGAACCCGATTGGTCGCGCCGATTGATGGACTCCGCCGCGCTATCCGGCCCGGTGACTTATGCCATGTGGCGCGGATGTGACGGCGTCTGGGCCTGGGAAATGGGTGTCGAAAGCTAGTCGTTTAGTAAGGCTTCACAAGGCTGTGAGGTGTTTGCCCCCTTTATTCTAAGTCCGCGAATCCCCATAACCAGCGCTGGAAAGATTTTTACCGGTTCGCCCGGAAATGGAGATGGCCATGACAGACGCAGCTAACACGACGCGTCACGCGGAAATTTTGATTATCGGATCCGGACCTGCGGGATGGACCGCAGCGGTCTATGCGGCGCGCGCGATGCGCGACACGCTTGTGGTCGCCGGCTCTCAGCCAGGTGGTCAGCTCACCATCACGACAGACGTCGAAAATTATCCAGGCTTTGCCGAAATCCAAGGCCCAGAGCTGATGGAAAAGATGAAAGAGCACGCCTTGAAAATGGGTGCGAAACTGGCCGAAGACCACATCACGACTATTGATCTAGACACTCGCCCGTTCAAAGCGGTCGGCGATAGCGGCACGGTTTACACAGCGGACTCAGTGGTTATTTCCACCGGGGCGCAAGCCAAATGGCTTGGCTTGCCGAGTGAGACCAAATTCCAAGGCTTCGGTGTTTCAGCTTGTGCAACCTGTGACGGCTTCTTCTATCGCGGCAAAGACGTGGTCGTGGTCGGCGGCGGTAATACCGCGGTTGAGGAAGCTTTGTTCCTGACTAATTTTGCTGACAAGGTCATTCTGGTTCACCGCCGGGATAGTTTGCGTGCAGAGAAAATCTTGCAGCATCGTTTGTTGAACCATCCCAAAATTGAAGTGCGCTGGAACACAGTTCTGGATGAAATTCTAGGCGATGAGACGCCACTCGGCGTGACCGCTGCGCGTTTAAAGAATGTCGAAACTGGTGCCGCCGAAGATGTGCCCGTGCATGGTGTGTTTATCGCCATTGGACATGCGCCATCGACGGAGTTGTTTGTTGGCAAGCTCGACATGCATGACAATGGCTATCTGATTACAGCGCCTGACTCGACCGCCACGAACATTCCTGGCGTGTTCGCGGCGGGTGATGTCACGGACGAGACTTATCGCCAAGCGGTCACAGCCGCTGGCATGGGCTGTATGGCGGCGCTGGAAGCTGAAAAATTTCTCGAAGAAAGCAAAGCGCTCGAAGCGGTCGCGGCGGAGTAGGCCTACAGCATTTCCGCGGCTACGCGCTCAGTCACAGAACGTTTTTCGGATTGCAACAAGGATTGCAGCGCGCGAGCCCGGTCTTGCATGAGACCTTCAAGCGAGGACTCAACCGAACAACTCGTCGCTAAGTTGAGAGCTGTCTCAATCTCCGTCCGGTACTTGCGTACATTGAGCGCCGCCAAGGCACGGGCATATTGCCAATGCAAAGCAGCATCGTCCGGGGACAAGGCAACAGCATCTTGATAGTGTTTGCGCCCTTTCTTCACCGACGCCCCGAGCATAGACGCGCCAATCGCACCGCCGCGCCGCCGCACCTCAATATGCCAGACCGACAGAAACCCGTGAGCATAGACGTTGACCGGATCATCTTCGATCACAGTCTCGACCAGGCGCCGGGCTTCATCTCCATAACCGGACCGTAGGGTTTCGCGGTTCGTCATCGGTCGTGTCTTTAGCGACAGAGCGATGGCGAGTTGCAGCCGCGCTTCGATATGTTCCGGTGCTTCTAATAGCGCTTCGCGGGCCAGAAATTCGGCTTGGTCTAGTAAATTAGGCGGCGGGACATAGTCTTCCGCGCTCATCGCCTCGGCGAGCAAGCTTCGCGCAGCAAAGGCGAGATTGTCTGGGTTATGCAGCACGTCGGCAATGCTGGCAGCGTCGCTATAGCGGCCTTCGGAAAACGCAATGAAATGGGCTTCATCTTCCGCATGAGATGCGGTCGGCCAGGCCAGCAACATCAAAACAAAGATCCAACGCATGGGGCACATACTAGCCCATTCGCGCATCTCACCCAATCACAAACTCGCCAGTCGGGCGAAAAAGCAATCGATCCAGTTAGTATGCGTTTTCTAGACACGCTCTCTATATGCCGGATGCATGAGGAATGGCGTCGGGCTATTCCGATCCCAGAAACGGAGCCGGACAATGGCTAAGAAAGACAAAAAAGCAAAAGGCGAAAAGAGCGAGAAAAAAGCCGCTAAGAAGGCTCGCGCTCAATTCCTAGGCGCGGCAATCGAAGCTAAGGGCTTTGACGTTGCCCATAAGATTTGGCTGGCCGGCGTTGGCGCCTATGGCAAAGCCTATGACGTGGCGTCGGAAGGCGTTGGCAAAGTCAGCGGCCAAGGCGAAGTCATGTTCGAAGACTTGGTTGCCCGCGGCGAAGAAATCGAAAGCGATGTGCGTGCACGTCTGACTTCGAACACCGCGATAGCCAAAATGACCGAGCAAATGAACCGCGTCGCTGAAGAAGCCTCGAAAGTTCGCGGCCGCGTTGCCGAAGCGACGTCTGAAGCAACCGATGCTGTCACCAAGTTCCAAACCGAACAGCGTGAGCGTCTGGAAGCTCGTATGGAGCGGATGCGCGAAGCGCTCGGTCTGAAGCAGTTTTCACTGAAAACGAAAAAAGCTGAAAAGCTGCACAGCAAACTCGACGAATTGGAAGAGCAAGTCGCTGACTTGCGTGCCAATGCGGACGGTGCCGACGAAAAAGTCAAAGCCCGTGTTGAGCGTCTGAGCGAAGAAATCGCGTCTGTCGGCTCAAAAGCCAAGAAGACCAAAAAAGCTAAGAAAGTCAAAGCCAAGGCTGCGCCTAAGGCAAAGACTGCGAAAAAACCTACCGCCAAGGCTGAGCCTAAAACGGACGAGAATGGCCGTTTGACTGCGCCAATGGGTTCGGCTGATGATCTAAAACTGATCAAAGGCGTCGGCGCGGTGCTGGAGCGTCGTTTGAACGAAGCTGGTATTTTCCACTTCTGGCAAATCGCTGGTCTGCGTAAGGCTCAAATGGATGCACTGGAGGCGGTTCTGCGCTTCCCAGGCCGTATGACCCGGGACAATTGGAAAGCCCAAGCGCGTGCTTTGGCGAAACGCGTCACCGGTTAATGGCTTACAATTTGCTCATGCTCTGATGCCCAGGTTTGCAAAATTGCCACACTCGGGTATAGTGAAGCCTCAGTAGAGTAAGTGTAGAGTGTTAAGGGGAGGTCTTTTTGGCCTCCCTTTTTCTATTGGCTGAATCTGTGCGCGATGCGGTCAAGCTTCTGTTATTCAACAAAAAATTATGTGGATGTTCGAATCTCAACGGTCGCATGGCCGATATCGAACTTCTCTTTGAGACGGCGTTTTACCTCTAACCGCAACGATTCGGTGCAAGCACCAGGTTTTGCGACGACATCAAGCGTAATGAGCGTTTTTGTCTCATTCAAGGCCCAGGCATGGATATGGTCGACATCTTCGGCGTCGGGGAGTGCAGACTTCAAATCGGCTTGAATTTCTTCAACGGATAATCCCGGAGGCACGCCCTCGATGAGAATATGCGCTGTGCTTTTCACGATCCGCACGCCGCCAATGGCGATAATGACCGCCACAAGGACCGACAGAATCGGATCGATCGGCATCCACCCGGTCCAAATAATCACCAGGGCGGCGCCAATTGCAGCCACAGAGCCAAGTAAATCTCCGGCAACGTGCCAGAGGGCGGCGCGCATGTTCAGATCGTCATGATCGCCGCCATGGAGAATCCGAAACGCTGCCAAGTTCACCAAAAGCCCCGCACAGGCCACAATCAGCAACAGATTGCCCATAACCGGCACCGGGTCCAATAAACGAAAAACAGCTTCGATTGAGATCCAAACCGCCAGCGCCAGCAAAGCCAGACCATTCACGAATGCCGCTAAGACTTTGAAACGGGTCCAGCCAAATGAGCGGGTGGCGTCTGCGGGTCGTTCAGCCAGCTTAAACCCAATCCAAGCGAGTGCGAGGGACCCTGCATCGGTTAGCATATGCGCCGCATCCGCGAGCAGGGCGAGTGAACCAGAGATCAAACCGCCGACAATTTCGGCAATCATAAAGCTGAAGGTTAGAATGGCTGCGATGGCAACACGTTTGCGACCATCCGCGTTGGCGCCGACGCCAGCAGCATGGTCATGATGCGCATGAGCGTGAGAATGGGCGTGCGTGTGCATTTGAGAAGCATATCGCACACAGTTTAATGTGCAATAAAAACAGATGCTTATGGAGGTTATAACGTTGCGGTTTTAGGATAAGCCCTTGATCAGACTAAGCTTAATCCAACCGCGCATGGCTGCCATTCTCGGACACGGTGCCATTTCCGTTCGCCTGCATCGCCTCGTCCTCGTCCGTCATCGCGCGCACGAGCGAGACCAGGACTGATTTCAGGCGCTCATCTTTGATTCGCGCAAAACTGCGTACGAATTCCATTAACAGGCGCGATGAGCCCAATTCGTCGAAATCGTCGCTGGATGCGTCTGACTTAACCGGATCAAAAAACCAACCCGGAGAGACGTCCAAGCGCGTTGCAATCAGATAAAGGCGCCCAGCGCTGACACGATTAGCGCCGGTCTCATATTTTTGAATTTGTTGATATGAAATGCCTAGAGACTCGCCCAATTGGTCTTGTGTGAGGCCCATAAGGATGCGGCGGCGGCGAATGCGATCTCCGACGAGTCGATCGACTTCGCTAGCCGTTAAAGGGGTGTTTTCAAGGTCTGTCATAACGTCCTCGGGCCTGGGTACGGAATAGTACCTCTTGTATGAGATAAGGAACTAGTTCGACGACGGATTATGACAAGTGTGTTAAACGCAGAAGCGGCGCTTGCTTAGGCACAGTCCCGCACTTTACAAATGCCGCGGCCTGGGGAAACTGCCCCACGTAGCGATATGGTAGTCTTCATTCATGCGTAAAGTTCACTTGATTTTACTCGCCACGGCGGTCGGTTCGCTCGTTTTGACAGCGTGTCAGAACAATAATCGGCGCCAGGAGCTGGCTTATGTCGAGCGCCCTGTGGAGCAGCTCTACGCGCGCGCCACGCAGGAAATGGACAGCCGGGATTATGATCAAGCCATCCTTCTGTTCAACGAAGTGGAGCGCCAGCACCCTTATTCCGAATGGGCCCGTCGTTCATCTCTAATGTCTGCGTTCGCCGCCTACGAGTCGCGCAAGTATGATGAGGCGGTGTCGACCGCTCAACGCTATTTGTCGCTTAACCCTGCGGGCCAAGGGGCGTCGTACGCGTATTATTTGATCGCGGTGAGCCACTTCGATCAAATCATGGATGTCGGTCGCGACCAGAGAACCACCGAATTGGCGCGTGATGCGCTGCTAGACGTGGTGCGACGCTATCCAGAAACAGATTATGCCCGCGACGCAACGATCAAGCTGGATATGGTGCAAGACCAATTGGCCGGCAAAGAGATGGAAATTGGCCGGTGGTATTTACGGCGCAATCAACACCTGTCGGCGATCAATCGGTTTCGTTCCGTGGTCAAAGACTATGACACGACCAGCCACGCGCCAGAAGCGCTACATCGCCTGGTCGAAGTCTATCTGTCGATGGGCCTGAAACAAGAAGCACTCGCGGCGGGTGCCGTGCTTGGATACAATTATCCAGACACTGTTTGGTACCGATATTCCTATCGTCTGCTCAGCGGACAGGGTTTGGATCCCGAAGGGGCCAGCGAAGCACAAAAAAGGACGTGGCTGCAACGCCTGATTCCTGGCGGAAAATAGCACTTGTTCTCATTTTGTTCTTATTGTATGAGGGGGCATGTTATACGCGCTCTCGATCCAATCTTTCGTTCTGATTGACCGTCTTCAACTTGAGGCGGCGTCAGGCTTTACCGCACTGACCGGCGAAACGGGTGCGGGTAAATCTATCATTCTCGATGCTATTGGTTTGGTGCTTGGTGGGCCGGTGAACCGCAAACAAGTGCGGGCGGGTGCTGAACAGGCGAGCATCACGGCCGAGTTTAGTCTTGAAGGCGCGCATGGCGTTTGGCGTGTTCTTGATGATCATGGTTTAACCTATGATGCTGACGAGGTCTTACTGCTGCGCCGTACGGTGCCGATCAAAGGGCCGTCTCGTGCTTTTGTGAACGGGCAACCCGTCGCCGCGTCGGTATTGGCCGAGATTGGCGAGTATTTGGTCGAAATTCATGGCCAACACGCGGCTTCCGGTTTGATGCGTCCATCGACTCATTTGGACTTACTTGATGCGTTTGCAGGCCTCGAAAAACAGGTTGCGGCCTGCGGAGATCTTTGGCGCACGGTTGAGCAGAAGCGTGAAGAGCGACAGACCCTCGAAGACACGGTCCGGGCCGCCAAAGAACAACAAGAGTGGCTCGGCTTTGCTGTGGATGACCTTTCCAAACTGGCGGTCCAATCCGGTGAAGTGGATATGCTCACGGCTCAACGCGGCGCGCTCTTACAATCCGAACGAATAACAGAAGCAATTGAAGATGCCGGATCTGCCTTACGCGATCCGAAGCTTGAAGATTCGCTTATGCGCGCGGCTAAAGCGGTCGATCGCGTTGTCCGGGTGCCGGGCTTGGACGTCTTGGACGAAAATCTGGCAAGCGTCGCAACAGGCGCGTCAGAGGCGCTTGAGCGGACTTTAATTGAACTTGCCGAAGCGAATGCCGGAGTAGGGGAGCTGACGCGCTACGCCGCCCATGATTCAAACCAGTTAGAATCGGTTGAAGCGCGCCTGTTTGCGCTGCGCGCCGCGGCCCGCAAGTATGATTGTATGCCCGAACATCTCGCCGAAACGCTCGAGCGGTTTCAGCGGGATTTGGCCCTGTGTGATGCCGATTCTGCTGCATTAGATGACAGTCGTGCGCAAGAACGCGCCGCCGAACAGGCGTGGCGGAACGCGGCAGAGAGATTGAGCTGCAGAAGGCAGAAGCAAGCTAAGGCGCTCGAAACGAGCATTCAGAATGAGCTCGAGCCCTTACACTTGGGGCGCGTCAAAGTACGTGTCGCCTTCACACCTTTGGCTGATGGCGAAAGTGGTGCGAAAGGGTTGGAACGCGCAACGTTCGAAGTCGAGACCAATCCAGGAGCAGGCTTTGGCCCGCTCAAAGCTATTGCCTCGGGCGGCGAGCTGGCGCGATTCTCGCTCGCGTTGAAATGTGCGCTTAGTCAGACCGGCTCGGCCTGCACCCTTATCTTTGACGAAGCCGACCAAGGCGTTGGCGGCGCCGTCGCGGCGGCGATTGGCGAGCGTTTGGCGCATTTGTCCAGCGACCGCCAAGTGTTCGCCGTCACACACAGTCCACAAGTGGCCTCAGCGGCGACACGGCAATGGCGGGTGCGCAAAGATGCCGATGCGGACGGGCAAATTACCAGTCAAGTTACACAGCTCGATGACGGTCAACGACTTGAAGAAATCGCGCGAATGTTGTCAGGCTCCAGCATAACCAATGAGGCGCGCGCCGCCGCATTGAAATTGCTGGAGGCGGCATGAATGCAGACATTGCGGTAGACGCACTCACCGAGGAACAAGCGCGCCAGGAATTGGCGCGTCTGATGACCGAAATCAAACTGGCGGATGCCAGTTACTTTGCCGATGATGATCCGCACTTGACGGATGCGGAATACGACGCGTTGCGCCGCCGCAATCTCGCTATCGAAGCCCGGTTCCCGCATCTCAAACGCTCTGACAGCCCAAGCGACCGCGTCGGGGCGGTGGTCAATGATGGATTCGGCAAGATCGAGCATGGCGTTCCAATGCTGTCTTTGGACAACGCCTTTTCAGATGAGGATGTACAGGACTTCGCCGATCGCGTTCGGCGTTTTCTCGGATTAAGTGGCGACGAAGAGTTGGTGATAACGGCAGAGCCCAAAATTGACGGCCTGTCGCTCAGCCTGACTTATGAGAATGGCAAGCTGATAAAGGCTGCGACCCGGGGCGATGGGCGCGTGGGTGAAGATGTAACCGCGAATGCGCGCACCCTGAAAGATGTGCCTAAGACCCTGAAGGGTGATGGTTGGCCGGACCGGATCGAAATTCGCGGAGAGGTCTACATGTCGGACGCGGATTTTGCGTCGCTCAATGCCGCAGAAGAAGCCGCGGGTCGCAAGCTTTATATGAACCCGCGCAATGCCGCGGCGGGCGGTTTGCGCCAGAAAGATCCGGCGGTCACAGCGCAGCGCCCGTTAAAATTCTATGCCTATGCCTGGGGCGAGATGTCATCTCCCTTCGCCCAATCACAATACGAGGCGGTTCAAAAACTGACCGCGTGGGGTTTCCAGACCAATGATCTGTTCCATCCCCACAAGACCGTGGAGGGTCTCCTCGGCGCCTATCGCGACATGATCGAGCGACGCGCCAATCTTGGCTATGATATTGACGGAGTGGTCTACAAAGTTGATCGACTCGATTGGCAGCAACGGCTCGGCTTTGTCAGTCGCGCCCCGCGCTGGGCCATCGCGCACAAATTTCCAGCCGAAAAAGCCATCACCACTTTGGAAGCCATCGACATTCAAGTTGGTCGGACCGGCTCTTTAACGCCGGTCGCACGGTTAAAGCCCATCACCGTTGGCGGTGTCGTCGTGTCGAATGCAACCCTGCACAATGAAGAAGAGATTGAGCGCTTGGATGTGCGTGAAGGTGATCAAGTGGAAATTCAACGCGCCGGCGATGTTATCCCACAAGTCCTACGCGTGCTCGATGCTGATCGGCCGGATCGCGCACCGCCTTTTATCATGCCGCATGTTTGCCCTGAATGTGGGTCTGCGGCCATTCGCGAGCTCGATGATAAAGGCAAAGAGGATGTTCGGCGGCGCTGCACCGGCGGGCTGATTTGTCCGGCCCAAGTCAAAGAACGCTTGAAGCATTTCGTATCGCGCAAAGCCCTCGACATTGATGGGCTCGGCGCCAAACAGATCGAGCTTTTTTATGAGCGCGGTTTGGTCACCGCTCCGCAACACATATTCCAATTGCCGGGTCGCATTGCCGAAGCCGGCATGGACCCGCTCGAAACCTGGGAAGGGTTTGGAGATGTTTCAGCAAAGAAATTGTTGGCCGCGATTGACGAACGCCGCCAAGCCCCATTTGCGCGATTGTTGAATGGATTGGGCATTCGCCATGTCGGGCAAACGACGTCGGACCTGTTTTCGCGCACCTACGTTCAGTGGCAGACGTTCTGGGATCATGTCGAACGCGCCCGGGACAATCCCGAAGGCGAAGCCGCCCAAGCCTTGGTCTCGATAGACGGGATTGGCGGTGCCTCGGTTGGGGCTCTGACTGCTTTTGCCAGCGAACCGCACAATCAAGAGATGATGCGAGAATTGCTTGCTGAGATCACGGTTCTGGACGGGGAAGCGCCCGCAAGCGAAAGCCCGGTATCAGGAAAGACCGTTGTTTTTACAGGAAGTTTAGAAGCAATGACCCGCGACGAGGCGAAAGCGCGGGCCACCTCTTTAGGGGCGAAAGTCTCTGGCTCTGTTTCTGGCCGCACCGATATTCTCGTGGCCGGTCCTGGCGCTGGATCGAAACTGAAAAAGGCCCAAGAACTCGGTGTCACGGTGATGACCGAAGCGGAGTGGATTGATCTGATCAGCGCCCTTTAGAGCGCTGCGCAGGCCGCCTTCAACCAATCGGCCACCGCGCCGTCTAGCAAATCGCCAATCTCCGCGAGGACGCGTTGATGATAATCATCGACCCAATCGCGCTCGTCTTGGGTCAGCAATGCGACATCAATCAGATCCCGTGCAAGCGGGGCAAACGTGATACATTCAAAGCCAAGCATATCCCGTTCACCGCCATCAATGGATTCAGCGGGCGTGACATATTGCAAGTTTTCAATGCGGATTCCGTAATCGCCTTCTTTGTAAAAGCCTGGCTCGTTCGAGACGATCATGCCCGGCATTAGCGGGGTAGCATTCCAAGCTTTGGCAATCCGTTGTGGACCTTCATGGACACCGAGATAGACACCAACGCCGTGACCCGTGCCATGATCATAGTCGAGCCCGGCCATCCACAGCGCATGGCGCGCGAGAACGTCGATATGCGTCCCAGTCGTGCCTTCCGGAAACCGCACGCGGTCCATGGCGATGTGGCCTTTCAGAACAAGCGTATAATGCCGGCGCATGTCTTCGCTTGGGGCCCCAATGGGCACCGTGCGAGTGATGTCGGTGGTGCCATCGGGATATTGTCCGCCACTATCTACTAAATAGAGTGAGCCGCGTTCGAGCGTCCGGTTGGATGCAGACGACACGCGGTAATGCGGCAAAGCTCCATTCGGACCGGCCCCTGAAATCGTCTCGAACGACATGTCTTTCATACTGGTATCAACACTGCGGAAATCGAGCAGTTTCAGCGCTGCATCGATCTCGGTGTAAGCGCCAGACTGCGCTTCTGTATCCAACCAGTGCAGAAAGCGCGTGACAGCCGCGCCATCGCGTCGATGCGCCGCCGCAGTGCCAGCGATTTCGGTCGCATTCTTACAGGCTTTGGGGAGTAAGACAGGGTCTTGTGCGCGCATGATCTTGGCGCCGGCGGAATCGAGCTGTTGGAAAAACCAGGCGGATGCCAGGGCAGGATCCAGGCTGACAGTCTGATCCTTTAGTGCCGCCAATTCGGCGTCGAGCGTATCCATCGGCGCTAGCGTCACTTGGTTTCCAAGATGCTCACGCAGGCCAGGGGTTTCCTTAGCCGGATCTAAGAACAGTGTCGCACTCGCGTCGGCGCGCAAAATGGCGCGCGCCAGGGGGAGGGGCGAACAAGCAACGTCGCCGCCGCGAATATTGAACAGCCAAGCAATGCTTGCGGGGGCTGTAATCACCACCGCATCGGCACCTGCGTCTGACAAGGTTTTGGCGATTTCAGCGCGTTTTTCGTCTGAAGCTTGGCCCGCGAATTCGAGACTATGCGGCTGCACAGGCGCTTGCGGCTGGGCTGGCCGCGCGTCCCACGCCAAGTCGATCGGATTGCCTGCGACGGCTTGGATAGCCGCGCCCGCTTTCTTTGCCGCCTTGTCAAACAGCGCGACATCATTTGGCGTCATCAAAGCGGGGTCATAGCCAATCATTTTGCCGGCAAAGTCCTGGCGGCCAAGCCAGCCAAACGGACCTGGATCCGGCACGGCCACGCGCTCAAACAAGTCATGATCGGTTTGATCTGCAGCTTGTATCGTATAACGACCGTCAATGAACAACGCGGCGCTCTCGATCATGATCAGCGCGGATCCGAAGGAACCGGTAAAACCGCTAACCCAAGCCAGCCGTTCATTGGCGTCCGGTAAATATTCGTTTTGATACTCATCCTCGTGCGGAACATAGAAGCCGTCCAGTTGCAGTTCAGCCAGCTGGGACCGCAGTTTCGGCAGATTCTCGCGGCCAATTTGAGGGCCGCCTTTGACATCAAAATTCTGTTTCATTGCCTCTCATTAGTCCTGAACGGACGGACCTGCAAAGTTGAAAGTGAGACATGCAGATAATCATACATATTTACGAATTTGTATATTTTTTTGCAACTCTTTTGCACTATATGGAGCGCATAACAAAACATAACCTCCCAGGAATACCATTATGAAAAATCTCAACATCATGCGGGGCTATACTGGCCTGCAAGCCTTTTTCCCAACGACATCTAGCAATGTCCAGGAAATCGAACCGACCAACACGGTCTCTATCGCAAAGAGCGATGACTCTGTTGAATCTGCGCGTCCACGCGTTCTGACTCAGCGCAACGCCCGTCGCGCCCGTCGCTTCGCGCATTAAGAGCTGCGTTTTTGCAATACCAAGGTAGACCATCCGTCACGGCGGATGCGTTTGACCAGGGATAAGCCGCGGCCTGTATAGGCCGCGCGCACCAAGGGTTCTTGGCGTGTCAGGAGCCCGGATAGAATGATATGACCGTCCGCTTGTATGAGCGGCGCCAGTTTCGGAGCCAATCGCGTCAGCGGTCCGGCTAAGATATTGGCGAAAATCAACCCATAAGGCGCGGCCGATTGGATAATCCGATTGGTCGCGCCGCGCGTTTGATAGGTCGTAAACTTGTTGGCGACACTGTTTTTCCGTGCATTTTCATTCGCCACAGCAACACTCTGAGCGTCGATTTCCGTGCCAATTGCCCGCTGTGCACCGGTTTTGATCGCGGCAATGGCGAGCACGCCCGATCCGGTGCCGACATCGAGGACTGTTTTTGGCACGCCAGTTCTCAAAACGTGCTCATAGCCAAGCAAACAGCCGAGCGTTGTCCCATGGTGGCCGGTGCCGAACGCCGGACCAGCCTCGATGAGAATATCGGTTTTGCCGGGCGAGGTGGCGGTAAGCGCGTGACTGCCTGCAACAATGAAACGCCCCGCGTGGACCGGCGGCAGACCTTCCAGAGACAGTGTCACCCAATCGCGATCCGGCAATTGTTCGATCACCGGGTTGAGCTCCGGCGCCGCTTCTCGGATCAATGCTGCGCTCGCTTCGGCGTCATCATGTGTCTCGGCATAAGCATCCAAGCGCCAAGTGAGACGCGTGTCTTCTTTGGCGTCCACGGCGCCAGCTGGCGACGGATCCGTCCAGGCCAGCGTATCCCACGCCGTTTCGATTGCGGCACGAGGGCCTTTGGCAGAAATTTGATACATGCGCGCGGCCTTAGCAGCGCGTCTCAGTGCTGCCTAGTGGTCAGGCGCGCGAAGCTCTGTATAAGGCGGGCATGACGAAGCAATTGAATATCGCCGTGGCCGGATGCGCAGGCCGGATGGGACGACAATTGGTGACCGCCGCATTGGCCTCTGGCCATGCTGTGTCAGGTGGCTCCGAAGCGCCGGGTTCAGACGCCATCGGGGCGGATATTGGAACGCTGGCACGCGGTAATCCGCTGGGGGCGACGGTGAGCGGCGATGTCAAGAACGCGGCTGACGGGGCGGCTGTGTGGCTCGACTTCACGGTGCCCAAAGCGACGCTAAGCGCGCTTAAAGTGTTGCCAGAGCTTGGCGTTCGCGCCGCGGTCATCGGGACGACTGGATTTACGGCGGCGGAGGACGCCGAGATCGAGGCGGCCGCCAAAGTCTTGGCGATCGTCAAAGCGGGCAATTTTTCTCTCGGCGTGAATTTACTCGAGGCGCTTGTTCGCCAAGCCGCGGCGCGGCTCGGCGAAGATTGGGACATCGAGATCGCAGAAACGCACCACAAACACAAAGTGGACGCGCCTTCTGGCACGGCGCTCATGCTGGGTGAAGCCGCAGCGGAAGGGCGGGGCCAGCCGCTTCGAGATATACGCATACCGCCTTATGACGGGCCATCCGCACAGCGTCTGCCCGGGCAGATTGGCTTCTCTGTTCGTCGCGCGGGCGGTGTTATCGGCGATCATGATGTGACGTTTGGCTCGGACATGGAATTGCTGTCGCTGCGCCATATCGCGCTCGATCGAGCCGTGTTCGCACATGGCGCGATCAAGGCCGCCGAATGGGCGGCGGAACAGGCGCCAGGCTTGTACGACATGAGCGACGTGCTTGGCGTCTAATTACAAGTAAGCATCTGGCATGAACGGCAAATCCGTGTCGCCGGTTTCGACGCCCGCCGCGGTGAGCATGGCGTGCACTTGCCCGCGATGGTGGGTTTGGTGATTGAAGACCTGCATAATACACAGCGCCCGTGGGCTGGTCATGCCGCGTTGCAAGGTGCCGGAATACCATTCCAGGTCGCCGTCAATATCAGATGGAGCGAGATGATCACCCCAGTTGATAAAGCGTTGATCCGCCTCTGCGCGCCGGGACTTTAGCCCATCCCAATCATCGTAAAGCGGTTTTTCGCGCGAGGTGCCGGTCGGGGCTTGCCAATCCGCCAGGCGGCTCATCCACAGCTCATCTGCCCATAAAACGTGCGAAAGCGTGGCGTGAATGGACTCAAAAAAGCTGCCGCGGTCGGCACGCCGCGCCGCGTCCGTCAGACCGTCAGCGGCGCCATATAGATGTTCATTTTGCCAGCGATTATAGCGGGCCATGCGTTGAATATATCCGGGTGTAATCATGCCCCGAACATAGGAACGACCTGCTATCCCGTAAACTTACCGGACCGCGGAAATCCGCGCATGGCGGTTTTACCAGCTTGGGCGCGTTTTCCGATCCATTCGCGCCATTCTGGGAAGCCGCGCATCCGGCCCGCACTATCGGTGACAATCAGCCCGTCTTCAGCGTGGAAAACTAAGACATCGCCCAGCTTATCGGTACCGCGATAGTTTTGTAGCTTATTGCCCTTACCGCGCGACATTTCCGGCAATTCATCAAGCGGGAAGACAAGGAGTTTTTTGTTCGTTCCAATGACCGCAACATGGTCACCGGCGGCCAGATCGACACAGAGTAATTTCGATCCGTCCGGTACACTCACGACCGACTTACCCGCCTTACGGTTCGACTCGAGCTCGCTCTCCTGAACGACGAAACCATAGCCCGCATCAGACGCCATGATCCGTTTGCGTGCACCGTCCAGCTTGAACATGCCGACAATGTCGACACTGTCCTCAAGATCGATGGAAATTCGGATGGGTTCGCCATGCCCGCGACCGCCCGGAAGTTTGTCGCAAGGCAGCGTAAAGGCGCGGCCGTCTGACGACATCAAAATCACCTTATCGGTGGTATGGACTTCTTCTGAGAAGAGTAGGGTATCCCCGTCCTTAAACTTGGCTGCACCAAGATCGATGCCATGCCCTTTCATGCCGCGGATCCAGCCCTTCGTAGACAACACAACAGTAAGTGGTTCTTTCGGCATCGACGCTTCAAGCGCTGCGCCAACATCAATCACTGGTGCGGCTTCAAACTTCGCGCGGCGGCGGCCAAGTTCGGTGCTCGGATCGAACACTTTACGGGCCTCTTTCAGCTCTTTCTTGACCTTGGTCCATTGCCGACCCTCAGAGCCAAGCAACGCCACCAAGTCGCTACGCTCTTCGTTCAGATTATCGCGCTCTTTGCGGATCTCCATTTCCTCAAGCTTACGCAGGGCGCGCAAACGGAGGTTGAGAATGGCTTCGGCTTGAATATCGGTAATACCAAACCGTTCCATCATGACTTGTTTCGGCTCATCTTCTTCGCGGATGATCCGAATGACTTCGTCAATGTTGAGGAAGGCGATCAGATAGCCGTCGAGCAGGTGCAGCCGTTTCTCAATCTTATCGAGACGGAATTGCGACCGCCGGATCAGAACTTCGCGACGATGATCGAGATAGGCCCGCAGCACATCGCGGAGGCCCATGACTTGCGGGGCGCCTTTGTGCAAGACGTTCATGTTGAGGCTGAAGCGCGTTTCAAGGTCGCAAATCCGGAACAGGCTTTCCATCAATACATCTGGCTCGACCGTTTTCGCGCGCGGCTCCAGTATAAGCCGAATGTCTTCGGCGCTTTCGTCGCGGACATCTGCAAGCAAAGGCGCTTTCTTGGTCTCAATCAGGTCGGCCAGGCGTTCGATCAGTTTGGATTTTTGAACTTGATATGGGATTTCGGTGACGACGACTTGCCAGGTTCCACGACCAAGGTCTTCAACTTCCCATTTGGCCCGCATGCGGAAGCTGCCGCGTCCGGTTTCATAAGCGTCTAGGATCGACTCTTTTGACTCAACGATCACGCCGCCAGTCGGGAAGTCCGGCCCGGGCATAACTTCGAGCAATTCAGCCGTTGGTGTTGTCTTCTTGTCGACGAGCAGCAAGGCTGCGTCGATGACTTCAGCAACATTATGTGGCGGAATGCTGGTCGCCATACCCACTGCAATCCCGGTGGCGCCATTTGCCAGGAGGTTTGGAAAGCCCGCCGGCAGAACCACAGGTTCTTCAGTATTCTCGTCAAAATTCGGTTTGAAATCGACGGCGTCTTCATTCAGCCCTTCGAGGAGAAGCTGCGCGGCTTCTGTCATTCGGCTTTCTGTGTAACGCATGGCCGCTGCGCTATCGCCATCGATATTGCCAAAATTTCCTTGGCCATCGACGAGCGGGTAACGGACGGAGAAATCCTGCGCCAAGCGCACCATCGTGTCGTAAATTGAGGCGTCGCCATGCGGGTGATAATTACCCATCACTTCACCGACGACTTTAGCGCATTTGCGATACCCGCCATCGGGATTGAGCTTCAGCTCGCGCATGCCATACAGAATACGGCGTTGAACCGGTTTCAGGCCATCGCGTACATCGGGCAAGGCGCGCGATGTGATCGTCGATAGCGCATAGGCAAGGTACCGCTTGGTCAGCGCCTCGCTGAGCGGTTCATTGATAATGCGATCATCATCTGGATCCATAAGATCAGTCATACGCACCTCTAAAAGTCTCTGATGGCGTAGAATCGCCACACTCGTGTACAGGTTAACAGAAAACGTCGATTGGTTAATTAAGGAATACCATGCGCCGCTGGCGAATGATTTTGGCAGGAATCGCGGTCATTGGCTTGGCCTATCTCGTGCATCGATTCTTGCCGACGCAACACAATCCATTGCGGCCACCGGACCTGACAGAGCCGATCGGATTGGCGACCTATGGAAAACTTACGGCACTGAAATATAATGAAAAAATGTGCCGCGAAACGCTTGAGGCGGCCGGTGTGGAATTTTCGGTTTTGCCCGCTGATGGCGCCGATACAAGGTGTCCTTTGGAAGAAACTCTGGTCCTAAAACGGTCGCTGACGCCCTATAATGCCGCACCGATGCGGATGACGTGTCATCAGATGGCTGCCTTGCATATCTGGGAGAGACACGTGCTGCGTCCGCAAGCCAAGAAGATATTTGATTCGCCATTGCGTCAGATTCAGACGTATGGCTCGTTCAGTTGCCGCAATATTGCGGGTACGGGCGTTCGTTCCCAGCATTCCTATGCCAACGCGGTCGATATTTCGGGTTTCATCTTAGAAGATGGGACCCGGATCAGCGTCAAAGACCATTGGCGTGAGCGGAGCAAAGCCGGGAAATATCTCACGCGAATTCACAAGAAGGCGTGCCGATTGTTTTCGGTGACACTGGGGCCTGATTATGATGCTGCCCATGCCGATCATTTTCATCTCGACATGGGCAGTCAGGAAACTTGTCGGTAAGAAAGACCGATTTAGTCGTTCTTACACGTGTAGCCGTTTTCGGTGACCTTTTCGACTGTGCCGGGGCCCCCACAGACGCGCAAAGCGGTTTCCGTATTGCGCGCGATTTCCTCAGAGTCAGACCAATCGCCTTCATCGACGTGAACGCAGCCCGCAAGACCAAGGAAGACGACGCTTAGCGCGCCAAAAAGTACTGTATTTTTCATTATCAGCCTCAAAAATGAGCTCTCTACCCCTGAACACACATTCCCCATAACGCGAGTTCGCCTGAATGAAAGTTGAACGGTGCGAAAATTAGCCAATAAGTTTTGGCACGAGCCGGGCGCGGACCTCGGGAATGGGCTTGTGAACCGACGAGAACAGGCGCTCTTCGAGAAAATAGCCGGTGAGTTGCAGCGCATCTTCAATGTCTTCGGCCATGGCGAGGGCGCTTGGATCAATCAAAAACGCGGGGAGTGGAAACAACCGATCAACATACCCCTCGGCCTCGGACCCGCGCACCGCACGCCCAGTTTTGGGCGAGACGTGCGTGAGGCCATCATTGGCACCGGATAGAGCGCAGGATTCCAGATCGAGGCCAAACCCCAAGGCAGACAACAGGCCGAGTTCCCATCTCGCGTACAGAGCAGGCCAGACTGGCCAGGAGTCCAACGCGTCGAGTAAAAGCGTCGTCGGCCCGAAAAGCGCTGAGCCCGCTGCGTCGCCTTCGTCGACGGCACCGCGGAGTAAGGCGGTGATCGTGTTGATCGCCGAGAGGGCTTCTGGACGGTCTAGGTAACGTCCGGCGCGACTTGTCACGATCTCAGCCACCGTAAACCGACCCAATTGCTCTTCGAGCCGTCCTGACCAAGAGAGTTCAACCGCGTTGCCGGGCTCGAACTGCGCCCGCTTTTTGCGACTGGCGCCGCCATAGACCAGACCTGACCGTCGCCCTTTGGTCGCGGTGAGCACATCTAAAATGAGCCCGCTTTCTCCGAAGCGGCGCCCGCCTAAAATGAGAGCTTGGTCACGCCATTCCATCAGATCAATCCTGAACTCGGCACGAGTTCTACAGGATTCCCTAAGGCTTGGCTAAGCATCAAACTCCAACCCAACGGATTGATACGCCTCGCGGCGCTCCATCCATTTTGGATCGACTTTAACGAAGAGGAAGAGGTGTACCGGTTGACCGAGCATTTCCGATAGATCCTCGCGCGCCGCTTTGCCGATGGCTTTGATCGCAGCGCCGCCTTTGCCCAGCACCATGCCTTTATGCTGCTCGCGGGCAATGATCACCGCCTGACGGACGCGTACAGAGCCATTGTCGAACGGTTCCCAGCTTTCCGTCTCGACCATCAATTGATACGGCAATTCTTGGTGTAAACGCAGCATCAATTTCTCGCGCGTCACTTCGGCCGCAAGGAGACGCATTGGCAAATCAGCTGTTTGTTCTGGAGGATATAGGGCCGGACCGGCCGGCATTTTCTCCGCCAGCTTTGCTAGCATCGGTGGGATCCCGTCGCCATTTAGGGCGGAGATCATAAAGATCTCTTCATAGACCCCTGCATCGCTGAACTCTGCCATGATCGGCAGCACATTCTCATGCGCAAAAAGGTCGATTTTGTTCAGGGCCAGAAACGCTTTACGCCCAGTTTCTTTAAGCGTCTCCATGACGCGGCGGTCGTCTTCGACGGAGAGTTTCTGAGCCCCGGTGGCATCGCCCGCGCGCTCGGCCACCCAAGCTGAGGCGTCGATTAAGTGGATGACGGCGTCGGCTTCCTCGGCCCGCGACCAAGCAGCTTTGACCATGGCGCGATCGAGCCGTTTCTTGGCGCGAAAGATACCGGGCGTGTCGACCAAGACGATTTGCGTGGCGCCATGATGCGCCACACCGCGAATGGGAAAGCGCGTGGTCTGAACTTTGTGAGTGACAATCGCCACCTTGGTGCCAACCAGATGATTGGTTAGCGTCGACTTGCCTGCATTTGGCGCACCAATAATTGCGGCAAAGCCGGCATGTGTGATGTCAGCGGCGTCTGGCAGTGGAGGGGCGGTGTCGGTCATTAGGGGTCCAATTGTTTGAGCAAAGCGCTGGCGGCGGCGCGCTCAGCCTCGGCTTTGTTACTGCCTTTTGCGCACGCGTGACCGTGACCTTCAATCGAGGCTCTCACGGTAAAGACAGGCGCGTGATCGGGGCCATTCGTGGCCACGGTTTCGTACACAGCATAGGCGGTTTGATGGGCGCCGCACCAATCGCTAAGGCGGGTTTTCGGATTGGCATCAGGATCGGCTTGATCTTTTGTCAAAGTATCAAAGATCCAGCACTTTTTGATAAACCGTTCAGCCGCATCGAGTCCGCCATCTTGGTAGATCGCTGCGATCAACGCCTCGACCGCATCCGCCACCGCCTTGTCATATTGGCTTGGCTTGTTTGACTGCATTGACGCATCCATGAACAGATAATCGCGCAGCTGAAACTGCTCACCGACTTCGGCGCAGGTGGGACCGCTGACCAAATGATGGAACAGCTTTGTGAGAAAGCCCTCGCGCTCTTTCGGATATTTAGTGATCAGGACTTCAGCCATCACCAGACCCAAGACCCGGTCGCCCAGGAATTCCAAGCGTTGGTTGGAAAACCCGACCCCTCCTTGATACTCGTCGATCAAGCTCGGATGGGTCAGGGCGCGCGTCAGCAGGTCTGCATCTTTGAAATGATAGCCAATGGCTGATTCAAACGTTTGCTGTTCCGCTGCAGTCAGGGTCGGTCGTTTGCGCGCTTTGGCGGCGGCACGATGTCGTGTGCGTTTGGGGCGAGACGGGCGCTTCATTTCGGCAGCGCCTCAATAATCACTTGTGCTTCGGCCCAGGGGTGGTCGTCGGTCATCGTCAGATGTACGTGCGCGACATAGCCATCCGGCGTGATCTCTTCCAGCCGCGCCTGAGCCCCTTCGGTGAGTTTCAAAGTGGGTTTGCCCGAGGGCAGATTCACCACTTCCATCATTTTCCAATGCACACCGCGGCGCGGCACGCCAGTGCCGAGCGCTTTGGCGCACGCCTCTTTGGCGGCAAACCGCTTGGCATAGGTCTCGGCGGTCAGCCGACGCCGCCGGGCTTTGGCAATCTCGCCTTCAGTGAAACAGCGCTTCTCAAACCGTTCCCCAAACCGTTCGAGCGAACCTTTGATACGCTCAATATTGCATAAGTCATTGCCGATACCGATGATCATTTTCTCGCATCATCCATCAATTGGCGCATTCTTGCGATCGACGCTTCGAGCCCGACAAAGACAGCTTCGCCGACGAGGAAGTGTCCTATATTCAATTCTGCCAGCTCAGGAATCGCCGCGATGGGACCGACATTATCGTAAGTCAGGCCGTGGCCAGCATGGGGTTCTATACCTCGCTTCGCCGCTTCTTGCGCAGCGATCCTTAGCTTATTCAGTTCGGCTTCGAGGCCGGCTTCATCCTGCGCCAACCAGAGTTCCGCATATTTGCCTGTGTGCAGTTCCACCACTGGCGCCTGAAGAACTTCGGCGACGGCGATTTGCACTGGATCAGGCTCAATGAAAACAGAGACGCGCGACCCCACGTCACGCATGCGGGCAACCGCTGGCGCCACTTGATTATGCAGGCCAGCGACATTGAGGCCGCCTTCTGTCGTGCGTTCTTCGCGTTTCTCCGGGACGAAACACGCAGCGTGCGGCTTAAACCGTTCGCCAATGACCAGCATTTCGTCCGTCACCGCCATTTCGAGATTGATTGGCAGGTCCGTCGCTGACTTGATCCGCGTGAGGTCATCATCGCGAATGTGTCGCCGGTCTTCACGCAAGTGGATCGTAATGCCATCCGCACCCGCTGTTTGCGCCAGTTCAGCCGCGCGGGCCGGGTCCGGGAAAGCACCGCCTCGCGCGTTCCGAATGGTCGCAACGTGGTCAATATTGACGCCGAGACGCAAATGAGAAGCCATTATTTCAAACCCCGGCTTCCCGGCTTGTAGGCCGGAATGGATTGCAATTCAGGGGGAAGATCATTGGCGTCATAATCGGGAAACTTTATCGCCGCGAGCGAGACCAGCTCACAGCCGACATCGGCTTCGCCGCCGCTGCGGTCAATGACGCATGAACCACCCACGACGGTACCTGGCAATTTGTTCAGCGCCTCCACAGTTTCGCGGAAAGACAGGCCTGTCGTGACAATGTCCTCAGCGATGAGAACCCGGTCCGTGTCCTCGATTTCGAAACTGCGGCGTAGCTCGAACGCGCCATCCACGCGCTCAACAAAAATCGCGCGGCAGCCGAGATGGCGCGCCAATTCATAGCTTGGGATCACTCCGCCCATGGCGGGGCCGACAACGACATCAATCTTGCCTAAACGGTCTTTGACCTTCGCCGCTAAGGCGCGGCACAATTTCGCCGATAGTTCAGGTTGTGAAAACACCAATGCCTTTTGCAAAAATACCGGGCTGCGACGCCCGGAGGAGAGAATGAAATGTCCTTCAAGCAAGGCCCCAGCATCACGAAATACCTGCAGGACGTCATCATTATTCAAATTCACTCTCCTCAATTCGTTCTACCCGCTCGACGACGGCCAGCGCGCGTAAGGCAGCTTTAATCTGCTCTAGGTGCCGCAAATCGTCGACTTCAATGTCAAAAATGAGTTCCTGAAACCCAGGCCCACTGCTGCGTGTTGCGACTTTTCTAATATTGCCGCCCGCCTGCGCCACGACGCTGCATTGCTGGGCCATGACACCTCGATTATCCGCGGCGTTGACCGCGATGCGGCCAACCGCTCGAACCCCAGATTTGGCGAGTTCCGTCCACTGCAAATCAACCCAGAGCTCCGGGCGGTCATCAAATGCCGCGACCTTGCCGCAATAGATGGTGTGAACGACCAAGCCTTTGTCCGGCTGGCGCAGACCAACAATCCGGTCGCCGGGAATAGGGTGGCAACATTCGGCCAAATGCAACGTCACGCCGGGCGTGAGGTTTTCACCGGCGATCAAGCTGGAGGCGTGCTCATCGTCCAGCATGACTTTTTCGCCGGCGTCGCTATCCTCAAGTTCAATGCCTGGGAACGCAACCGTGAGAATGCGCCCGACCTCATCATGGCTGCGGCCAAGCGCTTCGAACATGGCTTGCACACCGTCAAAGCCTGCGCGTTCCGAGATTTTGCGCATATCGACACTCACCGGGTCGATCTCGTGCTGACGAAACGCCCGTTCGAGCATGTTGCGACCAAGGTTTGCAAATTGCCGGGTTTCGAGCTCTCGGCGGAGGCGGCGCTGTGCTGCGCGGGCGCGACCCGTTACGCAAAGCGTTTCATAGCCTGGAACAGGGCGCGGTTCATCACGGCGAATAATCTCGATGACGTCGCCATTTTGCAGAGGCGTCCGCAAATTGCGCGGAACGCCGTTAATCTTGGCACCATCGCACGTGTCCCCAATAACCGTGTGAACGGCATAGGCAAAATCCAGCGGCATAGAGCCTGCCGGTAAGAGGACGAGACGTCCGTTGGGCGTGAACGCAAAGACGTGCGTTCGGTACATTTCCATCTTGGCGTGTTCGAGAAAGTCGTCCGCGTCGCCGCCATGGCTAAGCAAATCGCCGAAGGCGCGCAAATTGGCTGACGGATCAAGGCCCGCCGCTTTGGAACTATCGAGATCGAACCCGTAGGCGCTATCTTTATAGGTCCAGTGTGCCGCAACACCGCGTTCAGCAGTGTCGTCCATTTCTTCGGTACGGATTTGCAGCTCAACCAGGCGATTGCCACTGGCGCGGACGGTGGTGTGCAAGGACGCATAGCCATTAGGTTTGGGCACTGAAATGAAGTCCCGGAAACGATCTGGCAAACATGCCCATTCCGTATGGAACACCCCGAGCGCTCGATAGCATTCAGCGATATCAGAAACGATAATTCGAAAGCCGAATATGTCTGCTACGTCTTCAAACGAAATCGATTTCTTCTCGAGCTTGCGCCAAATCGAATACGGCTCTTTGCGGCGTCCTTTGATCCGGCACTCAATGCCCTCGCGTTCCATCACTTGGCGAATGGCGAGGCGAATGCGTTCGAGATCGTCTTTGTTTCGCGATTCCAGCGTTTCGAGCTGCGATAAGATCTGCGCTCGGGCTTCTGCGTTCAGATGCTGGAAGGCAATGTCTTCCATTTCGGACGCGACATAGTGCAAGCCGATCCGCCGTGCGAGGGGGGCGTAGAGGTCCATCGTTTCGCGGGCAACGCGGCGACGCGACTCTTCTTTCTTCTTGTAGTGCAGCGTCCGCATATTGTGCAGACGGTCCGCCAGTTTGACCAGCAACACGCGAACATCATTCACCGTAGCGAGGATGAATTTCTGGAAATTCTCCGCCTGTTTGCTGGCTTCGCTTTGATATTCCAGCTGGCCAAGTTTGGTGACCCCATCGACCAGCTCGGCGACGTCAGCGCCAAATTCATCTTCGATAATCTTGAGATCGACATCGTCGCAATCTTCCACGGTGTCGTGGAGCAGCCCCGCCATAATGGTTGCTTGATCGAGCCGGATGGAGGCCAGCAGGGTCGCGACCCTGACCGGGTGTGAATAATAGGGATCGCCGGATTGACGTAACTGATCGCCGTGCTTTTCGCGCGCGAACTCATACGCTTTGAGCAAGAGTGCGCGATCCGCATCGGGCTGGTAAGCGAGCACAGTGCCCGCAAGTTCTTCTTTGGTCAGAAACGGCTCGTCATCGCGAATACCGCGCGGCGGCAGTGAAGCGCGCGACCGATCTTCTGATTTGACGGTCGCTGTTGCCATTTACACCTACATTCGGTCGTCGCGGCCGGATTCAAGCTCAGCTTGATAGGCGCGCATAACGTCTTCTTCGGTTGCCGCTGGGCCAGACTGCAGCGCCAGGCGATCGGCTTCGCGCTCTTCTTCCTCGCCGGGGCGAACTTCTTGGAGTTCAGCGACCAGGGATTCTTTGACCACTTTCAGATCAATCGACTCGTCGGCGATCTCACGCAGAGACACGACAGGGTCTTTGTCATTGTCGCGATCAACCGTGAGCGGCGAACCTTCACGGATCATACGCGAGCGCTGAGCCGCCAAAAGGATCAGATCAAAACGGTTTGGGACTTTGTCAACGCAGTCCTCAACAGTCACACGGGCCATGTAAATCTCCTGTAGCCCGCCCTTATATGCAGTGCAGCAGGCGAACGCAACCCGAACTTGCATGCAAATATGGGGCGACTTATGCAAGCCTTCATTGCAAAAACGAAGATCAAGATTCGGACATCGATATGACCTTGGAATTCTCCGCTGAAGCGCCGAAAGATTGCGACCTCTGTCCGCGCTTACGGCAGTTTATTCTCGACCAGCGGGTGAAAGAGCCAGACTGGTTCAACGGCGCCGTGCCGAGCTTTGGTGACCCTAAGGCGCAATTGCTGATAATCGGCCTCGCGCCAGGTTTAACGGGGGCCAATCGCACCGGGCGCCCGTTTACCGGAGATTGGGCTGGCGATTTGCTTTATGAGACGCTTGGAAAATTCGGATTTTCTTCTGGGACTTATGATAAACGACCGGACGATGGCTTAAAGCTGAACCAAGCGATGATCACCAATGCGGTGCGCTGTGTGCCCCCGCAAAACAAGCCGGTGGGCGCCGAAATCAATCAGTGCCGTCCATTCCTGATCGAACGCATTCGCGCGCTGCCGGATGCTAAGGTTTTGCTTTGCCTTGGAAAAATCAGCCACGATTCCACCGTGCGGGCGCTCGGTGTGAGGCTGAAAGATCATCCTTTTGGTCACGCCACCGAGTATCAAATCGACGGTATGACGCTGCTTTCATCCTATCATTGCTCACGATACAACACCAATACGGGGCGTCTAACCGCCGAAATGTTCGAGCAAGTTTTCGCGCGCGCAAGAGCGCTAATCGATGCCTGAACCTTGCGTGGCGGCAAGACCCCCATTAGCTATTCTCACAGGGATCGAAATTATTAGGGAGTTCTCCGCAAATGACGCCACTTTTCGTCGTCTTGGGACTTGTCGTCCTGCTCGCCGTTTTCATCATCGGAATTTACAACGGCCTTGTCGCCAAACGACAACGTTGCAATCAAGCCTTTGCTGACATTGATGTGCAGCTCAAGCAGCGCCAAAACATCATCCCCAACCTGGTTGAAACCGTCAAAGGCTATGCCGCCCACGAGAAGAGTACTCTGGATGCAGTCATTCAGGCCCGACAGGGCGCTGTGAATGCCAACACGCCGGGTGAAATGGGGGCCGCAGAGGGTGTGCTCGGACAGGCGCTCGGCCGTCTCTTTGCTCTGGCCGAAGCCTATCCGGACTTGAAAGCCAATCAGAATTTCTTGGACTTACAGGACGAGCTCTCGGTCATCGAAGACAAAATCGCCGCGGCCCGCCGGTTCTACAACTCAGCGGTTCAAGATTATAACACCGCACGGGAACAATTCCCGGGCTCACTGGTCGCCGGCAGCTTCAATTTCGACCCCCGCGAATTCTTCGACCTGGGCGAAGACCGGGCCGCAATGAGCACACCGCCAGAGGTGAAGTTTTAGGGATGTGAGGGGGGGCGTGGCACCGCGACCCCTCATTCGCTCATCCCCGCGGATGCGGGGATCTCTGGACTTCCAATCCTAGTTTCCGGAGATCCCCGTGAAAACGGGGATCCATGGGCAAAAAAGTACGTTTAAGACCAACTGGTATTACTGCCCCTGGATACCTGCTTCCGCAGGCATTATCGGGATTGGGGAGATTGATGGTCCACAGAACTTGCTCATGTTTCCCGTGATGGCTTAGGACGTTGCGTAACCTTACCCCGCCACCGAAGGCAACCACGTCGCCAGTGCCGGAATAGCCGCCACCATAGCGATCATAATCAACTGCAAGCCAATAAACGGGATCGCGCCACGCCAAATGTCCAGCGTCTCGACCCCTTCTGGTGCGGCGCCTCGAAGATAGAAGAGGGCGAATCCGAATGGCGGCGTGAGAAAGCTGGTCTGCAGATTGAGCGCCATCAAAATCGCCAACCAAACGGGATCCGCGCCGAGAATAATCAAAGGCGGCGCGACGATTGGGACGACAACAAAAACAATCTCGATAAAGTCTAAGAAGAAGCCGAGAATGAACATCACCACCATGGTGATGGCCAGCGCGCCCCAGAGGCCGCCGGGGATGCTGGTCAGCAATTGTTCGACATAATGCTCGCCGCCATAGGCGCGGAAGACCAGCGCAAACAGGCTGGCGCCGATCAGGATCAGGAACACCATGCTGGTAATCTGCACCCCAGAATTCAGAGCATCGCCAAACTGATTGGCGCGCATCAGAACTCGTGCCGCGGAGAGCAGTCCACCGAAAAAGACCAGAGTGGCAAAGGCGGCGACAAATATGCCGACATAATCCACCGCACTCAAGCCGTCACGATTGACAGTAAGGTCCAAAGTGTTGGTCAAAACGCCGAGCAGCAACAAGCTTCCTAGCGCGCCCCAAATGCTGCCCAAGTCTCCCGCTTTGCCATTCTCCGGCGCGAGGCGCAGGCCCGCGAGCAATAAAGCCCCCCCGGCACCAATGGCGCTGGCTTCGGTCGGGGAGGCGAGGCCGCCTAAAATCGACCCGAGCACGGCGATGATCAGTAAAAGCGGGGCCCCAAGGCTACGGGCAATCTCTGCCGCAGACAATGGCTCGGCGTCGGTGTCGAGCGTGACAGCGGGGCTGGCTGACGGGCGCAAAATAGCGGTGATAAATAGATAAAGCAGATACAATCCGACGAGCATCAGGCCTGGTATCAGCGCGCCCGCGAACAAGTCGCCGACTGAGACGACACCCGCACCACTGCCAGAGCGCATTGCCGCGGACTGGTTGGCATTAGACACTGCATCTGCCAGTAAAATCAGAACGATGCTTGGCGGAATGATTTGGCCCAAAGTACCACTGGCCGCGATGGTTCCGGTCGCCAATTTCGGGTCATAGCCCTGACGCAGCATGGTCGGCAGCGCGATCAGGGTCATCGTGATGACGGTGGCACCGACAATGCCTGTCGAGGCTGCCAATAGGGCACCAACGATGACCACCGCATAGCCCAATCCACCGCGCACGCGCGCCAAAAGTCTGCTCGCAGTATGGAGCAAATCATCTGCGACTTTAGAGCGTTCCAGGATGACGCCCATCAAGACAAAAAGCGGCACCGCGATCAGAACTTGGTTTTCCATCGACCCCAAAATGCGGCTCGGCAAATTGCGAAGAATGGGCAGCGGAATCAGGTCCAGCTGAACGCCTATGAATCCAAATATCAGTGCGACACCGCCAAGCGTGAGCGCCACGGGATATCCAGCGAGAAGCGCCAAAATGGCGGCGAGAAACATGCCGAGGGCGAGCAGTAATTCGAGTTCCATCACACGGTCCCTCCGTGTGTATGAGACGCTGAGTCTGGCGCCTTCAAACCACGCAGGATGAGCGCCGCTTTCAGAGCCTGGCTGAGACCTTGCCCGACCATCAATATTGCGAATAAAGGAACCAAGGTTTTGAACAGATATTGGATTGGCAGACCGTCACTCTCATTGAATGGTTCCAGGTCCAACCAAGACCGTGCAATCAGACCCGACCCGGCATAGAGAATGAGAATGCCGATCGGAAAGATGAATGCCATCGCGCCGAACAGTTCGATTCCGGCACGGGTGCGATCCCCAAACCGCGATCTCAAAATGTCCACGCGAACATGTCCATCCTCGCGCAACGTCGCCGCAGCACCGAGCATGAAGATCATCGCGAAACTGAAAATCACGCTATCATTCAGCCAGCTAAAACTCAGTCCGAAGACGTATCGCAGCAGGACGGCCGCGAGTTGAATGAGGATGATTAGGAAGGCTGCCGAAACCGCGAACCCCATTGCAAACCCGCTGACCCGGTCCAATAGGCGGGACAATAGCGTGGCAGGCTCTTCAAGCGGTTTAGGCACCGCCAACACGATGAGCGGCAGAATGAGCAAAGGCAGCGCTGCATACCCCGCATAGCGCAGCCCGGTTCCGGTAAGTTCTACAAAAGTGTCCATCTTGCCTGTTCTTTGAGCCCCTCAGAGACAGATCTACGCGCTAGAGCTCTCTTGCGGCAAGGTAAGGCCCGTCAGAGATACGCGCCCAACCGCGCATTTTCTTCAGGGCGTCTTCAAAACTCTCATAAATGCGGCGCTCGAGATCGCCGCCAGAGCCGGCATCGCTGCGAATATCGGCAGAGACTTCTTGCACCCGCGCCATCACATCATCTGGGAATTGGCGCAGTTGAACGTCTTCTTCATTGACCAGCTTCTCTAGGTGAACACCATTTTGATATGTGAATTCACCGACAGAGAGATGGTTCACCTCATTACAGGCGCTACGAATGATTTGCTGCTCAGTCGCGGTGAGACTGTCCCATTTGCGGCGATTGATGCCGACCGCGAGGGCGCTGCCCGGCTCATGGAAGCCTGGTCCGTAATGAAATTTCGCTTCACGATGGAAGCCAAGATAATAGTCGTTCCAAGGCCCGACCCATTCGGTCGCGTCGATACGACCCGTCTGAAGCGCTTGGTAGATTTCATTGCCTGGCAGCGCTTCAGCCGCCCCGCCCAGGGCCCGAATGACATCGCCGCCAAGGCCCGGAATACGCATCTTTAGACCGCGGAAATCGTCGAGGCTGTTGACCTCGCGTTTGAACCAGCCGCCCATTTGGTGCCCGGTATTCGCGCCCTGGAAGGCGATAATTCCATATTGGCCAGACAATTCTTCCCAGAGGGCTTGGCCGCCACCAAAGTCGATCCATCCCATAATCTCCGCTGCGGTCATGCCCATCGGCACGGCCGTGAAGAAATTGTACGCTTTCGATTTGGACTGCCAGTAATATTCAGCGCCGTGATACATATCGGCATTGCCGGAGGCGACGGAATCAAACGCTTCGAATGCCGGGACGAGTTCGCCTGCTGCATAGACGCGAACTTCCATTTGTCCTTCAGACAGTTCGCCAATCCGATCTGCCACCCGCTGTGCCGCCGCGCCGAGGCCCGGCAAGTCCTTTGGCCAAGTGGTCGTCATGGTCAGGCGAGTCTTTTTGCGTCGAACCGCTGGTGCGGATACGCCATCGCCTTCCGTCGTCGATTGGCTGCACGCGGTGGTGGCCAATCCAGCTGCGCCTAGTGTTGCCGCCCCTAATAGTTTCCGGCGATCCATCATGCGCTCACTCCCAATTTGTTTAATTGTCTTCTAGCGGCCGCCACTGACCTGCTTCAAGCACTTCGAGCGGTTTGAAGCGGCGCTTATAGTCCATTTTCTCGCTATTTTTGATCCAATAGCCGAGATAGAGATGCGGTAAACCGAGTTCACCCGCGTGAAGAATATGATCCAGAATCATAAACGTGCCGAGGCTCCGGCGGCGTTGGGCCGGGTCAAAGAACGTATAGACCATGGAGAAGCCATCGCGCAGCACATCGGTCAGCGATACGGCAACCAGTGGCGAATCTAACTCTGGGCCCGCGCGATACTCAAACATCAAAGTCTGCACCGGGCTATCATTCACCATGGCGCAAAATTCGCGATACCCCATATCCGACATGCCACCGCCATCATGACGGCTGCGCAGATAGGTTTTCAGCAGTCGAAAATACTCGCGATTTGCGCGTGCTTCGATTGGGCGGCGATACAAATCAGAATTGGTCCGAATGATTCGGCGCTGGTTCCGGCTCGGCGTGAAGTTCGAGACATCGACGCGAACCGAGCGACAGGCATTACACGACGGGCAGGCCGGGCGATACGCGACGCCTTGGCTGCGGCGGAACCCGGCGCGGCTCAGCTGGTCGTGCAGCGCATCCGGATTGTCCTGTGTAAGATGGGTGAAACCTTTGCGCTCAATCTGTCCCGGCAAATACGGGCACGGGCTCGCGCCGGTCACGTAAAAACGCAACCCGTGCCGCAGTCCCGGCAGTTGAAAGAGCGACTCGTCGAGCTTCATAATTCCAATCTATGCACCTAAAGATCGAAGCGCCAAGGGGCGATTATGGTAAATGCCGCCCACATTATGATCACCAGTGGACCCCCGAAGCGTAAAAAATCTCCAAATTTGTAATGTCCGGGTCCCATTACGAGCATGTTCGTCTGATAGGCAATCGGTGTCGCGAAGGCACAGTTCGCTGCGTAAATCACCGCCAATAGGAACGGAAACGGGTCTGAACCGGTCTGTTCGGCGGCTGAAATCGCAATTGGCGTAAACAGGACGGCGGTGGCGGCGTTGCTGAGTATGTTGGTTAAAATCGCAACGGCGAGGAAGATCGCTGAGAGAATGGCCAGCGTGCCATATGGGGACGCCAACAGCACCACCAGTTCGGCGAGCATTTCGGCGGCGCCGGTACTTTCCAGCGCCACGCCCATCGCAAGCGCTGCCGCAATTACCAAATAGATCCGCAAATCGAGCGAACGAGCAGCTTGGCGGTGATTGAGGCATTGCAGCAATATCATCCCGGTGGCGGCGACAATCGAGGCGAGTGTGATTGACGCAAGTCCGGTTGCTGCAGCAACAACCATACCAATCGTCAGGATCCGCGCGACTTGTGCGCGGGCTGTAGTTGGGAACTCACTTTGCGACCATTCAAGCAGGATCAAATCACGGCTGGCACGAAGCTCGCGGAAGGCGCTGATCGGACCGCACAATAGCAGTGTATCGCCTGCTTCCAATCGGATCTCGCCGAGCTTGGTGCGGATCATCCGGCTGCGTCTTTGGATGCCCAGCGTGACGGCTTTGGTCAGGCGGCGGAAGCCAAGCATTTCGACCGTTCGTCCGGCCATCCGAGATCCCGGCGCAATCACTGCCTCGACCAGACCCAGCTGATTATCACCACCATCGTCCGACTCTGCCACTTGGCTTTGCCAAATGTCCTGCAACATAGCGGGCTTATCAGAGAGCAAATCGGTCAAGGCTTGCCGGGTTGCGGCGACGATGACCAAGTCGCCCGGGACCAGTCGGATTTCGTCATAAGGTGGGAGCAGGGCACGTTCGCCGCGTTGGATCATCCGCACCGTCATGTCTTTGAGCTCTGGAAACATCCCCGCGACGGCGCGTTTGCCATCCAGGAAGTGGCCAGGTGTGACTTCGAATTGAGCCACGAATTGCTTGCCCGACTTCATCATCGTTTCGGTCAATTCTTCGCGGTTCGGCAACAGTATGCGCGACGCAATCAGCAGGTAGAACATACCGACGCCCGCCAGCATCAAGCCAAAAACGGACTGATCGAAAAAGCCGAGCTGGTTCGGTGTCAGACGCTCATACGCATCTGCTGCTAGCAGGTTGGTGGATGTGCCGATCAAGGTCGTCATACCAGCAAATATTGAGACGAAACTCAGCGGCATCATCAGCCGGGAAGTCGAGGCGCCCATACGCGCCGCGATCGCCGACATAATGGGTAAGAACATGATCACGACGGGCGTATTGTTGGTGAACGCGCTGGTGACGAAGACCGCGAAAAACGCCCCGAGCAATGTTAGGATCGGTCGCCGACCGTAAGAGCGAACCAAAGCCTTTGTGGGACCTTCGAGCGCGCCGGTTTGGAACAGGCCTTGTCCGACCACCAATAAAGCCATGATCGTGATTAGGGCTGGGTTGGCGAACCCTGAGAGAAGCAAAGCGCTGGTGATCGGGCTGCCATCATGCGACGTCGCGCCAGGGATGCTGAACAGCAAGAGCAAGGCAGCAATAACGCAAACTGAAACCAGCTCCATCGACCAACGATCGAGCATGTAGAAAACGATGGTGACGCCGACGGCCGCAAGGCTTGCCCACATTGGCCAGTGAGCCAGAATTTCTGCGGACATTCTACCTCCCCGGCGATTCGATCTCGGCGGGATTAGTCTTAGGCGGTCTTCGGGGGGATGACCAGAACAATTGAGATTCGCCGATTGGCCGCGTCTTCAGGCGATTCCTGCAATAATGGCCGCGTATGTGCGAGCCCAGTGACGCCCTGGATGCGGCTTTCATTGACGCCTGCTGCAACGAGCAGGCGGCGCGCCGAATTGGCCCGATCAGAGGACAATTCCCAATTCGAATACCCAATCGTCCGGCTGGGGTGAGCGTCGGTATGTCCTTCAATCGTGACGACAAGTGGTAAAGCGGCAATGGTCTGGCCGACAATCTGTGTTAGACGCTCGCCGGTCTCATTTAGGCGCCCGTCACCAGTCTCGAACAGCGGACGTGCGGCCATATCCGTGAGTTCAATCCGGATGAAGTTCGGCTCCTCGCTAATCCGAACGCTGGCGCCAAACGCGGCGAGGTCTGGATTGGTACGCAATTGCTCGGCGAGGGTGCTGGACGGAGACGTCGTAGGCATCGCCTCAACCGACTGGGCCCCAAACTGCTGCGCCAGGGCCTGGCGCTCATCGTTCGAGACGCCGTGAATGATCCACATGATCAAAAAGAAAGCGCAGAGTGCGGTCAGGAAATCAGCATAAGCCAGTTTCCATGTGCCCAGCTTGCGGGCAGACGCAGTGGGCGTTCTGCCCTTATTGCGCCGGGATGAATAAGCAATTGCCATATTTTTCCCTAAAGACCCTTCTGGTCTAGTCTGAGTGCATAGTGCATCACGGTGAATATCGATTGAGAATCGGTCGATACATTTGTGTGAAATTTGACCGATTTGCGGTTGAGGTGAGAGAGGAGGGCGCGCATGGCGCAAGTGGCATTCTTGGGGCTCGGCGTAATGGGTTATCCGATGGCTGGCCATCTGGTGAAAGCAGGTCATGATGTCACCGTATGGAACCGGACTGGCGCGAAGTCTGAGGCTTGGAGCAAAGCCTTTAGCGGCGGCCATGCCGCAACGCCTGCAGCGGCCATCGACGGTGCGGAATTTGTCTTCCTCTGCCTCGGCGATGATCCGGATGTGCTCGATGTGTTTGATGCCATGGAAGAGGCCATTCGCGAGGGTATGACCATCGTCGATCATACAACCGCCAGCGCCGGATTGGCCCGCGCCCTGTTTCAACGTTCATCAGATAAAGGCGCGTCATTTATCGACGCGCCAATTTCCGGCGGCCAAGCCGGGGCTGAGAATGGTCAGCTGACCATTATGTGCGGCGGCGAAGAACACGCTTTCGGTCGGGCACAGCCGATCATGGATGCTTATGGCAAACGCATGACTTTGATCGGCGAGAGCGGGGCTGGGCAATTGGCTAAATCGGTCAATCAGATCTGCATCTCTGGCATCGTGCAGGGGCTCGCCGAGGGCATGCACTTTGCGGATGAAGCAGGTCTCGACATCGCCAAAGTCATGGAAGCGATTAGTGGCGGCGCGGCACAGAGCTGGCAAATGGAGAACCGTTGGGAAACCATGAGCCGGGGCGAATATGAGCATGGCTTCGCGGTCGACTGGATGCGCAAGGATCTTCGCATCGCATTAGAGACCGCCCGAGAGAATGGCGCCAGTCTTCCGCTGACTGCGATGGTTGATCAATACTATGCCGACATTCAAGCCATGGGCGGTCAGCGCTGGGATACGAGCAGTTTGTTGGCGCGAATGGGACGGCGTTCGAACTAGATGCGCCGCCTTGATTTACATATGCGCGATGGCGAGGTGTTTGAGACCGCTTTGCGCGCTATTCGGGCGGCCGATCCGGTCGATTATGTGGTCATCCCACTGGAGCAAAAAGACCGTCGCTACGTTTCGGTCTTTCTACGCGATGGCACGCGGCAGACCTTGATGGACAATCTGCAGTCTTGTTTGGAGAATGAAAAAGATTGGCGCATTTCCTTGGTCCCGTTAGAGGCCACCGCACCCGCCATCCCGGAAGACAAAGCGGTCAAGAAAAAGCGCTTACTGACCCGCAAGCTGGCGCTCCGCGAAGAGATTTATCAAGACGTTGTCGAGGACGCTCAAATTGATCGCGACTTCTTGGTCTTCGTGGTCCTGTCGACCATTGTGGCGGCCATTGGGTTACACTCCAACAGCGTCGCGGGCGTTATCGGCGCCATGGTGATCGCTCCACTTTTGGGGCCGATCTTAGGCTTCTCACTCGGCGCGGCGCTTGGCGATCGCAAACTCTTATTCGGGGCGGCGCAAACGCTAAGCGTGGGCGTGTTGCTGGCGCTCGCCTGCTCAATTCTGATTTCTTTCGTGATCCAAGTTGACTTTACCAGTCGAGAATTGATGTCGCGTGCTGAAGTCAGGTTGGATGGAGTCGCCCTGGCGATTGCAGCAGGCAGCGCCGCCGCGATTTCACTGACGCGCGGGGCCAATTCAACTTTGGTAGGCGTCATGGTCGCCGCCGCACTTTTGCCCCCGGGGGCCGCAGTGGGATTGTTTCTCGGTACGGCGGAGTGGGCGCTCGCCTCACGCGCCGCGCTTTTATTGGGTTTGAATGTTGCCAGCCTCATCCTGTCGGCTCTGGTCGTGTTCCGCATTCGCGATATTCGCCCGCGCACCTGGCTCGAAAAGCAAGGGGCCAATCGCGCGGTCGCCATCAATATTGCCTTGTCTGTGCTCTTGCTGGTGATTGCCATTGCCTTGATTTTGGTGCTCGACCTTGGGGCAACGGTCTCAATCGGTTAGACTTAACCAAACAAGAGGGGGAAAGACGTGGCTAAAGCAAAAAACAAAACCGTCGCAACACAAGCCGACCCGGCTGACTTTATCGCCGCGGTTGAGCCAGAAAAGAAACGCGTGGATGCCGCCGAACTGCTTAGCTTCTTCAACCGCGTCACGGGGCTGAAGCCAAAAATGTGGGGCCCCTCAATCATTGGCTATGGGCGCTATCACTATAAATATGAAAGCGGCCGGGAAGGGGAGTTTATGATCACGGGTTTTAGTCCGCGAAAGCAGAACCTTACCGTCTATATCATGCCCGGCTACCGCTATGATTCCATGCAGGACAAACTCAGCCGTCTTGGCAAGCACAAGCTTGGTAAATCGTGCCTCTACATCAACAAACTGGCGGATGTGGATATGGATGTGTTGGAAGAGATCGTCTTGGACGGTGTCGCGTATATGCGTGACAAATATGAAACTTGGGACGAATGACCGGCGATCGGCGCCTGACGCTCTGGCTGACGCCGAGCGCCGCCGATGCGATCCGGTTCCAGGCCATCATCAATCATCTCGCGCAATTGCAGGGTGCGCCATGTTTTACCCCGCACATGACACTCGCCTCGTTTGACGGACAGGTGCCGGACATTGCGCCCGCATTAGAGGTCCTAAAAGACTTACAATTGACCCCCGCCGGTATCGGTCGAACCGATGTCTTCACACAGTCGCTATTCTTAAGGGTTGAGGGGAATGACGCGCTGCTGAAGGCACGAGCATACTTTCAATCCTGCCCGGGCTTTCGCGCTGGTCGCGTGTTCGATCCGCATCTTAGCCTGTGTTATGGCGCGCCGCCGTCTGGGGCGGCAGACCTGCCAGCGGTGAAAGCGCTTTTAGACGAACCCATTCATTTTGACGGTCTAAAGCGTGTCGAACTTCAGCTTCCGGTCGACTCTTACGATGCCATCCGCGCTTGGAAAGAGGGTCCGTCGTCTTCGTTTTAGAGGGCTACTCGCCGCGCGCCGCGTCGATTTTCTTAGCAAACCCAGCCGCCCCGTAGCATCGAACCGACAGCGTCCCGATCGCGGTTTTGATATCGATGATTTGCGTCGCTATCCCAAATCGCGTTTCGACCGCGGTGATCCCACGCAAGGGCAGAACCACGCTGAGACTCTCCGGATCTTTGTGAACCGCACGGTTTAGGCCATTGGGATGGAACTCAATCGCGTCTTCCGTCAGATACACAGTTCCGCCGACCCAAAGGCCGCCCATAAGTTTTTTGACCGCATTGGTGCCGAGCCGCCCACCAGGGCCAAGCAGCGTATTGGTGCGGTCGCTCACCTCCGCATCCTTCATCAGAGCATTGGCCATTTTCTTTGCGATGACATTTTCTGGCTTGGTCATGAATCCTTCTCCGAACGGCTTTGCTAGTTAATACCGCTTGGTGGGATTTGACTAGAGCGTCGGGAGCTCTGTGTGGAAATGAGGATTATGGAACCTTTGCTGTCGGCTGTGGAGCGGACGAAGCTCTCTTTATGATGGGTACGCGTCGTGCGCCTCCGCAGCGTCCAATTGAGGGCACCATTTTGGTCGATACTGGTTCTGAACCGTTCTCTCAATCTTGAAGGCGGAAGGATCTGCAAAACATCCGAGCGACACTAATCGCATTCCCGGAAAGGCAGTTGGATTTGTCCAATGCACGTTCGAATAGCAATGGGGGCAAACGAACTTTTTTAGTCCTGGCCAGTTCTCCATCTTCGGATCGTACTCAATTGCGTCGCCCGAAACTGTCACAACGTCGTCTTCTCGGAACAACGCAACAGCGCTGCCGAACGACCCGGTCAGGCGCTGGCAATAGTCGCAATGACAGACGAAACACCGAACCGGATCATTCGCCAGTTCAATAGAGACGGACTTGCATGCACACTGCGCTTTCAACGACATCTTCGCGCCTCTTACGACCAAGGAAAAACCGGGCAATCATTGAGATATCATTGCTAAGGTCACACAGTCCAGCGGCGAGAGGAAGTGCCTACGCCACAGAACTCGATCGACTAATCAATAGCTGACAAAGCGGAATCCCCATTCTTGACATTAAGTCAGCTCTTGACCGTTATTCCTCACCCCGCGCCGCTTCAATCCCCCGGATCAGCTCATCCAGGCCAAGACACCGGATCGAAAGTGTATCCGCCGAAGTTTCCAAATCCACAATCGGGCCGACCATTCCAAATCGCTTGCGCACTGCCATCAGTTTCGACCACGGGATGATGATGGTCAGGTCGTCCAGGTTCTTAAAGAATGGCTGGTTCAATTTCGAGGGTTGAAACTCAAATCCGCCGGTCTTGATCAGCGCTTTGCCATTGATCCACTGACCGCCAATCATCCTTTTCGACAAGGTCGCACTGATCTGTCCGTCCCATCCCAGGATCATCTTCGACAGGCGCCCCATCTTCGCGCCATCCAGGAGCGCGCTGACCGATTTCTTGGCGAGGATGGTGTCTGGGACTGTCATCAACAGCGTCCTCGGATTGGGCAGGTTGGATCAGTTGAGCTTCTGCGCGGCCTTCTCGGCAAAATAGGTGATAATCCCGCTGGCGCCGGCGCGTTTGAAGCTGAGCAGCGTTTCCATCATCACCCGATCGCCATCAATCCAACCATTCTGAGCGGCGGCTTGGATCATCGCATATTCGCCTGAAACCTGGAACGCGAAGGTTGGGACTTTGAACGTCTCTGAGACGCGCCGCACAATATCGAGATAGGGCAGGCCGGGTTTGACCATCACCATGTCGGCGCCTTCGGCCAGGTCCATGGCCACTTCGCGCATGGCTTCGTCCGTATTGGCGGGATCTTGTTGATAGGTCTTTTTGTCGCCGATCAAGGCTGTCGCTGACCCGATCGCTTCGCGATACGGACCGTAAAATCCACTCGCATATTTGGCCGCATAAGACAGGATAAGCGTGTTGCTATGCCCGGCGCCTTCTAATGCCATCCGGATCGCGCCAATGCGGCCGTCCATCATGTCTGACGGGGCAACCACGTCGGCCCCAGCGTCAGCTTGAACAAGGGCTTGTTCAACCAGGACCGCACTGGTCTCGTCATTCAAGACATAGCCGGTTTCATCAATCAAGCCGTCATGGCCATGGCTGGTAAACGGGTCGAGGGCGACGTCGCATATCACTCCGACTTCCGGGGCGGCGTCTTTCATCGCTTTGATCGCGGTTGGGATAAGCCCTTCCGGGTTCAGGCTTTCACTGCCGTCTTCGTCTTTGTGCGCGGGGTTGATATGCGGGAAGATAGCGATGGCTGGGATGCCAAGGTCACGTGCGCGGATGGCGGCTGCCGCGGCTTCCTTGACGTTAAACCGCTCGCATCCTGGCATCGCCTCGACCGGAATGCGCGCTTCTTCGCCATCATGTACGACCATCGACCAGATGAGGTCTGCGGGCGTGAGAACGTGTTCTCCGGTCAGGGCCCGAACCCAAGAGGCTTGGCGGAGGCGACGAAGCCGGGTGGCAGGGAATGTCGGGGTCAAAGGCACGCTCATTCAATCTCCGATTTGGGGGCGCCAAGCTTGAACAATCCACGGCGCACTTTGTAGCGCATAAAGCAGCGTTTGGAGACGTCCATAAACGGTTTCTGCGCCGTCTCAATCTCTATCATGTAAGGCTCGAGTTTTTCACGGGGAAGTTCTTTGAACCCTAAAGAGGCATAGAAAGGCCCGTTCCATGGCACGTCGCGAAAGGTCGAGAGGTTTACATGTGGCAGCTTGCGGGTTTCCGCTTCTTTCAGCACGCGCAAAACGAGCCCCCGTCCGATGCCTTTCTGGCCATGATCTGGGTGCACGCTGACCTGATCGAGATACAATCCATTGCCGCGCAGCCGGACCAAAACAAAGCCAACCGCCCAGCCGTGAACATTGCGGGCCACAAATACATTGCCGAGTGGGATCTCTTGCTCAAAGACATCCGCCGGCACGTGATCCGCCAATGCCGATTCGTCCAACAGACCGGTCGGTGCAAAAAGGGCAGAAGCTGCCTTATCAACCGAAATGAGCGCCGCAACATCATCGAGCATCGCAGCTGCGATGGAATATCCTTCCAGAACATCAGACATTGACGAATAGGTCCCCTATGGCATGTCTGCTGCCTAATAAGCATAAAGAAGGCCAAAAGCCATGACCACTCGCCTGACTGAAGAACAGGTAATGATTCAAGATATGGCAAAGCGATTTGCCGCCGACCAATTGGCCCCTCATACGGGCGAATGGGATGAACAGAAACACTTCCCCGTGGATGTGATCAGAAACACCGCCGAACTTGGCTTTGCGGGGATATATGTTGGCGAGGATGTTGGTGGCTCATCGCTTGGCCGACTCGACGCGGCGTTGATCTTCGAGCAGCTTTCTTATGGGGACGTCTCGACGGCGGCTTTCATCTCAATCCACAATATGGCGAGTTGGATGATCGACCGGTTTGGCGCGGCGGAACAGCGCAAAACCTGGCTGCCCAAATTGACCAGTATGGAGTTGATTGCGTCCTACTGTTTGACCGAACCGGGGTCGGGCTCAGATGCCGTGGCGATGAAGACCACAGCAGTGCGCGACGGAGACTCCTACGTACTGAACGGCTCGAAACAATTCATCTCCGGGGCCGGGACGAGTGATGTTTATGTCCTCATGGCGAAAACCTCCGATGAAGGCGCGCGCGGTGTGTCCGCGTTCATCATCCCGCTGGGCACACCAGGGCTGAGCTTCGGCAGCAATGAGAAAAAGATGGGATGGAATTCTCAGCCAACACGTCAGGTGCTGCTCGACGACGTTCGAATTCCAATCGAGAATCGGATTGGCGACGAAGGGCATGGCTTCAAGTTCGCAATGGCCGGCCTAGATGGCGGCCGGTTGAACATCGCGGCGTGCTCGCTCGGAGGCGCGCAGCGCGCGCTGGATCAAGCGCTGGCCTATGCCAAAGAGCGGCAGCAATTTGGCCGCCCCATTGCCGATTTCCAAGCCACTCAGTTCAAGCTTGCAGATATGGAAACTGAATTGCAGGCCGCGCGGGTCATGCTGTACGAGGCTGCGGCGAAACTTGACGCCAAAGCACCCGACGCGACTCGTTGGTGTGCGATGGCCAAACGCTTTGTCACCGATACGGGATTCAAGGTCGCAAATGATGCGCTACAAATCCATGGCGGGTATGGCTATTTATCCGAATATGGCGTCGAACAAATTGTTCGCGACTTGCGGGTCCATCAAATCCTTGAGGGGACGAATGAGATTATGCGGGTGATTGTTAGCCGGGATATGCTGCGCGACTAATCAGACGCCTTTGACGCCCGCGACGTCAATGCGCTAGGCTTTCTCCAATCGCTTCCAACAGATGAAGCTTGCGGAGGAAAAGCCATGCAGATCACGCCCGTAGAAGGATTAGGCGCCGAGATTACTGACGTCGATATCAAGTCTCTATCGGATCAGGAATTTCAAGACATACAGGCCGCGTTCGCCGACCACGGCGTGATCTTCCTCCGGGATCAAGATACGACAGAAACGGATCATATTGCTTTCGCTGAGCGGTTTGGCGACATCAACGTCAATCGCTTTTTTGCGGCCCATCCAGATTATCCGCAGATCGCCTTGGTCGCCAAAGAGCCGGACCAGAAGGACAATATTGGCGGCGGCTGGCACACCGATCACTCATACGATCATGAGCCAGCTTTGGGCTCCGTGCTGGTTGCGAGGGAATTGCCTGATAGTGGCGGCGACACCATGTTCGCGTCGATGTACAAGGCCTATGAAACGCTTTCGGACGATATGAAAGACCGGCTGGATGGTCTCAAAGCGCTGCACTCAGGCAAGCATATTTTCGGCGAGGGCCCGGACAGCTATTATAAAACATCGGATGCTGGCACGCATGGTGAGGGCACGAACCGGATTGGCAATGCAGCCGTCGCCGAACAACTCAGCGACCCGGAACATCCGATCGTCATCACCCATCCATTGAGCGGCAAAAAGGCCCTCTATGTGAACCCGGCTTTCACGCGCGAAGTCGTGGGATTGGACAAGCCTGAGAGTGATGAGCTGCTCTCAGATCTCTACACACACGTGTTTACAGGACATGACTTCCATCACCGCTTTCAATGGCGTCCAGGGTCCATCGCAATGTGGGATAATCGCTCGACCTGGCATTGGGCGCTGAACGATTATCAAGGCCAAAGACGGATTATGCACCGCATCACCATTGAGGGCTGTGGTCTGAATGCATAAGGCTCGACCGCGGTAGAGCCTTATGCTGATGGACTCTAGAAACGGAATCCAACACTTGCCATGAAGGCGTCTAGCGAAGCGTCATCGAATTCGTATCGGGTATAGTCCCCTCGCGCGTAAATCTGCTCAGTCAGGTTAAACTCCCCCCCGACGCCAAGCGCGAACGCTTCGCCCGAGTCTGATTCAGATTCGACGCCTTCGAGATTTGTTGAAAGCTCTATCTCGCCAGTGACATAACCGGCACGCGCAAAGGCCCGAAACTGGTCTCCGAGCGGCAGATTACCTCTCGCATAAGCGCCGACGAGGTGATTCAGATCGAAGATAAAGTCGACATCTACATCATCCTCAACATCTTCAATTGTCACTGTGTGGGTATCATCCTGGACGCCAATAAGGGCTTCACCTTCTATGCTGAAATAGGGGTTGAAGTCATAGCCAATATGACCGCCAACGAGCCCGAAGGTGAGATCGAAGGATTCCTCAAAGTCTTCGATCTCGATGTCAAAATCCGTTGAAGCGGACGCATATCCGCCATCAACATAAATAGTCTGCGCGGTCGCAAATGGCGCCGCCAGGAACGCCAGGGCTCCGAGAAGGGTAGGTTTGGGAAGCTGCATTACTTCACCTCTTTTGGTAGTTGTAACGCAGCGGACGCAGGACTATTGCTGTTCGCGTGAAATGCAAGTGTTTATTGCGAACTCAGAAGCGAAAACCAATACCGACACTCGCACTTTCCATTTCGTCATCGGTGAGATCGTATTGGGTAAAGTCACCGCGAACATAAATCTTGTCGGTCACATCATAGGACAGCCCAATACCAATGGCCGTACCGGATTGATCGCCGGAGTTTTCAAATGTGAATGTCGTTGTTTCTTGGGTCTCTAAATCCGTCACAACAGTGTGCCCAGAATACCCGATCTCTGCGTGCGCCAGGCCAAGCCGTGCCGAGGCATTCAACTTCGACGTGATGGGCAGCGTGCCTTTAACATAGACACCCAAGAGATGATTCAGCTCGGTCTTTACGTTGGCGACGCTCGACGCGGTGTCACTGAACGAACGGAACACGTCTTTATCGTTCTCGACGCCAATGATCGCTTCGCCTTCTACGCTCCAATGCTGCGAGAAACTGTACCCTACGTGCCCGCCAATTCCGCCATATTCCGGCTCCGGTTCAACCGAACCAATGACAGGCAGGTCGCGACCGACTCGGCTATAACCAATATCGGCGGAGAATTTTGTGCTGTCGGTTTCTTGAGCGCTTCCAGCTTGAGCACAGAATAAGGTCGCGCCGAGCGCGAAAAAAAGAAATTGAGTCTGCATTACACATTGTCTTTCAAACAAAAATATAACGCAGCGGGTCCCGAATGACTCAGGACCCGATGTATCTCAAGTTACGAAATTGAAAGATACGCTAGGCTTTTGCGGATTGGGCGATTTGCCCACCATCTAACACGATCGTGTGGCCGTCCACCCAAGCGCCCGCGCGCGACGAGAGATAGATTGCCGTTCCCGCGACATCTTCAGGCTCTCCGGCGCGTTTGCGGGGGATCTGTCCGACGGCGTGATTGTAAACGGCATCATTGCTCACAGCAGCTTTGGTCATATTGCTCGGAAAGAAGCCCGGCGCGATGGCGTTCACATTGATATTGTCGGCGGCAAGATCCGTGGCCAAGTGTTTGGTCAAGTGAACAACGCCAGATTTGCTTGCAGAATAGGCATAGGCAGGCATGCCTGGATTATCGAAGCCGTGAATAGAGGCGGTGTTGATGACCCGTGCTGGATCGTCTTTCGTGGCATTCGCCCGCAGCAAGGGCAGCGCCTTCTGTGTCATGAAGAAAATCGATTTGATGTTGATGCTCATGACCTTATCCCAACCGGCCTCAGGAAACTCGTCGATTGGAACAACCCAATTGGCACCGGCATTGTTGATCAGAATATCGATATGTTTTTCGCGTGCTGACAACTCGGCGACTAAGTGTTCGATCCCCTCGACAGAGGATAGGTCGGCTTGAATGGGAACACATTCGCCGAATTGAGAGAGCTCTTCAGCTTTTTCAATTAGCGGGCCTTCTTTTCGAGCCGAAATGTAGGTCTTCACGCCATTCTCAACAAAGCCGCGCGCGATCATCGCGCCAATCCCGCTCGAGCCACCTGTGACCAGGGCGGTTTTTCCCGAAACGTCGAACAAAGCTTTCATTGGATCTCTCCCATCAATTTATCTGCGGCCCACGCATACGGAGGCTGGCGTCATTGTCCATGAGGGGAGACGGCAAATTTGCCGAAAAGCACAAATTCTGACGGATTGGGCTGGCTTAGAGACTGGAATTGGCCTAGGCACGCGGCGTTTTCCCGAATTTGAATTGAGAGCGCTTATGTCCCGTTCGAGCTTCGCTGCGTTTGCAGACACGATCAATTTGACCAGTTGGGCTCAAGCTCAAAGGGCAACGTTCACGCCCGCGCGGCTCCGGATTGAGGTCCTTGCTGGTTTGACCGTGGCGCTCGCGCTGGTGCCCGAAGCGGTGGCGTTCGCTTTTGTTGCGGGCGTGGAGCCATTGGTCGGATTGTATGCGGCTTTCATTGTTGGCTTGATCACTGCGGTCATGGGGGGACGCCCTGGCATGATCTCTGGCGCGACAGGGGCTCTCGCGGTGGTTATGGTCGCGCTCGTCGCGCAGCACGGCGTCGAATATTTATTCGCCACGGTCGTATTGATGGGCATCCTGCAAGTCGGAGCAGGGGTGTTTAAGCTCGGCAAGTTTATTCGGTTGGTTCCGCATCCTGTGATGCTCGGCTTTGTCAACGGCTTGGCAATTGTGATCTTCTTGGCGCAACTTGGGCAATTCCAAGTGCCTGGCACCGCGCATCCTGACGGACATGGCTTCTTGCCAAATGGCGACTGGCTACCGGCGCCTGAGATGGCGATTATGCTCGGCTTGATCGGACTAACCATGGCCATCATTTGGGGATTGCCGAAATTGACCAAGATTATCCCAGCCCCGCTGGCTGGCATAGTCGTCGTCGCGAGCTTGGTCATTGGTCTGGGCATCGATACGCCGGTGGTTAGCGACATGGCGAGCATTCAAGGCGGTTTGCCGACGCTTCACATTCCCGCGGTTCCTGTAACGTGGGAAACCTTCGAGATCATTCTGCCTTACGCCATCATCTTAGCTGCGATTGGTTTGATTGAGAGTTTGCTGACGCTCAACTTGGTCGGAGAGATCACCAACCAACGCGGTGGTGCGTCTCAGGAATGCGTCGCCCAGGGCACCGCGAATGTCGTCACCGGTTTCTTTGGTGGCATGGGCGGGTGTGCGATGATTGGACAATCCATGATCAATGTGAAATCCGGTGGCCGGACGCGATTGTCCGGCATCTCTGCGGCTCTGTTCCTGCTCGCTTTCATTCTCATTGGCTCGCAATGGATTGAGATGATCCCATTGGCGGCGCTGGTCGGTGTGATGTTCATGGTCGTCATCGGCACGTTCGCTTGGAACAGCTTGCGCATTATGTCTAAGATTCCTTGGACCGATGCGTTTGTCATCATTCTCGTGACCGGCGTGACGGTCTGGCACGATCTTGCCGTGGCTGTGGTCGTCGGTGTGATTGTCAGCGCGCTGGCTTATGCTTGGAATAATGCCAAGCGGATCCGGATCATCCAGCGTGACTCGATCCGGACACCAGGCGCCACAGTATATGAAATTGAAGGCCCGCTTTTCTTCGGCTCTACCGAAGGGTTTGCCGAACTGTTTGATCCGGAATCTGATCCAGATGTGGTGATTGTCGACTTTATGCGTTCCCGGGTGGTCGATCAGTCGGCGCTGCAGGCGATCGAAGACCTCGCCGCAAAGTATGAAGCCAAAGGTAAAACGCTGAAACTCCGTCACCTGTCCAAAGACTGCCATCAGTTGCTCAGCAAGGCGGGTCAATTGATGATCGATAGCGCCGATGATCCTGAATATACGCTGGCCGTAGATTACCATGTGCGCACGGGAATTTTCGGAGGCGGGCACTAGTCGGCCCCTGGACCTTACGGATCGCGCGCGCTAACGCGGGGCATGACAGATTCAGTTATGACCAGGGTTGAAGGCGGTGTCGGCCATCTGACCCTAAATCGCCCCGACGCGCTTCACGCCCTTAATCTCGATATGTGCGAAACCATACTCGCCGCCTTACGGGTATGGGCTCAGGACCCGGCGGTCGATATTGTTGTGATCGACCACGCTGCGGACACGCGCGGCTTCTGTGCGGGCGGCGATATCGCCATGCTCCGCGAAAGCGGTTTGGGTGATGGCAAACAAGCGCGGGACTTCTTTGCGGAAGAATACCGTATGAACGCCGCCATCAAATCGTTTCCCAAGCCATACCTGGCGCTGATGGATGGCGTCACCATGGGCGGCGGCGTTGGTCTATCGGTCCACGGAACGCACCGCATCGCGACGGAGCGGACGCTGTTTGCGATGCCTGAAACTGGAATTGGACTGTTTCCAGATGTCGGCGGCGGATGGTTCCTACCCCGCCTGCGCGGAGAGCTTGGCACCTGGCTGGCGCTGACAGGGGCGCGCTTGAAAGGCGCTGATGTCGCGGCAGCGGGTGTGGCAACACATTTCCTACCATCTGAACTCATTCCCAACTTAAAATCGCAAATCGCGGATGCCGATTTCTCGGCCGGAGCGGCCGAGATGTTGGGTGAAATCTTAGCGCGATTGACGCATGCTGTGCCGGCGGGAAGCTTCGAAGCGAACATGGCGGTGATCAATGCCTGCTTCAATGCAGACACCGCAGAGGAGATTGTCGCGGCCTTGGCAGCCGACGAGTCCGAGTGGGCGAGCGAGCAAATCAAGACCATCGCGACGAAGTCACCCGAGACCGTGAAAGTGGCGCTGCGCCAAGTTCGCGAGGGCGGCGCGTGTGAGACATTCGAAGACAATATGCGGATGGAATACCGCATCGGCTGGCGCAAAGTGCAATCGCCAGACTTTATTGAAGGGGTCCGCGCCGTGATTATCGACAAGGACCATGCGCCGAATTGGAACCCGGACACATTGGAAGGGGTCAGCGCGGCGGATGTGGCGCGCTATTTTGAACCTCTGGGTGACGACGAACTCAGTTTTGACTAGGCTGGGCAGCGGGAGGAGGCGAGCATGTCTCATACTGTTGATCCGATTACGCAGATCCAGGCCATGATCGATGCTGAACCTGATCTGTCGCAGGCGCCGCCTTATGTCAGAGGGATGAACCTGTCCGGCCTCAGATTTACGGCCGTCCAGCCGGGACGATTCTACATGGAATGGACGGTTGGCGCGCATCTCACGCATTATGATGGCATTGTGCAGGGCGGCGTGGTGAATGTCATCGCGGATTCCGGGCAGAGCTTTGCCTTCTGGACCACGGCTCAGGAAGACGAATCCTATTCCACTGCCGAGTTCACAACACGGTTCTTTCGCCCGATGAAAGCCGGGCAGGTGATCCGAGTGGTCAGCGAGGTTGTGAACCGCTCCCGCCGCCTGGGCGTGATCGAGAGTCGGTTTGAAGATAAAGAGGGCGGCAAGCTTTGCGCCATCGTCACCGGCACCTGGATGCCGACCAAAAGGGATTTCGGCCGACATGAGTCTTGAAGCTGAACTGACAGACTGGTGCCAATCTTATGTCCGCGCATTTGCCGACTATGATGCTGCGCAGATATCGGCGCATTGGACCTTCCCGGCGGTGACGACCCAGGCGGGGCGCTCATTCGCCTTCAAGTCGGCGGAGCACTTTACCGGAAACACCACCCACTTGTTGGCATTCTATCGCGCCCAGGAGGTTGCGAGTGTCGAGCGCTCATTGGTCAGCTGCCACGCCCTGCATGATCAAGCGGCTGCCCTGATCGTCGCTGACATCATGTATGCAAAGGACGGAACGGAAATCGCCCGTTGGCAAGCCGCCTATGTGTTGCAGCGTATTGAGGGCGCTTGGAAAGCAGTCATGGCGGTTGCCGATGGGGAAATCGAGGCCTGGGCCGCGCGTGGGACGCCGCTGGGCGGCTAAACGTCTTTCCTTCAGACTTTTAATCAAACCTTCCGCCCATTTCGCGCTTTTCCGCGTGTTTTGGCGCGAAAAGTAACACTTTCGCCGGATCTGTTAACCAAACTAAGGTGAAAACAAGACGTGCTTAACGAAATATAAGGTTAGATACTGTAACTCTACTCAAACTACAACAAAAGTTGAGTGGTGATGGTAATGACAATGTCTTTTGGTGCGGCTGAGGCCGCAGGCGAACCTGTGAGTGTCGCTGAATCTTTCGTAAAGTCTCTTTCGCTTCTGGAGCAGGCGCATCGCCGCCTCCATGATGTCGTCAAGGACGATTTGGAACGTGGCGGTGAACGCCACTTGACCGGTGTACAAGCGCTTCTGCTTTATGAAATTGGTGAAGATGAAACGCCAGCTTCGACGCTTCGCTCGCGCGGTGCATTTGCTGGTACAAGCCTGTCTTATAACGTAAAAAAACTGCAAGAGGGTGGCTATCTGGTCCAGTCGCGCTCTGAGCGTGACAAGCGTACCGTACGTCTGAAGCTGACCGAGCGTGGTCACAAAGTACGTCAACGCGTCGTCGACTTGTTTGATCGTCAAGCTACAGCGCTTGAGCCGACCGCAAGTGTACGTCAG